>NZ_JBLXBP010000009.1:0-10060 GCF_048381875.1 Halobacteriovorax sp. | reverse complement strand
AGCCTGATGCAGTATTACTCTATGGTGATACTAATAGTTGTCTTTCAGTCATATCAATTAAGAAGAAACAAATCCCAATTTTTCATATGGAAGCAGGTAATCGTTGTTTTGACCAACGTGTTCCAGAAGAATTAAATAGAAAGATTGTTGATCATTTATCAGATCTTAATATGGTTCACTCAGAGCATTCAAGAAGATACTTGATTAATGAAGGGGTAAGACCTGAGCTAATTGTTAAGACAGGTAGTCCGATGAAAGAAGTGTTAAACTTCTTTGGCCAAGATATTGATAACTCAAAAATTCTTGATGATTTAAAACTTGCTAAGAATGATTACTTCTTAGTTAGTATACATAGAGAAGAAAATGTTGATTATGAGGGGAACTTTACAGCTCTTCTTGATTCTTTAAATGGAATTGCGGAACACTTTGGGAAGAGAATTATTGTCTCAACTCACCCTCGTACAAGAAAAAAGTTAGAGAAACAGACAAGCTCAAATTTTAATGAACTGATTGAGTTCATGAAGCCACTTGGATATCTTGATTACAATTTACTTCAAAAGAATGCGAAATGTGTAATTTCAGATAGTGGAACTATCACTGAAGAATCATGTCTAATGAATTTCCCTGCGATCACAATCAGGCAAGCACATGAAAGACCTGAAGGAATGGATGCAGGTACATTAATTATGTCAGATCTAGATCGAGATTCAGTTATTAATTCAATCAATATTACAATCAATAACCCAGAAGGTTTCGATAGTGATATTGAAGATTATCGAAATGAAAATGTAAGTTACCAGGTTGTTAAAATTATTCAAAGTTACACTGGTTACATCAATAGAAATGTTTGGAAGAAATAAGAGGGATATATGTTTGATAATAAAAAATTATTAATTACAGGTGGTACAGGTTCTTTTGGTAATGCAGTCTTAGACAGATTCTTAGATTCAGGACTTTCTGAAATTAGAATCTTTTCTCGTGATGAGAAGAAACAAGATGATATGAGAAAGAAGTATAATAATCCTAAAATTAAATTCTATATAGGAGATGTTAGGGATTATAACAGTGTTCTAACAGCAATGCATGGTGTGGATTACGTCTTTCATGCAGCTGCACTTAAACAAGTTCCTTCATGTGAGTTTTATCCACTTCAAGCTGTTAAGACGAACATTTTTGGAACGGAGAATGTTCTTGATGCTGCAATTAATTGTAGAGTGAAGAAAGTTATTTGTTTAAGTACTGATAAGGCCGTTTATCCAATCAACGCAATGGGTATGAGTAAGGCGCTTATGGAAAAAGTTTTTGTTGCAAAAGCACGTAGTATTGCTGATACACACGAGACAATTATCTGTGGGACACGCTATGGAAATGTTATGGCCTCTCGTGGTTCCGTTATTCCACTATTTATTGAACAAATTGAAAATGGCAGGCCAATCACAATAACAGATCCAAATATGACTCGTTTTATGATGTCACTCGAAGATGCTGTCGAGTTAGTAATTTTTGCATTTAAAAACGGTGAAAATGGAGACATTTTCGTTCAAAAATCACCTGCTTCAACAATTGAAAACCTGGCAAATGCAATTAAACGATTTAAAAAATCACCTGCTACTGAAGTCAAAGTTATCGGAACTCGTCATGGTGAGAAGCTATACGAAACTCTTCTTACACGTGAAGAGATGGTAAAGGCACGTGATCTTGGTGATTATTATCAGATAATTAGTGATAATCGTGACCTTAATTATGATCGTTTCTTTGAAGATGGTGAAGAGGTTATTACCCAAGCCGGTGAATATAACTCTCATAATACGCATCGTTTGAATGAGGATGAAATGTTAAATCTTTTGACTACGCTTAAAGAAGTTAACTAAATTTTTAGGGTATTCTGATTCTATTAAATAGAATAACGTAATATTGAATATGATTGCAGATAGTAGCATATAGCTTTGCGATGGAATATATCCAAAATGTATGACCCTGAAAGCAAGTACATATGCTATCAATGAGGTGAATATCAGATTACCTTTTGATGCTTTTAAAGTGATTAATTCAAAAACTCTACAAACTAACCCTATTAAAAAACAAAAACAGAAGAGAAAGGTTTTAGAGCCGCTATAATAAAGAAAACTTATCATGCCTTGGATCGTTATGAAGTTGTTATTAGACAATCTTTTGTCGTTATAAATAGAGTTAATAATCTCTCTATCATAGAATGATGTTCCATGAGTGGGCTTTTCATTGAGCGCCTTTGATAGTAAGCTACTTCCTAATTCTTCTTTTTTTCCGATAACTGCGGCAAGTCCTTCAATCCCAACCCATCTAGTAACGGCAATACCTATAAAGCGTGTACCAGTGTTTTGTGGTATTGTGATATTTTCACCTCTATCTTTATTGAAGAGAACGGCTCTATTATAATTTACAAACTTTAGTGTAGATATAAATAAAATTACTCCGATAGATAGAACAAGCGCTTTTATCTTGATACTTGTTGCATTTTGTCTCATTTTTTCTTCATATACAATGCAGCCGTAAAGAATGCTCAATAGTGGAAAAATCATACCACGGCTTAGTATGGACATTGAACTTGAATAGGTTTCGAAAATAAGTAGGAAAAAAGGAATAATGCTAATTATTTTATATCTTAGGTACTCATATCTTAGTATTAGGGTGGCAATACTTGCGCCTCCGAATAGTAATAACCATCGAATTATTCCAGAGATATATATTGGTAAATCAGTTTGAGGGGGGCGTCCTCTTTGGTAAATACCGAAATAATAATTTATACCTGAGTATATTAAAACAAATGTTGAGAATAGAATCCATGTATGAATACGATATTTCGAATAGAAAGATATATTAGATTTTAAAGATTTTATGTTTTGATATTCTTTATACTTATCATTGAGAATGTATATTGGGGCAAGAAAGCCTATTATTGCGATTGAAGTTAAGGTGAGTAAGAGGTCATACGATTCAGGGGAGTAATTAAATCCTCCGGTATAATCAAAGAATTTTCCATTGTAAAAATTTAAGCTAATAACTAATTTAAACCAAAAGCCAAGCCATAGAAATGTGAATAGAAAAGTATGGAAAAAATTTTGTTTATTCCTTATGGCATAGTGAACAGAATAATTAATTATGACTGAGAAGCCTATAAATATTAATTTGCTTCCGGAGTAAAGCGTAGATGTGTATAGAGTTATTAAGGAAACTACAGTAAGTATAATTATATTCAATAATTTCATTTACTTCTCAATGTATAGAGTGTGAAGGGAATGATTCCCAGCAAATTAAAAATATAAGATAGTGAAAAATAAATTGTGAAAATATCTGAACCATTTTCGATACCTACTAATTTGAACAATTCATTGAAGGCATAGTTTCCTGTACCTAGTCCTTGATAAGAAATAGGTATGATTGAAGCAAAGATTCCCAATGGTATGACTTGAGAAAGTTTCAAAAGTGATTCAAATGTAATCTCTTTAGTAAAGAATACAATTAATAATATTGAAAGAACATTTAGTAGTTGGAGTATAGTACTGTGTATAAGAGGTTTTACAATTAATTTAGGTTTGAGGAATAGTAAGCTATAATAGTTATGAAAATGTAAAGCTCTATTATTTATGAATTCTTTTTGAAAGTTCATCTTTTTATAAATAAGAATGAGGATTTTATAGATTTTAATACGATATGTGAAAGCTAATGAGAGAAAACCACAAAATATTATCACCAAGTATAAGAGGTTATTATCTTTTAGTACTTCTTTATTGATAGTAAACGATGCAAGCATGGTTATTAATACTAGTGCAATTATAGTAAGAATTTTTGAAATGATTGAAGTGTATACAACATTATCTTTTGTTTCATTTTTGCTGTTATTAATTATCATTTTAATTTTATATACTTCTCCGGCAATACTTGTAGGTAGAATGCAATTTAAAAAAGTAGATGCCCAGGTAATGTTATTGATCTTAAATAAGTTAAGCTCATTTCTTTTATTGAAGAATAGTAGCGATTTAGTTCTTGCAGAGCCAACTAGTTGTTGTAAAAAAGTTAACATTAAGAATAAGATAATAAGCTTGGGGTTTGAGAGCCCTTTTTTTACTAAAATGAGATCTACTAAATCTTTTGAAAATATATAATAAAATATAGTTAAAACGAAAACGAGTTTTATTAGAAGAATATTTTTCTTTAGTATATTAAATAACTTTCTCATGTATTTTTTTTCAAGTGAAAAATTTCTTCATCAACTTCCTGATTCTTTTTTATATGATCAAAGTCGTCGATATTCTTTATAGGGTTAAAGAACTTCAAACGATTCTCCTTGTTAACATTTAAAATATGAACTAACTTCTTATTTTTTATTCTAGAAAGCCGATCCGAGTTCAAAAGCACAGACCCCATAGCTCCCTCAAGTTGCATAAATTCACCTTTTTGATTCTTGATCAAATCAGGCAGGGCAATCTCGGCATGTTGAACAGCATTAAAGTTAATAAGAACTAAATTCGTATTAAAAAACGCATCCTCATCATCTTCACGTAAACCAAGATGTTCAAAATACTCCAGTTGTCCTGCTTGCTCTGCTTGGGCCTTTTCGACAATTGTTAGGAAAGTCTTGTCTCCTTCGACTTTAAGGGCAATTTGGCCACCTTTCATATCTCTTTTGGTTTTTGTCGTAGTCACCATCACAACAGGAATATTTTCAGTCAGCATCCAGTTCACAATAGCACGATCTGGAGTTGAGCTTAAATCTTCACCATTTCCGATACACGCAATTAAGTTTTCGCCCTCTGGCCTTGGTCCTTTAAAGACTTCATAACCAAAGAAACCATGTCCAGCAGGAGCTAGTCTTTCATCTGTAAGCTCACCATTTTTAATCGTTGGAAGCTTTTGTTGAATAACTGATTCTAGGCGTGAGAAATTTTCATTTAATAAATTTGAATGCTTTTCCCACATCTTATCTAAAATTGGTTTTACATCATTATTAACGAGGTCCTGTAGGACCACTCTTTTAAAAGAGCTTGTTTTTTTTGAAGCTTGAATGATTTGTGCTTCTGCTAGTGAAATGTCGCCAAATTCTTCTGTTTCAATATAGAGATCTGTAGATTTAGAACCTGGTGTAGTTCTTCCATATTTTTTTAAATAATCACTACGATCAAGACTTGATCCAAGTCCTCCGTGCATTTTACGAAGCCAAAGAGTACAGTCGACAACTTCTTTCGTTGAATATCGTTGTTTGATGTCTTCATATGAGTGAAATGGTAATTCACGTCTCATAAGCTCTCTTGGAGCAATGGCTGTAGGATAAACCCCTGTGTCTTTTTCTGTTGTCGCAATAGTTAATTGCTCTGATTTCTCATTTAACTGAGAAAGTAGACCTTCGAAGTACTCAAGTTCTATAGGGTTCTTTATATAATCTTTTAAATTAATCATTTCTTTTTTCTTTCTTTAATTTCTGATCTTCATAGAGATAGAGGTTTGCGATTAGGCGTTCAGCAACACTCATCATAACTTCAATATTTCCACGCCAGCCTGTACCGATACTTGCAAGTAGTAATCTAAATGTATGCCAGTTTAGAAGTAGGACAATTTTGAATATATTCGTACGACTGTTCTTATTTATTAAAATATCGCCTCTAAGCTTTGCGTACTTGTGAACTTTCGTAACAATTGAATGAAGATCACGGTCAGGGTAGTGAAGGAGTCTAAAGTCTTTTGGAATGAGTCGATCTTGACCACTGAACTCTGGCCACTCATGAACTTCACCTTTGTAAGTAACATTTTTAGTGCGATGAATCCTCTTCTGATATGAAGAGTGCCCTTGGCCATGTGAAATTTCTTTTCCGTCTAAATATTCTGTACGATAAACTCTTATCGAATCAATATTGTTTTCTACATCAAGCTTTTTGAGGTGATCAATAAGTTCGGCCGTAACGGCTTCGTCTGAATCGATGAAGAAACACCATTCACTTTCACAAACAGATAGCCCAAAATTTCTTTGGGCCGTAAATCCTTCAAACTTATTTTGTACAACCTCTAGGTTTTCATATCGTTTTGCAATATCTAGAGTTGCGTCACTACTGTAGTCATCAATTAAAATTATCTTCTTAAAGTCTTTTACACTTTCAAGCGTGCGCTCGATTGTGCCTTCGTTATTTGAAGATAAGATAATAACACTTAAGTTATTGAATATATTTGTTGATTCTAGTGACATCGCTAGATTATGCCATATTGAAGCTAAAGGTGGAATAATTTCAATAGAAAAACCGTGTAATAATCGTTAAGTTATTAGCCTATCAGGAGTAAATGTGAATATCGAAACGCTACCATGGCAAAAAACCCTAATCATCATCCCAACTTTTAATGAAATCGATAATATCGAGCGTATGATCGATACGATTTTTACAAAATATCCTAGTGTGTCATTACTCATTATTGAAGATGGTTCACCTGATGGAACTGCGGATGTTGTTAAGCGCAAGATGGAAACAAACGATCAACTTCACATAATCGAAAGAACTGGAAAGTTAGGACTTGGAACTGCTTATATCACTGGATTTAAGTGGGCCCTTGAAAATGGCTATGATTTTGTTTTTGAAATGGATTGCGACTTCTCGCACGATCCTGACTCTGTAAAAGATTTATTAGCAGCAGCTCAAGAAAATGATCTAGTTATTGGTTCTCGATATATCGATGGAATAAGAATTATCAATTGGCCATTTAGAAGACTACTTCTATCATACTGCGCTTCAATCTATACACGTTTTGTTACAGGAATTCCTGTTCTCGATACAACGGGTGGCTTTAAATGTTTTACACGAAAAGCACTTGAAACTTTAAACCTTAATAAGATTATCTCTAGTGGTTACATCTTCCAACTCGAACTTAATTACAAAGTTTGGGACGCAGGACTTAAAGTAAAAGAAGTTCCAATCATCTTCTATGAAAGACGTGATGGTCAATCAAAGATGGGGGGCGGAATTATCTTTGAAGCTTTATTTAATGTTCTAAAGCTTCGAGTTCTAAAAGTTTTTGGTCGCCTTAACGCTTAGTTAGGATACTTTAAAACATTATCTTGTGATGTATAAATACTCGCAAAAGATAAGCCTACAAAAACTAAACATACTAGTACATAACCAAGATTGATCTTCTTGATTGATAGCTTTGTATACTTAAGTACCATTATGATCGAAAGAGCAGCAAAACTATAGTAGCTTGAAAAGATGTATCGACTTGCCGTTCGATCAGACATTGAAAAGAAAGCAACATTTATGAATGTTAAAAGCAACAGTCCTTGAACAACTGGAGTAGAAACAAACTCTTTTAGTTTTGTACGATTCTTAATCGCAAAAATAATTCCAGCAAGTGAGAATGGAAGCGTGTAACTTAACGTTCTACTAAAGTAATACCAGAAGTTTTGAAACTTCTTAATAATATTAAATGCAGAACTAGATGCTTCAATTGATCTCTTATAAATTTGAACTTCAAAATATTTTTTAAAGAATGGAACACCTGTCACAGATCTAAAATAGAACTCAAAGAATACACTTGTTAAAGGAATAAGTAAGACAATCCCCGTGTAGATAACGGTTAGCTTTGGCCATTCGTCTTTCTTTGTTTGAATAATCATAGCGATCCAAAAAAGCGGAATTAGAGGCACCATCGCTAGACCTTTAATATAGTAAGATCCAAGAACAGCAAGTGCGATCATTAGATATGATTTTCTTCTATCTTTGTTAAAGAAAGTAAGTCCCCAAATTCCAATGAGCGAAAACATGAGCATTGGATATTCATGATTTGATCTCAATTGATATGTGAAGTTAATTGGCATCAACTGTACGCAAAGAGGAACAAGGATTGCTTGATTCAATGGCAGTAGTAGCAGGGTGAGTTTAAAAAATAGATATAAGATAATAAGCCTTACAAATGTATTAACAATATAGTGAGCATGACTCGCTGGTACACCGATCTTAGTTAGAAGTACTGGTAAGAAATATTGGCCAGGTAAGTGATCACGTACAAATGGAGTTTCCTTTTCTGCAAAAGTACTCATGCCGGCCCATCTCGGCGCAACAAATTCACCTAGCGGTTTTGTCGATAATTGCTTTACGAATCTTGTATAAAGTCTTGAATCAGTTTCTCTTGCAACATAGTGAAATTGGACCATTAGGATAGCGACAATAAGTCCTGAAAAAAGGAGAGAAATCTTAAAACGGTGATTTTGGATCATAATCATTACTTCTTTTAATTAAATATGCAGTTAAGTGAATGAATTATATGCCATGAAGTGAATATTTTTAAGCGTTTTTAACAAAATATTCCTTGAAGTGAATATCATGCAAATATATTTGAAGCTTATGCACTCGAGTGCATATTTAATGATTGGAACTTTTCAATATGCACCCAAATGAATATCAGAGTTTTTGCGTATGCATTATAATGAATACTCGCAAATTTTACGGCCCATGATATAATTATATTTCATATATCTGTTTTACGGATGAAACAGGGAGAAACTTAAATGAGTTATGATAACTTAGACCTCGAGTTCTTTGAATATGCCAAGACGGCCATCAAAAAGAACGATTACTATGACATTGATCTAAAGGCCTTACGTAAATCTTACGGGCTAAAACAAACTGACCTCGTTGGTATTGATCAGCCGGATGTTTCTAAAATTGAAAATCGCCTTGATCTAAAGCTTTCAACATTGAATAAATATGCAAAGGCCTGTGGATTAGAACTGGTTATTGAATTTAGAAAGAAATTACATTGAATTTACCTTGGTCTAAAACATTAATCATCATTCCTACATTTAATGAAGCATTGAATGTTAAGGAAATGATAGAGCTTGTTTACTCGCTCTATTCCGATGTGAATATTTTAATCGTGGATGATAATTCACCTGATGGAACTGCTGACATTGTAAAAGAGTTGCAGTCGAAGTTTTGTGACCTAAGCCTCATGGTTAGAAAAGATAAGCGTGGACTTGGGAGTGCGTACCTTGATGGTTTCCTGTGGGCCATCGACCATGGTTTTGATTATGTCTTTGAAATGGATTGTGATTTCACACATGATCCAAAGACGTTAGCAACGATGTTAGAATTAGCACAAGTTAGTGATGTCGTTATTGGCTCTCGCTATCTTGATGGTACTCGAATTAAGAATTGGTCACTATTTAGAAAGCTAATTTCTTATAGTGCATCTTCTTATGTAAAATTGGTTACACAAATCCCACTAACAGATCCGACTGCTGGGCTTAAATGTTTTTCACGAGCTGCTCTTGAGAAGATCGATTTATCACGAGTAATTTCGACCGGATATATCTTTCAATTAGAGCTTAATTACCGCGCTTGGAAAAAGGGTTTAGTTATCAAAGAAACACCAATCACACTCTTTGACCGTATACACGGTGAATCTAAAATAGGTCCTTCTGTTTATATTGAAGGAGTGCTCAATGTCTTAAAGCTTAAAATTTATGATTTACTTGGAAGACTCTAGAAAAAGTACGCGCAACCCTTTCGTGATTTCAGCTATATAGATATTAGGTACGTCGATACATTTGGATATATTTCACGCTATTCATCCCAGATTGAAATAATTCATTCCATTTATGAAAAATCTGAGCTTTTTCACTATTTAAAATTTATTTATGTCTCATCAACTACTTAACAATAATTTTTATTAATCTTATTTACATAGTCACTTGTTTAGAACACTGGCCAGAAGTAAGAGAAATAGACTGGGAAAGTAATTAGGAGGGAGAAATAAATGGAGCAGATTTATCTGGAGAGGCCATCGGTAAACGAAGTCTTGCGCGACAAGATTCGTAAATACAAGAAGGCCCACCAACGCCTGAGCAGTAATCAAATTGCTCGCCGTCTTGGCCTACCGCCATCGACATTTCATCGTCTCGAAATGGGAGACGTTCGAAACCCTGGACTCGACATTTGTGTCACGGTTTTGAATGGACTTTGTACTAAGCAAGAAACTGCTGAGTTTGTTAGGTCTTATTTTCCGGAGGTGCATGAGAGTTTATTTGGGCATTTTGTGGAAAATC
>NZ_JBLXBP010000008.1:0-10683 GCF_048381875.1 Halobacteriovorax sp. | reverse complement strand
TAAAGTCCGTGTTTAATTTTCCAAGATGAAAATCTATAAAATTTTGTCTTGAAAATGGAACAACGTAAGACCACCCATCTTCCTTAAGTGGCATAAGGAAAGGGGCTTCCACCACCGGAATCCGATGGTGGAGGTGGTGGTAACCTTCGATCACCTTAATATTATTGATATAGCAAGAAGTCATTACTACAAATCACTACATTACATTTTTTTAATTTTAAAATCCAAAATATTATCAATTTAAGACTCGTCTTCTTCTATTCTTCTAGTAACTAAATTATTTTGTACGTCTCTAATCCAGGCTGCGACTCCATTTGAATTTTCTAGACCTGAAAAAAATATAGAGAACCAATTATTGAAAGATTCAAACTCTAAATCTTTATCATCTCGTGTTGAAATAAATGAATTTTGCACCTCTTGCTCAGTTACATATCTTCCCCTAGGAAGATGCGGAAGCATTGCCTGGGGAGACCTTACAAGGCTGGCCCACTTGTCACTTAACCAATTTAGAATATTCGTCTTTTCTACAACATTATTGATATGAAAAGTAACTGTCTGATTTGCACCCAATTGCCTCAATCTAACAACTGGTGCAGATAAATCACCAGAGAATTCACAAGTGATTAACCTTTGGTTTAAAAAGTTATCAAAATATGGATGAATGATTCTTTCATTGGCATTTACTCCAGTAATCACGTTACCTCTTTTTGAATTACATAAACATGAAGGTATCAGATTTCGTGAGTGTATTGTAAATTCGGGGTGAGTTGACTGTGGTAGGTAATGATCAACAGTCCCTGTCCCAATACTCCCACACATAGGGCAACAACTTGTAGAAACTTCATACCTTACTTGAGAAATAAAGCTTAAGCATTTTAGTGGATTTTTATAATGGTATTCTAGAGCATTTCTCAGTTCTGTGCCAATTTGCACAGAAGGACAGAGATATGGGTTTCCATTATTGTTTATAAATTGCTGATACTGAGCAAGCATAATTAGATACTCATGAGAAAGATAAGGATGACACTTAATGTGAGTCTTGCTACATAAATCTTTTAGCAACTGAATATCATCAATATTTGGCATATTTACTGATTTCATACTTTAACCACTAATTTCTCGTTTTAACGACATCAATACTTCTGTAGATAACTCTGACTTGAGTGTATCGAGGTCAAAATCAATGTTACCTTTTTTATCACGAATGTTTTCTAGAATATTATTAGTTAATTTATCATCAATATTGTCATCGAATACAAAGTGAGAAATGTCTCCGATATTAGCTCCATAGGTTTTCAACCTGGGATTCACAATACTAATACCTCTATCAGGCATCTCTTTAAAAACGTGAACTTGTTCTCTTGATATTTCTCTCACAAAATAAGCAGAATGGGTTGCAATAATAGAGTAAGAGCCTGTAGCCCTTAGTAGCGTATTTAGCAATGATATAAAGTCAGAAATTAAATTAGGATGTAAGTGAGTTTCAGGCTCATCTAGTAACAAGAGAGAACCGTTCTCGATATGTAAACAAGCTAACAATGCAACTTTAAAAAAAGAAAGCTGACCACTGCTTAAAGGATATAATGTGCCATCTCTAAATATTTTGGGCTCAGCCTTCTCACTTATTGCTCCTAATAATAGAAGTCTTCTTTGTTCACCTATATTTCTTTTAAGAAATCCCGACAATGGATAAAACGGAGGAAGTCCGTCATATTGTTCTATTGGAATTACAATATCCTCAACAGGTAAACAATTACTTACTGAGTTGTAAAAAATATTATATCGAAACTGATTACCAATTACATCTTCACTTCTAAGAAGCTGTTGAAAAGATTCCCCTGTTGCCGCATTTATACTTTTACTGTTCCTTATCATATTGAGTAGTTTATATTTTATTCTAGGCCTCTTAACATTCAGACGTGGAAATGTATTATAAACTTCACCTGGCGTCCCAATGGCAATAAGTCTATTTATTAATGGTCGACCAGTTTTTCCATTTGGGTCGCGTAAAATATTCAAATGATCTGTTCTTCCTACTAAAGCACTGACAATTTTACTTAATGCCTGGCTTTTACCTAAACCATTTTTACCAATCATAATATTAATTCTTTTTGGTAAAACTGAGTCTTGGCTAAAAGTGAATTTTATTTGATGAGGGTTAGAAAATGAATCTAATTGAAATTTTAAATCTAAGTTTTTTGATATTATATCGAAGCTTTCAAAGTCAAGGCCTTTTAGAATTTCTCCTGCACTGTGATAAGCAAAATAACTTTCAGAATTCCTCATAAATGCTTCACGAAAGGCCAAAGATTTCTTTCCCTTTATAAGCCAATCATCTGTTTTTTGTTGTTGTCCTTCCCAGAACACTAAATCTGAAACTGACTTTAGTACAGAATTTGCAATTTCAGGTGTTACTGTTTTCACTAATTTTCTATACTCTCCAATAGTTGGCAACATTGTAAAGAATGCTTCGAAGTTTTCAACAGGGATTAATTCTTTTACGGAGTTAGTTTTTTGTATATACTCTTGTAGCCTTGACCGAAGTCCAATTTCTACTTCGCTAGTTGTTTCAGGGACAAAAGCGAGAAAACTTTCAAAGGAAAATAAATCATTATTAGTTTTTAAATAAATTAGTGCTTTAATCTTATGTTTGAAATCATTCCACTGGTCCTCACTTGGAATTATTAAGATTTCTCCAGCCTCTAATTTGTCAGTATTTTTTTCGAGTGAGAATAAGACCTTCCATTCAGTTATTTTTTTGCTTTCCATAATCTACCTATAATATATATTTACATGTAATTATAGAGTAAAAACTAAAAACATAAAACTTACCTGTTTCTAGTTCCTACCTCTTTATAGAATCAATTACTTAAGGAAAGTAAATCTCTATCTTTTCATGTCTTGAAAAAGAGTTGTTTTATGGACATTTATATTTAGATTAATAACTCTTTAGAAAGATGTAATATTATTACCAGGCACTTTCAATCTAATACAAGCTAGTTAGTGTGATCACTTTAGTATAAAGTGAAAGTAATCTATTGCTACGCTTACCAGAATTTAAGCTAGTTATGACTTTCTATTCTAAAAGTAAATTAGATTTTTTAGCTAAGTAATCTACACTAGATTGATAATCTGGAAGGAAATTAGATATTAGATTCCAAAACTCTTTACCATGATTACGTTCCTTAAGGTGACACAGTTCATGTACTACAATATATCTAATTATATATTTAGGTAGAAAGGCCATTCTCCAATCTAATTTAATTACTCCATTATCTTCACATAGCGCCCAAACATCTTTTCTATCTATAAACTTTAGTTCTGGAGTTTTTATAATTAACTTTGATTCATACATTGAGGTGATTTTAATGTATTCCGTTTCAAGACTTTTCTTAAAAAATGAAATAAATGAATCTTTAATTACTTCATTTCTAAATTTTAAAGGTATATCTATTGGAACATTAACATTAAATCCTCTAATAGAATGAGCTATTTCAACTTCATTCGTCTCGACAGCAGATATATTTATCATCTCATAGCGGTCGTGAAATAGAACCTTTGAACCACTCATAAAGTTTTCCGGCCATGGGTCACGAATCTCTCTATGACCTAACTCATACCACTGATTGAATATCCACTCTTCATTCTTTCTAAGAAATTCACTATTATCTGATAGCTGGGAACTAGGAACCTCTAACTCTATTCCTAAAGGGGTTACATTTAGCCTTCTAGACTTCAATCTCTTATTTAGCGATACCTTACATGGTATTTTAGTTTTACCTACTTCAAAAAAATCCATTTAAACCTTTATAAAATTCTTTAATGCGTACTCTTCAACTCTATTTGGAATCTCTTTTTGCCAGCCTTGTAACTTAACTGGTTGCAATATACGTCTTACTTTCTGCCTCAATTCTTTTCTAAGTTGCTCCATATGATTCCATCCTTTTGGTGCAGAATCATTAGAAGCATAGACTTCCTCTACTTCTTTAGCTATTTCTTTCAATTTGTTAATAACTTCTTTAGAGAGACCTTCACTTTTTTCATTTTTGGAATCATCATCAGACTTTTCTTCTGACTCATATCTGAAAGCTTCTAATATTTTTAAAATATCATACCCTCTTTCTGTTAAACCTGAGTCCTTATAAGCTTTATCTTCTTTGTTTAACTCTCCAGATAACTTTTCCATTTCTTTTAGAGCTTCTGATGCTTCAAGTTGTTTCTCTTCAAGTAATTTAATAATCTCAAGTAATCTTTCTGAAAACTTTTTATAGCGAAGCTCGTTATCATCAACTTTTTCACGAGTTATTTTCTTTAACTCAGTTGCTTTTCGAGTTGCTGCTTCTTTAATATCTTCAGGTGACTTCCCTTCTGTTTTAAAATCATTTTGAAACTCTGGGTCAGTTAACTTTCTAAGCTTAATAGTTGTTTTAAGACCTGTTACTTCTAAATGCTCATCAAGCATGGCCCTAATCTTTTCACTGTAATTCCCTAGAGGTTCAGCTTCTTTTTTCTCAAATGAAGGAGTTGCATATTGTAGGAATGCTACTGTCAGTTTTAAATCTTTTTGAAATTGAAGAATAAATGGTTCTGGACTAAGGATTTCATAAGCAGAAATAAATTCTTTAGCTTTCTTCTTAAATACAAGCCATCTGTCTTTAGTCTCAATAATCTCAATCAATTTTATGAATTCAGCCCTCAGGTTTGGCTGATTCCCATCAATCTCTTTTAAATATGCTGATACTTCCTCATGACTTCTAGTCAGATTCTCTTCTAATTTAGAAAAGTCTCTAGTTGCATTCTGAACATCTTCTTTTCTATAGCACTCTAGGGCCTTATCAAGTTTCTTAGTGATACCAATATAATCTACGATGAGACCACAGTCTTTACGACCTTCACTCCAAACTCTATTTGCTCTAGCAATGGCTTGTAGTAAATTATGGTCTGTTAATGGGTTATCAACATACATGACACCTTCAATTGGAGCATCAAAACCAGTTAAAAGTTTGCTACATACAATTAAAAAAGAAGGCTCTTTGCTTTTTGTCTTAAAGTTATCTTTGATTTCAATTTCTTTATCTTTGTCAGCATAATATTTTTGGAGGTCTCCTCTTAACTCTTGGATGTACTCCTCCTCGCTTGGCTTAGCATCTTCTTGATTTCCTGAGTAAACACAAGCACTCATCTCATCAGCTTGTTTCTCAGCCTCTTCTTGTGAAAGTCCAGACTTTACTAAATCAGCAGTAATTACTTTATTTAATGCTCTTTTATATAAAATAATAGCTTCTCTATCATAAGCAACGATTTGGGCTTTTAACCCATCTGGTTTTGCATATGCTTTATAGTGAGTCCAAATATCATAAGCTATAAGGTCAATTCTCTTTGGAAACTTAATTAACATTCCTAACGAGATACCTTTCTCTTTTAAAGCAGAGATGACTTCCTCGGGTTCATTGGCAAACCATTGGTCAAAAAGAATATCCATCTTAGCTGTTTCAACATTCCACTCAGTCATTCTCGCTGTGTGATGTATAGGAACTGTTGCACCATCTGCTACAGCATCATCAATATCATACTTATCAATGTAACCTTCACCTTCTGGACTAAAGTTCGCATAAGTATCCATATCATTCTTTTTAACTGGTGTTCCTGTGAATCCAAAGAACTTAGCTTTTGGAAATGTTGCTCTAAGGTAAGCACCTAAATCCTTCTCTTGAGTTCTGTGGCACTCATCTACTAAAAGAATCCAATTTTCACTATTTGGGATTGGGTCCTTTGAACCTTGAAACTTGAAAATAGTTGTAACAACTGTAAGGCCCGTTGCCTCTGACTTAATCGTATCTCTTAACTGTGAGACACTCGTCATGTGTTTCGGATTTCTAATACCACAAGCTACAAACGTATTCTTGATTTGTGTATCAAGGTCAACTCTATCTGTTAAAACTAGAATATTTGGATTCTCTAATGTCTTTGCATCCAATGTTAGGTGTGTTTTTAGCTTAATTGCTGAAAAAACCATTGTTAAAGACTTTCCACTTCCTTGGGTATGCCAAACAAGACCTTTATTCTGTTCATCTTTTACAACTCTATCAACAATCTTGTTTACTGCTCTAAACTGTTGGTAACGACATATCTTTTTGATGATATGAGTGTGACCGTCTTTATCCTTCTCTCTTTCAAAAACAATAAAGTGAGCTATTAAATCTAAAAGGTTGTCTGGTTGGAGAAGTGCCCATAATGCTTTTTTAAGAGGGTCATTACTCAGGTCTTCATCTGTTTTTGGCCACGGATTTCTCCAATAACCATAATATTTTGAACTCGAACCAGTTGCTCCATACAATGTGTTCTTTTCATTTGTTACAATATTGAAACAATTAGAAAAGAAAAGCCTTGGAATATCTCTTTCATATTGCTTTATCTGGTCAAAGGCTTCACCTGTTTTATCTTTATATGCAAAAGGACTCTTGGCCTCAATTACAACAACAGGAATACCGTTGATAAAAATAACAACATCAGGCTTTCTAGAATGTTGAGACTTAACATAATACTGATTAGTAACAGTGAAAGTGTTATTTTCTGTATTCTTAAAATCAATTAGAAATATAGTCTTTTTATCTGACTGTCCAGGAACGCTTTTACTATAGTCTCCTTTGATTATCTTTAACCATTTTTCATTATCAGAAAGGTTCAATAAATCTTGATAAACAGAGTTTGCTACCTCGTCATCAACATCATTTATTCTTTTTATTGCAGCAAGAAGTTCATTTCTTAAAATGACATTTGTCTCACCATCTCTTTCTTGAGAATGTTTAGCTGGTTGGAGGTATTTATATCCTACAGTCTTATCATTACTCTTAAATAAATCGTCCTTACATAAGAAATCAAGAATTGGCACTTCAACCATTCTCGTTTCTGGACCATATCCATCGGTCTCATAGCTCATTTTAATTTCCTTATATTACTTTTTTATCTCCTGTAAAAAAGTCTTTCTTTAATCCTTTTTTAATATACTCAAGTCGCTCAATTTTTTTATTCAACGTTGAAATCAAGGAGTCAATTTCTCTAATTACTTTTACAACTTCATCTTGTTGTTTCAGAGACGGTAAAGGTACGGGAATCTTTGAAAAGTCCGCATAATAAAGCCTTAACCTGTCATTGGTTAAACCGTAAGAATATTGATGAAACAATCTAATAAATTTCTCAGTTTGAAAGAGGTAATTATAAAACTGTGTATTTATATTTTTATTTTTTGGCTCCAGAACCACATATGCTGGACTTACTAGGAAATCTTGATTAGCAATGCCTTGAACGCCTTGCCACATTCTCATCATGTTATAAGCAATCCAACCTTTTTTAACCCATAGATGGTCTTCTGCTTTTAAGTTTGTCTCAACTTTTTTCTCTTCTTCACTACGAGGAACAATTCCACGTCCTTTAGTTACAGAAGCAAGAGGTATTCCATCAACTCCCTTGAGTTTGGAATCCTTAAATATATCTCCCATTTTAACAACATCAAATGTACTACTATCTTTTAATACTTTCCCCTCTTCCAAACATAATTGATAAAGGTCATTCATAACTCCTTTTTTAAGAGCCTGAGTTTTAATAATCCGTTTTTTGAATGCTTTTAATGTTGACTCTATAGAGTCTAAGATTTCCACAATTCTAGCTTGTTCTTTATTTGAAGGGATTGCAATTGGTATCTTTAAGATTTCTGGTTCAGAAATTTCTTTTTGGCCTGTTCCGCCAATTAAATTATCTACTTTTTTATAAAAACCATACCACTGAAATAACAACTCAATAAACTTATCATTCTCATTTTCCTTGCACTTAAAACTAGATATTGCATTCGATGCAATTAAGCCATCTAAACTTTTTGGTACAATTCCAATCCCACCGTTATGGAAGTTTTGCCGACCGATTAAAATCTCACCTTCGTTTCTGATATAATACGGTCTCCCCCTCTCTGTAGGAACAGGTCTTTTACCTGAGTTTTTTATACCTTTACCGTGAAGCTGTACTGTTAAAGCATAATAATTTTGTGGAGATTCAACCTTTTCCTTTTTTACAATCTCTAGAACATCTCCAATTTTACACTTCCTCCAACTATTCATAGCCCAACTCTTTTAAAAAACTATTCAGTTTCTTTTCAGTTTGACCTAGTTGTTCATTAACTTGATTTAATGAAAAAGTGTAATTATCCCAGATATTTGACAATAAATTAAAGAGTGCGACTCTTTCGTCGCCAATTACTTTTTTCAAATCCGATTTAAGTTTAAAGACAGGCTGAAAGCGAATTGAATCGCCCTTTATTTCAAATACTGATTCAACATCTAATCCTTCCATCAACTCAATAAAATATTCATCTTCAAGTTCATATTTAGGAATGCCTCCCTTTAGAATATGTTCGACATCATAATTCGTTAAAGGAGGTGCCGTATCTATATATCTTCTGATGTTTAAGTTGTAGTCATTTTCACCTAGTTCTTTATGTGAAACGACGATAGAGAACCTATTTTCTTCAGTGTAGTTTGAGTAAGTTTCAACAATCTTATCAATGTCTGAAGACCTCAACCTTCTTTGGATTTTCCTATCCTCATAAAGCAACTCTGCATTTATAAACAACAATTTCTTTTTTCTATTCTCATCTCTTTTCTTTTTAAAAATTAACAGTGCTGTTGGAATCCCTGTTCCATAAAACAATCCCTCAGGTAATCCAATAACAGCATCCAGAATATCCTCATTTTCAAATAAAGCTGTTCTTATTTTTCCTTCAGCATTTCCCCTAAACAAAATACCATGTGGAACGATAACTCCTAGCCTTCCATTTGAATTGAGGCTTTTTATCATATGCTGAACGAATGCAAAGTCTGCATAACTCTTGGGCGGACAACCAAATAAGTCTCTTCCGTAAGGGTCACCACCTTTCCATATCTCTTGTCCCCAGTTTTTTAATGAAAATGGAGGATTTGCTATAACAAAATCAAAAGTTTTAATTTTCTTTGATGCTTCATCATCAAATAAGAGAGGTTTTTTTAAAGTATCACCATGAACGACACGAGCATCATCAATATCATGAAGGAAAAGGTTCATCTGAGAAATTGCCCATGTATTTATGTTTTTCTCTTGCCCAAAAAGTCTTAACGACTTGGGATTTTTTTTATTTCTCTCCATATAATGAAAAGCCTCAAGTAACATACCTGCTGAACCACATGTAGGGTCATAAACACTTGCTCCTTCACTAGGCTTTAACAACTCTACGATTAACTGGACTACTTCTTTGGGAGTATAGAATTCACCACCTTTTGAACCTGCATCGTCTGCAAACTTTGCAATTAAGTATTCATATGCATTTCCAAGCATGTCCGATGGGACATTCTTTTTCATTAGAGAGTATTTATCAAAATGCTGGATAAGCAATTCTAATGTAGAATCAGGAAACCTTCTCTTATTATTAAAATCTACATCCTGGAATACTCCATTTAACCTCTTGTTAGAATCTTCAATTGCTCTAAATGAGGAATTTAATGCTTCTCCAATATTTGTTGTCTTCTTTTTTACATCAGACCAAAAACAACCTTCAGGGATATGAAAGCGGTGCTCTTCAGGGTCCTTAGCAAGTTCTTCGTCTTCAAACTCCTTCAACCTTTCTTCGTACTCCTCTACCCATACATCTGAAAGACGCTTATAAAATAGAAGTCCAAAAATATAATGTTTATAGTCGGCCGCATCGATGGCACCTCTTAAAATATCGGCTGCTCCCCAGAGATGCGACTCAAGTTCTTGTTGTGTCAGTTTCTTATTTTCCATGTAAAAAATAGTATATTAAAGATAACGCTTTTTGAATTGAAACTTATCTCAATTTCAATGAGTTAAGTTCTCTTCATTTAAATTTTGTAGTTAGAATTTTTGAAGGAATGTTTTGTTGTTAATCAATACAGTTTTAAAAACTTGTTTTAACTTCAACTCATTAGTGTCCATTAAACCTCTCAACACCTTTCGGACTGAATGTATGACTATCACTTCGTCTTGGAAGTTTTGTTTCTTAAAAGTGCTATTAAATTTGTAGTTTGTTTGGGCCTCAAACTACGGCCACCAACTACAAAGTGTTGCAACAGGGCTTATTTTAAGTGATTTCTACTGACATTGAGCTAGTTAGCAAAGCATCAAGTCGTTGAGATTACTGAAGCCAAAACTCAACAATTTCAACGCCTTGCATGGTGGAGGTGGTGGGAATCGAACCCACGTCCGAAATGATTTCTTGATAGCGGCCTACGTGCGTAGTCTTCGGTTATCGTCAGAAGACAAGACTGTCCGTGATACGTGACCTCGGCGAACCCCGGTGAGTGATTAACGAGCAGGCCCGGCGGGCTCGAAACCTAGTTAGCCAGCAGATTCAACTGGGTCGCTACATTCTGTTTCTTGGCAGTAGCGCCTCACAAGACTAATCCTAATTAATTAGGCAGCCATTGGCATTGCATAATCGTCTGCAATTAACGGTGGACTCCTTTTTACCAGGACCGTGGAGACCAACCTGGACACGCCCGGATACCTGTCTACCATCCCGTCGAAACCAGGGCACCCCCATGAGATTTTGACACGGATATTTGAACAAATATTCGTAAGCGGCAGTATAGCACAGCATTTCAAATGTGGAAAGAAATGGATTTTCGGTGATTTGATATA
>NZ_JBLXBP010000007.1:0-32496 GCF_048381875.1 Halobacteriovorax sp. | reverse complement strand
GTAGGAACTTAAAAAAACTAAACATTAACTAGCCCTTAAAATATATAATTAATTAATAAAACGCTATATAATAGTTAATTTAAGCTTTTAAATAATTGAAAATTACATAATAATAGTTAGAAAATTATTTATTTTTTAACTATTTTTGAATTATTGTTCACTCAATGCATTTTTACTTACATCTTTTAAAGGTTTAATTATATATTGAAGAACTGTTTTCTTTCCAGTTAGAATATTAATATTTGCAATCATCCCCGGTAAAATAGGTAAATCTGGAGCAAATTGGTCGTGATTAGCCTTTACTTTTACTAGATAAAATATATTGCCATTTCTATCTTCAAATGAGTCAGGGGAAATAGATATTAACTTCCCTTTTAACAATCCAAATTTAGAAAAATCATAAGCTGTAATTTCAACTGATACATCTTGTCCTTCCCAAATTTGTGCTCTATCAGAAGTATTAACTCTTGCCTCAATAGTTAAAGAGTCATCTAAAGGAGTAATTTCTGCCATCTTATCACCAGGTTTAACTATTCCACCTATTGTGTAAAAGTATAGTTTATTAATGATTCCATTTACAGGAGAGATAACATCTTTTCTAAGCTCTCTATCTGCATTTGCTTTGTTTTTCTCTGTTAATTTACTTATTTCTGCTTTAAGTGCTGAATACTTTTGAAGATGCTTAGTTCTTATTTCAGACTTAACTGTTTGAATTCTTTTTTTAGATTCTTGAATCTCTTCATTAATGATAGGTATAGAGTTTCTTGTATCAGAAAGTTTAGTAACAATGTTTTGCTTTTTTGATAACTCACCTAAATACTCTTTTTTAGAAACAACTTTCTTTTTATATAAAGACTCTAAAATTTTCATATTTGCTTGTGCAAGATTTAATTCTAAGCTTAAATTTTCAAATTTACTTTCTGCTTCTTTCAGTTTGTATTGCTTTTGTTTTAATTGATCTCTTGCTATTTCAATCTTAGTAATTGAGTTATTAAAATCTTCATAGAAAATTCTTCTTTCATTTTCTACGATATCTGGAATTTTTTCTAAAAGTTCAGGGGGAAACTCTACTGATGATTTTTCATCAATTAGAGCCTCAAGTCTAATAAGGTTTGCTCTGTAAGCTAAAAGGTCTATCTCTTTTGATTTTAAATCAGCTTTAAAGAACTTATTTGAAAGAGTGTAAATAACATCACCTTTAGCAACTTTTTGTCCTTCATTCACTTTAATACTTGAAATTATCCCACCTTCAAGGTTCTGTAATACTTTTGTTTGAGAAGAAGGAACTACCTTTCCAGCACCTCTTACAACTTCATCTATTTCACTAAAAAAAGACCAAGTAATAAAAGCTATAAAAAATAGCATGATAGGAACTACAGATACATAATAGTTCCATTTAGTCTCTTCAAAAAACTTATTATTCATCTGTTATCTCTTTCCTTGAAGTGCAGCCAACACTTTATCTTTGGGTCCATCTGCAACTATTTGACCATTATTTAAAACAATAACTCTATCAACTAAATCTAAAGCTGCAAATCTATGAGTAATCACAAATAGTGTTTTATCTCTCATTAGCTCTTTTAAATGCATAATTAATTTCTTCTCTAATCCAACATCAAGTCCAGTTGTAGGCTCATCTAAAAGTAATACTGGAGGGTCATTTAGTATTGCTCTTGCAAGAGCAACTAAATGTCTTTGCCCTACTGATAAACTACTTCCTCTTTCCCCTACTTGTAAAGCATCACCTTGACCACTTTTTTTAACTAACTCCTCTAAACCAGTTAGTTTAATAAGTTCCATCATTCTTTCTTTACTAATAGGATTTGATAATTCTATATTCTCTTTTAATGTTCCAGAAAATAAAAATGGCTCTTGAGTCATAACACCAATATTTTGTCTTATTTCAACAGGATGCATAGTAGAAATTTCATGTCCATCTAAATATATATTTCCACTTGTAGCACTATCAAGTCCAGAGAGCAACCTTAAAAAAGTAGTTTTACCAGCACCAGTTTGTCCAATAATCCCTACTTTTTCTCCAGGCTTAATTTTTAAGTTACAATCTTTTAAAGAAGGATATTTACTATTTTTATAGAAAAACTCAACATTAGAAAACTCAATATCACCTTTTATTTTTCCAACACCTATTTCCATATTATTATCATTTTCAAGGGGTAGATGCCAGAATTCATTTATATTATTTAAAGACTCTTTTATCTCTTTAAATCTAATAACCATCATAGAAGTTTGAATTACAGGAACCATTGCCCTACTTGATAAAATAGTTACAGCAATAAGTCCCCCAACTGTTAAATTATTTGAAGCAATTTCAAATACTCCAACAACTATAACCATCATCGTCACAAATTGTACTACTGTTTGAGAAAGGTTCATTGAAAATACATTTAATGATTGTATTCTTTGTCCTATAGAGTCAGTTTTGGCAACTAAGTTTCTCCAGTTAAATAGTTTTGTAGAAGAGGCATTTGTAAGTTTGATTATTTCACTACCTTGAATTGTCTCTACTAAATAAGAGTTTTTTGCTTGTACATTTTCTACATTCTTTTTACTAAGATTTTCAATAGGCTTTTGCATAAAATAATTAAAAAGTACAATAAGTATAGCAACTATAAAAGGTACAGCTGCAACTGCTGGTGAAATAAGATAGATTACAAGTAAAGCTATAAAGAAAAATGGTAAATCAATAACTTGTAAAATAGATTTTGTAGCAAAAAAATCTTTTATTTGATGAAGTTCTCTAAAAAGATTTGCCTTTGAACCAACTAACATATTATCATACTCAGATTTGATTTTAAGCATTCTTTTCATCAGCTCTTCTTCTAAATAAACGCCTAATTTTTTACCTACATTTTCTATAATATGATTTCTAACACTTTTAAAGTAAACATCAAAAAGAAGTATTATAACTACTCCACTTGCAAGTACAAAAAGAGTTTCTGTTGCATTATTTGGAACGACCCTATCATATACACTCATTGTAAAAAGAGGTACGGCAAGGGCAAACATATTTATAAAAAGTGTTAAGAAACCAACTTCAATATATGAACGCCAAAAAGTTTTTACAGGAGACCAAAACCAATCTTTTGTTCTACTTGATTCTATTAGTTTCTCTTTTTTAGGGTCTCTAAAAATCAAGATAGCTTTTTTAAAATTTCCTAAAAAGCTTTTATTTTCTCTTACTTCTTTATTTGTTACTGGGTCATATAAATAAACATCTCTATCTTTTTTTAAAAGAATAAAAGGCTTATCATGTCTATCAAAAATAACACAAGGAAAAAAGTGAGCAGGAATATCTCCTGCTTCTATATTTTTTGAAACAGCTGTAAGTCCAACTTCATTTGCAACATCAATTGCTAACTCTTTGGTAAAACCTTCTCTTGAAGATGCACTAATATTTAATATTGTCTCTAATGAAATATCCCCAAAATAAAAGTCTAATACATATTTTAATGAATATATTAAAGGGTATTCGTCTCTACTAATAGTCTCTTCCAAAAAATTCCTAACCTATTTTTTTATTTTAATCTTAAAATTTGAAAATAGTTTATCATAAACAGACTGAAATACGTTATCCCAAACCCCTAAACTCTTTTGTCTAAAGATTTTTACACTTTTATACCAAGATGAATTCACACCTTTATTTTGCCATCTAAAATCTGGAACTTTTGGAACTAAAACCCAAGTTGGAACATCAAGTGCACCACAAAGATGTACAACTGAAGTATCAGAAGAGATAACTAAATCAAGCTCTTTTACTAATGATGCTGTTTTTGAGAAATCTGTTAATTTATCACTTAAATCAATAACCTTATTTGTTAAACCTAGTTCTTCAATTTGTTTTTTATCTTCACCCAATTGAAGGTTGTAAACATTGATTTTATCATTATTTATTATAGGTAAAAACTTTTCAAGCTCTAATACTCTTTCTTCATAGCTTTCTGAAGTAGTTGAGGCAGACCAACAAATACCAATATTGATTTTCCCTTTTTCTTCTTTCACTTCTAAATCTTTATCTTTTGTTGCAAAAAGATATGGAGTATTTGTTATAAGCTCTTTATTTGAAGAAATTCCTAAAATATAAGGCATACTCATAATTGATAGATGATAATCAAAAACTGGTGTTGGCTCACTTCTATGTGTTAAAACATCAATCTCATCTATACATTTAAATAACTCTTTTAACTCATCTCTACACTTAACAGCTATTTTACATCCAAACTTCTCTTTAAATTGAGGCAAGAATCTAATAAATTGAATTGAATCACCAAAACCTTGTTCAGAGTGAAGTAAGATAGTTTTACCCCTTACATCTTCATTACCTTTAAACATTGGCTTTGAAAAAATATCTTTGTTGTTTAGAATATGACCTTTCATTTCGTCTTTTCTATATCTCCACTCATACTCTTTGAATCCTTCTTTTAAGTCACCCTTTGCAAGAAGAATAGTTGCTAAATCAAAGTGAGCATTTTCAAAAGTAGGATTTAGTTCAATTGCTTTTTTATAAGAATCAATTGCTTTAGAAGCCTGACCTAAATACTTATATGAAGTTCCTACATTACTATAAGCATTTGCTCCTTTTGGGTCTAATTCAATGGATTTTTCGTGAAGCTTTGCTGCTTTTTTATAATCTTTTAACTTGTTATATACATTCCCTAGATTTGTATATGCTCCTGCATTTTTAGGATTTAAATCTATTGATTTATCAAGATTTTCAATAGCTTCATCATACATTTTTAGTTTATTATAACAAGCTCCAATATTTGCAAATAATTCTACATATTTAGGATTTATATTTAGGGCTATTTTAAAGATTTCTATTGCTTCTTTATATTTTTTTTGTTTGTATAAAACTACTCCAATATTATTTACAGCTTTATCAAAATTTGGATTTACTCTTACTGCATCTTTATATGCTTGAATTGCTTTGTTATTGTCATTTAGATTTTCAAAAACCATTCCGATATTGTTGTATGCGTGATAGTTTTTTGGATTTACTTTTATACCATCAGCATAAACTTTTAAAGCAGCCTTATAGTTTTTAGTATCTTTTAAAAGATTTCCTAGGTTATTATAAGTCATAGAGTTTTTAGGGTTTGTATTTATTGCTTTAATATAAAAATCATAGGCTTTTTTATTATCACCTAAAGCTTTAAAAATTACACCTAAATTTCCTAATGCTTCACTATTTTTTTCATCAAGTTTTAAAACCTCTAAATAGTGATTTTTAGAAGATTCTAAATCACTTTTAGAGTAAGCCTCATATGCTTTTTTTAATAATTCTTTTATATTTTCATTTTTGCTCATAATATTCCTATTTATTGAATTACAATATCAAGTGTTACATCTACTCCATTATCATTAAGAGTATAAGAACCACCATTAGTTAATGCTGTAGTATCTCCATCATTACCACCGTATTTAGTACCGTCTTTAGCTGTAAATTCTAATTTAGAAGCTGCATCTGCATCTAAAATAAGTTTTAAATTAGATGAACTATCACCTGCCCAAGAGTTAAGTAAATCTGCTGTTAATTCAAACTCTGAACCAGTTCCACCATTATCTAAATTTAAATTAGTAAAGTCTATTTCTTCCATATTTGTAAATGAGTTTGCATGTCCAAATACTGTGTCTGTTGAAATACTTTGTGTTGTTCCGGTTAAAGTAATTTTATCAGCATTTGTATCACTTCCACCATCAATAACAAAGTCATCAATATTTGCAAAATCTAAAGTGAAGTTATCATCTCCAGCTCCACCATTTATATTTGAAGGTTCATCTCCACTTAAAGTAATATTATCATCATTTGATGAAAGATTTAAGTTTTCAAAATCTCCTAATTTACTAAAGTCTAAATCTCCTGAAACAGAATTAGTTCCAAATGATAAAGTATCATTTCCTCCTGAATCAGAGATATTTGTAAACTCATTAATAAAGTTATTAAACTCAGTTGTATCATCAAAAGAGATATTATCATCTCCGCTAGAAAGGTTTAGATTTTCAAAACCACTTACATCAATTAAATTTGCTGAATCAATATTCCCAGAGCTTGTTATATTTAAAGTATCTGTTCCTATTGTTCCACTATCTGAAATATTATCGTTTACATCAATGTTATTATGAGAAACATTAATAGTGTCACTTCCTTCACCTAATTCAACAGTATCATTTCCATTACTTAAATTAACTTCATCATTACCACTTCCAGTAGTTATAGATAGATTATTACCTGCTGTTTCATTTATAGTGATATTTCCTGTTGAAGAAGAAGCATTAATATCTACTGATAAATTGTTGAAAGTAGTATTTCCAGTCATATTAGCTGTTAAATCTATAGAACTAATATTTGACATATCAATTACTCCACCACTTCCATCTAAAGCTAATGTGCCAGTACCATTTATAGTATGTCCACTAATTATAGTTGCATCAGCACTTAAGGTATTTGAAGCTGAAATTTCTATAGAGTTTGAACCATTATTTACAGAACTAATTTCAAAATCACTACTTACTTTTATATCATTTGAAATATTTGATAAATCAATTAAAGATGCGGAACCACTAGTAATATCAACAATTCCATTTCCAAGTACAGTTTTACTTGAAATAACATCTGCATCAACACTTATTGTTTTTGTTGCAGTTGTTGTAATAGTTCCAACAGAAGCATTTAAAGAACTTACAGTCACACTTCCATCTAGGATTATATTTGTAGAAATATTACTTAAGTCTAAAGTCCCATTGGCATCAGTTATTTGAACTGTTGCTGTTCCAGTTTCAGCTACTGCCATAGTTCCTAAAGCTGCAATTGTTGTTGTTAATACAACTGCATTATTTAATGAAATATTTTCTACATTTGTTAAAGTACCAGTTAAAGTAGTATTTGAAGTATAAACAACAGTATCATTTCCACTTCCCGTTGAAATATCTAAACTACCATCATCAGTTTGCACTTGAAGATTTGCAGATGAAGCTGAAGCATCTAAATCTACCCCTAAATTTTGTAAAGTTGTAGAAGAAGAATCAAAGTCACCTGTTAAAGTATTAACTGTAACATTAGCTAAATCAATTGTTCCAGAACCTTGTAAGTTTAATGTTCCTGTACCATCAATTGTTTTGCCACTTATATCTGTTGCATCTGATACAGTTAAAGAACCATTTACTGTAATATCACCTTGATTTACTTTACTATCTTCTAACGTCACTGTACCTGATACTGTTATATCATTTGATATTCCACTTAAATCAACAGTCGTTGATGTCCCTGTTACAACTACATTTCCAGAACCATTAATTGTAAGACCATCTAACACACTTGCATCTGCTGTTAATGTTTGCCCATTACTTACAGTAATAATACCTGTTCCTGCATCACTTAAAGTAATACTTGAATCAAGAATTAAATTGTTTGAGATATTACTTGCATCTAATGTTCCATTTGAATTAATAGTTAAAGTTCCAGTTCCATTTACTGTAGCTCCTGAAACATTTGAAACATTTGATGTTAAGTTACTTCCATTGATAGTAATTGTTTCAATAGAAGTTAAAGTTCCTGATAAAGTAGTATTTGCAGTATAAACTACAGTATCATTTCCAGTTCCACCATCAATATCTGTTGCTCCATTTACAGTATTGATAATATCATTACCATTTCCTGTTTGAATAGATGATACACTATTTTGAGCATTTATTGTAATATTTGCACTTGAAGCTAAAGCATCAATATCAACTCCTAAACCATTTAATGTTGTTGCAGTTGTAAAATTACCATTTAATGTAGATACATTTACATTTGATAAATCAACTGTTCCACCACCTTGTAAGTTTAATGTTCCTGTTCCAGTAATAACTTTAGAACTAATATCTAAAGCATCTTCAATTGTAAGTACTGCACTATTTCCTAAAGCAATATCTCCTTGACTTACTTTATTATTCCCTAAAATTACTGTTCCATCAAAAGAGATATCATTTTGAACTGCACTTAAATCAACACTCGAAGAGTTTCCAGTTGCTGCTATATTTCCAGCACCTGAAACATCTACTGAGTCAAGTTTATCAATTGCTGTTGTTAATGTAAATCCTGAACCAACTTCAACTGTAGAATCACCAAAACTTCCTGTGAAAGTAGAACTTCCAGTAAATTTGATAGTTTCATTTGCTGAGTTAGTTAAATTTAAAATAGCTCCAAAATCACTTGAACTATTACTACTTACTTCTACAACTACACTTCCATTTCCATTTACCTCATCTAAAGTTGTAGCTTGTGATTCTAAAATAGTAGTAGTTCCATTATTAACTGAGATTACATCTAAAATATTATTTGTACCATTTATATTTTTTGATGTTAAATCAATTGTATTATCTAATTCTAAAGTAACAAGACCATTTGCAGTTCCAGTTTTATTTATTGTTATATTATCAAAGTCAAAATCTGCACTATTTGAAGTACCTTCAATGATTAAGTTTGCATTTCCTTGAAGTTCAATATTTAAAGTCTCATTATCTAAATCTGTTGCACTTAATGTTAAAGTATCACCATTTGCTACTACTATATTTTCAAAGTTTAAAAGTGTTACAGAAGATAAATCTAAGTTACCACTTAATTGTAAAGTATCTGTTCCATTTCCTGCATCTAAAGTATCAAGTCCACTTGTTGATGTTACAACAAAAGTATCATTTCCTGAACCAGTTTTTAAAATCTCTACATTATTTAATTCATCAGTTGTAGTTCCACCAATAGTTAATACTGATTGAGTATTACCATTTACATCAACTGTTATATTTTGAGTTGAAGCAGAATAATCAGCTGTATCAATACCACCTTTACCATCAAATGATTTAAAGTCAGTATCATCTTTTACAGAATCATTTATTAAAACATCATTTTGATTTGTACCAATAAAGTTTTCAAAGTCTGTAAAACTATCTTCTCCATCACCACTTACTGTTCCTGCATCATGATCTAAAGTGATTCCTGTACTAGAACCATCGTAAGATAATGTATCTTCACCAGTTCCTGCTTTAAAGATATTATCATTTGCATCACCTTGAACAATGTTTCCATTTTCATTATTTGATACATCAATATTTTCTATATATCTTACTTGGTCTACTCCATCACCTGTTGCATGATCAGCATCAGCTCTAAGATTGATATTAATAGCATTTGTACTTCCTGAATAATCTACCCAGTCACCATTTGCTCCATCATTTCCACCATCAATAATGTCATTTCCTGAGCCACCAATTAAAGTATCATCACCTTCTCCACCAAGTAAAGTATCATCTCCTGCATTACCAATTAAAGTATCTGAACCATCTCTTCCTTCAAATACATTATTTTCATCATTACCAACCATAATATCATCTGATGAAGTTCCAATAAATCCTTCAATATTTGTAATAGTATCATTCCCTGCAATTGTAATAACACTATCTGTACCACCTGAAGCATTTAAAGTTACATTTAAAGGTCCATTTACACTGCTATAATCGATAACATCAATATCATCTCCACCATCAATATTATCATCTCCATCATTTGTTGAAGCAACAAATACATCATTTCCAGTACTACCTTTTAATGTATCGTCTCCTACTCCTCCAATAATAGTATCATTATCTGCTCCACCATCAATATAGTCATTTCCAGCTTCACCATCTATTATGTCTTCTCCAGCATTTCCAAGAATTGTATTTTGACTACTATTCCCAGAAAGTTCATCTCCAACAGCACTTCCTGTTAAGTTTTCAATATCTATTAAAGTATCATTACCATCACCTGTTACATATGCTGTTGCATTACCAGAATCATTTAAGTTAATTACAACTTTTGCTCCAATATCAGTATAGTCTGCTGTATCTCCTGTACCTACACCAGTTCCATTTGCTCCACCATCTAAAACATCTGAGCCTGCTCCACCTATTAAAGTATCATCTCCTGATTCTCCATAAAGTGTATCGTTATTGTCTCCACCGTCAATAATATCATTTGAGTCTCCACCCCAAAGAGTATTTACTCCATTATCACCTGTGATATCATCTTCGTATTGACTTCCCTTTGCATTTTCAATATTTCTTACAGTTTGATTATTTAAACCAATTGTTGCATTATCTCCTAATTGTAAGATTACTCCATTTCCACCAGTTAAATTAGTATAATCTAAAAGGTCTGTTCCTGCTTCACCATTAAGGAAGTCATTACCTAATGAACCGTAAATTGTATCATCACCACTTCCCATAATTAAACTATTAACAGAACTATTTCCTTGAACAATGTCTTTATTAGCTGTTCCTGTAACATTTTCAATATTTGTTACTGTTTCAGTATTACCAAATGTATCTATTGTTCTATTTCCTGCAATTGATGTAGCGTCATAATTTAAAGTTGTACCACTTAAGTTAACAACAACACCATTTGAACCATTTGCTTTAAATAGCATAGTATCACCATCAGCATCATGAGTACTACCATTAATAGTGTCTGTTCCCTCATCATTTAAGATAATATCATCACCACTACCTGCATTTATGTTATCAGAACCAATTCCACCTTCTATATAGTCATCTCCAGCATCACCATAGATTTCATCATCTCCATCATCTCCATAAACTGTATCATTGTTATTTCCAGCATGGATTTCATCATTATCATCTCCACCATTAATAAGGTCATTTCCATTTCCACCATAAATTAGGTCATCACCACCTCTACCATCAATAGTGTCATTTCCACCATATGTTCTTATCTCATTATTTTGGTCATCAAATTTAATAATATCTACTCTATTACTATTATCAGCAGTATAAATATTTTGTACTTGATATACTAAATCTGTATTTCCTGTTCCATCATTTTGTATTTCCTGGAACGTAATACCTGTATAGTCATTTACTCCATCTTTGTCTACATCAACATCTATAGTTTGAGTAACATTTGCATCAAAAATAATTCCAGTAGTTCCCTCATAGTCTCTATAGTCAATAGTATTTGTTCCACTTCCACCAATAATAGTGTCATTACCATATGCTGATTCAATTCTATCATTACCAGCACCTAAATCATAGATGTCATCTCCAGCTTCACCTCTAACTCTATCATTTCCAGCATAAGTAATAAAGCTATTAGCATTACTGTTACCAAAGAAGTTTCTACTATCAGTATTTGTTTCTGAATCTATAATATTATCAATTCCATAAACTCTTGTACTTCCTACAGTTCCACCTTCATCAAGATTTACATATGTTGAACCTATATTACTATTTTCAAAGCTTAGCCAATCATTTCCTGAAGCTGCTGTAGTTGTCCCACCATATAATCTATCATTTCCATCAGTATAATATAGAGTATCATCTCCATCTCCACCTTGGATAGTATTATCAGAGTCATCTCTTCCTGCTAACTTATCATTATTTTTAGAACCAATTATATGCTCTACATTTGTAACATAGTCTTTTCCACCAAACCCATCTTCTTGTACTGCAAAATCTGTTTTCCCAGCTGTATCAGTTTGACTTCTATCTAAATCTATATCTACACCAACATCTGTAGAAACTGTTTCAAATGTAATAGTATCTCCAGAAGAGTGAGTTCCACCATCAATATAGTCATCACCTCTACCACCATCAAAGATATCATCACCTGAAAGTCCAAAGAATGTATCTTTGTAGTCATTTCCATTATCTGTACCTACATAACCATTAAATCTATCATTTAATCCTGTTCCAATAATTGTTTCAATATGGTCAGCTAAAGTATCTGTTCCATCAGTACCTACATCTACTGTTGCTCCAGTATCCGTTCTATTTACTACAATTCCTGAACTTGTGATTATTTGTTCTTCGTATGTTAAAGTATCAGCTCCACTTCCACCTGTGATATTATCATCACCTTTGTCAAAATAGATAGTATCATCTCCGGCTTCACCATCTAAGATGTCGTTACCTTCTCCACCATAAATGAAGTCACCATCAGCTCCACCTAAAATAGTATCAGCTCCTTCATCACCTTTTAAAGTATCAGCTCCTACTCCACCTTCAATACTATCATTACCACTTCCACCTAAGATTCTATCTGCACCATCATTCCCTAGAAGTGTATTGTTTGCACTATCACCTTTTATATTATCATCATTTGTACTACCAATTATTACTTCAATATCATTTGCAATATAATCTTCGTAACCAAATCCATCATCTATAGTTTTATCTTGGTCTAAATCAACATTTACACTTACATTTCCATTTGTAGAGAAATCTAAAGTATCAACTCCTTCTCCACCGATGAAACTATCTTTTCCATTTGAAGAGTAGAATGTATCATCACCTTTATTTCCATCTAAAGTGTTTATTTCTGTTGCAATATCACTTCCTTTGATAATATCATCATTTTGAGTACCAATGATATTCTCAATTCCTTCTAAATTATCAAATTTAGTATTATCACCTACTAGTTGAACTTCTTGTTCATTATTAGTTGTAGCATCATTATCATCCCTTGATAAGTCTACATTTATAGCCCTACCATCATTTGAATCAATTGCACTATAATCAACAGTATCATTCCCACTATCAGTATGAGTTCCCGTACTTACATTTCCACCATAAATGAAATCACCATCTAATGTTGCATGGAAAGTATCATTTCCATCAAGACCTAATAATAAGTTTACTTCACCTGTTTTTCCAGTTATAGTATCATTTGCACTTGAACCTAATACATCTTGAATATCATAAAGAGTATCTACACCTTGACCTACTCCATTTGCTTGGTTATTTTCAAGGTTTATAGTCATATCAACATTTACATCAGAATAATCTATTACATCCCTTGAAGCATCAAAACTTGAGCTATTTTGCTCGTTTCCATAGATAATATCATTTCCAGAACCAGCTCTAAATGTATCAGCTCCCGTTCCACCTACTAAAGTATCATCTCCTGCATTTCCATAAAGAATATCATCAGATTGTCCACCAAAGAACTCATTATCAGCACCATCACCAATAATTGTATCAGCAGAGTTTGTTCCAATGATATTCTCAACTCCATCAAGATATTCACTATGTCCAAACCCATCATTAACAACTCTGTTATTTGGGTCTGCTTGTGTTAAATCAATATTAATTTCTTGTGTACCATCTGAAAAGTCAACTGTATCATCAAGTCCTGCTCCACCATCAATATAATCTTTTCCATCAAGACCTTTGATAGTATCATTACCATCACCTGCAATAATTGTATTGTTTCTATTATCTGCAGTGATAATATCATCTTTAGAAGTACCAATTACATTCTCTATATTTACTAAAGTATCAGTATCAACACCTGAGATTGCAGAACCAGTGCCTGTACCATTTAGTGTTACAGTAACAGAAGAGTTTAAATCAGAGAAATCAACTGTATCTCCATTTGCACCTTCACTTCCACCATCAATATAATCACTTCCTGCTCCACCTCTAATAATATCATCACCTGCTGCTGTAATTAAAGAGTTTCCTTGGGCATCACCATAAACTGTGTCATTTCCACTTCCTGTTATAATATGCTCAACTCCATCAATATACTCTTTATTTCCATAACCATCATTTTGAACTCTATAAGAAGCATCATCTCCTATAGTTTGTTCTTTTGTCATATCAACTACAACATTCTGACTACCATCTGAGAAATCAATAGTATCTTGTCCATCACCACCTTTAAAAGTATCTGCACCATCTAAACCTATAAGATAATCATTTCCACTTCTACCTTCTATTAAGTTATCAGAATCATTACCTTTTATATAATCTGCTTTTCCAGTACCAATTACATTTTCTATATTTGAAATTGTATCTGTCCCAAACTGTTCATGGATTCTTTGAGAAGAAGTATCTGAAAGGTCAATCTCTATACCAGTAAAGTCACCACCATTATAAGTTTCTGCAGCTACAACTCTTGTATCACCTGTATCATCATTGATTAATACTTTTGTAAAGTCTAAAGTATCTGATGCACCATTTGGCATTCCAGCATCACTATCATCACCATCAATGATATCATCACCAGTTCCTGCATAGATATAGTCATTTCCAGCTCCACCTTCTACAATATCAGAACCTGCTCCTTCAGTAATAGTATCATCACCAGCTAAACCATAGAAAGCATTTGAAGTTGCATTTGAGTCAATATCAACAATAATATCACCACTTCCACTAATATCAGAACCAATAATATTTTCTATACTATTTCTGTAATCTCTTTCTGTTCCTACAAAAATGAAGTTTCCATCTGTTTCTATAGTTGATGTAGCATTAGAATAATCAGCTGTATCTGAACCTTCTCCACCATAAAGGTCATCATCACCAGTTCCACCCTCTAAGGTATCATCATCGTCTCCACCTTCAAGTCTATCGTTACCAGCTCCACCTTTTAAAATGTCTTCTCCAATTCCACCTTTTAAAGTATCTTCACCATCTAAACCAGAAATTGTATCATTGCCAGCATTACCTTCTAAGATATTATTTTGATTATTTCCTGTAATATCATCAGCTTGTTCAGTTCCTTTAATATTTTCAATATTACTTACAGTGTGAGTATTTCCATTTATTGATACATTATCTCCATCAATGTCTGTTAAGTCAACAGTTACACCATGAGTAAGAACTTGTGAATAATCAACTGTATCTCCTGCACTTGTATTAGTTCCACCATCAATATTATCACTATCAAAGTCAGTTCCTACAAAAGTGTCATCACCTTCATTACCTTTTAAAATATCAGCTCCACTTCCACCATCAATGATATCGTTTCCAGCTCCACCTTCTACACTATCAGCACTAGCACCAGAATTAATTGTATCTGCCCCATCATTTCCAAGGATTGTGTTAACTTCTGCATTTCCTGTAATTGTATCGTTTCCAGAAGTACCAATTACATTTTCTATATCTTTTAATAAATCTTGTTTAGAGTTTCCACTTACTTGTGCTGTGGCAAAGTTATTACCATCAAGGGTACTTAAATCTAATACTAAATCTGAAGAAGAGTTAGAACTATAATCAATCCAATCTCCTGTAACTTCTGAAGTTTCAGTTCCACCTTCTATAGTATTATTTACCCCTGAAGCAGTTACAAAAGTATCATCGTAATCTGAACCAACTATATGTTCAATAGAGCTTAATGTATCTCCATCACTTGCTGTTCCTGCATGTAAATTTACTGTAACACCAGCAGTTAAAGCAGCATAATTATAGTTTGCTTTATCAGTTCCAGCTCCACCATTTAAAATATTTGCACTTGTATTTCCAGTGAAAGTATCATCCCCACTAGTTCCAGTTATATTTTCAATATTTCTAATAGTATCTGTGTGTTGTAAGTTTCCAGCGTCATCATAGACTTGAACACTTGAATCAGTATCTGTAGTTTCTGCTAAAGTAGCTACAATTTTATTATTTGAATTAGTTAATGCACTATAATCAATAGTATCACTATCATTTGCATTTGTTCCACCATCAATAGTATCAGCTCCGTCATCTTGTGCTGTTGCAAAGAATGTATCGTTTCCTGTTCCACCACTTAGAGTATCAGCATCTGCTCCACCATAGATATTGTCATTTCCTTCATCACCTGAGATATTATCTGCACCAGTTCCGCCATAAAGAGTATCGTTGTCATTTCCACCTAATAAAGTATCACTTCCTGCTTCACCCCAGATTGTATCATCACCACTTCTACCCTCTAAGATATTATTTTCGCTACTTCCTTTAATAGTGTCATTCTCTTCTGAACCAATTACATTTTCAATATCATAAAGTTCGTCTGTTCCTTGATCATTTAAGTTTGAACTATAAGCTTCACCTTTTGAAGCTAAATCTGTAGTATCATCAGTTTCTAAATCAACAGTCATACTTGTAAGAGCACCACTGTAATCAACTGTATCAGACTCGCCATCATCAACACTTACTGTAACTTTTCCTCCACTTATAGTAACAGTTCCACCAGCGATGATATCATCACCTTTATCACCTCTTATAGTATCATTTCCAGCTTCACCTTGGATAGTATCGTTATCTGCTCCACCTTCTATATAGTCATTATCTGCTCCACCATAAATTTGGTCTGCATCTGCTCCACCATAGATACTGTCAGCTCCTGCATCACCTCTTAGAGTATCAAAACCAGAACCACCTCGAATGACATCATTGTCAGCTCCACCTTCTAAAAGGTCACTTCCTTCTTCACCCCAAAGTTCATCAGCTCCAGCTCCACCATATAAAGTATCACTTAAAGCATTTCCTTTTAAGACATCATCTCCACCCATACCAGAAATAGTATTTGCTTGATTATCACCTGTGATATTATCATTTAAATTTGTACCAATTACATTTTCAACATTTGTGATTGTATGGTGTACATTTGTTGTATCTCCATCAACATAAACATTTGCAGGACTTCCTGCTTGAAGTACAATATCTACACCTCTATCAGTAGAGAATCCAGTAGTTATAGTGTTATAATCAATAGTATCTATTTCACTTCCACCGTCAATCACATCACCACTATAATCTGAGAGGTTTATAGAACCTACATTGAAGCTATCATTTCCAGCATCTCCATATAAGTAGTCTGCATCAGCTCCACCAATAATTGTATCAGCACCATCTCCACCATGAAGTTCATCACTTCCAGCCATACCAGAGAGAGTATCGTCTCCTCTTTGTCCATAAATAGTATTTGAAGCACTATTTCCAATAATAGTATCAGCACCATTTATTGCTGAGTCTGAACCTTTAATGTTTTCAATTCCATATAATGAATCTCTTTCATCACTTCCATCATTTTCAAAGCTACTATTATTGTTGCTGTCAATAGTTACTGTTGAAACTGTATTCTCATTATCTTCTAAAGTTACAGAGATTTTATTTTGATTTGTATAATCAACTGTATCACTACCACTATCTGTATGAGTTGCTCCATTATATGAACCACCATAAATAGTATCATCTCCACCAAGACCTACAAAAGTATCATCTCCCGCATTTCCACCTTGTAAGATGTTTGCATCATTTGTACCTTGCATACTGTCATTTCCAGCTCCACCAATTGCATTTTCTATACTATAAATAGTATCATCATCAAGTGAATCTCCAAGAACTGTTGAGCTATCATTTAATAAGTCTAGTCTTAAATCTTTTGAGCTATCTAAATACTCATAACTAATAGTATCATTACCTGTTGAACCATTAATTGTATCAGCTCCTGCTCCACCTAAAAGTGTATCTGCACCTGCTCCACCAAAGATTGAGTTATCATTTGAGTCAGCATAAATTGTATCATCTCCACTTCCACCAATAATATTTTCAAATCCTTTAATAATATCATTATCACCACCTGTGATATCAACTTCCCAAGAGTCATTTCCACCAGTTCCATCAAAATCATTTGTAGCATTTTGACCAATATTTACAGAGATATCTTCACTTAACTTAGAGTAGTCTAAAGTATCACTATCTCCTACTCCTCCATCATATTTATCAGCACCGTCATTTGCACTAGTTGCTTTTACTGTATCATTACCTTCTCCAGCAAGAACTGTATCTGCTTCGTCTCTTGCTTCAATATAATCGTCACCTCTTTGAGCGATAATAGTATTTACACTATTACTTCCATAAATCGAATCTGATCTTACTTCATCATTTGAACCAATAACATTTTCTATTCCATATAAAATGTCATCCCCCTGACCTTGTTCAGAGTTATTTCCATCTGATTTTCCATATGTTTCACCAGATACATCTAGTCCACCAGCTAGGGATACATCTAAATCGATGATTAAAGATTCAATTGCATTTGAATAATCAACTGTATCATTTCCAACATCTGTTGTCTCATTTCCACCATAAATAGTATCGTTTCCAACTCCACCAGTTAGAGTATCATCTCCACTTCCACCTCGTAAAGTATCATCTCCACTTCCACCATCTATTGTGTCATTTCCTGCTTCACCTCTTAAGTCATCAGCTCCATCTTCTCCATAAAGTTCATCATTTCCGTTTTGTCCAAAGAAAGTATTGTTTTGTACATCACCTTTGATATAGTCATCATCTTGTGTTCCAATTACATTTTCTACATTTAAAACTTCATCATTGTCATTGTTTACATCATTATGAACTGTTACTATTTTTTCATTTGCACCATCAAGTGTTACTGTTATACCTTGTGCATTTGCTGATGCATTATCAATAGATGAATAGTCAATTGTATCGTTTGTACCTATTCCACCATCAAAATAATCAGCACCATCACCAGTTCCTGTGATAAAGGTATCATCACCTTTTCCACCTTCTATGCTGTTATTCTCATTTGAACCTGTTATTGTGTCATCATTTTGTGAACCAATTAAGTGCTCAATATTTAAAATAGTATCAGTATCTGATGTTGATACTAACTGTGGATTTGTATCTCCTAAATCCACCTCTACTGAAGAAGTATAGTTTTCATAAGAGATTGTATCATTTAAATCTGACACTCCTATTCCACCATTTATAGTATTTGTTTTTTGGTCTTCATTCATAATGAACATATCATTTGAAGTTCCACCAATCGCATTTTCTATACTGATAATAGTATCAACTTCAGGGGCATTTGTAGAAGCTTGGTTATTTTTAAAATCTACAGTTACAGAAAGAGTTTCATCACTATAATCAACAGTATCACTTCCTTCTCCACCATCGATGTAATCATTTCCACCTTTTCCACTGATTAAATCATCACCATCTAGACCTCTTAAAGTATTTACATCGTCATCACCAGTAATAGTATCATTACCATCACTTCCTGTGATATTTTCCATATCTTTTAAATAATCAGTAACTGTTGATGAACCACCTTGATAAATATCAGCACTATAGTATCCATCTGCATCTGCTCCACTTGATAAATCAATTACAACTTTATCTTGTGTTGCATCATTTACTGTGATTCCCTCATAAGAGATACTATCTCCATTTGTTTCACCTGATTCGTCACCATTTCCATCAAATCTATTTGAAACATCAAGTTTTGAAACAAAAGTATCATCATATTTAGAACCAATTGCATTTTCTATATTATGAAGTTCATCTACACCTTCACCAGTACCTTGGTTATTTACAAAATCAACAGTTACACCATTTGTTGCATTTGAATAATCAACTGTATCAACTCCCCCATCACCATGAAGGATATCATCATTTGCTCCACCTAATAATGTATCGTCTCCATATCCTGCATAAATAGTATCTGAACCATCTCCTCCATAAAGGATATCATCTCCACCATTTACATCAGTTCTAGCTTCATCATCTCCATAAATAGTATCTGATTCACTTCCACCTTTGATTTCATCATTACCAAGTCCACCTACAAGTAAGTCTTCTCCAGCTTCTCCTAAAATAGAATCATCATCAGCTCCACCATAAACTCTATCTACTCCAGCACCTGCATAAATAGTATCGTTTCCAGCTTCTCCATAAAGAGTATCTTTCCCATCACCAATTCCACCTAAGATAGAGTCATTTCCAGCTCCACCATAAATAGTATCAGCTCCTTCTCCACCATCTAAATATTCATATTGTGTAGAGATAGTGTTATTATCAGTATTATCTCCACCGTGGATTACATCATCCCCTGCTTCACCTTTAATAGTATCCGTTCCAGCTTCACCTTTTAAAGTATTATTTGAACTATCTCCAGTAATGGTATCTTCATTTTGAGTTCCAACTATATTTTCAATTCCTGAAACGCTATCATTTCTAACAGTTGAGTCTGAAGAGTTTTTTAGAAGTAAACTCTGAGAACTTAAATCAACATCTACATATAAAGTATTATCACTAACTAAACTAAAATCAACTGTATCTCCAAGACTTGAGTTATTTCCTCCAACGATAATATCCGCTTCACTACCTACTGCTGCTTCTTTTACAAAGAAAGTGTCATTTCCATCTCCACCTTGGAAAGAGTTACTATCAGAGTTACCAGTAAAAGTGTCATCTCCTGCTGTACCAATTACATTTTCTATATTTATTAAAGTATCACTTCCTTGTGCTACACTTGATAAAGTTACATCTACATTTGCACTTGAAGTATTTGATAAATCAACTATGATACTGTCATTTTCTCCCGTTAAAGATGAATAATCAACAGTATCATTTTCATCATTTACATGTTCAGAGTTTGGATTAGCTAAATTTGTAATACCACCATTAAAAGTATTTGATTCACTATTATTACCTTTAAACATATCAGCATAAGCTGAACCAATTACATTTTCAATATCAGTTAAAGTATCATTTCCTTGACCTCCACCAACATTTTGAGAGACTCCATCAATACCTAAATCAACTGTTACCCCACTTGTTGCATCAGAATAATTTACTGTATCTCCATTTGTATCTGTTCCACCATCAATGATATCATCTCCTGCACCACCTGCTATGATATCATCTCCCTCTTGTCCTTTTAGTGTATTTTTATTTCCATCACCTGTGATAGTATCGTTACCATGACTTCCAGTAATATTTTCAATATTTTCTAAAGTATCTACTACATCAGCTCCTGAACCTTTAATGGTTACAGTATCGTTTGCACCTGATAAATCAGCGATGATATAATCTACATTTTCAGTTCCTGTATAGTTTGAACCAGCTTTATCATTTTGTAAGTTAGTATAATCAACTGTATCACCATTTGTTCCATGGCTTAAACCATTAAAGTTGTTTGCTTTTGTATGGTCTGAATAGAAGGTATCATCTAAAGAAGACCCTTTAACATTTTCAATATCAATTAAAGTATCACTTCCTTGAGAAGTTGAGATAAATTGAGATGAAGATAATCCTAAATCAACAGTAACTCCATCACTTGAGTTTTCATAACTTGCTGTATCACTTCCAGTTCCACCATCAAGGATATCATTTCCACCTTCACCTTCTAAGATGTCATCTCCAGCATTACCTTTTAAAGTATTTGCTAAATTATTCCCTGAAATAGTATCTGCTAAATTTGAACCAGAGATATTTTCAATATTTGAAATAGTGTCATCATTTATAGTATCACTTACATCTACTGTTGTAGTAGCTCCATTATCTTCTAAATCAACATTTATTGAATGGTTTGTATCTAAACTTAAATAATCTAAAGTATCACTTCCATTTGCACCATTGATTACATTTGTTTCATCAAACTTAGTAATAAAAGTATCGTTACCTTCTCCACCTTTAATATTTTCAATATCATAAAGAGTATCTGTTTCTAAAAGATTTGAACTTCCATCATATACTTTTGCATTTTCATTTTCTAAATCTACAACAACATGGTTAGTTCCATCTGATAAATATTCGTATGTTACTAAATCAGAGAAACTATCAGTTCTATCTTCACTTCCACCATAAATAGTATCATCTCCACCTCTACCCATAAAAGTATCAGAAGCATCACCACCAATAAACAGTTCATTTTCACTATCTGAACCATAAATAGTGTCCCCTGAATCACTTCCTACTACTTCTTGAATTGAGATTAAATCATCAGATGAACCATCTCCATCATTTGAAACCTCTATAGCATTTTCCATATCAACTACAATTTTTCCAGCTGCATTTGAATAGTCTGCTCTATTTGTACCAGTTCCACCATCTAAAGTATCAGCTCCAGCACCACCACTTAAGGTATCATCACCTGCATCACCTCTAAGTGTATTGACATTTGCATCACCTTTAATAGTATCATCTTGTGATGAACCTGTAATATTTTCTATCTCTTTTATATAATCATTTGAAGAACTATCTACATTTACTGTTACATAATTATCATTTGAAGTATCAATATTAGATAAATCCACATTAATAGCTGAATCTAAAGCTGAGTAATCAACAGTATCACCACCATTGTTTTCATCTACTTCTCCACCAATTATATAATCAACTCCATCATCTCCATTTTCTAAGATGCCATCACCATTATCATCAAGTCCTGCTTTGAAAGTATCATCACCATCACCCCCAAGTAATGTATCACTTCCTGCTGCACCTACTAATGTATCATCGCCTTGGAAACCATCTAAAAGATTTGAATCATTATCTCCAGAGATATTATCGTTTTTAACTGTTCCTTTAATATTTTCAATATCTTTTAATCTATCTGTTTCAGCACCAATAACAGCATCTGCATATCCATTTGTAGTGGCATTTAGGTTTACATCTAAGTAATCACCTACTTTAGAAGAGTAATCAACAGTATCTCCACCGTTTTCTTCTTCTCCTTCTCCACCATCTATAGTATCATTTCCATCACCACCACTTAGATTATCACTTCCTAGTCCACCAAATAAAGTATCATCATCAGCTCCACCATCTAAAGTGTCATCGCCATCTCTACCATAGATAATATCAACTCCGGCTTCACCTTTAATATCATCATTTCCAGTTCCAGATTCTGTAGTGTTTTCATCATGTTCTTGACTTCCACCATAAAGGATGTCATCATCAGCTCCACCTTTAATGATATCATCACCTGCTCCACCTAAAATAGTATCATCAGAAGCACCACCATCTATAATATCAACTCCGGCATTACCTTCTAGTTTATTTTTTAGAGCATCTCCTGTAATCGTGTCATTTCCAGCTCCACCAATTACATTTTCTACATTTTTAACACCAGTATCATTTGTACCATTTTCAATAACTACTTGATTACTAGTATCTTGGTCTAGAGTTATTGTGATACCTTGATTTGAAGCTAAATTTTCATAAGAGATAGTATCACTACTTCCACTTCCTCCATCAACACTATCAGCTCCATCATCTGCTCCCATAATAAATAGATCATTTCCAGCTTCACCTTCTAAAGTGTCATTTCCACCTAAACCATTTATTGTATCGCCTTCTGCTCCACCTTTAATAACATTTGCATTGTTGTTACCAGTTAAAGTATCAACTCCACCTGAACCAATAAGATTATCAAAGTTTGAAACAATATCTGTATCATTTGTACCATTTCCATCTGTATCTACATTTGAAATAGCATTTCCAGTAGATAAGTTTACATTTACACCTGAACTAATACTTGCATATGATAAAGTATTTGTTCCACTTCCTCCATCTAAAGAGTCATCACCGTGTCCACCATCTATTGTGTCATTACCACCAAGACCTAAAATAGTATTGTTTTCACTATTTCCAGTGATAGTATCATCTTGCGTATTTGAACCAATTACATTTTCAATATTTGCTATTTTATGGTCAGATAAATCAGTCCCTACTTGAACATCAGTATAAGAACCACTTTCAGCTAAAGTTACTGTTACTTTGTTATTTAAGTTTGTATAATCAATAGTGTCGCCATTACCATCAAGTCCAGTTCCACCATCTATAATATCACCAGTAAAATTATCACCTTTAAAAGTGTCTTCACCAGTACCACCTTTTAAAGTATCAGCTCCAAGATTTCCAGTAATCGTATCGTTTCCTGCACCAGCATCTATTACATTAACCTCATCATTTCCAATGATAATATCATTTTGTGAAGTTCCAATTACATTTTCAATATTTGATAAAGTATCAGTTTGATCTATAGTACTTCCATTTCTAACAATTGATTGATTATTTTGTAAATCAATTTCTACATGGAAACCAGAACCAATTGAGTTAAAATCTATTGTATCTTTGTTTGAAATATCATCTATATCCGCTGCTGCAGTTTCATCAAAACCATCAATTGTGTCATTCCCATCACCAAGATTTACTTTGAAAGTATCGTTTCCTGCACCACCATAAAGGAAATCATTTTCTGTTCCACCATCAATTGTGTCATTTCCACCAAGACCTTTGATAGTATTTACTTCATCATTACCAGTAAGGTTGTCTGATTGAGTAGAAGACCCTATTAAGTTTTGGAAGTTTTTAATTGTATCTATCCCATCACTACCTGTATTATTTACTTCTTGTGATAAGTTTACAGTTACTCCACCAACAGTTACATTCTCATAAGTTAAAGTATTATTTCCACCAGCTCCATCAAGAGTATTATTTCCTGCATCACCTTCAATAGTATCATTTTGATTAGAACCAATAATATTCTCTATACTATCAAAAGTATCTGTTTTACCCCATCCATCAGTTGCTGTTGCAGTTCTTAAACTTGCATTTACTCCTGTAGTATCTAGTAAGTATGAAACAGTATCATTTCCAATACCACCTTCTAATCTATCAGCCCCATCAAGACCTAGAAGTAAGTCATCTCCATTTCCACCAGTAAGAGTATTAGCTCCACTATTTCCAACTAAAGTATCATTTCCTATACCACCAAGAACATTTTCAAAGTTAGTAATAGTATCAACACCTGTTTCACTATTATCTACTACGCCTTGTGCTATGTTTTGATTAATCTCATCATATACATTATCACCAGAAATATCTGTTGTAATTTGAGAATCACTTAAGTTTACATAAATACCATTTGAAGAGTTAGAATAAGATAAAGTATCCTCACCATCATGTCCATCTAAAATATTGTTTGCACTGTCACCTTGGATAGTATCACTACCTTTTGTTCCTATAATATTTTCAATATCAGTTAGTTGATGATGATTTCCAGTACCTGAAAGAGTAACATTTGTAATTGCAGTATCATTTAAACTTACATTTATACTCTCACTTGTACCTAGTGCACTATAATCAACAGTATCACTTCCTCTAGCACCATTTGATTCACTTCCACCATCAATAAAGTCATTTAATACATTTGATGTATTATTTACAATAAATGTATCATCACCTGCTTCACCTTTTAAAGTATTCTTATCTGAATTACCAATAAATGTATCATTGTTTGAACCACCAGTAACATTTTCAATTCCAGATAAAGTATCTGTTTCATCCACACTATTATCAAATTCATGGGAAATATCCCCATCACTTGCAGCATCATTTGTATCAACAATTACTTTAGGTGAGGCATTTGAAAGGTCTGCATAAATAGCTTCACTTCTTTGTGAGTAATCAGCAGTATCTCCATTAGAACCATTATCACCACCAATTAATTCATCATTTCCTATTCCACCTCTTAAAGTATCATCATCAGCTCCACCATCTAAAGTATCATCACCTGCTCTACCTTCTAAAGTATCATTTCCTGCACCACCTTCAAAGGTATTGTTATTAGCATCACCTTTCATAACATCATTTTCAGAGGAACCAATGATTTTTTCAATACCATATAAAGTATCAGAACCACTCGTTTTTACTACTTGATTATTAACTTTTTCTAAATCTACATCTATTTTTGAGCCACTTGAATAATCTACTGTATCAGTGTAGGTATTACTATCTGTTGATTCATTTCCACCATAAATAGTGTCATTTCCTGAACTTGAAAGGAAAGTATCATCTCCATCTAAACCTTTTAAAGTATTGTTTGATGAATTACCTGTTAAATTATCATTTCTTACACTTCCTTCAAGATTTTCAATGTTTTTGATTATTAAATCATCATCATTATCACCATCTATATCCTGTGCAGAAGCATCTGATAAGTCTACTGTTACACCATTTGTAGAGCTACTATCAAGATAATTAAAACTTACAAAATCTCCATTAGTTTCATTTCCATTTCCACCATCAATATAATCAATTCCATTAGAAGCACCATTTCCTAAAAGAGTATCATCTCCTGCTCCACCAATTAAAGTATTCGCTTCAGTAGTACCAATGATAGTATCATCACCTGCTCCACCAATGGCACCTTCGATACCACTAAAAGTAGTCTCATTAATATTGTTTCCATTTAAAGTAAATGTTCCATCTTGTAAATTAACATTAACTTTATCAGAAGATTGATTTGCCACTTGAGAGAAATCTACTGTATCAATAAAGTTTACACCTTCATTTGTACTTCCATCATAAATAGTATATCCTCTATCATTTACAATGAAAGTATCATTTCCTAGTCCACCAATAAGTGTATCTAGATTTGAAGCATCTACTCCACCTTCTCCATCTAAGATATCATCTCCTGCTCCACCATCAATGATATTTTGGCTACTATTTCCAGAAATATCATCATTTTGTGAAGTTCCTTTAATATTTTCTACATTTTCAATTTGATGGTCGATTGTATTTGAACCAACTTGTACATAAGTAGAACCATTATTCTCTTCATTTAAATCTACTTTTATATTTGATGTTAAGTTACTATAATCAGCAGTATCAACTCCTGCTCCACCATTTATATAATCTCCTGTTGATTCACCAACTGCATTTGAGAAATTGAAAGTATCATTTCCTGCTTCTCCATATAAATCATCAGCTCCAAGTCCACCTGATAAAGTATCGTCTTCATTTCCTGCATGGATAATATTATCACTATCATTACCTGTAATTGTATCTGCAAAATCAGAACCAATAACATTTTCTATATCAACAAGAGTATCACTTCCTAAGTTTCCACCAATATTTTGGCTTCCAGTTTGAGATAAATCTACATCTATACCACTTCCTGTAGCATCTGAGAAATCAGCAGTATCACTACCACCTATTCCTCCATGTAAATAATCGTCTCCAGCTCCACCTCTTAAAGTATCATCTCCACTTTCTCCATATAAAGAGTCAGCTCCTAAGTTACCTACAAGTAAATCTGAATTATCTCCACCTCTAAAAATATCATCTTTTGAAGATGAAGCATCTCCAATCATAGTGTCTTTAAAGTCACTACCTTGAACTTCTTCTATGTTTGTTAAAGTATCACTATTTCCATCTGGTTTTAATACTGAATAATTATTTCCACTTCCTGTTACAACTACTTTTGCAGTCATATTAGAGTAATCAGCTATATCAGTATCATTTGTACCATCGACATCAACTCCACCGTTGATAATATCAGTTCCATTAGAACCGTAGAATCTATCACTACCTTCATTTCCATCAAGGCTGTTGTTTACATTTGAACCTGTTATTGTGTCATTTTTTGTTCCACCAATTAGATTCTCTACATTTTTTATAGTATCTTTATCAGATGTAGCTGATACTATAATTTGTTCATTTTCATTTCCTAAATCTACAGTTATTCCATTTGAAGTGTAATTTGAATAATCTAATACATCAATGCCATCTTTTCCATCTATTGTATTTGTATCCGTAGTTTTAGAACTATCCATAATAAAGGTATCATTATTATCACTTCCAATTGCACTTTCAATAGAATCTAAAGTATCTGTATCAGTTCCATCATTTGTAGTAGAAGTAGTGAAATCTACCGTTGCACCATTTGCCGTGGTATTTAGATATGAAAGATTTACACTATCATTTCCAGCTCCACCATAAAGAGTGTCAGTTCCTTCATCTCCACTTAAAGTATCATTTCCTGCTTGACCGTAAATTATGTCATTACCTATTCCACCAGAAAGAACATCTGCTGAATCATCATTTGAATTATCATTTGTTTTATTATTACCATAAATAGTGTCATTACCAGCTCCACCACTTATTGTATCAGCTCCACCCATTCCTTCAAATAGGTTATCTATATTATCATCAGTATCACCAATAATTTGGTCATCATTTTTTGAAGCTCTTATATTTTCTATATCTTTTAATGTATCTACAAACTCTGCATTATATTCTACTTCACCAAACTCATTTGCACCATCAATTCCAGCATTCATATCAGCTTTAATACCAACACCAGAAGTAATACCTGAATAATCAGCAGTATCTATATCAGCTCCACCATCTAAAAGGTTATTATTAGATTTACCACTTAACCAATCATCACCTGCTCCACCTGCTAAAGTATTTGAAGAACTGTTTCCTATAAAAGTATCATTTCCATCTCCACCTTGAAGATTCTCAATATTTTTAATTTGAAGATTTCCAGCAGCACCACCATCTTGATAGTTGTAAACTGAATTATCACTATCATTATATAAGTGACCATCTGAAGAGTCATTTGAGTAGTTAAGTCCTAAATTAACAGTTACATCACCAGTAACACCTTCAAAACTTACAAAATCTTCTTCTCCTGCCCCACCATCAAGATAATCATATGTTCCTGCAGTTGTTAAAGAGTCAGTTCCATTTCCTAATAATGTATCATTTCCTGCTCCACCAATAAGAGTATTTGCATCAGCAGTTCCTTTTAATGTATCGTCATAGTTACCACCAATAGCACCCTCAATAGAGTTAAAAGTATCACTTCCTAGACCTGCTCCAATATCAAATGAACCACTATTTGATAAATCTACATTAATCTTATCATTTGCATCAGAGAAATCAGCAGTATCTATGCCATCTCCACCATTTAATTCATCATCACCAGTTCCACCTTTTAAGATATCATTACCAATTCCACCATTTAAAGTATCGTTTCCAGCCCCACCTGAGATAAAATCATTTCCGGCTTCACCAAAAAGTGTATTTACATTACTATCTCCAAGTAATGAATCATCATGTTTAGAACCCTTTGCATTTTCAATATCTATTAAAGTATCAGTACCAACAAGGTTTTCAAGACTTCCACTCATATCTGTTGCTGTATTATTAGCTAAATCAACAACTACACCTTTTGTATTTGTTCCTACACCATCAATATAAGTATAGTCAGCAGTATCTATATCAGCTCCACCGTTTAAATAATCATCACCTTTTCCACCTGATAAAGTGTCATTTCCTGCGTTTGATATAAAGGTATTGTTATTATCATCACCCTTTAATGTATCATTTCCTGCACCAGTAGTTACATTTTCTATATTTTTTATATGATCTTCATCTGTTCCACCAATTTTTACTCTACTTTCAGATGCACCATTTAAAGAAACTGAAATATCTCCATCAGCACTTGTATATGATGAATAGTCTAAAGTATCACTTCCTTCACCACCATCAACTGTATCTATTCCATCATTTAAAGAAGCAATAAAAGTATCATTACCTTTTCCACCATCTAAGATATCAACACCTATTCCACCATTTATAACGTCATTATCATCTCCACCATAAATAGTATCAGCTCCTGCTCCTCCAAAGAAAGTATCATCACCCTTTCCACCTACAAAGATATTATCATCACTATTTCCATTCATAATATCATTTGATGAAGAACCAACTACTCTTTCAATATCTATTAAAATGTCTGTTGAACCATCACTTACATCAACTGTAGAATCACCTACATCTTTCATATTTACTTCAATTGATTCAGAACCAATATTTGAGTAATCAGCTGTATCTATAAAAGTGAAGTTATTATCAATAGTTACATTTGTAGAAGAAGTGATAGTTTCAGAACTATCAATAAAAATATTAGTATCATCAGTATAGATATCACCTAAAGGTTCTTGTCCATTTAAAATTCTAGTGGCATTTGCTTCTTTAAACTCTTTTAAAAAGTTTGCTATTAATTCACTTGCATTTGCACCAGTAGCTGTAAGGGTTAATCCTGCAATAACAATTGTTAAAGGAGAAACAGAAATACCACTTAATCTAGAATAATCACTATTCTTTCCACCATCTAAAGTATCATTTCCAGTACCACCGATTAATGTGTCGTTTCCTGCTCCACCATATAAAGTATCATCATTTTCTTTTCCATCTAGAACATCATCACCAAAATTTCCAAAAAGTTCATTTTTTTGAGAAGAACCAGTTAAATTATCACTAAATATACTTCCCTTTACATTTTCAATACTTGAAATTTTAATATTTCCATTATCTGTTGACTGCTCACTTCCTAAAGATAAATCAAAAGTTACTGAGTTATCAAACTCTTCAAAACTTAAAGTATCATTTCCAACTCCACCATTGATTTCATCATCTCCACCTTTTACAAGGATGTAATCATCTCCACCTGAAGCTAAAATAGTATTTGAAGTTGCCCCATCATCAATTATCATATCAGTACTATTTGTACCAATTACATTTTCAATATTTACTAATGTATCTTCACCAGCATTGATTGTATTTTGAGAAGTAGTTCCATCTTGAATAGATAAGTCAACTCTAACTCCACCAGCAGTTACATCAGAATAATCTACGAAATCTCCTGTAGTTTCTAAAGCGTCATTTCCACCATCAATGAAATCATTTCCAGCTCCACCACTTATTGTGTCATTTCCTTCATTTCCATATAAAAAGTCATCTCCACCAAGACCTTTTATAGTATCATCACCTTTTCCACCTTGTAATGTATTCTTTACACTACTTCCTGAAATAAAATCATCACCATTTGAACCAACAACATTCTCTATACCATAAGCTTGAGAAGTCCCTTCTCCAATAACTTGACCACCTTCTAAATCAATTCTATGAGCTACATTAGAATTTGAAGCATTTAAAGTATCACCATTGGTTTCATTTCCACTTCCACCATAAATAGTATCACTACCACCACTTACAAAGAAAGTATCATCTCCATCTAGACCTTCTAAAATGTTACTATTATTATCCCCTGTGATAGTATCATCATGGGCAGAACCTCTTACATTTTCTATATCAAATAAAGTATCATTTCCATCTGCACCTGAAACTACACCTTTACCATTGCCATCATCTAAATCAACATTTACTGAACCACTTGCATTTTCATAACTTGTAGTATCATTTCCTGAACCACCTTTTATAATATCTGCATCAGCTCCACCTTCTAAGATATCGTTTCCTAATCCACCATCTAAGGTATCACTTCCTGCCATACCTTTTAAAGTATCATTTCCATCAAGACCTAATAATGTATTTGTTTCTGCATTTCCTGTGATAGTATCGTTATCTTGTGTTCCTGTAACATTTTCGATATTTGAAATAGTATCTGTATTATTTGAAGCATATTTTTTAGTTACACTTCCTGCACTTAAATCTGCCTCAATCCCTAAATCATTATCTATATTATTATATGTTGAGTAGTCTAAAGTATCATTTCCAACATTTCCATCTACTATGTCATTTTCAATACCAGTAGTAATAGTATCATTTGCTAAACCACCTGTTATTGTATTTGAAACATTCTCTTTTTGAGAACCATAGATAATATTATCATTGATATTTGTAGAAATAACAAATCCCGACTCAATAGGTTGTCCAGCTCCATCAAGGAATTGTTCAAAAAGATACTCATTTGGATCACTTAAGTCATCAATTTCTTTAACATTTACACCATAAAGTTGAAAATAATCAAGGGTAGTTTCCACAGGTGTTTCTACACCTTCTCTTAATTCTTCTGAAATATTTTCTATATTAAACTCTGAAGTAGCTTCTATTTTTATCTCAAAGTTTGTTTCTTGATTCTTGTTCATTGAAACTTTTATTTCAATATTTCCATTTTCATCAAGGGTAAAACCTTCAATAGCAGGTGTATCAGGGTCATCCTTTGTAATTGTCCAAGAATCTCCATTTTGAGTTGCATTTAAAATACTAAATCCTGCTGGAAAATCTGCACTTGAAATTGTAATACTCTCAACAGCAAAACCTATTGGCTGATTAGGAGAAAGTTTAATTGTCCTTGAAATAGTATCTGCATCAAAATAGTTTGAATCATCACCGTTTATTACTAAACTACTTGCATCTGTACTAGATACATGTCTATAGTCTATTATCTCTGCATTAGTTTGTCGTACAATTCCAGCTCTATCTGCATTTGCATTTGTTCCAGGGTGGATGTTATCATAGGTAGTACCTCCTCCACCTTCTACAGTTAAAACAGTTCCAGATAAACTATCACTAGAGTCTAAATGCTGAATATCTATATCAAAAGTAAGTAAAGGTTTAGTTCCTTCTGTTACAGATTGTTCTTCTTCTTTTTTTGAGCTTGTATCACTTGCTTCTTCATAACTTGTAAAGTCGTTTTCTACAATAATTTCAGGAGCCTCAACTGGTGGAATTTCAAACTCATTGTCATTTACGCTATCTTCTTGAGCTTCTTGTTCTTCTGTTACTTCAACTTCTTGGATAATTATTTGAGGGTTTTGTTGAGAATTTTGTTGTGTTTCTTTTCCTTCTTCATTCTCTTTGGCAGTGTTATCAGGGATATTTACATCAATATTTGAAACTAAAGAATCAATAGGCAACGAATTGATTTCTTCAACTTCAGATAAAATATCTCCAAGGCTTAATTCTTTTCCAGAGTTACTAGCAAACTTTGGTGGCGTATCGTTATATCCCATAAGAGCCATAGATACGAAAGTAAAAGTACCATTTCCTGGAATATCAATTACAATATCTCCCCCTACAAGTTCATATTCTAAATCTTCTAGATTAATTCCAGGTATTTTAAAATCAACTAAATCTCCAGGTCTTACATAAACCGAAACATTTTCATTTACCTTTGGTTTATCAATAATTTTTACGCTTTTTTCTTGATACTTAACATACTTGTTATCTGTAGTTGCCATAATTTACCCTTGAAGTATTAAATTAGATAAATTATAGCTAAAAGTTTATATGTAAATTATGATTTTTTGTATTAATTTATTTTAGTTATGTTTT
>NZ_JBLXBP010000006.1:0-122470 GCF_048381875.1 Halobacteriovorax sp. | reverse complement strand
TCTTGATTGTGCAGCAGTACCACCGTATGCAGCGATAGCCATTGCTAAGAAATACGCGATGTACTTAATTGCTTGAGTGTTTTCCATAATAGTCTCCTAAAACGTTAGTTACTTTGATCAAGTAACAGTTAAATTAATAAGTTTAAGTTTTTATTAGTGCGCGTGGTGCTCATCATGATCGTGGTGAGCAGTTGCTAAGCTAATATAAACCATTGATAACATTGTAAATACGTAAGCTTGGATAAAACAAACTAGAAGCCCAAGTAAGTAGAATGGGATAGCAGCACCAAACATACCAACATTTACACCAAGAATTTCAAGGTTAAGGAATGTTGTAAGTACGTGGTGGTCACCCATCATATTACCTCTAAGACGTAGTGCTAGAGATAGAGGACGAATAAAGTTTGAAAGAATCTCAATTGGGAAAATTAAGATTGCCATATACCATAGTGGCCCAGCAAAGTGAGCAAGGTAGTTCATAGTTCCAAGTTCTTTACAACCTTTGATGTTGTAGTAAACAAATGAAAGAACACCAAGAGCTAACGTTGTATTGATATATTCTGTTGGAGGTAAGAAACCTGGAATAAGACCAATAACGTTTGCTAGGAAAATTGTAATAAATAGAAATGCGATGAATTTAAAATACTTAGGTGCATCTTCTTCACCAAGAACAGCACGACATTGAGTGTAGATGAATGAACCATACATCTCAACTAAGTTTCTAAGAGTAATTCCTTTGTCAGGGACTACTGTTTCATCAAGAGTCATTTTTGATACTCTTAATCTATAAGCTAGAGCAATTAAAAGAATTAAAATTGCAACGAATGACTTTGTGAAGATGTGATCCACATAGCTAGCTCCTAGAGCCTGTGATAGTTCACCTAACCAAAGGAATCCACCTGCTGCATGTGCATTTGTCGCTAATAGAGTCGATAAAAGAAGGGCCATTTTTTTCATTAACTAGTCCTTTCTGATGCTGGCGCCCAGCACAAATATATTTAAGAAATAATTTATTACCGGTATAATTATCTTACTTTCCAGAATTTGTACACTAAATAATAAGGCACCAATTAAAATTGCAGTCTTCCCTATAAATAAAAACGCTAGATACTTCTTATTTGCCTTATAGCCTTCAACGCGATGTGGCTTTATTAGCTCATCTACGGCCATCCAAAACATGACTAAATATATTACAGTGGCCGCATAAATGATCCCGAACGCTAACCATTCTTTTCCAAATGTAAGAAAAAAGAGACAAATTGCAGCTAATGGAAGAGATAAAATAAAATAGCGACTAAAGCTAATCTTATTAATTAATTCTTTAAACATGAACGCATAGTTACTATAATTTCTCTTAATTTCAAATACTTTTGACGGGAATAAAATATGACAGAGACTAAGAAGGCAAATCTACTTGCTTGGGCGATCTTCTTCTACTTAACAATGACAATTTTCTATAAGGCATTTTCAACAATAGGAATGCTGCTTTTTGTCATTTTAGCATTCTACGTATCAAAAGATTCTTATAAAGAAGTTTTTAAGAACAAATTACAGATTTTCTTCTCTGCATTTATTTTCATTCTGATTCTCTCAGTTCTTGTAAATGGAGCAGGTAGTTATTCAAAAATTAAGTATTATTTTATCCCACTTATTTTTGCCGGTGGATTCTATCAATATGGCCATATGCTTAGTGAAAAATGGATTAAGCGTTTAATTTTTTGGACGTTAACTCTAAGTGCATTTAGTTCATTCGTAGGTGTTATCCAAGTTCTCTTTCACTATAATATTGTGAAATTTACTGTCGATACTTACGGAAGAAATCAAGGTGCTCTAATGGGTGGAGCTATGTACTACTCTTACCCGATAGCCATGATCTCTGCCATGACACTTGCTGCATTAGTACACCGCTCTAAATTCAAAAGGTACGTCGATACTAAAGTTCTTATCATTACTTTGATTATTAACCTTATCGGACTTTATTATTCTTATACACGTGGAGCAATTCTTTCATTTATCGCTTGTCTGCCATTTATTTTTTATTACACAAATAAAAAGATCTTCTCAGCTGGTCTAATCTTAGGCGCAATACTTGCTGGAGCTGTTGGGTATGTAGTCATCAATCAAGTTGATTTGGGTATCTATCGCTTTAAGAAAAATAATAATAGTGACTCATATCGAATCGCACTCTTTAAAACAGCACTACGAATGTATGAGGATAAACCAGTACTAGGCTATGGACTTAGAAATTACGAAGCCGTATGTCCTGACATCCAAAATGAAAACGATATTAAACCACGATTTTGCAAGGAACACTCTCATAATCAATTCCTAGATGCTATGGCCATGACTGGTTCTATAGGAACAATTGCCTATGTACTTTTCTTTGGAGGTTGGCTTCTAACATATTTACTTAGCTTCAGAGAAAGCTTTCTCATTACCCTACCAGGTTTTGCGACCTATTTATCCATTACTATGACTGATGCTCCACTTTACATCGGTCCGGTGACTTCAATATTATTTGTCATGTATGGAATGTTATTTATTAGGAAAAAAACGTAAAAGGTAAAAGGTACGTCGATACTTTTACAAGTATCGACTTGCTATACTTCTATTTTTCTCCGAAATTTGAAATCTATTTCGACGGAGTCCTAAGCGTATTATTCTTTCTATATCGCTAGAAAATCTTTTTTCAATATTTGCCTTTTCTTTTGCGAAGTGAAAATGCGGTTTAAAGTTGAATAGCTTTGCTTCATATGAGGAAAAATGCAAAGAAGAATAAGGATAACTAAATATATCATCAGTAATCTTGGCCCTAATTGGATTTTGATAAATATATCGATAAACTGTACGTAAGTATCTTTGATCATCAACAATTGTCGCTTTATATTCGTTAGCAAAACAATGATTCTCTCTTTTACTACGTCTATTTATTTCTCGTGATATTCTACGGTTAAAATACATCATGAAATGGTGCAGATTACACTTAGGAGTTGAGATTAATAAATGATAATGATTATCCATTAAAACAAAAGCGTGAATAACTACAGGTGCATTGTCTTGAGCATATTTAAATGAATCTTTAATAAGATCCCACACTTCAAATAATGGAAGATTAAACCAATCACGATTATTTGTTCGTCGTGTAACGTGATATGGATAATGATTTTGGAAAACTCTCTTTTTTCTAGGCATGCAAAGCTTATCCACTAAACATAAAATAAAATGAATTAAAGAATGCTCAATTGATAATATATTTCATTTTTGTTAATCTGTACGTCGATACTTTTGACATTATCAATAAGTTACAAATTTTTTAGTACGAAAGAATGTCATAAGAGAAACTAATTGAATTAATCTACAAGAAAATAACATGAATATCTTAATTTATAGCCGAATTAAGCTTTAAACTTTGAATTAATGAATTACAAAAACAGTTAAGTGCTCAAAACTTCGAAAAGTATCGACGTACCCTACTTTTTTTTCAAAGCAAAAATAACCATTGAGATTAAAATATTTCCAATTGCGGCCAGGAATATAAAAATGGCCCAACCTTGAGTGATGATATTGGCATCAACCATTTCCCATAGGCCCCAAGCAACGATCAAGGCAGTTGATGGAAGCGACATTGCAAGGGCCATGGGTTTAATCCACTTTGGATCGAAAAGCGCCATCGTTATCTCTTCCTTGCTACACGTCGTTCATAAACAGAGTTAAGTCGTTCTTGAATAACTTTATTATTTGGGTATTCACCTAAGATTGAATAGTAGAGATCGTATGCAGTTTTCAAACGCTCAATTGTTTCATAGCAATTTGCCATTAGAAATATTGCACGGACTTTTAAATCACGGCGGTCTTCACGTTTTATGTATTCACGAAAATATTGGATAGCGCGGTTCCATTCTTGCTTATCAAAATAGAGAACACCAGATTGATAAAAGCTATCCACAAAGTATTTATGGTTACCGTTATTATGCATCGTAACCAAATGCTTTGTGGCCATATCATATTTTTTTAATTTGATATAAGAAATTGCTAAGCGATATTCATAGAGATCATGATTAGAAAGCTTAGGTCTAAAGTCTGAAAGCTTACTGTAAACATCAGCGGCTTTCTCATAGTCATTGATATATAAAAAAGCAATCTCACCAATTCTTTCTTGTGTTTTTACAAGCCAAACTGGATCTGTTGTAAGCTTTGGAATTTTTTCGTAGAAAGCAATACCCTTATAGTATTGTCCTAGAGAAACAGAATAAAGTTCTGCTATTTGGTAATTAACTTTAATTTTAATTTCATCATTTGGCGCCATCTCAAGTATCTTATGATACTGCTTCACCGCCAGGGCATATTCTTGATTAGTAATATAATTTTGAGCAATTAAAATATCCTTGTGAATTCTTGGTGTGAAGTCACAAGCAGACATGAAAAGTCCTAAAACTAAAAAGGCCAGCACATGGCCGGCCCTTTTAAGTATGTGAAAATTATTCTTCAGTATTTTCATCAATTCCGTCGTTTTCTGGCTCAACAATCTTAGCGATTGAAACAACCTTCTCACCTTCTTTTGGCTTAATAAGACGTACACCTTGTGTTGCACGACCCATTAGAGAAATTCCAGAAACCTTAGTTCTAACAACCTGACCACGGTCTGTAATGATCATTAAATCATCAGATTCAATAACAGGCTTAATCTGAACAATCTCACCATTCTTATCAGTAAGTCTCATCGCTAGAATCCCTTTCCCACCACGAGTTTGCTTACGATATTGTGAAGATTCAGTACGTTTACCGTACCCATTTTCAGTTACCGATAGAATTTCCATATTATCATCAATTAATTCCATTCCGATAATACGCTCTTCTTCAGCATTGATATTAATCCCTTTTACACCTTGAGAAACACGTCCCATAGCGCGAGCATCTGAAGTGTCGAAACGGATAATTTTACCAGCTGATGAACAAAGAAGAATATCTTTTGAACCATCATTGATTCTAACATTTACAATATAATCACCATCTTGAAGCTTAATTGCAATTAGACCTGACTGCTTAACATTAGAGTATTCAGAAAGGGCCGTCTTCTTAACAAGACCTTTATTAGTTGCAAAAATTAAGTACTTCTCTTCCATATCCATATCGTGTGGAATTCTAATAATTTCTGTTACACGATCTCCACTTGGGATTTGGATTAGGTTAGCGATATTTCTACCTTTAGAAGTTCTAGTTCCTTCTGGCATCTCATAAACTTTCTTAGAGAAAACTTGTCCACGAGATGTGAAGAATAGAAGCTTATCATGTGTATTAGCTGTAAAAATATTTGTGAAGAAATCATCTTCATTAGCAGCACCCTTAACACCTTTTCCACCACGCTTTTGCGCTTTGTAAGTATCAAGTGGCATACGTTTTACGTATCCCTTATGAGTGATTGTTACAATCATCTCTTCTTTTGCAACTAAATCTTCAATTTGAATTTCGTCTGCTTTTGCAACGATTTCAGTTCTTCTTTCATCTCCATATTTTTCAATGATTTCAGTGAACTCTTCTTTGATGATATTTTTAATTTTTTCTTCAGAACCTAAGATACCTTCTAAACGTGCAATCTCTTTCATAATTGCTTCATAGTCTGCAATGATCTTATCTCTTTCAAGACCAGTTAGACGTTGAAGTCTCATATCAAGAATTGCTTGAGCTTGAATTTCACTTAATGAGAATGTTGACATTAATTTCTCACGAGCATCTGTTGGCCCGTCAGACTTTTTAATCATCTCAACAACTTCATCAATATTTTCAACAGCTACTTTTAAACCTTCTAAGATATGCGCTCTTTCACGTGCTTTCTTCAATTCATAAACTGTACGACGAATAATAATTTCACGTCTGTGATCAATGAAACACTCAAGTTGTTCTTTAATATTAAGAACTTTTGGAGAAGAGTTAACGATTGAAAGGAAGATAATACCAAAAGAAGACTGAAGGGCAGTCTGCTTATAAAGCTTATTCATGATTACTGTAGCAATCTCACCTTTTTTAAGATCAATTACAACACGAATACCTTCACGTGAAGATTCATCACGAAGATCAGAGATCCCAACAAGTGACTTAGAATTTACTAGGTCAGCAATCTTTTCAATTAGTTTTGCTTTATTAACTTGGTATGGAAGTTCAGTAATAACAATTCTTTCACGATCTTGTTTCTTACCATGTGTTTCCACATCCATTTTTGCACGCATTTGAACAACACCCTTACCTGTTTTATAGGCAGAGCGGATACCTTCAGTTCCATGGATCGTTCCTGCAGTTGGAAAGTCAGGACCTGGAATAACTTGCATGATTTCATCAATCGTCATATCACGATTATCAACAAGTTGAGTAAGTGCTGTCATAACTTCTGTTAAGTTATGTGGTGGAATGTTTGTGGCCATACCTACGGCAATACCAGCAGATCCATTAACTAGAAGATTAGGAATCTTTGATGGAAGAACTGTTGGCTCTTTTAAAGAGTCGTCGTAGTTAGGTTGCCAATCAACTGTTTCCTTATCTAAGTCTTTAAGCATCTCCTCAGAAAGCTTTTGCATTCTGATCTCTGTATACCTCATGGCCGCAGCGTTATCACCGTCAATTGAACCGAAGTTACCTTGACCTTGAACCATTGGATATCTCATTGAGAAATCTTGGGCCATACGAACGATTGTATTATAAACCGCAGAGTCACCGTGTGGGTGATACTTACCAATAACATCCCCGACAACACGGGCAGATTTTAGAAATGGTTTATTGTGATAGTTACCAAGTGAGTGCATAGCGTACAGACAACGACGGTGAACTGGCTTCATCCCGTCACGTACGTCTGGAAGTGCACGCCCAACGATTACAGACATAGCGTAATCGAGGTAACAATTTTTCATTTCATCGCGAATACCGATTTGTTGAATATTTCCGTGATTGTGATTTCCACCGTCACCATTATCTACTGTATTTGTTTCATCAGTCATTTCTTAATCCTCGCAAAACGTTTAAACGTCTAGGTTCCTTACATTAAGTGCATTTTCTTCAACGAATTGTCTTCTTGGTTCTACCTGGTCACCCATTAGAACAGAGAATACAGAATCTGCTTCAATCGTATCTTCAATCTTAACCTGTAGAAGAGTACGATTTTCAGGATTCATTGTAGTTTCCCAAAGTTGCTCAGGGTTCATCTCACCAAGACCCTTATAACGTTGAATATATGCACCTTGTTTTGCATCATCGATAACAAAACTAGCAAATTCACGTAATGTTCCAAATTCTCTCGAGTTACCTTTTTCAGGTTGATATAAGAACTTCCCTACTTTGTACTTTTGAATTCCATCATAGAGATTAATTAAATCTGCATACTCTGAAGATTCAAGGAAGTAAGAAGAAAGCTTAAATTTCTTTGTACGAGCTGTCGTTTTAACAGTAATACGAAGTTGAAAACTCTCATGCTCTTTATCTTCTTCGATAGTAAAAGCATAATTTCTTAATGTTTCAGCTTCATTTGCTTTGAAGTGTGTATCTAAGTCAGTAACAATTTTTTCTAATTTTGCTTTATCTTTTAAGTCAGCAGCTCTAATTCCAATTTCTTCAATTAAATGTCTTAGAAGAAGAGTATCAAAGTGAATATCGTAAGACTTAAGTGTCTTATCGTATTGAGAAAACTTATTAACTAAGCCTTTGGCCGTGTCTTCTTCAATCATTTCACCATTGAAGTTAATTGCTGTTCCTTCAATTGCGTTTGCAACAAGGAAAGTCTCAAGAGCTTTTTCATCTTTAAGATAAATCTCTTTCTTACCTTTCTTGTATTTATATAATGGTGGTTGTGCAATATACACATAACCTTGCTCAATAAGTTCTGGGAACTGACGGTAAAGAAGAGTCAGAATTAGAGTTCTAATGTGAGACCCATCGACGTCGGCATCTGTCATAATAACAAGTTTATGGTAACGAAGTTTTGAGATATCAAAATTCCCTTTACCAATTCCTGTTCCCATTGCTTGAACAATCATTTTAATTTCGGCATTACCAAGCATTTTGTCATAACGTGCTTTTTCAACGTTTAGAATCTTCCCTTTTAGTGGAAGTACAGCTTGATACTTTCTATCACGTCCCTGCTTTGCAGAACCACCGGCAGAGTCACCCTCAACGATATAAATTTCAGAAAGTGCTGGATCTTTTTCCTGACAATCTGCCATCTTACCTGGAAGGCCACCCATATCAAGAACTGATTTTCTTCTCGTTAATTCACGAGCACGACGTGCAGCTTCTCTTGCAGCGGCTGCATCAACTGATTTTCTAATAATCGTTTTTGCGGTTGATGGATTCTCCTCTAAATAACGCTTAAGAGCATCACCAACTAGAGAGTTAACAATCCCTTCGACTTCAGAGTTACCAAGTTTATCTTTTGTCTGACCTTCGAATTGAAGTTCAGGAAGCTTTACAGAGATAATGGCCGTAAGACCTTCTCTCATATCATCTCCAGTAAGATTTGCTTTAATTCCCTTTAAAAGATTATTTTCTTTAGCATATTGATTTACAACTCTTGTTAGTGCAGTTTTAAATCCAGAGATATGTGTTCCACCACCAGGAGTTGTAATTGCGTTTGCATAACCTGAAAGAACTTCTGAGTATGAATCCGTCCATTGCATTGCGATTTCAACTTCATAGTCTTCACGAGATTCAGATATATAAATCGGAGCCTTATGAACGACAGTCTTTGCTCTATTTAAGTACTGAACAAATTCAATTAAACCACCTTCATAATGAAATACTTCTTTTTTATCATTTCTCTCATCTTTAACAACAATCTTTAATCCTCTATTAAGAAAAGCCATCTCTCTAAAACGACTTGTTAAAGTATCGTAATTAAATTCATGTACTTCAAAAATTTCATTATCAGGCTTGAAAGTTACAGATGTCCCAGTTTGCTCTGGATCTTCTAATTCTCCAACTATGCTAAGAGGTGCTTTAGTAACGCCATGATTAAATTCTACCTGATGGATTTTTCCATGCTTTTTAATTTCAATCTTAACCCACTTGGAAAGCGCGTTTACAACAGATGCACCTACACCGTGTAGACCACCAGAAACTTTATAAGCTCCACCATCTTCATTAAATTTCCCACCTGCATGAAGTTTTGTGTAAACAAGTTCAGCGGCAGAAACACCTTCTTTTGGATGGATATCAACAGGTATTCCTCGGCCATCATCGATAACTGTTACAGAGTTATCAACGTGGATAATAACTTTAATTTCACTACAGTAGCCTGCCAGTGCTTCATCAACTGCATTATCAACAATTTCATATACACAGTGATGTAGTCCACGATTAGCAGTATCCCCAATATACATCCCCGGTCTTTTTCTAACGGCCTCAAGTCCTTCAAGAACACTAATTTGGCTCGCACCATATTCTTGTCCGACCTTACCAATACTTCCTGCTTGATTTTCTTGATTTTCCAAAAGGAACCTCTCTTCCAATTTCTTGTGTCAGTGTGTTGTTGTTTTAAAAATATATTTTTTGGAAGATAGATTAGTGAATGGATCCATTAGAGATATAGATCTTATTTGCTCCATCAATTTTTTCTAATTCTTCCTTAAATTTTTCATTTGCCGTTGTAATTAATACTTGGAACTCTCGTTGTTCCAAAAAATTTACAAGCCTACCCCATCTCGCTTTGTCTAATTCCCCTGAGACATCGTCGATAAGTACAATTGGATAGGTGTATAAGTTATACCTAAATAGCTCTATATAGGCAAATATGAGGCTCAAATAAGACATTTTTTGTTGGCCTAGAGAGCAGAATTCATAGGCATTCATTCCATCAAAAAGAAGCACGTAGTCATCTTTATGGACTTGATACGTCGTATGCCCCACAACTAGGTCTTTTTCAAGTCTTTGTTGCATGTAATCATAGATCATATCTGGTGAAAAGCCGTGAAAACGTGAATCGACTTGGATATTAAGCTCGTGTTCTTCTGAAAAAATGTCGCGATAAGTTTTTTCACAATATGGAATTAACTCGGCCACAAATTGATTTCTCATGGCCACTAGCTCGTAAGCGTAATCTGCCATTTGACGATCGATAACTTGTAGCTGCTCTCTAAATTGTGGTGGCTTTTTAGAAAGAAGTACGTTTCTAAATCTAAGAGAAGAATTGTACTGATTTAATACTTTCTTATAATCGCGACTAAGTAGTGATAAGTGATCATCAAACCACTTTCTTCTAAAGCTTGGAATATTAGAAAATGAATATGAATCAAATGGATTAATAAATACTAATTTTGCATCAAGCTTTTTCTTGGTGTTCTTTCCATTTAGAGTCCACGAAGAACCATTAGGATTCATCTTTCCAGTAAAAGTGATTTGATCACCTTCATTTTCAAAAAGAGATGAAAATAATATTTCAGGATTATCCCCATCAATACTTAATAACTGTGGAAAAGTTGTATTTTTACGAAAAGATTTTCGAGTTACTAACACATGAAGCGCTTCTAATATATTTGTCTTACCATTTCCATTCTCTCCTAAAATACAATTTATATTCTTATTGAAAGATATAATATCTGGCTGGAGGTTACGGAAGTTTGTAATCTGTAACTTAGATAGCTTCAAAATAATATAATCTCTTAGATTCTAAGTGGCATAATGATTCCAAGATAGTTTTGGATATCATTTGATCTTACAATCACAGCTGAGAATTCATTATTGAATTCAAAAGTAATATTTTCTGAATTTAAAATTGCAATTGAATCTAATAAGAAACGTGCATTAAATCCAATTTCAAGCTCCTTACCATTGTAATCAACAGCGATCGTCTCTTTCGCATCTCCAAGTGAAGGATGGTTAGCAGAGATTGTCATATGATTTTCAGTAAGTTTGATCTTAACTGCATTTGATTTCTCATTAGACATAATTTTAATACGTCTAATAGCATGCTGAAGAGTTTCTTTATCAGCTGTTAGTGAATAAGTCGTCTTAGCTGGAATTACAGCTTGATACTTTGGATATTCTCTAGCAATTAAACGAATACCTAATTGGTATTGCTCATTAGCTGTTACATATAAATAAGAGTCATCAACAGAAATAAACAGATTAGCACCTGGATAAGTTTCTGCAACTTTTCTAAGTTCTGATACACCTTTCTTTGGAATGATAATTCCATTAATAAGTGCTTCATTATTTTGTTCTGCTATGTCGTGTTCAATTAGTGATAATCGATGACCGTCTGTTGAGACAGCTCTTAACTTCCCTTCTACTTCTTGAAAATAAATTCCGTTAAAGTGAAGTCTCGTTTCATCATTTGAAATAGCATATGAAGTTTTTGTGATTAGATTTAATAGATCATCTGAATTTAGATTGAATGTATTTTCGTTTCCAAAATGTAGGTTTGGAAATTCATCTGATTCATAAATTAAAAGTGAATAATGGATATCTTCACAATTTATTTTTAGAAGATTTTCACCTTCTTCCAACTCCATGTTGATATCTGTGTTAGGAAGTTCTTTTAATATATCAAATAGATTCTTAGCGTTTATACAAAATGAAGCTGAACCTTCAGTTGATGCATTAATTGAATACTTTGCTGATACTTCTAAATCTGTAGCTGATAAATATATTTTCTCATTGCTAACAGTTAGTAACGTATAAGTTAAGATTGGTCTTGAATTCTTCTTATCAATTACAGTTAAAATTTTATTTAGTGCATCTCTTAAGTTATCTGTATCTACCCTAAGCTTCATTTTTAATCCTATCAGAAATAATTGTGCTATTGTTGTATAATGGAAAACACCAGTTAGCAAGCTAGCATAGGCGTTTTAAGTGTTTCTCTTTTTATATATATTTATATTAATATAATATATAATCCTGTGGAAAAGTGTATAAGCTTCTACTTCCCTATTAGATCTTCATTCTCTCGATTTCCCATTTGTTAGCAATGGTTGATTAGTTTTTTTAACTCAATGCACACATTCGTATATTATCATTTCGGTAACAATATATTGACGTTATTAGATTTTTACTCACGGCCAAATGTTGATAATTTTAGGGCGAGTTAAATTGCTTAACTTTTTATTAATTTGGCCATTCAATTACTCACATTTTGCAAACATGTTGATAACTTTTTTATCCACGGCCTACGATTTTGTCGATTATATTATTAACGGCCGTGAATAAATTCTAAAATATGTTCTAAGTTATTAATTTTAATACATTTATTAATCCACAATTAAGTTTGTTGGCCGTGAATTGGCCGCTAATGGCCGTGGATAACTGTGATCTCGTCGGACCAAAGTTGACTAGTCAAATACTACTGTGAATTTGTCGGCCATTTGACTAGTCATATAATCAACATTTCACAAATTTCATGTGGATTAAATGGTGTCTTTGTCAGTGTTGGCCAATCATTTACTCACGGCCGAGTAGTCATCAAATAGAAAGACCACTCATTGAGTGGCCTATTTTTGGATAGTCATTTGACTAGTCAGAATTTAATTTGGATTTAGTAGTGATTAAAGTTGATTTTCAATCGTCATAATAGTCTTAGAAAGTAGGGGATCTTGCGATAGTCTTTCTGAGATTTTCTGTTCTGCGTGTACAACAGAGCTGTGATCGCGACCACCAAAGAAGCGACCAATTTCCTCATGAGTTGCATTTGCAAGCTTGCGACATAAGTACATGGCCACAAAGCGAGCGTTAGCAATATCTTTCGTACGTGACTTTGACTTTAAATCAGCAACAGGTATTTTAAAATATTGAGATGTTTGCTTAGCAATACCTTCGATTGTAATTTTCTTCTCATCTTCAAAATCGCGAAGAGCAAGAACCTCTTTAACCATCTCTAATTCAATATCAACCTTCATGATATCAGAGTAGGCTGAAAGCTTTATTAGAGCACCTTCAAGCTCTCTAATTGAGTTTTTAACATTACATGCAATTAGATTAACAATATCTTCAGAAAGGAATAAGTCGAGATCATCTGCCTTAGCATTAATGATAGCAACTCTTGTTTCGATATCTGGTTTTTGAATATCAACAACTAGACCCCATTGTAGGCGAGTCTTGATTCTCTCTTCTAGGCCATTAATCTCTTGAGGTGTCTTATCAGAAGTGAAGATTAACTGTTTTCCTTTTTGATAAAGTTCATTAAAGATATGGAAGAATTCGCGTTGAGTTCCTTCTTTACCTTTAAGTTCATGAACATCATCAATCATAAGAACATCAACTTTCTCTGAATACTTTTGACGAAATTCTGGAAGTTGTTTGTTGCGAATCGATTCAATCATTTCCTTCATAAAGTCACGTGCTGTAATTAAGCAGATAACAAAGTGAGGGTATTGATTTTGAATTCCGTTGGCCATGGCATGTAAGAGGTGAGTCTTACCAAGTCCAGAATTCGAATGAATATAAAGAGAAGGGTATTTACCTGCTTTACCAGGGCTTTTAGCAATTGCTAGTGAAGCAGCGTAGGCCATATTATTAGATGGTCCGATTACGAAGTTCTTAAACGTCTTACTCTTATCGATTACAATATTATTATAATCATCACTTACGTGATCGATATATTTTGATTCTACTTTTGATAGAAGATCTTCCTGTACAGGCTCTAGGTCAAGCGAAAATGAAATTTCATTTGCTGATTTAGGTCGATTCTGAGCTGGTTCTATAGGACCAGATGAATTTAAGCTCTGAGATAGTGAAGTTTGGCTACTATTAGCTAAGTTGCTGTTATTATTAGTAACGATAACGATTTGGTATGATTTACCTAACGTATTTACAATACTTTGGCTAATTTGCTCTAAATTCTTCTCAATGAATGACTTAATGAAATTTGTTGTTGTTGAGAATGTAGCTCTCTCACCATCAATATTAATTAGGCGAAAGAATTCACCTTGAAAAAACGATGCATACTTTTGTGGATTTATCAGTGATTTCAATGAGTTATGTATTTCACAATTCATCATCTCTAACTCTTCGGCACTAAAGAAGTCATCTGATAGGCTAGAGTAGTCTTGAGAAGGATTACTATTTAAGCTTTGCTTGATATTGAAGGGATCTTCAATGATATTCTTATTTGCTAAGTCTTCAATATTATTAACTTTACTGTGTCCTAATTCATTGTGTGTGTTCGTGTTTGAGTTTGAATTTTTTAAAAATTCATTAAAAGGAAAGTTTCCCTGCATGATCTATTCCCTTGAGCTGCACTCGTCAATTTTTCTTTAATTCTGTGTTGTGGGGCAAATTTGTATCATGGCCCAAAATCCTAGGCCAATAAAAAAATAAGTTTTTTACGCATGGCCAAATAAATCAAATATTTTGGCCTGCACTATCTACAGGGCCATTGACCGGTGATGCGAAATGGTATAATACTAGCCCTTACAATATTAATTTTAAGTTTAACAGTTATAGTTAGGTAGGTTGAAGATGTCTAAAAGAACTTGGCAGCCAAAAAGAAAGAAAAGAATGAGAGTACACGGTTTCCTTAAAAGAATGGAAACAGCTGGTGGTCGCAACGTTATCAAGGCTCGTAGAGCTAAGGGACGTAAGCAACTTACAGTTTCTCACGGTAAGAAATAATGGAATCAGTTGATAGCACTTTTGATAAAAGTTCAAGATTGCTATCAACTGAAGATTTCTCTTATCTTCGAAAGAATTCAAAAATTATCACTGATCGCTGGCTAAGAGTTTATTATAAGCCATCGCGAATTAATTCTGAAACTTCTAGAATCGGATTTTCTGTTACCAAAAAAGTAGGTAAGGCAAATAAGCGCAATCTTTGTAAGCGTTTAATTCGCGAATTTTTTCGTATGAGTCCTTATCGTAATGATGGGAAAGATATCATGGTAGTTGTTTCTAATCGTCTTTTTAAACAATCTGAAGATCCTAAAAAAGACCTCAAAATCTCTTTAGAAAGAGCATTCGCAAAACTGCAATAAAAAGTTAACAAGTGCCGTAGGGCATGTTAAAAATCCTGTACTTATAATTACCAGTTTAGGAGTTATCACGCATGAATAATGATCAAAAACGCACCGTTTTAGCGTTTGTATTAGCAGGTGTTATTGTCTTCACATGGCAAGCGCTTTTTAGTCCAACTCAAAACACTCAAACACAAGTTAAGCAAGAGCAGTCAACAGCTCAAACTCAAACTAATTCAGAAACGACTTCGCAAGAGTCTACAACTCCTAAGGCAATTGCTACGAGTTCTGCAAAAGCAACAAATCTTAAAAGTGTCACTTTAGAGAATGGACCTTATAGCTATACTGTAAATAGTGATCTTTCTTTTAAAGCAGCTACTGGAAATAAAACGGCCATGAGTTTAAAGGAATTATCAGATAAAGATAACTTCTTTGTTTTTAAAGTAATTGATATCAACAATAACCTTCAAAACTTTAATTTTGTTTTTGATGAGAAAACATCACCAAATGAAGTTGTTGCAAATGATTTAGAAAAAAATATTTCTATTCGTTTAAGTCTTCTGGATGATGGGCGTTTAAGTTATGAAATCGAAGGTACACAAGACTTTAGACTTTCATACAATATGTCTTCATCAGAAAAACAATCTGATAACAGAACTTACCGTCAATATATTCTTCAAACAGTTGATACTGAACGTCTAAACTTAGAATCAGATGAGAATGGGGAAGGCAAGTTAAAGTGGTTAGGGTTAGATTTTAATCACCATGTATTCTTAAATGTATTTAATGAAAAACAAACAATTAATTATCTGACGACTGAAAGTGGAGATGCTTTCTTTCAAACAGTTCGTGGTAAAAAAACTTATAACGGTTATATGTTATATGCTCTTAAAAATTATGATTACCTTCTAGCTTTTGACGATCAACTCGATCTTTCAATTGATTTTGGTATCTTTGGAATTTTTGCTGTTCCAATTCTTAAGGCAATGCAATTCGTATATAAGTATGTAGGTAACTACGGTATTGCTATTATTCTTCTAACACTTGTTATTCGTATCGCAACATACCCACTACAAGCTAAGTCTTTCCGTTCAATGAAGAAGATGCAAAAACTTCAACCTGAAATTGCTAAGCTTAAAGAAAAGTATGCTGATGATCCAATGAAGCAACAGAAAGCGACAATGGAATTATTTAAAAGATCTGGAGCTTCACCATTAGGTGGATGTTTACCAATGGTTCTTCAAATTCCTATTTTCATCGCTTTCTATCAAGCAATTTCAAATTCAGTTGAACTAGTTGGTTCTCCATTTTACTTTTGGTTAACTGACCTTAGTGCAAAGGATCCATATTACATTCTGCCTGCGATTATGGGTATTACAATGCTAGCTCAAACTAGACTTAACCCTTCAACATCAGCAGATCCTAATCAACAAAAGATTATGTATATCATGCCAATTGTTTTCATTTTTATTATGAAAGATCTACCGGCAGGATTAAATCTTTACTTTGCAGTTTCAAATATTCTAGGGATTGCACAGCAGTTATACGTTTATAAAACAGCAGACGCATAAAAAATGATATACCAAACGGATGACCAACCTATTGTCGCATGCTCTACCGGCTTAAGTGAGAATACGGCCATAGGGGTTATCCGTTTATCTGGTTTTACCGATCTCGTTGGTTCTATAGGACCATTTTTCAAAAAAGACCTTTCAAAACTTGAAATAAGAAAAGCGACATTTGTTAATCTCTATGACATTGATGGAAACTTCCTGGATGAAGTAGTTATCACTTATTTTAAGGGACCTAATAGTTACAATGGTGAAAATATATTAGAGATTGCAGCTCATGGAAATACACTTAATTTAAAGCGTATTATGAATGCATTCATTAACTCTGGTAATTTTCGTCTCGCAAAAAATGGTGAATTCACTTATCGAGCACTAAAGAATAAGAAGCTCTCCCTTGCACAAGTTGAAGGACTTGATGCTCTCCTAAATGCTTCTTCTTCTCTAATGCTTGATGAAGGACTTAAACTTTTAAATGGAAGCCTTTATCAAAAATACACTGATCTCTACGATAAGTTTTTAAAACTGAAAGCTGCAGTTGAAATTAATATCGATTTTGCTGAAGACGTAGGGGAGGAACAGTCGCAGAAACTTTTAGATGAGGCCGTTTCTGATATTAGTACGCATATTAGCTCACTTCACAGAAGTGCAAGTGTGAACGCTAAAAGCTTAATGTCGCCAGATATAGTTCTATGTGGTGAACCGAACGCTGGAAAGAGCTCTCTCTTTAATTTATTTCTCGATGAATCCCGCTCAATTGTTTCAGATATTGCAGGAACCACTCGTGACTATATATCTGAATATATCAGCCTTGGAAATGAAACATTTAAATTAGTGGATACGGCCGGTCTACGCAACACAACTGATGTCATTGAAGAAGAAGGAATAAAGAGAAGTCGTAATCTTATCGACAATGCATTTTATAAAATTCTTCTAGTTAATATAAATGAAGTAGAAAAATACCAATATCACGATATCAAAGAGACACTTTTTGATGCTCTTATCTTTACACATTTTGATGAGTTTGAGGGTGAGCTAAATTTAGATACTTTAAAATCAAATCTTCCAAAGGCTATTAAATACTATAGTGCCGACACTTCAAAAGGCGAGGGGAGACTTGTTGAAATAAGTGGTCCTATCGGACCAAAAACAACAAGTGGTTCTATAGAACCAAAAGAATTAGAAGAATTTAATCTTGGTCCTATGGGGGCAAATCAAAAAAATGGTCCTATAGAACCAGCTCATATAACTGACTTAATTACTCAAGATATACTATCCAAGTATACGAAATTACGTAATAGTGATCCGATCTCAATCGAAAGACACCGTATTGTCATCAATGATATTTATAGTAAATTTAGTGAGTTCTCAAGTAATATCAGGCACTTAGACGATATTGCTATCATATCTTCTGAAGTGTCAATACTTGAAAAGAAAACCGCAGAACTTATTGGAATTATCAGTCCAGATGATACCCTGACACATATATTTACCAACTTTTGTATCGGTAAATAATATATAAACCATTGATTTTTCTTAAAATATAGCTTAAATGTTCCACGTAGAACTTTATTATTAGAACTGCGCCCATTTGTTCCACGTAGAACAAGCCAGGGTAATAGTTCCACGTGGAACACGTGTGAAATTGGAAAAACTATGTTTGATGTAGCAATTATAGGTGGGGGACATGCTGGTCTTGAAGCTGCTTGGGCCGCTGCTCAATTCGATTTAAAGGTTGCGATCGTAACGATGCCAGGGGTAAGTATTGCTTCAGCTCCCTGTAACCCAGCAGTTGGTGGTGTTGGTAAAGGTCAGGTAGTTCGTGAGATTGATGCCCTTGGCGGCATTATGGGTAAGCTTGCAGATCGCAGCGCTATTCAATACCGTACATTAAATGAGTCAAAAGGTTACGCTGTCCAGTCGACACGTGTCCAAATCGATAAAGAGGTCTATGCAAGAAATGCAGAAGCTGAGGTCGCTGCTAATAAGAATATCACCGTTATTCGTGAAATGGTGGAAAGGGTTAGTAAAGACCAAGAGCAGTTTCTCATTAAGACAACTGAAGGCGAGTATCTCTCTAAGAAGATTGTTGTAACAACAGGAACTTTCCTTGCTGGTAAAATGCATACAGGTGAGGAGCAGTCTGATGGCGGACGTGTTGATTGTCTAAAGGCCGATTCTCTAGAGAATATCTTTGTGGGTGTTACTGCACTTAAAACAAGGTTTAAAACAGGAACTCCTGCTAGGTTGAAACGTGATTCTATCGATTTTTCAAAGATGGTAGAGCAGGAAAGCGATATCAATGCTGTTAACTTCCACTATGGACATGATCTTAATGAGAGGTTTATTGAGCAAGTTTCATGTCATTTAACAAAGACTAATGAAAAGACCCTTGGGATTATACGTGAGAATAAAGAGAGAAGTCCTATTTTTAATGGTCAAATTAAAGGCGTTGGTCCTAGGTACTGTCCTTCTATTGAAGATAAGGCCTACCGTTATGAAGAAAAAGATATTCACCATGTTTTTGTTGAACCTGAATCACATGAATTAGATACCTTTTATCCAAATGGTATCTCTACATCTCTTCCACGTGAAATTCAGTTGGATTTCATTAGAACAATAGAAGGCCTAGAGAATGCAGAGATTGCTGTCTATGGCTACGCTGTAGAATATGATGTTGTTGATACAACATGCTTAGATCGAACTCTTCAGTCCAAGGAAATGCCAGGATTGTACTTTGCAGGACAAGTGAATGGAACATCTGGGTATGAAGAAGCTGCAGGACAAGGTTTGATTGCAGGGATAAATGCAGCGAGGTCTATAATAGGTGCAGACAAATTCATTCTTGATCGTGAAGATTCATATATTGGTGTTATGGTAGAGGATTTAGTTTCTAATAAGAGAGATGAGCCTTATCGTTTATTTACTGCTAGAAATGAGAACCGTCTTTACGTACGCGAGGATAATACAATTCTACGTATGAAAAAATACCGTCAGGAACTGGGTCTTTTCGCAGAAGTTGATCGCTACCAGGATAAGTTTGAAAGAAGCTTTAATATTATATGGAGTGTAGCGAAGAACTATACGTATAAAGCTAACCCAAAGAATAAAGAATATTTCAAAGACATGGGTTATGGGCCGCTTAATTCAAATATAACTCTTGCTGAACTTTCAAAGAGAGCACAACTTAATCCAGTAGATGTTCTCACTAGAGAATTGAGTGAGAATAATATGGCCTTCGATCCAAATGTGATTCGCACAGTAGCTATCTCTCTTAAGTATGAAGGATATATTGATCGAGCATTAGTCGAAAATGCTAAGATTAATCGCTTAAGTAAAAAACCTATTAATTGGGAGCAATTAGTTGCAAGTGAGAATATCTCTTTCGAATGCCGCCAACGTATAACAGAAATTAAACCAGAAAGCTTTGGACAACTCCAGAGAATAGTAGGTATTAGACCTGCGACCTTGGCCTTTGTGGCAGGAAATATTTTATGATGAAAGATACTGAGTTTTGCCAAAAGTATTTAGAACAAATCAATGGCCCTTTTGCTGGTATTAATCTTACAAGAATTAATACACCAGAAGAGTTCCACGTGAAACAATATGTTGATAGTGTTAAACCAATCGAAGAAGTAGAGTCGCTAAAAAAGATCTATGACAAGACTGAGATTCATGTGGATATCGGTTTTGGTGGAGGTTTTCCATTACTGCCTTTAGCAAGTCTTAACCCTGACAAAAAGTATATTGGATTTGAAGCTAGAGGGAAAAAATCCAAAGTCGTTAATCAAATTGCTGGGGCCATCGGTTTAGATAATGTTAAGACATATCATCAGAGATTCGAGCACGTATACTTTGACCGTGATTGCACAATTACATTCAAAGCTGTTTCGACTATTGAAAATCTGCTTCCTAAGATTATCACTGATAAGAAAGTTAACGTGATCTTTTACAAGGGACCAAATTTCTACGAGCTTGAAGATCTTGATTGGCTCGGTGGTAAGTGGGATATCATAGAGGAAACATTGGTTGATATTCCTGGTACTGAGGGGCGTATGATGATTGCTCTTAGAAACAAGAATGTTCTACGTGGAACAGAAATTAACAATTTTCGAAAAAATAAAAATAAAAATCTTGTCACTTTGTCCTCATTTCTTTAAAAATATAGTAACAACTATATATATGGGGAGACATAAATGGCTAAAATTATTGCACTCATGAATCAGAAAGGTGGTGTTGGTAAGACGACAACCACAATTAATCTAGCAGCCTGCCTAGCAGTAGCCGAGAAAAAGACTCTGGTAATTGATCTAGACCCGCAGGGTAATGGTAGTGTTAGTTTAGGACTTGATTCATCGCAGCATACAAATAGTAATGTATATCATGCAATGATTGGAAGAACTGATATTCGTGAAGCAATTTATGAAACAGAACTTCCTAACTTACATATTTGTCCTTCTGACAATAATCTATCTGGTGCCGAGATTGAATTAGTATCTGAGTTTGCACGTGAGTCTAAGTTAAAGACAGCTTTCATGCCTATTATGGACTCATATGACTACATCCTAATCGATTGTCCACCATCATTAGGTCTTCTAACTGTAAACGCTCTAAACGCGGCTGATAGCTTTATCGTGCCAATGCAAACAGAGTATTTAGCGATGGAAGGTCTTGCTCAATTAATTAATACAGTAAAACTAATAAAAGCGAATTTAAATCCAGCATTAGAAATGGACGGAATCGTCCTTACTATGTTTGATGGAAGAGCTTCTCTTCATAAACAAGTTTCTGAAGAGATTAGAAGGCACTTCGGCGATAAAGTGTTTCAAGCGGTAATACCTAGAAACGTAAAACTTGCCGAGTGCCCATCTTTTGGGAAACCAATCATTCTTTACGATATTGAATCAAAAGGTTCTGAAGCTTACCTTGCTCTAGCAAAAGAACTTATTATTAAAGATCGTGCTCAATCAGTAGAAACTCAAAATGGACTACCAGAGGTGCCTTCAGTTGATAATGTCGACAATACACTTCAAGGTAATATTCAATAGGTAAGGGGAAGAGAAAATGGCAAAGAAAGTAGCTCTAGGTAAAGGTATGGGTTCTCTTTTAGGTGGAACAAGTGGTTCTTCTAAAGCATCGAAAGCGCAAGCTGCATTTTCAGATCTCCAAAAGGTAGCGGCAGAAAATCAACCTGATAAACCGGTACAAAGAGAAGCAGCAGTACAAGTTGAAACGAATCCATCAATGTTGGATATTACATCAATTCATGCAAACCCAAATCAACCACGTAAAATATTTAAAGAAGAAGAACTTCATGAGCTATCTAACTCAATTAAGGAAAATGGTGTTATCCAGCCTTTAATTGTTGTTAAAGCGGATGAAGGATATGAACTTGTAGCTGGTGAAAGAAGATTAAGAGCTTCAAAACTTGCTGGCCTAACTCAGGTTCCTGTTGTCATTAAAAGAGCAACTGATCGTGAAAAAATGGTTATGTCGATCATTGAAAACGTTCAACGTTCAGATCTTAATTGTGTAGAAGAAGCGCTAGCTTACTTTGGATTAATGGAAGACTACAACCTGACACAAGAAGAAGTTGCAAAGAAAGTAGGAAAGGAAAGATCAACAATTGCTAACTTCCTACGTATCCTTAAACTACCTCGTGATGTTGTCGATTTAATTCAAAAGGATCAGCTATCTTTTGGTCATGCTAAAATTTTAGCAGGTGTTAAAGAAAGAGAAGATTGTATTCGCATTGCAAATAAAGCAGCTGTAGATAATTTATCAGTTAGAGAAACTGAAAAACTAATTAAAGCTTCTAAGCGTGCACCAAAAGAAAAGAAAGAAGAGGAAGAAAACTTTGACTTCTTCAATGGCAAAATGTCTCAATACAGAGAGAAGCTTGAGCAGCGTACTGGGTACCACTTTGGTATTAAGACAAATAAGAGTGGCGGTGGTGAAGTCGTTCTTAAATTTGCTAATGAAGCTGAATTTAATGATATCTTTGAATATCTTTTAACTAATAGATAAAAATCGGTCCTATGGGACCAGTTGGATTTAGTCTTAACTGGTCCTATAGAACCAAATAATGAAATAATTAAATTGGTCCTATAGAACCACCATGGAAAAAAGGTAAAGAGTATATGACACAAGGAACAATGGCAGCAATTATTGAAGATGGTTGTAAGCTTGAAGGCAATATTACACTTAATGGTGTTGGACGCATTGCAGGAATTGTGAACGGAACAATTTATTCTAATGATACAGTAATTATTTCAGAGGCCGCTGTTATAAATGCAGATATTATTGCTGATGTAATTATGATTAGTGGTATCGTAAAAGGTGATATTAAAGCGACTTCTCGCGTTGAAATTATCAAGCCAGCTCGCTTTGAGGGGACTATCACAACTCCTTCGCTGATTGTTGAAGATGGTGTTATCTTCCATGGAACAACGAAGATGCATGATGACAAATAATTAAATAAATTTGATTATTTACACCTTAATTAAAAATTAACAAACATTCAGAAATAACCGGTTTATCTTGACGATAGGCCATATAAAGTTTAATTATTAGTGAACTTTTAACCAATCATCTAGATGTAATTTGGAGTAGTCACTAATGGATACTATTCTTACAGTATTAAAATCACTACAAATCGATTCAACTTTATTCATTCAATTAGCTATTGTTACTGTTTTGTACTTTGTAACAAGAAACTTAATTTGGTCTAAGCTTCAAGATATTCTTGAAAATCGTGAAGCAAAAACGACTAAAATGGAGTCAGGAGCAGAGGAGAAAACTCGTCTAGCAACTGAACTTGAAAAAGAATATAAAGTGAAAATTGAAAGTGCTCAATCAGAAGCTTTTTCTATCATTCAAGCAAAGAAAGAAGAAGTAACAAAGCGTGAAGCTGCAAAGGTTAAAGAACTAGCAGATAAACTTGAGTCTCAACTAAACGCTGAGAAAAATGAGTACGCTAAAGAATTAGAAGAAAAGAAAGTTGCCGTTATGAAAGATGCGGAAGAACTATCGTCACTTCTTGTAAACAAAATCGTTCAGTAAATTATTTAAGGATAGGGTAAGCAATGAAATTTTTATTAGCTTTAATCATTAGTAATGTTGCTCTAGCTGCTGGTGGTGAGTACCGCGGTGGTCATTTAAGTGATCTTCTAGTTCCTGCAATTAACTTCACAATTGTGTTTGGTTTTATTGCGTGGAAGATGATCCCATTTATGAGCAAATCATTCACAGAAAAATCAGAAAACATTAAAGACTTAGTTGAGTATGCAGCAAAGAAAGATGCTAAGGCAGAACAAGAGCTACAAGCTTCAAAAGCTAAGATCGATAACATTCAAGCTGAAAAAGAAAAAATCATTTCAAATGCAAAAGTAGATAGCGAAAAGTTTGAACAAAAATTTGTTGAAGAAATGAAAGCATCAATGGAAAAAATGGAAAAAGATTCTGAGCATAAATTAGAGTCTGAAAAGAAAATGATGCTTAAAAGTCTTAACGAATCACTTTTAGATGAAGTTATTAACAAGACTAAAAGTACAATTCATAAAGATGAAAAATTATCAAATAAAGCAACTAGTAATTTAATATCAAGACTATAGTTCTAGGGTAGTAAAATGAAAGATAAGAATGTAGCCAAAGCGTATGCAAAAGCGATTTACAACCTAGGTAAAGAGTCAAATCTTGACGTTGCTAAAGAATTAACAACACTTACTGAAGTAGTTAATGAAAACAACAATCTTGAAAACGTAATGTTTCTTGATGTTTTCACTGCTGAAGAGAAGATAGCTGTTGTTAATGAAGTAATGGCAAAATTAGGACTTTCTCAAGTTGTTAAATCATTTATTAATTTCCTACTTCAAGAAAAAAGAATTGGTCTAATGCCAATTATTTTTAAAGAAGTAATCGTAATGGATGATCATGAAAAAGGTTTCATGAGAGGAACAATCGAGGGTAGTGCAGATTCAATTGATACAGAGTCTCTAGATAAAATTAAATCTTTTATCAAAAAAGAGCTTGGTTCAGAGCCTGAATTATCATACGTAAAAAACGAAAAAATTACTGCAGGTGTACGAGTGACAGTTGAAGACTATCAAATCGATGCGTCTGTAGATAAACAACTTAATACTTTAAAAGAATCAATTATAAATGGTTAAAAGCCAATTATTGTAGAGGTAAATGATGTCAATGAATCCAGAAGAAATTACGAGCATTATCAAAGACAGAATTGCTAACTTCGAAACTAAACTACAAGTTGATGAAGTAGGTACAGTTCTAACTGTTGGTGATGGTGTTGCTAGAATTTTCGGTCTTAAAAATGCTATGGCCGGTGAACTTGTAGAGTTTGCTACAGGTACAAAAGGTATGGTTCTAAACCTTGAAACTAACAACGTTGGTGTTGCTATTCTAGGTGATGATCCAAAAATCACAGAAGGTTCAACAGTTAAAAGAACTGAGAAGATCGTTGAAGTACCAGTAGGTGACGCTCTTCTAGGTCGTGTTGTTGATGCTATTGGTAATCCAATCGATGGACAAGGTGAAATCGTTTCTGAACACTCAAGACGTGTTGAAATTAAAGCTCCAGGTATTCTAGCTAGAAAGTCTGTACACGAGCCACTTCAAACTGGTATCAAAGCGATTGATTCAATGATCCCAATCGGACGTGGTCAACGTGAGCTTATTATTGGTGATAGAAAGACTGGTAAAACAGCTGTTGCTATCGACACAATCATCAACCAAAAAGGTAAAGATGTTATGTGTATCTACGTTGCTGTTGGACAAAAGAACTCAACAGTACGTCAAGTACAACAAAAGCTGAAAGAAGCTGGTGCTCTTGATTATACTATCATCGTATCTGCTACTGCTTCTAACTCTGCACCACTTCAGTACCTTGCTCCATACACTGGTTGTACAATGGGTGAGTACTATAGAGATAGCGGTAAGCACGCACTTATCGTTTATGATGATTTAACAAAACAAGCACAAGCATATCGTCAGCTTTCACTTCTACTAAGAAGACCTCCAGGGCGTGAAGCATTCCCAGGGGACGTTTTCTACTGTCACTCAAGACTACTAGAAAGAGCTGCAAAACTTGCTGATAAAGACGGAGCTGGTTCACTAACTGCTCTTCCAGTTATTGAAACTCAAGAAGGTGACGTTTCTGCATATATTCCAACTAACGTAATTTCGATTACTGACGGTCAGATCTTCCTAGAAGGTGACTTATTTAACTCTGGTATTCGTCCAGCTGTTAACGTTGGTATTTCAGTATCACGTGTTGGTGGTTCTGCTCAGATTAAAGCAATGAAGAAAGTTGCTGGTACACTAAGACTAGATCTTGCTCAGTACCGTGAGCTTCAAGCATTCGCTGCATTCGGTTCAGATCTTGATGAAGCAACTCAAAAACAACTTTCAAAAGGTGAAAGACTTGTTGAGCTACTTAAGCAAGCACAATACACACCTTACGATGTTATTGATCAAGTTGTATCTGTTTATGCTGGTACAAAAGGAATGTTTGACTCTGTTCCTGTAGAAAGAGTAAGAGACGCAGAGAGAGATCTAATTGATCACTTAAATGCATCACACTCTGAGCTTATGACTTCTATTAGAAATGATAAAGCAATCTCAGGAGAGAATGACGGTAAATTAGCTACTGTTATTAAAGAGTTTATCGCAAGTAAGAACTACTAATTATTGAGGAGCCATAATGGCAAATATTAAGGATCTTAAAAAGAAAATCAAAAGTACAAAGGGTACTTTAAAGATTACGGAAGCAATGAAACTTGTTTCAGCTGCAAAGCTAAACAAGGCTCAGAATGCAATTCTGAATGCTCGTCCTTATGCAAATGAATTAGAAGATTCAATTAAGACAATTTCTGCCTTAGTTGAAGATTACAATCACTCTTTCTTACAAGATAACGAAAGTAAGAAAGAGGTTTTACTTGTGATCTCATCTAATAAAGGTCTTTGTGGTGGTTATAACTCTGGACTTGCAAAAGTAGTTAAGAACTATGTTGCAAATCATGAGGATCCATCAAATTTAGAAGTACACTTTATTGGAACTAAAGTTAAAGAACTTGTTGAGAAACTTGTTAATGTTGGTGAGTTTTATGAGTTTGAAAAAGCTGAACCTCAACATCATGAAATTTCAGAATTAGCTTCAAAGCTATCAGCACTTTTCTCAAGTGGTGAAGTAGGAAAGGTAAGTATCGCTTATAATATTTTCTATTCTGCAATTTCAATTGAGCCAACAGTTAAGCAAGTTCTTCCAATGACTTTAGATTCATCTGAGAGAGAAGAGCTTAAGGAAAAGTATCCGTTTGATTTTAGATACAACCCGAATGCAGAAGAAATTCTTAATGGCCTTATTCCTGAGGCATACACAAGTGCAATGTGGACAGCAATGTTAGATGCTGTTGCAGCAGAGCATGGATCACGTATGTCAGCAATGGATAGTGCTGTTGGAAACTGTAAAGATGCAATTAGAACATTAACTTTAAAAATGAATAAATTGAGACAAGCTGCTATTACAACTGAACTAATTGAAGTTGTTTCTGGTGCTGAGTCCCTCAATGGTTAAGGAGCGTAGAATGTCACAAGCAAAAGGTGTTATTCGTCAAGTTATGGGTCCTGTTGTAGACGTTGAATTTGCTGATGGAAATTTACCGGAAATCTATAACGCCCTTTTAGTTACAAACAAAACAATTAGCGACAAAGAAAATAACCTTGTTCTTGAGGTTGCAACTCACCTTGGTGATAACGTTGTTAGAACGATCGCAATGGACCAAACAGAAGGTCTTTCAAGAGGTCTAGTTGTTACTGACTCTGGTGCTCCAATTCAAGCACCTGTAGGACGTGAATGTCTTGGTCGTATCATCAACGTAGTTGGTGAGGCGATTGATGAAGCTGGTGAAATTGGAAATAAGAAATCTTATTCAATTCACAATACAGCTCCATCATTTGAAAACCAGTCGACAAAACTTGAGCCATTCTTTACTGGTATTAAAGTTATCGACCTTCTTGCTCCATACCTAAAAGGTGGAAAGATTGGTCTATTCGGTGGTGCTGGTGTTGGTAAGACAGTTCTAATTATGGAACTTATTAACAACATTGCAACTCAACACGGTGGTTTCTCAGTATTCGCAGGTGTTGGTGAAAGAACTCGTGAAGGTAACGATCTTTACGAAGAAATGAAAGAGTCAGGGGTTATCGATAAGACTGCCCTGGTATATGGTCAGATGAATGAGCCACCAGGTGCACGTGCACGTGTTGCTCTTACTGGTCTTTCTATTGCAGAATATTTCCGTGATGAAGAAAAGCAAGACGTTCTTTTCTTCGTTGATAATATCTTCCGTTTTACACAAGCAGGTTCAGAGGTTTCTGCCCTTCTTGGTCGTATCCCTTCTGCCGTTGGTTACCAGCCAACTCTTGGTACAGAAATGGGTGCTATGCAGGAGCGTATTACTTCAACTAAAGACGGTTCTATTACATCTATTCAAGCAGTATACGTTCCAGCCGATGACTATACGGATCCGGCTCCAGCGACTACATTTGCTCACTTAGATGCAACAACAGAACTTAACCGTTCAATTGCTGAAAAAGGTATTTACCCAGCGGTAGACCCTTTATCATCATCTTCAACAATTCTATCTCCAGATATTCTTGGTGAAGATCACTATGCAGTTGCTAGACAGGTTCAAGAGATTCTTCAAAGATATAAAGAGCTTCAAGATATCATTGCTATTCTTGGTATGGATGAGCTTTCTGAAGATGATAAAGTACTTGTTGGTCGTGCTAGAAAGATTGAGAAGTTCCTTTCTCAACCATTCTTCGTTGCTGAGCAATTCACTGGTATCCCAGGTCAGTTCGTAGACATCAACGATACTATCAAAGCATTCAAAGCTATCTTAGCAGGTGAGTGTGATGAAGTACCTGAGCAAGCGTTCTACCTAGTTGGTAACCTAGATATGGTATACGAAAAATGGGAACAACTTAAAAAGGATGCGTAAGCAAAATTGACTGGCCAAGGCCAGTCTATTGTTTGCTTCGCAAGCTCCCCTTGTAAGGAGCATGCTTTTTTCGAGAGCGAGGGTTTAGGCCCGAGCGGTTCGAAGTAGGAGCAAAATATATAATGCTTTATAATAAGGATTAAATGATGAGTAACTTTGTTGTAAATATATTAACGCCTAGCTCAGTTGTAGCGAAGAATGTACCGGCAGAATCAGTATTTATCCCAACTCTAAAGGGTGAAATTGAAGTTCTAGCAGGTCACACTCATATTGTTGAAAAACTAGCTACAGGTAGCGTTGCAGTTCACGGTGATGATCAAGAGAGATTTTTCACTGTAACTAATGGTATAGTAAAAGTTTTAAACGACGAAATTACTATCCTTTCATCGACTTCTGAAGAAGATAATCAGATTGACGAAGAAAGAGCTACTAATGCACTAATTTATGCTCGTGAAAAACTGAAAGATACTTTAACTGACGAAGAATTAGTTAAATACCGTCGTAAGGTTGAAAGAGCGCAGCTTAGATTACAACTAGTTAAGCAAATTTCTAAATAGATTTAATACTATTTGAAATATAAAAGGGCCCCGTAATTCGGGGCCTTTTTTGTATCGGCAATATTTGCCTCTTAAGCTTTAAAATAAGTAATAATGCGAAAATAGAGCTAATGATAAAGCTTCTAATTTCACTATTATTCTTAATTTTTCAAGTAAGTTCTTCAGCACTTACTGGAAGCGATATAATTCGTCTCAAACCTAAGAATTTTGAAACGAAGGAATTAAATTCATTCAACTTTTCTGATATTTATTCTGACACAATTAACTTGAGATCATCTGGCGTTAAAAAAATTAACAAGCATGGAAATCCAAAGGCAATTGAGAATGCAAAAGATAAAGCCAAGAAAGAAGAGATGGTCTTCTTTACATACGGTGATGATGAAAAGAAAAAAGTGAATAAAGCTAAACCGGTCCTAAGACCGACTGTAGCATTGAAGAATAAGGCAAGAAGAGCAGTCGGAAAGCCTAAAAACTATAAGCCTATAATTGATTTCTCAAGTTTTATACAATCAGCTGCGAAACGCACGAAAGCGGCTTCTACGTTTAATATTAAGCTTAGAGAGTTCAATCATAAAGGCCCATCAAAGAATAATTTAAGCGATTATGACTTAGTGCCTAGTTATAATTTAAATGAATTACTAACTGATGCAGGTTCTTCAATTATCAAAGTACCAATTGCTCCAGATGATAAGTTTTCTACATTTAGAGCATCTGTAGCTGCTCGTGGAATTATTCGTACAAATTTTGAATTAAGTGCTCGAAGTGATACGACATTTGATATTCCTGTAATCAGTGCAGATTACCTCGATAAAATTCTTGAAAAGAATAAGATAAAAGAGGAAACGGGTGCACATATTTTAGTTGATCTTGGAAGTAAGATTGATACATCAACATTTACGGGTAAATTTAAAAAGAAAATATTTTTAAATAAGAATTTTAAGCAAATCGAGCCAGGTGGATCGTTTGTCTATGAGCTATACTTAGATGTTGAACTAGGTAATCACTTAATTAAATACATGGACTTTAAAGGAAAGGTTGCTCAAAAGATCATCCATCTTGTTCAAGATGAAATGACTTATGAAGCACCATATTTACTGAGTTCAAAGGCCGTTAACTTCTCTGTTTTTGAAGAAAATCTTGCTGCTAAAACACTACAACAAATGAATCTTGATGCTAAAAGTATTAACTACTTTAACCGAGATATTAAACCAACGAAAGTTGGCCTTAATCGTTACAAATTAATCGCACCAATTCGTGAAGCAGGATTTAAACACTATTTAGAAGTTGGAAAAGAGACACCTGTTTTTGTTGGTTTTGATGATATTAAGAAGATTGTCATACCATCACTTGAATATATCGATTATTTAAAAGAATTATTCCAAAACTATGCCGATAATGGAGCATGTGTAATCCAAATAAATTTAGATCGACCTCTTGTGAACTTTGAAGCCTATATGTCTTCGCTTAGGCCATCAGGATCTTATGATTTCTACTATATGGATAAAGATGGAACAGTGAGTGCTGAAATCACAGGGCTAACAGAGAAGGTCTTTGTGATCTCTCATGATTACGGAATTCTTAATACGAAAATTGATTCAGGAAATGGAAATATTAACTATATGCAAAGCTTTTGTACTGAAGGTTTATATATTATTGAACACATCTAGTTTGAGAGAAACTACTAGATAAAATGAGGAGATTTTATGAAAAGATTATTAATTGCAATGATGATTATGGTTGCGGGATTTCAAGCAAATGCAGGTATCTATGTTGAGCCTTATTTAGCTTACAATTTAGTTGGTGATTATGATGGTGCTGATACTAATGGTTTAAACCTTGGTGGTCGCCTAGGTTATTCGCTTCCAATGCTTGTAAGTTTTGGATTAGATTATAATTTTGGTGAATATACTCATGACATTGCTGGAACGGATGTAGATGTTGATCACTCAAAACTTGGAGCTTTTGTTGCTGTTGACCTACCAATTCTAGCAAGAGCATATGCTTCTTACTATTTCAATGCAAAAGCGGAAGCTAATGGTGTTGAGAGTGAAGGTTCAGGATTTGGACTAGGTGTTGGACTTACTATGTTACCATTCGTTTCAATCAATTTTGAATATCGATCACTTAATTATGATGAATCAAATGGTGCAACTGTAGATGAAGATGCAGATGAGATTTTAGTTGGTGTATCAGTACCACTTGATCTTTAATTTTTATTTTAAATTATAGATATAAGAAGGCCCACTTTTAAGTGGGCTTTTTTTATGCTTCAAATTCTTTATTATTAAATATATCCATTGTTCGTTTGTAGCCGGCCTCAAGCATTTTTGTCATCTTCTTAGGATTCAAACTAAATACATCAGCAAAAAAGAGATTGAAATCCTCATGAGTTGGATAAATATCGATTAATTTAACATTTGGATCGTAATTAAGCTTTCTTTCAATAATAGAAGTGATGTGACGTCTTTGATCATTACTGAATTTTTCATTAATCATATACTGGTTAACAGTATCAATAATATCCTGTGCTGCAATTCTTCGAGCACGAGAGTCGATAATCTTCTTTTGAATCATTAGGTATATTGCTTGTGTACAAATTGCTGGTAGTCCGTAATTTGCAAGTGAACCAATTTCATCTTGATAGTGATAAGGCGTATGTGTCCAACTTGAAATAATATAATCACACTTATTATCCACAGCTACATGTGTTGATAATGTTTCTCTAATTTCACCATCTATATAGAAGTCAGTCTTATTTGTTGTATTATTATGAATTGGATAAGGTGTATAAAATGGTGGCACACTCATTGAAGCAGTAGCAGCTTCAGCAATTGGAATATCAGTATAGTAGTGTGCAGTTGGATCATGACTTGGGTTTGGGTAGTTATACCTCGAGAAAATAACCTTTCTAGAGTGATCTAGTTGAGTGGCTATGATAAATAGATCGGCGTCATAATCATCAAAATTATTAGATTTAATAATATTTTCTACAATATAGTCATGGAGTCCCTGAGTTGAAAATAATCCCGATATGGAGATTATTGGGCTTAAGACTTTTTTTAACATTCCTGGGAATCCATCTAATGGATCATAGAGATTTGGATGGTGAGGCTTTAATTTTGGCCTTTTAATTGAGAGCATATCTCGATATGTAATTGGTTTTAGGCCATGTTTGTTCTTGTGTAGGAATGCTTCAATAATGTCCATTGGAGAATGGCCTGATGCTAGATAGAGGCTTATTAGTGCCCCAGCACTTGAACCAACATATGTTGAGATTTCAAAATCAGGATTTACGTCCGAATGATTGTGCTTAAATGTAAAACCTAGGTCATGAAGTGCCCAGCTAACACCTAGGTGCCATGCAGCAGCTTTAACAACTCCACCTGAAAGTACGAGTGCTGTCTTTTTTGAACGTAAGTTTTCCATGTCAATTCGATTCATAAATTAATTATACTCGATATAGGCATTTATGCATTGATAAATTTTGGCAAAGCACGTCAAGTTAGTTAAAATTAAGGAATGATTTGGATGGACATAAATGACTATTCATTGTTGAAGGGAATCTCAATATCAACAATTCGTCGCTATATAAAAAAAGAAAAATTAATTTGGAAGTTTGAAAACGGTAAATACCTGATTCAAATTAACGAGTGGGAATATAATGATTCATTTAATGAATCAAATGCAATCGTATATTTAAAACGATTACAAGAAGAACACGAAGAATTAAAAAAAGAATTAATCAAAACCAAACAAGAGATTAATGAGTATAAGATGCTTGTTGATCTTTATGAAGGCCGTCTGAATGAAAATAATCAAGTTACTTTTAACTAGTTTTATTATTCTAATCTCAATTGATACTTTTGCTGCACCAAGTGCTCGTCGTTGTATGATCTTACCTGTAAGGGATACTGTTGGAGGAGCTATCGGGTATGAAGTTTTCTCAAAAATTGAGCGCTACCTAAAGTCTTCTCGTTGGTGTTATTACCAATATAATTCTGAAATTATTAATATCCTATCAAACTATAAGCAGGATCTAGATAAGGCATTAGAAAATCCAAAAGTTTTACGTTTGGTTTCTGATAAAACAAATGCAGGCTCAATTATTAAAGTTAAAATTGAATCACTTCCTCAAGGTGTAACAGTTCACTTAAAAATTATAGGTGCAAATGGACGAGATATCTTATTTCGAGAAGAATTAGATTTAAATCAGGATGACCCTGATGTTATTGCTCAAACTGTAAATAATTGGCTAGACCAATATGAAAAGCAAATTCCTTATGATGCTAGAGTTCTTGGTGTACTTGGGCAGCAATTCTCAATTGATTTAGGCCAAGATGCAGGGATCTATGTTGATTATGAAGTAAAAATAGTACGTCCTATGAGACGTCGTCGTCATCCTCTTTTAAAAGAAGTTGTTGACTGGGATACGAAAACAATTGGTACTGGACGAATTATTCATGTAGGTGAGAGTCTCTCACAAGTTAAAGTTTTAAGATACGAAGACAAAAGTCTAGTACAAGTTGATGATTGGGTGATCATTAATAAGAATACTAAATCATCTGAAAAAAGAGAGATGCAGTATACACCAACTGAGGATGAGGAAGCTTATAGCTTTGGATTACTTGGTAATTTTGGAGCCTCTCTACTACTCGGTACTGGATCAAATAATAATTCGTCTGCTTCAGGCGGAACAAAGGCCATTAGTGGATTTGATTTTAAAATTGCAATTGAGGGTGAAATCTATGCTACTAGAAACTACTGGGTTGGGATTGATCTAGAAAAAGGATTTGGAAGTTATTCTAAAGATTCAGGTACTCTTAGTCCTGAAGATAATTCAATGGATTCTTCAACATTCAGACTTCTTGCTGGTTATAAGTATTTACCAATGGGATTCTTCTTCGGTCCACAAATTGATATATATCTTGGTTATGGTTCATACTCACATGGCTATGATACACAAATTAGTAATGGCTTTACCGGAGTTAACTTCAGTGGTCTTCTCATTGGTGCCAAAGGTTCAATGCCAATTGTTAAAGATTTAAGAATTTATTTTCAATTCGATTTTATGTTCTCTCCTAGTTATGAAGAAGACGTTACGGTTTTTGGAAATGCAAGCGATACAAGTAATATCTATCTTGAAGCTGGTGGAGAATATAAGTATGGCCCTGCAGTCACATTATTTGGTGGGATTGCCTACTTAGGAAACAAAGCCGAGTTTGCTAGTGATCAAAGAAAGGTTGATATCAAAAGTACATCACTTAAAGCCGGTGTAAAATTTAAATTTTAACAGGTAAATAATGAATAAGATTAAGTTGTTAGAAGATCAAATAAAGTATCATAAAGCTTTATATTATCGCGGTGAACCTGAAATAAGTGATATTGCTTACGATAAAATAGAAGATGAGCTTAGGGAAATTGACCCTGATAATCCGGTCCTAAATTTAGTAGGTTCTACTATATCGTCACTTGAAAAGGTAAAGCATGATAAGAAAATGCTCTCTCTTGGAAAAACATATAAGATCGATGAGTTAATCAATTGGGCCAAGGACTACGAAGTATTAGGAATTTACAAAGTTGATGGTGTTTCTTGTTCACTCATATATGAAAATGGAAAACTTGTTATAGGTAAGACTAGGGGAGATGGTACGTTTGGTGAAAATATCACTCAAAAAGTACAATGGATGAAAGGTGTCCCTAGTTCCATTCAAGATAAAGAGAGAATAGAAATTCGTGGTGAAATGTATTGCGACGAAGAGTCATTTTTTAAATTATCTGAAGCTATGATTTCACAAGGCCTAGAAAAACCTACTTCTCAAAGAAATATTGTGGCAGGACTTGTTGGCCGTAAGGAAAATATAAACTTATGTTCTTTTATTAATTTTAAAGCATTTGATGTTTTAGGAATTGATTTTGATAAGGAAGAACAGAAATACCATCATTTACAAGAGCAAGGATTTGATATTCTCGAATATGAGATCATGAAATCAAAAAAAGATTTTGAAGCATCGATAGAGGATGCAAAAGATTTTATGGCCAATGGTGATTATTTAATTGATGGGTTGGTATTTGTTTATAATGATATAAAGCTACATCATGAACTCGGTGAGACTGCTCATCATCCTCGTTATAAAATGGCATTTAAGTTTCCCGGTGAAACAGTTCAAACGATACTTAAGTCGATTACTTGGCAGGTCTCTAGAAATGGTATTTTAACTCCTGTTGGAGAAGTTGAGCCTGTTAGTATCAGTGGTGCTGTCGTTTCACGTGTTACACTTCATAACTTTGGAATGGTAAAACAACACAATTTAAAAGCAGGTGATAAGATTGAAATTATCCGCAGTGGTGAAGTTATACCTAAATTTCTGCAAACAATTAAAGAGTCAGAGAATGATTTCTCTGTACCAACACATTGTCCTAGCTGTGATGCTCCAGTTAAACAAGTTGATATACGAATCATTTGTGATAATCCTGCATGTCCGGCACAAGTCAAAGAAGTTATCTTAAACTTCATTCAAAAGATAGGTATTGATGATTTAAGTTCTAAGCGTCTCGAGGAAATGATTCGTCGTAAACTAGTAACAAAGATTGAAGATCTCTATAATTTGAATATTGATAAATTAATTGAACTAGATAAAGTTAAAGAAAAATTGGCCACGAAACTTTTAACTAGTATTGAAAAGTCTAAGAAGGCTGATCTTATCACTTTTCTTTCTGCACTAGGTATTACTGGTGGAGCCTATAATAAATGTGAAAAAGTTGTTGAAGGTGGATTTGACTCAATCGAGAAGTTGCTAGCGATGACAGCGGAGCAACTACAAGGCCTAGAAGGATTTGCTGAGAAGTCAGCAACGACTTTTGTTAATTCATTACAAGAAAAAAAAGATCTTATAAAAAACTTACAAAAAATAGGTTTCACATTTGAAGTAATCGAAAATGATACTGGATCTAGCTTGGCTGGAATAAAAATATGTATTACTGGTTCTTTATCTCGAAAAAGAAGTGAGATTGAAAAAGATATAAAAGCAGCTGGTGGAACTCCTGTTAGTTCTGTAAGTAAGAATACAGATATTCTACTTACAAATGAAACTGAAGCTAAGTCTTCTAAGTATAAGAAGGCATTAGAGTTGGGAATTACTATTAAGACTGAAGACGAAGTAATGGGAATGATTAATGGCCAAAAAGAGTAAGAAAGTTTTTGAATGTTCAAACTGTGGCTTCCAAACAGCTAAATGGATGGGGCGTTGTACAGATTGTGGTGAATGGAATAGTTTCACAGAGCAAACTTTCTCGCCAGTACAAGAAAGTATTAAAGTAAAGGCCGTTGGTGAGACTCAACCTAAGAAATTAAAAGAAATTGAAGTTGAAACATATAATCGCGTCTCAACTGGCATCGATGAATTTGATCGTGTTGTCGGTGGAGGACTTGTTCCAGGATCACTTATCTTAATTGGTGGTGAGCCAGGTATTGGTAAATCAACACTATTAACTGAAATGTTATCAAAACTATCAGGAAGACAAGAAAACGAAAGCTTCTTATATGTAAGTGGTGAAGAAAGTGAGGGGCAGGTTGCCGGTAGGGCCAAACGAATGGGCCTAAAGAACGATTCCTTCTATATATATAATGAAACAAATTGGCAGAATATTTTAAATCAAATTAAAAAGATAAAACCACGTTTTATGGTTCTAGATTCAATTCAAACAACGACATCTAGTGAGTTGTCTTCGCCTCCAGGTACAGTTTCACAAATTCGTGAAGTAACTTATGAGCTGATGAATCATGTGAAGGCTACTGGTATTACTTGTTTTGTTGTTGGTCACATAACAAAAGATGGTGCTATCGCTGGGCCTAAGATTTTAGAACATATGGTTGATACAGTTATCTATTTTGAAGGTGATCAATTTGGCCATTATCGTATGCTTCGTGCAATCAAGAATCGTTTTGGAAATACTAATGAAGTTGGTATTTTTGAAATGAAAGAAGATGGCCTTAATGAAGTAAAGAATCCTTCACAATTCTTTTTAGAAGATGATCTTGAAGGGAGTTTCGGGAAGAGCTTAACGTGTATAAAAGAAGGGACAAGACCGCTCTTTGTAGAAGTACAAGCTTTAGTAGCAGAAAATAAATTCGGAAATGGAAGACGTACAACTCAGGGATTAGATAATAATCGTGTAGCTATGATGGTGGCCATTATCGAAAAATATGCTTCAATTCCTATGGGAATGAATGATATTTACGTTAATGTTGTTGGTAGTATGAAACTTACAACACGTGAGTCCGATCTAAGTATTATCGCAGCTCTTCTAAGTTCATATAAATCTAAACCTATTCCAAAAGATACGATCTTTTTAGGCGAGGTGGGCCTAACTGGTGAAGTTCGAACAGTTCCTCATATGGAGATGCGTATTAAAGAAATGGAATCCTTAAATTATAAGACTCTAGTTGCATCACCAAAGATTGCACGAGAGTTTTCTAAGAAATCTAAATTAAAAATTATACCAGTTAGAAAAATTACAGATATCTTTAGCGTGTTAGGGGATTAACCCTAACCGCTAATTTAGAAATTGATTTCTATATATTTAGACCAAAGATTCTTCTTATAGTCGTAATATTGTCGATGATCATTTTTAGTTTCAAATAAAGACTCTTTCTTCCATTGTTTACTGACATCTTCTATGGTCATAAGACCTGCTCCAATTGCAGCTGCTAGTGCAGCACCATAAGATGTCGTTTCAATTATTTGTGGTCGTGTTACATTAATTTGAGAAATATCGGCTTGAATTTGCATAAGGAGGTTATTTGCAACAGCTCCACCATCTACTTTAAATTCTTCAAGATCTCTACCCATATCACTTTTCATTGCCTTAATTAGATCATTAATACTTAAAGCAATTCCTTCAAGTGCCACACGACATATATCATCAGTATTTGTTGCTCTTGTCATTCCAATTAGAGCAGCTTTTGCGTTTGGTCTCCAATACGGTGAACCAATCCCTGTAAAAAAAGGTAGAAGTAAAAGGTCTTTAATTTGATCAATATTTTTTACATTTAAGGCCTTATCTTCTGTTTGAGCGGCATTATCAATAATCTGTAAATTATCTCTTAACCATTGCACGCAGGCACCAGCAATATAACAAGATCCTTCTAAAGCATAGTATGTCTTACCTTGATACTTATAAGCAACAGTAGTGAGTAATCCATGATCTGAATATTTCTTTTCTTCTCCAGTATTAACTAACATGAATGCGCCTGTACCATAAGTACATTTACCAGTTCCTTGTTTAAAACATGCTTGACCAAACAAGGCCGCTTGTTGATCTCCCAAAATTCCGTTTATACGTATTCCATCAGGCAGAAAGCTTAATCCTTTAGTTATTCCAAAGTCACAGATCGATTCACATATTTCAGGTAATAGATTCTTATCTACCCCTAGTTTCTCACATAGTTCATCATCCCATGAACAATTATCAAGTTCCATTAGAAGTGTTCTTGATGCATTTGAAACATCAGTTTTAAAAGATGTTTGTCCAGTTAAACGATAAAGTAAGAATGTATCAATCGTTCCAAATCTTAGGTCGTTATTCTTATGGGCCTCTTTTACGTATTGGTTATTCTCAAGAAGCCAGTGCATTTTTGTTCCAGAAAAATAAGGGTCTAGCGGTAGTCCAGATTTCTTTTTGAATAACTCTTCATCTGCTTTAATCGATTCACAATATTGTGCCGTTCGACGGTCTTGCCAAACGATGGCCTTAGCAAGAGGTTCTCCTTTGCGATTAAATGCACATGTCGTCTCTCTCTGGTTTGTAATACCGATAGATTTAATCTTACTAGTATCGATATTATTTCTCTTTAATACTGTTTCGACAGTTAGACGTACACTCTTCCATATTTCATCGAGATCATGCTCTACCCACCCAGTATTTGGAAAATACTGTTTAAATTCTTGATTTTCTTTGTCAATGAATTCAAAAGTCTCAGCATTAATAACAGTTGCAGTCGTACCAGTTGTTCCCTGATCTAATGATAAAATATACATATTTACTCCAGTATAGAGAGAATTAATTTAAATATTATTGAGATAATCTTAACCCAGGATCATGCCCTGGGTAATTGCGCACAATGCTGTTTATTGCAATTTCCCACTGGCCAGCTAAGAATGAGTTGGAACCCTTTAAGATTGTTACAGATAATCCGACAAGTATAACAAGTAGGAATATGAACTCGATGAAAGTTTGGCCGGAATCATCTAAAAAATGTTTGCGACTCTTATTTTTGCCAATTTCTTTCATTTTAAGTTGCCTTTTTTGCATGATGCAATTATTTCTTACTTTGTGTATAATTGTATTTTAACTGGGGTCGGAAATTGAGTACAGAAAGAAAAAAATTTCCATTTAAACTAATCGCAATCGCTTGTTTTCTAGTATTGGGCTCATTATTTGTTACTGATGAGAGTTTTACTACTGCTAAAATTGCAGGCGTTGATACAAAAAAGATTCAACATTATGAGTCAATGCTCGTTAGGCCAGATTTAAAATCAATTAAAGGTAAAGAGTTTAAAAAAGAAGATCTTTCAAAAGGTGTTGTGATTTTAAACTTTTGGGCAAGTTGGTGTACACCTTGTCTTGAAGAATTCCCTAGTCTAGTTTCATTAAGATCTGGAATTGAAAATAAAGATCTTAAAATCATTGCAATTAACTCTGATGAAGGGCCAAAGCAAGATAAGAAAATCAATGAAGTTAGTAAAAAGTTTAATGTTAACTTTGATATCGTTAAAGATAAGAACGGAAAGTTAACTGATGCATTCATGGTTTCAGCAATCCCAGTCTCTATTGTATTCAAAGACGGAAGAGTGATGGAAGTCGCTAATGGATCAAAAGACTTTAACTCTGAAGAATTCAAAGAAAAAATTCAGGAATGGCTTAAATAGAATTTCTATTAACGGCCAAGTTTCTTCCCCAATTATATGTAATTTCAGAAATTGTCTTTGTCTTAAAGACGCTAAACCTTGGTTTTAACTTTTCTACTACTGCACCTTGATCATATTTACCAACTGCAGCTGCTGCATTTAATGTAATACCACTCCACATTTGAGTCATATTAATTCCATATAAAGGAGCAGCAATTGATGCTAACAATAGTAAATTGTCACAATGACATGAACCAGGATTGTAATCTGAGGCAATAGAAAGTTTACACCCACCATCAGCTAGTGCCTTGGCATCTGCTTTAGGTTTACCTAAGAAAATTCCTGTACCTGGTAATACCGTTGCTACAGTTTTTGATTCTGCTAACTTTTTAATTCCATCTTCAGTAGTACATAGAAGATGGTCTGTACTGAGTGCTTCGAGTTCACACGCGAGTATTGCACCTTTGTTATCATTGAATTCATCAGCATGAGTTTTCATTGGAATGTTAAACTTCTTCGCAGTTTGAGCTAATTTTTTAACATCATCAGCATTGAAGTAGCCTTTCTCATGAAATATATCAACACAATCAATAATTCCATCATTACCAATTTCTTCGAGTAGTGGAATGACGATTTCATCCATATACTTTTCAGTATTATCGTAGCTCTTTGGAAGTGCATGTGCTGGCATGAAGGTATTGATGATTTGAATATCTGGAGCAAATTCTTCTTTAAGTTTAGCTATTAGTTTTGTCATTCGCTTTTCTCCTTCATAAGAAAGAGAGTAGCCTGATTTAACTTCAATCGTTCCAATACCGTACGATGCAATTCTGTTTACTCTTTCACGACATAGATTTAAAAGTTCTTCATCACTTGTTTCATTTGTTCCAACTGAAGTTGCAACAATTCCACCACCAGCTTCAGCAATGGCCTGGTAATCAGCACCATTTAATCTCATTTGGTATTCATCAGCTCTGTTACCACCAAAGATTAGGTGAGTATGTGAGTCTACAAGTTCAGGTGTAATGACATAACCACTTAAGTCTTTAGTAGACTTTGCTTTATCTTGATATTCTACAGGAATATTTGAACTGTCTCCGACCCAAAGGATTTCATTGTCGTTAAAAACAATAGCGGCATCTTTGATGATTGAAGAATCTTCAGGCAGAAGATTGCGGCCATCTTTTTTAAATGCTTCTTTAAGTGTTAATAGTTCATTAATATTCTTGTAGATATACATTATTTTAATTTCCCGACGTGTTTTTCTACAGCTCTTAATAATTCGCCATTATCGACTAGGGCTTCAATATAGTTAATATCTTTGTAAAATACGCGATCTTCTTCAATTTTATCAACAGACTTTCTGATATGAGTAATTAACTCTTCAATTGCATCTGATGATCTTAGTGGCCTATGGAATTCGATCGCTTGCGAATTACATAATAGTTCAATGGCAAGACACTTTGTTGCATTTTCAATTACTTCATGAAGTTTTCGTCCTGATGTTACACCCATTGAAACATGATCTTCTTTATCTGTTGATGTTGGTACTGAGTCCACACTAGCAGGGTGACATAGGTATTTATTTTCAGAAGTTAGAGCAGCAGCAGTAACGTGTGCAATCATGAGACCGCTATTAAGACCTGATTCAGGTGTAAGAAATGCTGGTAGATCTGAGAATGTTGGATTCATCATTTTTTCGACACGTCTCTCACTAATATTACATAACTCAGCAACACCAATAGCAAGGTAGTCCATTGCCATAGCAATAGCTTCACCGTGGAAATTTCCACCAGAGATAACTTCATCTTCACTAAGAAATATTAGAGGATTATCAGTAACAGCATTTAATTCAATTCCAATTACTTCTTTTGCATGGGCAAGTGTTTGTCTTGAGGCTCCGTGGACTTGAGGAACACAACGAAGAGAATATGGATCTTGAACCTTTCCACAGTCTACGTGAGAGTCAAGAATTTGGCTTCCAGCTATAATATTATTTACGTTAATTGCAGATGCAATTTGTCCTGGGTGAGGTTTTAGTCCATGAATTTTTGGATCATACGCTCTTAGTGTTCCACGTACACCATCTAAAGTAGTTGCTGCACAAATATCGGCAACTTTAATCAGATTTTCTGTTTTCTTAATTGCCAGTGCACCTAGTGCGGCCATAACAGCTGTTCCGTTAATTAGGGCAAGTCCATCTTTTGGTCCAAGGACGACTGGTTCTCTTCCGATATCTCTAATGGCAAAATCTGAGCGAACCTCTTTACCGCCGTAAACAACTTCTCCTTCACCAATTAAAGCAAGTGCAATATGTGAAAGGGGAGCAAGGTCACCTGAGGCTCCAACTGATCCCTTTTCAGGAACAACAGGGATAATATCATTGTTTATAAACTCAATTAATAACTCAACGGCTTCAATCGTTACACCTGAAAATCCAGAAGCGAGACAATTTGCTCTAAGTAGCATAATTGCTTTCGTGATTTCTTTCGTAAATGGTTTACCCACTCCAGTACAGTGTGAACGAATAAGGTTAACTTGAAGTTGTGATAGATCTTCTTTTTTGATGTGTTTATCGGATAAGGCACCAAAACCTGTATTGATCCCATATACTGGCTCACCTTTATCAACAATATTTTGAACGTAAGCTTTAGACTTAAGCATATTGTCTCGTGCAATATCACTTAGCTTTACTTTTACAGTGTTCTTTTTTGCGTATGATACTTCATAGATGTCATCGACACTTAGACTGTGTCCATCGATAATAATTTCTTTCATCTTTATATTCCTATCTTAAAGTCTCTATTTGTGTTTTATATTGATCTTTTCCTTTTCCGAAAATATATGAGCCTGCAACCAAATTGTCGGCACCTTTGTTACGACATTTTGTACCAGTCTCTTCGTTGATGCCTCCATCAACTTGTATTTTAAAACTTAGGTTATTCTCTTTTCTCACCTTATTTAGATATTCAATTTTATCCAAGGCATTTGGCATAAAACTTTGCCCACCAAAACCAGGTTCAACTGACATTACTAATACAAGATCTAGTTTCTTTAATAGTTCTAAATCTAGATCTTGTGCCTTGGTCTTTGGTTTGATGGAAAGACCAATGCTATTATAGTGACTACGATATTTTGAAATGAGCTCCATATGGTTAGTCTCAATTTCAAAGTGATAAGTGATATTTTCTATCCCTACATCCTTTAGCTCTTCCATATGAAATTCTGGATTAGTTACCATTAGGTGAACATCAAGAGGTAGTTTTGTTTTCTTTTTTAATTGTTTAATAATTGGAATACCAAATGTTAAGTTTGGTACAAAGTGGCCATCCATAACATCAAGGTGAAGCCATAGATCGTTTACATCTTCGATTACAGAGATATCGGAAATTAGATTTGTGAAGTCAGCGGCTAAAATACTTGGTGATATTATGGTCTTCATCTAATCTCCTCTATGAAATTTCAAATGTATCGTATTTATTAGTAAGCCCGTTTACTGCATCAGTATCTCGGCAGGCTTTCTTTCCTTCTAGTTGAATCATATCTAGACGTATAGTTTTATCTTTCGATCCTACTAAGATTTTATTGTCACTTATTTTAATCTCACCTGCATTCAATTTGTTTCCTGTGTAGGGACTAATTTCTAAAACCTTTAGTCTTTTACCATTTAGAAAGCAAAATGTTCCAGGCCAAGGTTTTAGTGCACGTACTTGATTATGAATTTCAATATATGTTTTTTCAGAAAACTTGATATGGCCGTCTTCTTTTTTCAATGTTGGTGCAAAAGTAACATCGTCTTCATTTTGCTTATAAGAAGAGATGTCATCGTTAATCATATCTTGAATGAAATCATTTAGTGTAAGTGAGGCAGCAAACTTAAGACGTGTATATAGTTGACCACCTGTTTCTTCAAATGAGATTGGAAGTTTTGATTCTTTTACGATATCTCCGGCATCCATCTTCTTGACCATTTTTTGAATTGATACACCAGTTTCATTATCACCATTTAAAAGTGCGTATTGTATTGGTGCAGCACCTCTATACTTTGGTAATAGAGAAGTGTGGATATTAAAGCATCCAATCGTTGGCATATTTAAAACTTTTGATCCAAGAAATTGTGCAAATGCTAGAACTAAAAAGAAATCAGCATTGAGTTCCTCTAGTTTAGCAAGTAGCTCTTCATCTTTATTGATATTCTCTGTTTGATAGAAGTTGATTCTATTGTTTTTGCAGTATTCGATCACTGGTGGAGATTGCAGTTTTTGTCCACGGCCAGCTTTTCTATCTGGCATACTTACAACTAATTGCAGGTCAATCTGTGGGTGATTTGCAAGTAGTTCAAGGCTTGGACATGAAAAATCAGGAGTTCCAAAAAATACAGCTTTGAGCTTTTTCACTATCTACCCTTTACTCGCTTCATATATCTTTTTGTTAAGAAGTTTCTTTTTAGAGTTGATAATCTTTCTAAGAAAACAATTCCATCAAGATGATCATTCTCATGTTGTATGCAGACTGATAATAGTCCATCTGCTTCAAGAATTTGCTCATTTCCATCTAAGTCTTGATAAGTAACTTTAATTGCTTCAGCTCTTTTCACTTCTTCATAGATTCCAGGTACAGATAGACAACCTTCTTCATAAACGATGTCACCGGCAGTCTTTTCAATTTTAGGATTGATGAAAATTCTAGGATTAAAGTTTGAGATGTCGTAATCACGTGTACCATCTGCACGAGTTACTTCTTTTCTTTCAAAGTCGATATCCATTACAAAGATGCGATCAGAAACACCAATTTGTGGTGCTGCAAGACCAATACCTGGTGCGTGATACATAGTATAGAGCATGTCTTTGGCCAATTTCTTAAGAGAGTCGTTGAATTCTGTGACAGGTTCTGCAACTTTTTTAAGAATTGGTGCTGGATAAGTAAATATTTCTAGTTTTTCACCTTCTAGGGTGTAGTCTTTTAAAAATTCTTCTGTAGTATTCATGGCCCACTTATATCACGTGTGCGCCGCACAAGTCCAGTGAGGAAACTCAGGTTAAGCGCCTGTTTTTATAGAAAATAATGGCAATGAAGAGGATGAATAGTGCTGGGACCGTAAAAGTTGCTAAAAATGGGTTAATTTTTAGGTTTCGTCCTAGTTCTAAAAAGTAAGTTTGTACTAACCAGTAGAGTATTGTGAAGACAAAAATAAATGCAGCACTGCGACCAAATGAACTATTTCTTCTATTTGGATTAAAGATACTAGTGGCCGCAATAAGAGCAAAGATAATACAAATAAGCCCTTCTGAAATATGCATGTAGAACATTACGAGATATTCATTAACATTGATACCATTGCTATTTAGTTGTGAGATATATTCATAAAGTCGCAAAAAGGTTAGTGTCGAGATATCTGCTTCAATCTTATTGAATTCCTCTAGGCTCTCGTCAAGATTGATGGGTAATTCATGGGCATCAATTTTAGGAAATGAAGGAGTTTCAAGATCATCGTAGCTCATCCCTTCATTTGGCCACCAACGCTGTGTTGTTGAGTCATAACTTAACATCTTAAATGTATCGATCTTTGTAAGCTGTTTATTATCATTGTAATGATAAATAGTTACATCATTAAGTGTATTGGTCTTACGATCGAAATTTGCAAATGAGAAAAAATACTTTGGTGATTTATACCAAATCTTTCCTGATTTAATTGTGGAAGATGAAAGGCCCTTCTTTTGAAAAACTCTAAACTTCTCATCAGGATTTTCAAGTATATTTGCTCTTCTCGAATTTATATAAGGGCTTATATATCCACTTAAGATAAATTGAAATAATGCAACATAGATAGAGGTTGTAAGTATATCTTTAAGATAATTTTGACGAGAGTATCCTCCCGCAAAAATGGCCACAAGCTCGTTTCTACTTTTTAACTTATTAATAGAAAAAAGACTCGCAATCAAACAAGATATTGGAATTACTTTAATTAAGAAGCTTGGTAGTTGAATTATATATCCAAGTAGTACCTCTTGAGCTGTTACTGTTTCACGTAAAAAGCCTGTAATAAGGTTTCCAAGTGAAATTAACAGCAGCAGTGATAGTGCTGAAGAGGCAAAGAATTTTAGCCACTCTCTTGTGATTAAGGTTCTAACTACATTCATTTTACTACTTTATAGATTAAATAAATTATTGGCCTTAAAAATAACTTATTAAATACAAAATCTAAAGACCTATTACGTTCAAAAGAATTCACGATATATGGTGAGTAATCGTAATAACGATTAATAAAAATAATACCCGCACTATACTTTGCTAGCTTAACTTTAAAGGCCCTTAGTGTGTTTAATAAGTCTTCATTTTCTGGATAAGCATGTGTTGCTAAGTAACAATTCTTTGATCTAACATTGATTTTTTCATAAGCCTGTTGAAAGGCTTTTTTATTATGTGCCTGTCCAGACCTTAAAAATTTTTTTATTAACTGTGCATTAGCATGTTGATATTTATACCCAATAGAAAACTGAATAAATTGTTGTAAGCATCTAACTGATTCTTGTCTTAATCGAGGACTTTTATCATATGATTTTGCAAGGTTCCAGTAAGCCTGGCTTACAAGTAGCAATTCTGCAACATCTCTTTCTGGATCAAACATCTTTGGTGTTAGATGCTTTTCGTCTGTTCTATTGTATGCGGCCAATATACCCAGGTAGTGTTTAAACTTTTCAACACTTTTTGGGAGGTCATTTTTAGCAACAAAATCGAGTGCTTGTTTAAGAGTTTTTAATCTTTCGGCATATGCATTCTTGACGCCTTCATTTAACTCTTCAACTTCACCGTCATCTTTCTTTTTATTGCTCATGATTAATACCGATTGTTAGAAGCGATATGAAAGAGAAAAAGAAGTTTCTTGGATCTCTTCAGCTATTTGTTTTAATAAAGCATCTTCATCAACAGAGATATTAGACATGGCAAAGTTTAAAGTTAACTTAGGTTGAATCCAGCTTATTCCAAATCCAGAACCTGATTGCATATCAATCTTATCGTCAAACATACCTGCTCTTATATAAAAGTCAGAAAGAACATTGAATTGGATAGCACCTCTTACAAGAGAGCGCTCAGAGAGCTCTGTTGTGTAATCAGCACCGGCATCTAGCATTAGGGAAATGAATTTTCCATATTGGTACTGCATTCCAAGAATTGCTTTCGTTCCATTTTCAGAACTTTTAAATGGATCCATTGCAACCATACCTAGTGATAGGCTTGATGTGACTGCATGAAAAACACCAATATTAACTTGTGAGTATTCATTCTTTTCTACATTTCCTAGATAGTTATCAACTCTTTTTATATCTTGATATGTAAAACCAAGAGACGACTTAGGGCCAACCGTTGAAGCAAATGAAGTAGACAGTTGTTTGTAATTTTCGTCACCCTTCTTAGTCTTAACGTATGAAAGAGATCCTTTTAGAGCCTTTGAACTATCAGAGGCAATTACCGCTAAATTTGAGGAGCCTTTTAAATTATTTTCTTCAAGATCTTTGTTGTCTGTAGAAGATTTCTCAACATAAACTGAAGACATATTAAAAAATGCAATAGGGGCCGGGTTTAAGACAGTTGCTTCATCCATTAGAAGTGAGGCAACACCAGCTCCACCTGTCGACTTTAAACGCGTCGTTTTGTAGTCTAATATTTTTGCATTTGCACTTAATTGAATGATTAATAATAGTGATATAAATTTTACTAATTTGCTCATGTAATACCCTTGTTAACTTAGAAATATTATAAAGGTAATTTTAAAATTCGTCACATCTATATGCCTGATTGATATTGTCGGTCTTTTGTTCTTATTTGAAATTCAACTTACATGACTCATATTTTTTGGTATTATTATCAGTATTAATTAGGAGATTTATGAAAGTTTTAATTTTTTCGCTTTTACTATTTAGTACACATATTTATGCCTCAATTCCTTCATTAGAAGGTCTTATGAGAAATCCTTCAAATCGTGAACTAGATAAGGAACTTGTTGTTGCACATATAATCGTAAAGCGAACGGCCGCTGATTCAGACTTTAATGATGATACGGCACAAGTTAATACAAACTTCTTTAAATATTTATTAGTTTCATCAGAAAATGAAGATGACTTTAAAAAGATGATTGCTGTTGAATATGAGAATGGAAGTTATGATGTTGGAGCTGTAAGTGACATTAAGAAGGCAACAAGGATAGAGGGTTTATTAACTAATGATAATACTAAGAATATTCTTCAGAGTTTGATTTTAAGTTACACGTTTAATAGTTCTTATGGTTTTAATAAAATCTTTAAATCAATAGAGGAGAATTATAAATCTAACTCAGAACTAATTAATAAAGATAAAGCATCCCTTATTGAAGAGTATAAGAAGTTTCTTGTTAAGAAGAAAGAGTACGAAGAGAAAGTTAAGGAGTATGAAGATGTTAATACCGCCGCTCCGGTTTCCCCGCTTGATGCTGATGGCGAGCAAAAACAGGCAGAAATTAAGAATATAATGAATTCGTCATTATATCGTGGAACAAATAATCTTAAGTTGATAAAGCGAAATCGTGAATTTGTCTGGTCAATAAACTTAGACAATATTAAGGGTGAATTTAAAAATGATACTCATCAATTAGTCTTCTTGGAACTACATATGAGTGATGATGTTTATACGATTGTTCCTAGAAGTTATGTTACTTATAATGGTCGTTATACACTTCCAAAATATATAGAAGTAAAGAATTCAACATATAAATACCTTATAGAAATACCAACATACTATCTACTAAACTCAGCGAATAAGTCCATTGCCGAGAGAAGACAAGAGTATATCAAATTTAAAGAGCGAAATGATCAACGTGAAAGCGCTCAAGTTTCTATTGAAGGGGAAGAAATTCAAGAAAAAGTAAATCTATTGTTTTAGTAAGTGATTGATTTTACGACTTGAATTAATTTGTCTTTAAAGTAATTCCTATATTATCCGATATGTCTTAAGCGATGAATTAAGTAGGATAATTTATGAAAAAAGCAATTCAGTTAAAGTTATTAGTTTGTTCACTTTTAATGGTACCGGGCAGTGCAAAAGTTGTTTTCACTGGAACGAGCTCGATTGGTAGTGGAAGCAGTAATACTTCTACCACTGGTAGCGTTGATGTTGGGCCATCTAGCCGATCGACAACAGTTGAATGTCGAAGAGATAATGCTGTATCTTACGGATTTATGAAAACTCTTCTTTTGGGGAATACTCCAAAATTTACTGTTGCAAATGGTAAAGTGATCATTGATATGCCAACACGAGTATCAGCATGTATTTCAGATATTAGTGCAGAGGCAATCACCAATCCTGTCGATAATAATATTTACTTGAAATTTGACGTTCAAGTTGATTCAAGTGCATATCCTGCTGGAAGTGACTCAATTGAAAAAGAATATGAAAAGTGTATGAATCACTTGGCCGGTGGCGATCCGAATTTCTTTAAGGTTCAAAATCTTATCGATAAAGGACACCTTGCATCTCCATCACGTATTACAATTGATCACCCAAGTATTGATCAATCAAGAAATTCAGAACTTGTTATTGCTTCAACAAATAAAGATTTAGATTATCGTGATGATATGCCATTTGGTTTAGCATCTGTTGCACAACATACATCTTTTTCTAAGCCGAGTTTTAACTGTATGGACTTTGCAAAGCCAGCAGAAAGAAAAATTATGGCAAATACGACACCAGAATACGACCTACGTGAGGAAGCAATTGCTGCGTGTAACGGAAAGAATTTAACGGATATTGCAGATAGCTTAAAGAAATTAAGAAGTTCATCTGGTGGTAACTATGATGATCTAACAAGACTTCTTTCAGGAATTCAGCATTCTTTAATTGAAAATGAAGTTGAAGAAATGGTTACAAGAATGGAGGAAATCGAAAGAGATATTGCCCCTTCTGCTGAAGATATTGAAAACGGTGATGAATATGGTGTTAGCCGAGATAAGCGTAAAGAACTTTTACGCGAGTATGCAAATCATATGAATAAGTTTTCAAAAGAATTAATCCCAGCTCTTAAAAGTGAATTAGAGCATCTAATGACTGAATATGATGAGCTTGGTGAAAGTACTGAAGATGAAAGACGTAAGGATCAAATTACGGATAAAATTCAAGAGATAAATGATCTTATTGCAAAGTTTAATCGTCAAAATGAAAATGGAGCGGAATATAAGCGTGTTATCGCGGCCCTACGTGAAGAAAATATGCAAACTTCAGGTCGTAAAGTTTTAACCGGAATTATTCATGCTCAAGAGTTTTCTAATGTAAAACTTGAGGGTGCAAATAAGAGAACTGTTGATAAGGCAGAGACAAATAGTGATAAAGCAATTAGTCGACTTGAAAGAGGGACACTTGCTGACTGGGGTGATGAGGCTTTACTAAGAGCTGGAGATAAATCGCCACTTGCTAGACGTCGAAAGATCATTCAAGGTCTACAAGAAAGAGCAGCGAAGGATCGTCAGCAACAACAAGCTAAGTTAAGCGCTTATGATGATTATATTCAATCATATGCTAAAGATTTAGTAAGTAGTTACTGTACTTCTGGTGGGAATTATCAAGATTGTATGACGGTTCAAAGTACTTATGTACCATATATTTATAATCAATATATGGGGTGGAAACAAAATAGTATGAGCGATTATAATTCATATTTTAACAATAGATATGGAAGTGCGATCTCTGAACAGAGAAGTACTCTTGGTCGCTTTAATAATATTTACCGTACAACTCAGCTTAATAATCTTCAATCACAATTAGCATCTGCTTCTTCTGGAAGCCCTTTTGATCTTTGGACTGGAGATACTTCAAGTTACTCTAATGGTATACCAGGGTTTAATTTAGACTTAGGTGGACTTGGACAAACAAACTTTCAAACATCTAATGGTTGGAATGGTCAGGGGAACTTTAATCTGATGGGTAATCAAACAAGGTCGCCAAGTTCTGGTAATTGGTCAAATCCTTGGCAATAATTAAAACACAAATTAAGAAATAAAAAAGGCTCCTTAAAGGAGCCTTTTGTTTTTTAGAATTTTATATCTGCACCGATGTAAATTAAGTAAGTGTCATTTGTTTCATTTGGTGTTGCCGTGTTTGAGAAGGCGTAATAGTCACCAACAAAGAAGTAACCGATATTAGTATTAATCGATACTGAGGTATTCCACTTGTAAGAAAAGTTTGAATCAATTTCAAAACCTAGATCATCCGCTTGATTTGCAGCGGCAGTAAATCTTTTATTCTTTTCGTGGTTAATAGCATCTGATCCGGCCGTTGCAGTTTGATCAGCTTTTGCCCAAATAACTGAATTTGTCCAAGACCATGTCCCTGAGTCATAGCGATGGGCAAACTTAGCATAAGTTGCATTTGTTATTGATGAGTTAAAAACGTTTTGAGTTGTATCTCCAATTGCACCTAAGTTGTAGCGAAACATGATATTCGCAACTTGGAAGTTTGGATTAAGGTACATGGCCCCGTAAGTTTGATTGTCAGCTTCTGAACCACTAACCATACCAACATCTAAATGTAGGGAATGGTTTGTATTTAACTTATAAGTATTATTTAAAAGAAATGCCTGAGCATCAATTTCTGTATCAGTTACACCTGGATAAATTTCACCCATATCCCCAGACATTAATGGTACTTCAGCTTCTACTGTATATTTACCAAAAGTCTTTTTGAAGTAAAGGTCAATCATCGTTACACTAGATGAACCAAGTTCTGTTGCAGTTCCGTCACCGTCAACATCAGCAAATACTGATGTTGAACCACCTGATGTGTTCTTGTTGTATAAAGCACCAAACGTGAATTCACGGTCTAGATTTTCATATAGTAATGAAATACCCATCTCTCTGATTCGACCTGTTTTAGTTAGATTGTTTGCTTTGATTTTTGAGTAGTATGGAGAGAATTTAAAATTACCGATTTTAAAATCAATAGTTATACCATCTCTCATTGATGCAAAACGAGAACCAGCGGCACTTCCATCATTATATACAGCACCTAGACCCCAGTTAAATTTCTGACGGCCAACAGTGTAAGTTGCTGTGTCTGAAAAGAATACTGCATTTGCTTGAGTCAGGTTGATTTCATTACTTGTTACTGTATTGAAAGAATAACGAGCATTAGCAAATGAACCAGTTGTTGTTGCATCTGTTGTTCCAGTTTTTGTTCGGCCATCATTTGATGAGTCACCAAAGTTTCCACCGTAACCATAACCAGAAGTTAATTCTGCATTGATCGTCGTCGAATCATTTACAATGATCGTTGGTTGTAACTTGAAAATATATGTTTGAAAATTAGCTGAATCTGGATCGGCATCTCCAATATCAAAAGCTTGGTCACCGTTAGTAACTGCACCAGGAGTTTGAGTAACAGAGCGATTGTAATCTCCAAGTGAGTGCATATCTGTTTGAAGTTCACCATGCCAATCAATTGGTAGTGCGAAAGAAGTTGACGCTAAAGTGGCAAGAATTGCGGCCTTATTTAAATTCTTTAACATAAGTTGTTATTCCTTTTATAATTGGATTAAATTGTAATGAAATAATATAAGATGACTTGATGTAACGTCAAAAAAATAGGTGTTTTCTTAAATGCTTTTAAAACGATTAAAGATATTATTGCTATTATCAGTGCCGTTTGTTGCATTGTGTGTCATTTTTGTCGTTAAAACAATAAATGACGCAGACTTAAGTCAGGTCATTAGTGGCAAGCTAAGTGAGCATGAGCAAAAATCTGTTATTTTTGAAGAAGGCAGCTTTATTGTTAAAGATGAATTCTTGTTTTTTAAAGCAAATTCAAATGACGAAAGGTTCACATCAGTTTTTAAAAATAAATTTGAAAACTTCAATGAAAGAATTTTAAGTATTAATGAAACATTTGAATTAAAAGCTCTAAAAAATAATAATTGCCACTATAATCGTTGCCTACAGTATAAAATTCCATTTTATAATATTCCAATTATTCTATCTAAAGGTCTTATTGGAATTGAGGATTTTAGATTTCTCGATCATATTGGGATTGATTATATTTCAATCCTGCGTGCAATCGTTGCTGATATTAAAGCAGGTGCCCTTGTCCAGGGAGGATCAACTCTAACACAACAATTAGTTAAGAATATATATTTCACTAATGAAAAGTCTTTCAGTCGAAAAATTAAAGAAGCAATTCTTGCTGTATATATCGATTTTAAATTTGAGAAGTCAGATATATTAGAAGCATATTTCAATGAGGTTTTTTGGGGAAGCCTAGGTGGAGTAAGGGTAAAAGGCGTTCATACTGCAGCTGTACTGTATTTTAATAAGCCTATTTCAGAGCTTGATCCATATGAATCTGCCATTCTTGTTTCGATGTTAAAGGGACCTGGATATTACCATCCTATATACCGAACAGAGAGATTAAAGGGACGAGCTAATTTCATTTTCAATAAACTACAGGATTTAAATCTCTTTGATTCAAATGAGTCTTATCAATGGAGTGATGAAAAGTGGGATCGCTGGAGGCAGGGACTAAAAGACTTTCAAGAGAAAGGTTTTTATGAAGCAATCTATCTTACAACGACACGTAAAAATAAAGATAAGGACTTGAATGAGTACCGTTTCTTTAAAACTGTCGTAGCATCCAAGGGTCTTTTAGAAGACCTTAAAAAAGTAGAAGAGAATTTAGCAGTTAAAATATCATTTGGGCCAAAAGATAAAGAAACATTCTATTATTCAAAGTTTGAGAGAAATGTAGAAAAGGCCCTTTTAGAAGAAAGGCATGGTGTTGGTTCAACCTTAAAGCCTGTCTTGTATCAAATTTATTTACAGCATGGTTATAAAATCGATGATCTCGTTTCAACTGAGCCTGTTACTTTAGACCTTATTAGTGGTGTATGGACACCATCTGAGTCGCATACTCCACATGCTAGTGAATATCCTATTTCTCAGGCTTTACAAGAGTCTCTTAATAATCCCATTGTCAGGCTGGCAAGGGATATTGGTTTTGAAAAAGTTGAAGAGGATCTTAAGTCGCGCATTGCAGATATAAAGACTCCGCTGTCGGAATATCCAGCTCAATTACTTGGAGCTGTTGAGTTATCTGTACATGAGTTGCACCAAGTTTATCGCGACTTTTTAGAAAAAGAATGTGAACAAGGCTCTCAAGTATATGAAGCTTTGGCTGATCCTAGAAAAACGACTATCAGACGCATGGTAAAACCAGCCCTTAGAGATCAGCATTTCTTTGGTAAAACAGGTACATCTAATAATGGTTTTGATAATCTCTTTGTGGGATACGATGGTCATGATCTTTTCACCATTTGGGTTGGATATGAGGGAAGTCGTGCCAATAAAAAAGGTTTGAGATTATACGGGAGTACGACCGCGTTCAGATTGTATCAGGAAATTATCCTATATTCTGGCCAGCGCATTGCATCTTTAGCCTGTGAATAATTGCCGATTTTTAAAAATATCTTGTCAAAAAAAAGATATTAGCTTATATATTACATACATATCGACATTGTTGGGGTATCGACAAGTGGCTAAGTCAGCAGATTTTGATTCTGCCATTCGAAGGTTCGAGTCCTTCTACCCCAACCATTTTTCTCACGGATCAGAGAAAGGGAAGAGATCATGAAACGGATCGTTCTTGTATCAGGCACGTCAAATCCAAAACTTTCATCCGATATTTCAAAAATCTTAGATGTACCCCTTGTTGATCCTCAAGTAACAAAATTTGCAAATGGTGAAACTTTCTGTGAAATCGAACAAAATGTTCGTGGAGCTGATGTTTTCATTATTCAATCAACTTGTGCGCCAGTAAATGACAACCTGATGGAATTATTGATTATGATTGATGCACTTAAGCGTGCTTCAGCAGCTTCTATTACCGCCGTAATTCCTCACTATGGTTACTGTCGCCAAGACCGTAAGGTCTCACCAAGAACGCCAATTTCAGCAAAATTGGTCAGTGATTTAATCACTGTAGCAGGTGCCTCACGTGTTATCACAATGGATCTTCACTCAGGCCAGGTTCAAGGTTTCTTTAATATTCCTTTTGATAATATTTACGCCTCACCAGTTCTCGTTGGTCATATAAAGCGAGAGTTAGTTGGTGATAATACAATCTTTGTTTCACCTGATGCTGGTGGAGTTGAACGTGCTCGTCACTATGCTAAAAAGTGTAAGTGTGACATTGCGATGATTGATAAGCGCCGTACAGGAAAGAATGTGGCCAAGGCCATGAATATAGTTGGTGATGTTAAAGGAAAAGACTGTATTATTCTCGATGATATGATTGATACTGCTGGTACTCTGATTGAGGCGTGTAATGCATTAAAGGAAAATGGTGCAAAGAGTGTCGTTGCTTGTGCGACACACCCTGTTTTCTCTGGTCCTGCAATTGAGAGAATTACAAAATCTGATGCCTTATCAAAGGTGTTGGTCACAAATACAATTCCATTGAGCAAGGCGGCCATTGATAGTGGTAAGATAATTTCAGTGTCAGTAGCTGAAATATTGGCCAAATCGATACATCGAACGTTTAATAACGACTCTGTTAGTTCATTATTTTTATAAAACGGGTTAATTATGAATTATTTAATTGTGGGGCTTGGTAATCCAGGTTCTGAATATAAAGGTACCAGACATAATATTGGCTGGGATATTATGAATTTTATCAAGCCTGTTAAGGACTTGAATTTTAAAGAGAAGTTTAAAGGCATTTGGTCATCATTTGAAACAGATGAAGACAAATTCTATGTACTGATGCCACAGACATATATGAATTTAAGTGGTGAAAGTGTGATTCCTTTCGCTAATTATTTTAAGGTTGAAGCAGAAAATATCTTAGTTATTCACGATGAATTAGATTTACCATGGGGAACGATCGCATTTAAAGACGGTGGCGGCCTAGCTGGACATAATGGACTTAAGTCCATTGCAGGACAATTAGGTCATAATAATTTTAAACGTTTACGAATGGGAATTGGTCGTCCAACTCATGGAGATGTTTCTAGTTGGGTTTTGGGCCGTTATCACGGCGCTGAAGCTGACTTTATTGACGATTATTTAGAAAAAGCTTCAAAAGCTGTTGAATGTTATGTAAAAAATGGTTTCAAAACAGCGATACAGCGTTATAAGAAGAAAAAGTTATTAGATTTAGGAGATAAGTAATGGCCCTTAATTGCGGGATTGTAGGACTTCCAAATGTCGGTAAATCGACTATTTTTCAAGCATTAACTTCAGCTCCAGCTGAAGCTGCTAACTTTCCATTTTGTACGATTGAGCCAAATATCGGAATTGTAAATGTTGGTGACCAACGTTTATCTAAGATTGCTGAAATTATCGGTCCACAAAAAGTTATTCCAACAATAGTTGAATTTGTTGATATTGCAGGTCTTGTAAAAGGAGCTTCTAAAGGTGAAGGTCTTGGAAATCAATTCCTTGGAAATATTCGTCAGGTAAATGCAATTGTTCACGTTGTTCGTTGTTTCGACGATCCAAACGTTGTTCATGTTCACGGTGAAGTTAATCCAGTTGATGATATTGAAACAATCAATATGGAACTTGCACTTGCTGATCTTGAAGTCGTTCAAAGAAAGCAGGCAAATCTTCCAAAACTTATGAAGAATCAAAATAAAGAGATTTCTTCAAAAGCTAAAATGCTGGTACCTGTACTTGAGAAATTAGTTGCTCATTTAGAGCAAGGATTCGCAGCTCGTATTCTTGAATTAGATAAGGATGACTTAGAGTTGATCCGTGATCTTAACTTAATCACTTTAAAGCCAACTTTATACCTTTGTAATGTTGATGAAGACAGTGTTGGTGAAGATAATGAATATGTTAAGGCCGTTAAAGACTTCGCTGAGAAAGAAGGCTCACGTGCAATTAAAATTTGTGGAAAGCTTGAGTCAGAAATCTCAGCTCTAGATAGTGAAGAAGATAAAGATGACTTTATGGAAGCTGCTGGTATTGAAGTTTCTGGTTTAGAAACTCTTACTCATGAAGCATATAATATGCTTGGTCTACGTACATACTTTACTGCTGGTGTAAAAGAAGTTCGAGCATGGACTTTTAAAAATGGTGCAAAAGCTCCTGAGGCTGCAGGTGTAATCCATACTGATTTTGAAAGAGGTTTTATTAAGGCAGAGATCTATCACTATGATGATCTTATCTCTAATGGATCAGAAGCCAAGGTTAAAGAAGCTGGAAAGCTTCGCATGGAAGGTAAGGAATATGTTGTCAAAGATGGCGATATTATTCACTTCAGATTCAATGTCTAGCTTGTTATAAAATATATCGAAATGAAAAAGGGCCTCTTATGTAGGCCCTTTTTTTATAGTTCAACTTGAGATGAAATTTTTCGTTTTGCTTCTTTAGGTCGATTGGTATTAAAGGTCGACGCGATACTCTCTTCAAGAATATATTTATCTTTCATTAAATTATAAAAGAAATAATTTCTATAAATGAGTTTTACATAAAGTCTTGTTTCTTTATATGGAATTTGTTCAATTTGAAAAATTGGATCATCTAAATCCATTAGTTCTTTTGACCAGCGTTTTACTTTGGTTGGACCCGCATTGTATGAAGATAATGCATAGATAATATTTCCATCAAACTTATTTAAAAGACCTTTGAAGTAGCGAACACCAGCATCAATATTCTTATGTGGCTTGAATAGCTCTTCTTGTTTTCTAAATGTTGTCATCTGTCTTGCTGTTGCAGGCATCAGTTGCATCAAGCCAAGTGCACCTACGGCAGATTTAGCTTCAGGATTAAATGCACTTTCTTGTCTAATAATTGAAAGTACTAATAGTGGATCAATATCAGTATTCACATCTTTTATCTTATCGAGGTGTAGCACCGGAAATAGTGTTGTGATATCTATTTTAGAAGGCCTAATTAAGTTTAAATCAATAGTTCGAGAAACCAGTTTAAAACTTGATAAGAAGTCCTTCTTATTTTTAAAGTAATGAAGAAAATAATTAAAGATTGCAACTCTTTGATCTTCAGTAGTCAACGTATCAATTTTAGCTTGATTAGCGATGTCTTTCTTAGGGTCAAGCCTAATGAATTCATAAATGAGCTTATCAACTTTACCGTAGTACTTTAGCTCATTCCAAATTCGTGATTCTTTAATATTGCGTTGTCTTAGTTCGGTAAAGTCACTTAGAGTAAGCTCTGGTAGCTTAATAGTGTTCTTATGAAAGTAGAGTGATTTAACATATTTCTTATCAAACTCTGGTAGATATTCTTGAGCAACAATTGAATAGAAGCTCAATGGATTACCTTTAATCATTAACTTGAAAAGATGTTTAGAAAGTGATTCGTTTCCATCTTTCATGTAACTATATGCAATCCAAAACTTTGTTTTAGTATACAGGTTTGAGAATTCATCAATTAGATTATAATTTTGGACAGTAACAATACTCTCTTTATAATTTTCTTGTTTGATCGAATTCCAAAGTAGAAGAAATAAGGATTCATTCTTTGTTTCACTGTCGTAACTTATTTCATATGAGCGTGCAAAAAAACGATTTGCATTCTTTATGTCACCATTATTTAGTAGAAGTTTACCAATATAGCGTACTCGCTTCCAAGCTGACTTCTTATAAATATATTCATTATTGCTTTCTTCAAATCTTAAAAACTTTTCTAAGTCTGTTTGAATATTTTTATTATTTTTCACAACTCTTTTAAGCTTATTGTATTGTTTGATAAACTCATTAGTAATAGTGAGCTTATTCTTTTTGATACGATGAAGATTACTTTGGAAAAGGTATGTGATGTCCTTATCAAAATCGATATGTGAATAAAGATTAGAGTCAATCTTTAAGCCTTCGATTAGAGTAGTCTCAATGAGTTGCTTTTTTATATACTTATAAACTTTTGAGTTCTTATCAATATTGTTTAACTTATGAGTAAAAAGAGAGTTTCTTGTGGTAGCTAAATACTTAATTGCCTTATTAAAGTTACTCTCATCTTTAACGATTTGTGGATAGAATTTATCATCAATAAGATAATTAACAGTGTGGTAGCAGTAGTCTCTGATGTTGCTAACAAATTGATCCTCTACTCTGTTGATGCCTTTACTTTTAATATTACACTTGAAGTATTTATTCTTTCTGAGGTCTTCTTTTAGGTTAGATAGAAAATCGAGATGGCCAACATATGATTTAAAGATCCCACCAGTCTTGATTGCTTTCTTTGCATTATTAATTGAATAATTAGAAAGTTTCTTTCTTCTTAAATTGCGCTCAATTTGTGCAATATGACGAGCCGCTTTGATCTCACGATCTTTTGTTGACTGCTTTGCTTGAGCTGTTGTGAAGTAACTCATACTTACAACGATTAAAAATGTAGATAATCTCTTACCCGATAAATTCATTAAAACGACCTTCCATATCTTTGAGTTTGGTCACTACTTCATTAAGGATAACTTTCTTATCCTCTGGAACAACTTGTTGTAAGTTCTTTAAGTAGTTACAAATCTCATCAATGTAGACGGTGTCTTCTTTAAATCTTGTTTGGAAATACTCGACTGTCAGATTTACTTCATCTGCTACATCAGTAAAGTAGTCACCGTCTCTAAATGTTAAACTTCTTTCGAAGCCAGTATGTCTTAAGCCTGCAAGGTATTTTTTAAGTTTGTATAAAGGGCCAGCTACCTTGTGCGTGAAAAATAGAGTCACGATAAAGACAAGGATTCCAAAAAACGCCTGGCAAAGTATTAGGAAATTCAATAAATCGCTTTTCATAGTATTTATATGTTCAGCGGATTGTGGGAATTTCTCTGAAATATTAGAAAGTACTTGATAAATAACTAAGGGATAAAATGCACTTAGAACTAAAATGACAATGCATATCAAGATACTAAATTTCAATTGAAATTTAGAGTCTACAATGATGATTGATCTCTTATATGGTTTAGACACAAATTCTCCAAATCTAAAATTAGTTTCTATTGTAATTATAACATCTTATAGATTTTGTTGTAGGGCAAAAATTTGCTTTACTGATTGAATAAGTCCTCAATATTTAATAGAATCCACAATGAAAATAGAAAGAAACCGAGCGAGTTACTATGATAAATATTGAAGCAATTAAAACGAAATTAATTGAGGTTAAAAACCCTAATACACAGAAGTCTCTACTGGATGAAAATCGATTCAAAGATATTCATGTAGATGGAAATAAAGTGACTCTTGTCTATAATCGAGATGAGATTACTGCACCTCAAAAACGTGATATTGAAGATGCAATTGTTAATAGCCTTGCTGATCTAGTAAATGAAGATGACCTTTTCATTAAAACTGTATCAACTCAAGAAGCACCTAAATCACAGGCTGAGAAAAAACCACAGCAGCAAAACGCACAACTGCAAGTTGGTCACGGTAAAGCTGCTCCTCAAAAAAGAGACATTCCAGGTGTTAATAGAATAATCGCAGTATCATCTGGTAAGGGTGGTGTTGGTAAATCTACAGTATCGGTAAACTTGGCCCTCGCACTTAAGAATGCAGGAAAAAAAGTAGGCTTACTTGATGCTGATATCTATGGACCTTCTGTTCCAATGCTACTTGGTGAAAGAAATGCAAAACCATTAGCTACTGATGATAAGAAAATTGCCCCTATCGAGGCACACGGTTTAAAGTTTATTAGCTTCGGTTTATTTATTGAAGAAAAGGATGCTGTTATTTGGCGTGGTCCAATGCTTGGTGGAGTTCTAAATCAATTTCTCTTTGATGTTGATTGGGGCGAGCTAGATTATCTAGTTCTAGACTTACCTCCAGGAACTGGAGATGTTCAATTATCGATAGCTCAAACACTTAAGCTTGATGGAATCGTAGGTGTTTCAACACCTCAGGATGTCGCTCTATTAGATTCTCGTAAAGGTTTTAACATGTTTGAACAAGTTAATGTTCCTGTTTTAGGACTTGTTGAGAATATGAGTTACTTTGCTCCTGATGATATGCCAGAGAAAAAGTATTATATTTTTGGCGAAAAAGGTGGAGAAGCTATCGCAAAAGAGCTTGGTTATCCATTCTTAGGTGAGGTTCCAATAGAGATCGCTCTTAGAGAATCATGTGATAGTGGAAATCCTTATATGGCCAATAATTCATACGAAAATAGGCCGGTATGGAATGCTTATTCCGGTATTGCAAAAAAGATCATTGAGTTAGAAAATGGTGGTGACGAGGAAAAAGGTTTTTTCTCTAAAATTTTCAAAAGGTAATGAATGTCCATCATACAGAAAATAGAAGAGCAGTGCTCTTTTAATTTTACTGGTCGAATCAATATTTTAAAACAAGCTGATCGCCAGTTTCTCGGTGTTGTATATATCAATGAAGGTGAAATTGTCGCAGCTCAGTTTTCTCAGAAAACAGGGATAAAAGCTCTATATTCTCTTGTTATCTTCGATATGGATGGAATTGAAAATTTCACCTTAGTCGCTGAACCAGAAGTGGTCTCTGATAGTGACTTTGAATTCAAACTAAAATTTAGTGAGTTTAAAAGAAATGCTGAAAAAGCATATCAAGAACATCGTCAGTCCTTATCTTTAAGGCCACCAGCAGATATTCACATTTTAATCAATCCTGCGTTCATAAAAGTTGGAAAAAAGACTGGTGCAAACGAATTTTTACTATTAAAAACTATAGCTGAATACAGCAAAGTTAACGATATTTATACAAATTGCGAATTATTTGACTTTGAAGTAACTCAGGCCCTGGTAAGTTTAAGAAGACTAGGTGCGCTCAAAGTCGTTAAATAGGAGTATTTATGAAGGATCAAGTTCATAATCAAGGTGAGTTAAAAGAATTAAAAGTTAATATCGAGGCCGATGTTGTGGAATCTTTCCAGCATATGGCCGAAAACACAGGAATTGCTCTTGATGAGTTGATTGTTGTTGCACTTAAGAGGTTTAGAGCCTCTCATAGTGACTATGAAAAGAAAGTTTTTCAAGTCGACTAAATAGTTTTCATATATAAAGTAAACACACGAACGTGTGTTTACTTTTTCTACAGTGTTAAAAATTTAACAGTCTAATCTTTAATCAGACCCCCATTCTTAGTTTATAGTACAAGTAATTACAGTCACTTATGGTCTTAGTGTATTTGTTCACTTTGGCACGTTAGTTGCTTCTATATACACATAAGGTATTAGGAGCATTGTATGAAAGCATCAGCTATTTACAAAAAATTTATCATCACATCAGTACTATCAGGATCATTTCTTGTATTTGGTGGAATCTACCAAGGAATGTCAGTGACTAGTAATTCTTTTATGGAAAAGAAGGAAATTTCTTTTGAAAAGAGAGTTGATGAAAATTCTGATCGTATCGTTGCTTCTTCTGATCGTGATTCTGTAGCTGTTCAATACCTTCCAGTTGCTGAGTACTCACAAGTTATCAATGGAAAGTGGGAAGTCGTTAGAATAGAAGATCACGAAGGATTAGAAATTTATAATGAAGTTAAAAGCAATAATAAAAGAATTGTTGATATGGAGTTAATCGGAACAGGTCTTGTAAGATTAAATGAAAACGATGACTACACTTTTGACGTTTCTTTTCTTCATGAAAATAAAAAGAATATTTCTATCTTTAGAGCATTTGAAGATGGATTTGAATTAATTGAAGCAAGAAAGATTGTAGAAAAAGTTGTTGTTGAGCAAACATCACAAGAAATTGTTGATGAAGCACTTGTTGAAGAAGAAGTTGTTGCAACAACACAAGATAGAAGAGAATTCGTTATTGAAAGAGCGATCTTACCAAGTATGAATAATAAAATGTTTCGTGGACATGATATTGATGGAAGCGTAACAGTTGGACCAAATGGAGTAGAGGGACTTTTCTTTACTGTATATGCGAACGGACAAGAGATTAATGAAGTTGTAGGTGACTTAAAACTAAAGGATGGAAATTCTTTTGAAGTTGAACTACAAGGTCAAAAATCAAGTGGTATCTTTTCTAAAAATGGTGAAAATGGTTACCGTTTAAGATTTGCAACAGGTCCATATCAAGGAGCACTTATTAATTATGTAACTTATGATGAGTTAGAAAAAATTAATATTGAGTTCGAAAAAATGGAAAGAGCTAAAGAAGAGTCTAGATTTCAAAAGGAACTAACTCAAGAAGGTAATGTAGAACAAGACATTAATATTATTCAACAAAACATTGTATCAGCTGCTTATCAAGCCCCAAAAGCTGAAGAAATCGAAGAAGAAAGATACGAAGAAGAGTATCAAGATGAAAGATATGACGAAGAAGAATACTATGAAGGTGAAGATAACCAAGAATTTGAAAGACAAGGATACGGATTTTAATCCAATATAACTAGAGAGAAGAAAAACAAAGGCCCTCAAAATTGAGGGCCTTTTTTATTTAGCTATAGTACTTTTTTTAATTCTTCTTTTAGAAGAGGTACGATGTCGAATAGATCTCCAACAATACCGTAGTCAGCTTTAGTAAAGATTGGTGCATCTGGATCAGTGTTGATCGCAACAATAACCTTAGATGTTCTCATCCCTGCTAAGTGCTGAATAGCTCCTGAGATACCACAAGCAATATATAGTGATGGAGCAACAGTCTTACCTGTTTGTCCAACCTGCATTGCGTGAGGTGCGTATCCTGAGTCAACAGCAGCACGTGAAGCACCAACAGTTGCACCAAGAACTTCAGCAAGCTCTTCTAGTATCTTAAAGTTTTCAGCAGACTTCATTGCACGTCCACCAGAAACGATAATATTTGCTTCTGTAAGGTCAAGCTTCTCTGAAGCTCCTTTAACGATCTCTTTAATAACAGCTTTGATGTCACCAGCGTTTGCTGCAACTTCATTTGCTGTACCTGCACCAGCAGTTGGTGCATCTGGCATACCAAGTGCGTTAGGTCTTACTGTTACGAAGCCTGGCTTTGGTCCATCAAGTTCAACTTTAGCTAGAACCTTACCTGCAAATAGTGGTCTTGTTCCTGCGAAGTTATCACCTTCCATTACAAAGTTTGTAACTTCAGATGCCATACCTGCATCAAACATTCCCGCTAGTCTTGGCATAAGGTCTTTTGCAAGTGAAGTTGCACCTGCAAATACGTAATCGTAATTTGAACCAATAAATTCTTTAAGTGCGTTTGCATAACCTTCAGGAGAATACTTATCTAAGTTGTCACCTTTTAGGTTGTGTACATTAGCAGCACCATACTTTGCTAGGTCAGCTGTAGCGTTTGGACCCATTTCGCCAACGATTGCTACGTCAACTTCGTGTCCTGTAAGTTTACCTAGAATTTCAAATGTAACAGATTTAACTGATTCACCACTTGTTTCAGAAAATACTAATATCTTTGCCATTTCAATAATCTCCTTAGATAACTTTCGCTTCTTCTCTTAAAAGCTTAACAACTTCAGCAACAACAGATGCTTGTTGACCTTCGTCCATCGCATCAAATTTCTTACCAGCTGGCTTCTCTGGTGGAAGTTGGAATCCTGAGTACTTAACACGACGATCATCAGCAGATACACCTACATCTGATAGTGAGTGTTGAGCAAGAGGCTTTCTCTTTGCTTTCATAATACCTGGAAGAGATGCGTAACGAGGACTGTTTAGACCTTTGTTAGCAGCGATAACAGCAGGTGAGTTTACTTCGTAAACTTCAAGTGCTCCACCTTCTACTTCTCTTTTAAGAGTGAATTTACCACCTTCTTCTTCGCAACCATCAACAACAGTTACTGAAGGTAGGCCTAGCATTTGCGCTAGTAGTTGAGGAACTTGTAGACAGTCATCATCAATAGCTTGTTTTCCTGTGAAGATTACATCTGGAGTCTTTCCTGACTTTTCAATCGCACCCTTAAGTGCTTTTGCAGTCATATAAGAATCTAGATTGTCATCGGCTTCAACAAGAATTGCATCATCTGCACCCATTGCTAGGGCAGTTCTTAATGCTTCTGTATCTTTAACACCACCAACTCTTACAACAGTTACAGTCGAGCCACTGTTTGCTGCTTTTGTTAGAAGTGCTTGCTCAACAGCAAACTCATCGTATGGGTTCATGATCCACTTAATCGAATTAGTTTCGATATAAGATCCGTCTCCGTTTGGAGTAACTTTAGTTTCCGTGTCTGGAACTTGTTTAATACATACAAAAATGTTCAATTTTAGCTCCTTGTAAAAATTTCCTTAGCAATTACTAATCTTTGTATTTGTGAAGTGCCTTCATATATTTGAATGAGCTTGGCATCTCTCATCAACTTTTCTACTGGGTATTCTTTACTGTAACCATATCCACCATATACTTGGACAGCGTCAGTTGCAACTTTCATGAACATATCAGCTGCTTTGGCTTTTGAATATGATGAAAGTTCTGGATTAGGTGTTCCGTTATCAATATGCCACGCGGCTTTCTGAACGAGTAGTCGCGCTGCTTCGATTTCGATTCCCATATCGGCAATTATCATCTGTATAGCTTGGTGCCTCGATAGGGGCACTCCAAATTGATTTCTTTCACTTGCATATTTTACGGCATGATCCATTGCGCACTGAGCACCACCTACTGCGGAGCTTGCTACCATTGGACGTGAATGATTTAGTGTGGCCATGGCAATTTTCCAACCTTCACCAACACCACCTAAAATATTTTCTTTTGGAACTTTTACATTTGAAAATGTAACGGCTCTAGTGTCTGAGCAACGATGCCCCATTTTATTTTCTTTTTCACCTAGCTCGATACCTTCTGCTTTGGCATCGATAACAAGGGCCGTAATTCCCTTGTGTTTTTTTGCAGGATCAATCGTGGCATAAACAACGAAGAGGTCTGCATAACCTGCGTTTGTTATCCACATCTTGTTACCGTTTAATAGGTAGTGATCACCATCTTCTTTTATTGTTGTCTTTATACCAGCCGCATCAGAACCATAACCAGGTTCTGTTAAGCAAAAAGCTGCAATTTTATAATCTTCTGTAAACGGAGTTAAAAACTTTTTCTTTTGCTCATCACTTCCACCAATAACAATAGGAAGAAGTGCTAAGTCATTGGCCATAATCGAAGTATTCATTCCGAGACAACCGTAAGCTAGGGCCTCTGTGATAATCATTGAATCAATTGTCGTAAATCCGGCACCACCATATTCTGCAGGTATGCAAGTATTAACGAGACCAAGCTCCCATGCCTGTTTTAAGATATCCATTGGCATTTGGGCCTTCTCATCAAATTCGCCAGCTTTTGGCATCATTTCATTCCTTGCAAATTTCATTGCAAGTTCACGAATTTCTTTCTGCTCGGAAGTTAATTCAAAGTTGATCATATTGGAACCAATTGTTCAAAGTTTTAAGTACCTTATTATAGATACCTTTTCAGTATTTAGTAAATAGGTAATAAGGACTTGGCACCAAGTGTCGCAACGAGAAAAGTTTATAGGATCAATTTTGTATTCTTGTTCTTCAATGTTTTAATTTTGTAATGCTCTTTATACTCAGAAAATGAAGGTAAGTCTTTTAATGGTTCTAGAACAAAACTTCGGTTTCGAAAGTCTTTGTGCGGTATGGTGAGCCTTTCTTCTTTTACTTCTAAGAAGTCGATAAAAATTATGTCAATATCAATTTCACGAGGACCCCAGTGATAGCGGTGTTTTCGACCTAACTTCTCTTCGATCTCCTTACATATTTTCAAGATTGAAGTTGGGGAAAGATTTAAACAAGTGTTTATTTCTAGGGCAATATTAAGAAAGGAAGGTTGATCCTGTGGCCCATAGGGAGGTGACTCATAAAAGTGACTCATTTTGGCTTCACAGTTAAATGCGTCTTCTAATAACTTAGATGCGCTTTTGATTGATTCGATTCGGTCACCAAGATTAGTCCCAAGGCTAAGAATGATTCTCATTAATTATTATCTTCTTTCTTTTTAGTTTCTTGTTTTGTGGTTTTTGATGGCCTAAGAACTTTTTTATTCTCTTCAATAAATGAAGGGAAGTTTTGGTTCTTTGGTTTAGGTGGAGCTTTTACTCCACATGAACTAAGTAAAATTAATATTAAAAAAAGTTTAGAATTCAAGAGCAAGACTGACTCCCATGAGATCGGTACCAATATCAGCTCTAAAGAACCAACCAGGGACTAATCTTTTTAATGCCGTAATTCCAAAAACTGGCTCACTTTTTTCAACACTTGCAACAAGATCTTTTTCTCGTGCGGCTGCATCAGCTCCAACCGCCGATACATCACCTGCACCAGGACTATCTGCAGTTGCAAACTTATATCCTGCATATGGCATAAATACTGTATAAAGTGGTCCTTCAAATGAATATTTTGCACGGAATATATATTGGTTTACAGCAGTGTCGATCTCTTCATTTGGAAAACCTCTGATTAAGTGACGCCCAACACTTCCTTCTAGCCAGATATTCTTATCTAATTGAAACGCCCAAGATGCATTATACTGAGTATTTGTATCTTCTTTACCAGCGGTATTAAAGCCATCTACTAGCCCAATACCAACAGAGACAAGATTATCATTTTTAATTATTCCGCCTTCTTGTGCTTCTTCACTATAAATGTCCTCATCTAATAAAGTCGTATCGTCATATAGTGATTCGCTATCAGTAATTCTAAATTCACTTTCTTCTGCTGTATCTGCTTTACCATATGCAGAATCATCACCTCGAAGTACTTCTACATCTTGGTTCACGAAAATATTTGAATAAATCTCTTCATTATAAATCTTAGTGATTTTAATTGCTGCTACATTATTCTTTTGTTTTGGAACAATACCTCGTACTACAGGTTCTTTGTTGACTAAAATAGTAATGTAATCACCTTTGGCAAAACTATCTTGACCATTACTAATGAGAAGAATTCGTTTTGTTCCAGATATACTTATAATCTTTTCTTTGGCCAAATCGTAATTGGAACTATTTGAGAAATCACTGATAGGTGATTGCGCAAATGAAAAGATTGAGAAGAATACTATAGTAAATAGTTTAAAAACATTCATACGGAAAAATTGTACATTGCATGAAGAAATTAGTCTAGGCGGTTAATATTTAATTATAATTAAAAAGGAACCGATGGGTAACTATATAGATTGTTACTAAAAAAGGGGTTTTAGACCATGAAAAAAATATTTTTACTATTCCTAGTTTCAACATTAACTTTCACATCTTGTTCTAACAACGAGAAGAAAGGTGAAGAAGTAGCAGAAACTCAAGCTGCTGAAGAAATTTCAATTGATGATTCAGACTTTGTCGTTGATGCAAATGAAGAATTTGCTGATCTAGAAGAAGTCGCTGATCCAACTGCAGAGCCTACAATGGAAGCAGTTGCAACAAATGAAGAACCAGTTGATGAAGTATTGCTTCAGGAAAACGTTCAACTCGAAAAAGAAGTTGTTGTTTCTAAAACTGATACATATGAAGTACAAAAAGGTGAAACACTTATGTGGATTGCTTTTAAATTATATGGAGACTATAGCAAGTGGCGTGATGTTCAAGCAATGAATCAAGAAGCACTTGCTGATGGACTTCAACCAGGTGACATCATTAAGTATGAAAGTGGTCAATTCAACTGGAATCCAGTGGGTCTTCCTCACCTTATTCGTAAGGGTGAGACTCTAGGTGTAATTTCAAAAGACAAGTACGGTACACCAGCAAAGTGGAGATCAATTTGGGATAACAACAGAGAAATGATTAAAGATCCAAACTTAATTTTTGCTGGATTTACTTTATATTACATCCCTGAAGAAAGAGATGTTGCTTCCAGCCCAATGTAAATCGTGTATAATAAATCAAATGATATAAGAGCTCTCATAATGAGAGCTCTTTTTATTTGAGAACAAATGAAACTTTATATTTTTATATCAATATTATTTTTAACTTCTTGTACCTACTTATATAAGGACGATAAGGGATATCCATATAATTACGAAGTTGATTTTACTTCTAAGGATTACCTTGTTCATCTCGAAGGTGTAGCTGAATTGTTTATCAAAAACAACAAAGTTAAGAGGCCCTCAAGAAGATCAAATAGATACCTACAAAAGATAGCTCGTGAGCTATATTTAAATAATCAAAGTCTCTTTGTGAAAGATGATTTTGGAATTAATTTTTATATTGTTGAAGATAATAGAAATTTTTACTTCTCACTTCCTAGAAATAACGTCTTTATGTCTCGCGGAGTTCTGCGTCGATTTATGAATTCCGAAAGTATTTTTGTTTCAGTATTAATCGGTGAATTATTAAGAAGTAAAATTGGTATATATGAAAAGAATAAAATCATACCGCTTAATTCATATACGGTAAAAGATATGATTAGACTTAATCGTCTAGACTTAAATGCAAAACGAGACTTAAATAATCTTGTTTATGATGTTCTAAAAAAATCTGGTTATGACCCAGAAGCAAGATTATTATGGCTACAAACACTGAATAGGCAATCGCTTAGTTTCTCAACTCAAGAGGTTTATTCTCGAGACTTATCAAAAGAAGAATTCCTGCTTAAAAATTATATGGTTCAAAGCACAAAAGATGAGAATCTTATTTTTGAAAAGAATTCATCAAAACAATTTTATAAGTTCAAAGAAAGTATATGATATGGAAATAAATGAAGTTAAATCTATTTTAGACCAGCAGGGATATTCTCAAGAGAGTTGGAACCTTATAAAACTTTCTGGCGATGCTTCAAGTAGAGAGTATTACCGATTAAAAAACGAGAGCGAAAGTTTAATTGTCTGTACAGAAGAGCCAAATGGACAGCAGAGTCGTGATTTTAATTTGATCACGACACTCATTGAAAAAGATATTAACACTCCAAAAATCTATCTTTATTTACCAGAGATCTCTCTTCTTATTCTTGAGGATGTTGGTGATATTTCTTTGAAAGATTATTATCTTAAAAATGGACTTACGAAACATATACAAGCAGTAAATGATATCAAATCTTACCAAAGACTCCCTTTAGAAACTTGTCAAAGTCGATATTTCGATAGAGAGAAAATTGGGTTTGAATTCGATTTGGCCCTTCAATTCTTTTTAGAAAAACATTTGAAACTAAACCTAAATGAAGACGAAAAAATTGTCGTTGCAAGTGTTAGAGAGTTATTGATTAATTACTATGAAGAAAATAAAAAAGTAGTATGTCATCGTGATTATCATTCTAACAATCTATATGTGAAAGCTGATGAGCTCTATCATATCGATTATCAAGATATGCGAGTGGGGCCAGCTATGTATGATTTAGTTTCACTGGTAGATGACTGCTATATACAATTTTCAAAAGAAGAAAGGTCAATTTTATTAAATTCTTTTGATAGTGAATTTAATTCAAAATATTTAAAAGATTATCAGATAGTTCAGATACAGCGTACTTTTAAAGCACTGGGTAGCTTTGCTTATCTTAGTATTGATAAGAATAAAAATGGATATCTTCCATTTATCAAACCTAATCTAAAGAAGTTAATCGATGTTTTAAAGTTAAGAGATGAAGACTCTTTCTTGCGTTTTGCAACGATTCTTGAAAGAGGTAAAGATGATTAAGACATGTTTTATCGCAAGTGCAGGTTTTGGTACGCGAATGGGAGAGCTTGGAAAGGTTATACCAAAACCCTTGTGGCCATTTCTAAATTTGAAGATGCTTGATTTACAAGTTGCCTATGCAAGAAATTTAGGCTGCGAGAATATTTATATAAATTCTCATCATTGCCATGAAGAAATGCTTGATTGGGCAAAGGACAAAAATGTAACTCTGTTGTATGAGCCTGAAATTCTAGGTAGTGGTGGGTGTATACATAATTTGAAAAAAGTTGTTGATAACGAAATTATATTAATTATTAACTCTGATCAGTTTTACTTCTTTGATTTTGAAAATATAAAATCGGATTATGACAATTTAGAACGTAGTGATGCTGTTGCACATTTGTATGCTATAAATGTGGATGGTAATTCTAGCTATAATGAAACTGTTTTAAAAGATGGGCACTTAACTGATATTATTCCACATGAAGGAAGTGGTGATTATTTCACTTATTCTGGTGTCGGACTAATCAATCTTGGAAAGATTAATTATACACCTGGTGCTTCTGGATTTTTTAAAACAGTTTGTGATTATAAGTCGTCAAATGTATTGATGAGCTTACCAGATAATCCTGTCTTTTTAGATCTTGGAACTTTAGATAAATACTTAAGCGTCATTAGTAAGCTTGATGAAATACCTGATGTGATAGTTAATTTTTTAAAAGGTATTCCTGAGTTAGATACTTCAGATTTTAAATCACAAAAAAAGATGACTTGGTGTGGGGTTACTTTTGATTTCGAGAATAAGTTAATTAAATATAATGGAGCTTCTTACTCCTTTTGAGACACTTCTTTAATACAATCGACAGGGCAAACAAGCGTGCATGCATTACATAAAGTACATGCCCATGGTTCTATCGTATATTTGCCTTTGTCCATAAAAATAGCCTTTTCTGGACAAATCAGCCTGCAGTTATCACACTCTATACAACGTGAAGAAATTTCGAGATAATAATCCATATATTGATTATATCAAAAAATTAAAATTGAAGGGGAAAAGTGCACAATACTGACACATTAATATTTAAATTGCTTAATATTTTATTTGTGATATTTTCGCTGTTTTTTCTGCATACATGCTTCTCTTTAGATGCCGATGTCTCTGCATTAAACTTTGAACGCTTTGTCGGGATTCTTGGAAGTTATAAACTTACAACGGCCCTCGCGTTATTTTTACTTTTTAAAATTATGTATATGGGAGAACTTACTGTCGTTGTGATGGCCGTTTTCGTATTAAATATTTTTTACAAAGTCTTCTCTCTTTTCTTGGTTGAGTATGACAAAATCATCTTACTCTTTTCAGTAGTTTTCTTGTTAGTTGCATATAATATGATCCTTCTTTTAAAAGAGGAGCTAGGCCAGGCTATTTTTAAACCTAACTTTAATAAAGAGAATTTTAATTTTGATAAATTCTGTATTTTAGAGGGGAGCATCTTCTTATCATCAGGCTCAAAGATTCCTGTCAAAGTTTCTAATTGCGATGATAAAGGTATTGTTATTTTTACAGATGAAAAAATATCAAAAGGTGAAAAGCTAGACTTTGAATTGGATTATGAAGGCGCAAAATTTAGTGATACATTTAATGTTGAGTTAGTTTATGAAAATGGCTATGGCCTGAAGTTAATAAATTCAAGCTCAAGTGGAAAGTATAATTGGAATACATTATTTAATATTTTAAAGAGAAGAGGAATTGTCTCTTATTAAAATTCAAGGAAGAAGTTATGTTTAAAGTTCTTATTTTTTGCCTATTGCTAATAGGCTGTCAGTCAAATAATAGTCCGGAAGGAGTGTTAAAATCATTCATTGAAAAGCGCTTAAACGATAAGATCAGTGTTGATGACCTTGAAGATTACCTTACTGGTGATTTACTTGAGGAGTACACTCAAGCACTTGGCGAAGACCCTAATAAATTAAACGAATCAAATGAATTTTCAGATAGCCGCTTTAAAATTGTCTATAAAAACTGTAGTGGTGATGAATGTTCAATAACTTATACTCTCTCATATGAAGCGGATGCAACTACAGAAGAGTCAAAGAGAGATGTTTCCATTTCTGTCAAAAAGATCGCTTTAATCGTTAAAAGAGATGAAAAGTGGTTCATTTCAAATATTAGTGATGTAAAGTCATTCTACGAGTTTAAAGAAGAAGATATTCGTTAATATAATTTAAAAGTTACCGAATAGTTTAATGTGAAGAATAAGAAAATACTTGAATTTACATTAGAAAGTCTTGTTTATGAAACATTTGATATTTTGGAACCTGATGAGTCTGAAGGGATTAAATTAAAATATATTTCAGACACAAGTTCATATCGAGTTGAATGGGACACTAAGACTCTCGATTTTCCAAAAAGCTTTGCATTAATACAGGATTTAATTAAAGGCAGCTATTTAGATTTAAAATCTTATGATGTTGATCTTGATAGTGCCTTAAAAGAATTCTTCAATACTACTGAAGATATTTATTTCTATGTTTTTGGTGATGATTTATATTTGAGATTTAAGGAATATGCAGACATAAAAAAAGCGGCTTAAAAGCCGCTTTTTTATTTTTATAAAGTCATATAATAATTTTTTAGCATCAATGCGTCTTCTTCTAAGTTTGGTGAATTACAAATCATATATCCACCACAACCATTCTTTTTAAGAGACTTAAGTAGGGCCTTCCAATTAAAGTCTGATTGCTCAAGGTTTAGATGCTTAAGGTCACCCTTAGAGTTTGTGCTGATTCCTGAAATATGAATATGCATATTTTGGATAGCTTCTTCACTTAATTCTTCTTTTAACTTACCAATAACCATGTCGAATTCTTCTTCGCTATTATACTGATTAGTACGTGCGAAAAGGTGTGAGAAATCCATACAAGGACGACATGAATCAACGTTTTTAGTAAGGTTAATAAGCTCTTCAAGAGAACCAAATTGAGATGTTTTACCAGTTAGTTCAGGTCTTAGTTCAATTTCAATATCAAGGCGACTTAGTCTTTCTTCGATTACATTCATACTCTTTTCTACAAGATCGAAAACATCGTATGGTGAATCTTTCATATAGAAAGCAGCGTGGAAAGTCATAGATTCAGCACCACATAGATCTGAGATCTTTGCTGTTTGAATGATTCTTTCAACAGAAGAGTCAATTTTATCTTGTTCTCTTGCGTTTAAGTTGATGTAGTAAGGGCCGTGTGATGTCAAAGGAACACCTAATTCATAAGAAACTTTTCTTAGGTTTGATGAAACTTCTTCTTTCATTCTAACACCGTGTGCAAACTCTAGTTGCATACAGTCAAGACCTAGTTCGTGAATTCGTCTTACGCCTTCTACTGGATTGTTCTTTTTAGCTGTTGAATTTGGAACACCTGCTGTACCGAATAGTAGCTTACCTTGCATCAAAAACACCCCTTTAATTCTATAATTTAAACGTTAATGCCTTGTGTATCACAATTACGGATTCGACAATAGGTGCGCTGCGAAATGCTTGCTTGCGCATAGCGCTTACAGTGACTATTATCAATTTGTAATTTAGATGACTTATAGCCGGAATTTGGATTTGGGTCTATAATTAGAGATGATCTTGTAAAAAAAATAGGGACAAAATTTTGTTTAGTGTATTTATTTCATATCTTTTAAGCTTTTTTATTATCTTCATTCAGATATTTTTTATAACTGGGTTCTTGGTTGTATTTGGACCTAATCTACATATACTAAATAATCTTGCTATCGCTGTCTTAATGTATGTGATTTCATTTACTTACATAATTCCTTCAATCGTTATTTCTCGATTTAACTTACAGAAAGTTTCTAGGGAAGAAAGACCTCGATTGTATAAGAAGGTTTCAAGCTTCTTATTTTATAGAAGTCGGCCAACACCACAGATTTATCAAGGTAAGGATGCTCCATTCTTCTTGCAGGGAACACTTCTTGGAAGCCATTTTCTCATATTAAACTCAAGCTTACTTGAGCGCTTAACAGATGTAGAAATGGATCGCTATCTTGAAGCAGAGATGGGATTTGCTGATACTTTCAACTCAAAGATTCTGGGGCATTTATTAGCAGTACTATTATTTTGGCGAAATATTTTTAATTGGCTATTTAATCTCTTAAGAGCAGAAGCCGTCTTTCGTTATATCTTTGTCGTACCGAGAAGACTCTTTAACTATATTTCTAATAGCTATAAGAAGCAGTTTTTTAGCAATAATGAGAACAGTCAAATCGATATAAGAGGTATTGCACAAAAAGTGATTTATCTTGAGAATTCAAGAATTAACAAAGTACATTTTAATATTTCTTCTACAACAATGTGGTCACTCCATTATCATAAGGAACACGAGATGGACCAAAGGTTCTATCAAAGTGAGCTATTATGAAGAAAGTTTTTAAGTTCTTTAAAGATTTGGATTATACAAAGTATTATCCAGCGCTTTTTACGATTGTTTTTCTTTTGGTTCTTTTCCAATATAAATTTCCAACGATTGAAGCAATCTTCTATGACTTACGTCTAAAAACAGACTTTAGTCTAAATAAAGATGACAGAATTGTTCTTATAAAAATTGATGAAGAAAGTGATGAGTTTTTAGGTGAGAGCTATCCCTATACTTATACAACTTACTTAAAATTATTCCGTAAGGTTTTAAAAGATAAGCCTGCTATTATTAATTTCTTTGGAGATCTTTCAGCTCCTTTAAATGAGAGAGAAGCAAACTCTTTAGAATTACTTCACGATGAAATTAAAGCTTATGTCAAACAAGGTGGCCTATATCGTTATGGAACTGAATTAGACGCATGGGGGGAAAGACTGCCTCCTCAACAATTACGAGATCTTGGTTATTCTCCAGCAATTGTTAATATTGATAGTAAGCTATTTGCTAAAGATGATGTTGTAAGAAGAATGGTTCTCAATATATCAGGAGAAGAGACATTAAGCTTTTGGACGGCAAATGAGTGGAGAATTCTTCATGGTAAAGAGCCACTAATTCTTAATAATCTAAAAAGTGCATATTATATGCCCGAAGCTGACGCTAGCTTTAGCTTGTTTCGTTACCCCTTACGCAAACTTAAGCATGTCGAAAAACTACCGGTTCATAGGGTCGTTGTTGGGAATATTCCGCCAGGCTATTTTAATGGAAAAATAGTATTAATTGGTCCCGCCTATATATCAAATCTTGGTCATTACGCTAAAACTCCATTTGATAAAGACCAGAGGCGATCACCAAAATTAGAAATACATGCCAATATGACTAAGTCACTTATAGAAAATAAGTTAGTCTATGCAATACCGATGTGGGTAACAAAATTAATTTCGATGCTAATTGGTATCATTCTTTCAATTGTTATCTCACGTATCCAGCCAGTAAAAGGACTTGTAACTACAGTAGCTATTATCTTTAGTACGGTTCTGATTTCTTATTTGATATTCATTGCTTTTGGACTTTGGCTATATATAACCCATATCTTACTTACTGTGTTTGTTGTTTATTATATTTGGGTTCCCTTTAGGGCCATTGGTGAATATCAACGTCGTTATAAAATTCAGGAAGAGACTAAATTATTAAAAAGAGTTGAAGATTTGAAACAAAACTTTATCTCATTAATGTCACACGATTTAAAAACCCCTGTGGCCAAGATTGCAGGTGTTGCAGACAATATGTTGCAGAAAAATCGTGGTGGTGAAACGTATGTTCATGAAGGGTTAAAAACAATAATTGATTCAACTAAAGAATTAAATAATTTTATAACTTCAATCTTAGATTTAACTAAAGTTGAATCACGAAATATTTCTCTTAATCTACAAAGTAAGGATGTTAATAAAGTAATTGATGATTGTGTAAATAGCTTAAGTTATTTAGCACGATCAAAAGAGATGAAAATCAATACTGAATTAGGCCCATTATTTCCTATCGAAATTGACACGAGCTTAGTTAATAGAATAATTTCAAATATTGTTGAAAACTCAATTAAATATGCCGGTATAGGCAAAGTTATTGATATTAAAACTTGGGATGATGATACTTGGGTTTATATTGAAATATCGGATAATGGCGTTGGTATGGGACAAAATGACGTCGACAATATATTTGAGAAGTTTTATCGGGTTAAAAACGATGCTTCTCATACGATTAAGGGAAGCGGTCTAGGTCTTTATCTGGTAAAATACTTTGTAGAACTTCATGGTGGAGAGATATCTGTAACCTCTCAAATTGGTGAAGGAACAAGCTTTTTAATTAAATTTTTAAATAAATAATTGGAGTGCGTATGCATAAGGTTTTAGTCGTTGATGATGATAAGGTTTTACAGAGTTCTGTAAGGGAAGCTCTTGAATTTCATCACTTCGCTGTCGATGTTGCAGACAATGGAAAAGAAGCACTAAGTGCAGTTTATAAAACGAAATATGACCTGGTTGTTATGGATGTTAACATGCCAGAGATGGATGGGATAGAGGCCCTAACTGAAATCAAAAAACATGACCCATCTGTTATTGTTATTATTTTAACGGCATATTCGAATGTTACTGATGCTGTAAAGGTCGTTAAAGAAGGTGCTTATAATTACTTAGAGAAGCCAATTAGCTCTGAGAATTTAGTTTCTTTAATTAAGCGAGCATTAAAAGCACGCTCACTAGTTGAGACAGTTGGATTCTCTGCTCCAGTTTTATCTCTTGGGGATACTAAGAATAAATTTGTTGGTGAATCAGATGTTATGCAAAAGGTTTTCAACGTAATTGGAAAACTTGCACAGGTCAATACACCGGTTCTTATTCGAGGTGAGTCAGGTACTGGTAAGGAACTTGTTGCTCGTGCCATTCACTATAATGGGCCAAGAAAAGATGAGAAGTTTGTAACGATAAATCTTGCAGCGATACCAGAGAACTTAATTGAGTCTGAATTATTTGGGCACGAGAAAGGTGCATTTACTGGTGCCAATGAAAGAAAGATTGGTAAATTTCAATTTGCTGACGGTGGAACACTTTTCTTAGATGAGATTGGTGATGTTTCACCTACAATGCAAGTCAAGCTACTTCGTGTTCTTCAAGAAGGCTCGTTCACTCCTGTTGGATCAAATAGAGAAATTAAATGTGACGTAAGAATCATTGCTGCTTCACATAAGCCTTTTGAGAAAATGATTGAAGACGGAACTTTTAGAGAAGATTTATTTTATCGTTTAAATGTTCTTCCTGTTTATCTACCTCCATTAAGAGAAAGAAATTCAGATATTCCACATCTTGTGGATTACTACGTTAAATATTTTAATAATGTTCACCATCTCAGTATTTCGGGACTTGATGATGATGCGATGGCCATTATGAAGAGTCATGATTGGCCTGGAAATATTCGAGAACTAAGAAACGTTATTGAGCATGCTTTTATTATTGAAAGCGGAGACATAATCAAATCTTCTTCACTACCAGATAAGATTCGTAAATCAGCAACTGTTGAATCATCTAATGATGCTGATGAACAAACAATTATCGATTATGAAGAGATTAAAGACTCTGTTCTTACAGACGCAGGTCAAGATGAGAAGCTAATTGCAAGTGCGCAAGGCTATCAATTTGTTTTTGCGACGACAGAAGAAGATGGTGAGTTAAGGCTTAATTTTTCACAGGCAAAAGATATCTTTGAGAAAGAGTTTATTGTTCAGGCCTTAAAGATCAATAAGGGTAAGATTAATCAAACTGCTCTAAAAGCGAATATTCCAAAGAAGACGTTACTTCGTAAAATTGAGAAATACGAAATTAATCCTAAGGAATATTACGAATGAATCGAATATGGCAAATGACCTTACTTATTGTAGGGATTTTATTTTTAGATCAATTTTCAAAAGGCGCAATACAATCAAGTTTTAAACTAGGTGAAACTCTTGAGGTAATTCCAGGCTTTTTTAATTTAACATATGTTAGAAATCCAGGGGTTGCATTCGGAATGGGAGGAAGCTTTCCGGACGTTGTTAGAATGGTTCTCTTTAAGATTCTTCCAGTTATTGCTTGCTTTTGGTTTGTCTATCTTATTTGGGATGCACGCAAGAAGAGCTATCTTCTATGTCTTGCCTATTCAATGATCTTTGCTGGGGCCGTGGGAAATCTAATTGATCGTATATCACTAGATTACGTTGTTGATATGTTTGATTTCTATTATGGTGGATGGCATTTTGCAGCTTTCAATGTTGCAGACGCATCTATTTCTGTGGCAGCAGGTATTTATATAATTGATTATTTCTTAACTGAGTATAAAGGAAAGAAGAAGAGTGCTAATACTTAAGCACTCTCTTCTTCGTTATTTGATTCTTCACTTGGTAAATCTTTTTTAATCCCGTATTCATTATGAAGCTGATCTAAGCTTTCTTCTGAGATATAAAGTTCTGACTTTAAAGTCTCTTTTCCCCAGATAGCAAATGCATCATTATGTTCATACATTGTAATCGTTTCCCAAGGGCAATCTTGAGAACAGTTTTGACAACCGATACAACGTGCTAGATCGATTTCAACTGTTTGATTAAATTGTGGGTTATTTGGATTTGGCCCAGGAACTAGTTCAATTGAATCTACTGGACATCCTTGAATACAGATTTCGCAACCTGTACAACCTGATTGGTGTACAACAGCAAGTAGTTTTGGACCTTTTTTACCTTTTCTCGCAGGTTTAAAACGTGCTGAGTGGTAAGGGTTCTCAACTAAAAATTTAACATCTTCGCTCATTAGCAATTCCTAATACTTTAATACAGACAGTATTTTAACGTATATCAACGCATCATTAAAGGGATTTTTGCCTGATTAAAATACATTAGGTATAGTCCTTTAGCAATATTGGAACGTAAAAAGATTAAGTAAATAATAATTTTTACTTTACATAATTTCAGGGGTTTACCGTGAGAAAACTAAGATTTGTCACAGCGGCCAGCTTATTTGATGGTCACGATGTATCAATAAATATTATGAGAAGATTACTTCAGTCAAAAGGCGTTGAGGTAATTCATTTAGGTCATAACCGCTCGGCGCAAGAGGTTGTGGATGCTGTATTACATGAAGATGCTCATGCAGTTGCACTGAGTTCTTACCAGGGTGGGCATAATGAGTACTTTGCCTACGTTAGAGAGCTCTTAGATGAAGCTGGCGCCTCAAATGTGCGTATTTTTGGCGGAGGTGGTGGAGTTATCACACCAAAAGAGATTAAGGCCCTGCATGAAATGGGAATTACAAGAATCTATTCTCCAGAAGATGGTATGAAGCTTGGTCTTGAGGGCATCATTGATGACATGATTGAGCGAGCAACTCATTCGACACTGGAAGGTTTTGACTTAAATGCTAAGCAAAAAGAGCTGCCAAAGACAAGTCTTGCAAAGGTTATTACTGCAATTGAGGATGGGACAGAAATTGAGATTCCATCATCGGAAAAGAATATTCCAGTTCTAGGTATTACGGGGACAGGTGGAGCCGGTAAGTCATCATTAATTGATGAAACTCTTTTAAGATTTCACCGCTTCTATCCAGAGAAGAAAGTCGCTCTTATTTCAGTTGATCCAACAAAGAAAAAGACACAGGGGGCACTACTTGGAGATCGTATTAGATTAGGATCTGCAAACTTTGAAAACTTTTATATTAGATCTCTTGCAACTCGTGACTCAGGAACAGAACTATCACCACAAATCAAAAAGACTGTTAATTTTTTAAAGGAACAAGACTTTGATTTAATTATTGTTGAAACTTCAGGTATTGGTCAGGCTTCTGATGAGATCACAAAGATTTCTGATAAGTGTATGTATGTAATGACACCTGAGTACGGTGCCGCAACACAGTTGGAAAAAATCGAAATGCTTGAACAAGCTGACTTTGTTGTTTTAAATAAATTTGAAAAACCTCGCTCAGAAGATTCAATGAGAGATATTAGAAAACAATATCGTCGCAATCATAATCTCTTTGCTGGGCATCCAGGTTCTCCAACTGATGAAGAGTTACCAATCTTTGGAACGATGGCATCTAAGTTTAATGACGTTGGAGTAAATGCATTATTTCAAGCAATTGCACAGACTTTTGATTTCGATCAAGCGCCTCTGGAAGGAATTGAGGCCAATCGTGCACGAACCGATAAGACAAGAATTATTCCACCAGAGCGAGCTCTATATTTAAGAGAAATTGCAAAAACAAGTCGTGACTATAATTCAGAAACATTTGAGAGAATGGAAAAGCTACGTGATGTTGAGGCCCTAGAGATCACAAGTAAAATTGTTCCTAGTAAAGAAATCGATGAAAAGCTTACTCAGTTAAAAGAAGAACTTGGTGAAGAAGTTGAAAAAGAATTAGAACAATTTCAATCCGTTCTTAAGCAATATGAAAGTGGAACATTTACTTACAAGGTTCGTGATCGTGAGTTCAACGTAGCGACAAAATATCAATCCCTTTCAGGTGTTGATATCCAAAAAGTTGGAACACCAAGTTTCTCTTCAAAAGTTGATCAGTATAAGTTCATTAGAAATGTAAATCTTCCAGGCTTCTTTCCATACGGTGCAGGGATATTCCCATTTAAGCGTACTGATGAAGATCCAAAGAGAATGTTTGCAGGAGAAGGTGGGCCAGCGAGAACGAATAAGCGTTTTCACTACTTATCAAAAGATGACAAGGCAAAGCGTCTTTCAACAGCTTTTGATTCTGTAACTCTTTACGGAGAAGATCCTGATTTACGTCCAGATATTTTTGGTAAAATTGGTGAAGCAGGTGTTTCAATTGCAACAGTTGAGGATATGGAATTATTATTTGATGGTTTTGATCTTTCAGATCCATACACTTCCGTTTCAATGACAATCAATGGACCGGCACCAATTATGCTGGCATTCTATCTTAATACGGCCCTAAGACAAAAACTTAAGGGCGATGATTATTATGATAAAGATAAGCGTTTGGCGATCCTTCAACAAATTCGTGGAACAGTACAAGCAGATATTTTAAAAGAAGATCAGGCCCAAAATACTTGTATCTTCTCTCTAGAATTTGCATTAAAAATGATGGGGGATGTTCAAGAATACTTCTGTCAGCAAAAAATTAAAAATTATTATACTGTTTCAATTTCTGGTTATCACATTGCTGAAGCAGGCGCGAATCCAATCACACAGGTCGCTTTCACACTGGCAAACGGATTCACATTTGTTGAGTACTACTTAGCTCGTGGATTGAATATAGATGAGTTCTCTCAAAACTTATCGTTCTTCTTCTCTAATGGATTAGATCCTGAATATTCAGTAATCGGTCGAGTTGCAAGAAAGATTTGGGCAATTACTATGCGTAATAAATATGGTGCAAACGATAAGGCCCAGAAGTTTAAGTATCATATTCAAACATCTGGTCGCTCACTTCATGCTCAAGAAATTGATTTCAACGATATTAGAACAACTCTACAAGCTTATCTTGCACTTTCAGATAATTGTAACTCTCTTCATACAAATGCATATGATGAAGCGATTACGACTCCAACTGAAGAGTCTGTTCGTCGTGCAATGGCAATTCAAATGATTATCAACCGTGAATTCGGTCTTAATAAGTCAGATAATCCAATGCAGGGAGCTTACGTAATTGAAGAGTTAGCTGGTCTTGTTGAAGAAGCTATTCTTTCTGAATTTGAGAGAATCTCAGACAAAGGTGGAGTTCTTGGTGCAATGGAAAGTATGTATCAGAGATCTAAGATTCAAGAAGAGTCACTTCATTATGAAACTCTTAAAGACTCAGGTGAGCTACCAATTATTGGTGTGAATACTTACATCGCCGATAATATTGACGAGCAACTAAATCAAGAAATTGAATTATCTCGCTGTAGTGATGAAGAAAAGAAAGGACAAATTGCTAGACTCAATGACTTCAAAGAAAGAAATAAGAATAAATCAGAAGACGCGCTTAATCGCCTAAGAGAAGTTGCACTTTCTGGAGGAAATATTTTCGAAGAATTAATCGAGACTGTAAATTATTGTTCATTAGGTGAAATCACAAATCTTCTATATGAGATTGGTGGGAAATATAGAAGGAATATGTAATGAAGAAATCTAAGCTATATACTCGTACAGGTGATAAGGGTGAGACTAGTCTAGTTGGTGGACAACGTGTTTCTAAAGCAAGTGCTAGAATAAACCTTTATGGAAACTTGGATGAGCTAAATAGCTATATCGGTTTATCTCTTTGTTATATTCAAGAAGTACGATTAAAAAATACATTTAAAAGGATCCAGGACAATATCTTTGTCCTTGGGTCTAATTTTGCGAGTCTAAAAGAGGACCGTGAAAATTACAATTTACCTAAGCTAAAAGAAGATGAGTTGATCCACTTAGAAGAAGAAATCGACTACTTCGATACTATCGTTGATCCGTTGAAGTACTTTATTCTACCTGGGGGAGGAGTTGCCGCTTCTCATATTCATATCTGTCGTACTAAAACTCGTGAAGTAGAAAGACAGGCCGTGGACTTAGGTGATGTTGAAAGAATCGATTTAGAATATCTAAATCGCTTATCTGACTATTTCTTTATTGTAGCAAGGTTTCTAAATAAGATTGAAAATATTAAGGATGTTGCTTGGGTACCAAATAAGTAAGAGTCTTATTTGAAAAACTTCATGATTTTAGTCATGACAGTTTTATCCTCTTCAGGCTCTTTTGGTTTCTTTTTCTTAGCTGGCTTTTTAGCTTGTGCTTTCTTTTTAATATCTCCGCGAAGCTTTGGGCTTTGCAGACTTAATTTATTATTTATGGCCAAAAAGCTTGTTTGATCGGCAAGATTTGTATTGGTCTGTGTCACTTCACCATTTTCGAAATGCTCTTCGATCGGTCGGGTGAGAGATTTAAGTTCGAGCTCAGTTAAGTCATCAAGACATATTGTAATATAGCAATTTCCTATTCTAACAGTTTCATAGACATAGAGCCTATGGGGCCCTTCAATTTTCTTGTTATTGATGAAGGTACCATTTGTAGAGTTAAGGTCCTTAACTATTATCTCATTTTTTTTTTCGTGTGTAATTTCAAGGTGTTTTGATGATATTTTCTTATCATCTACTGATATATCTACTGCCGACTTTGATCGCCCGAAAGTGATTTTTGGTTTGATCAAAAATTTGGCCGTATTTTCACCACATTTAATAACTAATGAGATAGACATTGCTTGATACTCCTATATAAAGTATATCACCAATATGATATAATACAGGTATTGGATATAATTACCTAAGTAATTTCAGAGGTTTATATGAGTGAGCTATTAAATGTGACATCAAAGGCCCTTGGCCAAATAAAAAACATTTTCGAAAGTGAAAATCGTTCTAAGACTGACTTCGGTCTTCGTCTAGGTGTTATCGGAGGCGGATGCTCTGGACTATCTTATAATATCGACTTTGATGCCCCTAAGGACAGTGACAATATTATTGAAATGGATGGCGTAAAGATTCTTATCGATCCTAAGTCTTCAATATACCTCAGTGGAATAACTTTAGATTTCAAAGACGGCCTAAACGGAAAGGGCTTTGTGTTTGAAAATCCAAATGCAAAGAATACTTGTGGATGTGGTGAAAGCTTTAGCGTTTAATCTTAATAGGTTTTTTAATATCTTTTAAGACGAATTTGCTGGTTTTTAGAATATTCGTAATATTCTCACTCCAATAATTTGGATCTGTTTTTCTATAGAGTCTTTCAAATTCAAAACTTGTAAGTGATTTAGCATCAATAGATATACTAATGCTGCCAGCTTTTAGAATGTCATAGACATATAAAGGCTCTTTATTTTCGATTCTTTTCTGATTGATAAATGTTCCATTTTTGGAAGACAGGTCACGGACAAGAATTGAGCTTTTGTCATAGATAATTTCAAAGTGTTTTGAAGAGACTTTAGGGTCATTCAGAACAATATCGACAACTTCTTTGTTTCGGCCAAAAGTTATTTTATTTTTTATAAGAATTTTCTTTGTGTTTTTCTTGTCATCGATAATGAGGCGAATAGACATTACGATTTCCTTTTTTCAGTGCATCACTAAATTACGTTAAATAGTCTTAAGACAATTTCTATTATATATTTAGTTTTATATAGTTAAAGGTACAATAAAAAATGCCTAGTAGAGTTTAGTTAATATTGTAATTAGTAAAGTAGGTTAACGATATGGAAAACAATCAAGAGATTATTAAAGATGTAATGTTTGAATTCTTCTTTAACGATAACCAATTTACGTTAAGTAATTATGTTGTTTACAAGTTTAAAGGTGAGGAAACTCGAGAGTATCTACAAAGGCAAATTACTGCTGATATAAGTGGCCTTGATAATGCTGCGACAATTGCATGTCGCCTTGATCGTACAGGACGTGTGTTTTCTTTTTTCTATTTAATTCATAATAATGATGGTTTTTATCTTGCTGTCGATGAGAAAATTTCTGAAGAAACAATTGAAGAGTTAGAGAAGTTTATCATCATGGAAGATATAACGATTGAGAAAACTCAAAAGCTTCCATGCCTTTCAACGAGGAAGGGAAATGACTTCGTTACAATGGATTTATTTGATGGTGTAGGCTATATCGGTCTTGTTGATGAGAAATTAGACAAGAAAGATTATGTGAACTTCTTAGAAGTCTTAACAGCATGGCCTATATTAGATAAAACAATTGATCGCACTAAATTAATTAATGAAACGCGCTTAAATGAATTTGCAATTAGTTATAATAAAGGATGTTTTCTTGGACAAGAAACCGCATCAAAAATTGAAAGTCGAAGAGGTGCCGCTCGTTATCCTGTGTTATTAACTTCAAATAAAGAACTAGCTGATGAGGTTAGTCTAAATGATAAAAAGGTAGAGATACTTAATCGTTGTAAGATTGGTGAAACTCATTTTTCTGTAGCAAAGGCGCCAAGGGAGCTATTAATTAATAATCTTGAGGTTTCATACCAAGATGATTTAATCAAAATTAATACATACCCTGTGCTTGCTAAAGAAAATATCAAAGAAGAGATTAGTGAATACTATTATAATAAGGCCGTTAATCTCTTTCATAAAAATAAGATTACTGAATCTTTAAGCTTGTTAGATCAAGTTATTAGTTTCAATCCTTTATACGCAGATGCATATGAGTCTAAAGGAGTTATTCTTGGAAATAGCGGAGAACACCAGAAGGCCATTGATGTTATGGATGAGTTATTAGCGGTTGATGAAAGCTCTGTTATGGCACATACCAATAAGTCCTTATATTTAATGAAGCTTGGAAAAATAGAAGAGGCCGAAGAAGAAAAGGCCCTTGCAACAGTTGCTTCTTTCAAGCGTTTCGGTGATGAAGCTAAAGCGAAGAAAGCGAAAGAGGAACAAGAAAGAGCGGAAAAAGAAGAACGAGCCCGTCGTTTTGAGATGTTTAATAAGGTTTTGGCCATTGATGAAAATGATGTTGTTGCAAACTTTGGATTAGCTGATATTCATTTTAATAATGAAAAATTTGAAAAGGCACTAAAGCATTTAGAAGTAGTATTAAATGAAAATCCTAAATATTCTGTAGCCTACTTACTAAAGTCAAAAATACTCTTTAGTGAAGAGAAATATGAGCAATGCTTAGAAGTAATTGAAAAGGGAATACCGATTGCAACTTCTCAAGGAGAGCTTATGCCTGCAAATGAGATGCAAACAATTAAGTCTAAGGTTTTAAGGAAGGTTTAGTAATACTCACTTCTTGCAGCTAGTAACTCGTTTTTAATTTTCTCAATTGAGTCAGAGTTTATCTTTTTTTCTAGATTCAAAATATGATTTCGGTGTGAGGCAACCATTTCTTTAAAAACAAGATAGATTTCATGGCCTTCACTTGAAATAATCTCTTCTTTATAGGCCTTCTCTAAATCAAGTTCACAAAATACAAGCATATAATATTCTTCAATTGCTCTCTCTTGTATTTTTTTGAATTCATTCTCTGTGAAGTCGTGTTCTGTTTGTTTTGAAAGCGATGAGAATAGTTCAAGGGCCCAATAAAAGGTCATATAAGCGTGGTATATACCTCTAATTGGCCTTAAGGCCCTACGCCAAGGGCTATAATAGATTTTTTCTTCGAGCTCCTCTAAGAGCTCATTCTGATTTAAATAGCTATTTAGGACGTGGTGTCCATTTTCATGCAGAAGGTCATCCATTAGATCTATATCATCACGGTCGAATGTATTGATTGATGAGTATCCTGGAAGTGTTTGCATTGAGTAGCTGACAATTCCCTTTTCTTTAATCGGTATAATATTATTCGTAAAAGTTTTAAATACCTCGAATAAATCAGGAGTATACTTTCTTAATCTTTCGTAGGCTTTTGCTATTTTCTCTGTCATGAAAGAAGATGAATCTTCAAGGTCAGAGTAGAAGATTATAGTTAAGTCATCGATCTTTGTACTTAGAGCGTGCTTGTTTTTAGAATTTTCATTGATATGAGCAAGGACTTTATCTTCTAGTTTATCAAATAGTATACGGTTACCGTTTTGATATACTGATATATTGTCATCACCAAGCTCAGGTACATTCAAATAGCGCAGTTCTTGGTCGACTTCTTCTAGGATATGTATCTTGAAAAATGAAATAATATTATCTTCTAAAATATGAACAAGTTTTTGTGATTCAGCTAAGAGGTCTTTTGTCTCACTAAGTGAATTTAAAAAAGACTTTGCAAGATTACTATCGTGCCAGAAATTAAATATAGCATCTTCTGATTCGCTCATTTCGTAGTCTTGGCCTACTTCAAATTCTGAATGGTAAGAAATGATCTCAATTAATGCTTCTATCAGATTAAACCAGTAAAAATTTAAGTTTGAGTATGAGTCGAGTTTAGTTGAAAAGATGGCCTCTTTATAGAAGTCTTGAAATCTTTGAGACAAATACTCATTGCTCTCTTCTACATCACTAGATGCATCTTCACGATAAAGTGCAAGTGTTTCTAAATAAGACTCTTTGAAAGAGTTATTATTTTGAATGAATTGATTGAATTGTTTCATGGAGTTTCGGTATGAAAAATGGCTGGGATGGCGAGATTCGAACTCGCGACCAATAGATTAACAGTCTACTGCGCTACCGCTGCGCCACATCCCAGCAATCTTAAGTAGTTAATTTTATAATCCTATTTTTTTAAATTGTAAATATTTTCTTTTATGGGAAAATTATTTATCAATGAGTTAAGTGTTTGAAATTATTGTATCTCAATTAAATTTGCTAATTTTTTTTTTTGAAAAGCCGATAAGTTGAGTCAGACTTTGGTGTAAAATATAGGAAATGATGGAACAATCAAACCTTATTAGAAATTTACTACGTATCATAACTCCAGAAGAAGTTACTGATTTAACAACCTTCGGTGATATGGATGCAAAGGATACGTTAACTAATCTCTTAATTAGTCATAATCAAGGGCAGGAAATTACTTATACGCCTTCTGGAATGGCCAAGATTATTCCTTTCCCGGGACAAGAGGAAGCTGTTGCAGATCTAACGATTGATGGCCTTGATCAAGGTGAGATCTTCACTGGACATAGAGTTCATCAATTCATTAATAACTTTATAACTAAGGTAAAATTTGAATCACATAAAGTTCATCCAGGTGCCAAGCCTGTTGAGACTACAACTTTTATCATTAATGAAAAAGAGCGCTTTAAGAATGTTTATACAAAAATAAAAGGGAAGGAAGTTCTCGATTTATATGCAAAAAACTCTGTTGTTGATTTAGAACAAGAACGCAAAAATCGAAGAGACCTTTCACAGAACTCTTCGACCGGCGTTCTTGTAAATAAGAAACATTATTAATCTTCTTTTAATCCTTTAATATTTCCTTTTGCACTAGTTTCTTCAATTTCTAATGTTGCTAGTTGATAAACACAATGATCAACTGTCGAAACAGCGGCAGGTCGATAATTACCAGAGTTTTTAACGCCACCAAAAGGAAGCTTTGAATTTGCTCCAACAGTTGCGCGGTTTAGGTTAACAAGTCCCGCATCAATATTATTAACTGCATGTTGAAATTTTGCAGCATCTTTAGTGAAGACTGAAGCTGCTAGTCCATACTCTGTAGAGTTGGCAATATTAATGGCCTCATCAAAATCGTCATAACTTACAAAAGTACAGTTTGGACCAAAAATTTCATTTGCAAGGAAATGGCTATTTGGAATTAGTTTATCTGCGAAATGAATTGAAGGTGAAACATAGTAACCATTTGTCGCACGCTCTAATTGCTTCCCACGCATAACTTCTTCAAGTCCTTCTCTTTTTGCCATTCCCATAAAGAGTAGGTATTGATCAAGAGAGGCTTGATCGATTAAAGGGCCCATAAAAGGATCAACTTTATGTTCTGTTGCATGATCAACAATAATCTTCTTTGCCATATCATGAAAGCGACTAATGAATTCATCTTTAATTGAACTATGAATTGCAACGAGACCAGTTGAGGTACAACGTTGACCAGTCGTTAAATACGAGCCTGTTAGAATTTCTTCTAACGTATAATCAATATCTGCACTTTCTGTGATGATTGAAGTATTTTTTCCACCAAGTTCAAGTGAGACAAGTTTTGATAAGTCTGTGTGAGTTGACTCTAGAATTTTTTGACCAACTTCTTTTGAACCAGTAAAGAAGATACCCTTAACTCTCTTATCTTTGATGATTCTTCTAGCGACTTCACCATCACCTTGAATAAGGTTAACAACACCCATTGGAAACTTTGCTTCTGCAAGACATTCAAACATTAGCTGTGCTGAATAACATGTCTTTTCACTAGGCTTGAAAATAATTGAGTTCCCAGAGATAAGATTCGCTGTGATTTGTCCGTTTGCAAGGTGGCATGGGAAATTGAATGGGCCAATAATAAAGCTTGGGCCAACTGGCTTATAGTAAATATGCGCGTTTGTATTTGGCGCAATGTTTTGCATATCTTTTGTCTGAATACGAGGCAGGGAAGATTCAATTGTTACGTTAACTTTTGCAATAAGAGCAGCAGCTTCTGTACGGGCCTCCCATAGAGGCTTTCCTACTTCAAGGGCGATGGCCGTAGCAATTTGTTCTTGCTTACCTTTAAGTGCTTCTTGGTACCTTTTTAATGCTTCAATTCTTTCTTCAATGGAAGTATTGCGCCAAGTTTGAAATCCTTTGTGAGCAGAATCAATTAACTCATCGATATGAGAATAATTTACTTGTAGGTTCCAAAGGATCTTAGAAGTATCACTTGGACACTCTCTTGAAATTGTACGATCTGTTCGCTTATCTACAGTATTATCAAATTGCACAAAGTTATTATTAAAAAATGAGCCTTTTAGTTGATACATAAATATCTCCTTATATTGCCATCACTGTGACGTCTTGATCTTGATCAAGTTTATATTGTGAAATGTTGTCGACAGTAAGTATATCATTATTGAGTTCACCTTTGAGACAGATTACCTCAAAGTTTTCTTCATTTGTCATAACAAGGTAAAGTTTTGGATGTTTACAACTTCCTTGCTCTATCTTTGCTTTTTGAATTGTTTGAACAGGCTTAATGTCTTTTAGCTTACAGCGGTAGTGTGGACCACCATCAAATGGATCCACTTCATTTGTATACTTAAAACCAATTGATTCAAGCATTCTCTTTACTGGTTCTGTATCAAGTCCAACTTTTCCAACGGCATTTCTCGCTTCAATTGGAAGTAGGGTTTCGTAAATTGTTCCTGAAGGGAAGAGGCTTAGAATGAATTCTTTATTCTTACGACTTAAGATGTCGGCATCATGATATTCCATATTAAGAAATCGTCTACCAATTGCTTCCCATAGTGGAGACTTTCCATCGGCATCAAATGGTGGCATTAGTTCAGAGTGAACAGTGTCCTTAAAACGATGAGGATTTAATCCCATATACATGAAACGACAAAATGATAGAACCTTTCCTAGTTTATTAGGATTGCCTCGATAACTTGGATCAAGGATAAGCCCACCAATTTCTGTTGGCCCATCGGTATCGTAGCCAAGCTTCAGGGTTCCGTGTATGAAGCCTGTATTTATTGTTTGGGAAAATTTATTTTCTTGTCCAACTTTCAAATAAAAATGAGGCTCATGTTCATCACCATGACGTGCGTGAATCATAGAGCAGCCGATAACTCTATTTGCCTCAAGATCTTCTAGCACAAAAATATAATGATCGCGTGAAAGATCAGAACTCATTTGTTTAAAAGAGCGAAGAGAACTATTGATCTTACTTTCGATTAACTCCTTATCATGAGGTAAGTTAATAAAAGTATATAATCCCGAAAGATCATATAAATCTTCTAAGTCTTCTTTTTTAACAGGTCTTATTCGAAACATTTTTTTCTTTCCCTAATTTATTTCTTCTAAGATTGTTTTTTCAATTATAGAAATGATGTCATCAATATGCTCATCAGTCATAGCAAGTGGCAGAAGTAGTCTAACTCGTGTTGGTTCTTTACCGGCCATAAAGGCAACGATTCCGTTATTAAATAAAGCCTTAACAAATTTTGAAACGGTTTCAGTTGTTGAGTCACCGACTTCAAAAGCTATCATTGTTCCAATACCACCAACATAAGTTATCTTGTCTTTACAAGAGTTCTTCATTAGGTGAGTTAGCTTTGTGATGAACTTATCTTCTAATTCTTTGATACGTCCATTATCTCCGTAGAAATTACCTTCTGTTAGATACTTAACAAGTTTACTTCCTGTTGAAAGTGCTGAAACAGATCCATTGAAAGTACCTGCAATTAAACCAGGCTTAGGGTTTAATTCTTCACTATAAAGGACACCACAAACTTGTAGAGCCTTTCCTACAGAAACAATGTCGACATACTTATCTAGGCCCATTGTTTGGAATGCAAATAATTCTCTTGTTCTACCAAATGTTTGAACTTCATCAATCCAAATATATAAACCTTTCTTCTTGGCCCACTTAAAGATTTCTTCGTAATATTCTTTTGGTCCAAAGATAAACCCACCTTCACCCTGAATAATTTCAAGCATAATTGCACAGTGCTGATTTGGGTGTTTCGCTGTAACTTCCTCAAGTGCCGCTAGTGTATTCTTTAATGAGTCCTCAGGGTTGTTTTGATCAAAATGTGGAACGTGATCAACATCTAAAGACTTAGGCATCCCTTGACGGTAATTAGCATTATGTGTGATATCCTGAGTAGCAACACTTCTTCCTGCAAAAGCTTTCTTGAAAGCAATCACACGATAAGCAGGATCTTTCTTTTGCCAAACAAGCTTAAGAGCTAGATCATTTGCAAAACTACCTGAACCTGTAAACCAAAAGTGCTTCAGGTTACTTTCTTTAACTGCACTAAGTAGATTATTTGTTAATTCTATTGCTTGTGGATATGGTTGAAGATTTCCACACATAACTGAGTCACCAAGAGCAGCCTCAAGGTGTGACTTAATATAGATAGGATGTGAGTGACCAAGTAGGTTAGGACCAATACCGCCGATTAAATCATACTTTACTGAACCGTCAATTAACTCAGTGAATGGCCCGTGTCCGCGTCCAGATGAAACATAGTTAAAGTAGATACCTTTACCTCTTTCTTGATTATAAGTTTTTAAAGTTTCTTCAACTAGATGCTCTTTTCCTTCTTGTGGCCCACGAACTTCCATAAAATTCTTCTGCTCTTTAAGAATTGAAGAGAATAGCTTATCAAATTGATCATTTATTTCATTGTTTCTAACGCCGTATTTCATAACTCACCTCTTTTTTACTTTTTTTATGTGGTAGAATTATCACTCACTTGCAAAGGCTACAAGCCAAATAGATAATAAATTTATGCCAGATACTAACACAGGAAATCCACTAAAAGAATTGGAAGAACTTTATAAAAATAAAGATTATGAAGCTTATAAAGATCTTCTAATTAAAAATAAAAGTCTATTTATCGATGCTCAGTATTTTTACAATTTGGGCACCGCGTACTTGAAATTAGAAGACCTTGGAGCGGCCAGACTTTATCTTGAAAAGTCATATCAGCTAGGTCAGCAAGATAAGCTCGTAACCAATAATATCGACTATATTAAGACTCAATATGACTTAGGTAGTCAGGAGTATAATCTTGTTGCCAAAGGCCTTAATATACCAAGTGTTTATTATACTAGTATTACCTTGGTACTACTTTTGATTGTTTTAGTTTTAAATTGGAGAACTAAAATTCATAAAGGTATTATTTTTATTTTATTTATCGTTTCACTCAGTCCTGCTATTTTCAATAGCATCTATTTGAAAGCAACATATAATAATGCTGTTGTGATGAAAGATACGCAAGTCCATGAAGGACCTTCTGCAATTTTTGAACATAACCAGCAGGCACGTGAAGGACTTAGAGTGATTATCTCTAAGGTGAATGAGGGATGGTCTTTTATTTATTGGCCAAGTAGCGTTAAGGGTTGGGTTAAGTCCGATTCCATTGAAACTTATTAAAGGTAATTTATGACTGAGAAGTATTCTAAAGAAGATCAAATCGATATTAACTTAATAAAGTTTTTGTGGTCGATTAATCCTCTTATTAAAAGCAATAAGGTAACCATCCCATATCTGCTAAGAGAAACTGTTATATTAAGAAATCTCGGTGAATTTGAATTATTTCAACTTTCAAAATACTTTCACAAAAGAACATATGAAAAAGGTGAGGTTATCTTCAAAGAAGGTGACTTTGGAATTGGTTTCTACATCATTGTCTCTGGTCGTGTTGAACTTTATACAGAGCGAAGTGGAAAGAAGTTTCATGTAACTAATCTTGAAAGAAGGGACTACCTGGGAGAGATTGGTCTACTTGAAGAAGGTCATAAGCGTTCTGTGTCTGCAGTTGCTTCAGAGCCACTTGAGATGCTGGGAATTTTTAAACCTGATCTCGAGCTAATGATTACAGAAAAGCCGGGACTCTCTTCTAAATTCCTCCAAGCAATGAGTGAGCTAGTTGTAAAGAAGTTACATATTCTTGCAAGAGAAATTAGAAAACTTAAGGTTGAGAACTCTGATTTAAATGATGAAGTAAATGCACTAAATGAAGAGAAAGAAAAAAATGACCAGTAATGATCGTCTAAGGGCCATAATTTTTGGATTATTTATCCTCTGTTGCATGGGCCTGTTTTTTCTATTTCCTAGAGTCGCAACGCCTCTTTTAATTTGCTACATTCTAACTCTGATTCTAAATCCAATATTATTATTTATTGAACGTTATCATATAAATCGAAACCTTTCCTCGGCCATCCTTGTTGTGATCTTTCTATTTGCTACAATTTATCCAGTGGTAAAGGTTACTCCAATAATGGTGAGTGAATTAAATAATTTAGAAGTTTATATTCCAAAAGTAGAATATTTCCTAAAAACAAGTTACTCATCTCTGCAGGCATTTGTTGAAGCAAGGTCTGGCTATCGTTTAAGTAATGAGTACCTTTTACAAACCTTGAACTTTGTAAAAGATGAGATCAGTGCTTTTGTATTGGTACTGCCAAAGTTTCTTGGTACGGCACTGGAATTGTTTTTTATTGTGCCTTTATTTCTCTTTTTCACATTAAGAGATATGAGAACATTCAGAGAGAAGGTCACAAGACTTTTACCTAATAAGTACTTTGAAAAGCTTTATCATCTCTCATTTCAATTTAATCGTCGTATTGGTGACTATATTCTGGCTAAGGTTATTGAGGCCAGTATTTTAGGGATCATAATTTTTGCGGGCCTATTCTTTATGGATATCCGTTTTTCTCTGATCTTTGGAATCCTTGCAGCGGTTACTAATATTATTCCTTATCTAGGCCCATTATTTGGCTCTGTTCCTGCATTAATCTTTATTGCAGCTGAATACGGAATGGGGACAGACTTTGGTGGAGTTTTAATTCTCTATCTTGTTGCCAATGCCATTGATATCGCAATTGTCTTTCCATTACTTGTTTCAAAAATCGTTAACCTCCACCCAGTTGTTGTTGTAGGTAGTGTTATTCTTGGCTCTCAAATGATTGGAATTACGGGAATGATTATTTCAATTCCATTAGCGGCCGCAATTAAGCTATTAATTGATCAAGTTCTTAAAGATGTTTACGAAGAAGGCTATTAGCTTTGACGGGTATTATTGTTAAGTGCTAGAATTTCCCTATATATAGGGGGCCAAGTGCTTAAGTATCTTACATTATTATTTTCTATTCTTGTTTTGACTTCCTGCGCAGTAAATCGACCAAAAGGTAGTACTGAGGCAGAGGTTTTATTTAAAGAGGCTTCAAGGCTTAAAGAATCAGAGCGTTATATTATGGCGCTTGAAAAATTAAATACAATTAAATCTCAATATCCATATAGTTACTATGCAACCTCTGCTGAGTTAATGCAGGCAGACATCCTATATTTACAGGAAAACTATGAGGAATCTGCTGCTGCATATCTTTTGTTTAAGGACTTTCATCCAAAACATCCAAGAATGGATTATGTAACTTTTAAGATTGCAGAAGCCTACTATAAACAGAAGCCATCAACATTTGATCGCGATCTTACTGCCGCTAAACAGGCCATTAAATATTTTAATGAGCTAAGAAGTTTATATCCAAATTCAAAGTATCTGAAAGATGCTAAGGATAAAATTGATGAATGTTATAAGATGCTAAAAAATAAAGAGCTCTACATTGCCAACTTCTATTATAAAACGGAAGACTTTCAATCAGCGGCTTTTCGCTATAAGAATTTATTGAATCGATTCAATGATGATAAAGTTAAAAAACTTGCCAGTGATCGTTTGGTAACAATTGGTTTAAAAAGTGCAAGGCCAGAGCTTTGTGAGTTAGTTTTTAAAAATTATCGCTATTTATATAAAGATGGTGATCTTTCTAACTTAAAAAGTGACGTAAAAGAGTGTTTAAGATAGGGGACGCCAATTATGATGAAGTCATTTGAACAAGAGAAATTATCTAAGAAGGCCAAGGTTGCTTTTGATAATCGTGAATTTAATAAAGCGATATCAATTTATAATGAACTCTTAGATATTGATCCAAAAGATGCTGATGCTCTTTTTTCAATTGCTAATATTTTTCATTTAACGGGTGAGATCTCTAAGGCCATTAAAGCTTTCAAAAAAGTTTTAGAAGTAAGGCCAGATCACACAGATGCAGCTGTTAGCTTATCGGTTCTCTATAATGATATTGGACAATATGAAGAAGCAAGTAAGATCTTTCAGGTTGCTTCACAAAAGGTTAAGGTTAACTCTAAGAGCTCTGAGCTTAATGATAATCATATTGATCGTAAGTTTGCGATTAAGCACTATGAGTTAGCTGATTTATATCTAACATATAATCGTTTTGATGAAGCTCTATTTGAATATGGAAAAGTATTAAAGCTTGATCCAGATAATTTAGAGGCCAGAGTAAAGATTGCAAAAGTCTATGCTAAGAAAGGCTTTGTTAATAAGTCATTTGAAGAACTTTCAAAACTTAAGAATGAAAGACCTGATTATCTTCCAGGTCGTATTGCTCTTGGTGTTCTACACTATGGTAAGGGTGATGTTTTAAATGCTACTTCTGAATGGGAAAAAGTTGTCTCTGTTGATCCTCTTAATAATGAAGCACAAATGTATTTAAACTTTGCTAAGAATGCGACAGAAACTACTTTATAAGAAATAAAAAAGAAATTTTAAAATAAAAAAGCACCATGTTCATGGTGCTTTTTTTATATATATAAATTTGGAAAATTTAAATTAAGCTTCTGCTGTACGTTCTGTATTTGTTGTTTCACTTTGCTCAACAACAGTTGGCTCATTTGAAACATTAACATTTGTACGAACAGAATCATCAGAATGAAAATTAACAATCGACTTCTTCAGGGCCGCATACATTTCAAATTTTACTTCTAGTTTATTATCTTGAAGTACAATCTGACGTGCTTTGTGAGTGTCGTTATTAATAATGATTGGTGCCTTTAAGTTAGCCGACATAAGCGTTACATCCGAAGGAATTGTTAGGATTGTATAAACGCTTGCGTTTGTTAGGTTCTCTAGCTTAAGGCTATTTAATTCAGCTGGTAATAGGCTGATAGAATAGTCTTCTTTAAAGATTTTTGGTTCAATGATTGGGAAAGCTGTTGCTCCATCATCTACTGATTGTAGCCAAAGAATAAGTGTTTGATCACCTGGATCAACAACAAAGAATTCTTTAAGGTTTTCAAACCCAAGAATACCTTCATCAAATTTGATGATATCTTTTTTATTAACTTCTAATTCCCCAAATCGTGTTGTGCTTACTTTCACTGTGTCGTTCCTCCGAATTCAAGTTTCAGAACTTGATAACAGATTTTAACAGTCGTAGGGGCAAAAGAGCAAGCGGAATTTATTTCTTGTTGCGCAGGGCGTCTGCGAGATCGTTAAGACTATCTGGTCCAGCCTGAGAAGCTTCATAATTTTGCTCTTGAATGGCCTTGTAGACCTCTTCTCGGTGAATTTTTGTTTCCTTCGGGGCCTTGATTCCAAGACGAACTTGTTTACCTTTAATTTGTACGACAACGATCTTAATATGATCGTCTATAGCAATACTTTCCCCTAGCTTCCTTGTTAAAACCAGCATTTCACATCCTCAATTTTGAACCTTCCTGATTCATCAGGTAGAGTTCATATATTATTCAAAACTTTAAAAATCAAGTAAAAAATCAACTAAATAAAAAAAAAGTAGCAGCAGCGTGTTATCGCAGAAAGTCTAAGAGGTTTCTATTTAAGAGCCCCTCGGATGTTTTATATGCTGTTTTTAAGATCTCTTGTTGACGCGTGATGTCTGAGAATAATTCAGTTACATCTGCATCGACGAGCTTACTCTTTCTTTCCATATTGCTAATATCGTTTGCTTCAATTGTGTTCACATTACTCATAACTGAACTTGAAACAGAGCCAACTCTTGTTCTTAAAGTTACAAGACGTGTAATGGCCGTATCAAATTTTTCAAGTAAGTTTTGAATTTGCTTTGGATCATTATTTTCTAATGAAATGGCAAGGGAGTCGAGTAGTCCAAATATATTGGCCGTCTCAGTATATTTACCAGCATCTTCACCAACTGATGCGATGTCACGATTATTTGCTTCAACTGATTCAATTTCTCTATTCTTATTTCTATCTTTTCCTGCGGCCATTTCAGGAAACTTCTCAAGAGGATGTTTTACTTTAGAGTCTGACTCAGACTCGGCCATAAAAACTTCTTTCCCATGAAGATTAACCTGAACAAAGAAGTCTTTTCCAACTTCTAACGTTGTGTGACCTGTATCACCAAGATATTTACCATTTTCATCAAATGGAGCTTGCAGTGTCTTATATCCTGAAAAGATATAACGTTGACCAACTCGCTTATTGGCGATGGATAATGCAAGATTACGTAATTGGTGTACTTCGTTTGCAACATTTCGTCTTACATCGGCATTATAAATATCTGATGATTGAGCGATTGCAATTTCTTTTGCCTTATTAACAACATCAGTTAAGTTCTCTAATGCTTTTTCTGTAATATTTAATTGGAGTATTGCAAAGTCTGCATTTCTTTTAAATTGAGCATTATCATTTGTAACACTTGATATTTGTAATGCTTCAATATTTGCAGCTGGATTGTCTGATGGCTTACGCATGCTTTTAAGAGTTGTCCCCTTCATTTGAAGGTCTTCCATCTTAGACTTATGCTTATTAAGCGTATGCCTAATTGATAAAGTCGTTGAATTTTCAGACACTCTTGTCATTACTTATATTCCTAATTACTGCTTTATTGATAAAACAGTATCAAACATTTCATTTGCAGTTTGCATTACTTTAGCTGCTGCTTCGTAAGCGTGCTGATACTTGATCATATTTGCCGCTTCTTCATCAATTGAAACACCACTGATTCTTTCTCGAATAGAGTTTGCCTGTGCAAGTAAACCTTCCGATTGTTCAGCGTCTAGCTTTGCTTTTCCTGTTTCTAAACCAACATTTCCGACAGTTTTTAGGTAGTCCTCTTCAATCGTTGCTGTACCATCTCCCATAAGTCTTTCGTGTTGAAGCTTAGAGATAGCAATTGCGACACGGTTATCTCCGGGACTATTTGGAGAAAGGGCCGTTGCAATATTTGAAACGTCAGACTTAATGGCATCACTTAAATCAAGTCTAAGCGCCGCACCTTCAATCTGAGTTGGCTCCTTAAAGAAATTTAATCCAGTTGTCGGTCCTTTAGAATCAACTGTAACCGGATTTCCTTGGGCATCAGTTTGAATCTCTCGATTAACAAAACCTCTTCTGTGAATTGCATTAACATAATTCATAAATTCAAAAGCTGTTTGATCGAGTTTTTCTCTTAGTGCTTTAATATCGTGGTTTCTTACCTTGATGACTGCACCAAGTGATCCACCTTTAAATTTTTCAGTAATTTGTTGACCAGATCTTGAGGCCCAAAAAACTTCAACAGAACCATCTTGACCACTTGTTGAGTCTTCTTTTCCAAAGACGTATGTTCCAAGTGTTTGAGTTTGGGCAGCTGTTACGAGTGTCCCAACTCCTGGTGCTTGAACGTTATAATTTCCACGTTCATCTTCATAAGTATGGATCTTAACAATTTTAGATAATTCTTTAATTGCAAGATCTCGTTGATCTCGCATATCTCCGGTTTCGTCACCATTTGCTTCTAGTTCACGAATCTTACGATTTAGCTGACCAATTGTTTCAATATGCTGATTAGCATCTTTGATATTTAAAGAAATTTTGTCATCGATACTTCTCGAGATTTCGTCGAGAGTTTCAGCAATTCGACGAAAGTCTTTAACAATAAGTTGTGCCTTATCGCGAACAACAGATCGTACCGTTTCATTTTCTGGTTGATTTGCAAGATCTCTAAAGGAGTTGAAGAAGTTGTTTAAGATCTGATTCAGACCTTGATTATCGATTTCATTGAAGATGTCTTCGATACGACCCATTTGTTGGGATCTATTATCGTAATAAGACTTGTCAGTATTTGCGTCTCTTAATTTCTTTTCAACAAATTTATCATGGACACGATTAATATCTCTAATGCGAGTACCACTACCTGTTACAAGTCCATCCTTAATTAGTGGAGTATTTGCTTGTTGATGCACGCGTTGACGTGAATACCCTTCAGTATTCGCATTTGAAATATTGTGAGACGTAACTTCAAGAGCTTTCTTTGAAGCTGATAGTCCCGTATTCCCAATGTTTAAAAGGCGTGATGACAAATTTTCTCCGTGCTATGGATTGCGCCCAAGAGATCTCTCCTGAGTCATTCCTTTTGCATTATATGTAGATACAGTTTTTGTACCCATGGCACTTTCCCTGATCTCGCGAAGAGAGCTGAGTGCTTTATTAATAAATAATTGATTCTTCTTATTTTGCGCCTGAATCTTTTCAATAATATCAACGAGTAGAGCATTAAAACGATAGAGATGCTTTCCTTCTTTTTCCGCTTCAAACTTTGCAAAGAAGTCGAGTAGGTCATTGATAGAGTTTACTTCAAGCTCTTTGTAATCTTTTTTTATCGTTGCAAGAATATCATTGCGTAAGTACTCGTTCTTTTCTATTTCAGAAACGATTAATGCTTTTTGAGCAACTTTCTCTTCCAACTTTTCTAGGTCGCTTTCAAGTAACAATGCATACTCATCACATGTAAGGTCGAAAAGCTTATAGTGAAGCTCACATTGCGACTTCCAAATATCTGTAATTTGAAAATAATATTTTGCAAGTTGTGTTTTCATTAGACTCCAAATTCCTCACCGAGTATTTTGTCGGCCATTTTTTCATAGTCCATTTTATAAGTTCCACCTTGGATCTGTGCCTTAAGGGCAGCGATCTTGGCGCTATTATCCATTTCTGGTGCCGCATCGACGGCTTTTTTAATTTGTGCAAAGTCCTTTACAGCTTCTGGAATCGTTACCTTAGCATCACGACTTGTTTGGTTGTCGATATATGCCTTTTGAGCTGTTGAATTCCTTTTAATTGGAGATTGTTTCTGAACATCCTGAGCTCGCTCATTTTGAGTTCTTGAGTTTGGGAAGAAACTAGATCTCGTATTCTGTACACTACTCATACTTTACTCCAATTTGGTTTTTGCGCTTTATTGCGACTTCCTGTGAGGGTTGAGTTGGCCCTTCATCCATTTTAATATTGTGTTGTGCGTACTTATTCTTATTGTCCAAATAGTTTTGATAATTTTGAGAGTTCCTCATGTGTTTAGGATAAATCTCATTCAAAATTAATTTCTGTATTTGGCTATCCTCATTCACAAGTGCCTTGGCCCTTTCGCTTGTTAATAGTCCTTTGTAGAAATTTCCTGCTGTACCTTGAACGCCTGCGTTTAGGTTCTTTGTCATTTCTTTAACCATTAACTCGTTAAATTGTGCTTCTAGCCCTTGTGCTGCACTTTTGATCTCTTCGGGAATGTACTTTTCAGATTCTTCAGGACGAATAGAATTAGATGCATTATTCATTGCATTTCTATTTTGAATTTGAGGTCGATGAATTTTTACTTCATTCATATAACTCATCCTGAGTTTCTGGCCATTCAATCCTCGAAAAGCCCATTAACATTAATTATTTTAACATTTTTTTAAGGTTTTTTATACCGGGCCTTAAAAAATGGTAAAAAATGCTATTTGACATGCAAACTTAAATTAACTCAATTTCTCCAATTAGAGCACCATTTCGCTTAAGTGCTTGAAATATCGAAATAAGGTCTTCCGGTGTTGCACCAAGAGCATTTAAGCTCTTCACTAATTCATTAAGCGTTGTGGACTTATCCACAAATTTTACATTTTCAGGCGTGCCTTCTTTATCCTGGTTATTTACTTGGATATTTAGCCCACCGTGTGAGATCGCTACAGGTTTTACAGCAATATCTCCGCCGGCAACAATTGTACCTGTGCGTTCATTGATGATAATTTTTGCAATGCGATCAGTGTGAACTCGAAAATTCTCAATGATTGCTAGAAGCTGAACTATTTTTCTCTGATACTGAATAGGGATGATGATATCCACAGTATTTGAGTCTTTTGCTATTGCATATTTTCCACCAAGTTCTTGGTTGATTGTTTTTTCAATGCGAGCAGCTGTCGTAAAGTCTGGGTTTTTCAGAGCAAGACGTAATGACTTCTTTTTGTCGAAATTTAACTTCAGTTCACGCTCTACTGTGGCACCGTGTGGAATTAGGCCAGTTGTTGCAAACTTCTTTCCCTTGTCAAGGCCACCGATAGAGATCGGGCCATTTGCTACAGCGTAAACATTTCCATCACCACCTTTTAGTGGAGTGATTAAAAGAGTCCCTCCAGCTAGTGATGAAGCATCTCCAATTGAAGAGATCGTTACATCTATTTTTTGACCGACACGGCTAAATGATGGCAATTGCGCTGTTACAATAACTGCTGCGACATTTTTTGAGCTGATTTCATTTTGTGGATTCAGTCCAAGCTTTTGAAACATACGCTTTAGTGATGTATTCGTAATTTCTCCACCACCATCTCCAGTTCCATTAAGGCCGACGACAAGTCCGTACCCTACGATAGGGTTTTTACGAACACCCTTAACATCGACAAGGTCCTTTAATCGACTCATCTTTGCATCGACATGCGTTCCAAATGAAAGAAGAATCAATCCAAAAATTAGCTTTTTAAACATTTATTACCTCAATACTGTAACAGAGCTTTCTAAGAACTTTGTCGAATTTACAGTGTCATCTTCATTAATATCTTTACGAGAGATGAGTGCCTGTAGCTCAATTAAGTGTTTACGATTTTTAAATAATACATTTTTCTGACCACGTACTAATAGGTGATCACGACTGATTTCTTCTACAATAACCCCAGAGATCTTATCGTGAATCTTGCTGTCTGCGCTTTTGTCTTCATCATCGCCAGCACCTTCAGCGGCAGCTTGTTGTCCAGGCTGTTGTTCACCTTCTTTATTCGATGTTGCGCCAAGTTTAGGAATTGGTGGAAAAGCACGTTTTAATTCCATTGTAATTTCATTTTTTAAACGTGTTTGAACATTAACTAAAATAATGTCTCCATTTCTTTTCCATTTATTTTTTGTGAAAAGGTAATTCTCGTTACCGTCACCGGCCCAAAGGCTTCCATCATTTCTATTGTCATAAAAATTACTTGCAGTAACTCGAGGACTTACTGTTTTAGAATATTGTCTTTTAACCTGAGGCTGTACATTTGGTCGAGTCGTTGAAGTAAGACTTCTTCTGTCTTGTGGTGCATCTGCACTTCTTCTCGATCGGCGATATTGGTCAAATTTACTATCTGCATTTGCACGACGTTGTTGCTCAACTTGTCTTCTTTGTGGCCCATCAAGTTCTGTATACATTTTACTGATGTAGTTAGCACATGAAGTAGTCATCAATGAAAAAACTAATAATAAATACAATCTCATAATTCAACCTTTACTTCGTTGAGACCGACGACCTTTGCTGTATATACTTTGTTGGTTTTCACATTTTTAACTTTAATAAAGTCTTCTAGCTTACCAACAGATAATGGCGTACCTGTCCCTGATAATTTAATTCCGTTATTTATAAGTGTGACTTTAACTGGCACACCAAAAGATACTAAGTTTATTGGAGTGAGGTCTCTCTTTTTAATTACTTCACCTGGAGAGATCACTTTGTTTGATTTATAAAATGGAATCTCTTCGATATTCTTAAAAACAGCTTTTTCATCTGTTGTATAAATTGTTTTCTTCTTCACATTTTTTTTATCAATAGACTTGTAACTTAAGTTTATCTCATTAGTTGCAACAACAGCTTTTACAGGTTTTTTTACTTCTATATCTAACCATTTTATTTTGTTGTCATATGTGATTTTTACTTTATTTCTTCCGAGCTTTTTACATTGATTACATGCAAACTCTAATGAAGTTAGTCGATCTACAGAAATAGACTCGAGAGGTTTTCTTGAGTGGAATTCTACTTTCCAGTTATGAGGTATCGAAAATTGATTTTTTATACTGTCTTCAAGACTTACAAAAACAGTTTCTTTAGTCATTAATTGAATCTGATTTTGCGCTAGCTCACGGCTATGATGAAGGTTTAAGTTTCCAGTCACTTCTTGAAGGATTTCATTTAAGATTTCAATCTGACTGCGGTTACAACCTTGTTGAGTGAATGTCACTCTAGCATTGTTCACACGATATACTTTATCAGCAAATGATACTTTACAAGCACTTGTCATCGAGCTTGTTAATGAAGTGAATAAGAATGGAATAATTAATTTTTTAATCATCTTTTCGTATTAACCTTATTACCTTGTGATGTTATTAACTGTTTGTAGCATTTGATCAGCAACACCCATTACTTTAGAGTTCATTTCATATGCTCTTTGTGCCTTGATTAGATCAGTCATCTCATTCATAAGACTAACATTTGCCATCTCTAGGGCACCTTGTTGTAGTGATCCTGTATTGTTTACGCCTGCAATTCCTTGGATCGGTTGTCCACTGGCCGTTGTTTGGCGATAAAGGTTATTTCCGTCAGAGTGTAGTCCCGGATTATTTACGAATGTAAAAACTGGAATTTGTCCTACGTTTTGTGGTTCAACTTGTCCTGTAAAGTAGGCTTCACATGTTCCGTCATTTCCAATGCTGACGCTTGCAACACCTGGAGGAAATGTTATTCCAGGAAATACTTGATAGCCCTCTTTTGTGACTAGTTGTCCTTGAGCATTTACATTAAAAGCACCATCTCTAGTAAAACGAAGTTCTCCATTTGGTTTAATAATGCCGAAAAAGCCATCACCATTGATCATAAGATCAAAAGGGTTATTTGTTACTTTAGGAGCACCAGCAGAAAATACTTTTCTTACTCCACTGATCTTAGAGCCAGAACCAACTTGTACACCAATAGTGTAGTTAGAATTAGCATCTGATCTCGATCCAGCTTCCTTGATTGTTTCATACATAAGCTCTTGAGATTCAGCTCTTTGTTTTTTATAGCCAATTGTATTTAGGTTTGCCACGTTGTTAGATATCGTATTAACGTGCATCTCTTGTGTGGCCATACCTGTTGCTGAAATATCGAGTGCCTTCATCATTCCAAATGAGTAACGGGCCATGAATAGAAATGTAATAAATAGTATAAAGTTCTTCATATTACCTCAGAATTTAATCATCTCATTAACTGCTTTAGAGCTAATTGAATCATAAGTTTTAATTGCTTTTTGAATTGAATCGAAATGTCTGTGCGCCTTAATAAGGTCTGACATTTCAGATACAGCATTAACATTTGATTGTTCCACAAAGCCTTGATGGATTGATGTGTTTGTTTGTTCTTTTAGATTGCCCTCATTATTATTCACAAATAATGAGTTCCCTTCTTTCCTTAGGGCATGAATATCATTGAATTCAGCAATATTAAGTGCGCCAACTTGATTATTATTGGCATAAACTGCTCCATCTAATGCGATGGTAATATTCTTTGTCCCTGGTGGGATTGCAATTGGCTCATTATCATCACGGCCAATGACTGGATATCCTTCTTGTGTCGTTAGAATTCCATCTTGTCGTAATGAAAGAGTACCTCTTCGTGTATAGCGAATACCTTTTGGAGTATCGATGGTTAGAAATCCCTTCCCTCGTAGTCCAATATCGAGTGGATTACTTGTAGGAGAGAGCGTCCCTTGCTTAAAGTTTGTATATGAGCCATCTACTTTTACCATTGCATGTTCTGCTCCATAACTACGGTAGAAGTCTTCTGGCGCCCATTCTTTATTAGGCAAGTCGATATCCTGCGTCCCTTTATCGAGGGCCGTTAGATACTCTTTGAATGCGAGTTGATCTTTTTTAAAGCCTGGCGTGTTGGCATTTGCAACATTATTGGCAATTGTATCAACTTTCTGTTGTTGTGCGATTGCACCGGATAGCGGTACCCATAATTCTTTCATCTGCCCTCCTGGCAAATTCTTCTTCTACTATATCAACCGAGGTGCCAAATTACCTACATAGGTAAAATTGACCCATGATGTAAGTGTCCATTATTACGCATTTTTATTTAAAGAATACGTAAAGTATGGGAATATTATGTCATTGAAGATCTATTAATGTTGAAAAAATGACACGGTGAAATATGGCCAAGAAGATTGATATTGAAAAAAACCTACAAAGATTAGAGGAACTAGTTCATGGGCTTGAGTCTGGTGAGTTAACTTTAGACGATAGCTTAAAGAACTTTGAAGAGGGAGTGAAACTATATACTGATAGTAAAGGCTACCTTGAAAAAGTTGAGAAAAAAGTTCTAGAACTTACAGATAAGCTGGAAGAAAAAGAGATTGAATAAGATAAATTTCATCTTAACATTTCTCGTCTTACTTTTATTAAGTAATACATGCCAAACAAAGGAGCGCGCAACTAGTGAGGATAGAGTTGTTACCATCTCCGTTGATACCGATGATCAGCAGGTTGTTCCAGATGTAGATGAGAAGTCCTCTTATACGGAATATGGCCCAGGACAAGTTGCAAGTGAAAGCGTTGTTGAAGAGGTTGAAAGAATTCAGACTGCTGGAATTATTATCGGTCCAAATTCATCTTATAATACCGATGTGATGGACTACGTTTCTTGTTTACTAAAGAGTGACGTGAAAATTAATTTTGTAGCTGGCCTAGGGAAGTCTGCTGTTGTGGCCGCCCTCTTTTCCCAGACTAAGAAGCCTGAACTTGTTAAATGGAAATTCTTCAGACTTAAAGATAAAGAGGATATCGATGATATGCTCGAAGAGCTTTCTCTTTCTAAGAGAGCGATTAAGCGCTCAACGGTGGCCCTCTATCTTGCAAAGCCGAAAGATAAAACAATTTCCTTTGATACTAAAGGTGATATCGATAGCAATATAAGAAATAATATTAAATTGAATAAATTAATTATGAACGGTGTTTATAAAGTCGATCTAAAAAAGGGTTCACCTTTAATTGCAAATAAAGTTTTTTTCTTCTCATATGATAAAAAGTTATCGGTTTCTAAAAATCATATAAATGGTAAAATGGTTCAAATCAATATGCCAAAGCAAAATTACAGCTTAGTTAAGAAGTGTGAAATAATAAAAGAGAATTTATGAAATATTTTAAACGATTAGTCGTCTTAATGTCCTTTCTAGTTTTGATTGGAGGACTCGCTTGCTTTTCTGTCTTAGTGTACTTTTCATTTACACTGCCAAAAATCAGTAGCCTTGCAGATTATAATCCACCAATTAAATCAAAGATATTATCTAAGGATGGCGTGATACTTTATAATATAGGGAAACAAAACCGAGAGTTAGTTGAGTTTGATGATATCCCTCCAAGGGTTGTTGATGCTTTTTTATCAGCAGAGGACTCAAACTTCTACGAACACGAAGGTGTTGATTACGTCGGTGTTCTTCGTGCATTTGTTGCCAATATCAAGGCCGGACGTGTTGTTCAAGGTGGTTCAACGATTACTCAGCAGGTCGCAAAATCACTTCTATTAACTTCAGAAAGGTCAATAACTCGTAAGATAAAAGACTTTCTTTTGGCACAAAAAATTGAGAAACGTTTTAATAAGAAAGAGATTCTCTATTTATATCTTAATCAAGTGTATCTAGGTGGAGGATATTACGGAATTAAATCTGCTTTTGAAGGTTACTTTAATAAGGAATTAAGTGAGGCCACAGTCGCAGAGTCCGCTCTTATTGCTGGACTTTTAGTTGCTCCTGGAAAGTATTCTCCTTATCGAAATCCTCAACATGCAAAAACAAGACAAGCCTATGTTCTAGGTAGAATGTTTGCTAATAAGAAAATTACAAAAGAAGAATATCAAGAAGCATTACAAGAAAAGATTAAATATCAACTACGTAAGAATAGTCCTTTTTTAGCTGGCTATTTTACTGATTGGGTACGTCGTCAAGCAATTGATATCGTTGGCGAGGAAAACTTCTTAACTAATGGGTTTACTGTTCAAACGACTCTTAATTACGAACTTCAAAAAACTGCCGAAGAGAGTATTTTAGAAGGGGCGAAAGAAATTGATAAGAGACAAGGATATAAAGGTCCTGTTGGTCATATCGATCTTGAAAAGCTAGATGAATATATCGAAAAGTTTAGAAAGGACCTTTATAAAGATAAGTCTAATTACTTTACTCTGACTGAAGATAATGAAAGAGAATATGAAATTCAAATGCAAGAAGATGAGTTAGAGGTTCTTAAAGAGTTTACTCAGGAACAGATGTCTAAACTATATTCTTCGCGTTTTTACACTGGTTATAATAGTGAAGACCAACTTCTTAAATACTTAGAAAAAGACAAGCTTTATAAAGCTGTCGTTCTTCGTCTTGATAGCCGTATGAGAAATATAATTATTTCTGTCGGTGGGATAACTGGCGTAATACCTTATCATCATTATCGTTGGGCACACGAAAGAGCGATTACTGATAATGTTAAATATTGGGGTTATGTTAAAAATCCAAATACGATCCTTAAAAAGGGTGACGTTATTCAAGTTCGCATCACTGACTTTAGTACTAAGCTAGAGAATACAATTTATAAAACTTATCGTGATGATTTTAGGCGCATGAAGGATTATAAGCACCTAAAGGATCAAAATTATTTGATGTGTGCTCTAGAACAGGAGCCTGAGGTTCAAGCAGCACTGATGAGTTTAAATCCATTCACTGGTGAAGTTGTTTCAATGGTTGGAGGTGTAGACTTTGACAAGAGTGAGTTTAATCGTGCCTTACAATCAAAGCGTCAGCCAGGTTCTGCATTTAAGCCTCTTCTCTTTGCAGCCGCTTTAGAAAATGGTTACCTTCCTAATACAATCATTCTCGACACACCGGAGGCCCTTGGTGGTGCTAATCAAGAGTTAAATTGGAAGCCGAGAAATTATGATGGTAAGTTTAAAGGGCCTATGACCTTAAGGGAAGCTCTTGAACATAGTCGTAATATACCAACAATTAAGCTGGCCCTTGATTTAGGGATGGATAAAATCTTTAACTTCTTAGATCGTATTGATTTTCATGCTGATATGCCAAATGATCTTTCAATATCTTTAGGATCATTTGGAGTAACACTACTTGAAATGATTCGAGCATATTCAATCTTTCCAAATGGTGGAAAGAAGGTTCTACCAAAGTCGATTATTTCAATTACAGATCGAAATGGTAAGGAGTACTTCTTTCAAGATGATTTTGCGACTCAATCAAAACTTGAACTTGAAAAGTTAGCAAGAGAGTCAAAGGATGAAAATCGTCCAGAAAATGTTCGTGAAAAAAATGAAAATGGAAAAGAGCATAATGAATTTGAAAAAGAAGCTGTTAATCCATATCTATTAAATTTAAATGAAGAACAAGTCTATGACCCACGTCTGGCTTACATTATGACGAATCTCTTAAAAGGTGTCGTGCATTACGGAACTGGACGACGAGCACTTAGTACAAGTCAATTCATAGGTGGTAAGACTGGAACCACAAGTAGTTATGTGGATGCATGGTTTCTTGGTTTCTCTCAAAATATTGTAACTGGTGTTTGGACAGGGATGGATGACAATCGATCTATGGGTTGGCCAGAGACGGGAACAAAAGCTTCTCTTCCTATCTGGAATGAATACATGAAGCGCTCAATTCAAATCTATGGTGAGCGTGATTTCCAAATGCCTCCTGGAATCGTAAATGTTTCTATTGATAAGAAAACTGGTGAGCTTGCAACTGGATCAGGGCCTAAGTTTTTGGAAAGTTTTGTTGAGGGAACAGAGCCAGGTTCAAATTCAAAGAATAACTACTTTAAAAAAGAGGAAAATAGTCAGGAATCTGGAGCGATCCTAGAAGATGACGATTTCTTTAACAATTAATTAAAATTTGTCGTAAATATTCCGCTATTTTATCCGAGAAGACATAGTAAGAGCGCATAAAGCGCATCTTCTCGGAGCCTTTTTTGGAATTAGTTCATAAAAAACACAGAACTTATATCTATCTAGCGATCGCTGCATCGCTACTTGTGCATCTTGTGATGATGCCTTCCAAAATGACTTCTCTGAGTATGCTCTCTCTGCCTAAGCTCGATAAGAAAGAGCCTCAACGCATTCGTCTTAAGTTAAATAATAAGGCCCGACAGATTGTCACTACAGCAAAGGCCAATCAGGAACTCGTTGATAAGGCCAAGTTTCTTAGTGAAACTAATAATAAAGTTGACCGAGAGACGAAGGCAAAAGTTGTGGATTCTTTTAATCTTGGGGGCCTTGGTAATGCTAAAGTTGACCAAAAGGCTCAAGGGAAGAAAGCAAAGAAGCAAAATAAGAGAAAGTTAACGAAGTCAAAAACAGGACGTATTAGTTTTCAAGACTTTGCAGTATCGCAAAATACCTCTTTAGAAAAAGATCAAAACCTAGTTAAAGGTACCAAAACAGGCGCAGAGAATAGTCGCGGGATTGCTAGCTCAAATGACCATTTAGAAGATATTAAATTAGGGGATATTACTAAGCTAAATACAACAGAGTATAAGTATTACGGTTTCTACTTTCGAATAAAGCAACAATTAGAGCAGCACTGGGGCAGCACTTTAAGAGAGAAGATGGAGGCGATCTATCGTCAAAACCGCAGAGGCCCAGCAGGAAGTAAATTTCTAACAAATGTGCGCGTTGTTTTAAATGAAAAAGGTCACATTGTTAATGTTATAGTTCAAGGCTCGTCTGGAGTAAAAGACCTAGATGATGCAGCGGTTGAATCCTTTAATAAAGCAGGACCGTTTCCAAATCCACCAGCTGGAATGGTGAAAAATGGTTTCGCAAATATTGACTGGGGATTTGCCGTTACAAAGAACTAGTGCTTTGTATTTCCTTTAAGCATTTTCTTGATATTGTTGATACCTTCCATAAGAACATAGTCAGTCCAAACTTGATCAAGCTCTTTGATAGTTTCCACAATTTTAATAGCTGCTTGATCGTAAGAGATACGATCAGTTTCTGCTAATTGTTCAATTGCATTTGAAATCGCTGCGATTGCTGAAGAGTTGCAAGCCTGACTTAATCTATCCTCATAAGTAGTATCGATCTTTCTTTCTTTACCCTTAATGATTGCTGTGTTGATTAGCTGAATAGATTCTTGATTATTGTGCATTTAATACCCGTCTCAATTTATTCGATATCAGTGAGAATTGGGAGTATGAGGCCTTAGCATTCATTCGTAAAGGAAAAAATTGTGGTAATGGAAATATTTTTTATGTTGAATTTGTAAGTGTTTGAAATACAAAAAAGCCCTCTATAAGAGGGCCTTGATATGATAGAAAAAGTTATTTTCTAATAATTATTCTTGACACAGAGATTCGTAATCTTCGTTGCTTAAAAGGTCACTTAACTCATCTTGATTTGTCATTTTTACTTTAACCATCCATGAATCATATGGATCAGAGTTAAGACTATCTGGTGTATCAGGAAGCTCTTCATTAACTTCTGTTACAACACCTGATACTGGAAGATAAAGATCACTTGCTGACTTGATTGATTCAACTACACCAAAAGTATCATCTTTTGAAAACTCTTGTCCTACTTCTGGAAGTTCAACGAAAACAATATCACCAAGAGAGTTTTGTGCGAAGTCTGTAATACCAACAGTTACGATATCACCTTCTGCTTTTACCCACTCATGTTCTTTAGTATATTTTAGTTCTGTTGGAATGTTGTTCATTATTTATGTCCTCCGCTAACAAATGGTTTTGTATGGTAATTAGTATCTATAATATTCTTTCTAATTTGTATTTTAAATTTTTTATTTTCTGGAAAATGTTCTCTTTGTACGAGTCCAAGACAGATACCTTGGGAGTTTGTTACTGACATTGTTCCACTTGTAACTTTTCCAATAACTTCATCTTGCTCATTTAAAATAGGATAACCTTCTCTAGGTATACCTTTATCAATTGATAACTTCACTAGACGATACTTTGAAGTTAATCCATCTAATGCTTCTTTTCCAATAAACTTTTCTTTTTTAAGTTTAACAGTCCATTTGAGTGCTGCATCAAGTGGTGTCAACTCATCATTCAGTTCATGGCCGTAAAGTGGATAACATACCTCTAGTCTAAGCACATCACGAGATGCAAGTCCACATGGAGTTACATCAGCATTTAAAAGCTGTGCCCATAATTTCTTAATTGTTTCATGGCCTCCAAAAATTTCAAAACCATCTTCTCCTGTATATCCAGTTCGTGCCATAATAATGTCGCAACCACTCCATTCACTTTCGTAAGCTGAGTAGTATTGTGCATTCGTAACGGACTCAAAACCTAGTGAAGCAAGTACCTCTTCAGTCTTTGGTCCTTGTATCGCTAATAGGGAATAATCATCCGATTTATTTGTTAATGAAATATCAAAGCCATCGGTTTTTGAGGAAATCCAACTCCAGTCCTTTTCGATATTTGCAGCATTAACACAAATCATAATCTTTTCATCGGCCAATTTATAAGCAATAAGATCATCGACTACAGTTCCGTCTTCGCGGCAAAGAGGTGAGTACACAGCTTTACCTGTTTGCGCACCAGCAAAATCATTAGTTAAGATATAGTCAACAAATGCGATAGCATCTTTACCTTCAACAAAGAATTCACCCATATGTGAGACATCAAAGACACCAATATTATTTCTGACAGCTTCAACTTCTGCCTTTACTCCTGCATATTGAATAGGCATTTCATAACCAGCGAAGTCTGCCATTTTTGCTTTTAGGTCGCGATGGGCCTGTGTTAGGGATGTTTGTTTCATAAATGTCCTTGTATTTTATTTTTTGGCCGCGCTAATGAGGTTTTGTGAAACACTAAAGATTGTCATTGGCCCTACACCTTTTGGAACAGGTGTTATTGCTGCAACTTGATCTTTGATATTAGCAAAGTCACAATCTCCACATAATTTTCCATCTTCACTGCGATTGATTCCAACATCAAAAATTATCTGAGAATTATCATCTCTAAAATATTCTTTTGTGAATAGTTTTGGAGAACCGATTGCTGTGACGATTATATCTGCGGTTTTAGTTAAATCTTTTAGGTTTTGTGTTTTTGAGTGAGCTAAAGTTACTGTTGCATTTAAATTGGATAGTAGAAGAGAAAGAGGCTTTCCTACGATAAGACTTCTTCCAACAATAACAACACTCTTACCTGCAAAATCAATTCCATAATACTTGGCCATGGTCACAATTCCTTTTGGAGTACATGGAATCATGGATGTCTCACCAAGTTGACCACGATAAAGTTTAGCGACATTTTCATAATGAAAACCATCGACATCTTTATGAGGAACAACAAGATCTGTGGTATCAATTTGCGATAAGCTTTTTGGTAGTGGGAGTTGAATAAGAATACCGTGAACTAAATCATCATTATTGAATTCGTTTACGACTTTTAGAAACTCTTCTTCTCCTGTGGATTCATCAAGATTGATGATCTCACAATTAGCTCCAATTTTTTCTGCAAATTTTTTCTTACTATTTGTGTAAATAATGCTTCCTGGATTATTGCCAACAAGGATTACCTTTAAGCAAGGAGTTATACCCTTAGACTTTAAGGATTTACACTCATCTTTGAGGACTTCAACCTGTTTTTCAATAACGGGCTGAGCATATAGTAATTTAGCTTCTTTTTGCATCGATCTATATTATCTTTAACACTAAGTATTGGCAATTTCAGAATTACATCGTATTCATTGATTTATGTTTTTTTGGTTAGGATTAGCACTACAATTAATAGGCTTTGCCTCAGTTGGTCTCTGTCTTTTTGCTGGATTGCAAAAAGGTGATTATGAAATGCTCGAACTTTATCAATTCATTGGTGGCTCAGCAGTATTTTATATCGGTCATATGATAAAAGGCGTAGATCGCTCGTAAATTCGAATTTTTCGTTTATACTAAGAGTTATGTATATTCTTGGAATTGACCCAGGATCTCGTACCACTGGTTGGGCTGTGATTGAAGTTGAGGGGCGAAAATTTAAATACATTGACTCGGGTGTCTTAAAATTTGATAAGATACCGGAATTTCTTGATCGTCTCGCTACTATTTCGATGTCAATTAAAGATATTGTTTCACTACACAAGCCTGATGAGATCTCAATTGAATCTCTCATCTATGTAAAGAGCGTCCCTGCTTTGTCAAAATTGGCCCAAGCTCGTGGAGCACTTATCGCAGGTCTTTCTGAGAAGTATCAGGGAAAAATCACAGAATATTCACCAAACTTAATAAAATCTACTGTCACTGGTCATGGCCATGCAACTAAAGAAGGTGTTGATAAGGCCTTATCGATGATTTTTGGCAAGATTACTTTTAAGTCACATGATGAGTCAGATGCCCTTGCTATAGCCTTATGTCACGCGTTGAATCGTGGACAAAGAGCAAAAATAAAGGGAAAATCAACACGTACAAAAGCGCGTACATTAAAAGAAGTATTTTCTAAGTAGGTTTTATGATTGGACTATTGCAAGGAGAAGTCGTTTTCAGTGACGGAAACGAGTTGATATTATTTTCACCTTCAGGTGTCGGACACCAAATTTATTTTCAGCACGTTCTACCGGAAGGTTCAATTGCTGCAATTTTTATTTCACATATTGTTAAAGAGGCGAGTGAGGAACTTTTTGGGTTTCGTTCACTTCGTGAAAAGAAAGCATTTGAAATGCTCTTAAGTGTTAAAGGTGTTGGTCCAAAAGGGGCCTTTGCTCTTGTAACGAGTATTGGCGTTGATAATATAATTGATGCAATTCTTTTTGAAAATAAGAAGACACTTCAAAAGGCTCCTGGGATTGGTGCCAAGGCAGCTTCACAAATCATTCTTGATTTAAGTGGAAAAGCCCAAAAAATAAAAATGTATTCTAAGGCTTCAGCAACAGCTACATCTGTACCAGATACAGTAATACAGCCAACTCTTAATCTCGAAATAATTGAAGAAACAATTCATGCAACACCATCATATGATTCAGCTTTAATGAATGATGCCATAATGGCATGTAAGGAACTTGGTTTTACTGAAGATAAGGTTATGCCTCTTGCTAAGAGAATCTTAGATGAGAATCAAATTACTAGAGCTGAACAATTAGTTCACCTCGTTTTAAAAGAGGTCTAAATGTCTGATGAACGAATTTTCGATCCTGAACTAGGTGAAGAGGAAACAAAGAAAGAAGTTCTTCTAAGGCCTAAAGACTTTACTGAATATATTGGTCAAAAAAAGATTGTTCAAAATATCGATGTCATGGTGAATTCTGCTGTAAAGAGAAATCAGTCTATGGACCATGCTCTTTTATCGGGACCTCCTGGTCTTGGGAAAACATCATTGGCCATGATTATTGCAAATGCACTTGGAAGTCATCTGCACGTTATCTCTGGACCGGCCATTGAGAAGAAAGGTGATCTTGCCGCTATCTTAACTAACTTAGAAGCAAGAGACGTTCTCTTTATTGATGAAATACATCGCATGCATATCTCAGTCGAAGAAATACTTTACTCAGCGATGGAAGACTATCGACTTGATATTGTAATTGGAGATGGAGCTGCGGCACGAACAATGCAAATTGATATTGCTCCCTTTACTTTAATTGGGGCAACAACTCGTTCAGGTTTATTATCAAATCCTCTTCGAGATCGTTTTATGGCCCACTTTCATTTTGATTTTTATCAACCTGAAGAGTTAGCTAAAATTATCTCTAATAATGCAAAGAAATTAAGCTTGGGAATTGATGAAGACGCCGAGCTTTTAATGGCAAGGTGCTCAAGGGGAACTCCGCGAATTGCCAATCGAATTCTTAGAAGAGTAAGAGACTTTGCTATTGTGCGTGATTCATCACATGTAAATATCAATGACGTAATGAAATCTCTTGAAATGATGGAAATTGATGAGCGCGGACTTGATCGAATGGATCGACGAATTCTTAAAGTTATCCAAGAATACTATGGTGGCGGCCCTGTGGGGATTGAAGCACTTTGTGCAACTTTAGCAGAGGATCGTTCAACAATTGAAGATGTCTATGAGCCTTTCTTACTTAAGGAAGGATTTTTAATACGTACGCCAAGAGGTCGCGAGATCTCACAAATTGCAAAAGAGTTGATTAATGAAAAATAAGTTTTTTATCTTAGTTTTAGTTTTTTTATCCCTAAATTCACAAGCAACATATGATCTCCACGCTGGAGCTGGGTTTCGCTCCTATGCTCTAGGTGCTGCCGCTCGTATTGAAGGTGGAGCTAACCAGGAGCTTTGGCGCCATAATGATCAAATCTATGGCTTTCTTCGCGAAGCCGCTTATTTTACGACAAGTGGAACCATTAATACGATTGGTGGAAAGATTGAACTCTTTCCAATTTCAATTCTTGGTTTCGTAGCAGGATCAGAACAAGTTTATCGCTCTTCAAAAGAGTTAGATACTTTTGATTGTGATGTTCAGGTTTGTGACTCTGATGGAACTCGTTCTTATTTAAGAGTTGATAGTGTTCTCGGATATAAGAAATTCGTCATGATTAATGATTATCAACGAGATTACTTTGATTACGACTTTAAGGGTGAGGTAGCAAATGCCCTTCATACACTTGAGATCCAATCAGATGATATTGTAAACATCATGAGAAATATCATCGCATATCAATATAGTGATAAGTACACATTTGGAATTATTCATTTTCGTACTTGGTCTGAAAAAACAAAACAGGATAAAACATTTGTTGGTTTTTTAAATCAATTTAAAAAAGATAAGTGGACTTATGATGTGGTTCTGGGTGGGAATCGTGATCGATTTAATCGCAATCACTTCAGTATGCTACTACAATTGAAATATGATTATAAGAAAGGTTTAAGGTTATTTTAAATGAAGAAAATTTTATTACTTGCACTCGCACTATTAATGACATCATGTTCATTGCTCTATGGGAAGCTTGGTGGAGACTTTGATTATGAACCAAGTGAATACGAAAAGCTTCCTAAACACGTAAGAGAATTCATCGAAAAGTCATATGATGGAATAGACTTAAAAAAATTAAGAGATACTCACTTACACATTGTTGGCCTTGGAAATAGTGGCAGTGGTATTTGGGTTAACCCACATATGAAAGATTGGTTTAATCACCTGTCTAAGTATAATCGATTTAATGTTTATATGACGGCGTCTGGTGTTGATGATGAATCACAAGCCGATGAGCAATATATTGCACGCTTAACTGAATTGATGAGATATCAGCCTCATTTCATTCCAGCATACGCTTTAGCTTTTGATTATCACTATAAATTAGATGGCACGATAGATTTAGACCACTCAGAGTTTCATGTTCCAAATGAATATATCGCTAAAGTTGTAAAAGAAAATCCTGTCAACTTTAAAATGGTTGCTTCGATTCATCCATATCGTAAGGATGCACTTGAGGAGCTTGAAAAATGGGCCGCTCAAGGTGTTCGATTTGTAAAATGGCTTCCAAATGCCATGGGGATTGATCCTTCAAATAAAAAAGTTCTTCCTTTTTATAAGATGATGAAAAAATATGACATGACACTGATCTCTCATGCAGGTGAAGAAAAGGCCGTTGAAGGAGATAAGTTTCAAGAGCTTGGTAATCCTCTTCGTCTTCGTCCTGCACTTGATATGGGAATCGATGTAATTATCTCTCATGCAGCCTCAAGAGGTAAGTGTGCCGATCTGGATAACGGTGGAGTACAAGCAGAATGTTCAGATCTATTTTGGCGTCTTTTCAAAGAAAAGAAATATGAAAAGAACTTATTCACTGACTTATCGGCATTAATTATCTACGAAAGACTAAGCCAGCCTTTAATTGAAATGATTGAGAATAAGCAATTTCATTCACGTGTAATGTATGGTTCTGATTATCCACTACCTGCAATCAATTGGATCTATCGAACTACTGATCTGGTTGAAAAAGGATTTATAACAGAAGAGGAAAGAGATATTCTTAACGAGATCTATTCAATCAATCCTCTCTTATTCCACTTTGTGGCATTAAGAACAGTAAGGCATCCCAAAACTGGAGAAAAACTCACAGATGAAGCGTTTGAAATGCCTACACGTCTTTTAAAAAAATAAGCTATTTTTTAATAACTGCCATTGTCAGACGAGAGATACATACTAATTTGTCTTTCTCGTCTGTAATGCGGATATCCCAGATATGAGTTGATTTTCCAAGATGGACAACTTTGGCCTTGGCCGTAACGAGCCCACTTTGAACTGGCCTAACGTGATTGGCGTTTATCTCAAGTCCTGCAGCATAGTACTTAGAAGAATCCAGTACTAAATTAGAAGCAATAGAGCCAACAGATTCTGCTAAAACACAGCTTGCCCCTCCGTGAAGGACGCCATATGGTTGCCTTGTTCTCTCATCGACTGGCATTGTTGCCACGAGATAATCATCACCAAAGTCTGTCACTCTAATATCGAGATGCTCGACACAACAGCCTTTGTTGAACTTGTTTACGTCAGTTAATTCGAATTCTTCATTCCATATATTCATAAATAAAACCTTTTGAACGTGTTATATTTAGATAAGCTAATATTGTTTTATCATATGCATTTATTTTAGGGTTATTATTAAAAGAGTGGAAGGCTTGGTTAATTTTTGTTACAAAAAGCTTTAACATGGTAGATTTGGTAATATTTTGCTGGTATTTGACGATACTTGCTATATATTGCTGCAAAGTTTAAAATGGAATGAAGTACTTAATATTAGGTGAATTTAAATGTTAAACCAACGAACTATTGCTAAGACAGTTACGATTACGGGAATTGGAATCCATTCTGGTGAGAAGGTTTCTATGACTCTGCATCCAGCTCAAGCAGACTCTGGTATTTCATTTAAAAGAACAGATATTAAGGACTCAGAGATCCTAAAGGCGACTGCTACGACAGTTGGGGCCACTGAGAATAATACTGCTATTGGTTCTGGTGCGGGCGCAGTTCACACAGTTGAGCACTTACTTTCTGTTCTCTACGGTTTTGGTATTAATAATTGTTTTATCGAAATTGACGGGCCAGAAGTTCCTACAATGGATGGATCAGGTGCCTCTTTCTTATATGTCATTAAAGAGACAGGTATCCAACAATTACATAAAACGAAGAAATTTCTAGTAGTTACAAAGCCAGTGGAAGTTAAAGTTGGCGAAAAATGGGCCAGAATAGAGCCTTGTGAAAAGCTAATAATTGACTCAACTATTGTCTTTAAACATCCTATTATTAAGACACAGCGTAAAGAATTTGAGTTTACTTGTGAAAATTATATAAATGAAATTGGAAGAGCACGTACTTTTGGATTCTTAAGAGATGTCGATATGCTTAAGAGAAAAGGTTTAATTAAGGGTGGCTCTCTCGATAATGCAGTTGTTCTTGATGACTTCAAAGTAATGAATCCTGATGGGCTTCGTTTTAACGATGAATTTGTGAGACATAAAATTCTTGATACAATCGGTGATATTAGTCTTTTAGGTTATGAAATTGCCGGAAAAATAACTACTTATATGTCAGGTCACCACGTTCACAACGTGCTTTGTCGTAAGCTTTTAGAAACACCAGATGCCTACGAAATCGTTTCAGCTACTACTTTAGAGAAAGAAGCAGTACAGGCATTTGATCTACCCATGGCCCTTGCGCCGTCATTCTAATCAGTCTATATAAAAATATTTTAGCATTTAAAGCGTGATCAACCACGTGTACAATGATATTGAATTTTCATTATCTTACGTTTTTTCGTATTAATTAAAAGAGAGATTTACATGATTCTATCAAAGGGATTTTGGCAAACTTACAAAGAAGTACCAGCTGATGCAACGATCGCTTCACACCAATTAATGATGAGAGCAGGTTTGATTCATAAGTCAGCTGCTGGATTATATAATTATCTACCAATGGGATATCGTTCGATTCGCAAGGTTGAACAAATTGTTCGTGAGGAAATGGATAAGGCCGGATGCTATGAAATGCTCATGTCTGTAGTTACTCCAGGTGAACTTTGGCAGGAAACTGGACGTTGGGAAAAGATGGGCGGTGAAATGCTTAAGTTCAAAGATAAGGCTGATCGCGATCTTTGTATTTCTCCAACAAATGAAGAGGCCATCACAGATGTCTTTAGAAAAACAATCAAGTCATATAAAGATTTACCTCTATCTCTTTATCAAATTAATACAAAATTTCGTGATGAAATCAGACCTCGTTTTGGGCTAATGCGTGGCCGTGAATTTATAATGAAGGATGCATATACTTTTCATGCAACAAAAGAATGTTTAGATGAAGTATATGACAGAATGTATGAAGCTTATGAAAATGTTTTTAATCGTCTTGGACTAGAATTCTCTGCCGTTGTAGCAGATGGTGGTGCAATGGCCGATGGTGATGCAAAAACACATGAATTTCAAGTTATTGCTGATTCAGGTGAAGATGCAATTATCTATTCAAATGAAGCAAATTACGCCGCAAATATTGAAACTGCTAAAACAATACGAAAAGTTGAAAGTGCTGCTAAAACAGGAAGTATGGCCGAAGTGTCGACACCTGGAAAAGCAACAATTAAAGAAGTTTGTGAATTCTTAAAAAAGAATGAGTTTCATTCTTTAAAATCACTTGTCTATAAAGCTAGAAATGATGAAGAAGAAAAGTTTATTCTTGTTCTTTTATTAGGTGATGATGAGCTCAATGAGCTGAAACTTGAAAAAGTATATCCTGGCTATGAAGTGACAACTGCTACAGACACTGAACTTAAGGCACTTGGCCTTATTAAGGGATTTATTGGTCCTGTTGAAATCTCAAACCTTGATATTGTATTTGATACTCAGGTTGATCTAGATGCTGCATATGTTGTTGGTGCTAATAAACTTGATATGCACTTAGAAAACTTTGTTCCAAAAGAAGTTATTAAACAAATTAAAACAGCAGATCTAAGGTTGGCATGCTCTGGTGATTATACTGTTGATGGAAAGCATCAAGTTGAATTAAAGCGCGGGATTGAAGTTGGTCATATCTTCCAACTTGGAGATAAGTATACAAAGGGAATGGATGCTACCATCTTAGATCAAAATGGTAAGGCCATGGCACCACTTATGGGATGCTATGGAATAGGTGTAACTCGTTTAGTTGCTGCTGCAATTGAGCAAAACCATGATGAGAATGGAATCATTTGGCCGGCCGCTATAGCACCTTATAATGTTTCATTTGTAGCGATTGTAAAATCCGAAGAATACAAAGAAAAAGCAAACGAACTATATAAAACACTAATCAATAGTGGTCTTGAAGTTGTCTATGACGACCGCAAGGCAGGACCAGGATTTAAGTTTAAGGATGCAGATCTACTTGGTTTACCTCTCCAGGTTGTACTTGGTGAAAGAGATCATAAAGAAGATGGTATGCTTGAGATTCGTATACGTCGCTCTGGCGAAAAAATAAAAGTGTCTCAAGAAGACTTAATATCTAAAGTGAATGAGTTACTAAAGGAACTGTAATGGAACAAGATTTAATTGTTGGTGTTCATTCAATTGTACATGCAATTCGCAATCCTAAAAGAACAACAGTAGAACTTATCGCATGCGAAGAAGGGCTAGAAAAACTCAATAAAATGGGAGGGCTCAAAAAGCATGAATTAGATGGTTTAAATATAAAACTTGTTTCTTCACATAAGGTTCAAGAGCTTGCTAAAGAGCTCTACGCTAAAGAAGACTTTCAATACTCAAGAGTTCCTTCTGGTGTACTTCTTGTAAGTTCCGCTAAGAGTATTTCAGAAACGAAACCTCTTTTTGATGCAATAGATGCTGGTGAAGAAGTTAAAATATTATGCCTTGATGGTGTAACTGATGTACATAATGCTGGAGCAATTATGCGTACAGCTGCATTTTATAATGTTTCACATATTGTTTTTGCTGTTAAAAATAATTTTAATATTGGACCTTCAATGGCCAGAATTGCTTCTGGTGCACTTGAGTATATTGAAATTGTAAAATGTAATTCACTACCAAAATTCTTATCTGCTCTAATAAAACGAGGAGTGACACCTGTAGGACTTACAGAACATACAGATGATAATGAAATTGGTGAAATAGCAGGAATCAAATGTTTAGTGCTAGGAGCGGAAGATAGAGGTCTATCACACGCTTCTGTACGATTATTAGAGAAAAAAATTCGTTTAGAACCAATAGGAAAGATTGAGTCCTTAAATGTTTCTGTTGCTGCGGCGATAGCGATGGAGAAAGTTTTTTCTTAAAATTATTTAAAAAAAACTTGCCAAATTTTTTGTTCTCTTTTATAACTTATTTCCATCGCAGGAAATTTGGGCTGGCATAGCTCAGTTGGCTAGAGCAGCGGTTTTGTAAACCGCAGGTCGTAGGTTCGAGTCCTATTGCCAGCTCCATTTTTACTACGATTGTGGCGAGGTTGCCGAGTGGCCAAAGGCAACAGACTGTAAATCTGTCGGGGTATCCCTTCGATGGTTCGAATCCATCTCTCGCCACCACTTTGAAAAAATATCTTTACAGATAATTTCAAAGAGGCTATAAAAATAAAATCTTATGCGGGCGTAACTCAGTTGGTAGAGTGTCAGCCTTCCAAGCTGAATGTCGCAAGTTCGAACCTTGTCGCCCGCTCCATTAAAAAGCTCCCTTTTGGGAGCTTTTTTTTTGCCTTTTTTCTAAGTTTTCAATTAAAATCTCTGTACACATCTTGTGATGCTCGCGTGGCTCAGGGGTAGAGTACTTCCTTGGTAAGGAAGAGGTCACGGGTTCAAATCCCGTCGTGAGCTCCATTAAATTAAGTTAAATTGTCGTTTTTTGTGCTGTTAAGTATAGATTTTACTGGCAATCCAAGAATTTTATGTTATCAATTTGAGAAAATAAAATTTGTAAGTACGGTTTTTATAGTGATGGCATTTTTTTTATGTTGAATCTATTCTGAATTTATCCGATACTTACAACTCAAAAATAGCTTATAAAGACAAACTAATAGGGTTTTGTTTAACTTTTTTAAGGAGACTTAAGTCATGGCAAAAGAATCTTTTGACAGAAGTAAGCCCCACGTAAACATTGGTACGATCGGGCACGTTGACCACGGTAAGACAACTCTTACAGCGGCAATTTCAAT
>NZ_JBLXBP010000005.1:0-127789 GCF_048381875.1 Halobacteriovorax sp. | reverse complement strand
GTATTGTATGACCGAAATAATAAGAAATATATATTAGGCGATTATTTAAAAACTTTTGAATATGATGATGATCTATATATTAAACTTCAGTCATTTTCTTATAAAGAAGAAAGAAATAAGGAATTAGATGTTTTATATAAAGATTATTCTACGGTTTATATAGATTTACGTGGAAATACTGGTGGTTATTTAAAAAATGCACGTGCATTTTTATCTAGATTGTTTAGAGTTGATATAATTGATGATTCTTGGTTTCAGTACTTTTATCAAGACTTCAAACAGTTAAATCATTTCTATTCATCAAGGATTAAAAAAGGGAAGATAAATAGTTTAAAAAGAAATGAAGATATTTCGAAACTCTTTTCTACTTTAGGTGAAAGTGAGTTTGGAGATATAAACCGTTATGTTGGAGAGCAAAAGATATTTAAAAGAAAAATCGTCATCTTTGCAGACTCTCAGTGTTTTTCTGCATGTATTGATGTTCTTTATTCAATATTAAAACATACTAATGCTGATATAAGTTATCATGGGGAATTCAAGAGACATGTTACTTCAACTGATATTACTTACTTTGAATTACCGCATAGTAAAATTGTTTTAACCTTACCCTTGGGGCGTATTACACCAGAAGATGATGTTAATGATGTTATCCAAGAAAGAATAAATAAAAAAATAAGAGATGAATATATAAATGCTAGATATATTTTTACACATATCTTTTATAAATATCTTCGTCCTTATCTATTCTTTAAAAATTTATTCAATAATCTAAAATAATATTTTGCCGTGTCGTGTAGATGAACTTCAAAAGCTTCTTAAATTGTATTTAAAGACTAAATAAGTGATAATGGCGATCCTTTTGTGAAATATCCTTAGCAAAAAGTGATGGTAGATTTCCCTCTCGCATAAGACAGAGGAATGCCTGGTCGTAGTTTTGACGTACTTGAGGAATTATTTCTTTAAGTAAGTAGATAAAGCTTAGTCCCATATGGCGATGATCTGGATGAACTCCCATCGTTTTTATAAGAAGTCTCTTTCGGTCAGCGGCCGTGATATCAATGAAGTTTAAAATTATTCCCACTATTTGTTGGTTGTCTTTTGAAATGAGACAGCGAGAAGTAAATGGACAGATAAGTCCCGCTGCTTGCTCTCCATACTTTGCTTTAAAAGTCTCAAATGAAAGAGTTGAATAAGCTAGATTTTCTCCAAAGACTTGATCTGCACTTTTATAAAAGCGTTCGATATTATCCATCCAGTACTTTGTATCAATGACTTGGAGAGTGTATTGATCTTTCATGACACTATCATCGATTTCATCAAATTGCTTTGACCAGTCTAAGAGTTTTTCAAAGTCATTAATTTCATACGTTAGATAACTTTCAAAGATTTCACCATGTGACTTTAATAATTGATAAAGCTCAGGCTCATATGGCGGCTCCATTAAGTGATGGGGAAGGTCTTCATTTTCTTTTAAGCGATATGTATTATAAGTTGAAAAGTTTAATGGCCCTACAATCTTCTCACTTTGATGTTTGGTCTTATATTCTCTGGCAGCATCAATGAAGTTATTATTAAGCTTACCTTGGCAAAATCCAAAATAGGCCTTGTTATCAATTAGGAAAAAGACAGCGCTTGAGTCATCATCACTAAACTGCTCAATGCTTGAGATGGAATCATTGTCTTTAAAGAGTTTAAACTCCTGTTTATGTTGAATTGATAGGCCTTCTAAATTAATTTCCATACATACCTACTAGTAGTGCAACGTAGAGAAGAAGAGCAAAGAGTCCAAATGATTTTTCATTCTTCTTTCTTCCATCTAGGCTAGGTTTCTTTAAAAACTTTAAAAGAGTTGACTGTGCTGCTGCAAAGCCAGCTATTCCCATTCCTACAGTAACACCACGAAGGTTAGGGATAAGTGTTGTGAAATATAGAAAACAGGCAAGTGTAATAATATTCATAATTGAGATAATGAGCACACTTCCACCAATGCCGTAGATCTTTGTGTAAGAATCAAGAGTTTCACTTTCTTCTTCTGGGCCTCTTGTCTTTCTTGTAATTTCGTAAGAGAAGCCAGAAGTTAAGGCCATGACGAGAACAATAATAGAATAAGTTTCAAATTGAGGAACCTGCCACTTTGTTGAAAAGATCCAAATTATGATAAGAGGAGAGACCAGCATGTGAGAGAAAGAATAAAGAGTTAGTCTTTTTTCAAGCCAGCTTCCAACAAAGAATTCCTTTGCCATAAGAACGGACCAAATATAGACAATCCCGTAGCAAATAAGACTTAGATAATTATTAGAGATTAATAATGAAAAGCTTACACAGATGACAGTGAAGATGGCCGCCATGATATCGAGATGCCAGAGCTTTATAAGTCCTCTTTGAAGTGCTCTTTCTGGATGATTGATACAATCAATTTCAAAGTCCTTGTGCTCATCAAAGACTCTTAAAATATAATAGTGTCCAATTACAGCAACGGCTCCAAGAAGATCCATTACGACAAAATCGAGACTTTGATCAGTTAGAAAGAGTGCGATGCGAGACATTACAAAATATGTAATGATACCTGAGATAACATTATCGATTGGAAATCTTTCCTGTGACCAAGCGAAGTATCTCTTTAAAAATGAATCTTCCATTGTAATGTGACTAATGTCTTTACTCATACACCCTCATTTGAATTTATTTTCTTAATATCATTATATAATGAAAACATTTATAATTGGACTATGGCGAAATATTTTACTGATAAACTTAATTATTCATTAGCTAACGAAGACATTGAGCTAGAGGCCAATATTTGTAAAAAGTTGAAGCCCAAGAGCATTGGTTCTATTTGTGGAGCAGGACCTCGCGGTCTCTACTTATTACCTCAAACTGGCTGTCAGCTCGATTTATTCGATGTCTCAGAGATTCAGATTGAATGGGCGAGGGCCTATGAGAAGGCCATTTGTGAGCTAGATGAAGTAAGCTTTCTTCGTGCTTATCACGATGATTCATCGATTTTAAAGAGTATTGGAATAAATATTGAGCTTCACGATATTCTCGATAGTAATGAAATTGCTGCCCTGGCCGGAAGTTGGGAGAAAACTTTTCTTAAGTTTTCTAAACTTGCCAGAAAGATTCTTGGCCACAAACTTATTCGCCAGTTAAAGAATTGCCAAAGTATAGAAGAGCAGAAATATATCATCACTTCAACTTCGTTTAGCGTGCGCTGGACGGTGGTTTTGGCCATTGTTGGTAATAAGGCCATGATGAATTCTCTACTTTATAGTGGGGATTTTATTAAAAAGAACTTGAAAGAAAGTTATGTGAAATTCTATCGTTCACGCTTTGCTCGACTTTTTTCTACAACTTTGATAAAGGATAATTTCTTCCTAAGTCTATGTCTGTTTGGTGAAGTAACGTTGACGAATACACCTCTTAGGTGTCGAAGCTTCAATGGCCTTCAAACAAGTGTAAAAGAATCTGAAATTCATTATCAAATAGGTGATATCGTCTCTACTTTATCAAATGGCGAAAAACAATATGATTATTTTTCATATTCTGATGTTCCAAGTTATTTTGATGATGAGCTTGGAAATAACTTTATTCAAATGGCCAAGCCTTCAATTAAAGTTGGTGGAGTAATTTGTGTTCGCTACTATCTAAGAGTCTTTGAGCCTGATCTTGCAGGCTTTGAGGATATTACAGATCAATTTTCTTCAGAGATTAAAAATGAGAAGGTTGGTGTTTATAATATTAAACTTTATCGAAGAATCGCATAATAAAAAAGGACCTAGTTAGGTCCTTTTTATTTTACTATCTTTACAATTCCTCTTTCACAATCCATTTCAATTTCATCACCATTTTCAATAATTTTAGTGATGCCTGGTATACCTACAATTGTTGGTATCTTTAACTCTCTTGCAATGACTGCTGAGTGAGATAAAGTTGAGCCTTTCTCAACTAATAGTCCCTTGATTGAAGGAAAGAGTGGCGCCCATCCTGGATCTGTTCTAACTGTACAAAGGATTTTATCATTTACATCAATTCCTTCATCAGGCTTAAAGAGTAGGGCGACTTCACCATTGATCTGTCCAGGATAGCAACCAATACCTTTTAGGGCACCATCTGGATCGATTTGTGTGTGTCCTTCATAGATAAAGTCATTACCAGCATGTACGAAACCAAAAGTTTTAAAGTGATGGCCCGGCTCATCATTTTCATATGACTCGTACTCGGCCTTTCTAAGTTCAATCAAGTCTTTTAATCGTGTTTGCACAATCCTTGCATCTTTTAATTCTTCAATTTCACTTAAAGTTAAAAAGAAAATATCTTCTGGTGAATTAATAAGCTCAAATGAAGCCATTTGATTTCCCATTTCTCGATAAATTTGACGGGAAATACCAAATGATTTTGTACGAAGTAGTCTTGTATTTTCGCGGTAGCGAATCGCCTTACGTAGCTTTGCAAGGTCCTTATAGAAGCGCTTTCTTGCAAAGAATGATAATTTCTTTTTTACAACAGGAGCAATTTTCTTTTCTTCACTTTCTCTTAATTCGACTTCGCCAGCAATGAAGGTTTCATATCCTAAGCTCTTTTTAACGACATAGTTCTTTAGAATATTTATTAAGAAGCTTGGATCTTCACGTAGAGAAAGACTTTCAAGTTTTAATTCTCCAATTGTACGATCACCAAAAGCCTCAATATAATCTAAGCACATTTGATAAACTTTCTTATCATTTAAATAGATAAAGTCTAAGACATTCTTATTTTCAACTTTAAGAAATTCATCAATAAGAGTATTGTCCCACTTTTTTATCTCATCACTTATTTTTAGTAATTCCTTAGTTGGCTGTGTTGAAGCAATATCAGACTCACCAGAGAGGAGATTTCCTAGAACAAGATCTGGATTTTCATAGCCTAATTTATCCATCCAACGATACATCTTTCCATTCATCATCATAACGTAGAAGTCATTGATGAGAGGGGCATGCCATTTTTCAGTGATTTTCTGATCCAGTTCTTCAGTTAGATCGTAGAGCTGTGTAAGGTTAAGGCGATTAAGCTTTGAAAAGTCGATTTTATTATATACTTCGTAGAAGCCATCCATAAAATCAGCAACGACCTTATCTATTTTAGAAAAATACCACAGTAGGCTGCCAAAGGATTTAATCATATTTGGTATCATGGCCATGCGCTGGGAAAATGAAAGGTCCTTATCTTCGATAAAGTCGACTGGATCTGTAATTCCCATCATCTTTTCCATATCACCTTTTGATTGTTTAAAAGATGGAAGTAGCAAAAGACCTTTGTACCATGATTGAATATTATAAAAGACGCGCCCATTGATAAGCGCAATCATATTCTTATGTCGTTTTTCGTGTTTCTTTAGTTCTTTCTCGCTTAGCCCCGTTAGACCTAGAAGTTGATGATAAACCTTGAAGTACATTTTAGATGCATATGAGAAAGTAAGGGGAGTTGTAACACCATTAAAAGATTCTTGAATATTTGAGTTATCAAAGACATTCATAAATTCATGTCTTTTATCCATAGGTAAAGAGGTAATATCTCTTGTTTGTACTATGTAGATTTCACCATCTTGAATACAAAACTCTATATCTTGAGGCTTCTTTTTAATTTTAAGGATAGAAAAGGCAAGTTCTCTAATTGCTCTTATTTCATCATGAGATAAAACCGGTGATTTAACTTCATCTTTTTCTACATTGATTTTCTTTGTGGTCTTATTTTCGAAGTCAGCGATGATCTTGAAATCTTTCTCTCTAATTTCACTTTTAATCACGTCGCGGTCATCAATAGTGAATTCATCAGTATTACATTCACCACTTACAACACCTTCACCTTGACCGAAGTTTGCTGAAATTAGCATTTCATCTCTGTGCCCATTTATAGGATTTGCAGTAAAGAGAACACCCGACTTCTGAGGATCAATCATTTCTTGAATGATGACGGCCATCTTGGGTGTTGTATGATGAATATTATTCTTAAATCGATATGTAAGTGCAGTTAGTGAAAAGTTACTTTTAAAGCAGTTTCGAATGGCCTGAGCGATTCTATCTTTACCTTGGACGTAGAGGAATGACTCCAGTTGTCCTGCAAATGAGAAATGGCTTCCATCTTCATCTGCTGCAGAACTTCTTATAGCGTAGTGGAGCTCTCCATTAACATGGGCCATGACATCTTCAATTATATCAATTTCACATTTATCAATTTCACTATGAATGGCCGCGATCAATTGCTTTAGTGAGTCGAGATTTTCTAATCTTGTATAATCATCAATAAGACTCTTTAGCTTATCATTTTTGTCAATCAATGTTTGAAAATAATGAGTAGAGAGACAAAACCAATCAGGGGTCTGTACTTTACACTTCTCAAGTTTAGCTAAATTAAAAGCCTTTCCACCAATGTCATTCGTTGTTGCAAGCAATGCTTGCGATTTCGTTAATAGATACATTTCCTACCCAACATTACTTTTTAATAGATTTCATTTAATATTATCATATGAAAAAAATTGAGGATATAAGGAAAACTCTGGGGTACTCGGGGATACCAATAAATGGCTGCCATTATTTAGACGAGCATTTTCGCTCTCAGTTAAATAAGCGCTGTCTTGTTTATCAAGGCCAAGATCTTAATTATGAAGACTTCATGAAAGAAGTTGGAGCATGGATCAAGACACTAGAGTCTCAAGGCCTAAAGAAAGGGGATCGCATAATTGTTATTATGCCTCTTCGACTGGAACTCTATCAACTCATGTGTGCTATTTTTTATTTGGGACTAGTTGTGGTGTCTGTTGATTCTACAATGCCTAAAGAGAAGTTAAAGCAGGCCCTCGTGGATGCTAATGCACAGGCAATCATTTCAGTAAAAGAGCTTCTCAAGTGGACACCTTTTCTACCAGCTCTTTGGAAGATGAAGCGTTTTACTTTTGATCAAAGTTGTCTTTTTTCAACTCAATTAACTAAGATAAAAGATGATCCAACATTGGAGTTTAAACAAGTTCCTCTCCAATCAGATGCTCCGGTTCTTATTTCTTTTACAAGTGGCTCAACAGGAAGGCCTAAGGCCGCAAATCGAAGTCTTGATATCTTTTTATCCCAAAAAATAGTATCTGAATATTTTTGGCTTCACAAAGACGACGAAGTGGATATGCCATTTTTTCCAACTCTTGTTCTGCAGAATTTAGGACTTGGAATAACCACAATCTTTCCTGATATGGACTTTAGAAAAATTAGAGAGTTTGAACCTGAAAGAGTTGTAAAACAAATGAATCAATATGGTGTTACGCGCTTTAGTGCCACTCCTATGATCATTAAAAAACTTGCCAAGTACATAAGTGAAAATGAGATAAAAATTCCAAGCCTTAGAAGTATTATCATTGGTGGGGCAGAGATAACGACAAAGGATGCAAGTATTGTCTTAAATGCCTTTAAGTCAGCTTCTTCACAAGTTGAAATCCATATCATTTATGGCTCAACTGAAGTGGAGCCTATAAGTTTCACTCCTATTGATGAGTATATTAACAATGATGGAGTGGGGCTTAGACTCGGACAAGTCATCGATGTTTTAGATGTAGAAATTAAAGAAGTTGATAATGCCTTTGATTTTAATCAAGATGTGCAGTGGGGTGAGATATGTTTAAGTGGGCCCCATGTAATTAAAGAATATATTGATAATCATCCAGCAAATAAAACCACAAAGCATAGAGATGAGAACGGGACTCTTTGGCATTTAACTGGGGATGTGGGTTATCTTAAAGATAATAAAATTTATCTCTTAGGAAGATTAAAAGATTGCCTGAAGATAGATGGAAAATTAATTCCTACATTTCACCTTGAAAATGAATTGGCCAAAGTTGATGGAATCTCTCGTGTTGCATTTGTTCAAGTTGATACAAAGGTCTTATGTCTTGTCGAGGGTCAGGAGAGCTTAAAAGACGCTGTAGGTGAATTTATTGCCAAGTGGAACTTAGGAAATGTTGAAATTCGTTTTGGAGAAGTTCCTGTTGATACGAGACACTTTTCAAGAGTTAATCGAAATGAGATTCGAAGCTTTTTATAAGGAAATGGATAAAAAGCTTCGAATCACTATTTTAGTCCCTGCTCACAGGACTAATATTTATTACAGATATAATTAATTTTCTTTGTTAGCTTACTCGGTAGAGTACTTCTAAAGATCGACCAGAAACTTCTTTTGTGTCCACGACAACGAAGCCATGCTGGTATGTACATTGGTCCATCATCATCTACATTTGTTTCTCTCATAAAGTCTTTTAGGTGGAGATCAAGAAGTTCCTGAGAGTCTCTTTTTTCAATGACATCTCTTTGATACAGATTATCTGCAATTTCAAATGGTGTCACAAAACTTCTTTGGTCTGGATAAAGAGCATTGCTCTCGTCAAAGTGGTATGCAGCTCTGATATACGTATAGAATTTAACTTCTGGATACTCTTGAGCAATATCGTGATAGAAAGTATTGTCATGCTCTCCGTTATCACCAACTAGAATTACATTTTTCGGATCTTCTCTTTCAATTAATTCTCTTAGCCTTTGTGCTTTAAATACTTTAGTTGATACCTTAATTGGCCTAATCTCAAGACTTCCTTGTGGAAAGTCACCAAGATATAAAAGAGTTGAGTGAGACCACTTCATTAATTCTTCTGGAGCATTTGTAAGATAGTAAACTTCTGCTCCAGTTCGATCCTTAATAATATGATAAAGATCTGCCATTCCTAGAAAGATATTATTGACCTTGAATGCATTCTTTACGGTATCGATCTTATCTCTGATATGACCAATTTTAATTGTATCGTCGATATCAGAAATTAGGATTGTCTCAGCTGCAAGTCCTGCAGTTGAGAAAGTGGAAATAAGAAGTGTAAGTATCGAATTTTGAATAAGTTTCTTCATGATTTGATGTTAGGAAATTAAATCCTCAAAATCATGACGCATAGCTAATTTTTGAACATTATACAGAGATTTCGTTAAAGTTTTCCATCCAAGTGGCAAATTGCTTACAATTTCGCACCTCTAGGGTCTTTAAAATATAGAGTTTTTTATGTCCGTTAAAGCTTAGAATCTCGCCGCGGGCCTTAAGCTCCTTTAATCTTTCTAATTCTTTAAAGTGCTCAATATTTCGGTAATCACAGGTACTAATTGTTTCTGTGGTAAGTTTTTTCTTTTCTAATAATTCACTTTCTAGCTCTTTTAATAGCTTTAATTGGTCTCGGTTTAGCTCATTTTTCATGAGATTAAGCTGCTCTAAATACTGCTCTCCATTTGAGAGACTTCTCTTTGCTAATGTTCCCATTCCGCGTGAAGTAAGCCTTGAGAACTCTTCAAGATTTGCTTGTGTATTGTAGAGATAACGACTTGCCAGTGCCGCTTGTGAAGCGTTTGAACTAAAGTGGTAGACTCCAATTAATATGAGTAAGAAGTAACGTATTTTCATACTAAATAAGATGCAACGACGATGCCAATTTCACAGGGGTGATGAGACGGGGTTTCAGGGCCTTAGGCCGTTTATTTTATGGACAGTGTCTAAAAATATCGTTATTTAGGGTACTTAGTTTTTATTTCGTGTTATAAGGCATCTTATGTATTATTTCGATCACGCGGCCTCCACAAAGCTTTATCCAGAAGTTGTGGAAGTGCTATCTAAGAGTTTTGAATTAGATTACCCAAATCCTGCGGCCAAGCACGCAGCTGGAAAGGCCTGCGCTAAAAAAATCGAAAATGCCCGCCAAGAAATCTTAAAAGGTTTAGGACTTTCTGGAGAGGGACAATTTGAAATCATTTTTACTTCTTCTGCTACGGAGTCAAATAACCAGGTTATTAGAAGTATTGAGGATGGGATTGTCTACCTTGCTGGAGATCATCCATCTGTTACTAAGGTTATTGATGGTGGTGAAGGCCTAAGATCAATAGATGAAATTGTTGATGCCGTTAATGACACGACAAAGCTTGTTTGCATAAGCCTTGTCAATTCTCAGTCTGGACAATTATTTGATGTAGAATCAATTACCCAAAAAGTAAAAGAGAAGAATAAGAGTTGTCTTGTTCATGTTGATGCCACTCAAGGCTTTGGTAAAGTTCCATTCACTCTTAAGAATTCAAAAATTGACTTTGTATCATTCGGGGCCCATAAAATGGGAGGTCCTCGCGGTATCGCTGGGCTAATTTATCGCTCAAGTCTAAGTGAAAAATTAAAGCGCTACTTACGAGGTGGCGGACACGAAAAGGGGCTACGAGCTTCAACTCCAGCGACTTCACTTATCTTAGCGCTTGCTAAAGCATGCGAGCTATCCTTTGCTGACTTAGATAAGAATATGGCTCGAGTTAGTGAGCTAAAAGAAGAAATAAAAACGAAGCTAGCTTCGTTTCACAATAATATCAGTTATCCATTTGAAGAGCGTAATACTTCTCCTTATATTTTGTGTGTTCAATTTGCAGGTATTGCAAGTGACGTTCTAATGCGCCATTTAGAAATGAAGCAAATTATGATCTCTTCTTCAACTGCATGTTCGGCAAAGATAAAGGGAAAGAATCCTTTATTTGTAGGCCTTGGTATTGATGAGAAATATCATAAGAATATCCTTCGTATCTCATTAGGTAAGTCCACGACGAAAGAAGAGGTGGATGCAATGTTAGATGGATTTAAGCAAGTGATAGATGAAATTGGTTTTTTAATTAAGTAGGACTAAATATGTATAAGAGTTTAATTTTAACTGTTGATGAATTATGGCTAAAGGGAAAGAATCGCAAGAATTACTATCGTAAGCTGCAATCAAATCTTTCACCAATCTTTAGTAAGTTTCATCACACGAGTTGGAAATTAAAGAATAATCAACAAAGACTTGTTGTAGAAAGTGAGGAGCCATTTAGCGATGAGCTAATTGATCGTCTTCGTTGGGTTCCAGGGTTAAGTTCTGTTACTCCAATGAGAAGCTGTCCACTTGATCTTGATTATGTTTGTGAGCTGGCCGTTAAAGAGATTGGTGCCCTTGAAAATGTAAAAACATTTAAAGTTCATACTAAAAGAGCATTAAAACAATTTCCTAAAAATAGTGATGAAATTAATCGCTACATGGCCACGGCCTTATTAAAAAATACTGATCTTAAAGTTGATGTTCGCAATCCAGATATCATGGTTGATATAAAAATCATGAATGAAGAAATCTATCTCTCATGGGAGAAGATTCCTTGTGTTGGTGGACTTCCTGTTGGAACAAGTGGTCACGGCGTGACTCTTCTTTCTGGTGGGATCGATTCTCCTGTTGCTTCATATATGATGGCACGACGTGGAATGAGACAAACTTTCGCATTTTTCTGGGCCTATCCTTATGTGGGTGAAGAAGTAAAAGATAAGATTATTGAACTTGGTAAGAGTCTATCTCGTTTTCAAAATGATGGAATCAAGCTCTATGTCCTTCCTTTTGGTGATATTCAAAACTATCTTGCAAAACATTGTAAAGAAGATTACCGCACATTATTTTTTAGAAAGTTAATGATGGATGCATCGGCCTATCTAGCAAGGAGAGTAAAGGCAAATGCTCTCGTTATGGGAGATGCGCTTGCTCAAGTTTCGAGTCAAACAATTCATAATATGAGTGTACTTGATCGTTCTTGTCCGATGTTAACACTAAGGCCTTTAGTAGGTATGAATAAAATTGATATTATCTCTTATGCAAAAGAAATTGGAACTTTCGAGACATCGATTATTCCACATGATGATGCGTGTTCTATGTTTGCGCCAAAGCACCCAGTGATTAAAGCAGATATAAAATACTTTATGGAATTTATGGAAGAGCACGATATGCATCAACTGATTAGAGATTGTGTCAATAATGCTGAAGTGTATCGCTATGACATTGAAGGGAACTTTACACAAAAATGACATTCGCTAATGGGCGAGTAATTTATTCCCGATATATTGTCCTTTCATAAACTAATAAGAAGCTTTAAAATAGAGGTTAGGAACTACCTAATTTTATTAGAATCGGAGCTTCAATGCACAAGAAATTAAGAACTACTTTTGGCCTAGTATTAGGTCTTGCCTTGTTGTCAACGCCACTTGCGCTTCATGCAGAAAATGGCCTTTTTAGTATCAATAAAGATCAAGTCTTAGGAAATCGTTTAATCGAAGTCCTTGAGCAACTTCATTATAAAAAGTTGAAAGTTAATAACGACTTATCAAAAAATGCTTTTCAAGAATTCATTAAGAAAATGGATTTCTCTAAGCAATTCCTATACAAGTCTGATGTCAAAAAACTTGAAAAATACGAACTTCTCATGGACGATGAAATGCGTTCTGGAAATTATAAGTTAGTTCTGGATGCCATGAAGATTAAGGTTGATCGAATCAACCAAGCAGACGAGTTACGTAAGAAGCTTTTTAAGGAAAATAAGTTTAACTTCAGAGGAAATGAAGTTATTGAGCTTGACCCTGAAAAAAGACACTTTGCAAAGGATAAGAGTGAGTTTGAAAAGAACTGGCGCTTAACTTTCAAGCAGTCGGTAATGGCACGTTATATTTCTATCAAAGAAGATCAAGAAGATCTTAAAAATGGAAAAAATAAGAAAGATAAAGATAAAAAAGAAAAGAAATCAAAAAAGAAGCTAGAGTCTGAAAAAATCTTAACGGAAAAAGAAATTCTAGCTAAGGCACATGAAGCAATTGATAAAAAATACCGTCTCTATTTTGAAAGACTATTAAAAGAGAGACGTGAAGATTATATGGAAATCTTTTATAACTCAATTGGTGCTGTATTTGATCCACATACGGCCTACCTAGCTCCAAAGAAGAAAGAAGATTTTGATATTGATATGTCAGGTCAACTTGAAGGGATTGGTGCCGTTTTATCTGAAGATGAAGGATATATCAAAGTTGTTGAGATCGTTCCTGGTGGAGCAGCTTGGCGTCAAAAAGAACTTGAAGTTGATGATCTTATTCTTGCTGTAAGTGAAGGTGATTCAAAAGAAGAGCCTGTTGATCTCGTAGGGATGAGAGTTGACGATGCTGTTCGCTATATTAGAGGTAAGAAAGGAACTGTTGTTCGCCTACACGTTAAAAAAGCAGACGGAACAAGAAAGACAATTGGTATTACTCGTGATGTAGTAAAGATCGGTGCTTCATTTGCTAAGTCTTCTGTTCTTGAACTTGATGGTGTTAAAGGTAAGTATGGTTATATCAATGTTCCAAAATTCTATCGTGAATTCAATGGAACAATTAATTGTACAGACGATGTTAGGGCCGAAATTAAGAGACTTAAGAAACAGAAGGTTAATGGAATTATTCTTGATCTTAGAAATAATGGTGGTGGAGCTTTAACTGATGCTCAATTAATGTCTGGGCTATTTATTAAGAAAGGTCCAATTGTTCAAACGAAGAACTATATGCACCAAGTAGAAACACTTGCTGATACAGATCCTGAGGTTGAATATGATGGGCCATTAATTGTTATGGTTAACCGTTACTCTGCTTCGGCATCTGAAATTCTAGCAGCAGCAATGCAAGATTATAAAAGAGCTGTCGTAGTTGGTGGTGAAGTTACTCACGGTAAAGGTACAGTACAAGTTGTTTACAACCTTGATCAAGGCCTTGATAAAATGCTTGGTGAGAAGTTTGGTGCTCTAAAGCTTACAATCCAAAAGTTCTATCGTATAACAGGTGGTTCAACTCAATATAAGGGTGTAACTCCTGATATCGTAATACCAGATCCAATGGCCTACGCTGAAAATCGTGAGCAAGATCTAACTTATTCACTTAAGTGGGATCAAATTAAGCCTAAGAAGTTTCAAAAGTGGACGAAGCATCAGTATGATCTTAAGAAACTAATTTCTAATTCTAAAAAGCGTGTTGCTAAGAATGATCGCTTACAAAAAGTACAAGAAAGTGTTGATTATTTAAGAAAAAGACGTAAAGATACAAAGCTTAAGCTAAACATCGATTCGTGGATGAAAGAAGAAGAAGCGAATAAGAAGAAACTTGAAGAATTAAAATTAGATGAAGAAAATACGAAGCTTACAATCACTCACTTTGAAGAGTCATTAAAGTCTCATGAAACTGTTAAGAAAGGTGAAGAGAAGCAGTGGAAGGACGACTTTAAGCAACGTAAGGAAGAGTGGGTATCATCTCTTCGTAAGGATGCTGGACTTGAAGAGGCGATCCATATCATGCGTGATATGATCGATCAGCTAAAGAAGTAAGAATCGATTAAGGAAGAAAAATGAACTTAAAGGACTTAATAGATAATCAAGATATGAATAAGGTAATGGAAGTGCTCGAGAATATGGAAGATGAGCAACTTTCAGTTGAGCTTCTAAAAAAGTTTAATGATCGTACCAAGGAGTTAGGGGAGTTGATTATGAATCAGGATCCAAAACTTGATCACGGACATTGGAAGGCCCAGTGTGATGACGCTAAAAAGGCCGTAGAAGAAGTCGTAAAAGAAATATTTTCATATCAGAAATAACTATTTCAGGTTAAATAAAGTAAAACTTTCGAAAAAAAAATATATTTATAATTAACTAAGGCCAAGTTCTCGTAACTTGGCCTTTTAGTTTTTATTAGCACTAATTTTGCGCACTTAAAAAAAAACGAAAAGTAACGAATAATAAGTACCATGTAAGTCTTTTCTTACTATCCTCACATCAAGTTAGTCTAATTTTGTTAGACGGATTGGCCCTGGCCCCCACCGGGGCCTTTCTTATTTTGTAAGCATAAGTTTTCTCATAAAGTCACCGGCGCTTCGAACCTCTTTAGATGCATCTTCTTCAGTGATATATCCACGCTCCAAAAGAGTGAAGATTGCTTGATCAAAACTTTCACAAGGAATGTCACCAGAGTTTGTTCCACCATTTTCAATAATTGATAGAATTCGATCAATTGGCTCATCGCCTCGAATACATTCTTTTACACCTGGTCCTGTTACCATAATTTCTTGAGCAACGCGGACACCATTTGGTGATTTTTTTGATTTAATCATTCTCTGTGAGATCGTTGAATAAAGAGCGTCAGATAGGCGCTTTCTTGCTTCTGTTTGCTCATCTGAAGAGAACATTGAAATAATACGACTTATTGTTGAGATGGCATCTGTCGTGTGAACAGTTGCTAGAACGAGATGTCCAGTTTCAGCTGCCTTAAGAGCAATCTCAACTGACTTTTGATCCCTGAGTTCACCAAGTAAGATAATATCTGGATCCTGTCTGAGCGCAAATTTTAAACCGTCTTCAAAGTTTTCTGTGTCGATTCCAACTTCTCTTTGAGTAATACGAGATTTTTTTTGAGTATGGATAAATTCAATTGGGTCTTCAATGGTAATGATATGTTTGGCCCTTTTTGAATTAATATAATCAATCATACTGGCCAGGGTTGTTGACTTACCGGAGCCTGTTGCACCAGTTACTAAAATTAGGCCACGCTTGGCCCTTATAATTTGTTTTAAAGAATCACTAAGTCCTAGTTCTTTAAATGATGGAATTTCTTTTTTTACAACTCTTAAAACGATTCCATTTTTATTATTGTAGCGAAAGTAATTAAAGCGCAATCGACATATGTCTTCAAAGTCCACTGCACCATCAAGATCCTTTATATCTTCAAGATTTCCAATTTGTTTATTATCTTTTGTAAGTAGTCTTAGAATGTCGAGAACACTTTCTGTTGTTAAAGTCTTATTGGACTTTACTGAAACCATATCGCCATTAATTCGAAAGCAAGGTGTTTCTTCAGCACGGATATGAATATCACTGGCATTATTATCAATTGCCACATTTACTAGTGATTTAAAATGAGAGAATTCAAAACCCATCGCTTTCTTCCTAAAGTCTAAATAATCTATCTAAACACTTGTCGGAAAACCGCGTAGAAAAGTTTAGTATCATTTAACATTTCAGTAGTTTAGCGTGGATTTAGCTAGCGTACCTTTTTCTCATCTCCCACAGGAGGTTACTAATATAAGGCCTTCTGGTCTCTTTTGTTGTGAGCATCAGAAGCTTGGTGATTTTTAGGTTATTTGCATCAGAGTAGAGAAGAATAAGCATCTCTCTAATGAAGTCAGTGGATAAGGTTATGTAATTATCTGTTCCAACACCTAAGTTTACACCTTTCTTCTCCCACCAAGAAAATGGGTGGTCCTTAAAATCTGGAAAAGCTCCAGTAAGCTTTAAGTTTGAAGAGGGAAGTGCAACGAGAGAGACTCGTTTTTGAATAATTCGGTTTAGAATATCATGTTGATAGTGCTCAACTTCACGAGCGTTATGAAATTTAGTTTTTAAAAATAGCGTGATATCTTCTTCACTTAAAAGCTCTCCTTTTAAAAGCTTCTCTTTTACATGGGCCGCATCTTGTTCCCATTCCATCTCTTCAAGTTCTAATCCTTGAATTGATTTCGCATCAATTGGCTGATGCTTGCTATTAACCTCTATGATTCGTTGAAAGAGTCTATGATAGTAGTAATTAGGATTGATCCCAAGACTTAGTCCATGCTCAAGTGTATCGATATGCCAAATATTCATCGCATTATCAACGGACTGGATACCTTTTTTAAGAGTTAGCCATGTCTCCCCATGGTGAGAACGAATCTTTAGTCCACGATATTGTAGCTTTCTTAAACCACTTTTAAGCTCTTTGAAATGGGCCTTTCTATAAAGGGCCTTCTCATCACCAACGGTATCAATTTCAACCAAGTTTTCTTTTAAGTATGGATACTTTTCTAAAAGCTCAAGTAGGGCGTCAACTTGATGCTCAAAGTGATCTTTCTTTGTTTTAAAATTATCATTATCAAAGAAATTTAATTCCTTTCTAAACGAAGGTGAGAGGATAAATTTAAAGCTTGGAACCTCTTGTTGAAATTTCTTAAAGCCCTCATAAAGTCCTAGAACAACATCCTCTTCTGTTACTTCTTTAATGCCTGGAATTTGTTCTGAGTCCATTTTTGAGGCACGAGAAAGCGTGAATTTAAGTCGAATACTTCCCACATTATAATTTTCATAAAGTTCTTTTGCCATGTGATAGGCAGCATCTTTATGGGCCTTCTTATTTGTTAGAATGAGTTTTGCAAGAAATAGGATTCTTAGATATGTCGCAAATTGCTCGCCTTCTTTTAGGCGTATGAGATTATCAACGTCTTCAACACTCTCAATTGGGATAGCATCTTTTCCATAAACGGCCTTAATCCTCTTTTCATAAATGGCCTTATTTTTACCGTTTAATAGTTTTTTCAATCGAGGATATATGAACTCTGCATTGAGTGATCCTGTTAAGTGGATATGTTCTTCATAATATGGCAGTGGAAATTTTTTAAAGAAGTTAAAGACAGCATCAGATACTGGATGATTCAAAACTGTTTCAATATCAACTTCGTCAATTTGAAAAGAAGAAAGAAGCTTCATGAATTCCAAAACTGGTTTTTCCAGTAACTGATTATCGCGAATACTTGGAGAGTGAGCTAATAGCTCAAGAGTATCACTTAATGAGATTCCATTTGTCTCACTGATAATCTTGATGAGCTCTTTTTCAATACTGCTAATAATCTGTTCTTTTTTCTTTTGCATAATCTTCTCTTTTATTACTTATAAAGCTTTTGAATTAAATTAAAATTTTCTCTAAGCCTATCGTCGATGGCCTGTGATTTTAAATCTCCATGCCATTTATCTGGATGATAGATCTGCACTAATTTCTTATATTTCTTTTTTCGGTCACTCTCACTAAGATTATTAAATTCCTTTTCTAATTTCTCAGTTTTTAGAGGAAGTAGTGGATATAATTGATCAAACGTTTTATTTAGGCCACTAATCAAATCCCTGTACAAAATAGGGGACTCTTTTATGGAATCGATTGCTTCAGCGCTGATATAACTCTCTATTAACTTGATCTTGGCCTTTGTGTCTTTGATTGCAGCTAAGTTTAATATAAGAAGCAATTGGTTTTGATCAGCAAAGCGCTTACTCTTTATTTGATTAATATGCCTGAAAACAAATAAAGTTGATGCTAGGCTTAGAAAGCTTTGTTTATCTATTTTTCCACCATTTAACTTTTTCAATGATAGTAGAGTTTCTTTATTATATATTGATTTGATAAATTGATTTATTCCTTCGCTTGCGCTTTTATCAATTATTTCAAAGTCATTTTCAATTTGATTTAGTATTTTCTTTGCTTCTTGAAAATCACCCCATTGCATTGAAGAATTCATTCCCTCAAAGAACTGCTCATCTTCTGGTGAAGAAAATAAGTCTTTTTCTTTAAAATATGAAAGGAATGATCTCTCCTTTGGGCCTTGTCCTGATTGTCCTTTAACTCCTTGTGCTCCACCTGACATGGACATTCTTTCGATCTTTCTTTTAACCATTTCATCAAATTCTTCTTTTGAATGTGACTTCTTTTTTGGTCTATTTGAATTAAAGATACTATCAAGAATATCTTTAAAAAGTGGGGCCAGGGTATATAGGACAACAATGGCAATAAATGCTAGTGTGATATTTGAAATTATTTTTGGTAACATACTTTTGTCTTATTAGTTATCAATATACTTATTATTTTAAAGCTTTAGGTCACAATATGGAATGGGCAATAGATACTCAACTCGTAACACTAACAAAACCTTGGAAGATTTCAGGGGCAGAAGTTAATGCAAAACAAATTATTTATGTCACATTGAAAAATGGGCAATACATTGGTCGAGGTGAAGTTAGCTATGGATCTAAAGAAGACATAGATGTGGATTCATTAAGATTAGAACTTGATGAATTTGCTCGTGATTATGAAAATCACAGTGTTGTTCAATTTAATGAATTAAACCTATATTTAGATCAGTACGACTTTCAAACGCCTAGACTTAGACTAGGAATTGAGACGGCCTTCCTTGATTATCTTGTTAGGGCCACTGACTTATCTCCTTGGAAGATCCTAGGAACAAATACTGTAAAAAGTGTTAGCTCACTTGAGTCATTACCTGTTTTTTCAACTCTTGAAGAAGGCGAGAAGCTTGTAAAAGAAGCACAAACAGATGGTGTATTAAAACTTAAAATAACGAAAGAAACTTTTCCTACGCAAGTCGAGTTAATAAATACGTCTGCTAGAACTTTTGTTCTTGATGCAAATGAATCTTATGAAGCCGATGCAGAGCTTGTTTTAGAACATCTTGCTTTGATTAAAGGGGATAATGTCCTCTTTATTGAGCAACCGCTGTATCGCTCTGAATTTGCTGGCTATCGTAAGCTAAAAGAGGAATCTCCAATTGATATCTTCTTAGATGAAGGAATTGAAGATCATCGCTATCTCGACTCATTTAAGGACCTATGTCACGGTGTTGTCTTAAAGGTTTCAAAGGCAAATAGCCTTATGAAGTGCTTTTCTCAGCTGCAACAAGCAAAGAAGCTAGAGCTTAAAACGATGCTTGGCTGTATGGTAGAGTCAACTGTTGGAATTTCATCGTTATTCAATATTGCCTATGGTTTTGATTACTATGATTTTGATGGTTTCACTAAAATTAAAGATGAGTCAGATCCTCAGGTAATTTGGGAAAATGGAAAAGTCTTTTTGTCTAATATGAATTAAATTCCCCCTCGAAAAATTAGGGTGTTCATTTAAAATAATAGGACAAGTTGTTTTATTATTTTATAACACATTTTTGAGCACGAAATTTGAGGGCCCATGAAAAAAATCAATATCTTACTACCACTAATTATTCTTGTATCTTGCGCGAACGTTAAACCTAAATACACTAAAGGTATTGACCACGAAAAAGTAGAACAACCGAGTGTTGTTTATAAAGAAGTTGTAAAATATAAAGAAAAAGAATTAGAAAGCCTTAAGTCTTACACCATCAATAATATGGATAGGCTAGAGCTACATTATCATAAGAAGCACTTTGACTTTTGGGTAAAATATTTTACTGAAAAACAAAGAGATCTTTTTATTCGTTATGTAAATAACGGAGCTAAGTATAGAAATGTTATCGAAAAGATTATGCGCTCACATGGACTACCGGAAGACTTATTCTTCGTAGGACTTATTGAATCAGGTTATAATACTTTTATCAAGTCAAAAGCAGCTGCTGTGGGTCCTTGGCAATTTATTAAGGCCACTGGTAAAAGATATAAGCTAAGAGTTGATAGCTATGTTGATGAAAGAACTCATATCATTAAATCAACAGAAGCTGCTGCCCAATATTTTAAAGACCTTTATAATATTTTTGGTTCATGGGAACTTGCCTTAGTTGCTTATAATAAAGGTGAGTACGGGATTATTCGCTCTATCAGAAAGGGAAAGACTCGTGATTATATGAAATTAGTTTCAAGAAAGTTAATTCCAACTGAAACAATTTATTATGTTCCAAAAGTTGCGGCCGTAAGAGAAATTTATAATAATCCTGAAAAATATGGAATCAAGATTACTGAGTCGAAAGATAGTCCGTTTGAAAAAGTAAAGGCCCATCGTGTATCGAGTTCATTTAACCTTTATAAATTTGCAAAAGCTCGCGGGATTTCGGCCAAAACATTAAAAGTATTAAATCCTGATCTTAAGAGAAAGTGGATTAAAGTAAATCGTAGACGTGCTCAAGATATCTTCTTACCTTCAAGTAACTTCACAGACTATAAGTCACTTGCTGAATATGAGACTCGTAAGTATTTAAAGGGATCAGCATCAAGCTCATCTAAAACAGCTGGTGTTTACCGAGTAAGAAGAGGTGATAACCTAAGTACGATTGCAAGCCGTCTAGGAGTTAGAGTTTCTGATTTAAAGAGAATCAATGGAATTAGAGGATCTAAGATTCTTGTTGGACAAAGGCTTAAATATTCAACTCGTGGTGAAATGGTTACTCACCGTGTAAGAAGAGGTGATAACTTAATCGAGATCGCTAGACGCTACGGTGTTTCAGTTAGAAGTATTAAGTCACTAAATGGCCTTCGTTCAAGTAAGATCTTTATTGGTCAAAAGCTTAAGATCGCTTCTAATAATGCAAAAAGAGTTGCTCTTAAAAAGTATCGTGTTAGACGCGGTGATAATCTAACTGCAATTGCTCGTAAATTTAAAACTTCTATAAGAAAGATCAAGAAAGTTAATAGTATTAGAGGAAGTGCTTTATATGCTGGTCAGGTTATTAAAGTACCAAGTGAGGGATAGGCAAATAGCTTGTCTTCCCTTAAGCCGGGCCTTATACTGTAAAGATGAAAATTGGATTCGATGCTAAAAGAGCATTTCATAACTTTCGTGGACTAGGGAATTATTCTAGAGATTTAATTGCAAGTTTAAGTCGCTATCACACAGAACATTCATATTACTTATTTACGCCAGACTTTAATGACGATAGGGCCATTCATTGGCTCGATCAATACAATAACCTTAATGTTGTTAGGCCTAAAGATTTTGTTTCACGTAAGTTTCCAGCTTCATGGCGTTCATTTAAAGTTGCCCAAGAGGCTAAGGATTTAGAATTAGATATCTTTCACGGCTTAAGTCACGAACTCCCTCAAGGTATAGAGAAAACAGGAATCAAGACAGTAGTAACAATACATGATCTATTATTCTTACGTTTTCCTCAAAACTTTAAATGGCTTGATCGCCAGGTTTATTTTAAAAAAATTAAGTATGCTACAGAAGTTGCAGATGTGGTAATTGCAATCTGTGAACAAACTAAAACGGACTTAATTAATTATCTCGGTTGTCCGGCCGAAAAAATTCGTGTCGTTTACCAAACTTGTAATCCACGTTTTTATTCGCCAATACCTGTTGAAAAACAAGTGGCAACAGTGGAGCGCTACGGAATCCACGATAAATTCATTCTCTATGTTGGTGCAATTGAGCCAAATAAGAATACCATGACGTTGGTTAAGGCCTACGCTGATCTTAAGAAATCAATTAATCACAAACTCGTTATTGTTGGAAATGGCGGTAAGTATAAGAAGCAGGTTGAAAGCTATATTCATTCAAAGGGACTTGAAGATAGAGTTATTATCCTTTCAAATGTGACCAATGATGATCTTCCTGCCTTCTATCAACGTAGTGATCTTTTTTGTTTTCCATCTTTCTTTGAAGGATTTGGAATTCCAATTATTGAAGCATTATTTTCAAAGACACCAGTTATTACGTCTAAAGGATCTGTCTTTCCAGAAGCTGGTGGCCCAAATACGATTTATGTTGATCCAAATAACAAACAAGAGTTAAGTGAGCAGATTAGCAATGTGTTAACTAATCATGATCTTGCTTTTGAGATGGTTGAAATGGGCCGTAACTTTGTTGAAAAATTTCATCGTCGTCAAACGGCCCAGAACTTAGTTGATCTTTATAATTCTCTATAATTCTTTATTATCTACTTTTCAGTAATAAGTGAAAGATTTGTAAGACTGTACTTCTTTAAGACATCAAGAATCTTTACAAGTCTTGCATACTGAACTTCTTTATCTACTCGAAGATCAATAGGCTTATTCTTATCCTTAATTGCTGCTAGTTTTTCGTCAAGCTCATCCACTGTAAATTTCTTTCCAGCAATGGCCACTTCTTCTTTTGATAATTCTATTGTTAAAACTTTAGAATCTTGAGAAGCTTTCTCCCCAGACTCTGTCTTAGGTAGATTTAACAGTAGCGCTAATTCTGACTTTTTAAAGACAGTTGAAGTCATAAAGAAAATAAGAAGGAGGAAGACAACATCAATTAAGGGGGTGATATCCGCGCTTGCTTCTTGTCTTGTTCTTTTTTTACTTCTGGAACTCATAGAATTTTTTCCATAATTTCTTGTTCTAATTTTGATTCTAATTTATCCACACTTCCTAGTAGGTAGTTGTGACCAACAAAGTGAGGAATTGCGACAATCATCCCACCAACTGTTGTAATAAGGGCCATTGAGATACCTTGAGCAAATGATGCTGGATTTGATAATCCTGTTTGAGACATTACGTGGAAGGCCTTTAATACACCAACAACGGTACCAAGTAGTCCAAGTAGTGGAGAGATTGTTGCAATAATCTTAACTGTATTTAGACCCTTTTCTGCACCCATAACGTGACCAGCTAGATACTGCTTTGCAATTTCGATTTTTGACGTTGCATCCTTTTCTCCAACATCAGTAATTCTTTTTTGAATGTCGCTTGATGTTTGAGAAGTCATCTTCATCTCCACAGAGAGAAAGTATGCCTTAGATAACATAATTGCCCATCCAACAATATTGATGAATAGTAGAATGTACATAATCAATCCACCTTGCTGGATATATTCGTATAAGCGCATTAAAACTCCTTCTAATTTAATAAATGTAACTATCTAATTTTATGATAAATATGGTGTCATGAGAACACTAAAATATGATCTATTTCATACACCTTTCAAACAATTTATTACTTTAAATCTTTTTGACAAAAACCTAACATAAAACAGATTTCAAAAAAGATGAGAGTGCTATTATGTATTTGTAGAGATAAATAGGAAAAAAACAAACGGAGGTCCTATGAAATACAATTTAAGCTTTCACAATGTCGATCACTCAGATGCTTTTGAAGACTATGTTGCAAAGAAATTAAAAGGTATCTCACACGATCATAGAAATGTGGGGCATATCCAATTCGTGGCCGACAAAAAAGGTCCAGAATATATGTTCTCTGCAAATGTTAATGGTCATAAGCATCAATTCCATAAAAAAGCTAAAGGAGACAATGTTTACCAAGCCGCAGCAGATGTTCTAGTGGCCTTTAAAAACTGGTATCGAGATCAAAAAGCTGCCAGTTAGTTGAGATTACTAGGTATTAGATAATCTTTTCATTTTAACTTCCAAACACCGCCCAGAGCTCAAGGAATTTTCTTAAGCTCTGGGCAAAAATTTCCGATAAATTCAATAACATTCAGTTTCACTCAAGGTTAGAGTGAATTTAACAAGTACTAACTAGGTAATATCAAGGATGAGAGTAGGTACTAACGTCACATCGCAATTAGCGAAGCGAATGTTAGGTAATGTGAATGATCGCCATATGAGCGAGACTCGCAAACTATCAGGCGCTAAGCGTATCTATGAAGCTGCAGTAGATCCTGCAGGTTCTGCTATTGCGCTTAAAATGACGGCCCAGAACCGCTCTAATCTCCAGGCCCAAAGAAATTCAAACGATAGCTACTCAATGCTAGAAATTGCTGATGCAACGATGGGGACGATGCATGATATTGCAATACGTCTAAAAGAACTTTCAATCCAAATGGCCTCCGACACATATGCGCCAAGTGAGAGAAGAAATGCTGATAGAGAATTTCAGCAGCTTACTAATGAGATGATTCGAGTCCAAGAAAATGCACAATACAATGGAACAAGACTTCTCGATGGCACAGGTCGAGACCTTGAGATGCAGGTGGGGATTCGAAATGATGCTAAGAATGATCGAGTTCGCTACAATATTAGTGAAATTATGACATCAAATCGCCACCTTAGTGCACACTCTGTTAATACTAAGGAGAGTGCTAGAAATGCCATGCAAGCGGCCGATGATATGATTGAGAAGATTTCACACTCTCGCTCAAAGGTTGGCTCAACAATGAAGCGAATCGAGAGTACGACAACAAACTTACAAATTAATTATGAAAACTCAGAGTCTGCGAGATCAAAGATTGAAGATACTGACTTTGGAGAGTCTGCTGCTAAAAAGGCCTTGGAGTCAATAAAGATGGAGTCAGCAACTGCCTTTTTAGCACAAGCAAATGTTGGGCCTTCAGCAGTTGCTAAGTTACTTGATTAGTTTACACCAAGTGCCTTCTTAACTTCACTTAATGAAATTGTCTCACCAAGTTTAATAAGATTACCTTTATCATCAATAACAAAGTAGGCCGGAACTCCTACCATTCCTTGTGACTTAAGCCATTTTCCGATATGCTCATCTTTCTTTGTCCAGTCTCCAAGTAGTAAGTCGACATTATTCTCATCAACCATCTCTTTAAATGAATCTGTATTTATAACGAGCTTCTCATTAACTTTACATGTGATACACCAACGTGCTGTGAAATCGATAAAAGTTAATTTCTTTTCATTAATTCGCTGGTTCATAGCATCTTCTGTCCACTTAACCCACTCTAGGCCTTCACGCTTTTTGTCTTCAATAAGAGAGTTCCCACTTCCACTAGTATTAAGTGGAGTTGTAACAGAAGTATAGCCTAAGTATAAAGTAGGGATTAGAACGAGAATTGTCGCATAGACTTTCTTGGTCATTTTCTTTCTCATGTAAAAGAAGAAGAAAGTAAATACCAGCGCTGATTTTATATACATCATGGCAACAGCAGAACCAACAAGAGCTGAGTAAACGTCTAGTAGCCAAACTACTGTAAGGATAAGTGTTAGGCCAAGTAGCTTTTTAACGTGCTCCATCCACATACCTGGCTTAGGTAAGAAACGGATAAGAGCAGGAAAGAATCCTGTTAATAAAAATGGAGCACTTAGTCCTAGACCGATAAATAAAAAGATTAAAAAGATATTTAACGTCGATTCAGAAAATGCAAAAGTTAGTGCTGTTCCTAAAAAAGGAGCCGAACATGGTGTTGAGAGAATCGTTGCAAGAACACCGCTGATAAAATCACCTGAGTACGTATTCCTAATTTCAACATTTCCTAAGGTTGAACCTCCTGGAGTTTTGAATTCAAATAGTCCAAATAAGTTAAGGGCCATAATAAAGATGACAAAGACCATTAAAGAAACAAAGAGTGGAGATTGTAATTGGAAGCCCCAACCAACTTGTTCACCTGATGCCTTTAATCCAACAATCGCAGCTGCTAATGCTACAAATGTGGCCATAACACCAAGAGAGTAGAAGAGATTGTGCTTAAAGATTCGCCCACGACTTTCTTTTGAGTGTTTAATTAAGCCAAAGAGCTTTAGTGAAATTACCGGTAAAACACACGGCATGATATTTAAGATTAAACCACCAATAAAGGCCATGAGTAGAAAGTAAGGTAGTGAAGAACCTGACTGGTTATTCATTACTTTTGAATCAACTTTCTTTTGAGTATTATCTACTGGTGTTAAGGTTTTATAGAAACTAGAAAATGATTCACCATTTTTTCCAAAAGATGCCACTTCGTAATCAACTCTATAACTTTCATTAGTCACTGGATCATTAAAGACAAATTTGAACGTAATAGGCTCTTTAAAGTTACCATCTTCTGGTAGGGGATATTCTGGCTCAAGATATGCACCATCCCAGTCCATCATGAAAGAGCCGTAATGATTTCCCTTTTTATCTTTATAAATCTTTTCTCTCTTAAAAGTGAATGGACTCGTTGTATATGGTGTCAGAATATTTTGAGCTCTCTTAAGCTTTTGTCCTTCTCCAGTAATATTGTAGAAAAGGGCCATATCATCACCATGTTGAGTTAGTGTGATATTTAAATATGTTGGTAGAGTTCTCTTTCTTGGAAGGTTATTGAATCGTTCTACAATTTCACTCTCAGAGATCGTAATATCATTTTGGCTTGATGAAAATTTTCCATCGCTAAATGTACCTTTAATGATTTTTTCTTGTGGGATACAAATATCACGACAGATTAAATATTTAAGATGAACTTGAAAGTTATCACTATTTTTAAATTGGTTATTTAAATAGAAGAAGTACGAGTAGTCGTTCTTATGACCAAATGTTTGAATATCTCCTTTTTCAATGAACTTATGAGGAGTAGGCCATTCAACCATCTCAAGGACAATCTTATCTCCTTGGTCTTTAAACTCAAACTCTGTGGCAAGTCCAGAGTCACCAGGATTTTCCCAATAGGTGTGCCATCCTTCTTGATTGCGTAGGTTGATGACAAGAAAGTTGGAGTCATTAATTTTAGTTGAGGTTACTTGTGCCTTTAGGAGATTAGAGTAGTCTTCTTTTTGAGCATTAGCTGTAAAACTGCTTAGGAGTACTCCCGTAAATACTATAGAGAGCACAAGTCTTAATTTATTCATCTTTTATCCTTAATGATTCTTAATAACTGATAAAGCCTTAGCGGTAATTATACGCTAAAAATTCACGCTAAATCCATGATTTGACAAAGATTTGACGTTAAAAACCGAGAAAAGACATTTAAAAGCTTAAGTTTATTAAGTGCTTGAAATTACGTTGGACTAATTTTTACTAAATATTTTAGTCTGATATCCGAAGAGATAATAGAAGAGGTACTAATAAACGAGGAAAAAAACGTGAAAACCTTGAATAAATTATTTTTTGCAATGGCCGTGGTTTCGCTAACATCTTGTAGTTATGTTGAGCATTTTGAAAAACGTGCTCAAGTTATTAACGGACTAGAGGATCGAATTCTTCTTTTATCTAAAGAGAATCAGGATCTAAAGAACAAGCTGATGCAGGCCAATTATAAGGTTAAGACTCTTGAAAGTCGCAATTTCTATCTTGAAACACAATTGAAAGATAAAGCGCCAAAGAAAGAGACTTATATGCAGCGTGAGATAGCAAGTGTTGCAAAGGTAAATAGTAACGACCTTGTTAAGTATGATGTGTATAAGTGGGATGCAAAAGAGATGATCTCTATTGCTCAAAAAGAATTTGATGCGAAAAATTATGAAAAGAGTGCACAGTTCTTTAACTCATACACAAAGAATTTTCCTAACTCAAAAGATGTCGATGCTGATTTCCTCTTTCAAGCTGGTGTCGCAAGTTACGAGTCAGGTAAGCATTATGATTGGAGTGAGAAGTACTTCACATATCTTACGAAAAAGTATCCAACTTCAAAGTATTACTTAGGTGCTAAGCTTTGGCTTGGAATGAGTTACCTAAAGCAAAATAGAAGAGATGAATTCTTTGCTGTCGTTGAAGAATTCAGAAAGAAATATAGAAACACTCCTGAATGGAATATTTTAAGTGGGCACTATGAGAAAATCGTACAGAAGTATAAAAAGAACTAGTTTACTCGTTCTAACATTAATAAGCTCTTTTGTTATGGCCGCACCTGAGTCCTCAGTTGAGAGAACTCCTCGTGCCGTTGTTGCCAAGGTTCAAGGGAATGTCTTTGTTACTAATGGCGATAAGACAAAGAAGGTCGATGCTGGAAGTTATCTTTATGATTTCGATGATATCTTTACAGAAGTCGGAGCAGAGCTTGTTTTTAGAGATTACTTCGATCACGAATACCATGTCTCTGGTTCAAGTTATATTTCAGTTCTAAATAAGATTGTTGAACTTAAGTCAGGATATATCTGGGTTAAGTCAATGGAAGAGACTGATGATTCATTTCAATTACAAACAGTAAACTCGACAATAAATTACAATAATGGAGAGTTCATTGCTTCTTATGATCCAGATAATGGAAAAACTCAAATTCTAAGTATTAAAGGAACACATACTTTTAATAATAATGTTTATGAATTTATGAAAGAAAAAGTTGGGCCAGGACGATTTTCATTTATAAAAGAAGATTATGAAAATGGTGCGCCAAGAGTTCCAACGCCTATTTCTTCAAGTGCATATCAGGCAGTCACATCTTTATTCCCAGCAGTTAAGCCAATGGATGAGAGACGAATTGCTGCAAAGGCACCAACACACAAAGATAATAAAATCAAACAAGAGCTTTATTCAAAGAAGGCAAAGCGCTCTACGGCCTCAGTTCATTTAAGAGAGGAGATGAGAGTATCTAATAAGCCTGGTGAAATTGTTGTACGTCGTTCAACTTATGATCAAACAAGACGTAATATTGCTTCTGTTCCAGTAGAAGAAAACAGCAGAAGTGAAAAACTTGAGAGAATTTATAGAGAAAAAATGAGAAAACTTGCTTCACAGGCACCTGCGAAAAAGCCTGTAAAAAAGAAGTTTAAGCCAAGTTATACAAAGAAATCTGATGTAGAAGTAAATATTCATCGTTCGAATTTGCGAGTTCCGGCCTCTGATGATTCTTCAACTCCAGATCTGCCACAAATGGCCCCTGAGATCGCTCCGGAAAAGCCGGCACCAGTAAGAAAGTTTCGTCCAGCGAAACCTGCGCCACAGGCGGCTCCAACTTCAATAAAGAAGAGCTCATCTCGTAATCCGGCATCTGTTCCAAGTCCTGTTAGGGATGATCTAAAGAACGATATCTTTGAGAGTTCTTTGCGTCGTGAATATATCAATCAAAAGAAGCATAACGATGCTATCAATAGCTTAATTAATGATCTTGAGAGTTATAGTCAGGATTATAAGCAAGCGTACTAAAAAAATATCCAGCTATTATAAAAAAATGATCTCAGTTAAAATATAAGCAATTATTTTGCTTATATTTTAACTATTTAGCTGGGATTAAAAAATGTCAAACACACCAATTGAACAGGCCTTAACTTATGATGATGTCTTACTTAAGCCAGGCTATTCTGAAGTCCTACCAGGGGATGTAAATCTAAACACAAAATTTTCTCGAAATATTCATTTGAATATTCCAATTGTATCTGCGGCAATGGATACAGTTACAGAATCAAAAACTGCAATTGTTATGGCCCAACAAGGTGGAATAGGGGTTATTCATAAGAATATGAGACCAGAAGACCAAGCCTGGGAAGTGGAAAAAGTAAAGAAATTTGAATCAGGTGTTGTCTTAAATCCAATTACAGTTAAAGAAGATATGCATCTTGAGGATGTCATTCGATTAACAAGTAAGAATAAAATTACAGGTGTTCTAGTTGTTGATGATAAGGACTATCTAATCGGAATCCTAACAAGTCGAGATATTAGATTTGAGCAAAACCTCAATCAGAAAGTTAAAGATATCATGACGCCAAAAGATAAGCTTGTTACTGCTGTTGAAGGAATTGAATTAGATGAAGCACAAAAGATCCTTCATAAGAATCGCATTGAAAAGCTTCCTATCGTTTGTAAGGAAGGTAAGCTTAAAGGGCTGATTACGATTAAGGATATTTTAAAGAGAATTAATTTCCCAAATTCTAATAAAGATAGTCTCGGAAGACTTCGTGTTGCTGCTGCAATTGGAGTGGGAGATAAAGAAGTTATGCGTGCTCAACACCTAATTAATGCAGATGTTGATTGCATTATTATTGATACTGCTCATGGACATTCTAAAGGTGTCATTGAGATGGTTAAAACAGTACGCTCGTTAATTAAAAAAGATCAAAATGTTGATATTATCGCCGGAAATATTGCAACACCTGAAGCTTGTCAGGCCCTAATTGATGCCGGAGTAGACGGAGTAAAGGTAGGAATTGGTCCAGGATCAATTTGTACAACTCGTGTTGTTGCCGGTATTGGGGTTCCTCAACTTTCGGCCATTATGGACTGTGCAACAGTTTGTCATAAGGCAGCTATTCCATTTATCGCAGATGGTGGAATCAAGTACTCTGGAGATATTGTTAAGGCCCTTGCTGCTGGAGCAAGTTGTGTCATGCTAGGTTCAATGTTTGCTGGCTGTGATGAAACTCCAGGTGAAATGGTTTTATATCAAGGACGAACTTATAAAGTTTACCGCGGAATGGGATCTCTTGGTGCCATGAAACTTGGTTCTAAAGATCGTTATGGTCAAGGTGATGTTGATGATCAAAAACTCGTTCCAGAAGGAATTGAAGGACAAGTGCCTTATCGTGGAAGCCTTGCTTCAAATATCTATCAATTAAATGGTGGTATCAGAAGTGGTATGGGCTATATCGGTGCAGAAACAATTGTTCAAATGCAAGAAAAAGCACAATTTGTAAAAATCACAGCGGCGTCTTTAAAAGAAAGTCACCCACATGATGTCATGATTACAAAAGAAGCACCAAATTATCAAATTGAGAAATAAAAGGTTTTAAAAAGATGAGTGCAAGACAAATATGGATCGTGGACTTTGGTTCACAATACACACAATTAATTACAAGAAAGTCTCGTGAACTTGGTTATTCAAGTGAGATTATCACAGTAAAGAAGGCCCGTGAGTTCTTTAAAGAAGGCAAAAGACCTAATGCTTTAGTTCTTTCTGGTGGGCCACAATCTGTTTTTGAAGATGATACCAATTATGACTTTGTCTTTGATAATAAGGACCTTCCAATTTTAGGTGTCTGCTACGGTATGCAACTTATGGGGAAGTACTTTGGCGGCGTTGTTGAAAAGGGAACAATCGGTGAATATGGCCATGCTAAGATTCATCTTTTAAATGAATTTAAAATGGATGGTGTTCCTGATGAAGTCAATGTTTGGATGTCACACTCTGATCATATCTCGAAGCTACCAAAAGACTTTGATTTGGTCATGGAGTCTGCAAACGGGCTTGTTTCAGCTATTGAGCATAAAGAGCGTCCAATGATGGGTCTTCAATTTCATCCAGAAGTTGAACATAGTGAACATGGAAAAGATATTTTAAATCATTTCTTTAAAGATGTAGCAAAGCTTGAAAAAGACTGGGATGCTACAGAGATGCTTGAAGAAGCAAAAGATCTTGTACGCGGAATTGAAAAATCAAAGGTTCTTTGTGCATTTTCTGGCGGAGTTGACTCACTCGTTGCAGCTCAACTCTCACATGAAGTTATTGGAGATAACCTCTATTGTTTCTTTGTTGATCACGGACTTCTTCGTCCACAAGATTATAATCATATTGAAATATTAAAAGAAAAAACAAATCTTAATATTGAAGTTATCGATGTTAAGGATGAGTTTATGGCCAATCTAAAAGGGAAGTCAGATCCAGAAGATAAGCGTAAGGCCATTGGTAAAACTTTTATTGATGTCTTTGAAAAGAAAGTAAAAGAATATCAGGATTCACACGATATTAATTTTGAATACCTTCTTCAAGGAACTTTATATCCAGATGTTATTGAGTCAATTTCTCCACATGAAGAAGATGGAAAGTCAGTAACAATTAAGTCTCACCACAACGTTGGTGGACTTCCTGAAAGAATGAACTTAAAGCTTCTTGAGCCTCTTCGTTATCTCTTCAAAGATGAAGTAAGAAAAATGGGAGAGGAATTAGGTCTTGAGCATGGCTGGGTTCATCGCCACCCGTTTCCTGGTCCAGGTATTGGGATACGTGTTCTAGGTGAGCTCACAGAGACTCGTATTGCACAAGTTCAACAAAGTGATCAAATTCTATTTGAAGAATTACACGCAAATAATTTATATCAATCAACATGGCAGGCCTTAACAGTTTTACTTCCAGTTAAAACTGTTGGTGTAAAAGGTGATGGCCGTGCTTATGAAGAAGTTATTTGTCTTCGTATGGTTAATTCTAGTGATGGAATGACTGCTACTTGGACAGATATGCCTCATGCATTCTTATCTCGCGTCTCATCTCGTATCACTAATGAGGTCAAAGGCATCACTAGAGTTGTCTACGACATTACGTCTAAACCTCCTGGCACTATTGAATGGGAGTAGCACCCGCATCATTTTGCATACGCAAAATGGGATGCGGTGCTACCGCCCGTGGCTTGAAATGAAACAATAATTCAACCGACCGACGTTTATGTCGGTCGTGTTGTTTCCGGCGGTATGGGAAATCTCTCGCAAAGAAACACCCCCCAAACTAGCAACGCGTACTTTAAGTAATGTAGAGGCCCAGTTTAGAACTGGGCCTTTTATTTAACGAAATTATGGTAGGTATGCTCCACCACAAACTGGTGTATATGTACCTGTGATATGAGATGCACCTTCACTTGCTAGGAAGCGAACTGTGTTTGCTACATCTTCAGGGATTGCAACTCGACCTGTTGGTGTCATTGACTTAATGAATTCAATGAAATCTTCGCCTGATCCTTTTGTTGCATCTGTAAGTACAAGTCCTGGCGCTACGATATTTGATGTAATACCAAATTGACCTAATTCTTGTGCAATATATTTACTCATGCTATCAAGTGCACCTTTTGCTGATCCGTGAGCAATAAAGTTAGGAGCAGGGTCTTCAGAAAGTGTACTAGAAATAAAGATTAGTCTTCCAAACTTCTTCTGTTTCATATTCCTTGCAGCAAGTTGCGCAGTTACATATGAGGCATGTACTTCATCATTTAGCTTTTGTGAAAATTCTTCCCAAGTTTGTTCTGTAAATGGCTTAGGAGTGAAGTTCATATTGGCGTTTGATACTAAGATATCAACGCCTCCAAACTCGTCAATTTTATCGAACATCGCCTTAACTTGTGCATCATCTCTAACATCAGCTTGTACAGGAATTGCTTCACCACCAGCATCGATTATCTCTTTTGCTAAATCATTTGCAGCTTGTGTACTGTTTACAAAATTAATGAACACACGATTACCATCGGCTGCAAGGGCCTTAACTGTTGCAGCTCCAATTCCACGTGCTCCTCCTGTTACCAGGGCATTTCTTTTTGTCATACTTATCCTCCAATTTGGAATGTTGAAATAAATTTAATTCTGAGTTAAATTATAAAACCTCAAGTTAACTTGAGGTCAATAGTGAGGAAATTTTGCATAAAGAAAAAGAATATTTATCAGTTGGTGAAATGGCAAAACGAAGTGGAGTGGCCGTATCGGCCATTCATTTCTATGAATCTAAAGGTCTTATTAGGTCTCATCGAAATAGTGGAAATCAGCGTCGCTTTCATCGAAATGAATTAAGAGTATTGAGTTATGTTAAGGTCGCACAAAAGATAGGTCTTTCTCTTGAAGAAATTAAAGATGCATTTAAGTCTATAGTAAATAAAGAGCGGCCAACACTCAATGATTGGAAGAAGCTTGGTGAGAATTGGGATCGTATTTTAACTGAGAGAATTGAATTAATTCAGAGGGTTAAGTCTCAATTAGGTCTATGTATAGGGTGTGGCTGCCTTTCTCTTCAAGATTGTCCATTAAGGAACCCTAACGATAAGTTAGGAGAAAAAGGCCCCGGGCCACAAATTTTACTTTCGACAGACTAGCTTATAAACAGTACCACCATTTACACTGGCCAATTCAAAGCGATTATTCATGTCAAAAGTTGCTGTTGAGGCAATGCCTTTTGTATAATCTGGCCCAAAAGTGATTTTAGCGACGTATTTTTCTTGATCGTATTTAGTGAAGACAAAGTATGCTTCTTCAATATCTGCATGAATCTTGTCATCTGAGTAATCAAATGCCTTCTCGAGCATCACTTCTTTACGTTGTGAATTCCCAAGATTATCTCTAAATGTTTTTGATCCAACGCATTCCATAGCAAAAGTGCTAGAAGCAAGAATTAGTGCGAGTGTGATTTGTGTCATTTTCTTCATTTGAAATTCCTTTTTATTTGGGGACTTCAAATTCTAAGAAATGAACGGTTATTAAGCAAAGATAATCTAAGCCTAGTTAGAAAGTGTAAGACTTTTTCTCGGTTTTAGTGGATTTTGAACTTACTGGATAAGTTTTACGAGTTCTCCACTAAAAGCACGTGACAGTAGAGCTGAGAATAAGAATATAAAGAATGTGGCCAATACTTGTTTGATAAATTTCTTTTCCATGAAAGAAATCTTACTAAACTTTAACAATAGGAAATACTTTTTTAATAATTGCCTAGGCAGTGTTCAGAATTTTACTTCGTTACTGAGCAAAAAGGTTAAGCTGATCAAGGCGAGATTCGCTCTTAGAAAAGATTGTTTCAACTGAGTGTTCAAGAACTTCACGTTTTTCGAAACCGTTATCATAAGTTTGGATGACAAAGAATGACATACGTGGAAATTTTGCTTTAAGCTCTTTCATCGCATCTGTAATGAGATCAATATTTCCAGCATCGTCATCACTCATCCCAAAGCGGTGATAATCAGAGTATCCGTATTGCTTTATAGCGAGTTCAACTGATTCAATAATGGCCTTGTACTTTAATTCTGGCACATTGTAGTTTTCACTTTCACCACCAAGACGTACTCGTGTTTCAGGATTTGAAACGGCGTAGACAGTGTGAAAATTTGGCATATTCGGAAGATGGCCTTCATTGTAGATAACCTCAATTCCTTGCTTGATGGTATCTTCTCGGTGGCCGCGAGCTGTAATAATAGAAACAGGTCTTTTGTTATAAGTTGCATGATAGAAGTGATTCCAGCTTGGAGCTTTCCAAGTAGAATCACTTCTTTCAAGTGCATTCTGGATATCGGTGATTAGTGACTGCTTTCTTCCGGTTAGTCGTTGAGTAAGCGAAAGATCTGAATCTCTAAAGTTACGGAAAGTTCCCGTCTCATCATCGAAGTCCATATGATAATCTTTATATAAACCTTCTTTACCAATAATTTTGTTGTGAGCAGCGAATTCGTGAGAAGAAAGAAGCTTCTCTTCGCCAGTTTCATTATGAAAGATAATAATAGGTGTTGAAAGGAAGACAACATTGTCATCAAAATCAAAGAAGTAAAAAGACTTTCCACCTAAGTGAAAGTTACGATCTTGCTCACGTGGCAAATCGAAACTTAGCTCAAGCTGTTCCTTATTCTTTGGGACTTTATGTCGATGGCGTCTTCTGGTAAAAACCATTTCCCTCTCTCATTATTATCTTTATCGCTGCATAATCGCAGAATAGATGGTCGTGTTCAACAAAAGAGAGGGGAGTGCGCATTTTTTACAGATGCTAAGTTGTTGAATTTTTTACCAGTTGGTTCCCTTCATGTTGTGAATCACTTCAAAGACGGTTGTCCTTTCAACGATTCCAATGACTTGCCCATTCTCAATAACGGGAAAGGTGTGGTAGGGGTAGTGAAGAAATAATTCCACGATGAATGTTAGAGTTGATTCTTTTGGAATCGTCACAACATTTTCGCTCATATAATGTTCGACCTTAGATGATGCATGATTATAGTACTTGGCATCAAGGCTGTATTTGAGACAGTCTTTTTGAGAAAGAAATCCTACAAGACGCTCATGTTCATCAACAACGGGAAGTCCTGTTATTTGATTCTTAATAAAGAATTCTCCAGCTTGCTGAATATCCATATCTGCATGAAGTGGCAGTGATTCTTTAATGACTCGGCTTATAATATTGTAGCTTGATGTAAAGTGCTCATCCTTTTCTCGTTGTCTTGGGGCCTTATCCCTTTCAATTGGTGGAGTATAATTTACCATGATGATCATTCCTTGAATTAAATTTGTATTTGGCTTTATGCTGATTTTATTGGGGAATTGTTAAAAGATTTTGCTTAATTGTTTGAAAATAATCATAATGATGAACAATGGACCTTATTCAAGAATATGGGGTTTTTGGCCTCTTCTTAATCTCATTTGCAGCAGCGACGATCCTGCCTTTTAGTTCTGAAGTATTTCTCTTTAGCGCCGTAAAACTAGGACTTCCCAAGACTTCAATTTTCTTGGCCGCAAGCTTTGGTAATTTTCTCGGTGGAGTGAGTTGTTATTACCTCGGCCATCTGGGGAAATTAAGTTGGTGTGAAAAATTCTTTAAAATTAGTAAAGAGAAAGTTCTTAATTTACAACACCACATTCAACGCTTTGGGGCCTTACTTGCTTCACTTACATGGATGCCAATAATTGGTGATCCCATGGCCGTGGCACTAGGATACTTTCGATGTCGCGTCGCGCCTACTTTTATCATGATGTTCATCGGTAAAGCGTTGCGTTATGTCTTTGTTATTTGGTTAGCAAATGAATTATAAGAATATGACAAAACACCTGGAAAATGGGATAATTAAATGCACGACACACTAATAAAATAAGACATTTTGAGGAATCCATGGAACAAGATAGTAACATCGAATCGAATGACACTACCGAAGCCAACGAAATTCAGAAATCATTAAAAGAAACACACCCTGATAGTTTTGTCCATTTACACCTTCATACACAGTATTCACTACTGGATGGAGCGATCCGTTTAAAGGATTTAATACCTGAAGCTCAAAAGCTTGGTGTTCCTGCAATCGCACAAACGGATCACGGAAATATGTTTGGTGCTATTGATTTCTACACTCGTTGTAAAGATGCTGGTATTAAACCAATTCTTGGTTCTGAAATTTATTTTACTCCTGGTTCTCGTTTTGATCGTCGTGCTGCCAAGAAGTCTGCTAATATTAGCTCTCAAGATGCTGAAGAGTCTTCAAGACAAATTCACCACTTAATTCTTCTTGCTAAAAATAATACTGGTTACCAAAACCTATGTAAGCTTCTATCAAAAGCCTACCTTGAAGGTTTCTACTATAAGCCTCGAGCGGATGTAGAATTACTTCGTGAATATTCAGAAGGTCTCATTTGTACGACTGCTTGTTTAAAAGGTGAGGTTGGTTATAACTTCTTTACTGGTCAAGATGAAAAGGCCATACGTGCAATTGAGAAACTAAGCGATATTTTTGGACCGGAAGACTTCTATTTAGAAATTCAAGAAAACGGTATTCCTGAGCAAAAAATTGTTAACGAAAAGGTTATCGACTTTGCTAAGAAAAATAATATCAAATTAGTTGCAACTAATGACTCTCACTATATGACGCCAGAGGATGCAACTGCACAAGAAGTTCTACTTTGTATTCAAACAGGTAAGACTTACGCCGATGAGAATAGAATGCGCATGACTTCAAATGCATTTTATTACAAATCACCAGAAGAGATGCGTGCCGCTTTTCATTATTGCCCAGAGGCCTGTGACAATACTCTGGAAATTGCAGATAAGTGTAATGTTGAACTTTCTTGGCATGATGATGATGGAAATCAAATTTATCATCTACCTGATTTTGAAATTGATACAGGTGAAACTCTTGATGAGTATTTCATAAGAGAGGTAAGAGAAGGACTTCAAGCTCGTTTTGATGGACCTCAGTTTAGAAATATTGTTAACCAACCGGATTGGGAAGAGCAGAAACCAAAGTATTATGAGCGTCTCCAGTATGAGATGGATCTCATTATGCAAATGGGATTCGTTGGATACTTCCTTATCGTTGCGGACTTCATTCAATGGTCAAAAGATAATGGAATTCCTGTAGGCCCTGGACGTGGTTCCGGAGCAGGTTCTCTCGTTGCTTATGCCTTAACGATTACCAATATTAATCCACTTCCATATAATTTACTATTTGAGCGTTTCATTAACCCTGAGCGTATTTCCATGCCTGACTTTGACGTCGATTTCTGTCAAGCGGGACGCCAGCGTGTAATTGAATATGTAACGCAAAAATACGGTGAAGATAAAGTAGGACAAATCATTACCTTTGGTAAGCTTCAAGCAAAGGCCGTTGTAAAAGACGTTGCTCGTGTATATGACTTAACATTTGCTGAAGCCAATATGATTTCAAAACTTATTCCTGATGAGATTGGAATTACACTTGATAAAGCAATTGAGATGGAGCCAAAACTTCAGGAGTTAATTGAAACTGATCCTAAGATTCGCCAAATCTTTACCATCTCAAAAAGACTTGAAGGACTCTATCGCCACGCTGGTATTCACGCCGCAGGTGTTATCATCACGAGTGAGCCACTCGTAAACTATTGTCCACTTTTTAAAGGGGCAAAAGGTGAGAAGGTTGTTCAATTTGATAAGGACTTCTCTGAGTTAATTGGACTTGTTAAATTTGACTTCCTTGGGCTTAAAACTCTAACCGTTATTGACTACGCTTCTGACTTTATCAAGCGTGACTATATGCCTGACTTTGATATCGAGGCAATCGACTACGAAGATAAGAAAGTTTATGACTTGATTTCTGAAGGGGATACAATTGGTGTTTTCCAACTGGAATCTTCAGGGATGCAGGATTTATGTCGTCGTATTTCACCAGATACTCTCGATGATATTACGGCCATTAACGCCCTTTATCGTCCAGGTCCGATGGGCTCGGGAATGCACGATGAATTCGTTGAGATCAAACACGGCCGAAAAGAAGAGACTTATCCATTTGAAGATCTTAAGCCAATTCTAAACGATACTTACGGAATCATCATCTACCAAGAGCAGGTTATGAATATTGCTCGTAAGGTTGCTGGTTACTCTCTTGGACAAGCGGATATGCTTCGTAAGGCCATGGGGAAAAAGAAACTTAAGGAGATGGAGCGCCATAAGCAAATCTTCTTAGATGGTGCAAAAGAAAGAAATTACGATCTAAAGATTGCAGAAACTCTTTATGATCAAATGGCAAAGTTTGCGGAATATGGTTTTAACAAATCACACGCTGTTGCTTATTCATATATTGCATATCAAACAGCATTCTTAAAAACTTATTATCCACCAGAGTTCTATGCAGGACTTCTAAGTACAGAACTTTCTAATACAGATAAGATCACGACAATTATTAACGATGCTAGAAAGCATGATATTGAAGTGCTTGCTCCTTGTGTTAATGAGTCCCTTTGGCTCTTTAACGTTGTTGATGGAAACCTTCGTTTTGGTATGGGTGCCATTAAGGGTGTTGGTGAAGGTGCTGTCGAAGAAATTATTCGAGAGCGTACAGAAAATGGGCCATTCGTTGGCTTTGTTGACTTCTGTGAGCGTGTAAATTTACGCCAAGTTAATAAGAGAACTATTGAAGCATTAATTCGCGTTGGTGGATTTGATGGTTGTGAAAAAGAACTTAATCGTCGAACGATGGTTGAGAATATGGAAATGGTTGTTGCCTTTGCTCAAAAGCGTCAAAAAGAAAAAGAGATGGGACAAACGAATCTCTTTGATCTTGGAGAAGGTGCAGAAGATACAGGTGCAAATAAATTAGATATTGATTATGTTAGCGACTGGGATGATCGAGATAAACTCCTTCAAGAAGCAGAGCTAATCGGAGTCTATGTTTCAGGTCACCCGCTTGATCGCTACCAAGGTGTTATTGAACAAATGGCATCGATGCCAATTGGGAAGATTCAAGATATTGATGGGCAGTCAAAAAGGGATATGGTTCTTGCGGGGATGATTGTTGAACGTAAGAATATCATGACAAAGAAAGGGGACCGCATGTGTTTTGCTACCCTAGAAGATTTGTCGGGTAAGATTGAATGTATCATTTTCCCAAAGACCTTTGTTCAGTATGAAGAAATTCTGGCAACAGATGATCCTCTCATTATGACTGGACAAGTGAACCTGGCAGAAGAACCGCGAAAATTCTTCCCATCTAAGATACAAAAACTTAAAGAACAGGCCGAGGAGCGAGTGTCATCAGTTAGACTAAATGTTGATACAGGTTCACTAAATGAAGGCCGTCTAAACCGTCTTAAGCAAACAATATTAGGTCATAGAGGGACTGTTCCACTTCATATTATTTTTGAACATGAAAATGGTAAGGCCCGTATGCCACTTGGAAGTGATTATCTTGTTAACCCAACGCCACAGATGGCCGCGAAAATTAATGAGATTTTTGATGCAGACGCGGTGAAGTTTATTATTGATGGAAAAATCAGTGATGTAAGGTAAAATAAACACGTAAGTTATTAAAGATTAGAATAAATCTAGGGATGGATATGAGAAAACTGATAATTTTACTCGCTTTTTTAGGCACAAGTGCGACTTATGCGGCCAGTGTAACAGCGAAGGGTCAATTCACATCAAAGCCAGGTGACACCCTCTCTTTCATAAAAAAGCAACTTTATGCCAATACAGTTCGTAACGTATTAGATTCAGAACTTCAAAAACTTGGCCTTGATCGAAAAACATTTTGGCAAAATTACGAAACAAAGTTTGAAGAGCACTTTGCTCCTATAAAAGAAAATTATGATCAAAAATTTGGTGCAGTAGATGAAGAGGGGAATCCTGTTCAATTAAGTGCTGCCCAAAAAGATCGATACGATCGAGGACTTCGATATAAGAAACTTACTTCACAAGCTTCTTATGGAAAGTTCAATTCTATTATCACTTCATATGCGATTAAGAAGATGTCGAAGTCTCTATCTCGAGCTGATACTCACTACATTACAATTAACGCTAAAGTTAATCGTAAACTTGTTTCAGAGATCTACTATCGATTTATTGGTACAGGTAAGAACCGTACATTCTCAAGACTATATTTGAATATCAATTACAAGTTAAATGATCTGACTTGGGAAGAAGTAGGTGTAAGCTCAAAATCAAAATTTACTGATGTTGTTGAAGAACATTGGTTGCAAGAGCTTTCTGCCAGCGTTGGTGGTGTTTTCCTAGATGGTATTGAAGTTGTAAACCCGTCAACTCGACAAGAAATCTATGAGCATTTAAAACAGCCCCTTGCTCAACTAAGAGAGGGCAATGACACTGCTATTTTTGGCTCACGCCAAAATGAACTTAGAAACTCCCTTATGATGAACTTAGATATTACATTATCTAAAGAGTACAAGGACGAAAAGCAGCAGATCATTAATATCAAAACCTTTGGTGGTTTTGTTCTAACTGACTTACGTGATGGTGCCGTGGTTACTTTTACTGATTTTGCTCCAGCTTCTCAGGAGTATTCGACAAAAGATCCTCATAAGCAAAGCTCTGAGATCGCAAGTTTTGTTTATCAGCTTCCAATTAGTGAAATGAAGTCATTAAAGAGAACTGTTAAAGAAAAAGTCTCTATCAAGAACTCATTTGAGATCGTATTAAAAAATACGAAAAATATTAATGAAGCTTTTGATTTTGCAGGAATGCTAAAAGAAGAAGGTGTTGTTTATTTCTTTGATCCACAAATTTCTGCAACTCTTCGTAATGTTGTTAATATAACAATCACTTTTTCTGGTGATAAAGATAAGGCAATGGAAGTCTTAGAAAAGTTTAAAACAGTTAAGCTTGGTGATGAGGCCATCGTAAAAAGAGATGATACTCTTCCATTTGTTTTTAATGTTATTCATAATAATGAAAGTCCATTAACAAAAAAAGTTGAATCAAAGAGACAGTAATAAGGCATAAGAGTTATGAGGAAGTATTTTTTACCAATTTTATTAATCTTAGCAACTTCTTGTTCACTGCTTGCTCCACCTCAAAGAAGAGATAATCGTGGACGTCAAGCGAGACCAATGGAGAGGACACACTTTACAGGTGTTAAGAAGAAAGTTGCCCTTTTAACTTTTTTCAATGAGTCGCCGTTTGGAGGCCAGGACCTTGGTGTTGTGGCAACAGAAGAGCTTAGACGTGAAATAAATCGAACAGGTCAATTTATTGTTGATCCAATGTCTGCAAGACTTTTTGGTTCCTCAAAACAGGTTTACTCACAAGGTGGATCTAAGCTTGTACAGATGACAAGAAAGGCCAAAGGTGAAGGTATTAACTTTGTGATTTTTGGGCGTATCATTGAGGCCCGAGTCAGAGAAAAATCAGATGAGGTTGGCTTTGTCAGAAGTACAAAGAGTTATAGTGAGGCAAAAGTCGAAATTCGCATCTTTGATGTAAATTCAAATAAAGAAATCTATACTGACACCTTAAATGGTTATGCTGATGATAAGAGTTATCGATTCTTTAAATCAGATCAACAATCTAAATCAAAATATAGACAAGACCTTCTAAGGTATGTCGTTAAGGTTGCAGTTAGAAGGTCTATTCCTCGAATCCTAGATACGGCCGCAAAGCTTGAATGGGTTGGTCGTGTTGCAAAGATTATAGGAAATAATATCTATGTTAATGCTGGACGAGATTCAGGACTTAATATTGGTGACGTCTTAAAAGTAGTAACAGAAGGTGTTGATATTTACGATCCTGAAACTGGAGCACTAATAGGTGTTTCTAAAGGTGAAGTGAAGGGAACTATTGAGATCATTGACTATGTTGGACCTGATGCTTCAATTGGTATTCTCCATTCTGGGGGCTCTGTTCACGAAGGTGACTTTGTAAAGTTATACTAATGGTTTATTCAGCTTTAAAATCTCTTCTTTTTAAACTCGATGCCGAGGATGCTCATGATTTAACGATAAAGTTAATGGAGAGCTTTCCTCTTTTTGCATCTTTATTTAATACTCATATTGATCCCAAAACATGTTTAAAAGTTGGGAACCTAACGTGGAAGTCTCCCGTTGGACTTGCTGCTGGGCTTGATAAGAATGCAAGGGCCTATGAATTCTTATCTCAAGTTGGCTTTGGCGCTATTGAAGTTGGAACTGTTACACCTCGTCCACAAATCGGAAATGAAAGGCCAAGGCTTTTTCGCTACATAGAAGAAGAGTCTATTAGAAATTGTATGGGCTTTAATAATCTGGGCTCAGACTTTATGTATCAGCAAGTATTAAAGCTAAAATCAAAAGGCCTAAGTATTCCTCTAGGCGTCAATATTGGCAAAAATAAAACAACACCTGATGAAGAAGCTCCTAAGGATTATGGACTTCTTTATCAAAAGTTTAAGGATATAGCGGATTATATTGTCATCAATGTATCTTCTCCTAATACTCCTGGCCTTCGTTCTCACCAAACAAAAGATGCGTTAGAGAAATTATTTAAGGCCTTAGATAGGAAAGAAGAAGAGGTGGATCTCTATCTAAAAATAGCACCAGATATTGAAATGGATGAGATCGATGCAATTCTAGAAACAGCTGCTAAGTTTCATCTAACAGGTATTATCGCTACGAATACAACGATTATGCCAGAAAGGGGAGTTGGTGGCATTTCCGGAAAGCTTCTTTATAAGAAAGCACATAATATTCGTAAGGCCTGTTTAGAAAAGATTAAAAACTATCCCTCACTTGAATTTATCGGTGTTGGTGGTTTTGCTAGCTACAATGATGTGGTTGAGTATTGGAGAGCTGGGGGGCGAGCACTACAAATTTATTCAGCTTTCATTTTTCAAGGACCTAAATTACTTTCTTCTATAAATGAATCAATTCAAATTGATTTGGCCCGTCTTGAGTTAAAGTCTGTTGATGAACTCATAAATTATTATCAAAGAAAAGCGCTGTAAGTGCTTGATTTTTAGAGCGAGAGATAAAGTATTGCTTAATATTTTCTTGATCTTGACCGACAAGTGATTAGGTTGGTTAATATTAAAGGAAAGCAATGATAAAGAGCTTTATCAACACTGTCGTTCTCGCTTCTATATGTGGGGCGGTTTTTCTAACAAGCAGTGATATCGAAACAACAATTATGCAAGAAATTGGTCAAGGAACGAATCCGTATAAGCATGTGGATCGCTCACCTGATTTCGTTAAAAGAACAATTGCTTCGATTTCTGATGATGTTAACACACGAGCGTTAAAGAAGAGAAGAGTTGAAGATATGCATATTTATAAGTCATATGAAGAATCTCTTTCTCAGTTAAAATCATGCTTGCGCACTATCTGTGATGAATATTTTAAAAGTGATGAAGTTTCTGAAAACTATGATCGTTATGAGCAATTAGTTGCTTCAAAGATTAGTGATAAGGTTAATAAGCTTTATAATTTCACACTTAAAAGAGGTTTTAGGTCACATTCTATTGTTACAACGGCCCTTGATCTAATTGATATTCCACATGATGAACTAAAGAAGAATTCAGTTTTATTATTAAGTACTCAAAAGAGTGATATTAGATCTCTCAATGCTATCGTTAAGCTTGCAAAGAAATCTCAAAGTCGAGAGCTTACTAATTTACTAATTCATGAGCTAGATCGTTATTCCAAGTCCGAAAACTTTCAGCATAAGGTAAGTGATCAAATTATTAGTGAGATTCAAGCCTCTCCTGCTGCAACTGGTTCGCTTCTTGCAACCCAAATGTCTCGTTTTATTACAAAAGAGAATTACTTAAAGTTCAACGAGCTTCTTACAAAGATTCCAACAGAGAGTAAGGTCTATTCTAGCATTGTTGGTCAGATTGAAAAGATTGAATCAACAAACCTATAGCTTGATTGGAATTTTCTTCGCTAACTTTATTTCTTCTTCATTCATACTAAGCTGATAGGCAAGGATTTTAACTCCTTTTTTCTTGGCCTCATGGAGAAGCTCTTTATATCTTTTGTCCACATCGCTTACATTAAAGCTTTTAATATCTTCCCTTGAAACAACGTAGAGCATGGTTGCTTCATGGCCTTCTTCTTTTAATTTCATCAATTCTTCAAGATGCTTTTGACCTCTTGTCGAAACTGCATCCGGAAACTGTGCTTGATTGTCAACTTTTAGAGTAACATTTTTGACTTCAACAAAGTTATACTTAACTTTTGCATTTTCTAGTTCGAGATTTTTCTTATCAATTTCTTTGTTACTTAGAAGAAAGTCGATACGACTCTTTCCAATCTTAACTTCACTTTTAAAGTAAGGGTATTTTGTTAGTTCGCTGATGAGTCCTTCTTCCAAAGCTTCCTGAACAAGTTTATTTGTTAGTCCTGTATTGACCATAATCCAGGAGTCGCCATTTGAAATCATGTGGGCCGAAAATTTGAGCTTTCTTTTAGGATCATCACTATGGGTCATTAGAACCTTCCAATTAGGTTCCCAACAGCTTTTCATACTGCCTGTGTTTGCCAGGTGGGCAGTGTGAACTTCTTTTTTATCATAGTCCTTGAACTTCTTAGTCAATTTGAAATCTAATAGAAACCTCTTGTAACGTTCAACAATTTTTCCAATTACTAAATCATTCTTATTCAAATGCATTTTTTTCCTTTTGGTTTGTAATGCTAACTATCTGTAATTGTATATGCTACAATATCTGTAGAATATCATTTAAAGAGGAATTTGTGAAAACTGCATTAATTATCTGCGATAATGAGGTCTTAAATTCAATTTATAGCGTTAATTTGAAAACCTATACAGAGTTGAACCTTATTTTTGAATCGAGCTTAGACAAGGCGTTGATTCATATTGAAGATCCAGATGTGGCAATTGATGTATTAGTTACGATGGCAAGTATTGATGGAGAGGATACTGCATTATTGGCATATCATAACTGCATTGAGAACGACCGAGATATTCCTTCTATTGTAATTGGTGAAGGTGACTTGATCCCAGATGAGAATCATATCGTTAAAAACCAATTTGATATTCCTGGAATTATTCAAAATATTTTCAAATCACTTGGAATGAATCCAAAAGAGGTCTTAGCAGTTATTACTGAAGACTTATATGAGATGCCAATCCGACTTTTCTTCCCATTTAAGAAAGCATTCTGTGACACATATTATATGCTAGAAAATAATGGCCAATCTGCTCCAACTAAAATCTTTGATAAAGAGAGTGATGTGTGGCCAAAGGTAAGAGAATTCCTTGATCAAGGTGTATCAAATTTACTCATACCAGCTAAAGAGCGTTTTGCTTTCACAAAAAAAGTTACTCAACTACTTATAGAAAGTATGGAGCAAATAACTCCAGAGACTCCACAACAGGAATCTTTAGACTTTGTTGAACAAAGTATTGATGCTGTTGCTGAACAATTATTTGATAATCAAGAGGTTACTCAAGAAGTCATTCAACTATCGCAGATGTGTATGGATACAATGGAAGAGGTTATTGAGGATGTTCCTGATCTTAAATCTCTGCTTAAAGACCTTGCGGCACTAAAGTCTGGATTTCTCTATAGTCACTCAATTATTGCAGGTTACGTTTCTACTCATATTCTCGATAATGTTGAATGGGGCGGTGATGCGCACAAAGAGAAGTTAAAATTTGTTCTTTATTTTCATGATATGTATCTAGTTCAAATCTACAAGAAACATCCTGATCTAATGTATGAGGATAAACTTATTTTTGATCCAAATATTACGGAAGAAGAAAAAGAGATAATCATTAACCATGCTAGTGAAGCGGCAGATGCAATTAGGCGCTATCCAGGATGTCCTCTTGGAGCTGATGTTATTATCATGCAACATCATGGAACGCCGAATGGACAAGGTTTTGCTACAAGCTACAAAGACGACATTTCACCTCTCGCAAAAGTTCTTATTATTGCAGAGGCCTTCACTGAAGAAATTTATCAAAAAATTGAAACAAAGACTGCAGTCAATGTTGAAGAGATTATGGATAAACTTAAAGAGCGTTTTACTAAGCATACATATAAGAAAATTATTAATACCCTCGCTAATATCAAGATATAACTCCTCCTCCCCGCGTGACATTAAAAATAAATGGGGTATCTAGTAGAAGATATTTAATCCTGCAAAGCCTCTTTGATAAATATCATCATAGTATTCATAACCAAATTTTAAGCTGCTATTTCTACCGAGATGGATTCTTGCTTCAAAACTCCATTCATGACTCCTGTTGATATCTGAATGGTTGCCAAAGAGGTATTGGTAAGTTGCTTGCATAGAGATTAATTTGTGAATGGAAATGGCCTTAAGTTTTGGCCCATAACTTAGTCCATAATTATAATCTGATTCGTAAATATAAGTGTTTTGAGTGGCCATAAATACTGCTAGTCCAAAGGTTTCATTGCCAAATGTATAACCGAGGTTAAAGTCTAAGTAGGGATTAAGGCTTCGACTTTGATAGATGAAACTTTCTGCAAATCCAAAATCAAATTGCCAGCTAAGTTTCTTTGCAAAAGCATTTACAGGTCTTAATGCCTCAATTTGTGCAAGTTTTATATCAACTAAGCGCAGTTTGTTTTCTTGGTAACGGTTATAGTCAAATTTTAGATTTAGGAGTTCTGTCGTAGACATTGGTAAAAAACCAACTTGTGGATCAAGAATATCGTGAAGAGCTCCACGTATTTCAAAATTAAGGTATTCACCTTTAGAATCAAAGCTAGATCCTAAACTAAAGCGATTTGTGTAATGTCCTTTTTCCGGAGAGCTTGGCATTAAGAAGTTATAGTCGACTATTTGAGACTTTGAATTAAGCTTGGCCCGCTTACTATTGATTTGAAACTTTTTAATTCGATATTCTTTCTTCTCTCTAGACTTCAATGACTTTGTTGCATCCACATCAGCATTTTTAAAATCAACATAGAGATTATATGTATCTAAGACAAAGAGCTCATCTTCGTTATCTTTGATTTTATTAATTGCTTTGTAATCCTCAATAAGTGTTTTAAAGAGGCGCTTTTGTTTGGTAGTCATTTTTTTGTAACGAGTTTTTAATTTTGTATAAGAAGAAGGTCTCGTTTTTATCTTCTTAACGATATTATCCTGTTCAAAAAGCGCATAGATGGTGTCAACAGGAGGTACTGCTGTGTTAATGTGATCTAGTAAATTCCAGTCAACCCTTATGGCATCGACGAAGGCCAAAATATGATAGGAGCAATTCTTGGTGAAATAAAGATAGTCATAATAGGCCCTATTCATTTCAAAAAGATGGGCCTGAAAATAGATGAGGTCTTTATTTGTTAAATTTAATTCATAGTCCCATAGGTCGCGGGATTCCATATTATTATATTCTTTAACCTTTACGTAATAAGGCATCATTGCATACATTCCACGAAATCCACCAAAGATCCCTTTGTATCCATAAACAAGAGGATTAATAGTATCTACTTTTGCACTGAAATCGACGCCGTAATCAAGTAAGTCATTATCCTCTTTGACCGAAGATTTTGAACGTAACCTAAAGAATGTATGTCCAAATGTGGAAGCAGGCTTTTCAATAAAGTAAGAAGAAAAAATAATTGAGACAGATGAAATATCAATTTTTTTTACATAACTTTGGTAGGCCGGACAGTCTAATAAGTTTAGGGCCTGTTTTATTAGGTTATTTTCTTTAAGGAGAATGAATCGAGCAGGGAAAAGACATTTTGGATGCTCGTCCATATTTTCAACTCTTGGAGACTCAAGTCTTTCAATTGTTCTTTTTAATTCTTTAAGAGGAGAAGTCATTCCATGATCAGATAGAAAGTATTCTTTTGATTTTACCAATGACTTATGGCCAAAGAGAGTTTTTTCATAACGGATGAGCTTTAACCAAGGCTCTGAAAATGCAAATTGTTTTATTGTTGAGGATGCAAAGATGGTCTGCCCCAACAGAATGGATAGAATTGTTGCAGTAAGTGTTTTTATCATTATTTAATATTTAATTCATTGGCGTATAAAAAAGTGCCTACAGCTGGGCTGTAGGCAAAATTCTTACATTGCCAATACTGATTGGATGTTATTGTGAATTGTTTGAGCGTCTGCATTGTCTGCAAAGATCATATCAAAATTTTGTTTTAGATTAGTTTTGTCTGCTTCTGGTGCATTTACAAGTGCAAGATAAGCATTTAGGCTTTCACCTTCACCGCGAGCGATATCACTTGATAAGGCAATCATATTGTTTTCTACAAATGATACTGCCGAAACTCTTGCTGACTTTGCATCTTCACATCCAAGAGTACCTGTTGACATAGCAAATGTTTGGTTACCAAAGATACCATTTGTTGTTGCTGCAAGAACGTTAAGTGCAAGACCTGATTTTCCTTCAAAGATAACGGCACCCAGACCACAACCTGCTGGACCGTGAGCTGCAAATGCTGTTGAAGTTACAACTGTAAAAAGAGTTGCGCATAGTAGTTTTTTCATCAATAAACTCCTTAATATTGAATTGTTGATTTACAATATAAAGAGTTTAACTTAGTTAAAATGAATGTAAACTAAAAAAGAGAAGTTTTTGTCCGATATAAAAAGTATGTTTTTAAGAAAAATTTAATTTACACAATCGTTCTTTGTAATGCATTTAGTGGATCTTTGAAGTTTCCTTGGTTGTAAACTTCTTTCATCTCTCTAAAGATATTGAGAAGATTCTTCTTTCCACCAGTACTCGTACAAAGTCTTAGGATGAAATTATTTGCTAAGATAAATGCACATGAGTGTGCTGTAAGTTTATTGGTACTTAGGTTATTAGGAAAACCGTCACCTTTAGGTTTTTCGTGGTGTTGCGCGATAACAAAGTCTGCTTCAGGATAGCCTGTAAAATACTGTGCTATTTCTGCTGCCTTAATAGGGTGGATACGATAATTTTCCTGTTCTTCTTCTTTAAACATTTTCAGCTGTGGATCTTCTAATGATTGAATACTAATAAGGTCTTCATTCTCAAGCATTGAATCATATAAAAGAGAGGCAAGACCAAGTTTTTTCTTAGATGTCTCAGATGCCCAGCCAAGCGCTTGTAAGATAAAGTGTGATAAATAAAGAGTCATAATTGCTTGAGTGGCGATATCAAATGGCCCACTCTTTGGAAATAAAGAGAGTACGTTACGATACTTCTTATTCTCAAGAACAATATCGCGACTACAAAGAATAACCTTGTCGCATAGGTTAATCACATTCTCTGATACACCAACAGTCTTCACATATTGATGTATCAGAAGTACGGCCTTAATTTGGTTTTCGATCACTTCTTCTTGTGAAATCTTCTTTTTACTTTCAAAAACTTTTAAAAGATTCTCAATTCCCTCTTCAAGAAATTTTAGATAATCATTCTTTTTAAGATAGAGTACTTTTATATTCTTTCTTGCATATGAATGAATAGTTGAATGAGAGTATTTCTTATTTGCCGATATAATTTTAGTATACTTTGTTTGTGTTAACTCGAGATAGACGTCGTAGGCCAGTGTTTCAAAAAGATAAAAACCGCGAATTTTCATTGGTAGTAAGTCATCTTCCTCAAATTCCTCAATAGTTGAGCCAAAGTCTTCGCTTTTAACCCACGCCAGTGCTTTATTAACAGCTGTCATAAAATCTTCTTCTTCAATTGGCCTTAATAGTGCCGAAGATGATTCACTTCTAGCATATAGTGCGTCTGGAATTCTTTCTTTTATCATTGCTTCCATTCCAATGAAGACAAATGGCCTTTGACCTGTAATGGATAAGATTTTTCCTGCAAGTTGTGAAGGGTCCTCATTCTTAAGAGACACTTCTATTAAGATCATAGCAAATGGACCTTCGAAGCTTAGTAAATCGATTGCATCGTCACCACTGATTGCACAGTGTAGTTGAATATCAGGAAAGCAGTTAGAAAATGAGTCTCTTATATATCCCCATTCATCTTTCTCATCACAAATATACAATGCCTTCAAAATAACCCCTTAATTCATTATTTCATCTTAATTATGTATTTCTTTTGCCCACTCATCGGTAAGTTATTGAAATAATAAAATTTAGTTAGTTAAATATTTGTAAATCAGTTGATTATTATACAATGATTCTTCTTTTTAAGATGGATAATTTTGATTAAACTAATTTAAAGGGGTTAGCATGCATTCTAAAATTCAAGATCTTGTAAAAGAGATGATAAAATTTGGCTTAATTAAAATTTCACCACAAAATCCATTTAAATATGCTTCTGGTAAAGAAGGGCCGATTTATTGTGATAATCGTCTCATGTCTTCAGATCCAAAAATGTGGGCCTTAGCAATAGAGCTCTTAAGTGAGACGATAAATAATAATAATCTTAAATATGACTTTATAACTGGTGTCGCCACTGCTGGAATTTCACATGCGGCCGCATTGGCATATGCTCGAAAAGAACCAATGAATTATGTTCGCTCTAAACCTAAGTCTCACGGGACAGGTAAGATAGTGGAAGGAAAAGTTGGCGAAAACAGTAAACTACTTTTAGTTGAAGACCTGGTAAACCAAGGCTCAAGTATTGAAAAAGTCATAAGGCTTATTCGCGATCAAGGCCATGTGGTAGACTCTGTTTTGTGTTTGGTGGACTACCAGACACCTAATGCGAAGAAGGTGGCAAAAGAGTTGGAGATTGATATCTTTTCACTAATAAATTTAAATCAATTAGCCGATATCTGTTTGTCTGAAGATATTATTAATAAAGAAGGCCATCAATTACTGATGAGATGGCAGCAAGACCCTGATAATTGGCAGGTCTAAATTGTGCGACGCATGTTTTAGACGCAAGACGTGTCGACATATCTTGCAAAAGAATATATGTATCATACTAATATTATTCGTATTACCTTAACATCTATATGTTTTTAAGTTATTCCAACTTAAATTTTGGAGGAAACAAATGGCCGAAAGTGCAAAAATAGAAATCAATGGTCAAACGATCGAAGTTCCAACTCTTAAAGGAACTGAAAATGAGCTCGCTTTAGATATCTCAAAGCTTAGAGCACAAACTGGAGCAATTACTCTAGATATCGGTTTTGTAAACACTGGATCATGTACGTCAAAGATCACTTTTCTTGACGGAGAAAAGGGGATCCTAAGATACCGTGGTTACCCAATTGAACAACTTGCTGAATCTTCAAACTTTGCTGAAGTATCTTATCTTCTATACAACGGGGAGCTTCCAACAGCTGCTCAATTAGAAGCATTCAACAAGGATATTGCTGCTTCAAGTAAGCTTCCTGGTGGAGTCGAGAAGATCATTGATCAATTCCCTGGTTCAGCACACCCAATGGGTGTTTTAGCTGCTGCTATTTCATCATTAAGTGGGTTCTATCCTGAATTCCTAAACCCTGAGGCAACTGAGGAGATTAAGAATAAGGCAATTACTCAAATGATGGGACAAGTTAAAGTTATGATGGCGCAATTCTATCGCAAGACGATGGGAAAAAGCCCTCTAGCTTCAAACGCTAAGCTTGATTACTCATCAGACTTCTTAAACTTAATGTTTGATGGTGAAGTTGATAAAGATGTAGCAGATGCTCTTGATACTTTATTAATTCTACACGCAGACCACGAACAAAACTGTTCAGCATCAACTGTAAGAGTTGTTGGTTCATCTCATGCTAACGTATTTGCTTCAATTGCAGCTGGTGTTACAGCTCTTTGGGGACAATTACACGGTGGAGCAAACCAAGCTGTACTTGAGATGCTTGAAGAAATTAGAAAAGATGGTGGTGATTACCAAAAATTCATCGAAAAAGCCAAAGACAAGGAAGATCCATTCCGTCTTATGGGATTTGGTCACCGTGTTTATAAGAATTTTGATCCACGTGCAAAAATCATTAAAAAAGCATGTGACACAATTCTTGAAAAGCTTGATATTCAAGACCCTCTTCTTGACATTGCAAAAGGTCTTGAAGAAGTTGCTCTTAAAGATGAGTACTTTGTTAAACGTAACCTATATCCAAACGTAGACTTCTACTCTGGTATCATCTACAAGGCACTTGGTATTCCAACTAATATGTTTACAGCAATGTTCGTATTAGGACGTCTTCCAGGTTGGCTATCTCAGTGGAAAGAGCTTAGAGAAGATGGTGTACGTATTTCACGTCCACGTCAGGTTTACATGGGTGAGAATGAAAGAGATTACACGCCAGTAATCAAAAGATAATTTTAGTGTAAAATTAATCTAATAAATATAAGGGCCTCATTAGAGGCCCTTCTTTTTTGTGGAAGGTAAGATGTTTGATTACGAATCAATTTTAAGTGCACTTTTAAATCCAAACCTGAATAAGCAGCAATTAGCAAAGCTTATTCAGCTACAGTCACAACAATTCACAAGTGATCGCACTCGTTTAAAAGATAATTACTCAAATGAAGACTTAATCAGTGCTTACACAGCATTCTATTTCCCAACAAATGCATATAAATTAGACTTTCTCTTTTCTCAATTAAGTGAGGAGAGTTTGTCTGCAATCTCAGAAACGACGATTATTGATATTGGTTGTGGCCCTGGAACTTATACTTATGCTGCTGCCAATCTCTTGCCTAATGTAAAAGAGTTCATTGGTGTTGATGAAAGTGAGTTAATGCTTAAACAGGCCAAGAAGCTTAACGATGAATATTTTAAAGAAGATAGGGTTTTCTTTAAAAACCGTGTCCCTCAAATTGAAAACTCAACGCTAATCTTTGGTAACTCTTTAAATGAAATGGGAATGAAGGCAGCTTTTAAGCTAATAAAGAACCTCAAGCCTAAGTTTATCATCTGTATTGAGCCGGGAACCAAAGAGGTCTTTAAAGAAGTTTTAGAGCTTAGAAGAAAACTATTAAACCTTGAGTATAAAGTTAATTATCCATGCATGGGGCAGGGAAGTTGTCCTCTTCAAGAAACTGATGATTGGTGTCATCAGTCTATTAAAGTAAGTCTAGACTATGAACTTGAGTCTCTATCACAAGTGGCAAAGCTTGATCGTAAGGTTATGCCTGCAACAATTCATCTCTATAGTTTAAGTGATGAAAATAAGCCAGTCGTTGAGAATGAGGCGCGCTTAATACGTTTAAAGAGAATTGTGAAACATGCTTATCTTTGGGAAGTTTGTACAATAGAGAATAAGATTGTGAACTTAGAAGTTCCAAAAAAACTCTTTAAAAAGAAAATGCTTAAAAAATTAGATGCTATCTCTTCTGGGATAAAGCTTTCTTATACGATCGATAAGGAACTTGAAAATTCTACTTTTAGAGTTAAAGAGATTGAAGTTGAAATTGATTAAGATAAGTATCTAATGATGAAAATTAACAAATAAAAAAGGCCTGTTTTTCACAGGCCTTTTATTTTTTAATTACTTGCTGGAAGTCTTTGTAGTTTTACTGGAATAATATCTCTAAGTTCTATTTCATTTTTAAACTCAGTGACTTTCATTTTTTTGATTTTATTCTTTCCGTAATAATAAGTTTTCTTTGAAATCTCTTGAGTCATAAATGCCGTATCAAGATCATCTAATAGTCTTCTGCGATTATTTTCTAAAGAGCTTACATAATTCTTTGTTGCATAATAATTTTGTTCCTGTGCTCCAGCAACACCTCCGAAAGGGGCCCAAAGGACTGAGGCCGGCCAAAATAATAGGTTTGTAATTCCATAACCTACATTGCCATTATAAAAGTCACCAACACCTGGAAGTACATTTAATACTGCGGCAGTTACTTCATCTTTTTCTTTTACTGCAATACCTTCAGCTTCCCATTCTGCTAACTCTCTTTTTTGTTGCGAATTCATATTTGCACAACTTGTAACAAGTAAGGCCATTGAAACTATAGCTATTGTTCTTGAAATTGATTTCTTGATCACACATCCCCCTTAGAAAAGAAAATCTTATTTTTGATATAATAACTTCGGTAAATTTTGATAAGTTCTTTAAAGAAATCTTTTCTAAGTTGTTGAAATTATTAACTTCTCTTTAGGTGGTCTATAAGTATAACTCTCAAGTACTTAGAATATTTAAGCTTAAAAATATATGTTGGGATAGGATTTTTTTCTAATATTACTGAGACTTCTTTAATTCTTTTACTTCATAAATGATTTTTTCTTTATTCATTTTAAAGTGGGGCATCAATAGAATAGGGGATAAGACATCTTTAGCAAGCTTTCTCATTTCCTTTGTCTCAAGGATTGCCATGAGCTTATTTATTTCTTCTTCGGAGTATTTGTCTTTAATACGTTTGACTATTTCTTTCTTCAGGTCGATGAACTCTGTATTCTCGTCAATAATCTTTTCAAGCTTTTTATTATCAAGGCTTTTAGCGGACTTTTCAATAAGCTGTCTTTTAACGAAATCGGCACGCTCTTTTGAGTCATTAATTAAATACTGTTCTTTAAGCAAGATATCAGCAATATAGTTAATTTTATTTTCAAGCTTAGCAAATGCTACTTGAGTAATAAGGATTAGGATTAAGAATTTCATTTCTTAATTATAAACAAAAAAGCCTCGCGATGCGAGGCCTTTATATATCTTAAATTTAAAAAGTAAATTAAGACTTTTTCTTCCCAAGTGAAGCGTAAGAAGTACCAAATTTCTTTCTGAATTTGTCGATACGACCTTCAGTATCAAGTACTTTTTGCTTACCAGTATAGAATGGGTGAGATGCACTAGAGATATCAAGTTTTACGTATGGGTAAGTTTTCCCTTCAAACTCAAGCTCAGCATCTGCTTTGATTGTTGATCTAGTGATAAATTTTAAGTCAGCAGAGATATCGTGGAATAGAACGTCTCTGTACTCTGGGTGGATACCTTTTTTCATTTTAAACCTCTTTTTCTCGCATTGCTTGTTACAATGCTATTTTCTACGTTTAAGTGTTCTTACATTTAAGTTTGAGATTTGAGCAATTTCGCTTATATAGCAGAAATTGTCAAGAGTTTTACTCCTTGCGGCTAGTGAGCACTGCAAGAACTACAACCTCCGCCAGACTTATCTGTCGGGTCGTTAAATTGCCAATGTCCATAGTTTTCATTTATTAATGAAATTGCTGACTTTAACGACTTGAAATCACGTTGAAATACTTCTTTATCCTCACCATCGACTACTGTTACAGAGTAGAGTATGACCTCTCTTATTGCTCCGTTTGTCTCTTCTACATCGCCAGTCATGCCAATAAAGGCCTTAAAATGCTCACTATTGTAGTGGGCGAAGTTCCAATTCTTCAAATTGACTAAGTTTTGTATTTCCATGCAGTATTTTTAACAGTTGGCCCTTGCCATGACAATGTATTTCTAGTAAGTTTCTTACCTACGATTACTAAGTTATAAGAGAAATTTTAGGTTTATATATTTTTAGGAGGCAGTTATGGCAAAGGGGCCAAGAGTTATTATTACACTTGAGTGTACAGAAGCGAGAAAGAATGGACAAACTCCATCTCGTTACACAACAACTAAGAACAAGAAGACTAATCCAGAAAGATTAGAAATCAAAAAGTACAACCCTTTCTTAAGAAAGCACACTGTACACAAAGAAATTAAGTAATTAATTATTTAAATTAAGATATAAAAAAGGCCCACTTTTTAGTGGGCCTTTTTTAATTGGCAATTACTTCGTGGCAGAAAACACTTCTTTGGTCGATATCACGACATTCAGGAATTTTGCTCTTACAAGTTTCTACAGCAAGCGGACAACGAGTATGAAAGTTACATCCTGATGGAGGATCAAGTGGTGATGGTAGTTCCACATCCTTAAGAGGAGGGAAGGCTTTTATCACTTCATTTTCCACAGCGTGCGCACTTTTTAAAAGTGTCTTTGTATATGGATGGTGAGGCGTCTCAAATATCACATCACTCTTTCCATATTCACATACCTTTCCAAGATACATGACAAGAACTTTATCTGCGATATAGCGTACAACAGAGAGATCGTGAGAGATAAAGATATATGTTAGATTAAATTCTTTTTGAAGATCTCTTAAAAGATTTAAAACTTGTGCTTGAACAGAGACGTCTAATGCTGAAACAGGCTCATCCAAAATAAGAACCTTTGGCTTTAAGATCAGGGCACGTGCAATACCAATTCGCTGGCGCTGGCCACCACTAAACATATGTGGGTACTTATGGGCGTGCTCGTGTCTTAGTCCAACTGTTTCCATTAGATCACAGGCCCTTTTAAAAGCTTCTTTCTTTGTCACTTTCTCATTTATTAAGAGTGGGTCTGCAATAACCTCCCAGGCCTTTTTTCTAGGATTAAGGGATTCCAGTGGGTTTTGAAAAACCATTTGAATATTATGATATAACTCCTTAGAGCTCATTTGAGAAAAGTCTTTTCCAGCTATTGTGATACTTCCACCCGATAAAGATTCAAGTCCCATGAGGCATTTTGCAAGAGTGGATTTTCCGCAACCTGATTCACCTACAATTCCTAGCGTCGATCTTTCTTGTAAATTAAAACTCAGGCCATCAACGGCCTTTACAGTTTTATCTCCCACTGGGTAATGCTTCTTTAAATTTGTAACTTTTATTGTATCAATCATTATTTTATTATCCGTTAGATTAGTTGTTTAAAGGGTGAATACATCTTAGAGAGCGATCATCATGAATGATTAGTTTTGGTAGATGATTACATTCATTACTAGAGTATTCACAGCGCTCCTTGAATTGGCAGCCTGTGGGCCTACCTGCAAGGTCTGGTACCATTCCTTTGATTGAATAAAGGGGAGCGTCTATATCGTTTGCAAATGATGGTATTGATTGTAGAAGTCCAAATGTATAAGGATGCCTTGGGTGTGCAATGACATCTTCTGTTGGGCCTTTTTCAATTACTTCACCTGCGTACATAACTTTTAATGTTCTCGTAAAGTCTTTTACAACAGCAAGATCGTGAGAGATGAAAATTACGGCCATACCTGTCTCTTTCTGGATCTCGATTAAAAGCTCCAGAATCTGTTGTTGAACAGTTACATCAAGTGCTGTTGTTGGCTCATCTGCAATTAGAAGCTTAGGATCTGATGCAATGGCCATGGCAATCATCACTCTTTGTGCCATTCCTCCTGAAAGTTCGTGAGGATATGATTTCATTCTCTCTTTTGGAGCCGGAATACCAACGAGTGTTAAAAGCTTTTCGACTCGATTCTTTCTATCGGGCTTAGCCATTGTTGGATTATGAATTTTTAAAACTTCTTCAATCTGATTTTCTACTGTGTAGCAAGGATTTAAGCTACTCATGGCATCTTGGAAGATCATACTAATCTCACCACCGCGAATCTTTTGCCATGATTTTTCGTTAAGGCCTTGAAGATCAGCTCCATCAAAGCTTAATTCATCAGCAGTGACTACGGCGTTGTCATCGAGGAGTCCCATAATGGCCATACTTGTAATACTCTTACCACATCCGGATTCTCCAACAATTCCTAAAGTCTCACTTTTTTCAACGTCAAAGGAAACATTTCTAACCGCGTGAACAAGACCTTTTTTTGTCTTGAAGTGGATATTTAAATTTTTAACTTTTAATAAATTCATAGCAATATTTCTCTTTTCTTATCTCTTAAGTTTTGGATCAAGTGCATCTCTAAGCCCATCACCAAATAAGTTTAGGCCAAGTACGACTGCTAGAATGCAAAGTCCTGGTAGCGTGACAAGCCATGGAGCACTTTGTATATAAGGCCTAGCATCACTTAGCATAATCCCCCATTCAGGAGTTGGAGCTTGAACACCTAGTCCTAAGAAGCCAAGGGCCGCAGTGGAGAGAATCCCTTCTGATAGTCCTAGAGTAATTTGAACAATTAATGTTGCCATACAATTTGGAAGAATTTCCTTTAGCATGATGCGAATAGGAGAGGCCCCAAAAGTTTTAGCAGCTTGAACGAATTGTAGGTCTTTGATTTCCATAACATTGGCACGAATTAAACGTGTAAAAGATGGAACACTTACAAGTGAAACAGCAAAGACCGCATTCATAAGTCCTGGGCCAATTACAGAGACAACTATAATAGCGAGAAGAATACTTGGGTAGGCCATGAGAATGTCAATAAATCGCATAATCACAGCATCCGTCTTTCCACCAAAGTAGCCTGCAAGAAGTCCAAGAATAGTTCCAATTACAGCTGATATACATACAATTGATATCCCAACAAAGAGTGAGACTTGAGCACCGTAAATAAGTCGGCTTAAAACATCACGTCCAAGATCATCTGTTCCTAGTAAGAAAGACATATTTCCACCTTCTGCCCAAATTGGTGGGATACGAAGTTGTCCTTCAAAGATTTCACTTTGCCCATGAGGAGCAATAATAGGAGCGAGTAGTGCTATAAGAATAAATCCTATAACTAAGGCCAGTCCAAAAACTGCACCTTTGTTATCACTAAAATGATCCCAAAAGTCTTTTAATAACTGAATATTTGTTATGTTTGAATCTTGTTTAATTACTTGGTCACTCATTATTTTGAACCTGAAATTTTAGGGTTAACAATCGAGTAGATTATATCCACGCATGTATTGATGAAGATAACCATCAGGGCAATGAAGAGAATACCTCCTTGTATTACAGGGTAGTCTCTAGCGTGAATACTTGCTACTAGCCAACGGCCGATACCTGGCCACGAAAAGATGGTCTCTGTAAGAATTGCTCCTGTAATGATACTTCCAAAAAGCAGTCCAATAACAGTTACGATTGGTATAAGTGCATTCCTTACAGCGTGTTTCCATACAATCTTTTGATAACTTTGGCCTTTTGCTTTAGCTGTTTGGATATATGGTGCTTTTAAGACCTCAAGTACACTTGATCTTGTCATTCGAGAAATAACAGCAAGTGGAATTGTCCCCATAGCAATTGTTGGCAGGATAAGGTGTTTTAGGGCCGAGAAAAATGGTGCTAAACCATCAAATTCAATGACCTCAGGATTAAGCGTATCAATTAGCATGAAACCTGTAATACTTGGTACTTCATAGAAGACATCTAACCTTCCTGAAACAGGTGTGATTCCCATATTAACTGAAAAGACAATAATGAGAATTAATCCCCACCAAAATATTGGCATTGAATATCCCACTAGTGATGTACCCATTAATAGATAGTCTATAAAAGAATTACGCTTTAAAGCTGCATAGACTCCAGCAGGGATTCCTATTAGGATGGCAAATACCATCGCACATACTCCAAGCTCTAAAGTGGCCGGAAAGCGAGAGAAGAACTCATTAACTACTGTTTGCTTCGTCACAATGGATTGGCCAAAATCTCCTGAGAAGATATTTTGTATGTAGAGAAAGTACTGCTCTAGAATTGGACGATCGAGTCCTAGTGTTTTTTGCATGGCCGCATAGACTTTAGGATCAGCACCACGTTCACCTAAAAGAAGAAGAACGGGGTCACCTGGAACTAAGCGAACAATGATAAAGGAAAATAAGCTAATCCCAATTACTGTTGGGATTAGCTGAAGAAAACGTTGTTTTAAGAAGTTTTTCATATAATTTAATTACTTATTCGATAGAGATATCAGTAAAGATGTCATTTCCAAGAGGATGAATTTTGAATCCCTTTACATTATTTCTCATGGCACGGTGAACTGTTGAGTGAAAGAGTGTTATCCATGGAACCTCTTTTTTAAATACTTCTTGGGCCTCAAGATAGTAGTTAGCTCTTTTCTTTGGATCGTTTAGCCTCTTTGCCATTATAACCTGACGGTCATAATCCTTATTACACCAATTTGCATAATTAGAGCCGGCCTTAGCTCCTTCACAGCTTAATAACATATATAAGAAGTTATCAGGGTCTCCATTGTCACCAGTCCATCCCATTTGAATCATTGAATGCTCACCAGCGTGTGCCTTCTTTAAGTATGTAGGCCAATCATATGTCACAAGCTCAACCTTGATACCAATTTTTGCAAGATCTTCTTGCATTAATTCACCCATTTTCTTTCCATTTGGATTATATGGACGAGATACCGGAAGAGTCCAAATTGTTGTTTCAAAACCATTTGGAAGACCTGCTTTTTTTAATTCTTCTTTTGCCTTTTGAATATTATATTCATATGGAGTGATATTGTCGTTATAACCCCAGATTGTTGGTGGCATTGGGTTCTTTGCAACATTTGCAAACCCAAGATAGATAGGATCAATATAAGAGTCACGATTTAGGGCATAGTTTATTGCTCGTCTTACGTGGATATTATCAAAAGGCTTCTTTTCAGTGTTCATAGCAAGGTATGCAACATTGAGACCGGCACCATCTAATACTGTTATATCTTTATTTGCTTTTAGTGCTGCAATATCTGTTGGTGCAGGCTGAGTCGCAAGGTGGCATTCTCCTGCAACAAGTTTCTGCGTTCTAACTGAAGGATCAGGAATAATAGAAAAAACCATTCTCTTAATTTTTGGAGCACCTTTAAAATAGTCTTTATTAGCTGTATAACGGATCATTGTATCTTTCTGATATGATCCAAAAATAAATGGGCCTGTTCCAACTGGTTTACGATCAAAATCTTCAGGAGTTTTGGCCGCTAGCATTTTTTCACCATACTCACGCGAAAGGATACTTGTGAAGGCCATTGCAAAGTTTGCAAGTAGGGGAGCTTCTGGATGATGAAGTTCAATTTGAACTTGGTACTTATCAGTTTGTTTAATATCTTTGATAATATTAGACATTCCCATTCCATCCCAATATTCATAGATACCACCACTTACTTTATTATATGGATGGTCCTTTTTAAACATACGGTTTAGGGACCACACAACATCACTTGCATCAAGCTGTCTTGTTGGTTTGAAATATTTTGTTGTATGAAATTTAACACCTTTTCTTATATTAAACGTATAAGTTAGTTGGTCTTGAGATACAGTCCAACTCTCAGCAATGGAAGGAATGATATTAGTGCTTCCAGTTTGAAAACTTACAAGTCGATTAAAGAGTGGGTAAGCTGCCGCATTGTGAGATGGGCCATCAGTTAGAAATTGAGGATTAAATCCTGAAGGTGAACCTTCTGAACAGTATACAAAAGTACTCTTATTTGCTCCGTTCTTTCCTGAACAAGACACAACGAGTAGGGCCACAATTAAAATGGCCATTAGGTTTTTAATCATTACTAAGCTCCCTTAATGATTTATTTATTTTTTATTTATAAAATGGTACGTAGCATTTGCTATAACGTAAATAGCACCACGCGTTGCATTGCTTAATCTTTAATTTCTTAACTATTCAAGTACTAGAGATTGTGATGACCACAATTGATAAAGGTAGAAATGAAGTGAGAAAAGAAGGCCCCTGTAACTAAACAGAGGCCTTCTTGTTCAATTTATATTTTCATGGCCTTCAAACAATTCCCTAAAATTGAATGAAGACCTTAAGTGTGTGCTTAAGGTCTTTTTTCTAAAGTTCAGCTTCTGCTTTTAGCGTATGTGTTACTGGCTTTAGCTCTTGCCCTGGAACAGTTGAATCCAGTGGAAAGAAAGTAAGAGTAACTTTAAGCTTACGCTCTTTTTCAAATGGACCAAAGAAGCCTTTTTTGATTTTTTCAAAACCGTGCTCTTTTAGTTCTCCTGTAAGAAGAACGTTTCCATTATCAAGAAGAGTTTTGTTGAAAGTTAAAAGATCAATAGTCTTCTTAAAGTGAAGTCTCTTCTTTTCACGATCGTAGATTACGATTTCTGTCTTTAGCGCTTCAACACCTTCTAGATTAGATACTTCTAATTCAAACTTTCCTCGCTTACTAATATCAACTTTAGCAGGAGTTACTTGAATAGGAGCACGTGCTTTATCTAGGTCAAAGAATTCAACTTTTAGAGTCGATTCATAGTTATAATCTTGAACCTCGTTAAAGTCTGCAACTTGGAAGTTAATCTGAGTTGATTCTTCATTTAAGTTTTCAACTTCAGTTTGGAAACTCTTCATTTCGTTTGCAAAGTTTAGCGTGAAGTTTGCATCGGCTTTCTCGATTGCACCAATATATTCAACTTTTACTTTGTGAGTTACTTTTTCAGTATCTTTGTAAGGTACTGTACGTGTCTTTGTACAAGCGTATGGCTCTGAACGATACTTTGTTACTGTACGACAAACGTAGTCTTGGTATGGCTCATCTGTACAAATATTTCTTCCTGGCTCCCAGTGACAACGTTGAACTGGGCGTGAGCGACAAACACGGTCTTGGTATGGTTCACGGCTACATGTACGACGACCTGGCTTTGTTTCACAAACACGACGACCTGGTCTTTGCTTACATTCGCGACGTCCATTAACATCACGACATATTCTTTGCCCTGGTACATTTCGACAAACTTGTCTTGATGGGCCAGTTGTACATCTTTCACGATATTTTGTTTCATAGCGACACTGACGCTCGTAGTCTGTGTGGCAAACATTTCTTCCTGAGCGGTAGCGACAAGATTGACGATACTTCGTTTCGTATCCACATTCTTCGTCTTGGTATGGAATTTGATTGTAACAAGTACCTTCGTATTCTTCTTGTTTGTACTTTGTTACCTCAATTTCTTTGGCAAGAATTTGAACATCATTTTGTCCACCATTGAATGAGAAGTTTAATTGGTTATCACTGGCAAAAGCAGTGAGAGTGATTAGAACAAGTATTATGCTCTTAATAAACTTAGACATTTCTCCCCCTTAAAAGAATTAATGAATAACTTTTAGCGAGATTGAGGTAAAAATGAAAAATATATTGAAGTTAATTTATGTTAACTCCCTAAATGTAAGATATTTTGAGAAAACTAACACTTTAAATCATTGAATTATCGAGAAAGTTGAGCATTTTGGTTAAAAAATGACCCCAGTTGTAAATTTGATAGGTTATCTTGAGAGGAATGATGGGGTGAGTTGAATTACGAAGCTAAGTGATTAAGAATTTAATATCATGCTTTTCTTTGGTGATCACTTTATTATTTTAGGTCAGAACTCTTGTTCAAACTTATCTAGAAAATAATAAAAAGGGCCTTTGTAGGCCCTTTTCTTATATTAATCAATATTTAGTGGAGTGTATTCAAGGTTAAGGTCATCAGCTACTTGCTTGTAAACGAGTTTACCTTTGTAGATATTGATACCTTTTTTGAATGCTGCATCCATTCTCGCTGCTTCTTCAACACCATATTTTGCAATCATACGAGCATACTTAAGAGTTACGTTAGTAAGTGCAAAAGTTGAAGTTTGAGCAACAGCACCTGGCATATTAGCAACACAGTAGTGAACAACACCATCTACTAGGAAAGTAGGGTTTTGGTGAGTTGTTGGCTTACATGTTTCAATACAACCACCTTGGTCAACTGCGATATCAACTACGACAGATCCCTTTTCCATTTTAGAAATCATCTCTCTTGTTACAAGCTTTGGAGCTTTAGCACCTGGTACAAGTACCGCACCAATAACAAGATCTGATTCTTGAACAGACTTTTCGATATTTTCAATATTTGAAAATAGAGTCGTGATTCTGTTATCAAATAGGTCATCAAGCTCAGCAAGACGCTTAGTCGATAGGTCAATTGCTGTTACGTCAGCACCCATACCCATGGCCATTTTTATTGCGTTAGTACCTGCAACACCACAACCAATAACTGTTACTTTTGCTCTTCTTGTTCCTGGTACACCACCTAGAAGAACACCTTTTCCACCGTGGTCAATTTGTAGGTAAGAAGCACCAATTTGAGTTGCCATTCTTCCTGCAACTTCTGACATAGGAGTTAGAAGAGGTAGTGAACCATCTGCTGGTTGGATTGTCTCGTATGCAATAGAAGTTGATCCAGACTCCATTAAACCAGTTGTTTGCGGCTCATCTGCTGCAAGGTGAAGGTATGTATAAAGAATATGGTGTGGCTTTAAAAGAGCAATCTCTCTAGCTTGTGGCTCTTTTACTTTGATGATCATTGTCGACTTTTCAAAAACTTCTTCAAGTGAGCCAAGAATCTTAGCACCTGCTTGGATGAAGTCTTCATCGCTAATACCAATTCCATAACCAGCATTTGTTTCTACATACACTTCGTGACCGTCGTGAACTAGTTGTCTAACACCGCCTGGAACTAGACCAACGCGATTTTCATTATTTTTAATTTCCTTTGGAACACCAATAATCATACTAAACTCCATCAAAGCTAAAGGCGTAATAAAATATCTTAAAATTGTTAAGAATATATAATGTTTTTAACGTGCAATTACAATAATTTAAACATCGAATTTCATGCCGTCATAAGCGACTTTGACATTTTTAGCAGGAAAGTGCTCATTGCACTTAGATTGCAACGAGTCATGTTCCAATTCGTGGCCCATATGTGTAAGAAAACTCTGCTTTGCGCCAATTTCTTTGATATATGAAAAGCACTTGTCCACGTTTAGGTGGCTGCGGTGAGGCTCTTCTCGAACACAATCTATAATAAGCGCATCAAGGTTTGAGTTTTTAAGCTTTAAAAGTGTCTGGTCCGCAATCTCATGACAATCTGAAATTATAGCAAGCTTATCCGTTAATAAACCTAATGAAGTTCCATTTCCGTGGGGAAGCTGAAGGAATTCACATTCTAGCTCACAAATTTTCAACTTTTCATTAATATTGATCTCATTCATTAAGAGTCTGGGACTTGAGCCGATATGCCCCTTATTACTTCCAAAGATATAGCCAAATCGTTCATGGATAACTCTTGCACAATCACTTGATGTGTAGAGGTTAATTGGATGATTGAATGTGAATGGCCTTATATCATCAATCCCGTTGAGGTGATCAGCATGAGGGTGAGATATAATAACACCATTAACATCTTGGACGTTCTCTCTTAATAGTTGAGTCCTTAGGTCGGGACCAGTGTCAAAGACGATAGTCGTCTTTTTCGTTTGCAAGAGAAAAGAAGTGCGAAGACGCTTATTAAATGGATTTGAACTTGTACATACTTTGCAATTACATCCTAACATTGGGATGCCTGTACTTGTTCCTGTTCCTAGAAATGTGATTGATAAATTCATAAGTATATATTGCCATGAAAATTATAAGCTTTTAAACTACTTATGTTAACTTTTATTGGAGATTTAATGTTTAAAACGACAAAGTACTTTGCCTGCCTGGTATTTTTATTTCTTGTCTCGTGTTCATCGACGCAGGATCAGGGCACAAATCATAAAGATATTGGACTTGGTGACTTAGAGTTAAATATCGATATTCAAAAACATACGTTAGATAATGGACTGAAGTTACTTCTAGTACGGGACTCTAAACTTCCTATTGCATCAATTTATACATTCTACGATGTTGGTGGAAGATATGAGAAAGTAGGCACGACTGGTGCGACTCACTTTCTAGAGCATATGATGTTTAAGAAGACGAAGAATTATCCAGCGGAGTATTTCTCAGATTATATTGAAACTTACGGTGGTGATTCAAACGCATATACGACATTTGATAACACTGTTTATTATGAAAATATTGCGGCCTCTACTGTTGAGAAGATGATTGAGCTTGAAGCGGAGAGAATGCAAAATCTTGTTCTTGAAGAAGTTCCTTTTGAAAAAGAAAGACAAGTCGTTCTTGAAGAAAGAAAAATGCGTTATGAAAATAAGCCAAATGGAAAAATTCATCTTGCAATGATGAAGGCGATCTTTAAAGGAACTCCATATGGAGGCTCTGTTATTGGCGATGCAAAAGACGTAAAGGCACTTAAAAGAGATCAGATGATGGAGTTTTATCATAACTTCTACGCACCAAATAATGCGACGATGATCATTGTTGGTGATATCGATCCTTCTTCGGTACTAGATAAAGTTAAGGATACAATTGGAAAGATTAAAACAAATAGTGACCTTGATAAGAAAAAAGAGAAGCTTGATAACGTTGATAATTATAAGCGCACTTCAAAGCTTCCTTATATTAAAGGCCTTAATGGACAGGCAAAGAATCCAATGTTTCGTTTAGCATTTCCTGCTGTTTCAATAACTCATGAAGATGCACTTGCCCTGGACTTCTTAGCTGATATTTTAGGAACTGGTACAAGCTCTTATCTTGTTAAAAACTTTGTCGTTTCTAAAAGACCTCGTCTTTCAAGCGTTTATGCTTTCAATTACGGCCTAAAGAATGGTGGTGTTTTTGTTATTGGAGGAGAGATTCTTCCAAAATTTAGTATTCGCACAAGTCGTAATAAGCTTTTAAAAAGTTTACGTCGTTCATGCTCAAAGGCCATTACACCTCGTTCAGTACAAAAAACTAAGAACTTACTATTAAAGCAATACTTCCAAGCAATTTCTACAAATGATGGCCTTGCAAGCTTCTTAGGCTCAACTGAATTCTACTTTGGTGATTATCGTGAGTATAAGAAACAACTAAAGAGCTATGATGAAATGACTGTGGAGAAGGTGAGAGACGTATGTAAGCGTTATATCTCGGGTAATAACTATGCCTTCTTATCAATTTGGGATCGTAATAAAAGGTAATTTATATGAAAAATATTTTAAATAAAGTTCTAATCACATCTCTTCTTTTTGGGGCAGGGCAACTCTATGCAAATGAGTTAGTTGATCGCATTGAGAAAATGAAGTGGGAAAATATCGATGTCACTTATATTCAAGATGATAAGTTTCCAACTTATAATGTAACAATTTTCTTTGCAGATGGAGCAATGAAAGATGGCCGCACAAAAGGTGTAACAAATATGATGTTTGATCTTTTGGAGAGTGGTACTAATCGATTTAGCTTAAATGAGATCGCAGATAATCTCGAATTCTATGGTGTTTCAACATCTTCAAATGTTACTCATGAGTATTCAAGTTATTCGTATAATGGCCTAACTAAAGATATCATTCCTACAACAAAGAAGATCTGTCATATTTTTAGAGATGCTGTTTATCCAAAAAAGGAACTTGCAAAGGCAAAGAAGCTATTACGTGCTCAAAGACAAAACTTAGTTTCAAATCCTGGGGCCCTTGCTTCAACGGCTTTTCGCGATATTAGCTTAAGAGGAACTCCTTACGTCTCTGATGTAAAAGGAAGACTTAGTGATCTTAAGCGCATGAAAAGAAGCTACCTTCTAGATCGTCTAAAGTACTTTAGAGAAGATGTGAAAAAGAAAGTCTATATAACTGGGCCAAGAACAGTTTTAAATATTAAAAATATTATTACAAATGAATGTGGATTTAATTCAAAAGCAAGCTTCACAAGAACTCTTGATTCAAAAGTTAAGGAGCTTAGGCCATTTGACCCACAAAAGCCTGTTATCCATTTTGTTGAAGTACCTAAGGCTAATCAAGCACAAGTTAGGGCCGGAATCTTTATGGCAAAAGATAAAGATCCAGGATTTGAGAACCTTGAATTTATGTCCCAATATCTTGGTGGCGGATTCACTTCTATTCTTGTTAAAGAGCTTAGAACAAAAAGAGGCTTAACTTATTCTGCTTGGGCAACTGCTGGCATGCAAAAAGACTATGGACGCTCAATTCTTTCTACTTTTACAAAAGAAGAAACAGTAGGGCAGATGGTTCAAGAAGTAATAAAGATTCTTAAAGATAATTCTGAAGCAAAGAATATAGCAATGAGTGAAATTGAAAAGGTAAGAAAGGCCGTAAAGGGTGGTTTTGCTTTTCAATTCCAAAAGCCATCAAGCTTTATGAGACAATTAGTTAACCTTGATAATGCAAATGTCGATATTAAGCGCTTTCTTGAATACACAAGCTCTGTTGATAAAATCTCTCAAGAAGATGTCGCAAAAACAGTATATGCAGCTTTCCCATATGATAAAGTTAAGATTGTTGTTCTTGGTGACAAGTCAATGAAGAAGGCCTTACGTAAGATTGGTAAGGTTAAAGTCTATAACTACAAAAACTTTCTATAAATAAAAAAGGGTAGGACTTCGCTTCCTACCCTTAATATTTTTCTAAATATTTAAGATATTAAATTTATGATTGTGATTCGAGAGTATGCCCTTGCATATTAACAGTTGCTCCTGGAGCAATATTAATATTCTTAGCAACGATCTGACCTTTAACCACACCTGTAGGGAAAACCTTTACCTTACCTTGGGCCGTGATATCTCCTGAGACTTCTCCATAGATATTAAGGTCTCCGCAGCGAATTCGACCTTCCACAATTCCCTGTGGCTCAATTGTGAGAGTAAAGCTCTCATCAATTTGAATATCGCCTTCAATTGTTGAGCAAATATGTGATGGCCCTTTAAGAACAATATCGCCCTTTATAACGGATCCAATTCCTACAAATGTGAAGTTTTGATCTCTTAAGTCCATTATTTGATCTCTTCTCTGAATAATTGTTGATGAACTATATCACCAAGACGATTAAAGATAAAAACCTTAAACATTGCTGTACTGGTCTTTGGAAGATCAAACTTAGCTGTTACAGGACGAAAGCGTGAAGTGGCAAATGACTCACCCTTTGTGTAATTAAGAGAGAAGTTTCTGATTGAATCTCCACCTTCAGGGTAGTGAAAGTAATTATTCCCATCAAATAAGAAGATGTGAATATAGCCAGAAACGCGATTATTATCTTGTGTAATATTGATAAGATTAAAGCTTAACTCAACCTTCTCATTTCCTTTGTTAACCTTAATATCTTCAATCTTGATACTTGCAGGACTTGTTAAGTCTTTTTGTCCCTTTACTGGGGCAATGATATTAAGTGAACTTGCAGAAGCTCCACTAATCGTTTCATTGGCAAGTCGGTTTGTTAGATCAAGGTTTAGTGTTGTAAGTTCTGAGTTCTTTTGAGTAAGCCCAGAATTCTCGTCGCGAAGATTTTTGATAATTAACGGCTCTTTTGCCTTAATTAGGTTTTCGATATTCTTTGTATAAAAGTATGAACCGGCCAAAGCAAAGATTGAAAATACTGTTAAGACAACAGGCACATAAAGAATGGCCTTATATTCTCGAGGTGTTAATTGAAGGTATCTTGGCACCTTATTATTTTCATAAAGAATAAATGAAAGATTATTCTTTGCCGCTTCCTTGGTATTTGAAGACATCCGTTTCCCTTTTAATTTTCGCTATATGGCCTAGTTAGAGTTAGGTTCAATGTGAAAATTTGTTTTGGGTCTTGTGAAGTAAAGAACCTTTGTGATGGCTCAAAACTTAAGTGCTCCCTCTCATTTGTAATATCCATTGGAATTCTCTGCCATCTCTCAGCGACGATTTTCCACTTATAATATGGATCACGCTTTAGATAGAGAGTCTTCTTTCCTATATCGTTTACAGTGTTACTCTTATAGTCTTGCTTAAATGTAACAACAACATAGTCATCAGCTTTTAATACTGTAAGGTTTGAGATTTTAATCTCTGGCTTTCCTGGATTAGAAAAGACTGCTCTCTTATATTGAGCGAATGTATTGTAGCGACCTCTAAATGGGTCCTCAAAGTCTGTACGAGAGTAGTGAGAAAGGTACTTATCAGTATCTTCCTTAGACCAAGCATCTAGCCAACTATTAAAAGTATCAATGACTTCGTTCTTTTCTCTTTTCCATGTTTCTTCACTGAAGAATTTTAAATTATGGACAACAACGATATTCGTTTTATTGATTTCAATATATCTAGCGATATCAATTAGGTTAACATTGTGGGCAACAAGACATCCCTTAGAATCAAGACCTTTATCAATTCTTGGTTCATTATCTGTTGAGTGTAGCCAAATTCCGCCACCTGTTTTCCCTTGTGCTTTATCAATAGGATTAGGGTAATCAAGAACGAAGGCACCAACTCCGTATTGTGCTCCAAGTTCACCATGACGTTTGATTAAGTCATTGTGATCCAGGAATTGGTTAAAGAAGTAAACACCTTCAGGAGTTCGCTTGTCTCCTTGATATTCTTTATTTCCAACTTTTTGACCTGTGGCCATTTGGAAGGTTTTTATTAGTCTTGGTTTTCCCTCATCATTTTCATAGAGATATAATGTATGAGTAGATTTCTCTGCAACAATCACATGGTGAGCAAAGTAATCATTCATCAAAAGTAGATTTGATGGGAGAAAGTCTTGAGCATTCGCTCTTAGCGAAATTAATGTCGTTGTTAAAATACTGGATAAAATTAGTAGTTTCTTAATCATGGATAGCCTTTATCTTGATAACTGCTTAATATTGTAGAACATTTCCTCACTAGTTCTCAAGTAGAAACCTCATCTATTTTGAATATTCTTAAACAGAATGACTTTATGCGACGTAAATACTTAACTTTTTTCAAAAAAAGGCGAAAAGGAGAGTGTAGGAAAGCAAGAAAACTTAGATTTAAACAAATTTAGTGCACTTTATTGGGGAAAAATATGTCAGCACACAAGAAAGCACAAGAAGAATTGACGGAAGAAAGTGACAAGATTCAGAGCGCTGTAGACGATGTTCTAGGTTCAGACTCTGATAATTCAGCACAAATGGCCGATCAAGAAGATAAGACTTCATTAACACTTGTGGAAACAGATATGGATCTGTCTCAATTTAACTCTTCAAATGAAGAGGCAGATGAGGGTGGAATTGAATTAAATTTCGATGATGATTTAGATATGTCTCTTTGTGGGGATGGTGATGAAGTAGAAAATGCCCCAGCAGATGCAAGTTCCCCAACTGATATGGATCTGGATATTTCTGGAAGCCTTTCTATCGATTTAACTGCCAAAGGTGAAGATATTCCCAATGCACCAGCAGAGGCAGCAAGAGAAGATGACTTAGACTTAGATAATAATCCGATCATAGTAGAAAAAAAGGTCGAAGCAGTTACACAAGAAGATCAAGAGCTCCCATCTGAAGAAGATACTCAAGAGCTAGAAGCTTCAAGTGATATTGATAATGAATTAGATGATCTTGGTGAATTAGACGACTTGGATGATCTTGGTGACCTAGACGACTTAGGTGATTTAGATGATCTAGGTGAGCTCGATGACTTAGAGGCGAGTGCTGATTTGGATGATGATCTGGATATTGATCTTGATAGTAGTCTTGATGATGAGCTTGACGAGGACCTGGACTCTCTTGATTCTGAGGTTGAAGATACAGCAGAAGTGGAGCTAGGACTTAGTGAAGATGATCATGATAAAGACTTAGTTCAAGGGCAAGAACAAGAAGAAGATACTCTGGCCCAACTGGATGGTATGGTAAATGAAGCACCTAGGCCACAAGAAGAGGAGGCCACTGTTACTGCGGTTGCTTCAAATGAAGCTGAAGAAACAAAAACAGTGCATGCACCGATGAATTCAAATGAGCAAACAGCAAGTTATAATATCGGTGTTGGCCAAGATAACAAATCACAACAACATGATTCATTTGTTCATGATTCTAGTGGCGTTGCACAGTCTCCTGCAGCTACGATTCACCCTGGGCATATTCTTTCGTCTATGAGTGAAGAGCAGTTAATGGACCTACGAGTTACTGTAAATGAGTTAAAAACGGATCGCACTAATTTATTAAATGAGATAAATGAACTTCAATCTATGGTTGAGATTTTAAAAAGAGAAAATCTTAATTTAAGAACTGAAGCAGATGAGAAATCAATTGAATTAACTATTGCTAAAAAGCGACATGCTTTTGAAATAGAAGAGACAAAGTCTCAGTTGGATAATTACAAGCATGGGCTTGAATTAAGTGAAGCTAAAAATAAAGCGATGAAAGAAGAAATGAATGAAATCGGCAGTCGCATGAGATTAGATCACGCAAGCGTTCGTGCTCGTGAGCAAGAACTTGAGAGTCAGCTAGAGCTTATGGCAATTGATAGTGATAATAAAATAAAAGCTCGCGATGAGAAAATCTTAGAACTTAAGAGAAAGATTGATACATTAGAGTTTAATATGGAAAATATGGCCATCAATGAAAAACAGGCCAAGAAAGAGCGCATGCTCGCTCAACAGAAACTTGAAAGATTAATTAATAACTTAAGAGGATCTTTAAGCATTGTTTCAGATACAATTGATTTGGATTTGAGCGATATTGAAATGGAAAACTAAAAAACGATTATGTTGGAAAAACAATACGAAGCACTATTAAATTATATCTGCCAGAATGTGGAAGAAGAGAACTTCAATATTGTTCTTAAATCTTTTCGTGATTTTATCAAAAATGAGTTTAACTCAAAGACTCCTCTGGTATTTGCGACCATCCAAACTGATGATGGTAATCCTATTATCCGAGACTTCTATAATAATAAAATATCTGGGGAGTACCCAGATAAGGTTTATCAGGAATTAATGGGGGCGCTTAAAACTCAGCACCTACATGTGGATATTGAAGGGGATAAGTACCGATTTATTGATGTCGGCTTTAATGGAAGCCAAAATCTTTTTATCGTTGTTAATGGTGAATTCTCTACGCAAGTATTTTCACAGTTGGAAAATTATATTCAATCTAAATTTAGAAGTCTGTTACATATAAAAGAGCTTAAGCGACTACAATCTCTTGCTCATGTTGATGATGTAACTGGACTCTATAATCAAAGAAAGTTTAAAAGTGATATTGAAGCATCAATTAGAGAATATGAAACTCTAGAGAGATCATTTTCACTTATTTTTATCGATATCGATTACTTTAAAAGTATCAATGATGGTCATGGCCACTTAATTGGGACAAGTCTATTAAAACAAGTAGCTGAAACAATTCGCTCAACTGTAAGAGAAGATGACTTATGTTATCGCTATGGTGGAGATGAATTTGTTGTCTTGGCCCCATATTCAACATTGGAAGATGCCAAGCATATTGGAGAGCGAATTCTAAAGAGAGTAAAGTCGACAATATATAAGATTGAAGCTGACCTTGAAATCAATTCTAAAGAGGATGAGGACGTACAGTTAAGTGTTTCTATTGGTGTCGCTAATTACCCAGTAAATGCTTCGAGTCGAAATGAAATTATCGGTATGGCCGATAAAATGATGTATGAAGCAAAAAAGTCTGGACGTGGTAAAGTCTGTGTTGCAGACTCATAAATATGAAGTACCTAATTTTATCTGATCTTCACATTGGAAAAGGCAGCTATCTGCAAAACGGAGAATTCAATATTCTTGAAGACTTCTTCGAGGATGATCGCTTCTATGAGTTTTGTGATTATTTTTCCACAAATGAGTATTATTCAAAGCCTGTAACCATTGTCTTAAATGGTGACATACTAAATCTTATTCAAATTGATACTGATGGGGTTTTTACTCATGTTGTCGATGAGCACATGACTGTAAGACAGATTGATGATATTGCAAAAGGACACCCGCGCTTCTTTGCTGGCCTTAAGAAGTTTTTGCGCGCACCACATAAGCGTGTTGTTTATGTTGTTGGCAATCACGATGCTGGAATGCTCTTTGAAGGAGCTCAACAAAGATTTAAAGAAATCTGTGGCAATGAAATTATCTTTACTGAAACATTTATAGAAAATGGGTTACATGTTGAACATGGACATCGTTTTGAAGCAATTAATACAGTTCCAAAAACAAAGCAATTCATTAAAGGTCCAGCTGGAAAAGAGATTCTAAACTTTCCTTGGGGATCTTTATTTTGTATCAATGTTCTTCCTCGTTTAAAGAAGGAGCGCCCTTATATTGATAAGGTCAGGCCTATGTCGTCTTATGTGAAATGGTGTCTATTCAATGATACACGCTTCTTTTGGCGACTCATGTTTACTTGTGTAAATTACGTTATTAAGACTTATTCAAATTATTACACACGTCAAAATACAAACTTTAAAACGACGATTAAAATTCTACAACAGATTACCATCTATCCAAAGTACGAAAGGATGGCCAGAAGGATTCTTGATCGCAATTCGTCCATTCATACGGTTGTTATGGGGCATACTCATCTTCAGGAGTGGCGTCGTTTTCCGGAAGGACGATACTATTTCAATACTGGAACTTGGAATAATATCCCTTCAATTGATGCTGGAAAACATCAGGATACTCTTAGCCTAACTTATTGTACCGTTAATGTTCATCAGGAGAGTTCTTCTCTAATAAATGCATCGATGAATCAATGGATGGGACAATGGAAGCCATATATCGAAGAGCTTCGAACTAGTTAAAATTTAAATGATTTGGGATTGTTTTTTTTGAATGAAATAAAAGACGACGTTCCTAAAAAGTCCTTTCCCGAAACGCCGAAGTGTCTTTATTTCGTCTCTGCTTATTAATAAGTTTATTCGATTTTACAGAAAGAACAAGGGATTTTTTCTTACAGTAACTCGCATGAGAAATTAACTTAGTCCATTATTCTAATACGTTACTGTATAGGCATTTACATGCTCTATAAAATATGTTTTCTTGATTTCTGACATCAATAAAAAATAGGTTTAAATTAGTTTAAAAGAAGCTAAAAGCTGACTATTCTTTTCTTATTTGTTATGAATACTAGTGTTTATAGGTTTTTCTACTTATAGGATATAAAAAGTGAAAAAATACGAATCAATTAGAATATTTAAGAACCCTGTTCTTGAGTCTATGACTCACGTACACCCAATAATACCATTGCTGCTTTGGATGCCCTTTGTCATTTTTCTTATCTATCGCTCTTACTTTGCTTTAGGTTATACACATTTTGAAATGATTATTTGTGCCATTAGCGGACTTCTTATTTGGACTCTGACAGAGTACTTACTTCACCGCTTTGTTTTTCATTTAAAACCTATAGGGCCACTGACAAAACGATTTGTATTCCTATTTCACGGACTCCATCACGATGATCCAAATGATCCAACAAGACTTGTTATGCCTCCTGTTCCGGCCATTTTAATTATGGCATTGATATGGGGATTCTTTTCACTATTTATTCCAGCGTATTATCTTTCGGGTTTTATGGCATTCTTTACAGTAGGCTATCTTTGTTACGACTATATACACTATGCAACTCACCACTTTAAAATGACTGGTCGAGTAGGGCGCTACTTAAAGAAGTTTCATCTTCAACATCACTTTCGTCATGAAAAGGCAAAGTATGGTGTAAGTTCACCACTTTGGGACTATGTATTTCGTACGGTTACTGGAGAAAAGGAAGAAGGTTATTAGAGCCAGTTGCGCCCTTGATAATCTTTTGCTGTCATCTCAATAGTCGATCTTAGATCGTGTTGAGGTATATGTCCTAAGGCCCTGATCTTTTCACTTTTACAAAGCCACGCATGTGCCTCAAGCTCATTAATCTTATCTCTCGTTAATGGAAGGTGAATAGGCAGCGTATAAAGTGCACCTGCTACAATTCTTAGTATCCAAATTGGGATAGACATAAAGAATACTTTCTTCACACCAAGAGTACTTGAGATTGTATTGATTAATTCCTCAAAAGTTACTTCATCAACAGATGTGACATAGTAAACTTCATTCTTTGGACTTTGTTGTTTTGCACATAAGATAATTGCATCAACAAGATCGAAGACATTTACAACACTGTAGCGCTTTGATCTAAATCCAAGGCCAGGGCCAGTGACGAATCTCGATTTTACCATCTTAAAGACATCAAGTACGGCACTATCTCTTGGTCCAATTACCATTGGAGGTCTAATGATTGTACTATTCCAATTTTCAGGAGCTAGCTCTTTTAGCGCCTGCTCAGCTGCTAGTTTTGAATGACCATATGCTGACACTGGATTACATTCATGGGCCTCATCAATAGGTGATTGAGATGGGCCAGCAGCTGCTTGTGATGAGATTAAAAGAAAATGTAATTTCTCATAACGCTTACTTAATTCATTTATTAAATCTTGTGTTGCTAGCTGATTTGTTTTTGCAAATGTTAATGAATGCTTAGCAGAGACAACACCTGCTGTGTGAATAACACAGTCGAGATCTGAGGGAAGTTTCTTTACCCATGATGAAATTGATTCTTCATCGAGGTTTCCTGTAATATATTTTCCAGGCAGCTCTAAGTTTAGTGCTTTTTGTTCATTTCTTACTAAAGCGTAAACTTCATGTCCTTGTTCTGATAATTTATCACATAGGTGGGAGCCAACAAAGCCAGTCGCTCCAGTAATTAAAACTTTCATACGAGCTCTTTTTGAAAAATACGATACTTTCTATATGGAACCGCATTCATTTTTAGAAGTGGTTTATTCATATTTAAGTTGTCTTCTAAAATCCAACTCATTTCAATATTCTTATACTTCTTATAGCTTGCAATATTTTCGTGAGCTCGGAAATAGAGAATTGATTCTAGTCCATAAAGCCTGTATTTCTTCTTCACACCCATTGTAATAACTCGAACACCGTCGATTAATTTAGGTGCCCTTAGGACTTGAAATATACCTGTTGGTAATAGCTTTCCATTTGGGATTTTATGTAGAACTTGATTAAAGTCGGGTAGGCATACAATAAAGCCAGCTTCAACACCGTTTACAAGAGCGAATAAAATAAGCTTTTCATCTGCTACTGTTTTTAGGTCTGCGGCCATGGCAAAGAATTCATCCTTGGTCATTGGAACAAATCCCCAATTCTCTTCCCAAGCATCGTTGTAAATCTCATACATGAGTTTTATTTCTTCTTGCCATCTCTTTTTAGAAACACAACGATAAGTAATGGACTCTTTCTTTTCTGCACGCTCTGCAATCTTTTTAATAATTTCAGGCATCTGAGTTTCGGTTTTCATGTGATAAGCAAGTAGATCCATTGCTTTTGTGAAGCCAAGAGACTCAATATGTTGCTGATAGTATTCGTAGTTATACATCATCATAAGAACAGGAATCTCTCCATATCCCTTGATTAGTGTTCCACATTCATAATTTGTTGAAGGATTAAATGGGCCAATAAACTTTTCCATGCCTAGTGATGAACACCATTCTGCCGCTGCATTAAATAAGCTTTCAAAAACTTTTATATCGTCGATGGCATCGAGGAATCCCCAATGTCCTTCTTTTGAATTATGAAATTTATTATAGTTATGATTATTGATGGCCATGATTCTTCCAACATCTTTTCCATCTTTAATGGCGATATAGAAAGCACATTGGGCCGTATTGTAGAAAGGGTGACCTGACTTGAATAACTTATTTAGCTCCATTCTTAATTGAGGAACCCAAAACTTATCATCTTTATATATTTCAAATTGAATATCAATGAATCGTTTACGGGCCTTTTTATCGTTTAAAACGTCTACTTTCTCAATATAGATGGCCATCTAAGCTCCTTTCTTTCTAGTGTCCCATTGTTGAAGGAAGATCAAATTCCTTCTTGGCCTTTGCAAATACCTCAAGAACTTTTGTTAGCTCACTCTTACTATGAGTTGCCATATAACTTGTTCTAATAAGGGCCTCTCCCTTAGGTACTGCTGGTGGAACAACTGGAGTTGCAAAAACTCCGTGATCACTTAGGAATTTTGTTACAAGCATCGATTTCACATCGTCACCGATGAAGATTGGAATAATTGGTGTTTGCGAATTATATGTATAGAACCCAATTTCTTGGAATCCATTTCTCATAAATTGTACGTTATCCCATAGGTTCTCATGAAGAGTGTCGTCTTCATTGATAACGTCGATACATGCAGATACTGTCGCAACTGCTGAAGGGGCCATTGAAGCAGAGAACATAAATGATCTCGCTAAGTGTTTTACGTAGTTGATAGTTTCAGCATCACCTGAAAGTACACCACCAATAGAAGCAAATGATTTAGAAAACGTTCCCATATTTAAGTGTACTTTATCAGTTACACCAAAGTGGCTCATCGTTCCTGCACCTTTTTCTCCCATAACACCGATACCATGAGCATCGTCAACGTAGATATAGGCACCATATTTTTCTGCAAGTCTTACCATTTCTGGAAGGTTTGCAATATCACCAGTCATTGAGAAAACACCGTCAGCTACGATGATAACTTTTTGGAAGCGATCGATATTAGCTTCAAGTTGCTCTTCAAGAGACTCCATATCGTTGTGACGATATTTAAAAGTTGTTCCCATTGCTAAACGTGAAGCATCAATGATTGAAGCATGATTTTCAGAATCAAAGAGCATACAATCTCTTGGTCCACAAATAGCAGATAGAGCACCAAGGTTCGTTTGCATACCTGTTGAAAAGATAAGGGCCTTTTCATGGCCAAGGTATGTAGCTAGCTTTTCTTCAAGTTCTTCGTGTATCGTTAAATTTCCATTAAGAAATCTTGAACCTGTACAACCTGTACCGTATTTTTCAATGGCCTTTATGGCCGCTTCTTTCACATGTGGGTGGTGAGTTAGACCAAGGTAGTTATTTGAGCCGATCATGATTTGATCACGGCCATCAATTTTTACAACCGTTCCTTCTGAGTCACCAATTTGACGAAAGAATGGATAAAGATCTTTAGACTTAAGCATATTTGCTTTGTCCATTAAACGGTCAGCTGCACTTGAAAATTTCAACGACATATTTCACATCTCATTAGAATTGTATTAATAAATAGAGGTAGCAGTGAATTTATCCATATATTGTTGACAAGTCAACTTAGATATATGCGTTAAGGTAGTACTTATCATGTTTAAATTATTCAACTTTTCTTCTATTTTAAGTGCCATGATTCACTTCATCATCTTAACGATTTGTGCATCGTGTATTGGGGGAGATAAAGAGGTCTCTCAGACTGTAAGTTCTGAAGTACAAGACTGGAAATTACCTTGTGATTTAAGTACTTTGTGTACGAAAAAACAACTTATTAGCTCACTTAATGGCCCAATTGAATTTAGAAAAACTCTAAAAGAGAAGATTGATAATAACTTTAATCAATTCTTTGATACGTATGGAAACGACTTATTCTATGTCTGCGCAAGCTTAATTAGTGTCGGAGGATGTCGTGAAATACAAATTGATAAGGCTTCTAAAGTATCTTTTGAATTGTATATGAAAGGTCTTGCAAGTTGCCATCACCGTCTATGTCATGACTACTTTCAACAAAATAAGGCCCAGCTTTTAAAATTGGCCAACTCTTTTGATTCACAGCTCTCACTTAAATCATATTATCTTATGGCGGTTAAGTTACCGCTTCCTTGGTATGATAAGGCCGGCTATTTAAAGAAATACTTAGAGTTAATAGATGCTAAAGTCTTAAAATATGAAGAACTAGGGCCACTTATAAGTGCAATCCCAAATCATCAGGGACTGAAAACCTTTATTGCTAAGAGGTTTTTTAAAATAAATGAGAATCTTGATGGTGTCGCTGTTTACTTAGCTCGTTATCAAAATGGGTGGCACGATATTTATTATAAGAAGTTTCTAGCTAGTGATAATAAAGTTGCAATAAACGCCTTTATTAATTCTATGCCTATTGGTTGTCCTCAAATATCAACGATATTGTCTTTTAAAGATTTGATAGATCATAAAAATAAGAAGGTATTAGAAGAGACTCTTAATCAAGAAGAACTTGATAAGTATTTTTCGTCTTTAAAGCTTAAGAGCAATAAGGAGTCTAAGTGCCTTTCTTCATCGCCGCCTGCTTTCTAAGCTCTTCTCCACGGGCCTCTGAGTTAATTGAAAGAACGAGGTCTTCCTCAACATCTTTATCCATATTTTGAAAAGCGGCACCAATACCTAAAGGCTTTTCTGAATCAGAATCATTTGGCCAAGTTGCTGCAATCTTAAGTTGAGGAATCTCAAAGCGCTTAGAAGCAAGTCTTACAGTGGCCTTGGCAAAGATGGTCTCTTTTGCAAACTTCTCTTTGAATTCAGAAGAGCAATTAAAGCTTATTCCACCAGCAGAAATATCATTGCAGTCAAATACATCTTCTTCGATTTTAATTTGAATAGGGATATATGAGTTTGCGTGTAGTCGATAGTTAGTACGTTGCTGACTTTTATAGAAAGGTCGATCTGCTTTAAGACTATATAATTCACTTGCTGAATTGAAACTTAGAAACGAGCTAGAGAATAGGTATACAGACTTAAAAGTGATTTTAATTAGAACTTCACTTTCTTTATTCTTTGAACCAGCAAGCTTTGCAATGATGCTTGCGTCAAAATCTACTGAAAGTTCAAGGTTGTCTTCATCGAGAGATTTTATTTTAAATTTTTCGACTTTGTCTTTGTCATGACCTTTTTGCCAAACCTCTACGCTAAGTCCGTCACTTACGGCCCTTCTTAAAAAACTTAACCTCTCATCCTTGGGGATTTCAGAGAAATAAAATTTCTTATTAGCATCCATCTTACTAGCTCACTTTAAATTATTGAATTATTGCGTTAACTATTTAATATTAAATATATTTTAATCAAAGTTTTCATTCAGTTCAAATTGTGGCAAATTCTAGAAATAAATGCCTTATAATGAGCAAAATCGTTATTTTAGATACTTATAGATAGTTAAAAAGGACGTACGTATGAAAACAGAAACTCCAGTAGTCAAGTATTTGGCCGACTACAAGGCCCCAACTCATAAAATTGAAACAGTGGACCTTGAATTTCATCTCGATGATACACAAACTCAAGTTTTTTCAAAAATGAAAATCACACCAGTTAATGGAAATACTCTTGAATTAAATGGTGAAGAGTTAAAGCTTAAAAGCGTAAAGGTTAATGGAGAAGAGTTTTCAAATTATAAGGAAGAAAACGAGATTCTAACTCTTATTGGTCTTCCTAGCGAAGCTTTCACTTTAGAGATTCATAATGAAATTAACCCTAAAGCAAACACTGCTCTTGATGGCCTTTATAAGTCTGGTGGGATGTTTTGTTCACAAAATGAACCAGAAGGCTTTAGGAGAATAACTTACTTTATCGATCGTCCTGATAACTTAAGTGTTTTTACGACAAAGATCATTGCAGACAAGAAAGACTATCCATTTCTTCTTTCAAATGGAAACTTAATTGAAAGTGGAGATCTTGAAGATGGAAAACATTTTGCTGTATGGAATGATCCATTTGCAAAGCCTGCTTATCTTTATGCTCTTGTGGCTGGAGATCTTGCTGTTATTGAAGATACATTCAAAACAAAGTCTGGACGTGACGTTAAGCTTCAGGTTTTCGTTGATAAAGGTAATGAAGAAAAATCACATCATGCAATGGAGTCACTTAAGAAGTCGATGAAATGGGATGAAGAAAGATTTAGACTTGAATACGACCTTGATATTTATATGATCGTCGCTGTTGATTCATTCAATATGGGGGCGATGGAAAACAAAGGCCTTAATATTTTTAATTCAGCTTATGTACTTGCTTCAAAAGAAACTGCTGAAGATAGAAACTTCTTTGGTATTGAGTCAGTTGTTGGTCATGAGTATTTTCACAATTGGACAGGAAACCGTGTAACTTGTCGTGACTGGTTCCAGCTAACACTTAAAGAAGGTCTAACAGTGTTTAGAGATCAAGAATTCTCTGCCGATCTAAATTCAAGATCAGTATGTCGTATTAATGATGTGAGAAACCTAAAGGCCGCTCAATTTCCTGAAGATGCAGGTCCTCAATCACACCCAATTCAGCCAAAGTCATATATCGAAATGAATAACTTCTATACAATGACGATTTATGAAAAAGGTGCTGAAGTAATTCGTATGTACCATACACTTCTAGGTGAAGAAGGCTTCCAAAGAGGGATGGATAAGTACTTTGAGCTTTATGATGGACAGGCCGTAACAACGGCAGACTTCACTCATGCTATGAGTGTTGCCAATGATAATTATGACTTCTCACAATTTAGAAGATGGTATGACCAAGCGGGAACACCTGTTTTAGATATAACAACTAAATATGATGAAGAAGCTAAAGAATTTACTTTAACAGTTAATCAATCGACTCCTGCAACTCCTGGGCAGCCAACGAAAGAGCCTTTTCATATGCCTTTCTTGCTAGGGCTTCTTGATAGTGCTGGAAATGATATGACATTAACTTTAAAGAACCGTGATGATCAAAATGATCTCGATCGTGGACTCCTTCACATAAAAGCGGATACTGAGACATTTGTATTTGCCAATGTTAATGAAAGACCAGTTGCTTCACTAAATAGAAATTTTAGTGCGCCAGTTGTTCTTCGCTCTGACTTAACTGATGAGGACTTCGTTTTCTTAATGGCAAATGATAATGATGACTTTAACCGTTATGAAGCTGGACAAGCTCTTGCCTTAAAGAATATTCACGCCATGCTAAAAGATGAAAATCATCAAGTTGATGAACTATTCATTAAAGCATGGGGATCGATTCTAAATGATAATAATATTGATGAAGAATTTAAGGCAGTTTGTCTTTCTCTTCCATCGATGATTGATGTTGCTGCAACAATTGATATTCCAGATTACCGTGCAATCCATGAAGCAAAAGATAAGCTATTTAAGCTTCTTGCTAATACTTACAAATTAGAATTAGCTTCAATTTATAATGATCTTAGTACAGAGAGACCATTTAAGGTCGATGCTAAGGCGATGGGAGAGAGAAAGCTAAGAGGATTTGCTCTAGCGTGTCTTTCAACAGTTGAAGAGCATAAAGAGCTTGCTCGTGAATGCTTCAAGTACGCAACGAATATGACAGATATGATGAACTCATTAAGTGTTATGGTTAATGAAAACTTACCAGGTTGTCAGGAATCATTAAAAGAGTTCTATGATAAGTTCAAAGAACAAACTCTTGTTATGCAAAAGTGGCTAAGTGTGCAAGCTTCATCTTGTGATGATACTACTTTTGATAAGGTTCAAGAGCTAATGAAAGACGAAGTCTTTGATATGAATGTTCCAAATCTTGTTTCAGCTCTAATTGGTTCATTTGCACGTAATAAAGTTCAATTTAACCATGAAAGTGGACGAGGGATGAAATTTATTGCTGAAATGATTAGAAAGGTTGATGCAATTAACCCACAATCTGCTTCAAGACTTGCTGGTGCATTTAATGATTACCGTAAGATGCCTGCTGATCTTAAAGAGATAGCAAAGACCGAACTTACTGCTATTGTTGAAAGTGATAAAACATCTAAGAATGTTTACGAAAAATTATCTAAAACATTAAATTCATAAAGGATATTAGACGTGAGTGATGACATTTTTACAGAGAAACTTGAGTTGAATTACACAGAGGTTGCTCCTGAGATCAACTTTGAGGAATTTGAAAAGGTTATCACTTCACGTCGAAGTGTCCGTGTTTTTGGTGATGAAGAAGTTCCTGATGAAGTTGTTCAAAAGGCAATCGAACATGGACTGCTGGCACCAAACTCATCAAACTTACAACCATGGGAATTCCATTGGGTTAAAAGTGACGATACGAGAAGTCGTTTAGCAAAGTTTTGTTTTGGACAAAATGGAGCTAAGACGGCCAAACACTTAATTGTCTGTGTGGCAAAGACTGATACTTGGAGAAAGAATTCAAAACGAATGATTTCTTCGTTAGAAGAAGTAAATAAAAAGAAAGGGTTGGAAGTGCCAAAGGCAGTAAAGGCCTACTATAGTAAGGTCACTCCGATGGCCTATGGTTATATGGGACCTTTTGGAATCTTATCTCCTTTTAAATGGCTCTTCTTCAATACAATTGGTCTTTTCCAAGTGATCTTTCGCGAGCCAATGTTTCCATCCGAGCTTAAAACTTGGGCCCATAAAACAACAGCATTAGCTTGTGAAAATATTATGCTCTCTGTAAGAGCTCAGGGATATGACACTCTTCCGATGGAAGGCTTTGATGCTAAGAGAGCAAAGAAGTTACTAGGTCTAGGATGTCATGATCATATTACGATGATCTTGGGCGTTGGGAAGAGATCTGAAAATGGGGTATATGGGCCACAATTTCGATTCCCTAAGGAAGAGTTCATTAAGAAGCACTAATGTAAGAATTGGTTGTTTGTTTCTTACACAGATCTTTATTAAAATAGTAATTCAATTATAGAAAAAGGATTTTCTTATGAAGTACTTATTATGCTTATTAATTTCTATTAATATTTTTGCATTAACTCCAAATGATCTAATGGGGTGTTTTGAAACAATTAAAATTAATGATTCATCTATCTCGTATGGGCCAGATTACGAACGTAATTTATCAACCTTCGAGGACTTTGGGACTTCTTATACTTACCGTAATATTCAGTCTAATCGTGCAGAGCAGATTAATGTTTTCACTTTCTTTCAAGGTGTTAGAGATGAAGTCTATTATTCCTACTCACCAATGGTATTTTTTAAGAACTTAGGAAAGTATGAGTCAGGTGAGGCCAGTCTTTCTTATGAAATTGATGAAGATATCTATATGAGAGATTCAAGAACTTATGCCTATAAGAAAGTGGATCATCGTATGAGCTTTTTTATAGAAAAAAGAGGTGATTTCTACGAGGGGAGAGTTGAGTTGATTTCTCATATCAGAAGTATTGACCGCGGATTCTCTTTTATTTTAAAGAAAGTTACTTGTCCTACATCATACTAATGTCATAAATGGATTTTACTAATAGGCCAACGAGGACGACATTAAATGCTGTTGTTACCGTTGTCCTATTTTCTTTAAGTACCTGGTTTGATCCAAGGTAGTTTCCAATTAAACCGGCCGGAAGTGCAATGGCCACAACTTTCCACATGATTACTCCTTTTATAAGAAAGGTTATAAAGGCCGCAACATTACTTGTGTAATTAATAAACGCAGCATGTGGTGAAGCTTTTAAAATATCAAAATGAAGAAAGAACATCATGGAGATAATGAGAAACGTTCCTGTTCCAGGGCCAAAGAAGCCATCGTAGCCACCAATCATTAAGCCGATTATCGATGATCTGATGATTACTTGAGTTTTTTCAAGTTTACTTGGGTTCACAAGTCCACGTCTTCCTTTCAAATACTTCATGATGAAAATAAAAGGTATAACGAGGATTAATATGTAGACCATATGCTTTGAATCTAGAATAGAACTTAGTCGTGCACCTATTAAGGAAGCAATGAATGCTGCTATCGTAGGGGGAAGAATAAACTTAAAGTCGATTTTCTTATTCTTTATATAGCGAAAAATTGATAAGGACTTTGAACAACATGAAACACATTTATTAGTTCCAAGAATAAAAGGTGCGGGAACTCCTGCTGCAAGGTATGTCGGTATTGTTATAAGCCCACCACCTCCGGCCATGGAATCAATGAAGCCTGCAAAGAGTATAAATATAAATATTCCAATTCCTTGAATTAGAGAGATATCTTCCATTAAGGCATTATGCCTTATTTTAGATACGATTGCGAAGAGTATCTCTTAATGCCGCCTCAAGAAAATTAAATGAGTATTCAAAGCCACAGTCCTTTGTTTCTTCACATGAAACCTTTTGGCTATCTAGTAAGACATGTGACATTTCACCAAATATTGTTTTCGCAGCAATCTCCGGTAATGGAATGAAAGTTGGCCGATGAAGAATACGTCCAAGAGTTTCCGTGAAGTCAATATTCTCTATTGGATTTGGTGCAACACCGTGAATAATATCTTTTTCCGTTTCATGTTCAACCAAGAATCGATATAGGTCTGCGAGATCCCTAATATGAATCCAGCTCATATACTGATGGCCATCACCGATTCTTCCAGCAACTCCCATCTTAAAAGCAGGAAGCATCTTTGCTAGAGCACCTCCTTCACTAGAGAGGACGACACCAACTCGAATAATTTTCACACTAATACCTAGCTTTGAAACTTTTTTTGCGGCCGCTTCCCAGTCACGACAAACTTGTCCCAAGAAGTCATCGCTTGCATCACTATCTGTTTTAAGTTCCTCATCTGCTCGGTCACCATATATTCCAATGGCCGAAGTACTAATGAGTTTATTGGGAAGAGGAAGACCTCTGGATTGCAGCTGCTTTAATTTTTCATAAAGAAGATTTGTCGCATTAATTCTTGAATTATAAATGCGATCCTTCTTCTCTGTCGTCCACCTAGCATCTGCAATATTTTCACCGGCCAAATTAATAATTGCATTAACACCCATGAGTGCGGCCATATCCATTTGACCTTTTTCAACATCCCACTCAAAGTATTTCACTTTAGGAGTGCTTGTTTTTCCTTCTAGGTTGCGAGTTAAAATACGTACCTCATCATAGCCATGCTCTAAGAATGAGTTTGTTAGAAATGAGCCAATAAAGCCTGTACCACCTGTTATTAATACTTTCATGGCGTCAGTATAAAAAGAGAATGTGATAATTTTGTCGAGAAATTATGAGTAGGCACTAGGATTTAGTTGTACCTACTCATTTATGAACATTTTAATTATAGAATGATTGATTTTCCATCGGACTTAAGGTCACGACAAGCTTGTGAAATACGTTCAGTCATTGCATTTTCTGCCTTCTTCATCCAAGCGCGAGGATCGTACTTCTTCTTGTTTCCAACTTCACCTTCGATCTTAAGCATTTCATCGTAATTCTTGAACATGTGATCCACAACTGGACGAGAGTAGGCATATTGAGTATCGGTATCGATATTCATTTTAATAACTCCATATCCAAGTGTCTCGTGAATCTCAGAAAGTTCACTTCCTGAACCACCGTGGAAAACAAGCCAATTTTCAGCATCTGCTCCTAATTCTTTTGCAACTGCTGCTTGTCCTTCTTTTAATACTTCTGGACGAAGCTTAACATTTCCTGGCTTATAAACTCCGTGTACGTTTCCAAAAGTGGCAGCATACATAAATTTACCAAGAGGGCGAAGTGCTTTTGTTACCTCAACCATCTCTTCTGGAGTTGTGTATAATTTATCAGCTGGTGCATCTTCGTTATTAACACCATCTTCTTCACCACCTACAACACCTGTTTCAATCTCGAGAATGATTTCACTCTTAGCACATCTCTCTAAAAGCTTCTTACTCATTTCGATATTTTCATTTGTTGGTAGGACTGATCCATCAAACATATGAGAATGGAATAGATTAGGCTGGCCTTGAGCTCTTCTCTTTTCTGTTTCTTCAATTAGTGGAATTAGGAAGCTATCAACTTTTTCTGGATGACAGTGGTCAGTGTGAAGAGCAATGAGCACATCGTATTTAGCTGCAACAAGGTGAACGTGTTGCGCAAGAGAGATGGCGCCAAGGACTTCATCATTTAGACCTTGCCCAGATGCAAACTTTCCTCCGCCAGTTGAGACTTGAATGATTCCATCTGATTTCATATCGGCAAAGGCCTTGATTGCTGCATTTGCAGTTGACGTTGAAGTGACGTTAATGGCCGGATATGCGTATCCGCCTTTTTTTGCGCTATCTAACATATCGCAATATTGTTCGTAAGTAGCTATTGGCATCCAGTGCTCCTTTTAGTTATAGTAAGTGAGTTCAAAAACATTATAGAGGTCAAAGATGTCACTTGCAAATAAGGAAACACAAAAATTATCACCTAAAGAGTTAAGAGAGGTCTTAAAGACTGCTCGCGGCGATGGTGAAATTGATTTACTTATTAAAAATGTAAAAATCCTTGATCTCGTCAATGGGGAAGTGGTTGAGAGCTCAATTGCTATCTCTGGTAAAACGATTGCTGGAATTGGTAAGGAATACGACGATCAACCAGCAAAACGTATTTATGATGCCCAGGGTGCGACAGCGGTTCCTGGCTTTATTGACGGACACCTTCATGTTGAATCTTCAATGATGCATCCATTTGAATTTGAAAGACTAACGCTGCCTCTTGGAACAACAACGGCCATTTGTGATCCACATGAAATTACAAATGTAATGGGAGATCGTGGGTTTTCTTGGTTTTTAAGATGTAGTGAGCTTATGGATCAGAACCTCTTTGTTCAGGTGAGCTCTTGTATTCCTGCACTACCTGGGTTTGAAACAAATGGCGGGCAATTTGATATTATTGATATGAAGAAATACAAGGAGCATCCTCGTGTTCTTGGCCTTGCTGAAATGATGAATTTTCCTGGGGTCATTAATGGTGTAGAAGGTGTGCTTGAAAAAGTCGAAGAATTTGCAGAGCTAAATCTTGATGGGCACTCACCAATGCTTCGTGGAAAACAGCTTAATGCTTATATCGCAGCAGGGATTCAAAATTGTCACGAGACTATTTTTGCAGATGAAGCAAAAGAGAAGCTTCAAAAGGGGATGGGACTAATCATTCGTGAAGGCTCTGTTGCAAAGAATTTAAAAACTCTTGCTCCTGTTGTAAATGAGTTCAACTCTTGTCAGTGCCTTCTTTGTACTGATGATCGCAATCCTTATGAAATATTCAATGAAGGTCATATCAATTATATGATTAAGAAGATGATTAATGAGCTTGGTACACCTGCTCATATTGCTTATAGGCTATCAAGCTTTTCAGCAGCAAAACATTTTGGATTAAAGAAGCTAGGCTTAATTGCTCCTGGCAAACAAGCAGATATTGTTCTTGTTGGAAAACTTGAAGATGTCGATGTGAAAGAAGTTTTCAAAAAAGGTGAGCTTGTAAGTGAGTTAGATCTTCCATCTAAAGTTATGGATAAACTTAATAAGTCTGAACCTCCAAAAGAGAATACAATCAAACGAAGCTTCTTAGCACCTACAGATTTTAATTATGATTTAAGTGCTGGAACCTATAATGTGATGGAAATTGTAAAAGATGAAATCATCACTAATCACTTAAAAGTTAAGTATGATGGTGAAGAATTTGCTGAAGATGATATTTCATATATCACTGTGATTGAGAGATACGGTCAAAAAAGAAAACCAAGCCTTGGTTTAGTAAAGGGGATGGGGCTTACGAGAGGGGCCATCGCTTCAAGTGTTGCTCATGATTCTCACAATATTGTCGTCATCGGAAAGACTCCACAGGATATTGCAACTGCGGCAAACGAAATTATCGAAAATGCCGGTGGTTTCTGTGTCGTTGATAAGGGGAGAGTAACAGCATCTCTATCTCTACCTATTGCTGGACTTCTTAGTTTAGAGTCAGCTGAAACAATTAATGAAGGAATTATCCAATTAAAAGAAGCCTGTAAGGAAATTGAAGTAGCAGTAAATGAACCATTTATTCAAATGGCCTTCCTTGCACTACCTGTAATTCCAACTTTAAAAATAACAGATATGGGATTAGTTGATGTAACGAAGTTTGAGTTCATCGATCTTAAATGTGAAGATTAAAAAGTTATTAGATTATATTCCTGGTTGGTTATTCCTAACAATTATTGTTGTTATTACCGTCATATTTCTTGATCCTATCATGGCCCTTTTAGAAAAGCGGGTAGTTCAAGTTGAGGCAAATAAGCTTCGCTCTGATGCAAAAACTATATGTTTTCGTGACGATTTTCCCCAAGGACGTCAATTACAAGCTTGTCGTGATGGAAGTTTCTATGCTCAAAAAGACAATGACGATGAGCTTCATCAAACATATCTAAAACGTTTGTGTGACCTTGATGGCCCTCGATCGTGTTATGAGTATGCGAGCAAAAATTTTTCAAAAATAACAAGCGCTGATTACCAAGTACTCTTAGAAAAGGCCTGTCGAAATGGTGCTGGAGGGATTATGCTGGCCTGTGGAAAGCTTGCTCCACTCATTGAAGACACCTCTCCAGAATTTGCTAAAAAGTATCTCGAATATGCCTGTGCGGCAGGTCATAAAAAGTTCTGTAAGTAGCTCTTTATTCACGCTTTATGCGTTGCGTTTTACCTTGTTATACCTGTCTCATATTTGCTTCCCAAATTTAGTAAATTATGGTTAAATTCCGTCTCACTCAAGATTTATAACTAAATGAAAATACGAGGTTTGAAATGGCAAATGTTCTTAAGCCTAAGAAGAAGTACACTTGGAAAAATACAGATAAGGCCACACTAAAGCAGTGGTATGAACTACTGACACTTGGACGCATGTTAGATAACCGTGCACCAAACTATCTTAAACAAGCAATTGGTTGGTCTTACCACGCACCATATGCTGGACATGATGGAATTCAACTAGCTATCGGTCAAACATTTGAGCTTGGTAAGGATCATTTATACCCATACTACCGTGATATGATGACAGCATTTTCAGCTGGTCTAACTACTGAAGAAATTCTTTTAAATGGTATTTCAAAAGCAACTGACCTTGCTTCTGGTGGACGTCACATGTCTAACCACTTTGCAAAGCCTGAGTGGAATATTCATAATGTTTCTTCATGTACAGGTAACCACACACTTCACGCTGTAGGTACTGCAAGAGCATTTAATCGTTATAAGCACGATGGTGTTGTTTATTCTTCACAAGGTGAGTCTTCAGTTTCTGAAGGTTATTGTTATGAAGCGATCAACGGTGCATCTCGCGAGAAGCTTCCTGTAGTATTTGTATTCCAAGATAATGGATACGGTATTTCAGTTCCAAAATGTGATCAAACAGCTAACGAATACGTTGCAGATAACTTCACAGGTTTCCTAAACCTTTCAATCATCCATTGCGATGGGAAAGATATTTTTGATTCAATGAATGCAATGGCAACAGCTAGAGAAATTGCAGCTACTCAACAAGAGCCTGTAATTGTTCACGCTCGTTGTGTTCGTATTCACTCTCACTCTAACTCTGATAAGCACGAGCTATATCGTTCAGAAGAAGAAAGAGCAGAAGCAGCAGCACAAGATCCGCTAGTTGCATTTAGAAAAGAGCTTATTGCAAAGAAGATCTTTACTGAAGCAGAGCTTGATGAAATGGATGCAGTTGCAAAAGCTGAACTTCTTGAAGCACACAAGAAAGCAATGAAAGCTCCAAATCCAACTCCAGAGTCAATCTATGATTTCGTACTTCCTGAACCACACGTTCCAACAAAGTATGTTGATGGAACTCATAACGAGTCAGGTGAAGAGATGAAGTTCATTGATGCAATCAATGGACAACTAAAGAAAGAATTTAGAAACAATCCTGACACTTATATTTGGGGACAAGATATGGCCAACAAAGACAAGGGTGGTATCTTCAATGTTTCTAAAGGAATGCAACAAGAATTCGGTAAAGAGCGTGTATTTAATGGCCCAATCGCTGAAGACTATATCTTAGGAACGGCAAACGGTTTTTCTCGCTATAATAAAGATATCCGCGTTGTTGTTGAAGGTGCAGAGTTCGCTGATTATTTCTGGCCAGCAATGGAGCAATACGTAGAGTGTTCTCATGACTACTGGAGATCAAACGGTGCCTTTGCTCCAAATATTCTAATCAGATTAGCTTCTGGTGGATATATCGGTGGTGGTCTTTACCACTCTCAAAACTTAGAAGGTAACCTTGCAGGTATCCCTGGTGTACGTATCGTATGCCCTGCATTTGCTGACGATGCTGCTGGTCTTTTAAGAACTGCAATGAGAAGTGAAGGTCCAACGCTGTATCTAGAGCCAAAAGCTCTATATAACGCAAAACAAGCTATGACTGTTGTACCAGAGGACTTTGAAGTTCCATTTGGTAAGTGTCGTGTAAGACGTGAGGGGACAGATCTTTCACTAATTACATATGGAAATACTGTTCATCACTGTCTTGAAGCAGCTGAGAAATTATCTGAACAAGGTTACAGTGTAGAAGTTGTAGACCTTAGATCAATTGCTCCACTAGATGAAGAGGGAATTCTTGCTTCAATTAAGAAAACAAATAGAGCACTTGTTGTTCACGAAGATAAGGTCTTTGGTGGATTTGGTGGTGAAGTTGCGGCCATGATTAACGATAAAGGATTTGAGCTTCTTGATGCTCCAGTTCAACGTGTTGGTTCGACTTTCACTCCAGTTGGTTTCAATAGAATCCTTGAAAAAGCAATCCTTCCAAACACTGATCGTGTTGTAGAAACGGCCCTAAAAGTCCTTAGTTACTAGGTTCCTGGATACTTTTCGGGATGCATAGTTCCAAGGCTTAAGTTAGGTATTACTTGTTTTCGAGAGTTATTACATTTTGCAAATTCAAATTTATTCCTAGAGAGGCCCGTTTTAATTGAACGGGCCTCTTTGTCTGTGTAGCTTTTATTTAACCAAGATTCTAGTGCTCTAGTCGATCCAAATAAGTTAGGTAAAGACTTATCGAGTAGCTCAAAGGGTAAGCTTTGATTAAAGAAGGAATAGTGGTATGTACTGTAGGGGTAATCTTGAACTAAGTCGCATAGTCCAGCTACAACTGGGTTTCTTAGAATATATTTATAACAGTTATATTGATACTGAACTTTAGTAAGAAGACTCGATTTATATCTTCCACCATAGATTGAATTTATAATTCCAGTTCTTTTTTGTACCTCTTGAGTTGAGCGCTTCATTATCCAGTACATTACCCGGTCAATATTTTCTCTTGGTGTCCATACCATGAGATGGAAGTGATTGTTCATTAAGACAAAGGAGATAACTTTTGCTCCTTCTTCACGACAAACATCTCTTATAATTTCAGTATAAATCTTCCACATCGTCTCTATTGGAAGCTTAAACCACTCCTTATTGTGACAACGGGCTACAACATGATAAGGATATAGATTTGTTCTAATTGTTGGTTTTCTTGGCATAGCGAAGTGATAACATTTTGATATAAAATAGAAAGCAATTAAGGCTTCCTATTATAAGTTATTTCAAATTATGAAATTTTACTCATCGCATCCCGAAAATTATCCAGGAACCTATTTGCAAAGAAAAGCCTGCGATATGCAGGCTTTTTTGTTACTTACTCGTTAATGTGAAAACCCCATCCCATTCTGGTGGCGGTGGAAGTTTCTTATAATCCTCACAACGCTTAATGTAAATCTCACTAGGATTTGTCTTTACGCCTTTTAGATCAGGAAAACGCATATATTCTAATTCAAGTGTTACCTTGAATAACTCAATGGCCTCATCCCACTTTTGTGCTTTATATAATAAAATTGCAGCAGAGAATTTCTCTGATAGTTCTTTAAGGTAGTCAGGAGCAGTCTCTTTAAGCCCAAGGAGATCATATGTCGTTACATGAATTGATTTTCCTACAACCTTAATTGTATCAAGTTCTCTCCATAGGAATTTATCACCGGCCATCTCAACTGTTTCTTTGGCAACTTGAGTAAAGATACCATACTGCTTTGCTGACTCTTCCAATCTCGCTGCAAGGTTTACAGAGTCTCCCATCATTGTGTAATTCATACGTGAAGCGGATCCCATATTTCCTGTCACAATATCACCAGAGTTAATACCAATTCTCATACGCATATCATGAACAATCTTTGGCCATTTATCTCCTTCAGAGACCCATTTCTTTCGAAGCTCTAGTAGCTTCTCTTGCATACGATGAGCCACCATACATGATCTTTGGGCATGATCAGGTAATTCCATTGGAGCACCAAAGAAAGCGATAATAGCATCTCCTTCATACTTATCGAGAGTTCCCTTTTCTTCTAAGAGAATATCAGTCATTGCTGTTAAGTATTCATTTAGTAATTCAACCAATTGAGTTGCGCTTAACTTTTCAGAAAAGCTTGAGAAGCCCTGAATATCTGTGAAGTAGGCGGTTCTAATTCCAGATGTACCACCAAGAGTCGGTGCGTGACCTGATTCATACATTTCATCGATTAACTCTGGAGAAATATAGTTCCCAAATGCATTCTTTAGAAAGGCCTTGTCTTGATTGGCCATGTAGAAATTTACAATGGTGTTCCATCCATAGCACATTGTTAGCGCAAAGAAGCACCAAAATAATTTTGTCTCATATCCTTGTTCAACAAAGTAATAAGTATCTGCATAAAATAATACCATTACGAGTACAACTAAGATGGCCAAGTCATAAATTGGATTTTCTTTTAATTGAACTAATAGAAGAATAATAACTGAAATAATAAGTAGCAGCCAAGATAGTTTAGCCGACTCTTTAAATGGTTTAAAATAATAACCATCAATAAGCATCTGAGCAAAGTTCATATGAACCATTACTCCTGGAAGCATTGGGTGAACTGGCGTATTTCTTAAATCGTGTGCACCATAAGCAGTTGCACCCACAAAGACGAGAGCATCTTCAAATAAGTTTTTAAGCTCCTCATCATTTGGATCCTTTGTGATAATGTCATAAATTGGAATACGCTTGTAGGTTTCTTCTCCACCTGTCCAACGTACCTTTGTTTCACCTTTGAGATTTAATTCAATATCGCCTTTCTTTGTTTTTAAAATGGGCTTCCCACCGGCTGTACTAAGATCAAGTTGGGTTTTAAAGATTTTATCCATTTTTGATGGATCATCGTATTCGTCAAATTCCCCAATCCAGTGCATATAGGCAGTTAGTCCATATGATGGAACATGAACTTCACCGTAAGGGAAGGCGAGTGCTTTATAATGTCTAATAACACCATCTGTATCTGCTGTTGTTTCAATAAAACCAAGTGAGGTTTCTGCATCAATAAGCTTTTGTAGAGGATAGACTGAGTCTGAGATAAATGTTGGATACATCTCATAATTTGCCCCTCCAACTTTTGTCGTTAGAGCAAAAATATAAAGATCATCTGGAATTGATGTGTAATGTTCAGTTCCTCCGACTTGTAGATTGTATGGAAGAATAACTCTATTATTTGGTACTTCTTGAAAATACTCGATAGCTGCAACGAGATCATCATCAGGGTTTTGCCCATTACATGTCATTGAGTCTTCCGAGAAGAAAACATCAAATGCAACAATCTTTGCTCCATAACCACGTAACTTCTTAAGCATTTCGGCCCATTTTGTTCGAGGGATTGGCCATGAGTTTAATTTTTTAATCGAGTCGTCATCGATATCTGCTAGGATGATTTTTGGGTGTGGCTTTCTCTTGTGCATTGTTTGAAGCATTCTAAAGTCATAGAAACGGTTTTCAAAAAATGATGCATATGAAGTTAGATCACGCCATTTTGCTTCATAGTCTTTACTGTAAAGTGAGAAGAACACACTGACACATGAAAAGATAATAATTATAAAAAGCCCAATATTCTTAACAATATTCTTCATAAAAACCTATTTTAGTAATCGTAATTTAATTCAAATGATGTTTGATGGGCCGTATAATTACTGGCATCTTCATCTGATATATTATTTGTGTAGAGGTATTCAACATTAAAAGATAGATTTCTATTAATGACTCGAATGAACTTTGTGTTAAAACTTATATTACTTTCTATTCCTCTTGCCGCATCTTGTGACACATCATCGTAACTTATAAGCATATCAGCAAGGCCAATATTTAAAGTTGTATTAGGAAATATTCCAGGATAGAGATAATCAAGTCTAAATAAGTGTGAGTTTGTACTAAGTGTCTCATTATTTTCGTAATCACTTATATCGTATTGGTAGAGAAGAATAAAGATACCGTAATTCTTTTTAATAATTTGATCGATTGAGAAAATTGTTGATGAACGGTTTAAACTGTCGTTGTAGTAAGTAAAACTTTGAGACTTAATAGAGATTGATGTATTGCCAATTTCAAAATGTGGTAGTTCTGTACCTAAGCTGAATTGATTTGATCGATAAGTATATTGTCTATCTTTTTCACTATTAATATCTCTGGCCTGATAATCGTATGTGTAGTTTAGAAAAAAACGAGCAGGTTTCTTCTCATATCTATAGGCAAAAGAAAAGTCGACTTCTGGAGTGATATTATAACTATCATTTGAAAAAATAGCAGTATCATTTCGGTCTGAGTAAGTCGTACTTGTAAGTTCAAATCGAGGCGTTAGCGTATATCTTCTTTTAAAATTATAGGCCTTACTAATATTAAAGCGTGTTTGAGAATAGAATGAATCTTTATTTGTACCAGTTGAAGATGGAAGGTCATCAGATCTCGTCACGTTATTATCATAAGCAATCTTTTCACTTACACCTAGGTTTAGTCTTTGACTTGGTAGGGGAGCACCGTTAACAAGTTTATCTTCTTCTAAATAGAACTCTTTTCTTATATCCGAAATTCTCTTATCAATATCATCAGCTGTGGAGCTATTTGGAAGTATATTAATAGCACGGTAAAGATCTGGAAGGATGTATTTTTCAACAATTTCAGATGCTCTATTGGTACCTCTTGCAATATCTAAGTTTATAAGGGCAACTTGATAATAAGCAATTTGCTTCATCTCTATTGAAGTATCTTTATTCTTTAAAAGTAATTTGTAGTATTTCTTTGCTTGTGGAAGATCCTCTTTAAGCTGATTGATATATGCAATGTAATAGGTTGATTGTTCAACTTTGTACTTTATTTTTATCGAGTTTTTAAAGTTATTAATGGAATCATCAAGTTGATTAATTGCGTATTGGGCCTGCCCTAATTCATAATAGATTTCTTTAGCGTCATTCTTATTCTTTAATGCATCCTTAAAGTATTTTATGGCCAACTCAAAGTCTTGAAGTCTTGCGTGAGAGACTCCTAAAAGATAACTTCTTACTCCTAAGTATTTCTGATCTTGTCTTTTCTTGTATTGCTCTTCATTAAGCTTTTCTATTACATCTTCGTAATTAGCATTTTCAAATTCTTGATATATAGATTGTAGGCCTTGAGCAAATAGAGAGTAGCTCAATAGTGATAGAAGTAATAATTTCTTCAAAGTCATTCCTTTAACTTTAATTATAATTTTAGGTGCTTGCCAATTAATTTTACTGATAATTAGGGCAGTTGAACAGAGGGAATTTGGCCGCATTAGACTTAATGCGACCTATAGTTGATTTTTCTAGTTGGTTTATGGCTGCTTTTCTAAGATAACTCGGATAACAGTGCGATTTGTTGAAGATAGTGGGTCCTTTGTCGATTCAATCATATCGTCACGATCACTCATCGTATCTTCCATCATTTTATCTTCTTCTGTTGAAGCTGTCGTTCGATTTGGATCAGTAAGAGGAGATATCGTTGTGTCTTCCATCTTCATTGTATCGTCCATTTGCTCGTCCATGACATCGTATACATTAGTTACTTCTTTCATGTCTGAATTTGTTGTATCCATAGTAGAGGTTGAAGCCGGTAGTCTCGTTAATGAATCATCTTCTTTTTCGATAAAGTTACCGCTTTCATCAACTTCATAGTAGTCATTTGTGTACATACCTGTTTCTTTATCAAAACTCCCCATTTGAACAGGAACGATTACTTCATTTGTCATTGGGTCCATCGCTGCATTCTTTGGCGGTGGAATATAAAGTGCGTTCTCTGTATCAACATATCCACCATCTTTTAAGGAGCCTTTAGGAGTATCTTGTGAAATTTGAATTTTCTTCTTTTTCTTTGCTTCACTAGCAGGGCCTCTAATGCTGCTGTCAACTTTTGCCATCTGATCAGCTACTTCTGTATTAGTTGAAGCACTAAAGCTCTTGCTATCAACTCCTGGAGGGATAATATTTCTTGCCATTGGCCTTACTTTTTTATTCTTCTTATCCTTAGCATTTGTCATTTTTGAGCCATCGTTATTTTCAAGGGCCTTAAGTTGCCTTTTATTAATTTTAACTGGAGCAATTGGTTTTGAGTCGATTGCAGGCATAACTCCTGATAACTGACCTCTTTTAACCATTACGGAAGTAGGTGAAGAAACAACTTTTTCTAGGCGATCTTGTCTAAAGTCAGATACTTTAAACTTTGAAAGAGAACCCATTGCAACAGCACCTTCAAATGTAATAAGTGTTGTATTCTGGTTTTTCGAGTTGTAGTTAACTTGAAAATCTGTTCCTCTTACACCCATGGCCGCTGTTTTTGTTTTAATAAAAAGCTTTGATTTCTTCTTATCTATTTGTAGATAGTTCTTAGAAACCTTTGATCTTAGCTGTCCGTTTACGAGATTAATAATTCCGGCCTTCTTTTTAGGAAATTGCTTAATTTCCATTTGTGAGTTGGCCCCAAGTGTTAGGTTTGATTTATCAATGAAGAGCAATTTAACAAAGCTTCGACTCTTTGTTGTAATACTGGCCCCTTCTGGAACCCAGTCTCCCTTCTTAAGTTTTTTCTTTGTCTGAGTAATAAAAACTTTCCCTCTTTTTTTCATAACCTTAGCAACACCTTTGTCACCGGCCGCATTGAGTATCGAAAAGTTCAATACTAGTGCAATTTGAAAAATGATGAATTGTTTTAATAGCTTCATGACGTCGTCCCCAACAAATTAAACTCATTTATACTTATCGTAATTCAAAGTTATTTCTTAAGCTTAAATATACGTAAATATTGAGAAATAAAGGGACTTAGGGATTTCTTATATATTTGATATGACAAGAAACTGTGGCGGTGAGGGCCACCACAGTATGAGTTTTCAGCTATTTATATAATTGGATCAAAACTATGGGCATCCGGCCTACCAATGGCCGCTTTCTTATCATCATTGACGAGAATAGGGCGCTCTAAAAGTTTTGGATTTTCATGAACTAGTTTTGCCCATTCCATATCACTTAATTCTTTACCAGCAAGACCTAGGTCCTTAAATAGGGCCTCTTTTGTTCTGATTAGTCCATCAAGTGGTGCAAGTCCTGTGTACTTGATTAGATCAAGGAATTCTTTTTCCTCGACACCGTCTTTTAAGTATTCTTTCACGCGAAAGCCAACTCCTTCTTGGATTCCTTTTGACTCAAGATACTCAAGTCCTTTACGACTTTTAGAACAACGTGGGTTGTGGTAATAAAGCATTAATTCAACTCCTGATTAATTATCATTTTTATAAAATTTTGGTATGTTAAATTCAGTAATTTAAATAACCTATATAGGATTTTAGCTATGTCTTTCGATATTGAAAATATAAAAAACGAATTTGCCGCTCACGTTCAAGATTTACAAAATCAAATTAGTGAGGAACTTAAGAGAATCGATACAAAAATTAACTTGAATGAAGATATATGGGAACGCAAGGACTTCGCTGGGAACCCTGGAGGTGGCGGGATCACTCGTGCTTTTGAAGGTGAAATATTTGAAAATGCAGGAGTTAATACATCCCTTGTTTTTGGAGAAGTTGACCCAAAATTTGCTGCTAATATTGGCGGTGATAATAATCAAATGTGGGCAACAGGTATTTCTCTTATCATTCATCCAACAAACCCAAGAGTTCCAACAACTCATGCAAACTTCCGTATGATTCAAGCGGGCTCAAAGGTCTGGTTTGGCGGAGGAGCTGATCTAACTCCATTTTATCCTCATGAAGATGACTTTGAGTACTTTCACAAGGTTTGGAAAGATGCTTGTGAACCATATCGCCATTGGGATGAGTGGAAAGAAAAGTGTGATAATTACTTCGTTAATAAGCATCGTGCCGACGAGATGCGCGGAATTGGTGGCTTCTTTTACGATCACTTCTTTTCTGGCGATCCTCAAAAAGATCTTGCGATGTTTAAAGAGATTTCCTCAAATTTCATTAAGTCATACTTTCCAATCGTAGAAAAAAGAATGGATGAGGAATTTGATGATGAAGATGTAGACTTCCAATTACACCGTCGTGGACGATATGTTGAATTTAACTTACTTCATGATCGAGGAACCCACTTTGGTTTAAAATCTAATGGAAGAACAGACTCAATCCTAATTTCACTACCAAAAAGAGTGAAGTTTACTTATCGCTATGAGCCCAAAAAGCCGGAGCATAAGAAAATGATGGAGTATTACTTTCCTAAAGACTGGGCCTAGTTAGCTTGCTTGTTTATTGATTAATTCTTGAAGTAACTTATCTGTATCAATCTCAAGGCCATGTGTTTTGGCCAATGATTGAACTTCTTCAATTTTTTGCTCAAGCTTTGTAATTTCGCATAGTAGGCGGTAGCAATTGTTAATCATCATATCCTTGGCCCCCTTGTTAGATCTCTTAAATATAAGTTTGGCATATCAAACAATCGGCGTCTAGAGGAAAAAACTTAACTCTTTTCATTTTTTTGTATTTAACTAGTAATTTTAAATACTTCCATGTATGGTTCCAGCTGACTTTTACGTAAGCATAGCTTAATCACGAGGTACCAATGTCAAAAAAACTACAAGAGCTACTAGCTGATCTTGAGAACTTCTCACCAAAACAAATGAGAACATTGAGAAATAATTTAAATAATCGACTACAAAGTTTCTCAAATGAATATAAAGAACCAAAAGAGCTTCAACCTTCGCATAAACTTTATGGGCTTGAAGAAGGTGAGTGTCGTGAGCTTCTTGGTGTTGTTAAAAAGAAACTAATTCAGGCCAAGTTTAGTTAAATAATAAGGCCGTTCTAATCACTTGTTCAATGTTTGTAATATAAATGTAAAAGCTTTGCTAATCGCTTTAATTGAACATTGTATCCGCGTATGCTTTCAACATGGAAAAGCAAAAACCCATATTAAGAGGTTGGTCACACCAGGTAATGTTCTTTGTTTCCCTTGGTGCCTGCTCTCTACTTATCGCAAAGAGTGCAAATACAACTCAATATATATCGACGATAGTTTATTCAATTGGACTACTAATGATGCTTGGGGTGAGTGCTTTTTATCACCGCATTCATTGGGAGCCACGTAAAAGAGATCTTTTAGGGCGACTTGATCATAGTGCTATCTACGTTATGATCGCTGGAACGTGTACACCAATTACATTGCTTGTATTAAACGGTGAATCTGGATCAACCCTTCTAATAAGTATTTGGACAGTTGCTGCAATTGGTATTTTAAAATCAATCTTCTTTCCAAATTTACCTGAAAAGGTAAGTGCTCTTATTTATCTCATTCCAGGCTATATGGTATTGCCTTATGTCTCAGAACTTATGCCAAAGCTTGGCGTATCAAATATTGTTCTCTTAATTACTGGTGGTGTGCTCTATACAATTGGAGCGTTATTCTATGGACTAAAAATGCCTGGCCGAAATGCTAAATGGTTTGGTTATCATGAGATCTTTCATCTCTTTGTTTGTGTGGCAGCAGTTCTACACTTCATCATCATTTATTCTATTGTAGGTTAATCTGACATCGTAAACGTCAGAATGTCAGGATTTGTAGATTTATATATTCTGTGAATTTAATAATATAGAGATAGAAAATGAGTGATAGCAATATCAATTCATAAAATCTTCTTGTTTGTTTTATTTAGGGCACCCATGTGGGTGTCCTTTTTTATTGGTGCCATGCTCTTTTTGTTTCGCATGTGCTAAGGGGGGGGGGGCTTATTTTAGCTGCGCTAAAATGTCGCTTTTATTGGTGACATGCTCTTTTTATTTCTCATGTGCTAAGGGGGGGGTGCTTATTTTAGCTGCGCTAAAATATCGCTTTTCTTTTGCGTGACCTTTCTCTTTGGCCCAGGAGCAACAAAGCCGGGCTTGAACCCGGCTTGTTGAATTATTTTAATTTCTTTTGCATGGGGGCCTAGCGCCGCGTCCTATTGATTGGCTTTGGCCAATCAATGCCGCGTGCGCTTACCAATCAGGAGCAATATAAACATCAATCTCTGGATTATATTCTGCTCTCAGAGTTGATTTAATTGCCTCAAGCGTTCCAGTTGTTGAAGATGGACATGTTCCACAAGCACCTTGGTATCTCACAAGTAGAATATTATCTTCATATGATACAGTTTGGATATCTCCACCATCTGCCTGAAGGTATTGACGTACAGTTCTATCAAGAACTTCTTCGATATCTTTAAGTTCTTTAGGAAGGTTTTCACGCCTTTCTTTTTCTGGGTCAAACTCTTCAAACTCTGGATTGTGATTTGGAAGATCATGCTTGATTGTTTCCACTACTTTTTCTTCGATATCTTCCCAGTCTTCATAATTAAATTTTGTAATCGTAATCACATTTTCAAAAAAATGGATTTGATCGATACCTCTAATTGTAAAGAGGTTAATACCTAAGTTTACCTCTCCACACTCCATAGGAGTTCTAAAAGTAGAAGATCCATTCTTTTTCACGTCCATATTTAAAATGAACTTCAATGCATTTGGGTTTGGAGTTGGTTGAATATCAATATTTACTTCACTCATATAATTATCCTGTGTATTACTTCTTTAAAGAAAGTTTAATGCCTTATTTAATGCTTTGATAAAAATATCAATTTCTTCTTTTGTATTATACAACGAGAATGAGGCGCGTGCAGTAGCACTTACGTTGAACCTTTTCATTAAAGGCTGTGTGCAGTGATGGCCAGTTCTAATTGCAACACCTTGGCGGTCAAGGAGAGTCCCCAGATCATGTGGGTGAGCTCCATCCACAACAAAGGAAAGTACTGATGCCTTTTGTTTTGCTGTCCCTATTACTTGAACCTTTTCAATCTCAGTAATTTTTTGAGTTGCATAATCAAGTAGTTCTTTCTCGTATTTCTTAATCACATTCAAGTCTGTATCTATTAAGAAATCAATAGCAGGCTTAAGGCCAATACCACCAGCAATATGTGGTGTACCAGCTTCAAACTTGTGTGGTAATTCGTTATATGTTGTTTTTTCAATAGTTACGACATCAATCATATCGCCACCACCTTGATAAGGAGGCATGCTTTCTAGTAACTTCTTTTTTCCATATAGTACGCCAAAGCCTGTTGGCCCAAACATCTTATGAGAAGAAAAAGCTAGGAAATCACAATTTAAGTCTTGTACATCGACTTTCTCATGAGCAATTGATTGTGCAGCATCAACACAGAAATAGGCACCATGATCATGGGCCAAAGAAATATATTTCTTTATGTCATTTATTGTTCCAAGACTATTTGAAATATGTGCCATTGAAACAAGTTTAACGTTACCTTCTTTTAAAAGCTCGACATAGGCTTCTTCATCAATATCCCCATCATCTGTAATAGGAATCTCTTTTACCTTTGCTTCAATCTTTTCTGCTTGAATCTGCCATGGAACAATATTTGAATGATGCTCCATTGTTGAGATTAAAATAACATCATCTTTTTTTACATAATGTGGAACAAAGGAAGCAGCCACTAGGTTTAAGCTATCTGTTGTACCTTTTGTGAAAATGATTTCACAACGAGACTTAGCATTTAAAAGATCTTGAATAGAGTCACGAGTTTGTTCATATTGAATCGTCCCATGCTCACTAAGGTAGTGAACACCTCTGTGAATATTAGCAACATCATTAGTGTAATGATTATTCAAAGCTTCAATAACACTGATGTGCTTTAAAGTTGAGGCTGCGTTATCTAAGTAGATTAGAGGCCTATCATGAACTTTTCTTTCAAGTTGTGGAAATTGGTTTCTAATATTATCAATTTCTAATGCCATTATTTAGCCTCGCTTTGATCTAGGTGATCAAATGCCTCTTTCTCAAACGAATCAAATAGGATTTCACTTAAGAAGTCCTGTAGCTTTTGGTTTTCAATTTTCATTATTGCATCTGAGCAAAATGCATGAATAAGAAGCTTTTGTACGCGCTCTTTTGAAAGTCCACGTGATTGTAGATAGAAAGCTTCCTCATCACTCATTTGACCAACAGTTGCACCGTGTGCACATTTTACATCATCGGCGTAAACCTCAAGTTGTGGACGTGTATCAACGTGGGCCTTCTTCGATAGAAGAAGATTTTTATTAAGTTGTTCAGAGTTAACTAATTGAGCATCACGACAAACAAGTACTTTTCCTGTGAATACACCGCGGGCCTTGTCATCAAGTACACCTTTAAATAATTGTGAACTTTCAGTTCTTTCTTTTATGTGTGAAATCAATGAGAAGTTATCAGTGTGTTGCTCACCATTGATGGCATAGAGTCCATCAACACTACAAGTAGCTCCAACTTCATTCATGCGAACACGAATCTCATTACGTGACTTCTTTGCACCTGTTGTAAAAGTAAATGAATTGAAGTTTGCATCTCTTGCAATGTCTGCGTTTACACTTCCAGCATGAAAGGCGTTTAGGCCTTCTCTTTGTACCTTGATATGAGAGATATTCGCACTATCTGCAATTTTGAAATTTGTAACAGAGCTAATATTATATGCTTTAGTTTCACTTCCAGTGAAGATCTCTACAAATTCAGCTTTTGAGAATTTATCCGCATTTACATGAATTCTTGGAAGTGAAAATTCTCCTTCAAAATCAGATAGGTGAACAATTGAAATAATATCATCAGCAACATAGTTTTTTGGAACAGTGATGTTGATAACTTTTTCAACTGCTGAAGCGTTTAGCATTGCAAAGATATCTTGTTCGTCACAATTTGCATCTTCTGCTACTAGATCGACTTCTTCTAAAGTGATTTCTTCAGGTAGAAATGAGTCAGCTTTTGAGTATTTACCATTTAGAAATACTGCTTGGTACTTACCAGCTACTTTTACGTTCTTTAACATCGCTTCTTGTGTTGTCACTTTGAAGTTTTCAGGGAGAACATCAGTAAGCTTTGTGTAAAGCCAATCTTCCATTTTCGTATGTGGAAGACCACGGGCCTTGAAATTATCAAAAGCCTCTTTATTTGATTGTGATTTAGTATAATTTCCTAAGTCACTTATATATTGATCTGTCAGTTCTTGGATATTCATAACGATACCTTTCGCTTTCTTATTAGTATTACTTAACTAGCCAGTCGTAACCTTTTTCTTCTAGCTCTAGTGCAAGTTCTTTTCCACCTGACTTAATAATTTTTCCACCACTAAGTACATGAACATAGTCAGGAACAATATAATCAAGAAGTCTTTGGTAGTGAGTTACAAGAACAATTCCATTATATTTTGATTTAATAGCATTAACACCTTTTGCAACAATCTTAAGTGCATCGATATCTAGGCCAGAATCTGTTTCATCTAGTAGTGCAAGTTTTGGATTAAGTACGGCCATTTGAAGAATTTCGTTCTTCTTTTTTTCACCACCAGAGAAGCCAGTGTTTACTGGGCGATCGAGAAATTCTTCTCTCATCTCTAGTAGTTCTAGCTTTGGTCTTAGAAATTCTCTAAATTCTTCTTTTTTCATTTCAGCAGCACCTTGTGCTTTTGAAACTTCATTAAATGACTCTAGTAAGAAATCAATATTTGAAACTCCAGGTACTTCAATAGGGTATTGAAAACCAAGAAAGATACCATTCTTTGCTCTTTCATCTGGCTCTAATTCAAGAAGGTTTGTTTGTTTACCATTGATATTGTAATCAATTGTTCCATCAGTTACTTCAAATGATGGGTGACCAGCAATTACCTTTGATAGAGTACTTTTACCTGAACCATTTGGCCCCATAATTGCGTGTACTTCACCTGGTTTAACCTCAATAGAAATTCCTTTTAGGATTTCTTTTTCTTCAACTCTTGCGTGAACATCTTTAACTGTAAGTAAGCTCATATTTATCCTTTATATAATTTAAAATTATCCGATTGAATTTTCTAATTTCATCTCAATTAACTTTACTGCCTCAACAGAGAACTCAAGTGGAAGCTCTTTGAAAACTTCACTACAGAAACCGTTTACAACCATTGAGATACATTTCTCCATATCCATCCCACGTTGTTGTAGGTAAAAGAGTTGGTCTTCTGAGATCTTAGAAGTTGAAGCTTCGTGCTCTACTGTTGCGCTGTTATTTTTCACATCAATATATGGAAATGTATTAGCTGAACATTTATCACCAACTAGCATCGAATCACATTGTGAGTAATTCTTTGCACCGACAGCAGAAGGCATAACCTTTACTAGTCCACGGTAGTTATTTTCTGATTGCTCAGCAGAGATACCTTTTGAGATAATAGTCGATTTTGTATTCTTACCAATGTGGATCATTTTTGTTCCAGTATCGGCCTGCATTTTGTTATTTGTCAGAGCTACAGAGTAGAAGGCGCCTTGTGAATTATCACCGATAAGATTACAAGAAGGGTACTTCCAAGTAATTGCAGAACCTGCTTCTACTTGTGTCCAAGAAATCTTAGAGTTCTTTCCTAGGCAGTTACCACGCTTTGTAACGAAGTTGTAAATTCCACCTTTTCCTTGCTCATCTCCTGCATACCAGTTTTGAACAGTTGAGTACTTAATCTCAGCATCATCTAGTGCTATAAGTTCAACAATGGCCGCGTGTAATTGATTTTCATCTCGTTGAGGTGCTGTACAACCTTCAAGGTAGTTTACGTAACTTCCTTTATCAGCAACAACAAGTGTTCTCTCAAACTGTCCAGTCTCTTTAGCGTTTATTCTAAAGTATGTCGATAAGTCCATTGGACAAGTTACACCCTCAGGGATGTAGACGAATGAACCATCAGAGAATACTGCTGCATTAAGTGCTGCATAGAAATTATCTGCTGGAGGAACTACTGTTCCTAAGTACTTTTTCACAAGCTCTGGATAGTCTTGTACAGCTTCTGAAATAGAGCAGAAGATAACACCAACTTTTTCAAGCTCTTCTTTGTAAGTTGTTCCAACTGAAACTGAGTCAAAGACAGCATCAACAGCTACACCTGAAATCCTCTTTTGTTCAGATAGGGGAATCCCTAACTTTTCAAAAGTTGCTAAAAGCTCAGGATCAAGATCATCTAAGCTTTTTGGAGCACTCTCTGTCGACTTTGGAGCTGCATAGTAATATAAGTCTTCAAAGTCGATCTCTGGAATTTCTAGCTTTGCCCAATTTGGCATTGGCATTTTCTTCCATAGACGAAATGCTTTAAGACGGTATTCTAGTAACCATTCTGGCTCTTTCTTTTTTGCCGAGATCATACGAACGATGTCTTCGTTTAATCCCTTTGGAAATTCTTGTGTTTCAATGTCTGTAAAAAAGCCATATTTATATTCTGACTTTGTTAACTGTGTATCACTCATGTGTGACCCCTGTTTTATTCATTAGTAACTCCTCAAGTGAAACCGAAATCAAATGGTGATTCACATGAGAGTTAATTTTTTCTATTGGTGAAATTAATTCGCAAGCTAAGTATTTGTCACATTTTCCTTTAAGAGCATCACATGCTGTCTCTTTAACCTTTCCTTCGATAATATTACTTACTTCAAAAAGATTAAGATTACTTAGGGGACGACTTAGGAAGTAGCCACCTTTGATACCTTTAATGGAAGAGAGAATTCCCGAGTTATTTAACTTCTGCATGACCTTAGAAACCGGATCAAATGGCATATCGTATTTGTCACAAATTTCTCTGGCCGAAGTAAGATTTTCTTCGCACGTGTGTCCATACTCTTGCATATGCTTAAGAGCTGTAAGTGCGTATTGTGTTTTCTTACTTACTTTATACATACTCGTAGTTAAATACCCCTTAGGTATTCCCATTTATTAATAATTTACGTTATGATTCATACTTAACGTAAAATAAGTCAAAAAACAACTTATTTAGGTCTATCTTATCAAAATTCTATGGTTAAACCTATCTCTTCTTCGATTTATTTTGTTGGTTGCTCGACTTTTATAGAGGCCTGTAGCAGAATATGATCATGGCAAATCAAGAAAATGACGCAAACCAAGATAACGACCTGAAAAGACTACACTATATTGGCTCTCTAAGAGATGAACAGATTGTAAGTGTAATAGAGAAACAATTATTAAATGAAGGTATTCATATAAGAAAAGAGTTCGAAAACGACTTCTTTCATCTCTTTGTCGTTGAGTTAAAAGATCTCTCTCAAGCACGTGAAGTTTATCGTGTCTATATTGGGGGAGCAAAACCCATCGAAGTTAATAAAGACTGGCAATATGTACAAAGCCTAAGAATGGGACCAGCTACTATTATAATTCTCGCCTTGTGTGCAATTGTCTTCATATTTGGTTGGATTCTAAAGAATGAAAATCTCTATTATCTCTTCGCATTTTCAACTTCTAAGCTAGACCCGTATCATAATTTAAATGCAGGGGAGTATTGGCGAATCATTACTCCGGCCTTTATTCATTTTGGATTCATGCACGTATTCTTTAATCTTTTATGGTGGAAGGAATTAGGAAAGTTAATTGAATTCACAAAAGGAAGCTTCTTTCTTATTCTCCTTCTTTTATTTACAGGGATTATTTCTAATTTTCTCCAAGCTGCAATGAGCCCTGGATTCTTTGGAGGCCTCTCTGGAGTTGTATACGGTTTACTTGGGTTTCTTTGGCCTTATTCGCGATTAAATCCCAATTTCAAATTTAAGCTGCCAACGACAGATATCGTTTTGATGACTGGATGGCTCTTTCTCGGCTTTTTTGATGTCTTTAATTTTAAGATGGCCAATTGGGCCCATGGTGGTGGATTAGTAAGTGGTGCTATTTTAGGAATTATCTTTGCTCTTATTGACCGTCAAAAAACTCAAACTGACCAAGCTTAAGTTCGCCTAGTTTGATATTTCCAATTGCTGTACGAATAAGCCTAAGTGTCGGAAAGCCAACTGCCGCACACATTCGGCGTACTTGACGATTCTTTCCTTCTGAAATTCTCACTTCAATCCAGCTTGTTGGAATATTTTTTCGAAAGCGCACAGGTGGATCTCTTTGTTCTACTTTCACAAGGTTTGATTCAATTTTTTTAACTTTTGCTGGCTTAGTCTTGTAATTATCTTTAATCACAACGCCTTTTTTTAGCTCTTCAATTGCCTCATTGGTGATATCACCATCAACTTGTACCAAATATGTTTTTTCAACTTTGCTCTTAGCATTTGCCATACGGTCTTTATATTTTCCATCATTAGTTAAAATTAAAAGTCCTTCGCTATCCTTATCAAGTCGTCCAACAGGGTAGAGCTCTTTTGGAAGATTGTAATCAATAAGGCTTAGTTGATCTTTATGATCCTTTCCAAATTGGCAAAGGACATTATAAGGCTTATTAAAAATAATATACTTAAATTCATCACTAATTTTTGTTCTAAAATTATCAAGATCAAACGCTGGCTTAATTTCTAAATTAATCATCTGATTTGAGAACTTATCAAAGAAGCTCAACTTATAAGCACATAACCTTTGTCCATCTTGTTCTTTTGAATTTGAATAAATTGGATCACCAAAGATAGGATGACCAATAGACTTTGCATGAAGTCTAATTTGATGCTTTCTTCCTGTTAGAATCTGAAATTCAATAAGTGAGTAGTCGTTTTTAAAGTCCTTTACCCAGTAATTTGTAATGGCCTTCTTTCCGCCAGAGGAAACAACCACCATCTTCTCTTTACGACCTTCTCTTTGGGCCTTGATAAAATTCTCTATTGTGCCTTCATCAGCTTCTGGCCTACCACTGCAAATTGCAAGATACCTCTTATCAATCTTATCTGCTTGGTGAGAGCTAAATAGCTCTTGTAGATACTTATTTGCTTCTTTTGATTTTGCAAAGAGAAGAATACCTGCTGTTTCAACATCAAGCCTATGTACTAAGACGAGATAAGGAGACTTTCCATCCTCTCTGAATTTGAGATAGCTTTTAAGGGCGTCTGTACAATTATCTCGCATTGGATCGAGAGTTTTGTGTACAGGCCAGCCGGCCTTTTTATTTAAGGCCATATAGTTATCATCTTCAAATATAATATCATTTTCAGATAATCGAATTTTAAGTCTTTTTTTCACGAAATCTATTGTATCATGTTTAACATGACTGATTTACCAATTTCTGAAGCATGTGAAAGAAATAAAGAACCAATTTTTAATATTATTGCCCCTTATTTGGAAAAGGGTAGTAATCAACGCATCAAAAAGCCTAAGTTCTTTGAAGTTGGCTCTCTGACTTGTCAGCACAGTGCTTACTTTGCAGAAAAGTTTAGTGATGTAGACTTTATAACTTCTGAAATTAGGGCCAATCAAGAAACACTTAAGAAGTGCCTAAGTTATTATAAGCAAAGCTTTAAGAACTTAAATGGCCCAGAGGTCTACGAGGCAGGCTTTAATAAAGTTCCTAAAGGATATGGTGCATATTATACCGCAAATACAATGCATATTATGTCTTGGAAAGAAGCTAAGACCTTCATTAAGGATCTAGCGGCTGCCATGGATGAGGATTCTGTCCTATTTATTTATGGCCCATTTAAGTATCATGGAAAGTTCACTTCGGAGTCTAATGAGCAATTTGATAAGCATCTCAAAGAGCGAGACCCACAAAGTGGAATAAGAAACTTCGAAGACATCTGTAATAACTTCTTAAAGAAAGGAGTCTTTTTAAAAGAAGATATTAAGATGCCTGCAAATAATCAATTATTGATTTTTTCTAAGTAATTTAATTACATTCGGCCAGGTACTTTGATTCCTAAGATAGCAAGTCCATGCTTAATGATTTCACTTGTTGCATAAGCAAGTTCAAGTCTTGCTTGTTTAAGACTCTCTTCACTTGAAGCGATAGGACAGGCTGCATAGAAGCTATTAAATAACTTTCCAAGCTCAAATAGGTAAGTTGTTAAAAGACTTGTTTTGTTTTGCTCATGGGCCTTAATTGCAACATCATTAAATAATGAAATCTTTTGCATTAGCTCATATTCTTTAATATTTTCTAGGCTTGCAGCATTGGCAAGGTTAAATTCTTTAGATTTATCAAAGCCTTGTTTTACAAGTAATGAGTTGATACGAGCATAAACATACTGAAGGTATGGACCTGTATCTCCATCAAGTTTGAGCCATTCATTCATATCAAAAACAATCTTACGATTATTATCAATTTTGATCATCCCGTACTTGATGGCACCATTTGCAATTTTAGTTGCTGTCTCGTCAATCTCTGCTTGATCCCATTCGCCTTTATATTTATTTAAGTAGTCCTCTTTGATCTTAGTTTCCATTTTATTAATAAGATCAGTTAGAGGAACGATATTACCCTTACGTGAGCTCATTGCTCCATCTGTAAGTTCAACCATCTCATATGGTAGGTGATAGCAATCTTTAGCTTGCTCAAAACCAATTTTTTCTAAAACTTTAAATACTTGTTTAAAGTGAAATGCCTGACGTGAGTCGACAATGTAGATATTTTTTTCCACACCAAATTCTTCAAACTTCTTAATAGCTAGGGCCACGTCTTTTGTTGAATAAAGGCCTGTTCCATCTGATTTAATCAGAATACAAAATCCTAATTTATCGTCACTTAGATCCATTCCAATAGCGCCATCATCTTTAATAAATGTTCCATCTTTGTAATAGTCTTCACAAATCTTAAGTGATGGAGCATCCATCTCTGATTCAAAAAACCAGCGTTCAAACTCAACGTCTGCCCATTCATAAGTTTTTTTCATTAGATCAATAGACCACTGTCGTGTCTCTTGCCAAAGATCATAGAATTCACCGCTTTCACTATGAAGCTGCTTTAAGATCTCTGTAAGCTTAGCTCTATTATCATCTTCTTTATCACTTCCAAGCTCGTCTTCTAGCTTTGTATTTGCAAGTGTATAGATTCTTCCTAGCCATTCTCCCTTATTAGTTTCTGGGATCGTGTCTTGATTGTGGTATTTTAAGTACCATAGACATTTTGCAACGTGAGTTCCAGAGTCTCCTGGATAAGTCACAGGGTGAACATCCACATCACAGTATTCTTTAATTCTAACCAAGGCATTACCTAAACATAGGTTTCTCATATGTCCCACATGGAGCTCTTTATGAGTATTTGGCTGAGAGTACTCAATCATAGTCTTAGGCTCATTAGAGGTAAGCTTCTTTGTGAAAAAGTTTCCACTTCTAACTTCACTAATTAAGTTTTCAAAATATGCATCTGCACTAAGAGTGAAGTTTAGGTATGGGCCTTGTGCTTTAACATCTTTTATTAGCTTTGATGTCTCTTGTTCTTGGATTTTATCTAAGATTGCACCTGCTATTTGTGGTGGTCCTTGTTTAATGGCCTTCGCAAAACGAAATGTTGGGAATGCGTAATGGGCCATCTCAATATTAGGAGCTTGGCCTATTGAATCGTAAATATCTTTTCTATTAAATTGCGCATCTGGGTAGGCTAATTTAATTGAAGATTCAAGAATATCTGTAAGTTTTGTTAAAATTGTATTCGTTTCCATTTGCATTTCACCAATCGTACTTTATCGCTATTTTTTATATTTATGATATTATCGTATTATATTATTATAGTAAATTTTTTAAAAGTTGGCCTTAAAAGCTTTAAGTAGAAGCGGATAATAAATCAATGGATAACAAAATAAAGCCTATTTTCCTTATTTTTTCGATCATAATGACTATGCTCTTTACTATATCTAGTGATGTTAAAGCACAGGATACACTGACTCCGCTTGAGGACTTTACTCGTCAAAAACTCAAAGAACAGCGCGAAGCGGATGAATTTCGTCGTTTTCAAACAGAGTCTTCAATTGGTAATGGACTAAATAAGGGCCCTCATCTCATTTACTTGTGTTCTCGTCGCCATTTCGCATGTGTTAATAATGACACTATTAGAAATTGTGCTCAAAGACCTCAAATGAGTTGTCTTATAATCAAGAAGTTTCAAAACCAAAAACAATGTTTTAGTGAGCAATATGAAGTTATGTTAAAATCAAGAATTGATAATTTTTGTGACTCTGTGGATTAATTGATCTCACGATACATGAGAATATGTTTTCCTATATTCTCAACATCAAATTCGTCTCCACTTATTTCAAAACCAAGCTTCTGGTAGAAAGGAGCTGCTTCAATTCTTGCATTACACCATACAAGATTACAAAAGTTCTGTTTTATTATTGGAAACGCTACATTTAAAAGCTCTCGTGAGAGGCCTTGTTTTCTGAAGTCTTCAAGAGTTGCCATTCCCTGAAGTTGATATTGATTATCAATATTAAACTTACTGTTTCTATTAAAGTAAAAAGAGGCTACAGATACGAGGTTATTTTCTATAAAAGCTCCTAAGTGGAAAGTTCCCGACTCAGTATCACCTTCAAATAGATAACTAGATTCAACGTTCTCAATTCCAAGAACCTTCTTCCTAATCCCGTAAGTATCTTTTAAATGGATTCTTTTTACTATCATAGTCTGTCTTTATAACAGATATTTGAGGTTATGTCACAATAAAGACCTAATTAAGAACAAGTTAAGTTGTTATGATAGTCGGTATTTTACATATTATAGGCAATTATACCCATATATTAAGGAATTAGGTGCTTGGTTATAATAAACACATGTCATTTAGCATCAAACAAGTTCAACAATTTTTAGAGAAACTCTTTCTTATGTTTAAGGAGGAGTCGCAATTAATAATCAGTCGTGTTGATCATTTTATTATATCAACGCCCTTAAAGGCCTTTATTATCTTCGTATGTGGAATAATTGGTCTTAGGATTATCACTTTAGGATATCGAAAGTATCGACTTAGAGAATTAGACGAATTGGATCGAGCACGTTCTAGCTTATATCGATTTATTGATTTCAATTCGTATTACATCATTATCTTTTTATGTCTTGATATTTTCAATGGCTATTTAGAGAAATTTAATCGTGCTGATTATCTTCTGGCCATGCATATTTTTGGAAATTTTCTACTCGTCTACATTCTCTATATAAATATTGGCTACCTACATAGTTTTCTAAATTTAAACTTTAGAGTCTATTTTAAAAGAAGTAATAAAGACTTTGTAAAAGATAGTAAGAAATTAAGATATATAATTACACTTACAACACTAATATATATCGTATTGTATAATTTATTCTCAACTTTTCTTGGGCATAATATTATAAGTATAATTTTCTTTATTATTTATACAAAAATTTTACTGGATTATGAAAAGTATGCAGACATCATACTTGCAAAGATTATCCCTTCTTCCATATCAATTGGAGCAAAGCATATTCCGAAGTTTGTAATTCATTATGTACTGCCTCTAGTCTTTTACATTTATACGCTTTTATATTCTCTTTACCTCGTTATTTTACTTGCTAATAACACTAGAGATTGGAGTCGTAATATATTATCAGGACTCCTCGAGCAGCACCTTGAAAACTTTAGACAAGATAGCTTTAATGAAATTGATATTCCTGAAGATTATAAAGCTTGTTTTGAAAATGAAGAAGATGTTCAAATCGTTCGTAAACCCGATCCTGCCGCAATGGCCTATGATCGCATTGATGAATGGTTAAATGGTGTTAATCCTTCTTACCACCTGGCCTTCTCTGGAGGTGCGGGAAGTGGTAAGAATCATATCTTAAATAAGATTCTAAAACGTTACTCTTCAGTGAATTCTTTTAAAATAAATATTCATGAAAAGATTACTGAAGGGAGTATTCTACATAAAAGACTCGAACAATTTGTAGGTAATGGGGATGAGGATGAGAAGAAATTTGTTATTGTAAACTCCGCTCATAATCTCTTCTTGTCAAAGCTTAATGGGTTTAAGGCCTTTGATGCGCTTTTTAATATTATAAATAGTAGTTCAAAGAATGTGTTTTGGCTGACGATTTGGAATGCTAATTCTTTAAATCTTATCAAGCATATTTATAATAAATATGAACTTTCTGCAGACTCCGTTTTCATTAGACCATGGGATAAAGAAGAGCTTAAAAATCTCATTATTAAACGTCATGAAAAAAGCGAGTTAGAGATACGTTTTCAGCCGGAATTATTTGAAGTTATGTGCCATTTTGGTGCTGATCGAAGCATTGAAAATGCACTTGATATATACTTTAGAATTTTAGGAAAACAAACTGGTGGTAATCCTCAGGCCGCGATTAATACGTGGTTGAAATCAATATTGAGTATCGATGATAAGAGTATCGAATTACACCTTCCAAGTAAGAAACCAATACATGAGATAGAGAGTTTAACAGATGAGTCTCTCTTTGTCCTTTCTGCAATACTTTCGCATGAAAGATTAAATATCGATCAGATATCAGCAACAACTGATCTTAGTGAAAAGGTTGTTAACTTTGTTCTAAAAAATGGTCTTAATAAAGGCATTATTGATAAGGATAAAGAAGATAATAGCTATCTTATCAGGAAGGATTGGTTATACGAATTAAAGAAGATTTTAAAGAAAAGGAACTTTATCTATGAATAAAGCGCTTAAGGATACAATTCAATCTAGTGAGAAAGTAGCAAGCTTATTTAGTTCGATTAGTTCTGAAGTCATATTGAGTATTTTCTTTGGGTTTTTATTTCTTTATTTATTTGCAAAGACCTTAAACTGGGCACTTGAATACTTAGCTATAAAGATACCTTCTTATCGCTTATCGATTCTTCAATTTAATACAATTGCGACTCATATCACTTATATCGTAGGAAGCTTATGGATTCTCTATGTTGCTATTAATCCTTCTAAAGAAATGGTTTATGCCATTATGGGCTCTGGAGCGGTTGCGATAGGTTTCTCTCTAAAGGACTTAGTTTCTTCAATTATTGCAGGGATTATTCTCATTTTTGATCGCCCGTTTCAGGTGGGGGATCGTATTAGCTTTCGAGATAATTATGGCGATATTATTAGGATTGGTCTCAGATCTGTAAGAATACGAACACTAGAAGACTCTGTTGTTACAATCCCAAATAATTTATTTCTAAGTGAAAATGTCTCTTCTGCTAACTCTGGTGAAAGAGATATGATGGTCTGTAGTGATTATTACTTTAAAAACAATGTTGATTTGAATCAGGTTTTACCAATTTTAGATGAAGTAACGAGAACTAGTCGTTTTGCTTATCTAAATAAGCCTGTTAAGATTATTACATCGAGTGAAAAATTTGAAGAAATAGTAGGCTTAAAAATTACTGTTAAGGCCTATGTTTTAGAAACAAAATACGAAAAAGATTTCACGACCGATATTACAAAACGCTTTTATCAAGGCTTAAGAGATGAGAGTTTGGAAGACTCATTGATTTCTTCTACATCGTTTTAGTCGTCACATATTTATTAGAGGGAGTTGATATGGAATTACAAATCTTTTACCGCTACTGCGGTGTACTTGGTCTTATTTACTTATTACTAACTTTCTACGTCATTCGAATGAGATGGAAGCATCGTGTAGGTCTTGGGCATGGTAAGAATGAGCATATGACTAAAGCAGTTCGAATTCATGGAAATTATAATGAATATGTTCCATTTATTCTTATGCTTACTTATTTTGCTATTCAAAAGAATGCAATTAATCTGATGGCGATTCACTTTCTTTTAGGTGGTCTGGTATTATCGAGAATTTCACATTTTATTGGACTTAGAAAGTCGGCCGGCTCAACAATCTATCGAATGTTTGGTACCGGCGTCATTATCGTGGCATTATTTGCTATAAGTATTACTTTATTAGGTTAATACAGATATCAAGGCTTCCCAGCTTTTCTTTGACTTGTTGGGAAGTCATCTCACCGAAAAGGTCTTTAAGCCTTTTATGAATTGACCCATCAGTCTTAAAACGATCTTCATCACTTGCTTCAAATGAAAATGCTTCTCTAAATGATTGCCAAAATCTATCTTCTACACATGCCATAACGACAAAGTGTGAATCTTTTGTTTGGTAGATATTGTAACAAGGGTAGAGTCCATTATGGAGAAACTTGTGATCTGTATCTCTAATATCTTTCGGCCAAAATGCATCAAATACTTCTTGAGTTGATTCATAAAGATATGAGTTTATTGTTTCAACTTTATTTGATTCTTTAGACTTATACATTGCTCCAAGAAGATCAAATGCCATTTTTTGTCCAAAGTTAATACCTGCAAGAGGTAAGAACGGTGGGGCAACATCTTCAACAGAATTAATATTTCTTAGATGAAGACTTAGTAGGCCAGTCATGGCCAGTGCATTAAGGTCATGCATGTGACTCATGGCCTCTTTTGAGGCAAGTGGAATCACTGCTGCAAAACTTTGTTTTACATTCTTTTGTATGTCTTCAATTGTGATACCAAGTTTTTGTTGAATCTTTTTTGGAATCCCCATAATTATGGCATCGGCCTTAAAGATTGTTTCTCTAATTTGCTCTTGTGCAGCCTCATTATTGAAGTCTAGTCTTAGAATCGTTTTATTTGCATTCAATTCTTCGTACCACTTAGGAAAAGAATTATCCATTTCTGCAAATAGGCCATAGATAAACGGGTCCTTAAATTTAGCATCTTCTATCTTGATTACATCAGCTCCAAGGCCTGCAAGTAATTTCCCTGCAAGTGGCCCTGGTAGGCGATGTGAAAAGTCTATAATCGTTTTTTCGGCCAACGGCCTTTCGTGTGTACTACTCATCTGTTGCCTGTGGTTGGTTTGGCTTTAAGGTTTCAATGAAGTGATCTAGTCCTTCACCAGTCATCTCACATTCATTTGTTCCGCAAATTTCCCATCTTTCACCTTTGTCTTCGTGGAAGTCGAAAACAAAACGTGGAAGGAAGTAGCAGATAAAACCTGCAAACTCTTGATTTGTGAGCCATGCTTTTGGACATTTAATTACCTTATAAGCATTTGCTGGATATGAAAGTGCTCTTAGACCTTCTCCTGATCCCGCTGGGTTTTTTAGTACATCGTGAGTTACATTTTCCATAAGCTCTTTGATATCTTCAAGCATATCGACTTCACCAAATAGTACACTTGATCTTCTTACAAGTTGAATAAGTGTGCTAACAGGTGAGCGGAATGATTGATCAAAACTTGTGAAGTCTTGATTTGGATAAAGTTCCGCATCTTGATCTCTTATTGCTCGTGACTTTAGACGTCCATCTACTAAGAAGTCTTTTATAATAAAACCTAGAGTATCTTTTAGGTTTTCTTTAAATACAGGATTCCCACTAAGCTCATAGATTCTTAATTGTGCTTCAGCAAAGAATACGTAGTCTTCTAGTAGTGAAACTCCAACTGGACGTGTTGTTGTATGTCTTAGTCGCATTCCTTTTGGTGTTGTTTCAAGAAACTTCTTATATGTTCCTTCTACGATACGATTAAATAGAGTACTTGCTGCACTTCTTATTGCTGGAATTTGAGTAAATTGCATTACATCTGAAAGTGCAGAGATCATATGAAAGTTCCAACTTGCGATCCCTTTATTATCTGTCATAGGAGGAATACGTAGTTTTCTTTCATTTAATAATGCTTTTTTAGCATTTCTAATTAAGTCCCAAGACTCAGGTGTGAAAATTTCTTGAGCCTTTTCGTTATTAATAGTTAAAACATTTAAGCCAGAATCAAAGTTTCCTTTTTCTGTTACGCCAAACCATTCTTTTAATTTGTCCATATTCTTAGTAAGGGCTTCATCTTCTGTATCGAATCGTCCTAGTGCATCTTCAAACTCTTGTTGAGTATATGTGAAATATAGTCCTTCGACTCCTTCACTGTCAGCATCTTGGGCAGAGAAGAAAAAGTTTTCTTCTTCGTTAAGCATTTCTGCTTTTAAGTACTCAAGCGTATTAAAGATACCATCAAAGATTAAAGGTGATGGGTAGAGCATACTTGTTTTTGCAAGAAGCTTTAAAAGACCAGCTTGGTCATAGAGCATCTTTTCAAAGTGAGGTACAGTCCAGTTATTATCTGTACTATAGCGATGCATTCCACCTCGAACTTGGTCGTAGATACCACCCATAAGCATTCTTTCAATGGATTTTATTATATGCTCACCATGTTCTTTCTTAACAACACCTTCAAGCATTTGCTCAATGGCCCATTCATAGAAAGCTAGTTGTGGAAATTTTGGAGCCTCTCCAAAACCGCCGTTTTCATTATCTTTAAATTGCTCAAGAACATCCATTACTGAATTTGGGTGAGGGAAGTGTCCCTGGAAGTCTACCTTCTCTGGAGAGATGAAGCCTTTTTCAATTGCCTCAAAAGCTTTATTCGAATTCTCAGTAACTGTTTCAACCTCTTCGTTATAGGCCCTAACAAGTTCTTTTAGAACATCTTTAAATGCAGTTGATTTTCCTTTTGCTTCTTTAGGAAAGTAAGTTCCAACAAAGTATGGCCTTAAGTTAGGCATAAGAAACGCGCTTAATGGCCAGCCACCACCGTTTGTAAATAATTGACATGCTTGTTGATAATAATTGTCGATATCTGGATGCTCTTCACGATCAACTTTGATATTGATGAAATGCTCATTTAGATACTTTGCTGTTTCCTCATCACAAAATGACTCTTCTGCCATGACATGACACCAATGACATGAGCTATAACCAATTGATAGAAAGATTGGTTTATTATCTTCCTTTGCTTTTGTTAGGGCCTCTGGTCCCCAAGCATACCAGTGGACTGGGTTGTCCTTATGCTGTTTTAAATATGTTGATTCTTCATCCTTTAATCGATTAAATCCAATATCTGTCATTTCAACTCCTAAAAATTTATATATCTATTATGCGTGAAATATATGAAATTTAAAGGATAACCTCTTAATATCCTGTAATTAAATGAATATTTTTTGTAAATACTACTATAGTAGTGCGTTATAAGTTTATTTTAACTAGACGAGAGCGTTCAACGGGGGTAAAAAGCCCGTTATGAAAGCTTCGAGTGAGCGATATAACTCACATCTTGAACATTTTAGTGCTTACTGCATGAATGTAAGATCTTTGTTTATTTTAGGTCTGTGTGCAGTGACGGCCGTGATTTCTTTTGACTTCTTTTGGACCCCAGCTACGAAAAATTTTCGTGATCTAGGTCTACTTGCAGGAATCTCTTCTGAGGGGAAAGCCTTCACTCCTTATAATACTTATAATTTTAAGGATACAAACCCATTCTTTAAAAGACTTCATTTAGGATACCTTTCTTCAATCGATAAAAAGACTCTTGAAGACGCTCTTATCGATCATATGGAACATCCAATAGATAAAAGAGCTAAGAAGTATATTTCTTCACTTCTACACTTTGCTGAACAAAGACAACTTGATCCTCTTTGGGTAATTTCAATTGCATGGACAGAAAGTCATTTTAATCCGAAGGCCCAAAGTTATGTAAAGGCACAAGGTTTAATGCAGATTATGCCAAAGACAGGAGTATTTCTTCATAAGCTTCTTAAAAGATCACTAAATAAAGAAGATATTATTCAAATCTTACGAGTTCCACATGTGAATATGGAGCTAGGCGTATATTATTTAAGTCGTCTTTATAAGAGATTTGGTCTTTATCGTTATGCAACTGTTGCATATAATATGGGACCAGGCTTTGTTCGTCGTAGTCTTCGTTATAATCGTCCAGTAGGAATCAAGAATGTCTATTACGATAAGGTAAAGAAGAATTACAAGAAATTGCTAGCAGCTGTTGACTCGCTAAGAGAAAAATCACGTGAATATGGTCACGAGAGTATAATTCACGTTAAAAATCATACTTTTGACATTAATTACTATTTAGGTCTTGATATTGTTCCAACTAAGGAAGAACTAAAGCTAGCTAGTAAAGATATGAAAAACTCACGCCTTGCGAAAAACTAACGACTGCATCGAGTCATCTTTTCAACTTCAAATAGTTTTCAAAAATTGCTATATTCATTCCTTATAATTCACAGGATAAGGAAGTTGTATGACATATTCATCAGTTATTGCCATTGATGGCCCAAGTGGAAGTGGTAAATCAACTGTTGCAAAACTATTGGCCAAGGAATTGGGGATTCTCTATATCGACACTGGAGCGATGTTTAGAGCGATAGGCTTAGCTGCCCATGATGCCGATGTTGATCTTCATGATCACCAAGCAGTAGAAAAATTCTTAAAAGAAATCAAACTCGAGTACGGACAAGCTGATGCTCTTGTAAAAGTCGATGGTAAGGACTTAAGTCAAAGAATACGTGAGCACCACGTATCAAAGCTTGCTTCTATTATTTCACAAATTCCTGTCGTAAGAACTATGCTTCTTGATTTCCAAAGATCAATAGCTAAGGAAAAAGTGTGTGTCATGGAAGGCCGAGATATCGGTACAATTGTGTTTCCAGATGCTTTTATTAAGTTCTTTGTTACAGCTTCAATAGATATTAGAGCACAAAGAAGATACGACCAACTAATAGAGAAAGGTCAAAGCGATATCGATCTAGAACAACTTATAAAAGATGTTAAAAAACGAGATGAAAAAGATATGGGTCGAGAAGTTGCTCCTCTTGTTAAAGCAGATGATGCAACACTTGTTGATACTAGCGAGATGGATATCTCAAAAGTTATCTCAACTCTAAAACAAGACGTTCATGCTCGTGCAAAAGAGGTTGGAATAGATCTGTGAAATATCTCATCAGTCGTACTGACGCCATTGGATCAAATATACTTACAATGCCAATGGCACAGGCCATAAAAGAAATGGACCCAAATGCGACTGTTGCCTTTATAACGTCAAAAACTTCTGCTGTGCTTTTTAAGAACCATCCTTATGTTGATAAGGTTTTTATTTTAGATCGAGCAAGCTCCTATCCAAAGAAAGTAAAAAAGTCTCTGCAAATATTTAATGAATATAAGCCAGATGTCTATCTGTATACAGGAGGCTCTCAAACGCCAAACTTTGTTGCCTGGCTTAAAAAGATACCTTTTCGCGGAGGTCATTTAAAGAGATGGCAATCAAACTTCACTTTAAATCGAGCAATTAGACAAGTACGCTCTGAGGTTGAAGGACATGAAGTTTTCTATAATCTGGCCTTACTTGGTGAGCTTGAAAATTATTCAAAAATTCAAGATAAAGAATATCTGCCATTTTTTAATTTTAAAGAAAGTGATTCAGATATAAGTGACTTTAATAAAGAATTAGAAGCACAAGGACTTGATTCTAGTAAAGAGCTTATCTTCATACATCCGGGTGCATCTGAGGGGATTTTAAGTTGGCCTGCGAAGAATTTTGCAACTTTTATCAAAAGAATTAACAACATCTATCCTAACCGATTTAATTTTATTATTTCTCATATACCTTCAGATATGAAGTATGTGGCGCCAATAAAGAATGAGCTGGTGGATCATGAAGAAAAAAACATATTTTACTTTGATGGAAAGAAAGGTGGAATTGTTAACTTTCTAAATATCTTAAAACACGCTAAACTATTTATCGGGCCAAGCTCTGGAGCAATTCAGATGGCCGCAGCTCTTGAAGTGGCGTTAATTGCAATTTTTTCTCCCATCAAGAGCCAATCTTCTTTACGCTGGGGAGCGAAAGGTAAGGGCTTTATTAAAAATATTACCCCAAATGTTGTATGTGGCGAGCCTGATACTTGCCTAGGAATAGAGTGTCCTTATTATGATTGTATGGCAAAATTAGAAGAAGATAGAGTAATTGAAATAGCAAAATCAGTTTTAAATAAATAATGGAATAACTATGACAAAATTAATTTCACCTCAACGCTTTGATGCAATTGTATCTAACCTTAGTAATATCAAACCGATCTTAGTGGTTGGAGATGTAGGGATCGATAAGTATACATCTGGAGTCGTTAATCGAATTTCCCCAGAGGCACCTGTTCCTTTAGTTGAAGTACAAAAGGAATGGCAAAAGCTTGGTCTTTCAGCAAACGTATCAGAAAACTTAAAGACCTTGGGAGTAGAGTCTACTCTTTGTGGAGTAATGGGTGATGATCTTAACGCTAATGTTCTTGAGGATCTTCTAGAGGAAGCAGGGCTTTCTACATGGGGAGTTGTTCGTTGTGAAGAAAGGCCAACTGTTTTTAAAGAAAGAATTGTAACTGATCACCAACAAATATGTCGTATCGACTACGAATCAAAGAAGCCAATTAGTGAAGATGTTGAAAAGAGACTAATTGGGCGAATTAACGAATTAAAAGAAAACCATGGTGCCCTTATCTTAGAGGATTACTCTAAAGGGGTTCTCACTGAAAGTCTTATTTCAAGACTTGTTAATGAATTTAAAGAGTCAAAGAGTTTAATCGCTGTTGACCCAAGTCGCACTACACCTCCATTATTTTACAAAGGGGTTTCTCTTCTTAAACCAAATCATGTTGAGGCCAAGTTAATGGTAAATCAATTAGGTTACTCGCAGGATATGCAGGTTGAAGAAATTGCAGATGTTCTAGTCGATAAGTTGCAGCTAGAAAAAATCATCATCACTCTTGGAGCACGTGGTATGGCAATGCTTGATACTAAAGGTGATGGTAAGCTACATATGATCCCAACTGTTGCAAACGAAGTTTATGATGTTTCTGGTGCAGGAGATACGACGATCTCACTTCTTGTTGCCTGTTTAGAAGCAGGAGGCAGTCTTGAGGAAGCAGCATGGGTTGCCAATTGTGGTGCTGGTGTTGTTGTTGGAAAAGTAGGAACGGCAACTGTTTCTCAAGATGAGCTAAGAAATTACTACGAAGTTCTTAAAGAAAAGATGAAATAGGTATTTCTTGAGTGATTTAAGGCCAGCTACAGATGCATTGCTATTTATTAGCGTTCTCTATAATCATAAGAAGTGTAATTTAGAAGATATCATTGCCACTTTGGGAAGTGGTTATGAACGACCTATTATTTTTAAACACGATTTTTTTCCAATGAAAGAGTATTATAGTAAGGAGATGGGTGAGGAGCTTTCACGCTCTTTTATTTTCTATCCTAAGCCTATTTCTCGTGAAGAGCTTGTTAGCATTAAGGTGTATTGTGATGAGCTTGAAAAAGGCCGTCAGCAAACAAGTGGCCGATTGTTCAATCTTGATCCTGGTCTTATAACTCTTGATCAAGTTCTATTAAGTAGTGGTAAACCATACTCTCATCGAATCTATCTAAAAGACGGCGTTTACGCGGAACTAACTTATCAGTTTAAAGCAAATAGCTACCATCAATTAGAGTGGACATATCCTGATTACCAGCATCCCGAAATCATCCAGCAATTTAACTGGTTTCGCTCATTTTTATTGGCACTTTAAACACCCCACGTCTTGCCTTTTCGCACACCGCATGAAAAACTCCCAAGGTTATTATTGAATGTTTATAAATAGTCGAATAGGTGGGAATTATGATTGATAAGCTAAATGAGGCTTATGAAAAGTTTCAAGCTGAAATTGAAACTCTTAGTGCACAAGCTGATGTATTATCTCTTAAGTCGAGTTACCTTGGGAAAAAAGGAGCCGTTTCTGAGATCCTTAAATCACTAAAGGATGCAACTCCAGAAGAGAGAAAAGAGATTGGACCAAAAGCAAATGAAATTAAACAAGAAATTGAGAAATTAGTTGCTAAGAAGCTTTCAGATATTGAATTAGCTCAAATAAATGAAAAACTTAGTAAAAATAAGATCGATATTACTTTTACAGATGCTGTAAAGGCCAAAAATAATAATCATGGTGGATTTCACCCAAGAACTCTAGTTCAGCAAGAAGTAGAAGATATTTTCTTATCAATGGGCTTTGAGGTCCTTGATGGCCCACATATTGAAACAGAATTCTATAACTTTGAGGCACTAAATATCCCAGGAGATCACCCTGCACGAGATATGCAAGATACTTTCTGGTTTAAAGATGAGAAATCTCCTGAAGGTAATAAGCACCTTCTTAGAACTCACACATCAACAATTCAGGTCAGAGGGATGCAGTCTCGCAAGCCTCCATTCCGCTTTATTGCTCCTGGAACTGTATTTCGTTGTGAAAGAACAGATGCTTCGCATGAGATGGTCTTCCAACAATTAGAAGGAATGATGGTTGGAAAAGATATTTCTGTTTCAAACCTAATCTACTTCATGAAAGAAATCCTAACGGAGATCTTCAAAAAAGACGTCGAAGTTAGACTTCGTCCAGGTTATTTCCCATTTGTTGAGCCTGGATTTGAGCTTGATATTAAATGCCAAGTTTGTAGCGGTAAGGGATGCTCTGTTTGTAAACAAGTTGGTTGGGTCGAGCTACTTCCGTGTGGAATGGTTCATCCAAATGTTCTAAGAGCAGGTGGCATTGATCCTGAAGAATATAATGGATTTGCATTTGGTCTTGGTTTAGATCGACTTGTAATGATGAAGTATGGGATTGATGATATCCGCCACTTACAATCAGGTGATCTAAGATTTAATTCACAATTTAAAGAATATTAGAAAGGTTTAAGGAATATATATGTTAATTAGTATCGATTGGATTAAAGACTTCGTAAAAGTTCCAGACTTAGATGCAAATGAAATTGGATCAAAATTTACTCTGGCCACAGCAGAAGTAGAAGATGTTCTCTCTGTTGGAGATCACTTAGAAGCTATTACTGTTGTTGAAGTATTAGAAAAAGAAAAGCACCCTGAAGCTGATAAGCTTAATCTTGTTACATTCACAAATGGAAAGGATAAGTTTCAAGTTGTTTGTGGTGCTGCAAACGTTCGCGTTGGAATGCGTACTGCATATGCTCCATTGGGAATTACATTACCAAATGGATTAACTCTTGAGCCAAAGAAGATTCGTGGCGTTTTATCTGAAGGAATGCTTTGTTCTGAAGAAGAGCTTGGTTTCGCTGAAGACTCTGCAGGGATCATTGAACTTGATAAGGTTTTTGATAACCCAGAGCTTGGTAAGAATATGCTTGAGCTTTATAACGAAAAGAAAGATGTTCTTTTAGATGTAGATAATAAGTCTTTAACTCACAGACCAGATCTTTGGGGGCATTTTGGTATTGCTCGTGAATTTGCAACGATTTTTGAAAATGAGTTACAAAACCCATTTAATGAAGCTTGGTCAAAGGACTTGAAGTCTAAGTTCTCTAGTGATGCAGCTCCAATGAAAATTAAAGTTGAAGAAGGGACAAGTTGTCTTGGTTACTTTGGCCTTAGTGTCGATAACGTAAAAGTAGGAGAGTCTCCTCTATGGATGAAGAAACGCCTTCAAGCTGTTGGCCTTCGTCCTATTAATAATATCGTTGATATCTCTAATTACGTTATGCTTGAGCTAGGGATTCCTCTACATATCTTTGATCGTGAAAAGATTAGTGGTGATACTGTTGTAATCAGTTCTCTAAAAGATGAAACTGAATTTACAACTCTTGATGAAGAAAAACGCAAGCTTGTTGCAGGAGATACTGTAATTGGTGATAGTGATAAGCCTCTTGTTCTTGCAGGTATTATGGGCGGGCTTAATAGTGGAGTTGATGAAAATACTTCTAAGATTTTCATTGAAGTTGCTAATTGGAAAGCTGCTGAAGTTAGAAAAACATCAACGCGTTTAGGTCTTCGTACAGACTCTTCATCTCGTTATGAAAAAACTCTTGATTCTTTAATGCTAGAGAGAACACTACTAAGAACTCTAGAATATATCCTAAAAGAAAACCCTGAAGCTAAAGTTATTGGTGATATTCAATATGATGGCCCTAATCTTTCAGAGATTAAACCAGTATCAATTGAATCAAGTGCTGCAAAAATTAATAAGGCACTTGGTAAAGAAGTTTCTTTTGATGAAATGAAGAGAATCTTTACAAGCTTAGATATTCAAATTGAGGGAAGTGCAGACAAGTTTATTGCACATATTCCAAGTTATCGAGCTACGAAAGATATTGAAACAGGATCATGTCTTGTAGAAGAAGTTGGACGTGTTATCGGCTTTGATAATATTGCTCCGACTTCTCCAAAACTTGATATCTCTCCAGTAAAGCTCTCACCAGCACAGAAACTTCATCGTAGCATGAAAAACTTTATGGTTAACCATGCAAGTGCTTTTGAAGTCATGACATATCCTATGATTGGACCAAAACTTTTAAAGAAAGCAATGTATGATCACAAAGGTGGTTTAGAGCTCATTAATGCCCTTTCTAAAGACGCTGCACTTATGCGAGAGTCATTAGTCCCAAGTTTCTTAGAAGCAGCTGCGACCAATGCTAAGAACTCTAGTGCATTCAAATTCTTTGAGATTGGTCGTACGTATCATGCAAATGATAAAGACTTTGTTAAAGAAGAGAGTGTGTATGGAGCACTTTATTTTGATAAAGAAGCAACTCCGTTCATGGATCTCTTAAACGATACAACTCGCTTACTTGATAGTGTTAATATTAATTATCAATTAAATGATCGTAACCCTAAGTTTAAAAGTAATGCAGTTGATGAAGATTGGAATGGTATTCATCCTTACGAGTTTTATAACTTAAGAATTCAAGGAAAGATGGATGGTGTAATCTTCTCTGTACATCCTCTAGTACTAAAACAATTTAAGATTAAAGGTAATGTTTCTATTGCTCTTGTTAATATGAGTGCTTTTGAATCGCGTCCACAAAAAGATAAAGTAAAGTATCAACCGCTAGCAAAATTCCCTGGTTCTACTTTTGACTGTACAGTTGAAGTAAGTGAAGAAGTCGCTGTAGGTGATATCTTAAAGAGTTTATCTAAGCTTAAGATTAAAGAATTAACTTCTACAACTATTGCAGACATTTATAAGCACGATAATATGAAGTCAGTAACATTAAGAAGTGAGTTCTTGGATCCAAATAGCACTTTATCTGGAGAATTTATTACTGAAGCAAGTAATAAGATCGTTGAAACTCTCGAAAAAAATGGTTTTCCACTAAAAAAATAGTTAAAGATTTTAGATTTCTACCGATTATAAAAGGCCACTCACAGAGTGGCCTTTTTTTATGCATTTTTTACATATCTCGACTTTTCGAGTTTTCAGTATGTTACAGGTTTGTCAGTAGGTTAAGCTACTATCCAAGTTAAGTACACTCTAATAATCGTAAGTAATTAATATTGTTATTGAAATTAAGATAAAAAAAAATGAAAAAAACTTAAAAAAAGTATTGACGGACCAGGTACGGTTTCATAATATGCATCTCGTTCCAAACAACAAACGAAAAAAAACAAACGTTGGAAAACAACGCTGATAACTTTTTTTCACATTGTTAAAAAAAGGCTTTACATGTTGAACATGAACATGTAGTCTCGGACAGCTCTTTAACATTCAAATAAAGTATTAAAGATTTGCTGCTTCGGTAGCAATCAAGATGAGAAGAAATCCAAAAAAAGTTTTAAACGGTTTTTGAAAGATCTGA
>NZ_JBLXBP010000004.1:0-214563 GCF_048381875.1 Halobacteriovorax sp. | reverse complement strand
GGCATCTGACTGATTGAAGTAACTTCAATGATTCAGTTACGTCAGATCTTTCAAAAACCGTTTAAAACTTTTTTTGGATTTCTTCTCATCTTGATTGCTACCGAAGCAGCAAATCTTTTATACTATATTCAAATGTTAAAGAGCCTCTTGAAATAAATGGTGGACATGACAGGAGTCGAACCTGCGACCCCCTGCGTGCAAAGCAGGTGCTCTCCCAACTGAGCTACACGCCCACAAGATTTCGCATCAACTGTTTTGCAGTGATGTTTGTCGTTCATCTCTCAAGGTGAAACGTAATTTATGTCTTCTCGTTTTATATGTCAATACACTTTTTTCTTTTTTTTAACTTTTTTTTGCATTTTTTTTTATTCCCTATCATAATTTCATATATACAAGGAGTTTCTCAATAATGACTATTGCAAAGTTTGTAAGAATAACACTATTTCTATGCTTTATTTTAGGTTGTACTAAAAATACAGAGCAAAACCCGCAAGAAAATACATCGGACAAAAAGGTCGATGTCTTTAAAATAAAAGTTGATCGTACTGGATTATCTGAATCTGAAGGTATTATTAAGACTTCTCATGGTGTAATCACCTTTAAATTCTACCCGAAAGTGGCTCCTAATACCGTTGCACGCATTATTCAACTTATTCAAAGTGGTTTTTATGATGGTTTATCTTTTCATCGTGTTGTGCCTGACTTTGTTATACAAACAGGTGACCCTACAGGTACTGGTACAGGGGGTTCCGGTCAAAAGTTACAAGCAGAATTTAATAAATTAAGTCATGTTAAAGGAACAATGGCCATGGCACGTACTTTAACAGATGAAAATAGTGCAGACTCGCAGTTCTACATTGCTTTAACAGCACTTCCACACTTAGATAAAAAGTATACTGTATTTGGACAAGTTGTTGATGGATTAGATGTTTTAGATAAAGTCAGAAAGGGCGATAAGATAATTAGTATTGAATATATAGAGTAAAGTTTTTAAAAAAAAATTTGTGCATAAAAAAAGCCTACTGTTTAGTAGGCTTTTTTATTATTTTCCATGTCTCTTTTTATCTTTTGTGTAGATGAAGGTTTTTAGAACTAATAGCATAAGGATTAAAAAACCAATAATCCAAGTAGTCTTTGCAGTGAATTGGCCATCTTTTACTGGTAATGGTTCTTTCTTACTTGCTTGTGTTTCAGTCGTTGTATTCGTATTTGTATTTTCAGACATACAAACTCCTTTTTGTCCTATCTAAACATTGATTCTAAAATAAGTACTGTCGCATATACACCAGCTGAAATTGGAATAGCTGCGATAAAACGAGTCCACTTTGTTTCTTCGTTTAAGTGCATGAAGTAATAAGCAACAAGAAATGCTTTTCCTAATGCTAGAAGAATTAAAGCAGAGTCGCGGTAGATCTTTGCAATATTAGTCATACCAGGAATGATAAGTTCTACAGCAGTTAGAAACGCAAGTACGAAGAAAATAAAGATATAAAGTTTCTTATGTGAATGATGTGCACCTTCGGCCATTTTATTCTCCATTTTTATATTAGTTTTTTGAATATTCTTTTCTATTTACTAGTAAGCCAACATCGATCATTAATTTATTAATGTCTTTCTTTGTTGAATCATAATAACCTCTGACGTTTCCTGTTCCATCAACTAGAACTAACTTCTCAGAGTGTGCAATATCAAACATTGTAACAGTTTCACCGTTAACATTTCCTTTAACTTCTTCCATCTCACCCATGGCAACTCCGAAGCCATCAATAATTGTAGCTTGAAGGTCTTTAGTTTCACCAGTTAAGAATGTCCAAACATAAGGATTCGCTTGATGTTTTCTTGCATATTTAAAAAGAGTTTTTGGTTTGTCAGTATCTGGATCAACAGTAAAAGAAACAAGAGCAACTTTTTGTCCCAGTCCTCTTACTCTTTTTTGAATCTTTTGCATTTCAGCTGTTAATCTCAAGCAACTTGAAGGACATGTTGTAAAAATAAAGTTTGCAATATAAACACGACCTGCAAGTTCTTTCGAACCAAATGTTTTTCCAAAACTATTCACAAGTGAATAGTCTGGAAGCTTCTTTAAGACAGGCAGCTCTTGTGGTAACTCTCTTGTTACCGACTTAATAACCGGAACAGAGAAGAAATAAAGAACAAATACTAACCAAAATGCTTTCTTTGAAATAAGCACTTCGAATAAGTTATTTGATCTTTTTATACCTAGAGTTGCCATCTTATCGATTCTCTTTTTTTGTTATTGGTTTTTAATACGATCCATTAACTCTTTACGAGCATCTGTATTCTTTAAACTCTTTAAGTAATGAACGTAATGAGCAACTGCCCAAATTTGATCATCAGTTATTGTTCCCTTCCAAGCGGCCATTGCTGTACCACCAACACCAGCAGCTAAACGTAGAGCGATTTCTTCAACAGTATCTGCTGAACGAATTGAGTTCCAAGTGAATTCAGGTGGAAGTGATTTAAATCCCCATTCCGTTTCTTGAAGCTTAACTTGGTAGTCAAGTTCAGTGAAGTCATCTTCCCCCATTCCAGTAAGCTCTGCTAGCTCCTCTTTTGGAACATAAGCTCTGTGACAAGACCAGCACATTGCATCGGCGTGATATACTTTCTTACCTTCCTCAATGGCAGCTTCTAAGTGAGCTACACCATATGGATTTTTAGTTAAAATAACTTGCTCACCAAGCTTCTTATCTTTACCTTCCCAAACATCTGGAGCAAATGTCTTGATGTATTGAACTACTTCAAACATTTGATCTTTTGTAAGGTCCCAAGGAAGCATTGCTGTTCCATGTAGTCCTTTTTCAAGGATTGTATAAAGATGTTTATCATGTGGAAGTTCTCCTGATGGAACAAGACCAAATTTAAAGACACCTTTTGTAAAGTCACGCGGTGGAACTTTCATTGACTTAGCTGCAACACCTTTTCCATCACCGTTAACACCGTGACAGGCCATACAGTACTCAGTATAAATTTGTTTCCCTCTATTAAGAACTTCACTCTTAACATAGAGACCACCTGCGAATACTTTATCTTCTTTAAAATGGTTTTCCTGGCATGAAACCAAAGATAAAATTGTAAACATTGCTGTTAAAGTTAATGCCATTTTCTTCATAGCTATCCTCTTAAAATACAAACATAACGATAAACATTACTAACCATACGACACCAAGAAAGTGCCAAAACTTAGATACATTCTGTACCCAAGTTATTTTCTCAACACTGTAACCTTTTGCAGCTACAGGAAGTAGAAATAATAATGCAATTAAACCTGCAACAATATGCGCAGCATGTGTCCAAGTTAATGCATAAAATAATGAAGGAAAGACACCGCCTGAGGCGTGCAATCCCATTGCGGCCATTGAGTTCCATAGTTGTAACTGTACAAACATAAACCCAAGTCCTAATAAGAACGTTAAACTAAAGTAAGCTCTCATGGCCTTAAGGTTCTTTTTTTCAAAAGAAGACTCAAAAAGAACAAGAGTTGCAGAACTTAACGCAATTATAAACGTACTCACCATTGGAATTGTCAGAGGGATTCTCGGCATTCCCATTGGTGGCCATACATCAACAGTAAAGCGATATACAGAATAGCCAAGTAACATCGAAGCAAAGAGCATCGTAAAAGAAACAAGGATAACGATCATCGCAATTGATGATGTTAGTTTTCTTGCCTCAATGTCTTTACTCGTCATAACCTGGCTCATTCTAATTATGCCTCAACTATTTCTTCAGTTTGGTATTGGAAATCCTTACCTTCTGGAAGATTAGGGTTTCCTAGCTCGTGTGGCCCACATTTAACAACAGGAATTTCCTTGAAGTTATAAACCGGTGATGGTGATGGGATAGTCCACTCAAGTGTACCTACATTCCATGGGTTATTAGGTACTGGCTCTTTTTCTTTCTTAAAGAAAATTGTGTACACAAAATTAATAACAAATGGAATCTGCCCAAGCCCCATAAGTAGAGCTGAGTAAGTAATAAATGTATTAATAGGAATCATTTTTTCCATGAATTCATATACGAATGGATTGTATAGACGTCTGTGCATTCCAGCGTAACCAACAATCATCATTCCCATGAAAACACCATTTAGACCAATCATTGTGATCCAAAAGTGTACCTTACCCCAGAATTCATTTAGGAATTTACCAAACATCTTTGGCATCCAGAAATAAATAGCAGCGTAACCACCAAGTAGAACTGAAGCGGCCATAGTGTAATGGAAGTGACCTACAACGAAGTAAGTATCGTGAAGGTAAAGGTCAGTTGTAACTGTAGCTAGATATAGACCAGTTAAACCACCAAGACCAAATACGAATACAACACCTAGAGAGAAAATCATTGGTGTATCAAATCTAATTGACCCTTTCCAGATTGTTCCTAACCAGTTAGCAAAGAAAATTGCTGATGGAATCGAGATCGTCATTGTAAGAGTCATAAACGTTTGAGTTAAAAGTGGACTCATTTGAGTCGTATACATATGGTGACCATATACAAGCGTTGAAAGAATTGTAATTGAAGTCATTGAAAGCGCAGTTGCTTTCGCACCAAATGCTGGTTTTCTTGCAAAGAAAGAAAGTAAATCAGATACAATCCCCCAAGCAGGAAGAATAAGAATATAAACTTCAGGGTGACCAAAGATCCAAAAAACGTGTTGGTAAAGAATTGGATCACCTGTCCCAGTTGTTGCTGCTGCACCAGCTAGGAAGAATGTCGTTCCAAATACACGGTCAAAAATAAGAAGAAGTAGACCTGCACCAAGAACTGGAAGGAAGATCGCGTTTAGAATAGCTGTAAGCCATAGCCCCCAAACAGAAAGTGGCATATCAAAATATCCCATACCTGGAGCTCTAAGAACGATAACCGTAGTAATATAGTTAACAGCACCCATTGTTGAAGAAACACCCAGTAGGAAAAGCGCTAAAGACCAAAGAGTTTGACCTGCACCTGGTGATCCTATCAGTGTTGATAACGTTGGGTATGAAGTCCAACCACCTGCTGCTGCACCTAATGGTAAACATAAAGATGCCACAAGAATTAATGCAGAAGCTGCTGCAATCCAAAAAGATAGCATATTAAGTAGTGGGAAAACCATATCTCGCGCACCAATCTGTAGAGGAATAAGGTAATTACCAAATGCCCCAATAAGAATAGGTGTAATTGCGTAGAAAATCATGATCGTACCGTGCATTGTAAATAACATCGCGTACGTATCTGGTGGAACAACTCCTCCCGTTGAAGGGAAAAGAAGGTGACCAAGTACTGGGAATGCCTCTCCTGGAAACGCTAGTGTCCAGCGAATCATTAGGGCCATCATCCCACCTAAACCTAGACCAATGATTCCATACCAAAGAAATTGCTTTCCGATCACTTTGTGATCAAAAGAGAAAATATACTTTGAGATAAAAGTCTTTGGCTCTGAGTGAATATGTTGCTCGAAAAATGCCATTTTATATTCTCCTAAAAATTATTTTAAAATTAATACTGCCACTTCCAACCCCAGAATAACTCAGGGTTTTCAGGATCATTCTCTTGAAGAGCTTTCTCTTGTGCTTCTGCAAGCCATACTGCGAAGTCTTCTTGTGAATAAGTAGTCAGAGAAGCTTTCATTCTATAGTGATATGTTCCACACATCTCTGCACATGCAATATCCCAAGTTCCCGCTTTTGTAGGTTCCCACCACATACGAGTTAAACGACCAGGAATAGCATCAACTTTACGACGCGCATTTGGAAAGTATAGAGAGTGAATTACATCTTTAGAAAGAACTTGAATAACAACCTTACGATCAGTAGGAAGTCTAAGATCATTTAATTGCACAACATCGTCTTCTGTGTTGAAAACGTTATCTGCACCGGCATATCTAAAGTGCCATGCCCACTGTTGACCTAGAGCTTGAATTCGAAGTGGATTCTCATCAGCCTTTGGCCACTTTGCAAAAACGTTTACATAATCATCATTTGAAATTCTTGTAATGTTCATATCGATTCCTAGGAATACCGATAGACCAATTACAGTCGCAATGATGATATGAATTTTCTTGTTTCCGTAAGTGTAATACGGCTTCGGGTGTCTCTTAGCTGCGTATTTATAAGAGAAACCAAAAAGACCAATACAAACTAATGCAAAGAAAAATAAGTTCATATAAGTCGTGTAACCAAATAACCAGTCAATTAAATGACCGTTAACTGAGATGTCTTCTGGAGGAGTCATTCTCTCCCAAAGACTCATCTGCTTAGAAGTTGTGCTAACAACTGCAGCATAAACAGGTGTCAAAAATCCCATAGACCTTCCTTCTATTGAAATACCTAATTAAATTGAATTGCTAAATTTTAACCCTTTTTTATAACATTTTCCACGATTTAGCTAAGGAAAATCATCAAGGATAACAAGAGAGGTAAATAGATTATAGAACCCCAAAAATATTGTCGGGCCCAAGCCACATAACTCTCCTCGTCATCAATGAAAAAACTTTGCAAACTTTGAGCAAAAAATAATCCATTAACAATTATCGAAGCTATAAAAAAGTTCTTTGAATTGAGATCGAAAAAGTATCCGCTGACAGCAGATAGTGCTAACAAAAATGTCCAAACAGCAATACAGATCTTCATCTTAGTAATTGAATAGAAGTGAGGATAGACCTTAATATCACCTTCAGCATAGTCTTGTTTATGATAGATTGAGATGGCCATAAAGTGTGGAATCTGCCAAACAAATAAAATTGTAAAGAGTAAAATGGCAAGGCCATCAATCTCACCAGTGACAATTGTGCGGCCCATAACTGGTGGAATTGCTCCCGGTAATGCCCCTACAAATAACGCGGCAGGACTCTTTCTTTTCATAGGTGTATACACATATAGGTAAGAAAAAAATGCCAACGCACCGAGTAATGCCGTCGCAGTATTAACAAAAAAGTACGTTGCGAGAAAACCAACTATAAATAAAATCCATCCCTGAATAAGAGCATAAATCGGCTTTACTCTTCCAGCAGGTAGCGCTCGATCTTTAGTTCTAACCATATTGGCATCAACATCAATTTCCATATAGCAATTAATAGTCGTAGCCGACATTACAATTAAAATCGAAAAGACTAGTGCATTAACTAGATAGAAAAAGTCGATATACTCACCAGTTAACAAGATTCCAGAAATGATTGTCGAAACGACTAATAACCCAAGCCTAGGCTTCGTGAGGCTTAACATATCACTTGCAAATGTATGCTGGTATCCACCAAGATTTACTTCTTCGAACTTTTTAAACCATTGAAATAAAAAGATTAAGTTTAAACTTATTAGTACGGCCAATAACAAGTGAAGAACTTGGAAGTAAGTCGTATCAGTTAATAAGAACAATCTCTTTGCATTAAATAAATGGATTAAAAATAAGATAACTAAACTTGAACTTAAAAATGAAAATTGCTTAAAAGCTCTCCCATGGAGACTTAGTGCAGTCTTAATAATACTAAATAGATAAACAATTAATGTAAGTAAGAAAAGTATCCCTAGATACTTATGTAGCGAGTGAATTTGGGCCGCTACAGTACTAGGCCAAAACTTAATACCATTTGCTGTATTACAAAGAATATTAATATTCTCACCCATACCACAAACATCTTTTGTTGCTGTTTGGTGAATTACACCGCCAAAGAAAAATTGTACCAATGCAATTAGGAGCATTACAAAAACAAAGTCTTTAGCTTTGGGATTATAACTGACGATTTTTTCACTGATTTTTTCAATATCAGGAACAAATAGCTGAGCAAAGATTGCGATATACGCAAAACTTAGCATTAAGTGAAAAACACTAACTAATGTAGGTAACTTATAGATAAAATTTATACCACCAAGAAGTGACTGAAGAATAAGTAGGAATAAACCTAAACGAACTGCTCTCTCTTTTGGTTCTTTTATAAAAAGAATCGTATTTAAAATAATGATGATTCCAGCAAAAATTCTATGGAGAATCGGATATATTGAGGCCTTATCAACAGTTGATGCGTAACAAATAGGCCAAGAAGTACACTCTAAACCAGTAAAGTCTGCACTAACGAGCCCACCAATAACAATTAGCCCTAAAGTCAGAACAATATTGATAAAGGCCAAAGTACGAAACACTTATACACTCACCTGTTTTGCTTTTTTTAAAATTACGATTAACTCATATATAAAGTATGTGAGTAAGATTGCAAAGAGTAGGTGTATAGGCTGAGCAACGGCCGGAAATGCTAAGTATGCTAAAATTACACCGGCAGCAACCACTCCTATCAGCGTTAACATGATAGAAATACACTTTCTTTGGACAAATGCATGGTCTTGAAATTCCTGCATAATTCTTCGCAGAGTATATGAGAAGCCTAAAAGTATTAGAATCGAGAATGAGCGATGGATATAAAAAATCATATCAAGTCTCTCAAGCCAATTAGTACGTGCTAAATTTGGCTCAGTATTTGTGATCACATCAATCTGCTCTCTTACCTGTGTCCCTAGGACAACCTGGATTACGAGAAAAGTAACTAAAACCCATAAATAATCTTTGTACTTATCAACATTATAAATTCGTTCAAATGAAATTGGCTTGGTTTCATATTTCAGCTGTGCCAGAGCAAAAGTTAGAAAAATTGTCAGTAGCATATGAACGGTGATGACATTTGGATGAAGATGAGAGCGGACAACCATTGCTCCGACTCCTCCATTTAAAACAACTAAGAATAAGGAAAGTCCTGCAAGCCAGACAACTTTCTTATTATCCTTCTTATAGGCAAAAGATAAGACGAATAAAATAATTGAAGCGATACCAGTCCAAACCCCGGCCATACGGTTGAAGTATTCCGTCCAAGTATGTACAGGATTAAAGACTGCAACAATTCGTCCTGGTTTAGAGAAACGTGTACGGTAGTCATCGGGAAGTTGATCAACACTAGTAGGTGGAATGACTTTTCCAAAACAGGTCGGCCAATCAGGGCATCCCATACCTGCACCAGTACTACGAACCATTCCTCCAATGAAAATCAATGTAAAAACGGTGATTATGACTATAGGCAAAAACTTTTTAAATCGATTCTTATCCATCATTATGTCTTCTACTTTTACAACTTCTTTACCCAACATTAGCTATCAATAATTTCCAATTTCGATGGGATAGGATAGTATTTCTCTATAGGAGTCAATATGCACAAAAATCAAGGACCTGTCTATTACGGTGACTATTTAGAATTAAATAAATTACTCGATACTCAAAATCCTCTGTCAAAAAAATATGGTGACGAGGCCCACGATGAAACACTATTTATACTAGTGCATCAAGTATATGAATTATGGTTTAAACAGATTCTACACGAGCTCAACTCAATAAAGAAGATTTTCTCAGTTGAAAAAGTTCAAGAGTCAGTACTTTCAACGGTATCTTCTCGATTAGAAAGAATTAAAAAGATTCAAACATTACTACTTGGTCAATTAGAAGTCATGGAAACAATGACTCCGATGGACTTCCTTGAGTTTAGAGAGCTTCTTGTTCCAGCTTCTGGTTTTCAAAGTGTTCAGTTTAGAGAAATTGAGATTTTACTTGGGTTATCAACAAGTGACCGTAAGGAAGTGGATCGAGAATACTTTCTCGGTCGATTAAATAAACAAGATCAAGAAAGACTTTTAAAAATCGAAAAAGAAGACACTTTATTCTCAGCTCTTGAAAAATGGCTAGAAAGAATGCCATTTACTTTTAAAGAAGATTTTGATTTTTGGAAAGAATACCAAGCTTGCGTAGAAGATATGCTCTGTGGGGATGAGATTACAATTTTTAGTAATGTTGCAAATATGACTCCTAAAGCACTTGAGATTCAAAAAGCAAATCTACAAAGTACGAGAGAAACTTTTGATACACTATTTAATGAAGAAAAATATGCCAATCTTGTCAAAGAGGGCAAACGTAGACTTTCACAAAAAGCAACTCTTAATGCTTTATTTGTGCTTCTCTATCGAGATGAGCCTATTCTAACTCTTCCATATACAATACTTTCCCACCTTATGGATATTGATGAGAATTTTACAACGTGGAGATATAAGCACGCATTAATGGCCCACAGAATGCTAGGAACTAAGATTGGAACAGGTGGATCATCTGGACATCAATACTTAAGGGATGCCGCTGAAAATAACAGGTCTTTTATTGATTTATTTAATCTTTCAACATTTTTAATTCCAAGATCTCAAAGGCCAAGTCTTCCACAGGAACTGCGAGACGAAATGAACTTTAATTATAAGGACTAGAATGTATAAGAAATACTTTTCAAAATTTCTAAAAGCAAACGAGGGAAAGCTTCACTTTGCAGCACATTCACATCATTACTGGCCAAACGTCACGCGAGAGGCACAGATTCAGTATTGGGATGACAGTGCAAAGTACGCAGACCATAAATGGGGAGAATTTTTCTCAAACACATTTCGCGAGCTTCAAACGAGATTAGCTGAAATATTAAACATATCAAGTCCAGAGCAAATTACATTTGCACCTAACACACATGAACTGACATATCGCTTATTATCTTGTTTTCCTAATGGAGCAAAAATCCTAACAACAGATAGTGAGTTTTATTCATTTGACCGACAGATCAATAGGCTTGCAGAAGAAAATATTGTATCAGTTACGAAAATAAAAAATACAAGAGATAACTCTTTCATAAATGACTTCATCAAAGAAGCAAACTCTAATAAATACGACCTAATTTTTATTAGTCATGTCTTCTTTAATTCTGGTTATGCAATTCCAAATTTAACGGAGTTTATTAACGAAATTAAAACCGAAGCCCCCATCGTTATCGATGCCTACCATGGATTCATGGCATTACCGACTGACTTATCGGCCATTGAGGATCGAATTTTCTATATGGCCGGCGGTTATAAATATTGTGGTTCAGGAGAAGGATCTTGTTTCTTAATTTCACCAAGAAACACGAAACTTAAACCCAAGAATACTGGCTGGTTTGCTCAAATGGGAGAACTAACAAACTACAAAGAAAATGAGGTTCCTTTTAGCAATGAAGGGTTTCGTTTTGCAGGATCCACAATGGACTTCTCTGCCCTTTATCGAATGAATGCAGTTTTACAACTTTGGAAAGAAGAGAATATTTCAGTAGAACAAATTCATAATCACGTAAAAACAAATATGAATGAGTTTCTCAATCGTATTTCTGATACTGATCTATCTAAGAACCTTATCCCAATGGATACAAGGGGCCACTTCCTGGCCTTTGAGTTTCCAAACTCTAAAGAATGTGAATCTTTTGCTCAAAAACTGAGAAAAGAAAGTATTGAAACTGATTACCGACAAAATATTTTAAGGTTTGGCTTTAGCATTTACCAAGATATTGATGATATAATAAGGGCTACAAATATTATTAATAATATCAAATAGGTTGATTAATGAGTACAAAAGAAAAAAAGAGCCATGAAGAACTTGGCTCAGGCGCATCTGACAAAAAGGGAATTGCGAGGTTTTTTGAGAATATCTTTAGAAAAAGTAATGCCATTGGATATGTCGTGGCAATGTTACCTCCGGCAATTACTTATGTAATTTGTATTACACTTGCATTAACTCCGGGCTATATATTTCTTACTGAAACATATGCCATGGTTGCCAATAGTAATATCCTTGTACAAGGCCTTTCTATGTCCCTTGCTTTTGTGATGTCATACGGGGCATATACTATAACGTTGATCTTTATTGTTCCCTTCTTCAATTGGCTCTATCCATTAAAGATGAAGCCGTTTAAAGGAAGTTGGATCTCTCTTGAAACTCTTCCTTGGTACTATCACAATGCCTTAACTCAACTTGTTCGTTATACTGTTTTAGACTTTTGGCAAGCGACTCCAATTATTATTCTCTTCTATCGAATGATGGGAATGAAAATAGGAAAAAATTGTGTCATCAATACAACAAATATATCTGATCCTGGCCTCATCACTCTTGAAGACTATGTAACAATTGGTGGCTCTGCTACAATTTTTGCTCACTACGCGCAAGCAGGTTATCTCGTTATTGCTCCGACAGTAATAAAAAGAGGTGCAACAGTAGGACTGAAAGCATCGATCTTTGGTGACACCGTTATTGGTGAAAAAGTTCTAGTTGCCCCACATGAAGTGGTTCTTCCAAAATCACGACTTGATATTGAAAAACGTAGAACGACTAAAAATTCAGATACTTTAGGAAAATAAAAATAAGAACACCTGTTACTGAAACATAAAGCCAAATGGGTAAAGTCCACTTTGCCCATTTTCTATGACTTAAAAAATTTCCAGAAAAAGCGTTCCAAAGAGTGATTAAAATCATTGGTAACATCACAATACTCAGAAGTACGTGAGAGATGAGAATTGCAAAGTAAATTGGCCTTACCATTCCCTGTGCGATGAATTTCGTATCACCATGATAGTGATGATAAAGTAGATATGAAATCAGAAAAAGTGCTGATGTTACGGTCGCACCTGACATACTCTTTATATGAAGGGAAACCCTCTTTGTTTTTACAAAGTAATACCCCATACAAAGTAATGTCGCCGAAATTGTATTTAAGATAGCGTTTACAAGTGGAAGATGATCTACCCACCACAACTTTACGGCCGCTTCTGGTTTGAAATAAATAAACCAAACAAGAAAAAGCGCAATAAAGCCGCTTAAAATAAATAGAAGTGTATAAATGAAGTTGCTGTTATTCTTCTTCATTGGCAATAGCAACTTTTGAATTTTTGCGATATTTGTAAATCGTTTTATAGAGAATAAAAAATGGAATATAAATTAGCCCAATAAATATAACTAAAATCCACACGAGACGAGCATCTTTTGGATTATCCATCGAACCAGCACAGCCTGGACATGCCATCACATAATCAGAAAATAGAACGACTATTAGTATAAGTAAGGGAACGATAAATGCTTTCATATACTTGACCTTATACTCTTTTCGATTGATTTCGTCTAATATTTTGGCCAAAAACAAAAAGGCCCCAGATTAACTGGGGCCCTTTTTACATATATTCTATTAAATTAAGTAAATGAACGTGAATACTAGAATCCAAACAAGGTCAACAAAGTGCCAGAAAAGACCACAAACTTCAAGTAGTCCATAATCACCTTTATCAAAGCGACCTCTAAGTGCTAGTACATACATATAAATTAGGTAAATAACCCCAGAAAGTACGTGAAGACCGTGGAAACCAGTAATAGCAAAGAATGTTGATGAGAACAGGTTATTTCCGTGCTCATATGTTGAGAAAGTCATTCCCATATCAGTCATTAAGTGAACATACTCATATGCCTGAATACCAAGGAAGATAACTCCACCAATAATCGTTGCTAGAAGCCAATTTCTAATTTGCTTAGGTTGTCTCATTTTTACAGCATCAATTGCCATAACCATTGAAACAGAAGAACAAATAAGAATAAATGTCATAATCCCTGAAAGGTGAACACCACCAAGTGCTTCAACAGGATTTGGCCAATGCTTAGTTGCACGAAGTACAGCATAAGCAATTAGTAGACCTGAAAACGACATGGCATCTGTTCCAAGAAACAGCCACATACCAAGTTTATTAGGGCTAGCCTTACCGAATTGTGGATCATCAGGGTAAGCAATTACACCATCATGAACTAAATCTTTTGTATTAGCATGTCCTGCCATTTGTTAACTCCCTTTACCTATTTACTCTGCTTCTTGTGCTCTGGTGAGTAAAAGTCACTTCCTAATTCTAAAACGTATTTAGTAACAGCTTCAATTTGTCTTTCAGCATCTCCATCAAGAAGATCTGGATCAGCTGCCATACCTTCAGGCCAGAAAGAAGGCATTGTTGTACCAGGCATAATTTGGTCTGGTCCTCTTAGCCATTTCTTAATCCAGCTCTTTCTAAGTCTTCTCTTAGCGTAGCGAAGATCTGGAGCTAGTGCTTCATCATTATTGAATCCTTGAGTGTGACAAGATGTACAAGCAAGGTCATTAAATAACTTAACTGCAGCACGTCTTTCTTCCTTGCTTTCCCAAACAACTTTCTCATTCTTATCAAAGAAAGGTTGATCAGCTTTTACACGGAACATATCAACAAGCTTTTCTTTTTCTTCATCAGTAAGATCAAAAGAAGGCATTCTTACATCAACAAAAGGTCTAATTGGATAAACATTTCCTAAGAAGTAATGGAACCAATCAGCTTGTACACGATGTCCTTGCTCAACAAGTCTTGGAGGTGCAGCATTTACATCATCGTAAATCTCTAGCATATCTCCAAATCGTCCATCAATCTGGTGACATCCAATACAGTTGTATTTAACAGCAACTTTCATACCTTCGTTAACAACAGTTTCATCAGCATCGTATCTCTTAACACCCTTAAGTGGGATTTTTTGATCAACCATACCAATTAGAGCAGTTGTAATTGTTGCGGCCTCTTCTTCTTTCATGTGGAATTGAGGCATTCTTAAAAGATCTTTGAATGGCTTATCAACACCGTTATCCCATCTTCTTGGGTTTAGTAAGTGTGCCTTAATCCAAGCTTCTCTAGAGTGCTCAACTTTCTCATGAGAGAAACCAAATTGAGTTAGAGGCTTAGAACCAATTTTACTTAATTCAGGACCAATAGGAGCTCTTCCATCAAATCCTTTAATGCTGTGACAAGAGTAACAACCGTACTTACCAACTGAACGACGACCAAGTTCCATTGTTCTTTCATGATCACTCATTGTCGCAAGTTTTGCTTTTGCAACTTCTACAGTGTCAAACGCTGAGAAGTAAGTAACAAGCATTTCATCTCTTGCTTCTTTATCCATTTTTGCAAACTTAAGCTTTTCAAATTTTTCATTCTTTAAGCTCATTAAGTAAGCAGTAATATCATTTGCTTCTCTATCAGTAAGTCTGAAAGAAGGCATGATTGTATCTGGTTGGAAGTGGCTTGGTTTTTTAAGCCATGAAACCATCCAGTTAGCATCTTTAATCTTAGAACCGATTCCATCTAAATATGGCCCTTTATGAGCATCAATTTTTTGAGACTCAAGTGGGAAGTCCTTAGCGCCGTGACAAGATAAACATCCAACAGAACCAACAAGTTCTTTACCACGTTCTTTATTACCACCAGTGTATTTCATGAATGGCTTGTAACTCTCTGATTGCTCATAGATAAGTTCGGCCATTGCATTTACTTCTGCAATATTCTTCTTTGTAAACTCTGGTGTTGAGTTATTATCATTTTGGAAGAACTGAGGCATTTTTGCATGCTTATTGAATGCCTTTGGTTCCCATACCCAATTTTTAAAGAATTCTTTATCAACTTTCGCTGCAATCTTCTCTAAACTTGGACCTGGTTTTCTCTTATGCTCCCAACCTTCAATTTTGTGACAAGCATAACAACCAAATTTTTCAAGGTTACGACGTCCTTCATTAAGAGTCGTTGCTTGTGGAATATATTGAACATCTGAGTGACATTTAACACAACCAGCTTCATAGTCACCACGTCTAAACTGAACGATTGGGACTTTGTGTGGCTCATGCCAATTATACTTAGCAATCCACTCTTGTTTTTGCTCTTCTGTAGCAGGCATATGAGCTGCTGCATTGAAGTCATTAACTCTATGACCTTCACCACCGTGACAAGCTGTACATCCAAACTTCTTCATTGGGTGCTTACCTTGTGCACCAACCATTAAGTCTAAGTTAGGGTGTGTCTTATGTGGGTTTGGTTGATTCTCGTAACCAGGCTTATCAATAAATGTGTGACAAGTCATACAACGGTCAACTTTAGGAACCTGTTGAAAGAAACGATCATCTGTAATGTTTTCAAGTACAACTTGTTGAACCTTAACTGTTGGGTCCATAAAGTCGATAAATGGTAAGTTTCTTAAAGCGAAAATAGGAGTTACTTCTTTTCTAGCTTCAGCTTTCTTAAGAAGTTCTTTACGTCCTACGATGCTATTGATCTGCTTCTTAATTGATTCAATATCTGAATTAAAAGAAGCAGCTTTTCTCTTAAGAGCTTTTTCACTTGCTTGAAGTTCTTTCTTGCGATCTGTAGATGCAGCAAATAACTTCTTCTTTTCCTGAAGTTTTGAATATAACTCACCAGCATTTGGAGCGTGCTCAGCATGAGCAACACCATAATTAAATGCTAAGGCAGCAACGTCAGAGTTAAGACGACCATTAACAATCTGTTCTTTCTTAATCTCTTTTTCAATTTTATGAAGTTGTTCATTTACTTCAGCAATTGTTTTTTCTTTTTCAGCAACTGCTTTCTTAGCTACTTCAAGTTCTCTTTCTAAGATCTCAAGTTTTTCTTTTGAAATCTTTGCTTCTTCTTCAGCAATGTCTTTAGCAATCTTCTCTTTTTCGATCTTCATTGCTTCGACTTGAATAGCTTTCCAAGGTCTTAAGTAATCATCGAGAAAAACCCAAATCACAGTGACCAAAAGAACTAGTGAAAAGATCGCGAAGATCTTATTCAGTTTTTTCATATCATAGGCCATGCCTGGCTCATGTTTCTTTGACATTTTTATATACCCTTTATTACTTCTTCTTTCTTACAGGTTAAGTTCCCACTCAGGCAGAGCGATAATATACTTCAAGCTAAATAGCCATCTCAGAACCATCTTAATTGGTAGAGATGTCATACCTAGTACTAGAATAATGAAAATATAATATCTAATCTGACCAGTGTTTTCGATAATCTTCTTCCCGTACTTTGACTTAGCAATTGCAACTGGAAGTACACAACAGTAAACAAGAGTTAGGATAATCCCTACAATCTCTCTAACAATAATATTTGAAGGCATTGGTGTATTTAGCCACTTAAGCCACACAAACTCTGAAAGGTTAACGTTGTACTCAGAAACAACTTTATGGAAGTCCCAGTACTCAAATGGACCATAGAATGTCCAGTTTGGACCACGTAAGAAAGTACCAACGATAATTAGATACATCCAAAGAACAATCCAACCGTAAAGGAATCCCCACATAGCAATTGGTCTTTCTTTAATTGTGAAATAACCATTACCTTTAGGGTTCGTATCAATATATGGAATTGCAATAAGTCCAACTAGAATAAGTCCAGGAAGTACAACCCCTGCCATCCAAGGATCAAAATATACAAGCATTTCTTGTAGACCAAGGAAGTACCAAGGTGCTTTAGCAGGGTTTGGTGCCCAAGTAGTATTTGCAGGTTCCTCAAGAGGTGCCTTGAAAACAATCGCCCATACAACTAAGAAAATTGTACAACCGATCATACACATAAGTTCAGTGAAAACTAAGTTAGGCCATACCCATACTTTTTCTCTATTTTCTGGAAGTGCTTCAATTGGACACTCACCGTTTTCAATTCTCTTATCATTCTCAGCAGCTCTATAAAGTGCATACCAAGTAAGCCAAGCAATAAGAACAATAATAATGTTAATAGGAATGTTATCTGGCCAAAGAATAATTGCTCTAAAGTTCGCATCCATACAAAACCAAACCGTAATTGGTGCAGCTGCGATTAACGACCATTTAGCAAACTTTTTACTTCCAACAACACGATAATATTTCATCATGAAGAAGAATAAGACCGACACAATCGGGAATGATCTAATCGGATCGGCTAGCCAGTTGATAAGTTCTTTCATTTATATATCCCTTTCTCTCAAAATATACTTTCTAAAGTGGTGCTGAAATCCCACCGTCTTTTCTTACACGCCAGAAGTGAACTGCAATTAGAACACCTACAACAAGTGGAATGAATACACAGTGAAGAATATAAAATCTCAGTAGTGCTGGCTCTCCAACGAAACGTCCTGCTAGAAGCTGGAAACGAACGTCGTTTTTATCAGAAACCATTACGAAGTCACCAATTTGCGCTAGCGCTGCACCTGGACCACCATGCCCTAGGAATGGAGTTGCTTTGGCCATGTTTGAACCAACGGCAATCGCCCAAATCGCTAACTGATCCCAAGGTAGAAGATACCCAGTGAACGATAGAAGAAGAGTTAATACTAAAAGAATAACACCAACACCCCAGTTGAACTCTCTAGGTGGTTTATATGAACCAGTCATAAAGACTCGGAACATGTGTAACCACACAGTAATAACCATGGCGTGGGCACCCCATCTGTGAATCTCACGCATAATCCCTAAAGGTACGTGCTCTTTAAGTGCGATAATATCGTTATATGCGTACTCAGCAGTTGGTCTGTAATAGAACATTAAAAGTACACCAGTTACAGTAAGTGCTAAGAAAATAAAGAAAGTAAGTCCACCCATACACCAAGTATAACCAAGCTGAACCCCTGATTTCTTAAGTTTGATTGGGTGTAAGTGTAAAAACACGTTACCAGCAACTACTGCTGCTCTATTTCTTGCGTTTGTCGGAGGACCGTGTCTAAAGATTGATTTCCAGACTTGAGTCTCTCTAATGTAATCAACAACACCTCTTTTAGCCATTGTTATTCCTTCCTATATATTTTACTAAATTAAACCTTTAAAAAACTTTGAGGGTTATCCCACTGACCTTTTTCATAACGGAAGATCTTAGTTTTATCGACGATGATTTTCCCTTCAGCATTCAGTGAAATTTTATATCTTTCAAGTGGTCTTGGAGCTGGCCCTTCGAAGTTAATACCATTTTGGTAATAACCAGAACCGTGGCATGGACACTTAAATTTTAATTCAGCAGGTAACCAGTTTGGTACACAACCAAGGTGCGTACAGATATTTGAAAGTGCAAATAATCGCCCTTCCATTTTAACAATCCAAACACCGTAACCGTTCTTCCAACGCTCATCAACGCCTTCTTCGTAATCGTTAGGCCTTCCGGCAACGAAGTCCATTTCTGGTTCAAAGTTAACGTTCGGGTAAGTATAGCGAAAAGCTAATGTTAAGAAACCTGCGATTGCAGAAGTAAACGCAACCCAACCAACAGTTACAAAGCTAAAGAACTCTCTTCGGTTTAGCTGTTTTTTTTCAGACATTTTTAGAAACCTCTATTTCTTATTTATTCAAAAATGCACTAATTTAAGTCGCAATGACTCAAATTGTGATTCATAAGTTACTGCAAATTCAATTTATTCTTTGAAGGATGTTATCACTATTTCAACGAATTTAAAACTTCCTTTGCAAGGCTGACAACTTTTATATCCTTCTCAATATTTATCATTTTTTCAACGCTTGGCGACATTTCGTTCCAACCGTACTTTTTCAACGCAGTGAGTACATTGTATTTAAGGCCACGGATCTCCTGTACAGTTAATCTTTTGCCTAAAGACTCATCATTTAGCATTAAAATCTCATTGATCGTTTTTTTCGCTTCATCGTTCTTATACGCGATTAATGCTGTAGCTGCGGCATATCTAACAGTGAAACCGAGCTCACTTTTAAGCTGATCAACAAATAAATTTTCTGTATCTTTCACTTCGTGAGTAGCAAGAGTCAGTATCGTCACCTGAGTTAGCGCCGCATCATCTCGTCCTAAAAAAGACTTTACGAGATCCCAGTTAAACAAAATACCCTTAGGCATTTTTGACAGTGCCACCATTGCATGAAAATTAATTTCAGGATGATTTTTATCTTTTAAGGCACTTTCAAGTACAGGAAGGCCTCCTTCATTACCAAGGGCCCCAATTGCCACAACAACAAAGTCACGAGTTCTTGGATCAACACTAGTTCGATAAACATCTTTTAGATTTTCTACAACCCAAGGAATATCTTCTTCTTCAATTGCTCCAGCAGAAATAACTTTTGAAAGCTCTAGTGCTGCAATCCACTTATTACCAAAGGTTTTCGACTTCATCTCATGGACAAGATCTTTATAAGAGTGATCATTTGAAAGCATTTTAGTCACACCAAAAATAATTAATGCTCCAACTAATACGATTGCAATAGGCACCATTAAAGAGCCCATTACCGGATTACTTTCAAGAAGTTTTTTATCTAGTTTATTATTTTGATTTTTCTCGCTCACGAAGAAATTGCCTTATAGTAAATGTTTTATTAAATATGAAATAAGAATTAGCAAATTAGAGTATAGTTGACAATTATAAAAGGTGAAATTATGGCCTATCTATTAAGAGGACTGATCGTTATCATGGTTGCCGCAATCGGCCTAACTACTTGCGTAGCACTAGGATTTATTGATGTAGGTATCAGTCACATAAAGTTGGCCATTCCAGCCTACCTTTATACAATCTTCGCACAAGCATTCGTAATGTTCTATTTCATTGGTGTTTCGAGACTTGTTAATAATATCAATCTGATTATTACGAGTGAAAAAAATCTACACGAGCTATTTGATGACGCACCGGCAGACCTAACTCCATATAAAGATAAAGTTAAACGCTATGTTCATAAAGCCGACCTGGCCAAGAGACAAACTATTCCTTGGACAATGCTCATGATCATTCTAGGAATGATTGCATTTTTCCTAGGTGGTGCCCATGACACTAATATGGTGGAAAAAACAACTCACTCAGGTGTTGCGTATGGGTTTATTGCCTCAATGCTGATTGGATTTGTTAGGCAATGGCACTTCCTTGGTCAGACTCACCAACTACTTCGTGAAGTAAAGACATTGTTTAGCATTCCAGATGGGCAAATGTAGTATCCAATTCATAGTCCTGTAATTCAACTTAAAAGTCCTCGAATCAACTTCGCATTAAAACTTGCCTTTGGGCAACTTTTAAACGCGTGTTGTAACAATGGGAAAGTTATCGAAATATAGACAGCTAGATTGTCTTAAGCCAAATAAATACCTTATTTTTACCAGGTGGATTACGACGTGTTCTTGTACGAGATTCATAAATAACAACAGCATCATCACCTTTAACTTGTGCCATGAAATCTTTTAAGTGAGATCTAGGAACATAGAGGTTGTAATAAAAACCACCAGGAACAGCGAGGCCAGGCTTTACGTTATCGACTTGTGTAACTTTATATAGATCTAAAAGTCTTGATAATCTTCGACGAGTTTCATCAGTATCAGCAGAGTTCATCATCACTCGATATACTTTTGTATTACCGTAGCGAGAATCACGATAACCACCACCTTTAATATCTTCTTCAAAAGACGACTGCTCGCGATCAGCAGACGAGATATCTCTTGGAAGTGTATCAATTGATGTTAGAACAACTTCTGATTCAACTTCATCACGTTCTTCGTCTTCTAATGTTTCACCAAGAAAGTTTTCTGAATCATCAACATTTTCAATATCTTTAATATCTAATTCAAATTGTGCAATCTGTTCTTGATCAGCGATTGTTTCTTCTGTGAATTTTAAACCTTCATTTTCCCAACGAAACTGTGGTTCATATACACTAATTTTATCCGCTAGATAACTTTCATAAGTTTTATTCGCATACTCAATGGCCCAAACAAGAAAAATAGCAATACCGACAAAGGCAAATATCTGTGCCATAGTTTGAATTTTTGAACTTAAGTTATCTCTTAACTTAATACGTGAAAGATTAAAATTTCTAACTTTAAAGTCTTTTTCCATCTTTCTAACAAAGTATACCCACTCTTGATAAAGTGTTACCTCCATTGAGGTTAGAATTTCATGGTTATGACTTCCTGAAAAAGTGAGATCCACGCCGAGATCATCGACTAACTTCTGAACTGTTGTAGATTTATTGCTTGAAAGGATATCGTTAATTGTAAAGTTACGGTTTATATACTCTTCATGTTCAGGAAAAACTTCAACAAAGAAGCTTCTTAAAAGAATTGCAATATCTCTTTCATTTTGGTGAAGGTTTTGTGCAAGCTCTTCAATTGTAATTCCACGTGAAATAAAAACATAGCAATTAAACTTATCTCTAAGCCAAATGAACCATGATTCTAGAGGACCTACATTTATATTTTCGATTAAATAAGTGAAGCGCTTAGAGATTTGAAATAAGGTTAAGTCCTCATCAAAGAAAGCCTGCCAAAATCTTTCAAAATCCTCACGGTACTTACCTTGCCACGTTACATTTTGAATATCGAGACAAAGCCAGTCACGAAAAGCTACATAATCATTATGAAAGAATTTTAATTCTTCACTTACCTTATTCATCTATACTCTTTTGATAAGGATACCAATTCCTTGGCCACCACCAATACATGCACTTGCAATACCGTACTCTTTATTTTCAGTTTTTAATTGATGTGCAAGTGTTGTTGTAATTCTAGTTCCAGAAGCAGCAAGAGGATGTCCTAGTGCAATTGCTCCCCCCCAGATATTTACTTTACTCACATCTAATGAAAGTTCTTTTAAACAAGCTAATGTTTGTGCAGCAAAAGCTTCATTAATTTCAAATAGATCAATCTGTGATTGTTCCATTTTATTATTTTCTAAGATTTGATTAATTGCTGGAGCTGGGCCAATTCCCATAATTGTCGGATCAACTCCAACGACTGTACCATCAATAATTTCTGCAATAGGTTTTAAACCATGCTCTTTTACAAAGTCTTCACTAGCAACTAAGGCCACAGCAGCACCATCGACAATTCCGGATGCAGAACCAGCAGTAACTAGGCCATCTTTTACAAAAGTTGAACGCAGTTTATTCATATCGGCCAAAGACGCATCAGCTCTTAAGTGTTCATCTTTTGAAACACTTCCCTTTCTGATTTCGACTTCACATATTTCTTTTTGTAAGTGTCCATCGTTATAGGCATCAGCTGCTCTTTGGTGAGAAAGTAGTGAGAATTCATCACAATCAGCTCTAGATACTTCATATTTCCCACCAAGGTTTTCTGCCGTTATCCCCATTGGGCAACCTGCATGTTGGTCAGTTAGGGCATCGAGTAGCATATCCACATTCTTAAGTGATCCGTATTTCGTACCAAAACGTGCACCATATGTTAGATGAGGAACCATCGACATATTCTCAGTTCCACCGGCCAGTACACAATTAGCTTCATCTAATTTAATTAACCTAGTCGCATCTAAAATTGCCTGAATACCCGAGCCACATAGTCGGTTAATAGTAATTCCAGGAGTCTTTTCATCACATCCTGCCTTTAAGGCCAAATGTCTTCCACCATACATAGTGTCAGTTGACGAAGGGACGACATTACCGAGAATTACCTGATCAATCAGCTCGGCCTTAAGACCAACTTCGCTAAGTAGTGAATTTGTGGCAGACACCGCTAGGTCCACAGGCTTAATATCTTTTAATGAGCCACCAAATTTACCAAATGGTGTTCGTTTTCCCTCTATTAAAAATACACGACGGCCTTTATTTAAGGACATATTTGCCTCCATTCACTTACGGTTAAATCCTTTATAAAATATATTAGGACGCTTTTAGGTCCTAGTCAAAGAAGAGTATATTATGTCTACAGAAATTAACCGTCAGCAGCTCGAAAGATTCAAGCAACGAGAATACAAGAGACACGCCCATCAATTAAAGAAGGCGAAGATCGAGAATAATCGTGAATATGAAAAGACTGAGAAAAAGCATCTTGCAGACATTAAAAGACTTAATAAACACTATGAAACTGAGATCAGTAGTCTTGAAAATAAGACGGAACTTAAATTAAAACAAATTAGAGACAAGCAATCTGAACTTGTTAAAGAAGAAAAAGAGCGCATGGAGCTTGAGCTTAATAATATGAAAAAGTCCCATGAAGCAAGGGTTGCAGAATTAAAAGAAACCCATGACAATCAGATTTCGCAAATGACAGAGTCTCACCGCGATACACTTGAACAAGCTCGCGAAAAATACATGAAAGAAAAAATGAAATGGGAAGAGGCTTAATCTCCCAAAGGAAACTAAATGGAAGCTAGCAAAGAAAATGGTGGAGTATTCATTAACGGTAAAGCTCAAATTATTGAAATGCTCAAATTTATGGGAGCAGAAGAAAGGGCAACGTTACTTAAAAATATCCAGATGAGAAATCCTACGCTGGCCAAAGAGCTATATGCTGAAAGTATCACATTCAATACTATTTACTCATTAGATGATATTGATTTAGCACAAGTCCTAAAGTTTATTAAGGCCCCAATTCTAGGTGTTGCACTTAAAGAGTGTGAAAAAACATTTCAGAAGAAAATTCTTACACTTCTTCCAAGAGAAAGTGCTGAAGAGGCATACTCTTACCTTGTAAAGAATCTTGGTGGAAACGAAACAAGAGATATTCAAAGGGCCAGAAAAAGAGTTACTGATACAATTGTTGCTCTTAATAACCGTGGAAGACTTAGCCTATAAATCACACTTATAATTAATTTTTCGATCATCAATACGGGGACAATTTTTAAGGTTGTCCTCGAATTTCTCTCTTAATTCACTCGTATTTAATTGTAGCTCCAACAACTCGATTTGAAGAAAAATTCCATCTTCACTAAGTTGCTCTAAACATTTTGCCTTAACAGAATACTCACAATCAGCAGGGTTTACTTTGGCCAGGGTTTCAAGTGCTTTTTTAAGACGATTTGAATCCCCTGCTTTCTCTTTTATCCAAGTATCGATATCATCACGGATACCATTACTATTTTGATCAACTCCACCTTGCCAATTAGTCTCTTCTTGCTGACAGCCTAAAAGAAAGACGAATAAAATTCCAATTATAAACTTATGCATTCATTAACTTCCTAAACTTGGCCTCTGCTTCATCATCAAACGAAAAATCACTACTTTTAGCAGTATCAAAAATCTTATGTTCAGCAAGAATATTTACAGCGCTATCTAAACGATCAATAGTCGTATTAATAATTTTCTTAAGCCATAACTCATTATTATCGATAATTTTTGCAACTTCACTAATAGGAATAGGCATAAGCTCCACCTGACCAACAGTAAAGGCTGACTCATCATATACACCGCGATTTATTCCACCTGAAACTCCAAGAAAGTCACCATTTTTATGAATTCCAGTTGGAACAAGACGTCCATTATGATCTTTTACAGTGACAACTGTACCAGACTTCACAAGAACAATATAATCCGCTTTTTGCCCTTCTTTAAAAATCAAAGACTCGGCCTCTAAAGTTGATAATTCATACGAGGTAAGTTTCATCTATTGCTCCAGAAATGGCCGTTCCATAACGTAGGCCGTAAGTTGAAAATTTTATTTCTCTTGGATTGATCTTATTTAAGATTGTTTGAGAACAAATCGCTCCAGATTGAATTGTCTTAGACCTTTTTCCTAAGAAAGAAAACTGCTTTCCTAATGCCTTTGCATCAACCAGTTGTATACGATCCACACTCTCATTAAAGTCAGCAAGTGCTAGTGAGAAATTATTAATTGCATCGTTTGAAAATTCATTGGCCCCAGAAAACATAAGAGCTAAGCTAGTTAATGTTCCAGCTACTCCAATAACATCGTAACCACTATAATCTTCAACATTATATTTTTCGAAAATAGCATCTAGGTTCTTTTTTAGTTCCCCGTCTTTGATCCAATCATCAACTCGTACTGATCCAATTGGAAGTGAGACTGTTTTTAATATTTCAAAAGGTTTTGGCTTAATAAGTATTAACTCACTTGAAGCTCCACCCACATCTAAGATAAGTTGTATCTTCGATTTTGATTTCATCATTTCATTTATTCCAAATGCAGTGTAATAAGCCTCACCTTCACCAGAAATAATTTGAATCTCTAAACCTAATTCTCTTTTTACTCTTGAGAAAAATTCTTGCGCATTTTTGGCAACTCGAGAGGCCTCTGTTGCAGTAACGATTATTTTTTCGCAACCAAGAGACTTACATTTATCTTTATATTCACTTAAAGCACGGAATGTATCTTCCATAGATTTATCTTGGAACACACCATTTTTATCCAGTCCTCTACCAAGTGCCGTAATAGTTGAAACTTCTTCAACGACTTCTTTCGTCTTTGTATTTAAAACTAATAGAAGAGTTGAATTTGAACCAATATCAATTGATCCAATTAAATCTTTACTCATTGAAATAAACCTTTAAATAATTCTTTTACTTTCTTTTTGTTCTTTTTAAGAATCTTATCTGATTCTTTCTTTAATAAATTCTTACCTGCATATTCAGCAAGCTTCTTTACTGTATATTCGTAATCATTTCTTAATTGGTAACCAACACCTTCTAAACGAAAAGGAATACTAGATGTACCATAATCTCTTTCAAGATCATGCTTCAAATCTGGTTTATTAATAACAACTTCTCCAAGTAGTTCACCAGTCGTTTTAAAGTCTATCTTTCCTTTACCTCTTAGAACGTAAAGGCCATCATCAATAATGACACGATACTCTTGAATTTGATGAAGACGATCATCAAAACGTCCTTTAAATGATATCTCATTTATTTTCCCATCAATTTGGAAATCCTTTTTGGCTATTTTTTCAACTTTTGAAAATAAACTGGTTAAGACCTTTGTCAGGTTTATTTTATTAAGTTTTGCTTCTTTAACTCTTAAATTAACATTAAAGTCGTATTCCTGGTCCTTAGTCTTTCCATCAATAGCACCACTTGCGCTTCCTTCTATTGAATCAATTATATTTTCAGGGATAAAGAGTGCAGCGCTTGAAATATCAACGTTCTTAAATGAGCTTTTGACTTGTGAAGTTTTTGAATTCTCTTTTATTTGAGAATCATAACTCAGCATCAAAGGAGCAATTCCAAGTTTTAACTTATTAGATCTGATCTTTAATTGTTTCCTATTAACACTAAGAGAAATTTGCCCATTTATAGGTGACTCTCCTAAGATGACATTTGAGAATCGAACTTTGGACTTTAGTGGAAATTGAGTAAAAATTTCTCCTTCAGTATTGGATAGTGACTTTTTACTACTTGTCTCACCACTTTCATCTTTATCTGTCTCGGAGCTTTTCTTTTCTTCCTCTCTTGGTCTGCTTTGTATCTGTGTAGGAATAACAACATCTTTTAAATGAACGTTTACAATAGATGTTTTTAAATAATCAAAACGATCAACTCCAAGTACATATGGTGTTGACTGGCCTATTTTTGCACTTCCCTCTAAAGCTTTGACCTCAATTGCAGAACGAATCTGCTTATTATTAAGATTATTTTTTACATCTAATTTCAAAGGGATATTATATGCAACAACATTTCCATTTACTGAAGTTGTAATATTTGGATTGAGCTTATTATTTTGACTGCTTAGCTTCCCTTCAACCTTAAGTCTTCCATCATTAATTAAAATGTCGAGAGTCGTTAAATCGATAAAGTAAGAGATAAAGTTTTTAAAATCTGTATCGAGATTTAGATTATGTAAAAATAGTCTTCCATTTTTTAAATCATAATCAAGTTTAGATTTCATAAATTGCTGCTCTTCAAGCGCAACAGCTAACTCCGATGAGAACTGCTTATCTTTTAGGCCACCATTAATCGTTAAAAGTATTTTATTTAAAGGCTTAATAAAAAGATTCGACTTTATATTTGTAATCGAGGCTTCCGCATTAAAGTCTAATCTCTTTTCTGTAAGCCACTTATCAAGCTTCGACTCCCCTAAGATTGCCAGATTAAAAGACATTGCATTTTGCTTATCTTTTAACAGGTCAAAACGAGACTTGAGCTCGAACGTTGTTGTCGTATTTAGACCGACATCTCTAAGGGCAAAACGATTAATAATAACTTCACCGTGATCACCATCTCTAAGAGCATAGTTTGCCTTAATATCATTGATATTTAAGTTGATACTTGCATTTGCAAAGAAGCCTAATGCTCCAAACGAGTCATTACTATCCTTACTTTCTTCTTTTGATGAAGCTTTGTTGCTTTCTTTATCTTCTGTTCCAAATTTAACAACTTCTTTTTTCTCTAAAGAGTTTTCCCAATTGGAGCCCTTTTTAAATTCAATATAGCTGACTTCTGGTTTGTTAATGTTAATGGAAATCGTTCCATAACCTAAAAGCATCGTCCAAAAAGGAACTTCAACTTGTAGATTATCAAATGAACTTAAAGGAAGCTTTCTTCCAGCATGAGGGTAAAGTATTTCTACTTTTCTAATATTTACCTTAGAAGTTACTCCTAGCGAGTAATCAAGAGATTGCGTGAAAACTTGTGCATTAGGAAGGGCCTTTTGTAATTGCTCAGTAAAGACTTGCCTAATAGCATCTGGTTTCAAGTTTCTCTTTGCCACAAAGAGAATAATCGCTGCAAATAATACAGCGGCTCCTAAAAATAAAAAAATTATTTTTAATGGTGACTTAGTTTTCACATACCCTCCAATGGTATTTAGATTAAAGTCAACGGTGCGAACTTTGCCATAAACTTCTTCTGTGCACCATCATTAAACTTAATTGTTACTTTTTCATCCCCACTTGGCCCAATACAATCTAAAACAGTACCTTCACCATAGAGAGAGTGAACAATTTTTGATCCTTTTGGATAAGTGGCCTTCTTTTCTTGCATTTTTTTTGATGCCGATGAATCCACTCGATAAACCGGCTCATCATCATAAACAGGATCACATAGATCATCCCAATCATCTTTTTCATTGGCCTGGATTCCACCACCAATTTTTCTCCAAGTATAGTATTTGTTTGGGATCTCTTGGATAAAGCGACTAAAACCATTAAACCTTAGCTGACCAAAAAGCATTCGCCCTTGAGCAAATGTAATATACAAATGTTTCATGGCACGAGTCATGGCAACATAGAAAAGTCTACGCTCTTCTTCAATTGCAGCCTCTCCATTTTCCATTGATTGGTAACTAGGAAATACAGTCTCTTCGACTCCTGTAACAAAGACGTATTCAAATTCAAGACCTTTGGCCCCGTGAATAGTCATTAAAGAAACTTCCCCCTGATTCTCTTCTTCTTTTCCAACGACAGAGTTATCTAGAGTAATCGTTTCAAGAAAAGTACCAAAGCGACTTTCTGGGTTCTGGTCTTCAAATTGAGTAAAAGCACTACCTAGTTCTTCAAGGTTCTCCATTCTCGCCTGAGACTCATAATCCTTTGATGCTCTTAGCATCTCCCAATATCCCGACTCGTAGAGAAGTTTTTCATATACTGTTTCAAGTGGTTCACCTTGATCATGAGCTATCTTAGCTTCAGTAATTAGGTGAACAAATTGTGACATTGAGGACTTAACACGAGATGATAGACGAATATGTTTAAAATCTTCAGGGTTATCAACAATTCTATTAACAACTTCCCAAAGAGAGCTATCTGTCTTGATTGCTTCTTCTTCTATTTTTCTTAAGGTTGTTGCCCCAATACCACGTGTTGGTACGTTTATAATACGACTTAAAGCAAGCGAGTCCTTATCATTAACAAGTAACCTAATATAAGCAATAAGATCCTTAATCTCTTTTCTTTCATAGAATTTGATTCCACCAACAACTCGGTATGGAATATTAGATTTTCTTAAAGCATCTTCAATCTGGCGAGACTGAGAATTAGTACGATAAAAAACAGACATTTCATCATAACTAGCTCCATGCTCATTATGAAGATTAATGATTTCTTTTGAAACAAAGTCTGCTTCTTCACGATCACTAGAACATTCAATTATGTCGATAGAGTCTCCTTCCGGATTATCTGTCCACATACTCTTTCCCTTACGCTGGGTATTCCGGGAAATAACTGCTCCAGCTGCTTCAATAATATTCTTTGAAGAACGATAGTTTTGTTCAAGCTTTAGAATTTGAGCATCGCTATAGACTTCTTCAAAGTCTAAAATATTTCTAATATCTGCTCCACGCCAAGAGTAGATCGATTGATCCTCATCTCCAACGACACAAATATTACGCCTTTTCTTTGCAAGCTTTGTCACAAGATCAAATTGCGCGCGGTTTGTATCCTGATACTCATCCACTAAGATATAACGAAAACGATCCTGATAGCGCTCAAGAACTTCAGGAAATTTTTCAAAAAGCTGAATAACTCCACCAATTAAGCCACCAAAGTCAGTCGCATTGGCCTTATGAAGCTCTTTCTCATAATCAAGATACATATCATAGAAGATGTCATCATCTTCAACTTCATAATCTTTATCTGAAATATCTCTATCTGGATAATGACCGTGATTTTTCAAGTCCTCAATGAAGTACATTACTTCAAATGGAGATGTTTCCTTTTGAGAGATACCTCGGCGATTTAAAATTGCTTTAACCACACTCTTTTGTTCGGCCGTATCGTAAATTGTAAAATTACGACTTAGTCCTAGGTAATTGGCCTCTGCTCTTAGAAGTCTTGCACAAAAAGAGTGAAATGTTGTTACTTGAAGTGCCCCAACATCACAACTAACATCGCGGCCGACACGGTCACGCATTTCCTTTGCTGCTTTATTTGAAAAAGTTAAGGCCAATAATTGAAAGGGAGAAATATTCTTCTCTTCTAAAAGGTACGCTATCTTCGTTACTAGAGTTCTCGTCTTTCCAGACCCTGCACCAGCAAGGATCATCATTGGGCCATCAATCTCTTTAACAGCTTGTCGTTGTTGAATATTGAGGTGATCTAACTTCATTAAAATTCCTATTTCGTCTTACTCAACTGTAACTGACTTCGCCAGGTTTCTTGGCTTATCAATATCTGTACCTAAATTTTTAGCAATGTAATAAGCTAACAGTTGGTTTACAACATTTACATATAAAGGAGCTAGGTCTCCTAGTCCTTCAAAATCTAATTCAATATAATGGTCTGATACTTCTTTAAGCTCGTAACGATTCTTAGGACCAATTGAAACGATAAGCCCCTTACGTGCTTTAATTTCTTGAATATTTGAAACCGTTTTTTCAAATAATTCTTCACCCACGAGAGCAACATTTACTTTCTCTTCATCAATAAGAGCGATTGGCCCGTGCTTTAACTCACCAGAGGCGTAGCCTTCAGCATGTACGTATGCGATTTCTTTAAGCTTAAGTGCCCCTTCCATAGCGATTGGAAAATATGCTCCACGACCAGTATAGAAAAATCCCTTATGCTTATAGATTGCATCCGCAACATCTTTAATTGGTTTTGTATTATCAAGTAATTGCTCAACTCTCTCAGCTAATAAGCTGTATCGAGAAGCTAAAGTATTTCTTAGTTCATCATCAATTCCACCATGCGCTAGAACTTCAGAAAGAGTCTTTCCCGTAAGGACTTGTTGAGTGAATGCTTTTGTTGAAGCAACACCAATTTCAACACCTGCGCGAATCATAAGATTTACATCACAATCACGATATAGAGTTGAACCTTCTGTATTAACAATAGAAAGTGACTTAAGGCCCTTCTCCTTACACATTGATTGGGCAGCAAGAGTATCTGCCGTCTCCCCTGATTGAGAGATAAACATTGCTAACTCTTCTTTATCTAGTATTGGATTTCGGTAACGAAACTCACTAGCAATATCAGCAAAGCAGCGAACGCGGTTTTTTGATTCAATATAGTCTTTAATTACTAAGCCTGCATAAAAGGCCGTACCACAGGCAGAGATATTAACTGCTTTCATAGGAAGCTTTGTCGCTTCTTCTAAGCTTTCTTTCCCTTCACCTTGAAAATAATATTGAGTAAGTGAGCGGATTAGTTCAGGCTGCTCATAGATTTCCTTAAGCATATAGTGCTCAAAGTCACCTTTAGAAGCTGGATCATGATCAATCGTTTGCTCTTTAGACATATAGCGATGACATTTTTCACCACTAAGCTCATAGAAGTTTAGTAGTTGATTATTTTTAACACTTAAATGACAAAGAACACCGTCTTCTGGAAAATAGATACGTGTTGCCATACCAGCAAGAGCATAAGGGTCACTTGAAACAAAAACTTCCGAGTTTACTTCATTACTCCCACATACCAGAGGTGCACCTTTTTTAATGGCAAAGATTTCATCTGTTTCGCGGTTTAAAACAACAAATGCAGAGAAGCCTTCAATTCTTTCAAATGATTTTACAATCGCCTCGCGAATTGGAGTTCCCTGGCGTTTATGATAAATAAGAAGTCCTAAAAATGTTTCAGAGTCAGTTTCAGATTCAAAATAGATTCCTTGACCTTTAAGTTCTTCACGAATTTCAGATGCATTTTCAATGATTCCATTGTGAACCATAGCAATACCATCTTTCGTAGAAACGTGAGGGTGAGCATTGTAATCGGTTACTCCACCATGAGTGGCCCAACGTGTATGACCAATGCAAGATCTGGCATGGATATCTTTTCCTTCAAGCTCTGCTTCAAGGTTAGCTATTTTTCCTTCTTTCTTATAAACGAGGAGCTTGTCATCATTATTAATGAAACTAACTCCAGCTGAATCGTACCCTCGGTACTCTAGTCTTCTAAGTCCTTCTAGAACAACGTCAACTGAATTTGATGGCCCTAAATGCCCAACAATTCCGCACATAGTCACTTCCTTATATGTTTAAAACAATACTAATTAGGAAAAGATACCATTTTGCAGGCGAAATTAAAATTTTTGGATGACTTATTTATCTGTTTTTTTCTTAATGAAACGCTTTGCCATGCCTTCTTTCGTCTCTTGACGCCCTCTAGCAATAGCAAAAGATCCATCAGGCATACTTTTATTGATCGTAGAGCCTGACGCAACATAGCACTCTTTCCCAATTTCAATAGGAGCAATCATTTGTGTATCAGAGCCGATGAATGAACCATCACCGATTATTGTCTTATTCTTATTGGCCCCATCATAATTACAAGTAATGAATCCGCAGCCAATATTTACACCATCACCAATTTCAGCATCTCCGACATAACTTAGATGAGACACAGCAGACTTCTTACCAATATTTGACTTCTTTACTTCAACAAAGTTTCCAAGCTTTGCCCCTTCACCAATATTACTTCCAGGTCTAAGTTGTGCCATTGGTCCAATTGAAGCACCTTTTGAGACCTTTGAGTCAGTAATATATGAATTGGCCTTAATAATGGCACCGTCTTCAATAATTGAATTCTTTATTGTCACGCCTTGTTCGATAATAACATTCTTACCGATTACTGTTTTGTCATCGATAAAAGCATTTTGAAATAGATGTGTTCCTTGACCAATATTCTTCGAATAACAATACGTATGAGAAGGATCTGTAAAACGAACCCCAGCTTCAAGCATTAAGAAGCGTGCAATTGAGCGTCTTAAGTAGATATCCGCTTGAGAAAGTTGAATTAAGTTGTTTACACCCAAAAACTCACGAGGATCTTCAAATAGAAGTGGTGTAACATTTGCTTCAGGAGAGAATGTGTCCGTTAAGTAAAATTCTCCAGACTTATTATCATCAGATAGATTAAAAATATGATCCATTAAATAAAGAGTCTTAAAGATATAAAGACCAGAGTTAACTTCATCAATTTGTCTTTGGTCATCATTAGCATCTTTCTCTTCTACAATTTGAAACCCATCCCCTTTACGAACAATGCGTCCATAACCAGCAGGGTTTTCTGCCGTAAAAGTTGCACATACCGCATTAGAGCCTTTCTCTATTTCTTCAATTAAAATATTAACTGTTTCTTTCGTAATTAAAGGCGTATCAGCACATGTTACGATTGTGTAATCATACTCACGTGAATTATCGAAGTTATTTAAATATGTTTGGACTGCATGACCAGTGCCTAGCTGCTCTTTTTGATAAACATAATTAATATTTTCAAAGCGTTCATTAACATGGCCTTCCACCAACTCACGCTGGTGACCAGTAACTAAAGTGATGTCACCAAAATCTTTAAATGTATCGATTACATAATCGACTAATGTGTTTTCGTGAAGTGGCGCTAGTGGTTTTGGGATGTCCATCTTAAGTCTCGTTCCCTTACCTGCAGCAAGAACAACAATTGCAACTTTTTTTGATGAATTATCTGACATATTTAATCTCCTAATAACCGACTATAAAGGTCCACTTACTCTTTATGGAATTACAACACATTAACTAAATCATAGCAAAAAAATCAGTTAAAAAACTCAAAAAAATCACGCATTTTCGCTCTTTTTATTAAAGAGTTTTTTTTATTGCCCGATGTTATTTAAGAACATATTGCCTATATTGCGCCGACCTGTTGGAGGAAAGATTTATGGTTACAAATTACGAGGGTGAGAACATTGAGTTTAAGGAAGAATTGGCCCTCTTACCAATCCGAGACTTAGTTATTTATCCATTTATGATTTTACCTCTATTTGTTGGTAGAGAAGCATCAATCAAAGCTATTGACCATGCTATTAATCATTCAGATAGATTAATATTATTATCAAGCCAAAAAGACATCGTTGCAGAACATCCAGCCCCTGAAGAAATTTATGAGCTAGGAACAGTTGCCATGATCATGAGAATGAGAAAGCTGCCTGATGGACGTATTAAAATTTTAGTACAAGGTCTATCTAAAGCGAGAATTACTTCTTTTGAACAACAGTCTCCTTTCTATGTTACAAAAGTTGAGAAAGTTGAAGATGTTATCGCTGATAATGCAAATATTGCAACAACTGCTCTTATGAGAACGATTAAAGAGCAGCTTGAGAAAGTTATCCAACTTGGAAAAGTTCTTTCTCCAGATATTCTAATGGTACTAGAAGATATTACAGATCCTTCTAGACTTGCAGACCTTATTGCATCAAATCTAAACCTCCATGTTTCAGAAGCTCAAACAATTCTCGAAACACTAGATCCAGTTGATCGCCTACATGCAATCAACGATATTCTAAATCGTGAATTAGAGATTCTAATGATGCAACAAAAGATGAAGAACAATACTTCATCTGAATCAACAAACCAAAGAGATGTTTTCCTTAAAGAACAGATCAAGGCAATAAAGTCAGAACTTGGTGATGGGCAATCACAAGAACAAGATGAATTCGCAGAGTTTAAAAGAAGAATTGATGAAGCGGGTATGCCAGAAGATGTTTTAAAAGAAACAATGAAGCAATTCACTAGACTCGAAAAGATGCACCCAGATTCATCAGAAGCTAGCATCATGAGAAATTATATTGAGTGGATGTGTGATCTTCCATGGAATAAAAAGTCGCAAGAGCACATTGATCTTAATGCAGCTCTGGAAATTCTAGACGAAGACCACTTTGAGCTAACTAAAATCAAAGAAAGAATTCTTGAGCACCTAGCAGTTAGACAACTTAAAGGTGATGATATGAAAGGGCCAATCCTATGTTTCCAAGGTCCTCCTGGTGTTGGTAAAACATCACTTGGGAAGTCAATTGCTCGTGCAACAGGAAGAGAGTTTGTTAGAATTTCTCTTGGTGGTGTAAAAGATGAAGCTGAAATCAGAGGTCATAGAAGAACTTACGTTGGAGCAATGCCAGGTCGTTTTATTCAAGCGATGAAGCAAGCAAAAACTAATAACCCTGTGGTTCTACTTGATGAGATTGATAAATTATCAGGTGACTACAAGGGTGATCCTTCAGCAGCACTTCTTGAAGTACTTGATCCTGAACAAAATGTTGAGTTTAGAGATCATTACTTAAATGTACCATTTGATCTTTCAAATTGTATGTTTATTGCTACTTCAAATATGCTTGAAAATATTCCTGGTCCACTTAGAGATCGTATGGAAGTTATTAACCTTTCAGGTTATACAAGAGAAGAAAAAGTTGAAATCTCTAAGAGATACATCATCCCTAAGCAAATGGATGAGAACGGTATTAACGATGAGCACGTTGTCTTTACTGATGAAGGTGTAGAAAGTGTAATTGAGCACTATACTTCAGAAGCAGGTCTACGTAATCTTGAAAGAAGAATCGGAACTCTTTGTCGAAAGGTTGCAATGAGAATTGCAAAAGGCGAAATGGCAAAAACACATATCGTAAAAGATACTGTTGTTAAATACCTAGGTCCACCTATCTTTGTAAAAGAAGATCATAAAGAAGATGATGAAGTTGGAGTATCAACAGGACTAGCTTGGACATCTCATGGTGGTGAAGTTCTCTACATTGAGACAACTAAGATGAAAGGACAAGGTCTTACTCTTACGGGTCAACTTGGTGACGTAATGAAAGAGTCAGCAAAAACGGCAATTAACTACATCCGTTCTCGTGCACTTTATATGGGAATTGATGAGGATATTTTTGAAAACCATGAATTTCATGTTCACTTACCAGCTGGTGCAACTCCAAAAGATGGACCAAGTGCCGGTATCACACTAGCAACAGCACTTGTATCTAATTGCACAGGTGTTCCAGTAAGTCGTGATGTAGCAATGACTGGTGAGATTACTCTTACAGGAAAAGTTCTTCCAATTGGTGGCCTAAAAGAAAAGGCCCTAGCTGCTCTTAGAATGGGGATTTCTACAGTAGTTATTCCATGGGGTAATAAAAAGGACTTAGTAGATATTCCAGAGAACTTAAGAGAGAAAATCAACTTTGTACCTGTTAAAACTATTGATGAAGTACTCGATATAGCTCTTGTCGGATGGCATGAGTACAAAAAAGAGGTTCATCAAAAAACAGAGAAAAAACATCAAGAAAAAACAATGGCCTCAGAGGCTGCATAGAAAAGAGGGCCTAACTGGCCCTCTTTTTTTTTAGGTAAGTATCACTTAAAATGAGAGATGTATGGAAAAAACAGATCTAAAAATAATGATTGTGGATGACTCAGAGATGGCAAGAACATCAACAAAAGATATTCTTGAGCAAGAAGGTTATGAGGTCGTTGCCACTGTAGGAAATGCTCAAGAGGCCCTAAAGCTGTCTTTTGAATTAAGTCCAAACCTCTTCATAATTGATGTTGTTATGCCGCAAGTAAGTGGACTTGAATTGGCAGAGTCAATCGTTAATAACTTTATGGATGCTAAGGTAATTATGATGTCCTCTCTTGATATTGAAACTGTATGTATCGACTCAATATCAACTGGTGCACAAGACTTCTTAGTAAAACCTTTTAAAAAGGAAGATTTGCTGAAGTCTGTTGAAAAAATGATGCACGATATGATCCAAGAACAAGCGAGCTAGAAGATGATTCGTTTTGCAATTTATTTTACAGTTAGTTTTTTAATATTGGCCTTTCCTGTAAGTCAGAAGAAAACAATCTTTGAATCAATCAATAAGCCACTGCGCCCTTATACACAAAAAGTTTATTCTACGATTTCTTTTTATTTAAATACAAGCCTATCAGAAGGCAAAGAAATGACAGTTAAGTTATTTAATAACACTGCTAAGAAAGTTGATTATGTAAAAAGAGAATCTTCAGGTGTGACAAAGGAACAAATAAAGAGAGCTGAGGACCTCGACGCTCTTGATGAGTATCAACATGGTGAATACACTGTTGAAGAACGCGAGGCCCTTTTAAAAGTATTACGAGATAATTAAGCTTACTGACTAGTTGCTGAAGAGTTATCACTCTCAATAACACTACCAGCAGATTTCGCAATTAACTCATCTACTTCTTTCATTTTTTGCTTTAAATCTAACCCTCTAGTTAAACAAATTGAATCATCAAAAGTTTCTGTTGGTGTCTCACGTGGTGCAGACAGAACATAACTTGTTAATAGTGATAAAATTGATACTAAAAATAGCTTTTTCATAATACTTCTCCTTTGCTAGTCACTAATATTAATGCATAACATGTGCCAACTTACGAGATAGTAATATTAAATACTTACGGACATAAAAGCGTAAAAAAGATAGACATTTTTTCATAGGTGTTCATCTTTTAAACAACTCATAAGTCTCTAGTTTTTAAGTACTTTCAATATCTTTCCAGAATCTGTGGTGAGGTAGATTTCTCCCGCTGGAGAGACCCTTATTTGCCTCATTCTCTCGTCTAAATCCTCTAGATAGACTTCTTGCTTAACCACTTTTTCACCCTCTAAAACAAGCCTTCTGAGGTGTTCACTACCGAGGGCCGCAAGTAAGACATTTCCTTTCCAGTCTTTATATTTCTTACCGTTATATATGGTCATACCAGAAGGAGAAATACTTGGTGTCCAATAGACAATTGGTTGCTCCATACCGGCCTTTTTTTCCTCGCCTATACTAGGTCCCCAGTATTCTTTACCGTAGGTAATGATTGGCCATCCATAATTGAGCCCAGGCTTGATTAGGTTTAACTCATCTCCACCACGAGGACCAAATTCACAGCTAAAAATTCTCTTATTAGCATCCATAAAGATCCCTTGAGGATTGCGATGCCCATAACTCCAAATCTCTTTTAATGCGCCCTTTGTTTTTTCAAAAGGATTTCCTTTAGCAGGAGTTCCGTCGAGATTTAACCTAAGGATCTTACCGTTGTGATAATTAAGTTTTTGAGCATAATCCCTTTCACCTCGATCACCAACAGTCATAAATAAATAGTTATCTTTGAACTGTAAACGTGAACCAAAATGTCTTGAAGTATCACTATATACCTTAGTTTCAAGTAGTACTTCTGGACGAGATAAACTCTTATCCTTGTACTGCGCTCTAGCAAGAATCGTTGCAACCGTTTTGCCGACCTTTCCAGAATAAGTGTAATAAGCATAAGTTTTTTCACCGATATTCTTAATCACGATATCAAGCATCCCCCCTTGTCCTGAAGCAACGACTTTAGGTGCTATTAAGGACTTCGTCTCTTTAGTAAGAAAGTTGTGATATTTAATCTTACCTTCTCTTTCGGTGAAAAGAATTTCATTTTCATTAATGAATGTTAGACCCCAGATGATTTCATTGGTTTTAAAAACTTCTTTTGCTTTAACATTGGACTTAGCAAAGGAGTAGAACGGATTTAACAAAGTGATAAAAATAAAGAATGCTAGATTTTTCATAAGAAAATTCTAGCATGCGATTTCCAATAAATAAGTAAAATAAATTTAACTGATTAAGTTCATCAACTTTCTAATAAATGATTCTTTCTTACTATATGGTGGATAGCGTAAGTCATTTTCTAAGAAAAAGGCCCTATTCATAACAGACTTGCGATGAGAGAAGAGTTCAAAAGAATGCTCCCCATGGTAAGCTCCCATTCCTGACTCACCAACACCTCCAAATGGAAGTTGGTCATTTGACAGATGAATGATCGTATCATTAATTACCATACCACCACTGCTAATTTCATTGATGACACGATTCTTTTCACTTGTTTTATCAAGAAATGCATAACATGCAAGAGGCTTATCATGTCTTTTTACGTAAGCGATTGCTTCATCAAGATTATTGATATTCACAAGAGGAAGGATTGGTCCAAAAATTTCATCCTGCATAATTTCACTTGATTCATTTGCTTTTAAGAATGTCGGTGAAATATATAAATCGCTCTTATCAACATCTCCACCAATAAGAACGTCATCTTTTTTAACAAGAGCATTTAAACGATCAAAATGTCTTTCATTGATGATGCGTCCATAGTCAGGACTATTCTTAACATTGTCGCCGTAGAATTGGACTAGGTATTTCTTTGCTGAATTAATAAATTCGTCTTGATCCTCTTTGCGTAAAAGAACATAGTCAGGAGCAACACAAGTTTGACCTGCATTGAAGAACTTACCCCAAACAATTCTCTTGGCCGCTAAATCAAGATTCTTAGTTCCAACAATCGCTGGAGACTTACCGCCGAGTTCTAGTGTTAGCGGTGTTAAATTCTTAGCTGCTGCGGCCATGACAATACGACCGACATGGCCATTTCCTGTATAGAAAATATAATCAAATTTTAAATTTAATAACTCAGTCGTTTCATCAACACCACCTTCAACAACAGCAGCGATTTCGCTATCAAGGGCACTTGATATGAGTTCATTTAAGATGCTAGAAGTATTGGGGGCAATCTCAGATGGTTTTAGAATAACTTTATTACCGGCCGCAATTGCTCCAATCAAAGGAACGATGGCCAATTGAAATGGATAATTCCACGGAGCGATAACTAGAACCTGCCCATAGGGCTCAAAATGAATACGACTTTTAGCAGGCATAAAAGGTAACGGTGAACAAACCCTACGTGGCTTCATCCACTTTTTTAGCTTCTTCTTTACAGTTTTAATTTCGTGTAAACAAAAATCGATCTCAGATAAAAAAGACTCAAATCGAGGCTTTCTCAGATCAGCTTTTAATGCATCTATGATTCTCGGCTCTAAGTCCTTTATCCTCTCTTCTAAGGCTTCTAAAACTGATATGCGATCATTATAACTAAGTTCTTTTCGCCCTTTCTGAGCTGTGTATATCGTTGCTATATTATTGTCCATGGGCCAAGTATACTAAAAAAGCCTAGTTCGTGACTAGGCTTTTTATAAGGAGTGCGGGTAAATTTTTGAGTTTGGTTTTGTTGTGCTTCTTACTGTCCTGTTGCAGAAGATGAAGATGAAGAAGTCGAGCCTGAAGCTGCTGGAGCTGCACTCTCAACGCTTGCAACGCTATCACTACTTGCATACATTTCATCACAATTCGTTTCTGTCTCAGATAGAGCTAATACGTTTGTGGCACTTAAAACTAATAAAAATACTAATGTTAACTTTTTCATAATTCCCCCATTATGGTTGTGTGTTTCTATGTCTTATATAAAGCAAGGGAAGTGCCAACTTTTTCTATGTAATATTAGACAGTTAAGAGCGTTCCAAGTGTAGATTTTTATACAGTGATCACTTTTTAGTCAAAAAAAAGGCCCTCTGATAAAGAGGGCCCATTCATTATAATCGATTTTAATAACTTCTTTTACTGACCATCACCTGTAGAAGATGACGTATCTGTTTGAGAACTTTCTCCAGACTCAGAGTCAAGAGTTAAGCAGTTATCACCACTTTCACACTTAGCCTCGTTATTATTTGCATCACAAGGAGTTGGCCCCTCTGACATTTCTGCTTGAACAGAAAGAGTACTCATAAGAAATAAAACCATTAATAACTTTTTCATATATTCCCTCCAATTACATATTTAAGTTAACACCAGCAGGCTTAACAATTGCTAAAAGTGATTGGAAGGCCCTTGTTACTTGTAAGGCCATCTTATGTCCTGCTTTAGACTCTACTTTTAAAATTTCGCCGTAGTTATCATATTTAACATTGATCTTACCAATTTTATTCATAGTAATCTCAACTGGCTTACCTTGAGCATTGTATTGGAATTCAAGTGCTCTTTTCTTCTTTGTTTTCTTATTGTAGTCCATCATCTTAGAGATACGACCTTTTGAATCATAAAGAAGAACAACTGACATACCTTTTGAGTTGTTAGCTTTCTTTAGGTTACCTTTCTTATCATAATCAAATTCAGTCCAACCTCTTGAATTAACAACTTTTGTAATCTTCTTAAACTTCTTGTGGTAATCAAGTTCTACAAAATCACCTCTTGAAGAGCTCTTTTTAACAAGTAGTCCATCTTTGTTATATTCAAAGTTTGTAACATGCTTTCCTCTTTTAATTTGCTTTGGAAGAGAACAACATTCTGTATAAATAGTTTCAGTCTTAAGTCCATTAATTACAGTAAGAATACGGTAAGTGTAATGAGACCCGTCTGGTTTTTTCTTAATTTCATACTCATAACGGTTTACAACTTCTTTCTTAGTTGGTGACTTCTTTGCAACTAAAGTCCAGTAATGGAAATCTGGATTCTTTGGATTACTTTCATATGAATACTTAACAACCTCACCACTTCTTTTTGTAAGTTCTTTTACAAATTGTGTTTTCTTTTCATAATCAATTTTTTGGAAAGTACCATCTTTATATGTAATCTTCGTCATGTTGTGATTAGCATCGTAATCATATTTAAAGTTGTTTCCAGAAACATCTTTTGCTTCTTTTAAGTTATAAGCTGAATCATAAGTATAAACAGTTTTCTTTCCTGCACCTGATTCAACAGACTTTACAAGTCCATTCGGGTACCACTTAAAGAAAATTTGCTTTGCCATTGAATCTTTAATTGATTGAAGAGTTCCAGCTTTTGAATAATCAAGTCTTACAACATAACCATTCTTATCTTTAACTTCGATAAGCTTACCATCTTCATTGAAATGGTTCTCTTTACCATCATTATACTTTCTAATATAACCCTTTCTAGTTTTCACAACCTTTTGAAGACCGCGAACATTCGAGTAAAGTTCAGTTCCTACAGCAAGGTTTGAAGAAACATTGAATTTCTTAGCATACGCTTGTCTTAATTCAGCATCATTTGTTAGCTTCTTAACAAGAGTACTTGCAACTGTAGTTGAAAGCGATGTTTTCTTTCTCATCACATCCACAATCTTTTGTGCTGCTGCCTTAGGATCAACGGCCTGTCTTGGTGTGAAGCGTGTTTTTGCACCTGACCCATTTTCATGAATCGTTACAGACCCATCTGCCGAAACAACTAAATGTGTTTCATAGTCAGAACCCCAACCATAACCAAACCATCCCTTTCCAGGAGATTTTGAATTATAAGTTCTTTCAATAACGAGATCGTTCCCACCACCAGGCACAATAATGTCCGTGTACGTGATGTAGAAGTTTCCGTTCTTCAAGTTCACACCAGCAATCGATGCCAGCGAAAACAAACATAGTACTAATAACTTTAAACTGATTCTCATGACGTATTTCCTTTTTGGTTTTAAAGAATCCTAAATTCTCTCCCTAGATATATCGGTATCCAATAACCAAAACTTAAACATATATTAACTTTATTCCTTGATTTTTACGATTTGGAGGATAATGTAGGTCCCAATACCGTCTAAAATACATGCGACTACAAATAAGACAATCCCTATTGGTGTCGAAAACATCTTCGGTAATAGACTTGGGTCATTTGATGAGAAAATAGCTAGAATGACAAAGGGCATGGCCGCAATAGTCAGTCCTTGGAACTTTCCCTGGGCCGTAGCAGTATCAATTTTCTGCTTTAAACGAATCCTTTCACGAATAACAGAGACGATAGTGTCAAAAACTTCGGCAAGATTACCACCTGTTTCGCGTAAAATATTAACACTTGAAACGAACATATCATTGTCTTGTGTTGGTACTCTAGCTGCCAAGTTTTCGAAGCACTCTTCTAAAGTTACCCCTACTCGGTTCTGTTGAAGGATTACACCGAACTCTTGAGAAATAGGTGGCGGCATCTCATCCACAACCATTCCTAAGGCCTGTGGTACAGATAAACCGGCCCTAAGACCATTAGATAATAGAGTTAGGCCATCGACCATTTGATTTTGGTAATCTGTAACTCTCTTATTGACCATATAGTCGACAATTGGCTTTGGTGCCTTAAATCCGATAAAACCGAGGATTAAACCTACAAATGCACCGATTCCCCATTTTCCAAAAACACCAAAAATAAGTAGTGTCAGTGTTCCAAGTCCAAAAGATAAGGCCAAAAGAGCATATGTGACATGCTCAGGTTTTACATCAATAAAGAGTAATTCAAACTTTTCTAAAATATATGTACGCGTTCCGAAAGTCTGCTTCTCGATGAGGTCAAAGATCCCAACTGAATAGCGGTAACAAAATAGAAAGAAGATAAGACCTATGAAGGCTATCATTCCATTTCGACCTAATAATTCAATAAAGAAACTCATTGTTTAAACCTCTACCTTAAGCTTTCTTCTTCACCGGTGGGACACCTGGACGCTGTTGTGGTTTACCTTGCGGTGGTCTTTGCCCTGGCTTTTGTCCCTTTTGTGGTGGACGATTCCCAGGGGCCTTTGGCGGTGCTGCCGGCTTTTGTCCTGGCGCTCCTCCACTAGGAGCATTAGAAAATAAACCTCGTGGGATATTATAACCTTGTCTTTCTAGTGTTTCGATAAACTTAGGAATAAACCCTGTTGCTTGATGGGATCCAATAATCTTCCCATTCTTATCAATATCTTTTTGTTGAAATAAGAAAATATCTTGTAGTGTTACGACATCACCTTGGATTCCACCTATTTCTGTAATATGGGTAATCTTTCTTGAACCATCATCAAGTCTTGATGCCTGAATAATAAGGTGAACGGCATTAGCAATCATATCGCGAATGGCCTTTGGTGTAAGTCCTGCTCCTGCATATTGAACAAGGGTTTCAATTCTTCCAATACACTCTCTTGGATTATTCGAGTGAACTGTTGTAAGCGAACCATCGTGACCTGTCCCCATGGCCTGTAACATATCAAGAGTTTCACCCCCACGACACTCACCAACGACAATTCTTTCGGGACGCATCCTCAGACACTGCTTAACGAGACAACGAATATCAATTTCACCATCACCTTCAAGTGACGGAGGTCTTGTTTCAAGTCGAACAACGTGCTCTTGAGGAAAACTAAGTTCGGCAGAGTCCTCACAAGTAATGATACGCTCGTTTGCTTGAATAAAACTTCCTAAAACATTTACAAGTGTCGTCTTACCAGAACCGGTTCCACCAGAGACAATAATATTCTTATGCCCTTCAACGGCAATTCTCATAAAGTCGGCCATATTCTGGGTAATCGACCCGTATTGCACAAGGTGCTTATGAGTTAGCCTTTCTTCAGGGAATTTACGAATTGTAATACAACACCCATCAATGGCAGAGGGAGGGATGATAGCGTGAACCCTTGAACCATCATGTAATCGAGCATCAACATATGGAGTCTTCTCATCAATACGACGACCAATAGGTGCTACGATTCTTTCAATTACATTTAGAACTTGTCTATCATTGGAAAAGGTCACTTTTGACAGCTTAACCTTCCCATCTTCTTCATAATAAATTTTACTAGGGCCAACTACCATAATCTCAGAAATAAGTGGGTCAGCAAGGAGATCCTCTAAAGGACCAAGACCTAGGGCCTCATCCAAAATCTCCTTAACAATACTATTCATTTCATCGCGATTATTAACAATTCCCTTAGTATCTTCTTTACCAAGAAGCTCAATTACAATCTTCTTTGTTTTTTCTTTTAGAATAATTTTAGCTTTAGGATCGTTATCATCATCTTTTGAGAGATCCATCTCTTCGACAAGGGCCTTATGAATTCGAAGTTTTAAATCTCTCCATGAATTGGCCTCTGCACCAGTTGCTGATCGCTCTTTCTTTACACCCACACCCGATGGTTTATTTAGCTTAGCAAGCTGATTGAGAATTCCCTTACCATTAATAGTACGAGTTAACTCGATAATACCTTTAGCAAAAGCACTATTTTTTGCTGCCAGCATGATTGGCTTCTTTTGATTTAATGCCATTGCACAAGTTTGATCATCTTTTGGAACTTGAGCTAATACTGGCCTTCCCACAGACTTACCTGCAACATCAGCAGAGACTGGATGACCTTTTTGTGCCTGATTAAAAACAAAGTGAATCATCTCTTTTGGAAACATCATGGTAATCAGTTCTGAAACCATGCGCTTTGTTTGATTAAGTGCTAAAAGATCCGGTGTAATAACCACAAGAATCATAGTAGCGTGCTCTAAAGCTTTAGCTGTTAAATCATTAATCTCAGTTCCCACATCAATTATCGTAGTGGGATACATATTTTTTGCAGCTTTTAACACCTTACCAGCGTTATCAACACTCATCCCTTCGGTTGCAACGGGATCATTTGGTAAACCAATATAATGAACACCACTTGGATGCATATTAACGAATGGTTGGAAGGAGCGAGGATCGATATTCCCATTAAAACTGAAAAGATCTTTTAAGTTCTTATTAGTCTTTATTCCAGTTAGAAGATTTAAATCTCCACTGGCCTTTTGATCAAAGTCCAATAAAAGTGTTTTTGAGCGTTTTTCACCACTAAAAGCAAATGCTAAATTCGTGGCGACCTGTGACTTACCGACACCGCCTTTACCACCAATAACTGCTATAATATGACCTTCGGCCATTATGGCCCCCTCTTTCTAAACTTTCTTTTTATATCCTCAGTTCCAGTTGATGCACTTTCAATAATCTCAGGAGTAATAAAAACAACAAATTGTTCCTTTGACTTTGAGACATCTTTTGAACGGACAAATGAGAATAATGAAAATGTCTGAACTGATGAGTCAGAGTCATCACTCTGAGTACTTGAAACACCATCTGGCGGATCTTTATCGTATTCTGTTGCTGTCTTATTAATGGAAATACCACCTACAACAGCTGACTCTCTTGATTTAACAATCAACTTTGTATCTAATGAATTTGTTTGCTTATCTGTACCTTGTGAAGAAGAAACACCTAGGACAATATCGAGATTGATCTTCTCTTCCTGAAGAATCTTTGGTGTAACGTCTAAGTTAAAGCCTGCTTCAATTACTTTTGCCTGTTGAAACTCTCCAGTACCTACCGCAACATTTCGTTCTGAGCCTTTAGAGAGCTTGGCTTTTTCACCATCTTTTGTAATCACCATTCCAGATTGAACGATACGTGCATAGCCAGCAGCCTTAGCAGAACTTAGCTTAGGAAATAATTGATTTATTGTTCCACCGAAGTTTCCACTTGAAGAAGTTGTAATTGTTCCCCCGTTTTCACCACGGCCAAAAATGATCTGACCACCAGTGGTTCCAACGCTTGGATTCCACTTAAAGCCAAAGACTCGATTATAATCCTTAGACAACTCGACGAATTGAGCTGTAATCTTAATAAGCTTTGAAGGCTGAGGTGGTTGTGGTTTTCTATTAATTGCAAGAAAGTTTTTAATAATTTCATCACGACCCAACTGTTGAACCGAGTCAGTACGTCTTGCTAAACTCTCAATACGATCCGGTAAATAAGTGGCCGCAATTTTCACAGCAAGAGCACTTTCTTCTTCTGAATTTACAATCCCTTCAAGCAGATAAGAGTTATTAAAAAACCTAACTGTTACATCTTTTAAATTATTACGACGTAATCCTTCTTGCATTTCTCGAGAGATAATCAAATAGGTTTGAGGTGAAACTTCAACTAAGTTTTTCACATCAGGGTAATCTTCTAATACTTTTACAATTCGACCAATATCACCTGGAACAATGATCTTTCCTTCAACAAAGACTTTTCCTCCACGAAGGTTAATTTCAAGTCCTTCAATTGGCCCTAATTGCTCTTTAATTTCAGAGATAAGTTTTGACTTCTCTGTTGCTGTTACCGTAACAAGGTATCTCTTCTTGATAGCACCAAGGCGATCTCGAACTGTCACGGAAGTAATACCAGGAGCCTCACCTTTTAAAACAAGCTCACTAGTTCCTGCTGCTGTATTTACAGGTTGAACTTTTAAGATTCTTTGATTTGCAACTTGAACACTTCTTGAAGTAATACGAAAGTCTATTGGAAGTACTTTATCAATACCCAGAACAACTTCGACTTTTTCTTCTTGTACACCAATACCTGAAGAGCTTTGCTGCGCAAAGCTCATAAAAGTCATTGAGAATATGATTAAGATTTTAAATATATACATTAATTTTTCTTCTTATACTTTTCATTAAAGTAGGCTCTTGCCTCGTTACGATCTGCATCTGATAAAATATCGTATAGCCTTGTTCCTTCAATTAGTTGTTTCTCTCCATCATTAATATTTCTTAAAGTTAAGATCGGTTTATTTGATTGGAAGAGATAAAGATGTGTTAGCTTTTGTGCTTGGAATGGACTTAATTCAAGCGTTACTGTTGTATAATTTGAATAAGTATTAAGCTTCATTTTTCGAACGACATCGGCCGTCTTCACACCAATGAGTGGAATATTATTAGATACACTTTTACCTGTTGATAGAACTCTTACGTCTTGTAGAATAGTTACAATTTTTTGACGATCCATTCTCGCTCCACCAGTGTAATCCATTGGTGCAAGTACATCGACACGATCACCTGGACGAATAAGTTTTCCTACAGAGCTTCTTTCATCAACTTGAAATGCGATGGCCCTCATACCAACAGTAACTTCTCTAGAAAGTCCAGTACTCTCTCCTGGATAAGTTACACGAGGTTTTGTGATTTGCTCCCCTTTTAAAATAGGAACAGTGGCAATTGTATTTTCAATTTCTTTAACTGTTTTAAAACTTCCAGGTGCTAAGAACTTCTGAGGAACAGTTACAATCGAAACCTTCGTTTCATCCAGTAGATCGAACTCTCGAATATCTTCTTTTGCAACGAGAACAGAACTCATTGTTCCGTACTTTTTAATTAGCGCTGACTGCTGGTCTTCAATATATGTATGGACCATAAACATTGCGACCATTGCAATAACTAGGGCCAGGGTAAAAGCTCTTGTATTCATAAAACATCCTGCTTTACTTAGTTAAGTAATCAGTTAATATTTTATCAAAAAACAAGGAGTTGGTGGCCAAGAGGCATTTTTGGCTACTTGAAGTGAGGTAATTCTACTTGAAATTACACGACGAATTTAGTGTGGCAATACCAGGATCTGTATTTCTAAATAAAGCATCACCTGTTTTATTAAATGTTTCTCCGCAAACACCAAATAAAGTGAACACTTTTATACATGTCGTATCCTCTGGATCCCCTCTATCTTGACAATTTTCCTCAGCTGCTGGGGCCCATGGCAGTGTTGGGATTTGAAAAGTAGGAGCTATCGGACTTTCTCCACCAGCGCCACCCATTTCATCACTCCAACCAATCATAAAATTACCAAGTTCACTTAATGTTCCATTTAGTCGATTAATATCGAATTTTCCGGCTGCATCAGAGTTTCCTCGCATAATATAGAAAGTATAGGTACGAGCTGCTTTATTGTGATTTATTGCAGTGTTAATGGAGTTACCGATTGTGATCATCATTACAACTAAGTAGAGAAGAATAGGAATAAATATCATGGCCTCAAATAATGCCTGACCTTCTTCATTGTTGAATATGTCTTTGTAGCGATTCTTCTTCAATTAACATCCATTATCGTAAATTGTTGTCAGTGTACTCGAACAATTTCCAGCGCCACTTGCTGTCGTAATTTCTGAAAACGACTGACAAACACGAACTAGGCATTCTCTAATCGTGGGCTCTTTTCCCAAAAATGATTCAATACGAAAGCTCATATCGATATCACCTGTTAAAACCTTCATTAGAGAAAACTTTGTTTTATAATCGAGGTAAGTTCCTGTTAAAAACCAGTCCGTTGTTTGTTTAGAGTTGAACTTTAAAGCACATTCAGGACCACAATTAACAACATTATAAGATTGAAAAACCTGGTTTGCCTTTGAGCGTGCTAAGCTATCACCAGGTATCTTATTATCTGCAACAAGGTATGCACGAGAGGCCATAAAATTTGCATATTGTAGTAAATAAGAATGCGTAAAGTTTAGGCCAATTTTAGCAAACACAAAGAAGAAGGCGATCACAAAAGTGAATGTCGATAAGAATTCAATCGTCGACTGACCTTTATTATTCTTTGATAACTTATTCATTATAAGGCTCTCTTGGTGAGAAGAAATGCGTCTGCCCTTTTGCTTCATTATAATATAATGGGTGTCTTGGATTTGAATAATTGCTTCCATAACCATCTACAGTTCCCTTCGTTCCATAACGAGCAGAGTACTCCATTGATCTTGCAAGTGTCCCAAACATACCTTCACCAATCATGTCCTGAAAGGCATCGCTTTTAAATATAGTCATGGCAAAAGTCGTGACGACAACAAAGAGCAGAATATACTCTACTGTTGATTGCCCCTTCTTATTTAGAAGTAAATGAGTTCTTTTATTTTCCATCCTAGAAAAATCCATGAAACTAGTATAACAGGAGCAAATGCAAATTTCTTCCCAAATATACGTTTTATCTGAAACAGGTTACCTTCTTTGAAAGCCTTTACTATAAAATCCCAATTCTTGAGTATATTAGTAATAAATACGGATAGCCCCACAATCACTGTAACAACGGCCAAAGAGATGAATGCTTGTTCTTGAATTTCAACTGGAATAATAAGAAACAAACTTGCTAGATATTTCGAGTCTCCCCCTCCCATTATCTTTAAAATAAAAAGAAGAAAACCGGCACAAAATATCCCCAATGGAAAAAGAAAAGTTTGAACACTTAGGTTATAAGAATTTGGAAAGAAGAATAACAACACAATAAAGAGAAAGATATTTCCAATTGACCATGCATTGGCTATTTTTCTTGATTGAATATCAATATAAGAAATATAAATTAATTGAACGAGAAGAAAAATAAAAACACTAACTGGCATATCGAATTACTCATTTCCATTTACAAAAGGTGAATGCCAGCAACCTCTTGGGCATGCTCCAGTAGAGAGTTCTTGCGATAAATGAAATGCAAAACTTTTAAAGAAGCCAGTAGTATACGTACCAATCCCTCTTGCCATAGCAATAGAAATTCCCGCAAAGAAAGCTAAGATAAATATATACTCGATTAAAGCCTGACCGCTTTGTGACTGACGTAACATACTTAATATTTTACATTAAGTACGACTTTGAAGTTGGTGAGAAAGATTTTCCTCCGCTCCCTAGAAGAAACTGGGGAGCGGGGAAATATATTAATTACCGCCTTGGAGATCTTGCAGTAGATTAGATGTATTACCAAATACACCATCTGTAAGCTGTTCAATCCCTTGAGAAGCTTTCTCTCTAAACTTCATAACTAACATCGCAGCAACAGCAACAAGTAAGATATACTCTGTTGATGTTTGACCTTCTTCGTCTTTAAGAAACGCTAGTAAGGTTTTCATTGTTGCACTCCTTTCAATTAACCCCAAACGTGGGGACAAAACTCAGTAACTATCTCAACTTTTCGGCTGAAATGGCCCAGAGCTTTAACTTTTCTTAAGTTTATTTTAACACCTCGCGTTCACAGGGCCTAATATTTTAGGTTTATGTTCATAAATGACTGAAAATACGTTCGTCAAGGTGATTTAAATGTGCCTATTTCTGTTGCCGTTTACAAATTTCGGGTATAATTTATGGGTGAGCTAGATGGGCATCTATAAAGTTGTTTCGCCCTACAAAGCTTAGAAAGGAAGCGGTCACTGGTTACGGTGAGCAGGCCCATGAATCAGTGGGAAGCCTAAAGTGATTATCACTGCATCCACCTGTCACATGACGGGCGGAAACTTTCAAATCGCTCATCTAGCTCATTCACATCTCCAAAATGCCCTTTATTATTACGCATTTCAAAAAAATCTTTTCAAATCGCCAATATCTAGTAGAATTTAAGTTATGGATATTACAAAATTCGAAAGAAACACGGAAGTATCAACGAAATGGATCGAAAATCTCGCTCTTGAAGAGATCAATATGGATGAGAGCGGTGTCGTAAGTTTCAATGATCATTTAAACCCAGCTTTTCAGCTAGAAGAGTCATCTGTTAATTTTATGAATAAATTAAGAGATCTCTTTGAGATCTATGTCCATAAATTCAATGAATATCGTGGTGACACTAATACGATTAAAATCTTTAAGATTGCTAATACGATTAATGACTTCATGATCTATCGCAACTCACTACGTCTTATTTTTGCTAGAAAGTCTGATGATTTAATTTCAATTGGGTTCTTAGCAAATGGAAAAGACATCTTTAGTGCCAGAATGAGTGAATCGCAAAACCACGGAGCAGGAAATCTTCACGAAATTCGCGCTCATATTGGTCCTTTTAATCAAATTACGTGGCGATTTGAGAATGAAGAAGTTAATTGTGATGCATTAGTGAAGCACTACCTTAGTGAATTCATAAAATTATCTGCAAGATAGACTTAAATATAGTTGATTGAATCCTTAGACTCTGATGCTTCTTTGTTATCAGCAAGAGTTCGCATTTTTTGCGCAGAATACTCGAGTGATTCTTCGACGGTTGGAAGTCTTAAGTGAAGATAGCCTTCGGCATTGGCAATATTCATATTAAAGTTTAGATAACCACTATGATTATCTCCAACTTTAGCACTGCTCATAATCGGATAAGGCCATTTTCCTGAGCTAATTAACTTTGCAGGTTCGTGAAACTTTTCACAATATAGCTTTCCAAATGCATAGGTCGACATAAAGTCAGATGAGCTTATTTGCAATAATCTATTTTTAAGCTTTCTTTCAATACAGATTTTTATAACCATCCCTAAGTAGTCCACATCGAGAAAGCCTGTCTTAACATAATCATCGAGCTCAAACTCCTCTCTCAAATGAAGCTTATACTGTATCTTTTCAAAGAGATTTCTTCGAGTGTGCACGCCACCACGACCGTATAGTCGACACACGCGAAAGATTAAATAGTTTAAAGATGATTTTTGAATATAAAACTCAGCAGCTGCTTGAGTCTTTCCATATGTAGTTGTCGCATCAGGAATATCAAGTTCCATATATTCATCAGACTCACCAGAGAAAACAAAATTGGAAGAAAGATAAACAACTTGAGACTTATATCGCTGACAAGAATCTGAAACGTTAAATAGACCACTCGTATTCAATGCGTCGGCACTTCTTTCAGAAAGTGCGCAATCTACAATTGACGACTTCCCTACCGCATATATAGTGATATCTGGCTTAAAAGTATAAAGGACAAGTTGAACTTCTTGCTTATTTAAAACATCACAAGGCAAAGTCGTAATTCCCCTGATTGATACGGGGTTTTGACAATATGTCCCCACGACCTTGTAGTCTCTTTTAAAGAATTCCGCTAAAGATGATCCTACAAAAGAAGAGATCCCAAAGATTAGAATAGTCTTAGGTTTAAGTTCACTCATAGTCTTTATTATAAGGGTAAGATGAAAAAATTGATAAGTAGAAATAAGAGGAGGCAACTATGTCCTATTCAGGACCATAGTCGCCTATATGATTGATTTATCCAATTAGTTTTAATGCCACATTTGGCACTTGGTTTGCCTGTCCAAGAACAGAGGCTCCCGCCTGAATAAGAATGTTATTTTTGGCCATATCTGCTGTTTCCTTGGCCACGTCCACATCTCTTATTCGCGATTTAGCTGCACTTAGGTTCTCATCGCTAATTCCCAAGTTGTTAACAGTTGACGAAAGTCGGTTTTGGAGCGCACCCATATTTGCACGCTGTCCGTTGATTTCAACCAACGCATCATCAAGTTTCTTAAGAACGGATTGAGATCCTTCTTTAGTTGCGATACTGTCAGCGGCAAGCCCAAGAGCGGTAATTGTTGCGTCTGATCCTGCTGCGTCGTACGTGAGTCGATCGAGCGTTGGATCATTGTGAATCCCGACTTGAAACTCAAGTCTACCACCTGTTCCATCCAGTAGCTGAACTCCGTTAAAGTTAGTCGACTTAGCAATTCTGTCGATCTCTTCTTTAAGCTGTTGGAATTCGATGTCTGAAAATGATCGTTCAGTATCACCGATCGTGTCAGAGGAAGTCTGCACTGCAAGCTCTCTAAGACGAATGATAATATTTGATACTTCATTTAATCCACCTTCTGCTACTTGGACAAGAGAGATAGCATCGTTTGCGTTTCTCTTTGCTTGCCTCATACCTCTGATCTGTGCTTTTAAGTTTTCACTAATTGCCAGTCCAGCGGCGTCATCACCGGCCCTCGTAATACGTTCACCTGATGATAGTTTTCTTAAGTTATCTCCAACTCTTTTATTTGTAAGTGACATTGCTCTTTGTGCTGCGATTGATGCCACATTTGTATTAATTCTGATTCCCATGATTAGTCTCCTTCAATCATCATATAAACCTCCTGTTTGATAATTGAGCGTCCAGCTCAATAAATTCGTTAATAATTAAATAATGCTTCTACGGATAAACCAATCATTCCTCTTGTATTGTATTAACAAGCAAATCAAGGTTGCAGTCTGTCATTGCTTTTACTTAGCTATCCAGTAGTTTGCATATTGACTCCGTTTAAATTAGTTTTAAATCACTTTGCCATCCGGCGATCTCAGGGTTTATTACCCTTGAGATGCTGCCTGGATTAAGCTTAGTGCACTATTTGTACTTGTGTTCGCTTGCGCAAGAACCGAAGTACCGGCAGTCATTAAAATATTTTGTTTCGTTAAGTTTGCAGTTTCTGCTGCGACATCTGTGTCTCTTACACGAGAGTTTGCTGCACTTAAGTTTTCAATCGACGTTGCGATATTGTTTACCGTTGATTGAAGTCTGTTTTGAAGGGCACCAAAGTCTGCTCTAATACCAGAAACTGAAATAATTGCTTGATCGATTGATGATAGAGAGTTCTGTGCAGAAATCTTATCAGCAACTGATGCAAGGTTAAGACCTAGGGCAGCGACGTTAACATCTGCTGATGAAGCATCGAATGTTAGACGGTCAGATATAGGGTCATTACGCGTCCCGATCTGAATATCAAAAACTGCACCTGTACCATTTAGTAGTGGTACTCTATTGAATTCTGTTGAGTTAGCAATACGATCAATTTCTGATGTAAGTTGCTCAAATTCAACGTTAAGAAACTTTCTTTCTGTTGAACCGATAGTATCCGAAGCGGCTTGTACAGACAGTTCTCTAAGACGGATTAGGATGTTTGAAACTTCCCCTAAAGCCCCTTCAGCAATTTGAACTAAAGAGATCCCATCTTCTGCGTTTCTTTCTGCTTGTCCAAGACCTCTAATTTGTGCCTTTAAGTTTTCAGAAATCGCTAGACCTGCGGCATCGTCACCTGCTCTGTTGATTCTTTGACCTGATGATAATTTTTCTAGAGATTGTTGCATACCAAGACGTGTTCCACGTAGGTTCCTCTGTGCGTTTAGAGATGCAACGTTCGTGTTAATTCGTAGTCCCATTCTATCCTCCTTGACTGGGTACCGACAAGATTCCTTCCTGTCAGTCAGCTGAAATCCATACAGCTGTACAATTGTTACAACTCCTTATCGCTAGAAATATGAAACTCTTTAGAAAAAAATTGTCTAATTCTTATACGAACTTTTTTGCCTAGTTAGACAAAGAAGTCAGTATTAATAGGCTTCGAGGAAAGCAGAGTATTTCACTCAACATCAATCTTCAAAAAAAATGTAAAATAAATAGACATGATTTTCACGAATTTAAAGAAACATTCACAGTACAAGAGCGAAGTTCTAAATGAAATCGAAGATGCTTTTCAATATAATGAAGAGAATTCTTTCGCTATCGATTTTCATCAACTTATAAAAGATAGTAATCTTGAAAATTGCCACTTACTTCTAAATGATAATAGAGAGCTGATTGCTCATATTGGAGTTCGTCCCGTAACACTACATTATAATGATGCAAATATTAATGTACTTCTTCTTGGAGGAATCTTTACAAAGAAGGAATTCCAAGGTCAGGGGCAATTTAAGAAGTTATATGAATATATATGTAAGCTATATAAAGATAAGTATTCAATGATTATTCTCTGGTCTGATAAGAATGACTTCTATCAAAAGCTAGGCTTTCGCCAATTCGGACTCACTTCTGTAATAGGAGAAAAGACTGTTACTGAAGAAGAGATTATCAAAAGAGGTTATCAAAAAGACAATATTGCAAACTATAGTGATTCTCAACTAAGTCAATTAAATGAATTATATAATCAGTCTTATAAGAATACGATATCAATAAAAAGAACACTTAATGACTGGAGAGATATCAAGCAAATATCTTCAATGAAGCTATTTAGAAATAAAGATAATAATGAATATTTATTTTTTGAGAAAGGACAGGACTTAAAAGGAATAATTCATGAAGTTTCTTTTTCTTCTAATCAAAAAGAATTAAAGAAATTTAAGCCTCTCCAACTTCTTAATCCAAGCACATTGGATGAAGATTCTTTCTTTATTCATCTCGCCTGGGGTAAAATTATTAATGATGATATATTTTCAAAGTTTATCCACAAGTTAAGTAAAGGGTCTATTGAGATAAAAAGAGATGAGCTTAAAATCGAAACGAGACCTTATCAAATTGATCAAAATGAAATCTTAACAATCTTATTTGGACCAGGAAAAGCTCAAGAGATTGGCCATCTATTACCTTCTATTTACATAACTGGTGCTGATAGTATCTAAACAATTATCGATGCCTTAGTGAACCGTAGCCAATTGAAAATAATGAAGCGGCCCATAAAACTAACGTAATCGTTGGATAATCTAAGAGGTCACGATTTGTTAAATAGTGTTGGGACACAAAACTTTTACCTGCAAAAAAGAGAATTCCACCTAGTATGTAAAATGACAAAAGGCGTACTGAACTAGCAACAGATAGAATTGGTTTCCAAATTCCTTTATGTCTAACTTTAATTGCGTAATTATTTTTAGAGAACTCTTTTAAAAACCATTTGAAGTGACGTGGTATCACTCGCGAAGCTCCTAAAAGATCTTTTGCGATCCACATCCCATCTTCAACAAAACTTTCTGTTGAGAAGCTTTCTTGAATGATCTCATTAATATCTCCCTCTAAAAGATTAAAGATATCAAAATCAAGATCTAATGACTTCCCTACACCATCTAAAGTTATTAATGCTCGGAAGACGACAAACCACTCTCTTGGTAAAAAGATATGATGTTCTCTTAAAGTTGTAATTATGGAACGAATGATAAGAGCAAAGTTTGTTTGCTGAATTGTTAATCCAATCTGAGGACCAATTGCATTCTTTATATCGACAATTAATTTATCAACATCTGGCACATCATTATAAATAGCGACATCTAAAAACTCATAAACGAGATTTTCAAAATTCTGCGTTAAGATAGCATAAATAATTGCAATAAAGTTCTGACGGCCTGTTTTTGATAAGCTACCAACTAGTCCAAAATCAATCAGTGCAATTTGATCATTTTCTAAAAAGAAGAAATTCCCACCATGAAGATCAGCATGAAAGAATCCTTCGTTAAGAAAACAACGCATAAAGATACTTAAACTTTCATCTATTTTTGGCTCTAAGCGAGAGATGTGCTTCTTTATTTCAACTGAATCACTAAAAGATATCCCCTCTATCAGCTCCATTACAAGAAGATCTTCAGATGTGTACTCGTTATAAACTTTTGGAAGATAGAAAATTTCTTTCTCATCATATTTAGCAATAACTTTCTTAAGCTTCTGACAGTTCAAGGCCTCAACATTAAAATTTAATTCACTTTGTAATGAATATGAAAAATCTTCTAAGACATTAGAGAAGCCCAGAAACTTAATTTCATCTGTTGCTCTTTCAGCTTGATTGGCCAGAAAAATAAGAATTGAAAGATCTGTTTCGATTAGCCTATCAATTTTTGGTCGTTTAACTTTTAAAACAACTTTTTCGCCTGTTAAAAGCTCAGCTTTATAGACGAGACCAATAGAGGCCGTACCAATTGGTTTATCTTCTATTGACTTGAATATCTCTTCGACTTTCTTTCCAAGTGACTCTTCAACTTCTTTTTTTACACTTGAAAAAGGCAGCGGCTTAACTTGATCGCGAAGCTTTTTCATATGTTTGATAAAGTCTTCATCAAATATATCTTCACGTGTACTTAATAGTTGTCCAAATTTAACAAATGCAGGTCCCAACTCTTCAAAGCATAACTTTAGACGATATCCCATAACATCGCCCCAAGAGTTATCATGCTCTGGCAATTGTCTTACTTTTTCACTTTTTTTAGGAAAAACAAAATTTGGAATAATATTTAGAACATTCTGTGAAATAAATTCATCTAGTCCATTCTTAGCAAAAACTGTTGCAATCTCCCTTAATCGAGAAATATTTCTAATGGTTTTAGTAATCTTAAAACTAGTTGTAATTAGCCCCACACAATATCCTTTCTTAAAATTATAGTATTTTATCACGCTAACGACAAAAGGTGCATAGCCCTATTGCCAGAAAAATGGTAAAAATATTACGTGAAACATATACTACTCACTATATTTATACTTTTTTCAACGACTTCAATAGCAAATGATGAGACATGCTCTCGCATTGCAGTAATTAATCAACAAGAGATTCTTATTGACCCAAGTTCTTCTCTAAAAGGAGAAGGGTTAAGATATCACTTAGAAAAAGATAAAGTTGCACTAACTTACTTAAATGACTATCAAGATGCACAAGAGGATATTTGGCGCCCTGCGATTATGGGAACTGTTGGAAGTGGACTAATTCTTTCTGCTTTCTTAACAAATCCAAGTTCTAACACAAGGCGTAGTCTCATTGCTTCTGGAACTGTCATACTTATGTTAAACTATCTCTTATCAAAGACCATTCAAACTGGTAATGAAGAGCTTCTGTATCGCAGTATAGACGAATACAATAAAAGACAAGAGCCTAAAATTTATTTAAAGTCAGATGATCAAATCAATTCACCTGACGTATATATAGAGAAAAGCTGGAGCTTTTAAATGTTAACTAATAGTAATGAAGTAACTTGCTACGCGTGTCAAAAAGTAACAGGACTTGAAGCGGGACAAAAAATCTCACTTAAGGAAGAATGCCCGTATTGCTATGCAAGCCTACATTGTTGTAAAATGTGCAAGTTCTATGACAAATCAGCATATAATGAATGTCGTGAATCAAGCGCAGACCGTATTGTAGAAAAAGAAAAAGCAAACTTCTGTGACTACTTCATTTTAAAAGGTGGTAGCGATAACGGAGATGGAAAAGATGATCTCCTTGCTGCTGCAAATGCATTATTTAAATAAAGGATTAACTAATGGCCAATCAACAACCAATTACTAAACAAGGATACGATGCAATTCAAGCAGAGCTTGATCAACTTATTAAGGTTGAAAGAGAAGAGCTAAAAACAACAATTGCAGAAGCTCGTGAACTTGGAGACCTTAAAGAAAATGCAGAATATCATGCAGCAAAAGAAAAGCAGGGTGTTGTTGAAGGTCGTATCTCTCAACTTCAAGGGATCCTTGCAAGTAGCGAAGTGATTGATCCAAGTAATGTAAATTCAGATAAAATTGTATTTGGTGCGACAGTAACAATCCTAAATATTGATACTGATGAAACTGTTACTTATAAAATTGTTGGAGAGCCAGAATCAGATATGAAGAAAGGCCTAATCTCATACAACAGTCCACTTGGTAAGGCCCTTATCGGTAAAGAAGAAGGCGATGAAGTCGTAGTTCGTGCACCAAAGGGAAATATCGAATACGAGGTGGAGTCAATTGAGTATAAGTAATAACTCACTCTATACGAAGATTGCCGACCTCTATAGCAAGCCGACTAAAACACTCGAAGCGCTTAATAAGAAAAATATTACCACAATAAACGATTTGCTTTGGCTTCTGCCAAGGCGGATCGTCAAATTACCTGACCTCGCTAAGTTTCAATATGCCAATATCGGTGACTTCTTTCGAGGTCGTGGTGAAGTTGTCTCAATACAGGCCAGACCAAACTTTAAAGCACGTGGAAAAGGTCGCGCTGTTTTATTAAATATTACTGTAACTGTTAAAGATGACCTCAGTGAAAACTTTATTACCTTGAAATGGTTTAATGCATATCAATCAATCCAAAAGAAAATCGAGTCATTAAAACATTTTGAATTCTTAGGTGTTGTTTCAGTTTTTAATGAAAGCTTACAAATCGTTAATCCTGAAATATTTGATATTGGAAAGTCTGATTCCGAAACTGGTCTTAGAATTACATATCCGACAATTGACAGTATAAAGTCACACCATATTCAAAAAGTATTTGATAAAATACCAAAAGGTTTCTGGGATAAAATACCAGAAATTATTCCAAGCTCAATTCGAGATAAAAAAGGACTACTCTCTCGTAGCCAGGCTTTTAAATATCTTCATGGAAGAGTTCCTCCAAACGAGTGGAGCCAAGAAGAATTTGATCGCGCAAAAAGATCTATCATCTACGAAGAGTTTATTTATGATCAATTGAAAATTAAATTAAGAAAAAATAAGAGAGATCAGCTAAGTCGTGAATACATAGATATTTCAAAAGACGATATTGAAAAGGCGAAAAGCCTTTATCCGTACCAGTTTACTGAAGACCAAACAAAAGCATTGAATGATATTATAGTAGACTTTAAAAATTCAACGCCGTCGATGAGACTCATCCAAGGGGATGTAGGTTGTGGTAAGACGACCGTAGCGGTGGCAAGTGCATTTTTAATCTTAAAGTCAGGTGGTCAAGTCGCATTAATGTGTCCTACAGAAACCCTTGCCCTTCAACACTTTCGTGAAATAGAAGAAATCCTAGGCAGTGAGTTTAATGTTGAGTTATTAGTTGGAAGCACTAAGGCCAGTAAGAAAAAAATTATCAATCAAAAACTAGCAGATGGCGATATTGATATTGTTATTGGTACACACTCTCTCTTTCAAGATAGTGTAAGCTTTGCGAATCTTGAATTAGCTATTATTGATGAACAACATAAATTCGGTGTTGAACAACGTATTAAATTAATGAAAAAAGGTGAAAATCCACATTGTATAATCATGTCTGCAACACCTATCCCGAGATCATTGAGCCTCACAAAATATGGTGACCTCGATATCTCAATCATTAAGACCATGCCAAAAGGTCGAAAAGGTCAAAAAACAAGAATCGTTACAAATGAAAACCTCAAAAATTATTTAAGCTTTGTAAAAACGAGACTTGAAATGAAAGAACAAGTCTATGTTGTTGTTCCGGCCATCGAAGAATCAGAAAATGAAGATATAAGAAACCTGGAACATACTTTTGAACTTTATAAGAAATATTTTCCAGATTTTCGAATTACTCCACTACATGGACGTATGTCACCTGATGAAAAAGAAGAGGCCATAACAAAGTTTAAAAAACATGAAATTGATATTTTAATTGCGACATCTGTTATTGAGGTTGGAATTAATATTATCAACTCAACGATTATGGCAATCTTAAGTCCAGAACGTTTCGGATTAAGTAGCCTACACCAAATGAGGGGAAGAGTCGGACGTGGAGATAAACCAGGATTCTGCTTTCTTGTCACAGATCGTGAAGTATCACCTGAAAGCATGCAAAGACTTCAAGTCATTGAAAAGTATACCGACGGTTTTAAGATAGCTGAAGAAGACTTAAAGATCCGAGGAGAGGGCGATCTCTTTGGACAGGAACAATCCGGAGTGGTCACTCAAAAGAAATTAGCAAATATTGTTCTCAATCAAGATATTCTCTATGAGGCAATTGAGGATATTAAGAAGTATCCAGATGAATTCAATGGAGTACTTAAATCAATTGAAGTTGACGAGAAAGTCTTTACTACAATTTAATTTTCGCATTTTTTCACGTTACAGGATAAAATACTTTTATGATACATATCCAAGTCCTTGATAGCCCAGACTTACTATCTATTGGTCATTATACATTGAATCTACCACGTGTTTTTATTGGAAGCTCAATTCATAATAATATTCCTATCGAAGACACTACATTAGATCTCTACGTTGGCGTCATAAAACATATGGCAAACTCACTTACATTTGTTTGTGCGCAACCTTTTAAATTAAATGAGAAACGAATTGAAGGCATTGTTAAATTAAATAAGAATGACATTATTGAAGTTCAAAATCTAAAATTTAAAATAGTCGACTTTGATGAGAATAAACATAATGACCACGAAGATTATTATCAATACTTAGAAGATATTAAGCACAAGGATCCAAAAAAGTATCAGTTGATACAAGCACTTGAACAACACTATATAAAGTTAACAGGACAATACGATAATGACCTCTTGGATGAATAAGTCTAAATTTCTAAATATTGATGAAAGTACAAAGATTCAATACTGGACAAATTTTGAACCAGTAGAAGGAGAAAAATACCAAGATGTCATAGTCTTCAATTATGGCCTTGTCTGTAATATCCGTCATTTTGAATATCAAATCGATTTCTTCCACAATAAAGGATATAAGATCCTATTGCATGATTATCGCGGTCATTACGAATCAGAGACGAAAGAAGGTATCGAAACAATTACATTCGAAAATATTATTAGTGACTTAAATACATTGATTAATCATCTAAATATTGAAACGACAATCCATATCGGACACTCAATGGGTGTTAATGTAACAATTGAATATGCATTCAAGTACCCTACAGAAGTTAAAAAGATGATTTTAATTTCAGGAACAATCTTTCCTCCACAAGATGTTATGTTTGATTCAAATCTCGTTGATATATCAGAGCCATATATTAAAGAGATTAAAGATAAATGGGAAAACCAATTCAAACTTATTTGGAAAAATGCATATCTCAATCCCCTCGCAAAATTTATGGTTTGGCGCGGAGGATTTAACACAAAGAAAACGAATCTCGACTTCGTTCAGTACTATATGAAGAAATTGGGGCAGCTTTCACCAGATATCTTCTTTCAATTACTTGATGAAATGAGAGAACAAAGAGTTATTAAGGATCTTGAACAAATTAAGACTCCTGCCCTAATAATTGGTGGAGATAAAGATAAAGTCATCCCAAATTACCTTCAACAAATTCTACACAAGGGCCTAGCTAATTCTGAATTATATATCATTAAAAATGGAAGCCATGTGCCGCAAGTAGACTTCCCAGAATTTATAAATGAGAGAATAGAATTATTCTTGGATTAAGCCTTTATGTAATAAAAGCTTTTTAAATACGCGATTCATTGCATAGATTTTTTGAGCTTTCTTATATTCAGAATGAGATGCTTCCCCTTCTGAATTAATTTTATAAGATGCTTCATCTACGACCTGAACTTCAAATGGATAAAAGAAACGTACATCTCGAGAAAGTGATGAAAAGTCTAAACCTAATAGCTCTTTAGCAACTGCAGAGTCTTCGTCCTTGGCCATTTTTCTTAATTTAAAAAACTCCGCAAGGAAAGGATTCTTATACTTAATCAATTGGCGACAAGTGAATTGTACTGAACGATACTTAGCAGATGAGTGAAGATTATGCTCACTTTCAATATTTTCAAAGCTGCATTCATCAATTTCTCGATTTACAGCAGAAACAAAGCGCTCCTCTGAAAGATTATTCCTAAGGGCCATTTTTACTAAGCTTGAATATTTTGATCTAAATAAACTGATATCAAAAATAGTATTTAGAGATCGAGAAGGCTTAATATTATGTGGTGTAATGATGTAATTTCTAATTAAAAACTGAAGAACCTTAATAATATCTAATTTATTCTTCGTAACAAGTCTTACTCCAACTCTATCAAAAAGTTCTTCTGCAACATTTTCTGCTTTATGAAGCAACTTGATAATAACACTATCACGAGATTTCTTTGACTTAGTTTCAAAGTCTACAAGTGGGATCGAAATCTCACCGGACTTTAAGTAAAGGTTGTTGTCGTTATCACGATGTAAGTAGCGATAAAACTTATCAAAGATTTGTGTTTGAATTTGGTTGAAGTAATTTGAACGTAAATCTTTGTCAGCATGAAGTATTGTGTGCATTACTTTTAAAACAATTTCGGCCCATAACTGCTCTTCAACTGTATGCTCAGAATTACCTGTGGCCATTAAGAAGAGACCACTAATATCAGTAACTGTAAAAAGTGATGTTGGAATTTCAAGATCTAGGCCGTCAGGGCTGCCATCTTTTAGGAAGTAGCGCTTGATAAATTGAATCGCCTCTTGAAAGTTACCAAATAACTCAGCACGTGCGACAGGATTATCAGGATCGAGCCCATAACCTTTTAAGAATTTATTAACTTCAGTAATATCATCTAGCTTCGCTACAAAGAAATTTGAATCAAGAGCAGAACGGCCACCAACGACAACGTCGAAGACATCCCAATCAAAAATATAATTTTTTAAATAATCTGGTCGATTCATAAAGTTTCTTTTCTCTAAGTGTTGAGTAATGCTACCATAAGGCCATGAATACAGAAAATCAGCTAAAAAATACAAAAAAACTGACATTTAAGTCACTAACTGATCTTAGAATCGTATTTCTTACATTCTTTGGAACTGGACTCGCTCCAAAAGCACCTGGTACAGTAGGAAGCCTAGCAACTATTATCCCATTATATTTTGTTGGGAAATTAAATGCACCTTTCTTTTTCTTTATTCCATTTCTTATACTGCTTACAATTGGTGCCGTCTTTATTACTTCAGTAATTGAAAAAGAATATGACTGCATTGACCCATCATGGATTGTTATTGATGAAGTTATTGGTATTTGGATTGCGTCATTATTTATTCTTGAGCCAACTTTTGTAAGTTACGCATTTATTTTTATCTTCTTTCGTATATTTGATATTTGGAAACCTTGGCCAGTCAGAGTCTTCGATGATCGTAAAGACGCTCTAGGAACTATTCTCGACGATGTCGCAGCAGGTCTAATGGCGGGTATTCTCTATATTCTTACTTTCAAATTGTTAGAAATTTACGCTTGACTTACGCAAAACTTACGCTAAAAATATAAATAAGCAAAATGTAAAAAACTAGAATTAGCTTTTTGGAATTGTTTTGATTTCATCAACTTAAAAGAAAGTTAAAACAAGCAACTTTTGCATTAGCTGATAGCAGATTAATTTGGTAGAAATAATTCTAAATACAAAAACACGGAGAGCTTATGGCGACAACATCAACTGACAAGAACAAGCAAAAAGCACTAGATCTAGCACTTTCAACTATTGAGAAGCAATTTGGTAAAGGTGCCATCATGAAACTTGATAGTGAAAACGGACCAGAGAAAGTTCCTGCAATTCCTACAAGCTGTCTAGGACTAGACCTTGCACTAGGTGTTGGCGGTGTACCTAAGGGACGTATCATTGAAATTTATGGACCTGAGTCATCAGGTAAAACAACTCTTACTCTACATATTGCTGCTGAAGCACAGAAGCAAGGTGGAACAGTTGCATTCATTGATGCAGAACACGCACTTGATACAGTATACGCTCAGAAGCTAGGTGTTGATATTCCAAACACATTAATCTCTCAACCAGATAGTGGTGAGCAAGCATTAGAAATCACAGATATGCTAGTTCGCTCAGGAGCAGTTGATCTTCTAATTGTTGACTCTGTTGCGGCCCTTACTCCACGTGCAGAACTTGAAGGAGATATGGGAGATTCACACATGGGTCTTCAAGCGAGACTAATGTCTCAAGCACTAAGAAAACTAACAGGATCAATTAATCGCTCAAATACGACAGTAATCTTTATTAATCAGCTTCGTATGAAGATCGGTGTTATGTTCGGTAACCCAGAAACAACAACTGGTGGTAACGCTCTTAAATTCTACTCTTCAGTAAGACTAGATATCAGAAGAACTGGTGCTATCAAAAATGGTGATGAGGTTATTGGTAACAGAACGAAAGTAAAGGTTGTAAAAAATAAAGTTGCACCTCCATTTAAAATCGTTGAGTTCGATATTATGTACGGACAAGGTATTTCTCAAATGGGTGACCTATTAGATCTGGCCGTAGCGAATAATTTCGTTGGAAAAGCAGGTGCATGGTTCTCTTACAATGATGCAAAAATTGGTCAAGGTCGTGAGAACTCGAAGCAGTACTTAGCCGACAATCCAGAGATTGCTCAAGAAATTAAAAATAAAATTCTTGCTCTACATGGACTGATTAAAGATAACTCAGTAGTTGATGAAGCAACTGGTGAGATTATTGAAGAAACTCCAGTAGAAGAGAAAAAGACTAAATCAAAGTCTAAGTCAAAAAAAGTTGTTCAATAATTAAATTATAGCCTCTTAGATTTCTATCCTACAGAATTGTAGACAGTGACCTAAGGGGCAACTTTTTAAATGACTCTAAAAGAAACCATCGAAAAGCTTCCCTTTAATAATGAAGATTATATTCTTGCAGAAGATGAAAGCAAGGCCGATTTAACTCGTTCATTTAAAAGAGCTTATCATTACTGCATCTGGTTACTTTCAAAAAGAGACTATTCCCGCTTTAAACTTTCCCGTAAATTATACGAAAAAAAGTACACTCCATATGTAGACGAACTCCTCGACTTCCTTGAAGAGGCCAAATACCTACAAGAAGAACAATATATCCGTACCCGTATCAAAACCTTCATGTACAAAGGTCAATCTAAGAGAAATATAATCAATAAGCTAAGAGCGGAAAGATTAAACGTAGAAGGTCATATCATCGAGGAAATATTCGAAGAATATCGATACACAGAAAATAATCAGCTTCGAGAATTAATCCATAAAAAGATTCGATCTAAAGGCATTGTAGCCTTGGAAGATTTTAATTTTAAACAAAAGCTGATACGCTTTCTTTTGTCAAAAGGGCATTCATACGACAAAATAAAAACAGAAATAAATTATGTCCAAAACGAGGAAAGCAATGCGCAAGATTACCCTATTTAGTACATTACTAATACTTGTAACACTCACTCTTACATCATGTCGTGTTTCAAAAACTGATAAGAATACACTTAGATTCCCACTTACAGAATCTATCTCTACAATTGACCCAGTAAACGCATATGACTCTGTTTCAATGTCAGTGGTTTATCAAGGTTATGAACAATTATATGAATACCACTATCTCAGAAAACCCTTAAAGCTAGTTCCTCTTCTTGCTGAAGATATGCCACAAGTTTCTGAAGATGGCCTCACTTATACAATAAAGATCAAAGAAAATATCCAGTATCACGATCATCCGGCTTTTAAAAAACCAAGGTTTGTTAAAGCAGAAGACTTTATTAACCAGATTAAGCGACTAGCCTTTAGGCCATACCGTAGTAATGGTTGGTGGTTATTTGATGGCCGTGTCGTTGGTCTTAATAAATTTAGAGAAGAGGTCGGAAGTGATTTTAGTAAACTCCTCTCAACAGATGTTGAAGGACTGAAGGCATTGGATGATCGCACTCTTCAAATCAAATTAGTAGAGCCATATCCACAAATGTTAAATGCATTGGCCATGAGTTTTACTTCCCCAATGCCAGCTGAAGCAATGAAAGAAGAAACTTTTATTGATGAACTTATTGGTACTGGCCCTTATAAATTAGATAAGTGGTTTCGCGGCTCAAAGTTATTCATGAGTCGATTCAAAAATTACCATAAGGAATTTTATCCTGGAAAAGGTGATCGCTTCGCCCACAGTAAAGAATTATTAGAAGATGCCGGAAAACGTCTTCCGTTTATCGATAAAATTGAATTTCATATAATTAAAGAAGCACAAACTCGATGGTTACAATTTATGTCTGGTAATCTCGACTTCCTAAGAGTTCCAAAAGATAACTATCATTCACTAGTATCACCTAGTGGTGAGTTAACTGAAGAGTACAAAGATAAAGATATCACACTCGACATCTTCTCTTCTTTCACTTACTGGTGGTTTTCTTTCAATATGAAAGACCCTATCGTCGGAACTAATAAGAATCTTCGCTTGGCCATTGCTCATGCAGTAAATATTGAAAAGTATATTAAAACATTTACTAATAATATCGGACTGAAAGCTAACTCGATCTATCCTCCAGGTATTCCAGGATACGATCCATCTCGTAAGCTTCCTTATAGTTACAATATTGAAAAAGCTAAAGAATACTTAAAAAAGGCTGGCTATCCAAACGGAGAAGGTCTTCCAACACTTGTTTACGACACGAGGGCCTCTTCAACGACTCAAAGACAAAGGGCCGAATTATTGAAACAAGATCTGGAAGCAATTGGGATAAAAATTGAAATCAAACTCAATACATTTCCTGCTTTCCTAAAAAAGGCCAAAGAGGGAAAACTCCAAATTTGGCTTGATGGTTGGACTCTCGATTATCCAGATAGTGAAAATGTTCTTCAATTACTAACAACACAAAACCAAGCACCAGGGCCAAATGTATCTAATTATTCAAATAAAGAATTTGATAAGAAGTTTGAAAAAATAAAGGTACTCTCTGACAATGATCAAAAGTATCACTTGATGGCCGAGGTTGAAGAAATTGTCCTCGAGGACTTACCATGGGTACTTCTCTACTACTCTCGAGACTATATTGTTTATCATAACCGACTAAATAACTTCAGATATAATGATCTCGTGGTTAATAAAGTTAAATACTTAAGATTGAAATAATTAAGTTCGACATAATTCCGGGGGAATATATTTCCCCCAGTCCTTCTCCTTCACTTCACTATCATTTTTTTCCTCTAATTTCCGAATAGTAGATCAGTATGCTTGTAAAAAAGTATATGACTGCAACAACAAAGGATAATTAGTTATGAAGACTCTTGCTCATTTCATACTTGTCGTCATTGGATTAACTCTACAAATCCAAGTCTGTGCCAATGATTATATGATCTACTCTGTTGAGCACGAATTACCAATGACCAACGATGTGTCTGAAATTCAAAAAAATTATTATGTTAATATCGGAGAGAAACAAGGTATCAAAAACGGTACTCTCTTAGACGTTTACAGAATTATTATTCTCAACGATCCTTATGATAAAGAAAGACGCTATCGTCACAAAATGAAAGTAGGTCAACTCGAAGTCATCCATCATGATGGAGATACTTCAATTGCAATTACAAAGAATTTCAATAGCGAAGAGAAGCGCCCTATACTTGAAATATCTTCATTTATGGTTGGCGACCAAGTAAGTGTGAATCTGAATTAAATGCTTTTAACGTTTGATCTCTCATGAAGGATAAAACGACGTTTTTTAACCAATTCAATTTGATCTTTAATGGCCTTTAAAGCTTTCTTTTGACGACGGATTAAGTCTTCATCTGCATTAGAAGATTCCATAAGCCTTAGAACCTTTGCGGCCATTCCATCTGCAACAGCTAACTTATTTGATATCTCATGTAAGAACTTTCTTTCTTCAAGGGCAAGTTCTAAAACTGTATTTTCATCCATATCTACTCTTTAAAAAACTTATAACTGACAATATCGCCATAAAGTATATGAGAGTCTATCCTATTCACCACAATCTTAAAAATATAATAGCCGATTGCCAAATTAACTTTTTCATCTTTAAAACTCAGCTCGATTCGTTTCAATTTATGGCCACAGCACACGCCATTGAATTTCTGTTTGAAAAACAACGCAGATGGTCTCACTCTTATGTTTTCTGTAAATATAAATATTTGATTGTTCATACCCAATTGATATGCAAAAGGACGATATTTCACAACCAACATAAGTCGCTGAAATCACGTAGTGCATCGTAATAATACTTTAAATATTTTAAATATTTACGTCCAGTATCTAGACAAAAACAGCGCTTTGTCCTATAAAAATAACTTAAGTCACATTTAATTTTTCGGAGTGCACAAATGGCAAGAATTACAATTGAAGACTGTTTAGAAAAAGTTGAGAACCGTTACGAGTTAGTTCACTTAGCAGCAAAGCGTGTTAAGCAATTAAGAGATGGTGCAGACCAACTTGTTAAGAGCAAAAACAAAGATGTTGTAACAGCACTTAGAGAAATTGCAGCTGGAAAAGTTAAGCATGCTCCAGTAAGTGAATACGATTCAGACGAATTTTAATTTATATTTAAATTTCATAAAAAAAAGCCTCTCATGCGAGAGGCTTTTTTTATTTCTTAAACTTAGGTTTAAATTTTGGGAGTGCGATCTTCAATACTTCATCAAAGTGCGCTACTGGATAAAACTTCATTCCTTTTCTATGTCTTTCAGGAACTTCTTTTAAATCCTTTTCATTATCAATTGGTAAAATAATATTTGTAATCCCTGCTCTTTTTGCAGCAAGAACTTTTTCTTTAATCCCACCAACTGGAAGTACTTTACCAGTAAGAGATAACTCTCCAGTCATGGCCAAGTTACTTTTCACTTTCACATTATGAGCAAGTGTATAAAGAGCTAAGGCCATTGTTATACCAGCACTTGGTCCATCTTTTGGTGTTGCACCGGCAGGTAAGTGCAGGTGAACTTCTCTTTCAGATAAAAAGTCTTCTAATTCTTCTTCATTTTCATCGGATGCCTTTCTCTTAGGCTTCATCTTAAAAAATTCATCCATTTCATTTTGAAGAAGTTGTTTAACATAACTATAAGCTAGGTTAGCAGACTCATTCATAACATCACCAAGCTGGCCTGTTAACTTGAAACCTTTTCCATTTAAAGAAAGTGTTTCAATATAAAGAATATCACCACCATAACCTGTCCACGCAAGTCCAGTCGTCATACCTGGAGATAATTTCTTTAGGGCCTTTTCACTCTGATATCTTGCTGTTCCTAAAATATCTTCAAGGTCAGCTGGCTTAGGTGCAAATACCTTCTTTCTCTTTGCATTTACTTTTTCTAAAGCTGCACGTCGACAAAGTTTAGCAACCATTTGCTCCATAACACGAACACCAGGCTCGCGGGCATAATCTTCAATAACCTTCTTAAGTGTTGCTTTACTTAAGTTGATATCTTTCTTCTCAAGTCCATGTTTCTTGATCTGCTTTGGAATTACCCACTTAGTTGCAATGGAGAGCTTCTCTTCCATTGTATAACCACTAAGCTCAATGATTTCCATACGATCCAATAATGGCTCAGGGATATCACCGATATAATTTGCAGTAGCGATAAATAAAACCTTTGATAAATCAAAAGGCACATCTAAGTAATGATCAATGAATGTATGGTTCTGCTCAGGGTCTAGAACTTCTAAGAGAGCTGACGCTGGATCACCTTGGAATGATTGTCCAAGCTTATCGATCTCATCTAGCATAATAACAGGATTATTCACTTCGACACGCTTCATCGCTTGAATTAAACGACCAGGCATTGCACCAACGTATGTACGTCTATGTCCCTTAATTTCTGCTTCATCACGCATACCACCTAAAGAGAAGCGATAAAACTTACGTCCTAATGATTCTGCAATACTTCTTCCCATTGATGTTTTACCAACACCAGGAGGACCTGCTAAGCAGAGAATAGTACCATCAAATTGAGGCTTAAGCTTACGAACAGCTAAGAACTCCATGATTCTTTCTTTCGCTTTTTCTAGTCCATAGTGATCTTTTTCAAGAATCTTTTGGGCCTTTGGCATATCCACATGGTCATTTGTCGACTTTGACCATGGTAAATCAACAATCCAATTTAAATATGTACGAGTTACGTTATATTCTGGAGATGAATCAGGAATAACCTCTAATCTTTCAATCTCTTCATTAACAGACTTTAGTACATCTTCAGGAAGCTTTGCTTCGATTATTCTCTCTTTGAGTTTACTAATATCACGTGCTTTATCATCTTCTTCAAGACCTAGCTCCGCCTTAATTACTTTTAGCTGCTCTCTTAGGAAATATTCACGTTGATACTTATTAACTTTGTCATTAACTTCATCAGAGATTTTCTTTTGAATATCTGCAACATCTTTCTCACGTTTTAAATAAACAAGTAACTTACCAAAACGTTTCTTAACAACCAGAGTTTCTAAAAAATCTTGAGCTTCAGGAATATCAAGAGATAAAGCAAATGCAACGAGGTCAGCAAGCGCCCCCGGTGAAGATGAGTTAATCATTGCTAACTTCATTTCTTCATTGAAGTAAGCATTTACTTCACTAAGCTTTTTAACCTGATTAATGATAGAACGAGTATATGCATCAAGTTCCTCATCCTCTTCTAAGATGTCATCAAAGACCTCATACTTAGCTCTAAGTAATGGTGACTCTTCATAAATATCTGAAGCACGATAGCGTTTGATACCATGAACCAGGACATTAACTGAACCATCAGGAAGTTTTAATCGCTTAACAACTTTACAAAGCACACCTACTTTATAGATGTCCTTTGAAGTAATTTCACGAGTATCAATTTCATCCTGAATTGTTGGATCTATTTCGCCATCATCATTTTTAAGATCATTTTTAACAAGGTTTAGAGCAAGATATCCACTTTTAATAAGATACTCATCTAACTCTGCAGTGAATTTATCTTCTGTTAAAATAATCGGTGCAATCATTCCAGGAAAGATTGGACTATTCATAATTGGGATAATCACAACATCTTCTGGAAACTTTTCCTCTCCTGAAGAGTCTTTTATTTGTACATTATATTCTTCGTATTCATTCATATTTTTCACACCATTTATTTTTTAATATCAATAACCAGACGACCTGGATTAGTTAAAGTAAATACATCAATTGAATGTTGGCCACTAATAACGAGCTCTGCTGAAAGAGTATCATCTCCTACTGGGTAGAAATCAACTTTCTTAACAAGCTTAGATGTTCCAAAAGAGCCAACTTTCTTATCTAGTTTAGTTTTAAAGAAATCAATATAGATTTTATTTTCTTTCTCACTCTTGTAACCATATACACGAGGAGCCTCTTTCGTCTTAAAATCAAAAACAAGTCTTTCATAACCTCGACTTGAACCATTTCCATGTCTAATTGATTTTAAAACAGAACTCGTATTGCTATTTGTTGAATGGAAAATTCCTTTCTTAAAGAAGATTGATCTCTTCTTTTCTGGAATTTTTCGAATTCTCTCATTTAATAGGTCTTGTGAGTTTGCCGTGTTTGAGATTGAAAAAATTGAAATTAGTAAAAGTACTTTTAAAATATTCATCATATTTACCTTCCATGGGATAACTACTTAAAATTTTACTAAATTGGTCGTGAAAAAAGAATAGTAAATTTCAGAATTAGGCTTTTGTTTTTCTTAAGTGTGCCGCACCAAGCAATCCAAAAATAATAACAAGCCAATATACAGGAATTTTATATGCGGTATTCTTTGATTTCTCTTCATTGATTGAGGCGATTCGACGGCCTGACTTTTTATTCTTATAAATATCCTTATCAGAACCAAGCCCTTCTAAGCTCTCTCCAAAGACTGTACTTACCCATAAACTGAAGGTGCTTAAAGAGTTTGCACCAAATGTATCATTTGCTGGAAACGCCTGTGAGACAACCTCTTCCTCACCTTCTCGCCCTATGACAGTATAGACACCGAGGCGATCATAGAAAGGATAGAACTCTTGCTCACCTTTTACGAGAAGAACTATATAACGACGACCTTTTACAAATCGAGGCATATTTTCATTTGGATAGTTGATTCCTTGCCACTGGCCACCATTGTAGACAAAATTAAAAGAATTCTTACTCAATTGTTTTCTATTTCCAAGCCCAACAGACTTTTCAAGCTTGAATGTGACATTGGTAACAATTTTTCCATTTTTTAGCTTTTTCACGTAGCTATCTTGATAAACGCCCATGATAATGGCATTTGATTCAGATAGTTGTTTACTTAAAGGAATTTCAAATAACTCTGCACCATATGATGTCAGAGAAAAGATAGTAAAAAATAGAGTCACAAAGGCCTTTATCATACCAATCTTATCGGTTATTAAGCCTAATACTTTAACCTTTTAATCAAGCTTTATCTGGTTGAAATTACTGAAGATTTCGTGGTTATCTAAAATAATTAATGTATTTCCTTGATCTGTAAGTCCTTGAAGAAGTTCACAAATAGAAGTTAGCTCATTCATTGATAAACCATATGAAATATTTGTTAGTACGATAATCGAATCACTAACCTTCTTATCAATGGCCTTTAATAGCTTCACTCTTAAACGTTCACCACCTGATAGCGAGGGTATTGTTCGATCTAATGTTAGATAATCAAGATTTAGTAATTTCAAATAACCAAGTGTTCTTTTTATTTTTGGTGTAGCTGGTATTGTCTCAAATAAAGTTGATACAGGAGTTTCACTCGCTTCAATGATTGTATATTTACCATCTGTAATTGAGGCGTAAAACTTCTTTAAACCAGTTCCACCACACTCATCACAAGGAAAGCTCACATCTTCAAGGTATTGCATATCAATCTCTTGAACACCTTTTCCTTCACAAACACTACATTGACCAAGTTTAGAATTCTTAGAAAAATGCCCTTTTTCTAGACCTAAGGACTTTGAAACTGGAAGTTTAGTGAAATAGTTTCGAACATTGCCAGTTAGATCTAATGTCGTTCCCACCGTTGAGCGACTTGTAGATTTTTCAATTCGAGTTTCATAGATATGAATATCTTGAACTTCATTTGTGATATCAATTGAACCGATCTCATAATCAGTCTCAAAATTATATTTTTCTTTAAATAACTCTTCGTTTAATTCATTAAATAGTGCATTTATAATTAGTCTTTTATCGAAAGATTCAACATTCGTTAAAACCTGATTGATTGTGCCTAATTTGAATTCTATCTTTTTATACTTTTTGTCCTCAAACTCAATATCTTTAAAAGTAAGCTTTCCACTCGGTTTCGTCTTCTTTAAGACTAATTCTTTTTGTTTCTTTGATTTACCTTTAATCTCTACAACTTCACCGCCAAGGTGCCCTGCTCCTGGACCAATATGAATCGTCTTATCACTTCCATTTTGTAAATAAGTACTATGTTCAACCATTACTACAGTATTATTTTTTGAAAGATTTTTTAGATATTTTAAGAGAACTTTTTGTTCTTCAATAGTCATCCCAAGACTCGGCTCATCAAGTACAAATAAAGAGCCACTTCCTTTAAAACTTAAGTAACGAACGAGTAATGATTTTTGATATTCACTTGTTTCTAATGACTTTAATTTTGTCATTAAGGGAAAATCCCCCAGACCTAATTCAACTGCAACGGCCAATTTATCTTTAACTTTTTTAATAATATTATTTTCATTAAGATGTTTTAATTCGATTAATAATCCCTCGACTGTAAGAGATAATAAATCACCATAAGTAGATATATTCTCAACTTGTCCACAGTGGGCCATTGCACTTTGAGAAAGTCTTCTCCCATAACAAATATGACAGACTTTTTCACTTTGCATCTTTCGAAGAAAAATTCTAGCAGATCGCTTATAACGTTTTTCCTCTAAAGCATAAAGAAAGTTTAGAACGCCATAGAATCTTCCACCACCATTTAGAAGAAGATCTTCAACCTGATCACTTACATCACAATAACGTTCATTATCACTAACACCAAGCTTCTTCATTTCAGTTATAAAAGTCTTGTAGTAGGCACTATATTTAGAATAATCTAAGAAAGTAATTGCACTGTCTTTTATCTTCTTTTTGGGATACTTTACAATTTTATTAACATCATAACTTAGTGTAGATCCATAACCCTTACATTCAGTACAGGCACCTATTCCATTGTAAGGAAGGAGGTCACTAATCTGTCTTGCACTCTGTAATCCCTCTTCATCACATTTTTGGCAAAACTCTTTTGCGTTTAAGCTGAAGTGATGTAATTGATCATCTCCAGTGAAGTAAACACTTAATTGCATAACTGCCGAGTTCTTAATAAGCTCAAGCCATTTCTTTTTAAAATTCGATATTTTATTGGGCTTAAGACGAAAGATTTCCCATTGGGCATCCTCTTCATTAAATTCACGAATTAACTGCTCATTAGAATTAAAACTTCTAGCAGGCATTCCTGATATACATTCTTGATAATGATCCTTACCGATAAGGATATGTAAGACTTTTGTCTTATCTGAAATTATTGATTTAATCTCTCGTATGGCTAAATCTAGCCCATCAATAAATTCTTCATTATGAATTAAACACTTTGAAGATTGTTGATCAAAATATAGTTGTGCTAGTTCGTAGCTGATTTCAAGTTGATCGGCCAAGTTGAGTCTTGAACCCACGATAGGATTATTTTGAGCAAGACTCCACACTGGCAATACTGGCTCAATTAAATCGACTTCAGCACTTGTTGGAACTCTTTCAAAAAAGTTCATTGAAGATGGCATTGAATTTAAAAATCGTCTTTTAGACTCATTGGCCAGCGTATTGAATACAAGTGATGATTTTCCTGAGCCAGAAACACCTGATACACAAGTAATCTTATTAATAGGAAACTCGACATCTATATTTTTAAGATTATTTGTACGTACACCTTTGAGTTTAATTGATTTTGCCATATGGACTTATAGCATATTTGAGTTCTTTTTGAATATTATACAGTTAACTATAAAAAAGAAAGGCCCTCTGAATAAGAGGGCCTTCTGTATATTCGAAAATTTGTAAGATAAATCTTAACGCTTCGAGAATTGGTACTTTGCTCTTGCACCTTTCTGACCAGCTTTTTGTCTTTCAACTTTTCTTGGATCTCTTGTAAGAAATCCTGCTGATTTAAGCTCGCCTCTAAGCTCTGCATCAATCTTAAGGATTGCTCTTGCAATACCAAGACGAACAGCACCGGCTTGACCAGTAGTTCCACCACCAGTTACGTTAATTTTAACATCATACTTATCTGCAAGTTTAAGTAGGTTTAGTGGTTGATTAACAACATATCTGTCAGTACCTTTTGTGAAGTACTCTTTGATATCTCTATTATTAACAACAACTTTACCAGTCCCTGCAGCCATATAAACTCTAGCAACTGAAGATTTTCTTCTACCAACTGCTTGTGAATCCCAAGTTTTTCCTTTAGCCATAATAATAACCTCTTACTAGAATTTGTATTCTACTGGGTTTTGAGCGCTATGTGCGTGCCGATCCCAAAACCTTAGGTTTTGTTAGTTGTTTCTACCAAGTGAGTTCTTTGAAACGCCGCTAACAACGTTCATAAAAATCGCTTCTGGTTTTCTTTCAAGTTGCTCACAGCAGTTCTTTCTCTAAGTCCACCAGCATAACCTGTATGTCTGTAGTAAACTTTATCGTTCACTTATTCCCAGTAAATTCTTTTTCTGCGTTGATAACAACAAAATCACCAGAATCTGTATGAGGTGTACTTCGGTGCTTCTTCCTCTTAATACATTAGCGATTTCAGTTGCTAAACGTCCAACTACCTTATCGGTAGCATCAATTAAGTGCCATTTTTGTCAGCATCTGCTGGCTTTAACACAAATGATTTCTCAGTGTACATAGTAACCTTCCACTTTAATAATGTTAAAAATCAATAAAACGTAAACGCATCATCAGAATAAAATGATTTGTTTACAACACTTAGGACCTATAAAGGCCCATAATTCCGTTGTTTGTGGGGTAACGGGTTTCGGCAGATATTAAACAATTTAGACCAATAATACAATGGGTAAATGTTATTTTTTTTGGCCATGCGTAATATTTTCTTCGGCTATAAGTTACTGATTTTAAATGAATGGCTAGAATTGGCCAATTGTTATGTGAAAACGGCCAAATGAATCTCCACCGATTCGATCTAATTTAACACCGTAATCAAAATCTAGTGATCCAATTGGGGTGAATAATTTGAAACTTAGGCCAACAGATTTTAACAATTCAAATTCATCTATTTTATCAACAAATACGCGACCTGCGTCAAAAAAGATTGCAATAGCAGAATAGTCACCAAGATAATAACGAGGCTCTACTCTAAAATTAAATAAATAAGCATTACCTCTTACAGTGGTATCAGTAATATAAGAATTATCTGATAATCGTCCACTTTCAAAATCACTATATCCTCTCAGAAAGTCTCGTCCAATTAGTCTAAAAACTTTTAAAGGTGGAATATAACCTGAAGTTTGTGGCTTACCATCAGCATCGATAATTATATTTCCACTATCATCAGTAATAAGATCATCTGAAAAATTATGTTCATATCCAAGGGTAATCGATGTTGCTAGAGTAATATCACCCAATGGAATATAATTATAATTTCTAATAACCGCCTTATTATAGTTGATTGTTAGATCATTTTCTTTTTGAGAGCCAAGATACGGATTTGCAAACTCCCATGAGAAGTTAAACCAAGAACCTTTTCTAGGCATTGATGAGTTATCTCTAAAGTCTAGAGTGACTTCAGGTCTTATGGCCCCAATATAGTACTTATCTTCATCAATCTCATCTGTGGCATCAAATTGCCTAACATTATCAAACTCGTATGTGAGACTAGTAGAGAGCACATCAGAGAATTGCTTATAAAGTTGAGGGGCAATACTGTAAATATCGGCATCAAAATCTGAATAGCGCTTTCTTTCAAACTTAACTGTTGTTTTAAAAGTTAGTTTGGAGCCGAGCCAATCATAGAAAAGATATGGTTCGATGAATTGAAACTGCACGAGTCCCTCAAGTAACTTCTTTGACTCATCAAATCTTCTCTCATCTAAATAGTCAAAATCTGTTCTCCAGTTTGTTTGTGCTTTGAAAATAACAGATCGATTCATCCCTTGGATATTATTGTAGGCAATCATTGTCGAAAATTTAAAACCGAGATCTGTTCGGAACCCTGGAGCAATTTCTGCTTGTCCAAAGTCCTTTTCAGTAACTTTTATAACAAAATTTAAATACTTTTCACTTTCCGAAACTTCTTCACCAACAAATGATGAGATATTAACATTTGAAAATAGGCCAAGCTCTCTTAAGCGATTAACAAACTCATTCATCGCCCTTGGTGTGACGAGATCCCCTCTTTTAAGAGGTAGCTCTCTTCTAACGACAACATCCTTTGTCTTCGAATTACCTGTAACGATAACATTTCCAAGATATGTTTTAACTCCAAGTGAGAACTTTAAGTTAAGCTCAATCTCATTAGTAGCGGAATTTACGGTCACAATCTTCTTAGGACGCTTTTCTAAATATGAGCTGAAATAAAACCCTCGACTCTTTAGTGTATTAATTGCAGCTTTGAGATCCTCATCGATATGAACAACATTAAATGGTTTTCCTATCTTATTTTTAAGTGCATCCTTAATAAAATAGACTGCTTCTTTATCATCAACACCTTCAATATTTATTTTACTCAGTCTATATTGTGCTGACTCTGAAATTGAAAAGGACACAATGGCCGAATCACCACCATCAATGAAGTCAATTTTAGGTTTTTCAATATTTACAAATATAAACCCATCTTTAACATAGATCTCTTTAATTTTTTCAGAAGCATCTTCAAGACCTTTCTCATGTAAATAATCGGCTTTTAATAAATCAGAGTTACTTTCTGAATAAGCTTTTTCTAATTCATCGAGACTTTTGAAATTATTGCCAGTGAAGTTAACTTTAGCTATTTCAACTTTTCGGCCTTCATCTATTGTAATGTAAAAGTTTATAACACTATTACCAAATCTGTCCTTACCTCTAGCTTCGTTAATTTGAGATTTAGCATAATAGTATCCATTCTCACGATAAAAATTAACTAAGTGGCGATTCAATGAAATGTCATCAAATCGGCCTTTATTATTCTGAATATACTTCTTAACATGATTAAAAAGTTCGTTGTGACTTAAGCGCTTATTATTATAAAAACTAATCCCAAAACGATGACCTAATTTTATTTTAAAAACTAATTTATAGTTTCCAGTATTTAAGACATGTAATTCTTCTTTTACATTTGATAACCAAAAGCCTTCAGTGATTAAAAGGTTTCGGTACTCCTGTAACATCTTCTTATAATTTGTGAAGTCGAGAGAGGATCCTTTAATCCTATTCCAAAACTTTTTAGCTTGATCAAGATTTGCACCATCAATCCCCTCAAGACTAATTATTTCTAAAAGCCTTATTCCACTCTTATTTAAAGTAATTTCTAAATTTAACCCATCTTCTGTAAGTTTAGTTTTAACTGTTCCAACTTTTGCATCTTTCTTAAAGAACGACTCACCAATTTTTTCAAGTCCTTCTTCGACTTTAATAGCATCGTAGTAATCACCTTCTTTTAGTGTAAATTCATTTTTTATACGACGATTAAGGACGGAATCAGTTCCAACAACGTTTAGTTTAGATATTTTAGGTTTAGTCACTGCGACAATTTTCAGATTGTTATTTTTTATTTCATAAAAGAAAGACTTATAATATGGTTTACTCAATTCAAAACGTACCGCCGACTCAATCTCCGAACGAGTTAAGTCTTTACCTTCGTATTTCTTGAAGCTTTCAATAATAAATAGACATTCCTCGCGACCAGTACAATCGACATCGACATTGTCAATATGAATCGTCTTAGCAGCAAAAGTGCTAAAACAAAACAATGTGAATATGAATAATTTTAAAATGACCATTTATATTTTATATCGGCTCCAGCTGAACCATCTGTCCTTTCTTTATTATTTGTATCATCTTCACTTTCAAAAATACCTTCAATCGAAAGCTTATCACTTATACTATAATCAACATTAATAGACTGTCTTGTATTCTCACTATCAAAGGTATTTGAAAACTTTAAGTCAATATTCTCGTTAACCTTTTTAGTAATCTGTAACTTAGTAGCAGTTTTAACAGATTGTTCAGACTTTGTAGCTTCCTCAATCGGGCTATCAGAGCTTTCAGAAAATTCAGGAAGAACACTAAGTTTTAATCCAAGAGCAGAGTCAAGTCCTTCATTAATATTTAATTGATCCACTAAGAAGGTTCCAATACCAATCGTTGTTAAGTTAGTTCGTTGACTATCCTCTAAGTTCTTCGAAAAGTCTGAAGTTACTCCTAAAGTGAGAAGAGAGAATATATTATCGCGAGTTAAATACGGATTAGACTCTAGGTTAATTGAAATATCTTCGACAGAACCGGTAATTCCCATTTCAATATCATATTGTCCAATTGTAGAGTTTGCCAAAAGATTTAAAGTTATTGGATCGAGATTTTCTTGTCTTGTAAAATAGACAACGCCTTCCGATAGGATAAAGTCATTACCTCTAAATTTAAACTTACTGACTCCAGGAACTATAATTAGCTGTCCTTGCATTTCAGGATTATTGAATTGTCCTTTTATGGAAAGATCACCTGCAACTAAAAGGTCAGCAAGTCGATTACGTACACGCACAGTTTCTTTGATCTTTAGATCGATATCTAAGTTAATTAAGTCGGGAATACCCCTCTTTGTTTGGGTAATATACTTGTTTAAGCTTTTGTTATATTCAGATGTGGATTTAAAGTCATTGAACTCATTTTCAACAAGACCACCGTTTACAAATACATCTCCCTTAACAAGGTATGGAAAACTTTTACCTGAAAAGCTTAACTTTCCGTCTGTATTTATGAGAGATCGAGATTCAACTTGATAGCCAACATCACTATAGTCAGCATTTAAGTAAACTTCAGGGAACGGGAAATTGGCCTTAATATAACCTGAAAGATCAAATCGTCCTGAGCCTAATTCACCACTTAATGAATTTATTAGGATCTTCTTATCACGATATGCACCGATACCATTTGCATTGGCTATCTCTAATGGGATGGATTTTAACTTTAGTCCAAATCCAGAAGTAGAAAAAGAATGAGAGATATCGTAATTTCTTCGATTACCATAAATAATACCCCTTCCTTTAATATTACCAAGAATTCGCTCAATCTCACTTGTGAGTAATGTTAAATAGCTTAAATTTATATCAAGTTCTTGTATAAGTTCAAATCGACTGTCAACGTTACCTGTTCCTGTGACATAGTAGCGTCCCCCCGAACCTTCTAGTAGAAAGTTTAACTTTTTAATTTCTGATTGTTCAATTTCAATTTGCGTCGGTCTTCTTAAGGTAAGATCTCTTCCGTAATTATTCAGATGAAATTGATTAATTATAGAAGTTGCACTAACTGGCATATCAGAGTTGAAGTCGTATGAAATTTGACCGGCCATTTGCATAAAACCATTTAGTTGATTGTTAAATGCATTATGTTCAGAAATAACACTTAGAAAAGTTCTTAAATTTGGTATATCGACGTCGTAGTTTAGATCAACTTTAGGGTATTGTTTACTAAGGTCTAATATTCCTTCTAGATCAATTTCTCCATTTAAAAACTGAGAATCAAAATCAATAACACTATCTGTGAATTTAAATTCCAGCTCTGAAGATCCAATCTCCTCGTTACCAATTTTAGTTCTAGTTAAATATGCCGATCCATTCCCTTTAAAGTTCTTACCTCTTTTGGCATTTAAATTAATTGAGAAATAGCCATTATATCCTAGACCGATATCTCTATATCTGAAGAAGTCATTTAACTTAATAGGAGTAGTTACAAGATTGATTCGATCAAAACCTTTATCATAACGATAGGCAAAATCAGATGACAAACTCGATCCCCCTTTCTTTAGGAATAAGTTTTTAACATCAATTTGATTTTTATCAACGGCCATTTCTATCGCGAAATTATCCATTGCTTCGTTATATAAGCTTACTTTTGAAGAAGTTAGATTTGCAGTAGTTATAATATTATTGAAGCTACCACTTATATTTGCATTACCATTAAATATACCAGCAAATGGTTCTACATATAGTTTTACATCTTTCCAGATTGGATCTAATCTTCTTTTAGAAGTAGCAATATCTAATTCTGTAAACTTCAAATCAAGATTAAGTAACTCTTTTGGAATATCGACAAAGCCCATTAAATCAGTTTTTCCATTAACTTCATTTGAAATACTATCTATGAATATCTTATTGCTATTTATTGAATAACGAGCTTTAACACTTGATGCTCCTTCAAATAAATAGTCATATACTTTAAGGTTATTAACATCTTTAGATGTGACATCAATAAAGACTTCGTCTTTACCGCTTATTCTTATATCAATATCACCGCGGCCACTACCAATTGCGCCGACCTCACCACCGAGGTCTGATAATTCAAGCCCTCGTCCCTCAACATTAAAGTCGACAGCTTTTCCTTTAATAGTTCCATTCGCTAAGAGGTGCGATTTATTAATATTTGCATCAATCTCTATTGCGAAACGATTATCAATAATAATTGATAAAGAATTAATTTTCCCTTCTTTCATATTAAGAATATTTGTATTCGATGGCCTCAATGAAAGATTAGTAAAACTTAAGCGCCTTGAAGAATCTGCTGTAATAAATAAGTCGCCACCACCATTCATCTTTAAATTTACAACGCCGTTAATTCGACCTTTTAACATTTTCAGATCATCACCTAAAAAATATAGAATATCGTTGAGATGAAGATTACTTAATTCAACACTTGTATTCGTTGCCACAACTTTCTTTGACTTAAAGTCTAAGGTGAGATCATTTAATAACTTGAATGTTCCTTTATTCACTGAACCTTTTAACTTTCTAAGCACAAGAGATTTATTATGATAAGTGAAATACGTATTTACTTTCTCAGCAATAGCGTAATCAGAGCTAATATTGTCTCCAACCACATTACCGTTGACGTATAGCCCTTCAAGACTTAAGTCACCCGTTAGGTCTGCTTTCCCTTCAACTAGCCCATTTAGATTTAAATTATGTTTTTTAAGTAAAGAATAGAAACTATCAAAGTTTACACGATATTCAATATCTGCATCTATCTTTCGCGATTTAAATTCATACTTACCTGTACCAGTAATTTTTGAGTCTTTAACAAATACGTATGCATTCCTTAGCCTAATACTTTCTTCAACAATCTCGGCATCAAGAAAAAGGTTATCGACAGCAAGGCCGTTCCAATAAAATCGCTCAATATCAAGAACAATATCAAAGCTGCTCTCATAAGGACTTATTGAAAGAAAGCTTATAGGAATATTCACATCAGCTTGTTCAAGATAAAAATCAGAGTTCATGATTTGAACTTGATTAATTTGAAAAGGAAGATTCTTCGTGATCTGAGTTAATCTTTCAAAATAGCCAATGTCATCTTTTTCGTCATTTTCTTTTTCTGTATTAATTTGATTTAAGACAATATACCCATCATCGAAAGACACACGACTAAACTTAATCTCAGATGAGAATAAACTCATAATAGAAAAAACAGCTGACACATCCTTAACCTGTATCTCAACTTCATCTTTAACGACTAGATTTACATTGTTTAGTATTGTACGCGGAGGAAAGAAGCCCCCTGAAACCTTTGAGAATTTCAACTGGATATTTTCATTAGAGATTAGATTATTATTTATATACTCACTCAAGATAGTGGAAACATATTGAGACTGAATAAAATTCCAAGCACCGACACCAATAATCGTGAAAACAATGGTAAAGACAATGAGGAATTTATTCATTACTTTCATTATTTTAGAAGATCTCCTACATTGCGATAACCAGGATGGAGACGATTAACGATTACGGCAAAGAAGTAAGACCTTTCAAATGCACCAATTTTTTTATAATTATACGAAATCTCATAGAGTGTATTTACATATTCCTGCTTGGTTTCACATCCTTCAACCAATTTCTCACGAAGAGTGGCAATACTTCCAAGAAAGTCCCTCTTGCCTTTATCAGAACAATCCATATGTATACTCACTTCTGCTGTGGATTTCTTTGTGTTTTTTTCTTTTTTCGTTATCTTCTTATAAACTTCGTCATCATCTAAAATTGAATTTAAAGAGTCTACAAACTCTTGATCATTAGTATTGAGTGCATAATTATAAAATAAATCCTTCCACTCCTTAGATTCAAAAATCACAGGAATAACTTTAAAGATATTTTCAATGAAGTTTAAAGGATCAAGTAGTTCGACCTTGTCCACAAGAGTTTTTCTAATATTTTCAAATTTTAAATATACTTCAGGATTTGAAATTGCAGTATTAATTGAAGTACTTAATCTGTCTTCATTATCAAATTTTAAAAAGGTTAAACTATTTATCAAATTCTCTAGTTCAACAGTAGTTGAAATACCAAGCCTTTGAAATAATTCTTTTAACTCAATGAGACGATTAACTTTTTTTTGATTAAATAGTTTATGGAATAATTTTTCTTGTAATTTATCTAAGCGATGTAGTTTACCTAATTGATTTGCATAAATAATTTCAACTAAACTCTTTAAGTAAAAATTCTTATAGATATTGAATTCTTCTATTGGAATCTTTTTATAGTTTTTTAAAATTGAATCGATCCATGAATTGAATTCAATCGAATTTTTCAATAGAAGACTCTCATTCAATTGAATGTGAAATTCCGTTAATTTAGACACGCTACCTCGGCCAAAAGTTTTACTAACTACCTAAAATTATTATATCAAATTATAAAATTTAATAATATTAAGCGTACTTTTTACCTTTTAAAAATGGGGGAAAATCTAAGAAAAAAGGGCCATAAAAATGACCCTTTATAAGAAAATTATTTGTTTACTCTTTCCACGTAATCTCCGCTTCTCGTATCAATTTTTAGGATCTCTCCTTCTTTGATAAACAGAGGTACATTTACTTGAAGACCTGTTTCCATAACGGCCTTTTTAAGTCCACCTTGAGCTGTATCACCTTTAAGACCAGGGTCTGTTTCTGTAACTTTTAATTCAACAAAATTCGGTAATTCAACAGAAATAGGCTTGCCTTTATAATAAAGTAGTCCTACTTTAATACCTTCTTGTAAATAATTTGCTGAATCATCGATATATTCACTAGCTACATGAATCGTTTCATATGTAGATTGATCCATGAAATTGAATCCATCTGGATCTGCATAAAGATATTCTACTTCTTTTTCATCTAGATCTGGCTTTAGTGCTCCAGTAGCAACACCTGATTTAAAAGTTCTCTCAATTACTGCACCAGTTTCAAGATTCTTAATTCTTAACTTGTAAAAAGCTGAACCTTTACCTGGATTTGTGAAATCACACTTGATGCAAACATATGGTTTGCCGTCGATTTCCATTTTTAAACCTTTTCTAAAATCAGTAGTTTGATACTCCATAAAAACCCTTTAAATTAGTTGAGATAAAATAGCGAGAAAATAACCTTTTTCTTTTAAACCTTCTATCACAGCTGTTGAGGATTTTGCAGTAATTTTATTACTTCTAAATTCCTCTCGTTGGTTAGTATTAGACAAATGTACTTCAACAACCGGGCACGAGAGAACACGCAGCGCGTCCAAGATTGCGATACTTGTATGAGAAAAAGCAGCTGGATTAATGATTACTGCTTTGTATGAAGCATTTGATGCTGCTTGGATTTTTTCAATAATCTCTTTTTCACCATTACTCTGAAACCATTCGACATCAACCTTGTGGCCAGCATTTTCAAGTCTCTTATTAGTTAAGTCTTCAATTTCTGTAAGACTGTACTTTCCATATATATCAGGTTCTCTAGATCCGAGAAGATTCAGATTAGGTCCATTTATTACTAAAAACTTATCCATTTAATACTTCACTACTTCTTTTTTTGATATATGAATCAAAAAGATCAAAGGCCATTGTGAGTTTATCTAACTCTTGCTTTGGCTTACTTTCTAATTTTTTCGCACTTGCTTCAAAAGCGGCCATTAAACTATCATGGCCAGTGCTAGCATCGTTTTCATGCTGAAGCTCATCAAGTCGCATCTTGATTTTTTGGTCATCTGGATTTTCTTGAAGTGCTGAACTTAAAACTTCAATTGCTTTTTGTTTTGCACCTTGCTTCAAGTACAGATCAACTAAAGTGTGGCTAAAGAATTGAGGTGTATTTGTTTCTTGTACTTCCTCAATAACTTCTTCAACTTCTGGTTCTTCTTTAGGTACAAGACTTAAAGTATTCCAGCTTTCGATTTCATTATCGAGATTGGAAATATCAAAAGTCTGCTGAGTAAGATCCTCTTCTTCTAGACTATCAAAGTTGTCATATTTTGAAACAAATTCACTAGCTTCCTCATCTCTTGGAGAGATAAATAAAACGCGCTTATAGGTATTTAAAGCTTCAAGAATGAAATTTCTACGAAAACAAACTTGAGCAAAAGTTTTTAAGAACTTTAAGTTGTCACCATTAAGATTCAATTGAGGCTTTAGTGTTGTATAAGCTTCTTCAAGTTCATTTTCTTCGAGTAGGATTTGACCATAAATAATGATCGCTGCACCGAAATTAGGATGAAAAGAAATTCCTCTTTTTAAGATTCTTAATGCTTCATCTGTCATTCCAACTTTTCGATAGATTTCAGCAAGAGGAGCAAAGGCCCTCGAACGAGGGTCTTTATCTAATTGAGTTTTATATTTTGTTATAAGAGTTTTATAGTTTTTCATTTATAAACTACTTGTAAGTCCTGCACGATCCTGATTGATAATACGAGGAGTCATGAATATAACAAGCTCTGTTTTTGAAACTTGTGGATTATAAGGAGTTCTAAATAGCCAACCAACAATTGGCATGTCTTTTAAATAAGGTACCCCTGAATGTGTTTCTAGTTTTGAATAACTATATAAACCACCTAGTACAATCGTTGATCCATTTTCAACAAGTACATTTGTTTTAACTTCTCTTTTCGCTTTATCAGGCGGTGCTCCAGCAGCCGGCGCTGTCCCAAATTGTTCTTTTGACAATTCGACAGTAAGATCAATTGCACCATCATTTGAAACCTGAGGAGTTACTGCTAAACTTAGCTCTACAGATGTTTCCTTGAAAGTAATAACAACGTCTTCACCTGTACCTTGTCGCTCTTCAAATGATGTCGTATCAGTTGAAATAATTTCTGCTTTAACATTATTTTTTGCTACAACTCTAGGAGTTGCAATAATTTTCCCTTTCGATTCACTTTCAAGTAATTGTAATTGAAAGTCTAAATTGAATAATCTTCCAAATCTTGAAATGCTTAAGCCCAAGAGATTTCTCGCATTTTCCCCTGCGGCAGGAGCACTAGAAAAGCTTAACCCAGGACCAGAGATTGCTGTTGTACTCGGGGTTCCTGTTAACTCTGTGGTCGGTGGAATTTGCCCTACAGGGTCATAGCCAAAGTTAAGACCATTTTGAAGACCAATTTGTTTCTGATATCCCTCGTTTACTTCAACAATTTTTGATTCAATTAAAACCTGTGGAGTTTGTCGATCAAGTAAACTGACTATCTTAGCGATTTTTTCTGTTACTTCTAGAGTATCATTTATAATCAAATTATTAGTTCTATCGTCAGCTATAATAGATCCTCTATTTACTGTTACATAATCCTTTAATAGTCCAGTAAGATCTTTAGCTTTTGAGTAGGAGATCGGTAGAACTTTAGTTACAAGAGGCTCTGCTACTGCTTTTACCTGATTTGCATCTCTTTCTTTTCTTCTTTCTTCTGTTGCTTGTGCCAACGTTTTGATTGTTAAGATAGCTCCGTTTTTCTCTGCAACCAATTTATTAATTGAAAGAACGGTATCTAAGGCTTGATCCCATGGTACATTTACAAGATTTAACGAAAGTGGATGAAGCTCAGCAACTTCATTTGTCATTATGATATTAAATCCAGATGCATCTGCAATAAGATCTAAGATATCATTTACCTTCATATCCTTTACGTTTAATGTAATTTTATTTCCAACATACTTTTTTTGACCAGAAAGAGTTAGATTCTCTAGAATATCTTCTAAGCTTGTCGACTTCGGTTTAAGAACCTTGGCCGATTCGTTTTCCTTATCGTCTTCAAGTCTTGCAACACTGTTATCTTCTGTAGAAGTACTAGCAAAGGCACCATAACGATTTTCAAATATTACGCTAGCAGTATTTCCCGAAGTTTGAGTCTTTGACCTTACATTATCTCGTAACTGAACAATCACTCGTATTTGTTTTTTATTTCCTGGTTGCTTAAAGGCTGAAACAAAAACTACACTACCGGAGAATTCAGAAGTATCAAATGCTCTAAGTACACGGTCTGTCGAAACAGCATTTTCAATGTCTATTACAACTTGCTTGTCTTTTACAATCTGAAACTTTTTGATTTTGAAGTCTGAATTATCAAAATTAAAATTTAGATAACTGAGATCATTCTTTTGTTGAAAGTCTATCATATTTAAATTTGCACCAAATGCTGCAAATGAAAACAAGACTACTATTACATATATTATTTTCTTCATTTTTACTCATCCTAAGTAAAATAGTTATATAATTATCTTATCATATTTTTGAATTTTAAAAAGTTATATCAATCCGATAGTGGAAGAATCGTTTCTAAATATTCTTCTTCATCATATACATTAATAATTTTCTCAACTAATACCACACCACCAGGAAGAATTGCCTTAACCTCTACTTGGTCTGGTCCTATCTTCATTCCCTCTTTTATAATTACAACTTCACGCTTCTCTGCAGCAGCACCATTATTCTCATTCTCCTTCTCGTCTACTTCAGTAACAATTGCTCTAGGGTTTTTCCCCATAAATATCCCAGTTACGCGAAGTCGATCAATTCGAAGATTGTCTGTTGATAATTTATTAGTAAAACCTTTAAACTTCTCTCGTCGAGTTCTTTTTTGTCCAAACTTTTTACGATATTTAACTTTAAAGGGATCCCTAATACTACGAGCTGAATTCAGATCTAAAGATTGAGAATATATCTCAACTACAGGTAGAGCGAATAGAAATGTTATCATTAAAACTTTAATCATTTCTTCCTCTTTTTACGTTTAGGTTTTACTTTCTTTTTTGAGCTCGCTTCTTCAATGCGACGTTCAATCTCTTCAATTCCACGATTCTCACGGTGATTAGAATTATAGATATAACTTTCAATCGTAGCTGCTAAATTAATAATTTCATATCTCGACTTATTTGTTTTTGATATTTTACTTAGATTAATATCTCTAACATTTAAAATTCTTTCCTGTTTTGAAATATTTTCTAAAAGTAATAAGAATTGAAGATATGTCCCCTTTCCTGAGAAAGTATAGAATTTTGTAATATAAAAACCATTCTCTTCTTGACCACTTGGGATAATCTGTACTTCTTTTATCTTTAGAGACTCCCCAATTTTTTTAATTAAATTAATACTCTCGTTATCACTAATATCTTTAGGTAATCTTCTTTGTGTCTCTTCAAGCTTCTGAGCGACTATCTCGATTTCTTCTTTTTTACGCTCTACATCCTTCTCATAATCTTTAAGCTTTTTGAGCTCTCTTTTTTTCTTATTAATCCTAGCTTCAAAACTTTGTGCTTCATTTTGCAACGCTTCTCTTTCTATTTGTATTTCACTATATGCTTCATATGTTAAGAAACAACCATAAAGAATTAATAACAAATATAACTTATTAACAATTGATAGCATTAATTTAGATCCCCATAAGATTGTATTTTACCCTCAATTGTAAAGCTCTGAAGTGTAACTGTTTCACCATATAATTCGTCTTGAACTTCTTTAAGTTCCTTCATTCCAAAAGTTTCACCAGTAAAGTTCCCTCTAGATATAAAGTATTCTAACTCCTTCACATTATTAACAAAGTCACCAACTGAAGAGAATGAAATAGATTCTCCTTCAATTTTAATAACACGATCTTTATCTATCGATAGTTGATTAAACCAAATATCATCATTTAACGAACTAGATAATCCTCTTAACACCTTATAAGGGTTAGACTTTTTAGACATAACCTTCGCAACAAGCTCTTCACGAGACTTCAGCTCTTCAATTCTTTTCGAAAATGCATTCATTACTTCATTTAAGGAACCATATGAATCCACTTCTTTTTTAACTTTATTATATTCACTACGAGCTTGTGAAATCTGCGCACGAAACTCTTTGTTCTCGTCTTTGAAACCAGGTACAACATATCCCGTTAGGATATAATAAATTAAATAGCCAATAACTAGAGACTTCTTATTAACTTGATTTAAGTCAACACCTAGAACAACCGGTAGTTCGAATGGTTTCTTTTTCTCTAATAAGTTAATTTCTATCATTTAGGAAACTCCCTTATTGCTAAACCAAACGAAACAACCCCTTCATGGGCCATATCAGTTAACTCCTCATCAGAGAACTTACTTTCATCAAATTCAATTTCATTAAAAGGGTTTAATACATTAACATCGACTCCAAAAGAAGTTCGTATTTCTTCCAATAGATTAGGTAGCCTTACGGATCCACCTGTGACAGTAATATCTTTCAAAGAATCATCAGAAGTTGCATTTATGTAGAAATCATGAGCTTTCTTAAGTTCATTTACAATAGACGAATTAATTTCATTAATAATCATTAAGACATCATCTGGTACTCCGCCTCCAGCTGACATCTTTTTCAAGTCTTCAGCTTCAGCAAATTTTACACCTAACTGTCTTTGTATTTCTTCAGTAATACTTGCACCACCGAGAATAATCTCCTTCACAAAGACCGGTACACCTTTTTTTAGAACAGTGAATATGGTCGCCTGTGAACCGATATCGATAAGAAGTCTCGAGGGTATTAAAATTTTGGTTGAAGTCCCTGCAGACGTTCCTTCAAAGACTTCAGATTCTTCATCCTCAAGTTCATCATCGTTTTCTACCGCTTCTTCACCTGCTAGTTCAAAAATATTAGTAATTGCAAGAGGACAAAGGTCGACAACTTTAACAACCTTACCTAAAGAGGTTAAAATGGAACGAAATGATTCAAGTACATCTTTTTTAATGGCACAGACAATTACGTCTAAACCACCACCCATATTCTCACCGATTACATACCAATCAATATTACAATCTTCGACAGGAAAAGGAAGATACTGTTCTGCTTCCCATGTAACTTGATCCTCTAGCTCTTCATCCTCGCCCCCGGCAAGCTGAAGTTTTTTAATAACTGTATTTGGACCAGATAGGCCGAGGCAGATATATGGCTCAGTGATCTTTGCTTCTGCAAATGCTTCACTTAAAGCATCTTTTAATGCTTCTTCATCTTGAATTTCATCTTCAATAATCGTTGCTTCAGGAAGAGGAACTGATGCGTATTTAGTTAAGGTATAAGTATCGTTCTTTGTCGTAATTTTACTTACCTTAACTGAACTTTGACCAATATCGACACCTATTAATTCCTTTGGAACTAAACCGACCGCCTCGCGTATTTTGAATATAACATCCTGTATCTCTATATTTTTATTCATCCATGACCTATAAAAGTATTATTTTATTATACTCTGCACAGTCCAGTCATTTCAAGAAGTTATTTAAAAGAGTACGACCCCCAGCATCATTTTAAAAATATTTGGAAGGAATATTTGTATCACTGCAACAAGAATTATAAATGGGCCAAAAGCAATCGCTTGGTCTCTTTTAATAATTTTAAAGATTAAAAGAGGTAGCATTAGCACACTTCCAAAAACACAGGCAAACAACATATTGTGAATGATTCCCAAAGGACCTAGATAAATTCCTAAAACCCCAAATAGCTTGATATCACCACCACCAAGACCGACAACTCCTCTTAACTTATAGAATACAAAAGTAATTAAGTAAGGTATTGCAAAACCTATTATTCCTCCAAGAAGCCAATGCTGAATAGGAAAGAAAAATATTGCATGTATAAAGAAAATTACACCCAAATAGATATTGATTGAATCAGGTAAAATCTGATGTCTGATATCAATTACAAAATGTACTAGCAGGCAACAAGCTATAGTAAAAAAGAATAAATAGGATGTAGTTGTATGGAGTGAGATCTCATTTCCAAATAGTAATAAAGATATCACAGCTGTTAATAATTCTATTACTGGATACTGTAAACTTATCCTTGATTTACAGCTTGCACACTTACCTCTCAGTAAAATATAACTTATGATTGGAATATTATGATACCACTTTAATTGAAATCCACATTTTGGACATCTTGAGCGATCAACGAAGAATTTCTCCCCCTTAGGCAATCTCAAAATAAGCACATTAAGGAAACTTCCAACCATTGCACCAAAAATAAAAGCATAAATCTTATATAAGAGGATCATTATGCTAACTCTTTGTTTTTAAAGACTAAGGAATTAATAAAAGCTAAAATTAGGACATAAGAGATTCCATAGGCATAACTTTTTAAAAGAATATTATTTGAAACTAGCTCAGAATTAAAAACAAATGGTTTATAATTTAATAAGTTTAAGTCTGGAAGAAATAACTTATAGATCTTAATGATGAAATTAAGCCCCTCCCTGCTTTTAACAAACGTTAATTCCGATATATGTGTAACAGCATGTCCTATAAAATATATCACTACAGTATTAATAACACTCAAAGCTTTTGAAGTAATCAAACTAAAGAATAATACAATCAAAAATAATAATAATGATTCAATAATACCAAGTAACAATGAGTGAACTATCATATAATCAATTACCCCGCCTCTTGAGAGGAATGGGATCAAAGAAACACTAAAAATAAGAAGTGAAGCTAAAACAAGGACAGATGAAACACCGGCCATTTTACCAATCAAGAAGCTTACACGTGAAACAGGACGAGACAGAGAAATATATACTGTTCGGGATTCTATTTCATCAGAGAGAATATTTACACCTACAAAAACTGCTAAAATATTTGCGGCTAAAGAAGCTCCACCAAGTCCAAAGTCGATAGAAACGCGTAATATATTTCCATATGCAAACTCAGAAGTTACATAGCTCATTACCAAAATAAATAGTGAGATCCATAAAGTTAAATATAACACTCTACTTTTAATAATATCTTTAAAAGTAAACTTAGAAATTGTTATGATATTTCTCATTTATTTAACCTATAAATAATTTCTTCTAGTGAAGAAGAGACTCTTTCAATTCTTTCGATTTTCATGCCTTGTTTAAGTAGTTCATACATTTTCTTATCCTTATCTGTACTACTTACTACTAAACTCTCTAAATTATCTTCATTATAGTATTTTATGATAAATTCATTACTTGTGTTTTCTTCAACAAGTTTCTTGATTGGTCCATTATATACAATCACGCCATCTTCTAAAACAACGACATCGTCACATACCTCCTCAACATCTGAAACGATATGAGAGGAAAAGAAAACACTTACGCCATCTTTATTAACTTCCCTAATTACATCTTTAAACTCTTTTCTTCCTACTGGATCAAGGCCTGATAACGGCTCATCTAGAATAATTAATTTTGGATTATGGAGAAGAACTGAAGCAAAGCCTAGTCTTTGAAGCATACCCTTAGAATAACCTTTAATTTGTCTATCAAGAGCAAACTTAATTCTAAATTTTGTTGTCCACTTATCAATATTTTTTTCGAGATCGTTCTTGTTTATATTCTGTAGCTTTCCACAATATTCTAAAAATTCTAGACCCGTTAAGTTTTGATAGTAAAAAGGCCGCTCTGGCATATATCCGATTTGAGCATGTACTGACTCATCAAGCCAATCTTTGTTTAATATATTAATACTTCCAGAGTCTGGGCGAATAAAGCCTAAAATAATCTTTATCAGAGTAGTTTTTCCTGCTCCATTTGCTCCAAGAAATCCAACGATCTTCCCTTGAGATAAATCAAAGTTAATACTTCGAAGAGCAATAAACTCTTTGGCCCAAAAGTCTCTTTTGAATGATTTAGATATATTAGTACATTGTAACATTTGAAACCTTTCTTATTTTTATAATAATAGTATAATCATTAATGCATATGAAAAAAACAGTAATATCAAACTTTATCTTTTCAACAATACTTATCATTTGTCTTGTAACAATTAATAATTATCTTCAGTTTAAGAAACCACATAATCCCGAGTCATTCACTACGTTTTCAGCACCCATTACCAAAATATTTTCCTTTGGAAACTACCGATTTATTTCTAGTTTCATTTGGACTAAAACACTACTCGATGCAGATACCTCTCATACACCGAGAGATAGAAGATCTTGGCTTTTTTATCGATTTAAGCTCATATCCAGTCTTGATCCGACTTTTTACGAAAATTACTTACAGGGCGGTATATATTTATCAATTATCAAAGATGATATTGAAGGAGCTAGAATTCTCTTTGATAAAGGTTTAACATATTTTTCAAATGATACCTCCCTCCTGTACTACTCTGCATTTAATTATCATTTTGAGTTGAATAACTATGAGAAGTCCTTAGAGCAATTTAAAAAACTCAAAGAAATTGATCCATACAAAGTTAAGAATATCGACAGTCTTATTACAGATGCCAAATTAAGAAAAAGTAATATCAATATGAAAAGAGAAGCACTTTTAAAAATTTATCGTGAAACTAAAGACGAAGAATTAAAAGAGGCAATAAGAAGAAAACTTAAAATAAAAAAGGGGCCTTAGATGGCCCCTTACATTTATTTAATTAGTAACCAGTATTGGTATGAATTAAAGACTTGTTTTCGTTAATTGTCCAACTATCAGCTTCAGTAATGTCTGCAGCGGAGTCGGCTGAGATATAACCAATTGCACCGGCTACAAATGTCGAACCATCCGCAGATACAACAGCTGTCACTTCACTTAAGTTTGCCTGAGTTGCACTATTACCGGCAACACTTTTTCTCTGTGCAACACCTGAAATAGGATCAGCTGTACAATCACCAGTACCAGAGTTGGCATCAACAATTGCACGTCCACCTCTATCATCATCAGCTGAATCAAAACCTACTGCATAATAGTTACCTTGAGTTGGTGGAACATAACCTGCGTAATCAAGACATTCTGCGAATGCATCATAATCAGTTTGAAGTGATGTAAGCGCTGAATAAATTGCTGCTAGTTGAAGCTTAGCCTCTGAAGTTTTTGTTTTTGCTTGGTACTTCTTAAAGTTTGGAATTGCTACCGCAGATAGAATTCCGATGATGGCAACAACGACCATCAACTCAACCAGGGTAAACCCCTTCGAGTTTTTTAATTCCTGTGTAAATTTCATTTCTGTTCTCCTCGTTAATCTAATTTAGATAGATTAATAATGTTTATTGAGTTCATAAATGGAATTTAGACCCATTTTATCCCTCAGTATAACTTTACGGTATAACTAAAAAAAATCTTAACTTTATATAATATCAACAACTTAAATAGTTAACATACCAATAAATATTAACTAATTTGCCCACAATTCTTGTCTTTTACTAAGCTCCTGCTGACATAAACATTGGCAAGTAGATTGCGATCATAATTCCACCAATAATCCCACCTAAGACAACAAGCACTAATGGCTCAAGCATCTTTGTTGCTCCAGTGATGGCCTCATTAACCTCGTCCTCAAAAACATCAGAGATTTTTGCTAACATTTGATCAATTGAACCTGTCGATTCACCAACTTTAATCATTTGCGCAACCATTTCTGGAAAGTAGTCAATCTTACTTAATGGTTCAGTTAACGTCTTACCTTCAACAACCTTTTTTCGTACTGTTTTGATATCATTTGAGATAACACTATTATCAATCGTTTCAATACAAATTTCTAAGGCATCAATAAGGGCCACACCTGAACCAAGTAGAGTTGCAAGCGTTCTTGAAAACTGAGCAAGACTTCCTTTAATAATTACATTTCCAAAAGCTGGAACATTCATGGAGAACTTATCAAATAAAATCTTACCTTGTGGTGTTTTCACAAAGTAGGTAAAAAACATTGAAGCAGCAATTCCAAATAAAATCATTTTTCCAGAATATTCTCCGAAGAAATCAGAGGTGTCGATGACAAATTGAGTAATCCAGGGAAGGGCTTGACCAGTATCTGTTAGCATCGAAGTAAATTGAGGAACAACATAAGTAATAAGACCCCAAACAACGAGAGCACCGATGCCAGAAACAATTAATGGATAACTCATAGCAGATTTAATCTGCTTTTTAATCTTCTCTTGTTTTTCTAAATGTTCAGTTAGCTTTGATAAGATCTCATCTAAAATACCACCAACTTCACCTGCCTTAACGAGGTTACAGTAGAGATTATCAAATCCTTGCTGCTTACGCATACTTTCAGCAAGAGTATTACCTTCAGCAACATCCGTTGCAATATTTTTAATAGCATTTTTAAGAGCGGGATTTTTTTCAGATTTGTAGATAATTTCTAATGATAAAATTATCGGTACACCTGCATTAATCATAATTGATAAACGCTTAGTGAAATTCATTAATTCTGCTGCACCAAAGGCCGAGCCTATTCCCTTTTCGATTAGCCAAGCATTGATATCAAATTCAAGAATTGATGGTGGAATAATTTTTCGGACACGATTACCTTGAGCGCGCAAACGCTTCTTTGCATCTTTCTCACTATTGGCCTGAATTTGACCATTAGCTTTCTTTCCATTTTTATCGAGTCCTTCCCATTTATATAGTGGCATAACTTACTCTATCTCTCCTTAATACCAAGTTGTGGACCTAGCTCTTCTGGGTTTGTTGAATAAGACATTGCTGTTTCAACATCAATGGCACCTGAATCGACATGCTTCTTTATGGCCTGGTTCATGGTTGTCATTCCCGTTTTATCCTGTCCAATTTGCATCTGAGAATAAATTTGGTGCATCTTATCTTCTCTAATTAGATTTCTAATGGCAGAAGTTGGTCTTAAGATTTCAAGGCAGGCCACTCGACCTGGCTCATATGTTTTTGGAATCAGCTGCTGAGAAACAATCCCTTGGAGAACAAAAGATAAAAGAGTTCGAACCTGATCTTGTTGATCAGATGGGAAAACGTTAACAAGACGATTCATTGTTTGAACACATGAGTTTGTGTGAAGAGTACCAAAAACTAAGTGACCAGTTTCTGCAATTGTTAAAGCCGCTTCAATTGTTTCAACATCACGCATCTCACCAACGAGCACAATGTCCGGGTCTTGTCTTAATAAACCCTTTAATGCATTTTCAAATGAATGTGTATCTCGACCAATTTCTCTTTGGTTCACAATACTCATTTTATGTGGGTGAACAAATTCAACAGGATCCTCAAGTGTAACAATATGTGCAGGCTCAATTTCATTGAGACGATTAATCAGTGCCGCAAGTGTTGTTGACTTCCCGGAACCAGTTGGACCAGTAACGAGGAAAAGACCATTAGTTACATCTGTCATCTCCATTAAAACATTTGGAAGATTTAGAGCTTTAAAATCTGGTACAGCACTTGGAATTAACCTAAAAACGGCCGCTACACCACCTTTAGAATAAAATATATTCGCACGAAATCGAGCTAATCCTTTAATCCCAAAGGCCAAGTCGAGTTCTAAGTTCTTTTCAAATTCGTTTCTTTGCTCTTCTGATAAGATTTGATAGATCAAAGCTTTACTTGTCGAGGCATCGAGGGCCGGAAGCTTTACCCGAACAATATCACCATTTACTCTCATTGCTGGAGCCGTTCCCGGTGTAAGGTGTAAATCAGAGCCACCGTTATCGACCATTAACTTAAATAGTTGCTGAATCTTTAGCGATTCTGTAATTGCAGCACCACCTGCATGTGTTTCGGTCTGAGTTTTTGTTTGTGTACTATCGTTACTCATCTTTTGGTTCCTGTAGTTCCTACTATAGTTTATCGATACTTGAGTTTTTAACTGCTTCTTCTAATGTCGTAACACCCTCAGCAACTTTAGTGAGAGCCGACATTCGGAGTGTTTTCATACCGTCAGCAATGGCCTGTTTTTTTAAGTCATCAGATGAACAGTTTTTTAAAACTAGCTCACGTGCACCTGGAGTCATTTCTAAGACTTCATATATTGCGACACGCCCCTTATATCCACTTCCATCACAGAACTCACAGCCTTTACCTTTGTAGACTTTTAAATTCTTTGCAGAGTTCGGGGTAACACCACAGGCTATAATTTCTTCAACGCCGACTGATTCATCAACAGCTTTGCAATTTTCACAAATCTTTCGACAAAGTCTTTGGGCGACAACCACATTCAATGAGCCTGTAATAAGAAAAGGCTCAAGTCCCATATTTAAAAGTCTTGTAACAGTAGATGGTGCATCGTTTGTGTGTAGAGTAGAAAGAACCATGTGCCCAGTTAGTGCTGCTTCAATAGCAATCTCACCAACTTCTTCATCTCGAATCTCCCCAACCATGATAATATCAGGATCTTGTCTAAGGAAGGCCTTTAGAGCTCGAGCAAAGTCTAAACCGATGTCTTTTCGAACGTTAACCTGATTAATCCCCTCTAAGTTGAACTCACAAGGATCTTCAGCTGTTGAAATATTTTTCTCAATACTATTAAGTTCTGATAGTGCCGAATAAAGAGTTGTTGTCTTACCTGAACCAGTTGGCCCTGTTACTAAGCACATCCCATATGGCTGCCTGATCCCCTCAAGAAAAACTTCTAATTGCTTTGGTTCAAATCCGAGCTTTGTCATATCAAGCTGAAGGTTTGATTGATCGAGAAGTCGCATTACAACTTTCTCTCCAAATAAAGTTGGAAGCGTTGAAACACGATAATCGATTGGGTTCCCATCGATCTCTAATTTAATACGTCCATCTTGAGGAATTCTTCTTTCAGAAATATCTAACTGACTTAGAATTTTCATTCTTGAAACCAGTGGCATAAGCATCGACTTTGGAGGCTGTGCGTATTCAATTAGAGAACCATCAAGACGGAATCTAATTCTAAAGTTATTCTCATAAGGCTCTACGTGAATATCTGAAACCTTTTTAAGATATGCCTCTGCTAAGATCTTATTTACAAATGAAATTACATCTTCACCAATATCTTCTTCTTTAACATTCTCATCACCTTGAGCTTGATCGGCCCTAACTTCTCTAACTGTTTCAAGAATTTCATCAATTGATGCGGTAATATTTTGGTAAAGAGCTTTCCATGCTGATAATGAGGTAAGGACAAACTCGACATTGGATTGAATATCTTTTTGAATTTCTGCTCTAACTTCTATTAATGAAGGATCAAAAATAGCAACAACAAGAGAGCCGGCCTGTCTTTTTAAAGGAACAATTCTATACTTTGTTGCAACACCCTTCTTAATCATTTGAAGAGTTGAGCCCGGAACCTTCGTCTCTGAAAGGTCAACATATGTAAGGCCACTATTTTCTGCAACGGCCTTTGCAAACTTCACATCATCAAAGAAGTTAAACTTTAATAAATCTAACTCAGAAACAACGCCAGGATTCTTATTTGCTGAAAGAGGAACCAAGTCTTTTCTTGGAACCATTCCAGTTTTTGCAATAACTTCGAGGAATTCTTTTCTTATCACTTTACTTTACCCAGTATAAATTTCTTTGAAAATTAACTACTTACAAACAAATAATTATTAACTATTTGTTTATATTATAACGTAAAGTTCCAAAATTTTTTTGCGGCCACTGCCTGTAGGTAAAGAAGTTCACTTCCATCAATATAAGTGAGTTTATTTGTCAGGGAAGACTCATGGAACGAATGTTTATAATTCATATCCCAGAAAATAGTATTTCTTGATAATGATAAATTAAAATGAAATACGCGGGCACAACAATTTATTATCAACAATTTATCGAGGTTAAATTCTTGTTCAAAATTGATATCATTCAAGTTTCCATCAACTTTTCTAGAGTACTGAACATAATCTATATTTAATTCATCAAATAAGACATTAAACATCTTTGCCATTGTTCCACTTCCAAGAACAACAACTTCTCTCTCATTATAGTTTTCTCTTAAAAAGATTTCTTTTGCCGCTAAATAGTCAGTATTTGTAGCAATATACTGACTTCCTTCTTTTTTAATGCAATTTATACCGCCAATCTTTCTAACGGTAGTATCCATTTCCACAGCATTAATGAAATGAGTTTTATAGGGTGCAGTAATAGATAGGCCCATCTGCTCTTTAAAAATTTCATCAAGAGAAGGAATTGATTGAGGCTTTGCTATATCGAGAAGAGTATATTCGACTTCATTATTAAAAAGTTCAGCATAAATATCCGGAGATTTAGAATGATGAATACTTTTTCCTAAGAGAGCGAGTTTAATCATTGAAATATTCTCTTGTTTTATCAACATCTAAATTAATTTGCTCAATGAGATCGTTAACAGAATCAAACTTCTTTTCATCGCGAAGCCTTTTAATAAAAGATACCTCGATCTCGTTACCATAAATATCATTATCAAAGTCAAGGATATGAGTTTCGACAAAAACCCCCATACCATCAGTGAAAGTTGGATTATGACCAATATTAGTAACGGAATACCAAGTTGACTCACCAAATTTTGTCTTTGTTATATAGACACCGTTTTTGGGATATCGACGATATCTATCAAGATCGAGATTAGCTGTAGGAATCCCGATTTGACGTCCTCGTCCAGCACCTTTAATGACGCGTCCTCTTATAAAGTAGTCGCGCTTTAGATACTTTCTAACTGATTCAACATCTCCATCAGCAAGGGCCTCTCTTACAATTGTACTTGAGACCTTTCCTCCCTCAACATCAAAAGAGCATAAAACAATTACTTCTGTATTAATATCTTCACAGTATTTTTTTACAAAACTATGATTACCCTTTTTTTGTGCACCAAATGCAAAATCGTGTCCAAGATAAAACTTAGCAGGGGCCTTTGCATTAAAAATAAACTCATCCAAAAAGTCCTTTGGTGGCATTAGAGAAATATCTCGATTAAATTCAATTTCAAATAAATAATCAATTCCTAATTCAGATAAAAGTTCACGCCTTTCTGAATAACTATTAATTAGATAATGCTCCTTGGGATTTAGGATCTGAATTGGGTGAGGTGTGAATGTAACAACAACTAATTTTAAGTTGGAGTTTTCACACTCGTCCTTAATATTTCTTATAACTTTCTGATGGCCACAGTGGACACCGTCAAAATTACCAATAGTGACAGCATAGTCGAGTTCATTTAACTCATTCAAAGATTTAATTACTTTCATTTGATTCTCTTATTAGTTCGTTCCAATATTTCTTTTCGAACTTCAATGGAAGCTTTGCACCCTTGTATTCGTTTTTACTTGCGTTCTCAACTAAATCACTAAAATAAGTACGAGCTTCACTGCTTAAGTTTGAGTTCTCAATCTTATCTCCCAGACTATCACCTGACTTATTATTTGAATAGGTACAGATATAGTGAAAGATTTGAGAATAAACAAAGTTTTTCTTAAGATCATTAAGAGGATCTCTCTTAAATAATCTAATATATGGAAAAGCGGTTAAGGCAAGTATAAACACAGCAATCGCACCGAGTGAATAATTTATAATTGTCCAAATGTTGCGTTTTTGTGATGGTTTAAAGACAGGTGCCATAACATTTTGTTGAATATTCTTTTCGACAGTGCTTCTAATATTTTCTTTTGCTTCTTTGGCTACAGTTGTAGCTTCTTTTGAAGAAATATTTGAAGAAGATGTTCCCGAACCAATAATAGAAAGAGCATCAATTTCTAACTTCGTCGTTTCAAATTGATGTGTTAGTGGATTAAAAATCGATAGTTCCAATGAGTTTTTTGGAATATCTTCGGAATATTTTGCAAGATATGTGTAATCAAAACGTTTATTCTTATCAAGAGGTGTTTTCTCAATCATTTCTGCACGGGCCTCAAATACTTCAAAAGCATCTGAGCTAATTAAACGAGGTGCTTCAAATTTCTCCAACGCACCGTCACCGACAACGTTTAACCTAGCCTCTAAAACATCATTTACAACAACCTTAGACTTATTAAAGCTCAGTTCAAAGCGATGTTGTCCAACAAGGCCAGTAAATGATTTTGGCATATTTTCTGTAGGTATTGGGATCGATTTAATTTTAACGCGATCACTTCGTATAACCTTTGTTTTATAAGTTGCGCTTGAAAAAGAAAATGACATTCCAAAAGCATTTCTTCTTCTACTTTTATAATCAGGATATTGAATCCTTAGCTCAATTGGATCAATTGAAAGATCACCTGTTTTTTCTGGATACAATACTGACTTATAGACTAGTAACCTTTTATATACTTCACCTTGTATACTGACTCTTTCTACATTAGTGCGAGGTAATTCGAATCTCTTTAAAAAACCTTTTTGTACTGGGAACTTTACAAATTCAGGGTTTGTAATCTCACCCTTAAAATATACATAGTAATTTAAATCAATGCGCTCACCAACATAGGCTTGTGACTTATCAACCTCCGCTCTAACAAAATAATCTTGCAGGGCCGCTCTTTGCCTTAAAATTCGTACAGAGAGTGAGCGATGCTTTACAACGCTTCCACCTAAGTCGACTTCAATATCTTTTACAACAGTAGTACCAGGCTTTCTCGCTCTTATTTCGTAGACATAATTATAGATCTTCTTCTGGATCATTTTACCGCCAGCAAAAATCCCTTTAACCATCATACGGCTTGCATCATTAGTGTTATCAGAAATTATCTCTCCATTATTAAGTTTGAAACTTACATATGGCTCAACATTACTTTGACTTTCAAAAGAAATCGTTAACTTGAAGGAATCTTCTAATGCTACCTGACTTGAATTTACTTTTGCTGTAATTGTTTGTGCAAAAGTAGATAAACCAAGAAGTGAAATTAAAATCCATTTTATCATTACCAGTCCTTACGATTATTATCACCTTCAGATGAAGTATCTATAAATTTTTGTTGCAACTGAGCGTCATCATTCATAATTTGCTTAAAAACACCATTGGCCTTACGCATCTTCTTTTTACGTTTTGCCTGACTCTCAATCTGCTTCCATTGCTGTTGCTTAGTTTTTTGTTCTTTTTTATTACCATTTTTAGAATCTTTCTTTTGACTCTGCTGCTTTTTCTCTTGATCCTCTTTACCTTGACCAGACTTCTTATTTTTCTTCTCTTGGCCTTTATCGTCTTTATTTTGACCCTGCTTTTTCTTCTGCTCAGAGTTCCCGTTATTGTCTTTATTCTGATCCTTATTCTTATCTTTTTGATCCTTATTCTTTTTATCTTTCTTATTTTTCTTATCTTGTTTCTTCTTTTGTTCTTGTTTCTTCAAGGCCAACTTAATTTGCTCAGTAATTTTCTTTTTTAAATCATTGTTTTGAGTACGTGTACTTATATAATCAAATAAGTTTAATGAGTCCTCGAGTCGATTGTTTTTGAGTAAAGCTGTAGCGTAGTTAAAAAGGTCTTCATCCTTTTCATTCTCATAATTACTTAATGTTTCACTATAAATTTCTACGGACTGCTCTTGACCATTCTTCTGCTTTAAATACAGTTCAGCTAGCTTTAACTTTTCGTTATGAGTAATTTCTCCTCTACGCATTTTTTCAACTAGCTCATCTTGATAGGGGTTCGGCTGCGCTGCTAGATCTTCTTGATTTGCAAACGCTTTATCTTTCGGGCCAACAACAATTAACATTATGAAGATTGCTGTCATTGCATTAAACATTTTAAAGCGACTTAGTATCACGAAGATAACGTATGAAATAATTGCGCTAATAATAATCCAATACCCCAGAACAGGACGAGATCTGAAACTTCCTTTAGAAAAGGCATTTAAATGTACATTTTTAAAAAAGTCCAATATCTCTTGAGTTGGTAAACTGTATGATTCGATAAACCATACTTTTGAATACTTTGACTTCTCTACTAAGTCCTCAAAGAAAGTTTTATTTAATTTTGATACGATTTCAACATTGTTATGTTTTTTATATCGTCTAAAGTTTCCACGCTTATCACGAACAGGAATTTTACCACCATCTGGTGTTCCGACACCTACAATTCCAAGACTAATTTCTTCAGGGATTTCAACATCAATGCTTCCATGTTCTTCACCATCAGTAATTAAGAGGATATTTCCCTTTGTGTACCCATTAGAAGTTTTAAAGTATTGAAATGCTTCCTTTAGAGCTAAACTAACATTTGAGCCCCCATCTGGTGCTGCCGACAACATTGTTTCAAGACGCGACTCAAGTATGTCTAAATCATCAGTAAATGGAACAATTTTTCTTTGAATATCAGAGAATATACTCAATGATATTTGGTGGCCAAAGGCATTCTTAACAAAATGTTTTGCAATAATAGCTGCCTTAGAAATTCGATTCGGCCTTACATCCTCTACAAGCATACTCATAGAATTATCAATAAGTATGAGTGTTCGTTGATTTGGTATATTAGATTCAACGACTTCTTCAGGACCTCTAAGATCACCTACAGCAAAAGCAAAAATAAAAAATGATAAGAAATAGAAGATAATTGAAACTTTTTGTCTTTTCTTGATTTTTAATGACCAAATAGACTGCACTAGTTTAGAAAACTTATTTCTAATTCGTAGTGAAACCAAAGAAAAAATTGCTACAACCACAACTGAAATCACTAATAATTTAATATTAACAAATTCCATTACGCAACTTCCCTATATCCAATACGTCGAACAGATTCAACAAAAACTAATAAGAAGAATCCGGCCATCAGATATTTATAGTAGTCCTCTTTATAGATTATTCGTCCTTTAATTTCGAGGCCTTTCCTTTCAAGCTTATTAATTTCAGATAAAACTTCATTAAGAGAGTCATTGTCTGAGGCCACAAAGTCTTTTCCACCAGACTCTTGTGCAATCTTGCGAAGAGTTTCAAAGTCCATGCTTTGGCCTGGCATATTTTGATAACGTTTACGTCCATATGCATCTCTACCAACCGGTAGTTTGGCATTAGGATCACCACCAATACCAATTGTATAGATCTTAATTCCAAGCTCTTTTGCTTTTTCAGCGGCCTGCATAGGTGACATTAGACCAGCATTAGCACTACCATCAGTTAGAAGAACAATTGACTTATTCGCCGCTATACTCGTCTCAGATCTTGCAAGTGCCAGACCTAAAGCGTCTCCAATATTTGTACCAGAACCTAAAAAACCAATTTTAATTTGTTCTATTGATTGCTCCACAAGCTTTAAATCAGTTGTAACAGGAATTAGAGTAAAGACCTTATCTCCAAACATAATAATTCCAATACGATCTACTGGCGAGAGCTCAACGAACTTTCGTATCTGTTCCTTAGCTGCTTCCAAGCGATTTGGAGGAAAGTCTTCTGCGAGCATCGAACGTGAAACATCCACAACAAAATAGATGTCATTAATTTCTTTTTTTACATTACTCTTACCCATCGGGGTTTTGGGCCCCATTAGAGCGAAGCTAATAAGAAGCCAAGAGATAACACCAAGAACTAACAAGATACCTCGCATAATTGAGAAGGCATTTTGTGTACGATATTTTGGAGGTAGAATTAACTCCCCTTTTCTCATGATACTGAAGAAGTCTAAGATCCAAAAGAGTAATCCTACTAGACCAGCAATAAATAAATATTTATTTTGAAACACGTAACTATCTAACAACAATATTCTCCTTGGCCTTACGATGGGCCTCCTCTAATGTTATTAAGTCGCTCTGATCCCAATTCTTCTTATACTGAACTTTATTAGTTAAGTTTAAATATTCGACATAAGCATCTTTATTAGAAAATATTTCATAAAACTTATGACGATTTGAGTATATATACTCGTGACCTTTACGATCTGATACCTTTTTAAATTCATCGACAATATTCTGCCAATGCTTCTTTTGAGCATTCTTTGTTTGAATCTTACGAAAGAATATAAAGATTAAAATAAGAATAACGATTGCAGTTATAGAAATTAACAGAATCATTAAAGGACTTAACTGGCCAGGCACACTCTTATCAAAAACAAAGAAGTCCTGTCTTGAAACCGGAGTATTAGAAAATGATATAGCAGAATAATCCACAGCGACTGCCATACCGCGATAGTCCCAAATCTTTGGAAAGTTAGGCTTAGGTTCGCTTATTAGCACACCTCTAGCTTCAACAATATAATACTCTGGATTTTCTTTTAAAATAAATTGCTTCTTTATTTTTAGGATTTTAATCATGTCCACAAAGTTTCTAGAAAGTAATGATTTTTTAATATCCTGATCACTTACTTCACTAATTGGATGTAGCATGATTTTAAAGTCTTTTATTTCACCAACATCCCATGAACTCTCTTTATCGATAAGCTCAAGTGTTAGCTTTGTATCAAGTGCAAACGTAGACAGAGACAGAATAGAAATAATAAGTAAAAGAAATCTCATAGCATCTCCTTTACAAAAACATCTAAATAACGATCACTAACATCAATATCTTTCAAACGAAAATCATAATCTAACTTTTCATTTTTCCCTTTAAAGCGAGTATTAACTCGTCCACTCCCCTTTCCTGCGATTCGTCCAACTAGAGTAAATCTAAACTCATCAGAAGTATCTAAGGGAGTTAACAGCCTGAAGGCATGAACGTGCCTTCTAACCGTTAACCTCTTTAAGGTCTCAGGAGAAAGAAATTCATAGAAGTCACTTAGTATAACGACCTCTCTTTTTTTATAAAACTCTCTTACTAACTCTTTATCAAATTTTGCGAAATTTCTTTCTTTTTGATTCACAAGAAATTCCGTATTCACTTCACCATTTTCATCAATAACTTTAGATTTTCTCAAGCTGTCGACAAATGCGACGAGACCTGCTTCTCCTCTTTTCTTTTGAACTCTTACAACTTTATCGTTTAAACAAATTATTGTTTCAATATAGTCATGTGTTTTTTCTGAAAGTAAGTATAAAAGGCTGATAATTTCAAAAGCCGCCTGTATTTTAGAGACGCCATTATGACCAATTACCATTCCGGGACTACAATCTAATAATATTGTTATTTCAACATTTCTTTCTTCTTCAAATGTCTTAATATATGGTGTATTCGTTTTTGCCACCATCTTCCAGTCTATAAAACGTACATCATCACCATGAACATACACTTGATGTTCTTTAAACTTAAGCCCCGTGCCTCTAAAGTGAGATTTAAGCATTCCAATAGAAAAAGAATTGGCCCTTTTAAAAAGACTATTCTTCATTCCTTGGACAATTTTATGTACTTCAACTGATTTCATATTAAATCATCTTTTGTGCGATCTTAACTGCAATATCCCTTGCGTTTTGGCCATCAATAGTGGCTTCATAAGTAAGAATAATTCTATGCCCTAAGACAGAGGCAACAACTTTCATAATATCATCTGGTGAAACGTAGTCTCTTTGGGCCATAAAGGCATTAAATCTTCCAAGCTTGTGTAGCCAAATTGCTGCACGTGGAGAAGCACCTGCTTGAACCAACCCTTTAAAGTCAGGAGAAAAGTGCTGATCACCAGGTCTTGTTGCTCTTACAATCTTTACAATTAAGTCTTTCATTTTATCATCAACATATACTTTTTCGACTTCCTCTCTAATTGAAAGAATGTCATCCGTTGAAAGAATCGAAGCCATTTCATCTTTAATTTTTTCCATATCAAGAATTGATTTTTCAGCTTCAAAATCTGGATAATTTACTTGTACCTTCATCATAAAACGATCAAGCTGTGCTTCAGGAAGAGGATATGTACCCTCTTGCTCTATCGGGTTTTGTGTCGCAAGAACGACAAATGGGCTCGATAGCTTATGTGTAGAATCTCCAATTGTTACTTGCTTTTCTGCCATGGCCTCTAATAGAGCCGATTGTACCTTAGCAGGGGAACGGTTTATTTCATCTGCGAGTAAAAGTTGTGTAAAGATTGGGCCAAACTTAGTAGAAAACTCTTCTTTTTGTTGAGAGTAGACCATAGTCCCCACTAAGTCCGATGGAAGTAAGTCTGGTGTAAATTGAACTCTTTTAAAGGTTAAATCACAGAGCTTACTCATTGTAGAAACAGAAAGAGTTTTACCAAGCCCAGGCATACCTTCAATTAGTAAATGTCCTTCACAAACAAGAGCTGCGATAATGCTATCAAGCATTTCATCTTGTCCATAAACAATACGTTTTGCTCTGTCTAAGACACTTAGTACTTTTTGTCTTGAATTATCAGTCATTTCTATCCACCTTATAAGCTAAATATTTTATGTAATTTGATCTTGAATCTAAATTTGATATTGGGTGATCAAGCCCTTGAATACCTGTATCAATTAATTTTACACTTACCCCTATTTTATTAGCAGCTTTAAGAACACATTGATCTAATTCACTCATACTAATATTTTGGGTACATGATGCAGCGGCAAGAAGGCCACCGTTTTCAATTATTTGAAAAATTTTGTTATATAATTTTTCATAACCTTTAAGTGCAGCTTTCTTATCTTTATAGTTCTTACTAAATGCTGGAGGATCACAAACGATAATATCATATTCATTACCGCTATTTATTGCACCATCAAGAAACTTAAATACATCACTTCTAATAAATGTTCCCTTGCCCGAAAAATTATTAAGACTGAGATGCTCATCGACGACACCTTGCATATTTGCCTGATCAACAAAATCGACTTTTGAAACATTTGCTCTAAGTAGATGCAGTCCCCAAGAACCAACATATGTAAACAGATCTAAGCCTTTCTTAAATGATTGCCCAGTTCTTATCGTTAGCTCTTCAAATTTACGACGATTTTCTCTATGATCGTAGTAGTAACCTACTTTTTGCATCAACTCTCTATCGATTTTATATTTGAATCCATTTTCAGTTACACTTATAACTTCAGGCAAATCATCTTTTTTAAAAGTGGGAAGTTCTTCAATCTTTCGATATTTTTCGTTATCTAGAAGTAAAACATCTTTATCAATCAATTCATTAAGATATGTCTTTATATCATTTCGAAACTGATCCATACCTGCTGAGTTAATTTGTAAAATAGCACAGTTTTCATAGGAATCGACAATAACACCAGGCAGACCGTCCGCTTCTCCGTAAATGAGTCTCGAATCTAGAGCATAGCCAATCTCTTTTCTATAAGAAACTGCATTTTTAATTAAGTTCTTAATTAAGGATAAGGGGTCATCTTGTGAATACTTATAAACACATATATTTTTTTTACGAGAAGAATTTGGATTAACAAAGCCTATGTGCTTAGCTTTATTAAATTCAAAGAAGCACCATTCACCAGGTCGATAAGATTTCAAACTATCTTCAATATCATTTTCAGAAAGCAGTATTACTTTTTCTTCAAACCGAAGATTTATTTTCTTCTTTATATTTATTGTTCTCATTATTCAATACCCATAAACTTCTTAGCTTTGCCTGTATTGATATGATAATTATTCACCTTCAAATTCATTTTTCCAAGATCAATCTTCTTATCACCATTGATGGCATAAGAGACTGTATTAATTTCACTTGGAAGACCAAACGTATTCACTTTATCGTATTCAATTTCAATTTCTTTTTTAATTGAAGACACCCCACGACCTTCACTAATAACGATTTGAGAAACAACACTCTTGCCTTTGGCCCACGACTTCTTAGAGTATGAAAAAGCGGTTGTAGTGATAAGGTTTGGGCTCTTTGTTTCAATTGATTTAATATGACCACTTGAATAGAACGATACAGCTAAATCTAGTAATTCTTTCTTTGATTTCACCCTAATATATCGGGCCGACTCTTTTGTATCTTTTTTATAAACACTTGATTCTAAAGCAGTTGTTAAATCTTTAGCTAAAATCAACTCAACATATGGCTTAACCTTAGCAATTAGTGTTTGCTTTAATAAATCAAATCCTTTCTCAGGTAGTCCTTCGACTCGAACACGTATGTTATTTGGAAATGACCAATACACTCGATAGTAGACATCATCCGGTACCAATGCAGTATTCGACTTAACGTAACTTTCCAAGTTAGGTTCCCTAATATCAAAGAATAGATCTTTAATTTCACCTGCTAGTGGTGTGTAGGTTCTTAATTTATGGTCTTCAAAAATTTTTTCATTATTTGAAAAAACTGAAGATACAGATAGAAGTAATACAACAATTAGCGAAATATTAAATTTAAGCATAAAACGTCCTTTTAAGCTATTTTAAAAGGGACATACAGCATTACCAACTAGTTGAAATTATTTCCTTCCAATTGACTTTTGGAAGTATTAAATGCTTTTCTTTCTTATAAATGACCTTACCTTGTGCTCCCTTGACTCCTTTCAAGTTTTCTACCTGAGTAAAAACCACAGGTATTTGATCTGCACCAAATTCACTGTACTCAGCAAGCATTGAAGCAAGGACACTATAAGTATCAAAATCAAAGGTATCAGCATTTTTTGCAATTAGGTGTGCACTTTTATCACCATCTAGGTGAAACCACATATCTCCCTTAGTTGACCATTTACTTCTGATATAATCATTTCCTCTCGTATTTAGACCAATGGCGATTGAGATTTCGCCCCATTTTACAATGACATGATCATCCGACTTTTTAGGTTCATTACTACTTTGTGCTACTTTCTTCCATATTGGAGTATTTACTTTTTCCTGAACAAAGGTTTGTTTTTTATTCTCTAATTCTTCGATCACATCTTGTAATCTCTTAGTGAGAAACTCCTCACCTTTTTTTAATTTCTTTATCTTAGTGAAAACACTATTCTTTTTTTGATAATAATTTGCACTATAATCAAATTTAACTTTGAAGTTCTTATATTTAAAAACGTGACCTGATAAATCTAAGTCATCTTTAATTAATTTTTCTTCGATTTCATGTCTAATTTTACAATTCTCAAGGTCTTTAGAGATAAGAGACTTTTTACGTAGTAGTTTCTTATTGTAACCAGTTTCAATTTTTTTATTAAAGACATCATTCGCCTCTAGAACAAGTTTTGATTCTTTAATATTCTTTATATCTAATTGTTTACGCCCTATTTCATCAAATAAATCAAAATCAGACTCTTCATTAAACTCAAGTTTCTTTTGTGAAATCCATGGAGAGAAGTGCATCCATTTGTTATTAGATTGAAAAATATATGAGAAATATAGCTGTCGGCCTTTCCAAAATAACAAAAGCCTAGATTTATCTAGAAACTGAAAGGATAAACACTTATCAAGTGTATCTGCTTCTATTTTAACGAGTCTCGCATTTCTTATATTTGATCTTAAAAACTCGAGGAACTGATCTCTTTGGATACGATATTCTGAAGGTATAGTTTGAATCGTATCCCAAACCCCACAGTATTCTCCACCTCTGCCAATCGTTATACAAAGGTTTTTTCCCCTAAGCCTAAGTTGAAGTAATAGCATCTTGCCAGATGAAAAAATCTTTTGGATTTTAGGACATGTTGATTCCCCATTTTCCATAATTTGCTTGTTAATTTTATCGACATTTTGTCCAAGCTCTGAGAAATTTAAATTCATGAATAATCCAACTATTTTGTCACAAACGCTTAGTAATATTGACTGGAGTAAAATTGCTTCAGAAATTACAACGTATGCGAAATTTGATACCAATAAAAACATTATAGAACAAAACCCAAAGGTTTACGAATTTGAATCCTTAGCTTCTCACTTTTCTAATTTAAACGAATTAATTAAAAAGATTGATGAGACAGGAAGTTTACATGAGATATTCTTTAGCAATCTAAGAGATAATCAAGAAAATCATAACGCACTTAACTACATCTCTAAAGGCGGCGTTGCAACAATAGATCAACTTAACTTTTTAGCAAATCTTATTGAGAATCTTTTTCCAATTAAGCGAACACTTAACTTTGGAGACTATAGAGAAATCCTTGAAGATTTCATTAATAAAACTCAACGCCTAAAAAGTAAATTCATCAACCCATTTAGAAAGTTTGTTGATGCCGATGGAAGCGTACACCTTGAAAAACATCCAATTATTGCACCTTTGATTCAGGAACAAATATCACTTGAAAGAAGAATACGTGAGACGATTAACTTTATATTGAAAGATGAAGATATCTCTAAACGTCTACAAATGGATACATTTGACATCATAAATGAAAGATTTGTCATTCCTATTAGAAGTGATTCTTACCGAAGTGATCTTGGAAGCATTGTCGCTCGATCATCAACTGGAAATACACTTTTTGTCGAACCTGTATCGACGAGAAAAATGGCCAACGAATTAATCGAAATAAATTCCAAGATAGATTATGCACTATCTCAGATCTGTAAAGGCTACTCTGAACAAATTAGTAATGATATTCAAGTAATGAAAGATATTTATTCTTTCTATATTTCACTTGATTATACAAATACATTAGCAAGTTATTCACATGCAAAAAACTTCTGCTATCCAGAAATCAGTGCTGATGGTGAAACCATCATTACAGACTTCTATCATCCTTTAATCGATGAGTGTGTCACAAATAGTATTGAACTAGAAAGTAATCATAAAGGCATAATTATTTCTGGGCCTAATACAGGTGGAAAGACAGTAAGTATAAAGAGTATTGTCATATCTCATCTATTTTTTAAACTTGGGCTTTTCATTCCTGCACAAAAGGCAAAATTACAGTACAAAACAGATATCTTCTATTTTGATAGCGACTATCAAGATCTAGAGATGGGACTTAGTTCTTTTGCTGGTGAAGTTAAAGTCATTCTCGGTATGCTTGAAAATATTCAAAATAACTCACTTATTGCCGCTGATGAGATATTTAATTCAACATCTTCAGATGAAGCATCTTCTCTTGCATACTCTATAATTAACTATGTTACACATGAGCTTGGATGTGATGTACTTATTTCAACTCACCACCAACTTTTAAAAACCAAAATGCAAGACAATCCTGACTTCCTTTCGGCCCATGTTGGTTATGACTTTGAAAAGAATTGTCCGACATATAAACTTGCTATGGGGACCCCTGGCTCATCAATGGCCCTTGAAATCTTCAAACGCTTAAGTCATGAACATTCAATCCCTACAAAAATTCTCGATAATGCTAAGAAGATGTTAGATACAAAATATGTAACATATGAAAAGTTGCTACAGGATTTATCTCGTAAACAAGAAAAAATCGATAAAACACTACGTGAGAATAAACAGCTCAACTTTGAATTAAAAAATCAAAAGAAGTCCCAAGAAGGTATTCTCTTTCTCGAAAAGCAGAGAGCTTTTGATAATTATGAAAAAGAGATACGAAAAATCATTAAAGGCCTAAATGACGTTAAGGCCAAAAGCCTAAGCAATGAAATTACTCATCTAAGTAAACAGTTTGAAAAGCTAAAGCCTGATCATGACGAGAAGAAAGCGAAAGAAGAAGTACGTACCGTAGCAAAAGAGGTCAAACAGGGGCACCGCTATTTTTGCGATCGCCTAAACACAACATGTGTAGTTTCTGAGGTTAAGGGTAAGAATTGTATTGTCGAGGTCAATGGAAAAAAAATAACAGTTCCTAAAAATTCTCTCTTTGATCAACAAGGTATTGATCGCAATAAAAAGGCAAAGCCTAAGAAAGAAGTACAAATCAATGTCTTCAAAACAATTAATTATACAACTGAAGTTAATTGTCGTGGAATGAGACTAAGTGAGTTTCAGCAAAAAGTCTTCTCTTGTATTGATGATTTAAGAATGGGTCATATACCATATCTAATCATTGTCCATGGCCATGGTGATGGAACACTTAAGAAATGGCTTAGAAATGAGATGAGAAGGCACAAAGACTTAACTTGGACACCTGATGAAGGCAATGACGGCGCAACGAGAATTGACTTGGTAAATAATAATTAATTTATTGATTTGAAGATTCGATCAAAGTTTATTGTCATTTGTCCTGAATAACTATCTTGTTTCATCGAAAACCATACAAAGAAGGCGCGACCTCTTATATTTTCAAATGGTACAAAACCCCAAGCACGAGAATCTGAGGAATTGTCGCGATTATCACCCATTACAAAATAATGGCCTTCAGGGATTTTAGTTTTTTTGAAATTTAATTTATAGATATTATCCATATCCTTTTTAACAACAAATTCTTTATCATTAACTGTTGTTTGAAAATATTCATAATTATCATTATTTTTTGTAGCAATTAATTTCTCAGACATTTTTTGACCATTAATGAGGACTTCCTTATTTTTAATTTCAATAGTCTCACCTGGTAGGCCAATAACTCTTTTTATGTAATTTATTTTCAAGTCATTTGGATACTTGAATACAATGATATCCCCTCTTTCAACTTCATTAGTACGAAAGAGATAAGTAGGTGTTAAATTAATATTTCCAAGAGCGATATCAGAAAATGGAACTTTCAATCCATATTGAAACTTTTTTACAAGGATGAAATCTCCAATTTCTAAGGTTGGTATCATTGACCCAGAAGGGATTCTATATGGTTCAAATAAAACTGAGCGAAAGATTAAAAGTGAAATGATTATAATGAATGAATCGCGAGTCATCTTAATAAATGTCTTCTTACGATTTAAAATCTTCTCTTCTATCAATTCACTCACTTACTTAAGCCCTCTATAGTATCTTGAGATTATTTCCTGTGCTAATTTTGTGGATTTAACATACCACTTTTCATAGTTAATAATCATAACACAAACAGAGATGCCCTTGTCATTATTATCCTTTTTAGGTTTTGCATAAGAAGTAAACCAGTCTCGTTTTCCATAGGGGAATCCACCTGTAATAGAACCTGTTTTACCTCCCATTTCAAGCTTGCTTGAAAGGCGACGATTCATATAACGTCTAAAGGTTCTTCTTGCTGTCCCCCTTTTAATCGTTCCCTGCATTAGTTCAGATAACTCATCAGCAACTTTCTTATTTATAACTCGTTCTTTTCTTATTTCGTTTGTCCAGACATCCTCGCTCTTATTATCACTTAAATGCAGTGCCAAACGTGGATAAGTCAGCTCTCCCTCATTTGCCACAATGCTTGAAATCACAGCACAATGAACAGGTGACATCTGTGTGCGTTTATTAAAACCTGACGCTATCTCGGCCAAGGCGTAATCAGTTTTTGGAACTTCAAATGTTGAGCGAGCTAAATCGATTTCACTCATAAGGTCTTCATTAAAGCCTAACTTTTGCGCCATTTGCTCTAGCTCCTGTGGAGTTGTGTTGTTAATGGCGGCCTTACCAAAGATTACATTATTTGAATATGCAAAGGCACGATCAAAAGAAGTCGACCTCTGCCAACGTGTCTTCTTATTTTTTAGCTGGTACTTATAAAGAGTTGTCCCTCTTCCTCGGTACTTAAATTTATCATGAATATCGAAGTCAGCATTATTTACAAGATCCGCACTAGTTACAATCTTAAAGACACTGGCGGCGGGATGGGTCCCAGTAAATGGCAGTAAATAATCAAAGACTTTCCCTTTTCTAGTAAAACCGAGGGAAACTAAAAGATTTCCATTATTATTATCCATTACAACAACAGCTGCTTTATCAGGACGATAGTAGCGCAACCTCCAGCGAACAAACTTTTCAAGCTTCTTATCTGTTGCGTACTCAATATTATACAATTTGCCATTGTGTTGAATTGATTGTTGAAATGGTTCAACCGGGTCCAATAATTGACTGGAGAGATAGTGCTTTAGTTGCTGATCACTAATAACACTTGGTTTACTTTCAACTTTTGCTTTTTTATTCTCTTCTTTTCCTAAAAAGAAAAAACCAATCAAGGCAAGTGGGGCCAAGATTAGTAAATACTTATAGATAAATTTATACTTTTTGATCACCTTTATAGCCTTTACCAATCACAAAGAATTCCTTACTTACCGATCGTGTCGATTTTGGCTTTAAAAAATGGAATTCTTTAAAAATGTTTTTTTGTGATTTTAAAAAGACTTGCGCCTCATGGCCATCAAATACTTTAATAACAAAGTTTCCACCAGGCTTTAAAAAGACAGGTAAGTGATGAAAAACCTGCTCAATAAGGTTTAAACTCCTTAACTGGTCAACTGATCGAACACCCGTTGTATTAGGGGCCATATCAGAAATAACAACATCAAAGCGATCATCAAAATCAAGCTCTTCTACTGTCGTTACATCAAAAATACTCTTTTCAAAGAGTTTAATATTCTTAACCCCTAAAAGTTTCTTATTGACTGGTTTGATATCGATACCGACAGCAAAGCCATCTGGCCCAATCTTCTTACTCGTGTACTGCATCCACGAGCCTGGGAAATAACCTAAATCAAGAACATTATTACCCTTCTTAATAACTTTATACTTATTATCAATCTCTTCTAATTTATAAATTGAGCGAGCAAGAAAGTTCTCTTTCTTGGCCTTTTTATAATAGTAATCCTTAACTTTAAACGTCATGACCTCAACCTTATACTTACTATTAGCTAAACATTATTTGCAGAACTGAATTCATGCTTATTTGTAAGCGCATCTATATTTTCTTACATCTGAGAGCAAAATATTTTTTTATTTTGTGAAAAAACTTATTGACTCAGGTTTTTTACTAACATTATTAACAGAGTTATCCACACTTGACTATAATCGTTGGTTATTTTTCACTGTCTTTACTTTTACTAATGAAATCCCTTATTTTCAATACTTTACCATCTATGTTGCGTAGTGATGTCATACTTTGACAGGTTGCGAACCAACTTACCAACAAAAAACACCAAGTTATCAACATATACACATTTCAAAGTGCTTTCAAAGCTTGTCAACAATATTTTTAGAATTTTATTGTAAGAAATTTGGGGATAAACTCCCCTTGTACGAAATGTACAATAATACTTATTTTAAAGGTCTTAGGGCCATTTCTGGCCCATAAGATTATTCTGACGTTACCATATATTCCAACTCATCAGTACTTGCTAAAATAGCACCGTACTCTTCACCATCATCATATGTGAATGAACTAGCAATCAGCTTGATGCTACCATCAAGTGGATCAACTAAAACATATGGCTCGTTGGAATTAGATGCTTCTCTTCGCATCTTGTAGGACTCAGAAAACTCTTCAAATAACTGTCTTGTTATATGAGATTTAAACAGATGAAACTCCCTTTCATCGTTAACGTTATCTTAATTATAAATTAAATCTCAAATAAAGATAGCGATTTAAGAGTGAGCAATTTAGTCAATTGCTCCTATTGTACGTAATAAGATCTTCACACGTCCCTCAAAGTGAGAATCCAATAAGCAAATGATGATATAGACAGCATAGATCATATTGCGACGACTTCTAAGGTGGCGAATTTTTTGAAAAATAACTTCGATTAAGAGTACGCTGAAGAAGGCCAGTGGCCATAAAATAGAAAAGTCCTGAAATGTTCGTGAACTAAATAGAATATCGATCAAGATAAGGCATAGAATTGATATAGCAACCTTCATCGATAAATCATGCGAGATATTTAAAACTTGTTTTTTTTCACTTCTAGTTTGCCCAATTAACTTATAAATAAATACACCTAGGCCAAAGATAGAAAGTATGAAAAATGACTTTCTAAAAAAGAGTCTCGTAAGCTCCGCATAGATAATGTTTATACTCTCAATCATCTGTACAGAAACGTTACTTGTTGAGAAAAAGAATAATGAAATTGAAAGAAAAACACCTAATAAAGTATATTTGAAAAATTGTCTGCGATACCAGTATGTCTCTTCTTTTAAGAATACAAAGTGAATTAGCAGAAGTTGTACAACCAATAAGATAATATTGGATTTATCAATAACAGTACCCCAGGCACCGAGTAGACCAATAAAGAGACCTGAGCGATAAGTTGAACTCTTAGTCGACCATAGAGTTGACCATACCCACACAACAGAGAAAGTTGTTAGAAGCGTAAATCCAAAATTATTGGCCAAGATTTTAGAAAATGACCACGAAGATACTAAGGCAAAAACCCCAAGTAACGAAAGCCTACGAGAGACAAAGTTTCTCAGCAGAGCATAGAAGGTCATCAAAAATAAAGACATTGTCACAAAGTAAAAATGAACAGACCAAGATAAATTTAGAAGTTGTGGATACTTACTAAAAGGAATGTAATTGATAGAAATAAAGTTCCAAAAGGCACCCGATACTTTTTCACCTGGATCAAAGAATAAACGAAGTGAGCCAGTTGAAAAAAGGTTTGGTAGTTCAGGAAGTGATGTAAAGAACATCACAACAGTTAAAAATAGAACTGTCTTTTCGAATTTATCTAAATAGCGATACTCATGAAAGTTAGTCGAAACAGACTCTTTAATAATTTTTCCACGAGTGGGCCATGAATAAAATAGGCCCATAACAACCCACGTAACCCAAAATATATTATAGCTCCATTTATGAGGGAGGAGACTTAGTAGGTTAAAATAGATGGCCATAAAGAACATCCCCATAAAGAGACGATAAACCACCCTATCGATTGAGGAGTTCACTTTAAAATAAATTTTTAAACGATGATCAATTTCCTTACCTAGAAGAAACCATTGAGAAACAATGAACATAGAAAAGAAGATCATGGCTATAATTTGCCAAATTGGTGCTAAGTTCACTTCTTTTTGTAAATAAATTGGAAGTAGCAGAAACGTAAAGTATGTAACTAGCCGAAATGACAAGAATTTAGTTTTTTCAACGAAAATATCCGACTTTTTTTCTAAAGTTTTCACCATAATACCCGATAAATTTAGTACAAAATCCCAATCCCAAAATTACTTTCTCGAAAAGTACCCGTCTTAACAGGCGGGTTTTTTATTTTCAGGGATTTACCTATTATAACCTCCAAGATGCCAATTGACGAAGATCTCAGACAAAGAAAATTCTTCCACTAATGATGCAGCGGAAAAAAAACCTCAAGTATGATAAAATCAGTGTTGGAGACTTGCGTGAAAAGGAATTTCACGTAGAAAATCAGGAGGATTTTTTGTCTATAGCAATGGGCTCCATTAACACCGGCCTTCCAAAGGATATTGTTCAGCAAATCATGAAAGCTGAGCGTATACCTATTAATAATATGGAAGCGCGCAAGGGAAAGATTCAGGACAAGAAAGCTCTTGTTCAACAACTCTCATCTCTTGTTGAGGCCATGCGTGGTACACTCCTCCAAAACGGTAGTGCGAGATCCCTAAGAGAGCTGGAAGTTGTTGGTAACGATGATATCGTAGAAATCAGTGCTGACAAGAACATCGCAGAGCCTGCGACCTATCAATTTGAAGTTAAACAGCTTGCACAAAAGTCATCGGCAATGACCTCTGGATTTGCTGATCCAGACGAGAGCTATATCGGTGTAGGATTTATCCAATACACATTACCAAACGGCGAAAATAAAGAGATTTATATTGATGCAGATAATGCTTCACTTAAGTCTGTTGCAAAGCTAATCAATAAAAATGACGATGCAGGCCTTAGAGCAAGTGTTGTTAATGATGGCTCCGGCTCAGATACACCGTGGAGACTAATTCTCTCCCTTAAAGACACTGGAGATATCAATAAGGCTGACTTTCCATACTTCTACTTTGTCGATGGAGAGCAAGACTTTTATATTGAGTTTGAAAGAGAGGCCCAAGATGCAATTGTTGCCCTTGATGGTTTTGAAATTGAACTCCCTGAAAATAAAGCAGCTGAACTTATTCCGGGTGTAACAATTGATCTAAAAAAAGCGAAGCCAGGTGAAGAGTTTACAATAAATATCAGTGAAGATGCTGGGAAAGTTGGTGAAAAGATCAACTCACTAATTGAACAAATCAACGGTGTTCTTTCTTTTATTAAACAACAAAATACCATGGATGAGAATACGGATACATCTAGAACACTAGGTGGGGATATCCTACTACAGTCTATTGAATCAAGAATTCGAAATACAATCTTTAAAGATATTAAAGTTGATGGAAGAACATCCCGTATAGGAAATATCGGTATTCAATTTACAAGAGAAGGTCTTTTAGAATTTGATCAAGAAAAATTTAAAAGTGAGATGGAAAAGGATTATGATCACGTAGCGGAGGTTTTAACTGGACGCTATGAAGATGGAACTAAAACGAATGGTTTCATTGATAATCTTAAAGAAACTGTTGGTCAGCTTCTACAATTTCCAAATGGTCTATTATCATCAAGAAAACGTTCATTAGATAATAATATTGAAACAATCGACCGAAGAATTGCTCAGCGAGAAAATATGCTACAGCAAAAAGAAAAAAACTTAAAAGATAAGTTCGCTCGATTAGAAGGAACAATGTCAAGAATTAAGGCACAAGGTGCTGGCCTAGGTGGCGCACCTTCGCCAATGGGATAGTAAGGAGAATTAAATGAGTTACGGTTTAGGTGCTTACAAACAAACATCTGTAAAAACAGCAAGTAAGGAACAAATCCTACTAATGCTTTATCAAGCTGCAATTAAGAATTGTAAGAAGGCCATTGAAGCAATTGAAAAAAAGGATATTGCAGAAAAGGGCCAATACATTGGAAAGTTGCAGGACATTATTATTGAACTTAACAGTAGTCTAGACTTTGAAGTTGGTGGAGATGTTGCCAATGAATTGTCGTCACTTTATGACTATATGCTACATTCAAGTACACAAGCTAATATCAAGATCGATAAAGAACCATTAAAAGGTGTACTCGATGTTTTAACGACTCTATATGAAGGTTGGCAACAGGCCATCAAGCAATTAAGAGCAGAACAGAAGGCAAAATAATGGCCAATTTTGATAGCCTCGCCGGAAAAATCATGCGTCACCTTGACCTGATGAATGTACTCGTGGATGCAACACAATCCATGCTAAAGAATAGTCAATCAGGTAATTTTGAAAGCGTGGAGCAGATCGCTGATAACCGAGAGCGTTTAATCAATATCGTTAGGCTACTTCAAGATGAAATCGAAAGTAAATTACAGAGCGCTTCGACTCATTATACTAGTTCTGAAATCGATGTATTCAAGTCCTGGATTAGTGATGTAACAGAAATAGTTAAAAAAAATGATGAGCTTGATCGTCAATGTCTCGAAGAACTATCCCAAGCAAAAGAGTCAACTACAAGAGAAATCTCTAACGTCTACAAAACACGTAAACAGTTTCAGGGTTATAACCTAAATAATACAAAGACTAGGTAATACTCGACCTGTTTGCCCGCTTAATCAAAAGTATAGTATAATCTGGTGGAGCTCTAGGAAAGAGCTTCACCTATATTTACCCATTATCCCTTAGGAAGAGGAAATTATGGAATTGGCAAAAAATTCAAGTCAGGAAATTAATCCAAAGTCTTTATCATTTTTAAATATTGAAAGTTACGAGATAAAACAATCTCGAAGTAATTTAAAGGTTCCAGTAATTAATGGTGTTCACCTACACTCTAATTATCATCCAGCCAAAGAAGCTAAAAAGATAATCGCCAACATCGAACATCAACTTAAAGAAAATAATCATCTTCTAATATTAGGGCTAGGTTTTGCCTATCATGTGTATGAAGCGTGTAAGCTACTTGAGAGCTATCATGGTCAAAACTATAAGGTCATCGTTATAGAGCCTAATGAGCAAACATATTCTGAATGCATTAAAAACAATCTATTTCCAAATAAGAATATCGAAGTCTATGCAACTGACTCAGTTGCAAATATTTATAAAGAAAAAAGCGTCGTTACATTCCTTTCGTCGAAACCAACGATTCTTACACATGCTCCTTCATTTTCTTTATACACAGATTTCTACAAAGCATTTCTAGACTTTGAAGCAGATAAGAGAATCTCTGAATGTGTTGAACATATAAAATCAGCAGAGCTTAAGACCCTACTTTATAATGGCAATCAAAACTTAAGCGTTGACGAATATATTGAAGAAAATATTTATCAAACAAGTGAATTTAAAAATAAGAACGACTTTCTGCTACTTGCTTTTGATGCAATCATTAAGCAAGGATAAGGCACGAGGATAAGATGAAAGATATACTAATAATAAATTTCAAGCGACATGGTGACATTTTTCAGATGGGAAGACTCATCTCTTCTTTAAAATACAAACACCCAGATTCAAATATTTCAATTCTAATAAATAAAGAATTTGAAACTTCTGCTCAAACACTAGGTGGCATAAAGCAAATCTTCACTCTCGATCGCAAAAGAATTGTTAGTTATAAAAAGAATAAAATATATTCTGATGGCTTTGCTCTTGATGAATTTGGTAAAACGATTAAGGAAATTAACAAGGGTTGGAATTTAGTTATCAATTATTCTAATGATCGAATTTCAACAAGCCTTACATCTTACCTAGCAAAGGAATACAAAGGCATAAAATTTGATACACATTGTAATGTAAATTATTCAAATGAATGGTCTATTGTTTTTAATGATATTTTAACTCAACAAAAATATACACCTATAAACTTTAACGATACTTACCACAAGATGTGCTGTTTAAAAGAAAACAACTCATTTAACTCGTTAAATGTTTCAAATGAATACAATAAGGTTTGCCATCAAAACTTCCTAAAGATGCGCAAATCAGAGAGTAAAAATAATCCTAAAATAATTGGTTTACAGCTTACGGCATCTAACCTCAGCAAAATGATCGAAAGAAGTGAGCTTATCAAACTTATTAATGAATTAAATAATCGAGTTGATACTATTCCACTTCTATTAATTGCTCCAACGTCGGAAGAAAGAAATTTTGCGAACAAAATTAATTCAGAACTTGATAAGAAAGCAGTAACGATAGAGGCTCCCTTCACGGCGCTTCCTTCTGTATTAATTAATTGCGATATTTTAGTAACTCCAGATACAGCTATTAAGCATGTCGCTGATATACTCGATGTTCCTTTAATAGAATTATCAATGGGTCCTTCACCATTTTTAAAACAAGGAACAGTAAACCCAGAGAGCATTATTATGACTCCAAGGTTAAAAGATCGTGATTTCACATATACAGCAAGTGTTCACACTGAAAAACAAGTAAGAAGTAACGAAGTTATAAAAGCTAATGATATCATTTATGGCCTTGAAAAATATTATCTAGGTTTCACAGATGCAAAGTTAGAAAACAAAGAAATCTCAGTCTATCGACCTGAAAATGACGAGGTTGGTACTTTCTATAAAAATATTGAAGGACGCTTTGATGCAGAAATTGAGATCTCTCGTTATCTTTCAAGAGACTTTATATTAAGAAAAATTGAAAGAAAAAGCCTTTCTAGCCATGGGATAATCGAATCTAACTTGAACTTCACTTCAAGCTGGCTAGAGCAAACACAAGGTGAATTAATCAAATCATCTCGTCATGTATTAGCAGCAATAAAAACGGCCTTAGCTAAAGACAGTCAAAAGCTGAATGAGAAGTCGTTAGAAATGAGTCGTTATATAGCTAGTGCGTCTGACTACTGTTCACTACCTTTCTTATTTTATAAAGCAAAAATAAGTAATATAGACAATCCGACTATAGAAGAAATTGAAAATACACTAATTGGACTTAAAAACGACTTACAAATTCAATTTGAACAAGTCAAAGAAGTTTCAAATCTCATAAGAGAAAATCGCAGCAAGATTCGTACAGAATCGGCAAAGGACTTTATACATGAATCAAGATCAGAATAACTTTAAAAAAGACTTCTTTTCTGAATTAGAAAGAATAAAAGAGCTGCAAATAAAGCGTGAGACGCTAAAAGAGGACGACATGGCCTTTTTATACCTATGTTCAATCCTAGAAGAAGAGCAATAGAGGTATTTATGAACGCAATCAAAACACAAAATGATCATTCTGATGAAGTAAAAAAGACAATTGCGATCATCCAAACGACAAGAATTGGAGATCTTCTACAAACAACACATGCAATAAGACTCATGAAAGAAAATCATCCTGAATTTCGAGTCATCTTAATTGCAAGAAAGAAGTTTAGTGAACCAATTAAATTCATCCTTAATAAGTATTTTGATAAGATCATTCAAATTGATCACAAATCTGCCATGGTTGGAGCTGATAGTACGAAAGATGCTCTATCTAATCTTAAAAAACAAATGGCCGAAATAAACGATGAAAGAATTGATGTATCTATCAATCTTGCTTTTTCTAAATCATCAACATATCTTCACACTCTTATTAAATCTGAAAACAAAGTTGGACCATACTTTAACCTAATGCATGAAAGAGTACTTCAGGATAAGTGGTCACAATACCTATACTCAACAGTTATGAGAGGAGATCTCAACCCTTTTAACCTTGTTGATTTATTTGCAAATATCATTGGTGTTAATAAGAAAATGACTCACTTGAGCAATAAAGAATACTCAAATGAAGAAAAAAGTCATGTTCTTATTCACCCATTCACTTCACAAGAGTCTAAACAATGGACTTCGAATAGATGGGTGGAAGTAATCTATCAAACTTTAAAAAGAAACAAAGACACTAAAGTGATTATCTGTGGTAGTTCTCTAGATAAGACAAAAACAGAAGAGATCGTAAACTCAGAACTTCTATCCTCATTTAAAGATAGAATCGATCAATGGTTAGGTTTAGAGCTACAAGAGCTTTATGAAAAAGTTGATCAAAACTACCTATTCGTTGGACACGATTCAATGATTGGTAACTTATTAAGCTATAAGAATGTAAAGTCTCTTACAATCTCACTAGGACCTGTTAGACCTCATGAAACCACTCCCTATGCACTTGATAACTACAACCTGGCACCAAGACAAAAAAGTGATGAATTACCATATAACGTAACTTATCAATGCATTGAGCAACTACTTAAAAAGAACTTAATTAATATAGAAGAGCTACACAATAGCTGCTCTACACTTTCTATAAACAAGTTAAATCTCTATAAAACAGATATGCTTGCAAATGGTGATGTAACAATTAACGAACTTTTACATAAGGAACAAAATGCAAAAGAGATTATGCGAAATTTCTATCACATTGCGTGGTCTAGCATTATTACTGAAGCTAACATTAGCATGGATATCCCTGTTATTAATAGTGAAGCTAAAGCACAGTTAATGTCTCATACGAAAGGTATTGAGGCACTATTTGAGCTTTCAGAGTTTGGTAAAAAGTATTCAAGATACATTATTGAGGAAATCAGTAAAAACACACCAAGCCTCGAAGAAATTAAGAAGTTTTCTGCAAAGCTTGATGAAGTCGACACTCTTAGTGATATGATACTAAGCTCATATCCTCTACTTGCACCAGTTGTCGATTACGCTAAAGTAGCGAAAAACAATCTACAAGGACATAATTTAGTAAAATTATCAGAGTCAGCATTCTTTACTTACAACGAAGTCTCACTACTTTGTAGTGTGCTCTATGAGTTTTTTGAAAAGTGCTCTCTTATTAAAAAGCAGCCGGAAGCTGCAAGGGATAACGTATGATTACTTTAGAACTAGGAAATGATAGCTTTTCTCTCGATGGGGATATTATCACGCTACGCCAAGCGATTAGCGCAGTTGAAAGTGACGGAGGACTGTCTAATAATGAATCAATTACAGCAGTTGTAATTGATGGAGAAACTTATGCGTTAAATCACGTTGAAGAGGTTCTCGATAATACTCTTGCAGAATTAAACTACCCAAGCCTTAGAATTCAAAACTCTTATGAGATTGCATTTGAAGCACTTGATGACTGTCTTGGATATATTGATCAATTATTAGATAAGATAATCATTACAACTGCAGAATTTAACAAAGGCAATATAGATGAAGCAAATTTATACTTTGCTGATCTAATTGAAGTTTTAGAGCTATATATCCATTTAATCACAAGAATTCATGCTACTGCCAGAAAAGGTAATCCAGAATTCTTCGCAGACAATGAAATGGTTAAAAACCTTGAAATCCACCTGTTTTCAGTTATTAAGGCCCTAGTTCCAGCTAGAGAGAAGAACGATATCGTTATGCTTTCTGACTTGCTAGAGTACGAACTAATGGATAATCTAAAACAGTGGAAAGAAAAAGCAATACCTCTAATTCAACAATCGAAAATCAACATCTAAATATTTATTTAGAAAAGTCCATCTTGGAGTATTTAAATCAAGATGGACTTTCTAATTTACTTGCGAAAAAGAACTCTCAACTTCTCTTATCTGCTAAGAACAATAAAGTTGTAGCAAAGATAAATGATCAAAAATTCACCTTACAAAACGTACATGATTTATTCATAAAAATTATTAATACAAGCTCTATTCTTGAAAATGACTTCTCAAAAGAGTACGAATTTAAGAAGAAAGACAATCTTCGCACCCTAGTTAAATCATTTACAAATACACCAGAGCTTCCAGGCTTTTCTTCTTCACAGGTACTAATTCACGAAAAGGGAACTACAAATATCTACTCTCTTTCATATAAAAATAGCGAGTATTATGAAAGCTTTGAAGACCCAGCATTTTTCAACACTCTTTTTACCAAGGTTAGAAAAAGTAAAAATAAGTCTTTTGATCAAAAAGAGCTGCTTAATAAACATATAAAGCTTGATGGACATTTTCTTGCTAAAGAGCTCTCATTTAGAGACTTTAATACAATATTTTTACTCTCAAGAGATGACCTCTTTCCTTTATCAGACGATGACCGCCTTAAATTTAACAATTACATAATTAAGCAAATACCAAAAATCTTTAAAATCATAACGAGTGTAAGCAAGAAGAAAGTAGAACTTGAAAAAGCAAATGTAATAAATAACTTCCCCATAAAAACAGTGATCTTTAACGATGAAGGTAATTCAATCACAGTAGAGGACTTGGAAGCTGCACAACACGATACGAGCTCTCTTCACCATGAAAGAATTCTTCTCATGGGTGAGTTATTAAATACTCTCAGACACGAATTGAGTAATCCTCTGTTTGGAATTGATCTTTCACACACTCTCTTAATGGATCAAACTAATGACTTTGATGTTAAAGATACGCTGTCTCACATATCTAATAGTGTAAAAAGATCACAAGCAATTATACAAGAATTTTCAAATCTCTATAAAGACGATGAGAAACTAGCTCTGATTTCTTTAAAAAGTTTAATTAACGAAACTATAACATTAACTAAGTCTGAGTCTAGAGCACATCGAGTTGTCTTTGAGATGGAAAATGATATTGAAATAAAAAGCAATGGTACTCTATTAAGTCAGGTTATATTTAATCTACTTATTAACAGTTCTCAAGCACTCACAAATGAAAATATTGATAATGGTAAAATCGAAATTAAAGTCATTGAAAATAGTAATGATATACATATCGACATTATGGATAATGGTAACGGAATTCCTGAGAATATAAAAAATAAGATTTTCACCCCTTTCTTTACAACTAAAGAAACAGGTACAGGCTTAGGACTTGCCATATGTAAAACTCTTTTAAAGAAGATTAATGGAGATATTAATCTAATGGATGTAGACTTTGGTGCGAAATTTAGATTAACACTTCCAAAGGTATCGTTTTGAAAATATTAGTCATTGAAGACGAACTACTAATACAAAAAACCATCTCAACTTTATTAAAGCGTAAAAGTGCAGAGGTTGAATCGACCGCTAGCGGCAAAGAAGCAATTGAATTAATTAAAAATAATTCATACGACAAAATCATTTGTGATTTAATGCTTCAAGATATCACTGGATTTGATATAATAGAAGAATCGAAAACAAAGTATAACGAAGATGAGATTGCCAATTTATTTTATATTATTACGGCATATAGTTCTGATCAGATTGTACAAAAAGCTTCATTATATGGTTGTAAGGTCATACAAAAACCTTTTAACGATATCAATCAATTTATAAATGAAGTTCTAAGCTGAGGTAAGCATGGCCACAATAAATAAAGTAGCTATCATTCTAAAACCAAAAGTAATTACTGAGTTTAATACAGTACTACCTAACCTTACCAATTGGCTTAAGAGAAGAAAGGTTGATATTTTCTTTGAAGACTCCCAAAAAAACAGGATAGAGAAGATATTCAAAGGCTCAACAACTAAGAATTTTAATTATATTCATCGAGATGAAATATCTAAAAAATGTAAACTAATTATAACAATGGGTGGCGATGGCACACTCATTGGAATAGCCAGAGGTAAAAACATTAAGAAAGTTAATATCTTTGGAATCAATATGGGCAACCTTGGTTTTATTGCAGAGTTTTCCAAACAAGATTTTTACGATGGACTAGAGCTTGCTCTAAAGGGCAAACTTAAGACAAGAAAAGTTCAAATGTATCAAGCTCAGATACAACGAAAGGGTAAGAAACCGTTTACGTTCAACTTTCTTAACGATGCCGTTATAACTAAATCGGGTATTTCTAGAATGTTTAATTTAGAACTAGAGTCCAATGGTCAAAGTATATACAATCTTGCAGGTGACGGACTAATCGTGAGCACACCAATTGGATCAACGGCCTATTCACTAGCGGCCAACGGGCCAATTCTTCACCCTAGTGTAAAAGGAGTTGTCCTTACCCCTATTTGTCCACACGCCTTAACACATAGGCCAATGGTCTTACCTGACAGTGAAGTAATCAGTATCATAATTCCAAGAGGACATGACGATATCTACTTAACAATTGATGGGCAGGAAGAATTTCGCTTAGAGGCCAAAGATGAAGTTGTCATTAAAAAATCAAGAACACATTATGTAAACTTCTATGCTAATGAAGAAAGAAATTATTTTAGGACATTAAAAGAAAAGTTTAAGTATGGACATCGCTAGAAAGCTTAGAGCGGTAATAATTCATACCTTTCTGTAATTTTTAAGTATTTCATTGTAGCAGGTACAAAACCACAATTATAATATTCAAAACTATCACCTTGGTAACTATCCATATAGTGACTATGGCCACATATTATAATGTCGACATTATAACTTTTACTGGCAATCAAAGCAGATTGACGAAACTTATCACGTATATGATCGTTTTTTTGAGTTTCTCCGTAGCGTTTCTCATTTCTATTTCTACTTTTTTGAGATAAATAATCCCCAATTTTTTTCACAATTTTATAATTGAAAATATATTTTGAGATTAAGGCCAATGGATAACTTCTGATAAATGCACGCCATATTTTGTAATTGAAATTTTCAATTTCAATTTCGTCACCATGACAAAAGAGAACCTTCTGGCCATTGATAATTTCAACAAAAGGTTTAGATTTTACTATTATCCCACTCTTGGCCAATAGCTCTTCAATATGGAAGTCGTGATTACCTTGGATATAGAATATTTTAAGACCGGCCTTTGCTAATTCTTTTACACGAGTAAAGAACCAATCATAGTGTCCCTCATACTCATCATAGCTTCCCACCATTAAATCAAATATATCTCCTAGAAAATAAATACGATCTTCTGGTTTAAAGTCAATTTCTAAGAATTTTTTAAGTGGTTCAGAATTGGTCATATCCCATTTGACATGAATATCTGAAATTACATAATCGGCCATATTAATTAATCATAGAAGATTTCATCCAATAATCAAAGAAGATCTTTTAAAAGCTTATCACAGCCATCTTGAAGCTTTTTCACTTCCTTTTTGTATCCTGGATTATCCTCAACTTGAACAGCTAAACGATATGCACCATATGGAAATCGTGAAATTTGATAGGGCTTAATCTTCTTCGTATCAACAACCTTCCCTTTTACATGAACTGATTCTTTTGCGAATTCGATTGTAAAATTCAAAGTATCATTCTTTAATTGAAATAATTGTTCATATTGCGAAGAGCCTAATACAATAGAAAGTCCGCCTTTACTTATGTCGTATATTTCATATTTAAGGTTTTGAAATTTTGCATAATGTGGAGTTAAGGGCTCAAACCTCTTATGCTCCCTTCTTTCGAGTCGTTTTTCTTTTACTGGATATGAAACTTCTAAGGATGTCCCATGAACAGCATTTAATTCACTCACAAATGCTAACTGAAGCTCAGGTATGTAAAACTTAAGTAGTCCCGGACCTCTTAAAAAATGGGCCAAGCTATCTTTAAGTCCATCCTCTATTGTAAGAAATAATTTAGATGCAAAGGAGTTGAGACTCTTAAACTTAACGGGAAGTCTAAGAATATTATTTTCAATTACATCCCAGATAATAACTTCATTATCCTCGTTAATTGACTCAATAATATCTTGTTCAAACTTCTTTTTATCCATATCAAACCGTCTATTAAAATAGGCCCAAGAACTTTTCCTGAGCCTATTTAAGAAAGGAGGGAGGATCTTCCCCCACGCTACTCCAAAGTTATTATTAACCTACTAATCTAAGCGCTTGCGAATTTAGGTTATTCGCTTGTACTAATGAAGAAACACCAGCTTGCTTAGAAATATTAGCCGACGCTAATTGTGATGACTCATATGCCACGTCAGCATCTTCAATAACAGACCTAGAAGCATCTAGATTCGTTGATTGAATCTCTAAATTATTAACTGACGACTGTAGTCTCGACTGAATCGCACCTAAATTTGCACGTTGCTCAGAAAGACTTGTAATCGCCTCATCGACATTTTCCATCGATGATCTAGCATCATCCTTAGATGAAACACTTAGCCCTGAGATATTAAGAGCTGAAGCTGTTGCATTCGTTTGAGAAGGGTCGTATTGAATCTGACCACTTTCTCCAGCAAATGTACCAACCTGAATGTCCATTTCTGAACCAGATCCATTTAAGAGGCTAATAGAACCAAACTTTGTTGACTCTGCAATACGATCAACCTCTTCTACTAATTGCTGATATTCTTTATCCAAGAAACCACGTTCAGTATCACCGATAGTATCCGATGCTGCCTGCACTGAAAGCTCTCTTAGACGAACTAGAATATTACTTGTTTCGTTCATGGCACCCTCAGCAGTTTGCACCATTGAGATACCATCATTTGCGTTTCGAGAGGCCTGTCTTAAACCCTTTACCTGTGCTTCCATATTCTTAGCAATTGCTAAACCGGCAGCATCATCGGCGGACTTATTAATCCTCTTACCACTTGATAATTTTTCCAAGGCTTCTGTTGAGGCCTTACCTGTTTGTTTAATGTTTTTCTGCACCGTTTGAGCTGCAGTGTTAGTAGCAATACGTAAACCCATGTTATTCTCCTTTCCTACGTCCTACTGAAATACCATTCAGGGAAACTCGTGTTCACAGATACCTGTTCGGAACACTCGGGTAAATACTTTAGTAAATCCCTCGAATATTTGGAGAAAAATATGGCCACTACTATAAATTCAAGTACTTAAAAACCACAACCTCAATAAATATAACTGCATATAATCGCAAAAAGTGACTCATAAATTTGTCATTATTCTATGACTTATCTCATATTTATGAACAGGTTTGTTAGTTATACTTTTTATGAGCTTAACCTCTCTCCTGAGATTCAGCTCTTTCAAGATTCTAGTGGGCCATGCGAAAGCATGGCTTTGCTGTTTTTAAGATAGATTTTTAGACTGCATTGAGGTCGGCTCCGGCTCCTGCCTCCCGCGACATACCGTTCATCCTGAACATAAAAGGGCCCTCGTTAGAGGGCCCTTGAAGTGTTGCATTCGATTTTGGTTTTTTTCTTAACCGATTAGTCTAAGTGCAGACTGGCTCGAAGTATTAGCTTGAGCTAGAACTGAAGTTGCAGAACTAGTAAGTACATTTGACTTCGCTAGGTTTGCTGATTCAGCTGCGACATCAGTATCTCTGATTCGTGAATTTGCGGCACTCATGTTCTCGTTAGAGATCTCTAGGTTATTAATTGTAGACTGTAGTCTATTTTGTAAAGCCCCTAGCTCCGCACGTCCACCTGATACAGTTGTCATGGCCTTATCGATAGCCTCAAGGTTAGATTGAGCATCACCTTTAGTAGCAACAGAAAGTCCTCCAATTCCTAGGTCTTCTGTTTTTACTGATACTGCTGATGGATCATACTTAATTCTGTCATTCGTCTCATCATTATTAAGACCAATTTGGAATTCTTTTTCTGAACCTTCACCATTGATTAGTGATGTACCGTTAAATTGTACTGACTCTGCAATTCTATCAACTTCTTTAGTTAGTTGTTGGAATTCTTTATCAGTAAATTCACGTTCAGTATCACCAATTGTATCCGATGCAGATTGTACTGAAAGCTCTCTTAGACGAACTAAAATATTAGATACTTCGTTCATCCCACCTTCAGCGATCTGAATCATTGAGATACCATCACCAGCATTTCGAGCTGCTTGTTGAGTACCTCTGATGTTTGCTCTTAACTTTTCAGATATCGCAAGTCCTGCAGCATCGTCTGAGGCTTTATTAATTCTAGAACCAGATGCTAACTTATTTAAAGATTCACCTTGTGCTCTCTTAACTTGACCTAAACTTCTTTGTGCTGCAATTGACTGTGTGTTCGTGTTAATTCTTAATCCCATTACTATTCTCCTCGAATAAGCAACCTCCTTGTGTAATTTGCGTTGAAACTCCTTGTCTCAACAATTAAATCCCAAACAACCAGTCCCAACTGGTTGTAATACCCATAACGGTTACTCGGAAATATTCTTGAGATAAAAGTGGAAAAAAAGTTAAGTTTTTTTAAGATAGCCGAGTGTTCAACTCAAGCATATACTGGAGCATTTCACTAAGGTTACTAATTTTACAATGAGTCTCAAATCGATTTTTTAGAGATGTATTAATAAATGAAAATTTATCATTGTGTATAAAATGTTTACTCTTAATTTTTGCTAAATCGTATTCATGATCATGATAAAGAATAATTACAGGTAAGCCTGTTTTTAACGAAGCTTTTATTGAGACTAATAAATGTTCAAAGGGAATCAATATTTGTGAAACTTCGTTTGATATCTGATAGTGGTCTGTAAACTTGTGTAGATACACCTATGAGCGGCCTTGAATTCTTGAAATTAGATTAGTCGTTGAGTAACCATCTTCAAAGTTTAAGCTTAAAACCTTACCACCATTGCCAGTCACAATATCGTGTCCAACAATTTGATCAACGGCCCAATCGCCACCTTTAACTAAAACATTTGGTTTTACTGCTTTTATGAGATCATAAGGAGTATCTTCTTCAAAAATAAAAACCTTACTTACGGCCTTTAGATTTTCAAGCATATAAAGACGGTCATCTTCATTATTAACAGGACGATCATCACCTTTAAGACGTTTTACACTAGCATCTGAATTTAACCCTATAATAAGCTCATCGCCTAGCGCTCGAGCTTCATTTAAATACATTAAATGACCTCGATGAAGAATATCGAAACATCCATTAGTAAAAACAACCTTCTTGTCTTTGAAATGTTTATTTACATAATCTTTAGCGTCTTCGTAACTCATCTTACTTATTCTTCTTTAGGTTGTTACCAAAGAACTTCTTATCCAGTCCAAAGATATATGGAATCCCAAGAAGAGGTATTGATAAAAACTCAAATAGCGTTCTTTCAATTATCGTATTAAAAGCTGCTTCATTTGATTGCTTTGGCTTAACACCACAAATATATTGACCAAGAGTCGGTCGATAAACAGAAGTGATTCTATAAATTAAGTGAATTAAAACAAATAGAGCGATCAAATAACGGTAGCTAGAGTTTTTAAGTGTTAATGAAACAAAAGATTCTAATGGAATTGATGTCATGAAGAACATTGAAGAAATAATAACAGTAAAGATCACTGTCGATACACTCATGTCAATTACATAAGAGAAGAACCTTCTAACGATAGAAACTTCTTTCGATTTACTTTTAATTTCAATTTCACGATTAACTTGAGGGATATCAGACTCTTGTCCTTTACGGTAAAAAGCTTCCAATTCAGATGGAACACTCATTTCCTTTTCTCGACCTAAGACCTTATTAAAATTGTTTACATGAGCTTGCGTAGGTGTAACTTCAACACGCGTTTGCTTAAGAGTTCTCTTCTCTTTTTGCCCATGATGAAAACCGAGGCCTTCATTTATTGGTTTAAATGGAATGTCTTCTATATCGAAGTTATCGATATCATCTAAATTATTTATATTCATTGAGTTGTACTTATTTTTATTTAGTTGTTCAGTATCAATATTCATCCCAAATCCCTCTTATAATAGGATGACACATTTTTTATTTAACATCAAATTTTCCGAGTATGTATCCAACGATTGTTGGTACCGCAGTCTCTGTTTTTAAAATTGGTGTCGACAACTTTAAACCAAAAACATTACTTTGTTTTAATACAAGTTCTTCTTCTTTGGGTGAAAGTCCACCTTCTGGACCAATAATAATTAATATTTTTTTATTCCTTAAATTAGTTGCTTCTTTAGTTGTATTTGCAGCATCAGAAAGTGTGGTCAGAAAGATATAGTCATAACTGCTAAAAATCTCAAATAGCGCATCTAAACTATTAACTTCTTCATTTATCTTTGGAAAGTAACAGTTATTTGATTGTATAAGAGCACTTTCTATGACTGTTTCAACTCTAGAAAAGTTTTTAATTGACCACTGAGAATACTCTGCACGAAATGGGTAGATGGCACTAATACCAACTTGTGTAGCATTCTTGATTGCACTTTCAAAAGCTTCTCTTTTGGGTAGGCCAAGGGCCAAATCAATATTTGAATATCTCTCTTCCTTATCAAAAGACTTCACCTTAAGTGAAACCTCTCTCTTAGTACAATTAATAACTTCACTAAGATAACGGCCACCTTGACCATCAAGGATTAGTACTTCATCCCCATTTTTTACACGCGCAACTTTAATTAAATGATGGCTTCGATCATCATTTATTCTCAATATTCCATCAATAGATGGTGATAAATCGTCTCTTGTGTAAATCGCACGCATAAGGACTCCTTTATATTTGAGATTAATCTTTTTTCATTAAGATGGCAGACCAATCCCCTTTAGAAAGTACATCAATTTTTTTCAAGCTCTTGTACTCTTCAAGAATATCATCAACTTGTTCGTTTAAAATTCCAGATAAGATTAGATAAGCACCATCATCGAGAGACTCCAGAAGGAGATCTTTCTCAGACAACAAGACATGTTTTAAAATATTAGCAAAAACTAGCTTATATTTATCATCTACACTAAAGCGTTTTCTTGCAATAAGGCGATGTCCATTTAACCGATCTTCAACGAGATTTAATTTTAAATTTTCATGACAATTATCGAGAGCCGCTGGATCAATATCGACAAAGTCCACCAACATATTATTCTTTTTAACTGCACCTATACCCAAGATCCCTGAACCACAACCAAAATCAAGGCAAAGATCCTTATCTTTGAAATCATCTTTCACGGCCATATAGTGCTTTAAGCATAAATATGTTGTCTCATGCTCACCAGTACCAAATCCCATCCCAGGGATTATATAAATATTGTTATCATTTGTTTTATAATCATCTTCCTTAAACCACTCTGGAATGACACTCAACTCATCTGTAACTTCGATCGGTGCATAGTGCTTTTTCCAAACTTCATTCCAATCTGAATATTCTTCTTCTTTTATTTCATAAGAAAGGTCCATTTGATCTAGAGTGTTTGCAAACTCCTCTGCTCTAGAGATGTCACCTTGGAAAAAGAAGTAATTAAACTTTTTCACATCTTCATTTGCAGAAATATCTACGACTTCATCAATTACTGACTCGGGTACATCACCACCAGAGTATGCTCTTTCCCCTAGAATCTCATCTACTCTCTCTTCTTCCATTGAGAATTCTTCAATCCCATCAACTTCGAAATCATTTAGAGCGATTTTGTTAACTTCCTCACATTGAGAACTTGTTTTAAACTCAATTGTCACAATTTTAAAAACTTCAGTTTTTACAGACATTTTTAATTTCCTTTAGAACTAGAAAGTTTCCGTTTGGATATACCTGATCGAGATGAATACACTTATTCATGACCCAAATAACGTCTGGATGCCATAAACTTATATAAGGGTATTCTCTATTAACGACAGAATTTGCTTTCTTATAAATTTCAATTTCTTTGCTTTTATTAATAGTATCTTCCGCTTGAGCAATTAAACTATCGAACTCTTTATTATCAAAGAAAACACGATTTGCCCCTTTCGGTGCCATATTTTCAGAGTGAAAAGCAAATTTAAGCATATCTTGACCAGTAAATCCGACCCAACGTCCAAGGTAGAGATCGTATTCACCACGTTTTATTCCTCTAAGAAATGTCCCCCATTCCTGAGGAACAATTTGGATATCAATTCCAAAGTCGACGAATTCATTTCTAATGATTGTAACTAACTCTTGTTGAAACTTATTACTACTCGTTTTAAAAGTAATCTTAAACTTCTTACCATCACCATTATACCAGAAACCATTTTTATGCTTATAACCTGCTTCAATAAACAAAGACTTAGCTTTGGCCGGGTCATAATTATCAACAGGAGAATCTAAATAGAACTTCTCAAAAGACTTAGCAAATAAACCATTTGAAGCGACTGCGTAGTTTTTAAACTTATACTTAATAATCTTTTCACGAGGTATTAAATGGCTTAATGCCTTTCTAACCTTAAGATTTTGTAATTGTTCTTTGCGCTGATTTAGACCAATATAATTATAATCTGTACCTAGAACCTTTTTAACCTTCACACTACCTTTATTGATTAAATAATTAACCTTACGTGGTGAAATATTTGATACAGATAAGTCAATTTCACCCTTTACTAATTTAAGAGCAAGTGTTGTTTCGTCTTTAACAACCACAAAGCTTAAGTCTTGGCGTCCTTCTATATTCGACTTTAAGTCTATTTGAAGTGGTTTAATATCGGTAATTCGATAATCACCTGCACCTACGATATCGTTTAATTCAACCTGGTCTAAGGTTTTATAATTAGGTATCTGTATTATCTTAAAAAGCACAAGATTTGGTAAATGATCAAGGCCATATGATTTGTATATTAATTCGAATGTATATTTATCTAAAATCTTAACTTCTGTAATATTTGAAAAAGCAAATCGAAATATCGATTTAATTTTTTCAGTCTCAGTGAAGTAGTAATGAGATTGCTTAACACTTCTTGCCGTTATTTTCTCACCATTTGAGAAATAAATATTTTCCTTGAGCTTAAAACGGATCTTATAACTATCGATTGTTCTAAATTCTTCGTAACTTTCACAAAGCTGGCAAATTGGCTTCATATTAATATCAAAATCTATCAATGAACCATTAACCAGGCGATTAATGTTTTGCGAATTTGCATCAGTAGAAAAAAATGGGCTTAAACTATTTGGAGAAGAGGAAATAGCGATCTTCAATGGGTCTGCGTAAACTATTGAAGTTACGATAAAAAATAGGGATATTAGCAGATATCTTGGCATTAATTATTCCTCAAACTAGCATGAAATGTAATTATTATAAGATTATCACCTCTTTTATTTGATGTGAAATAAATCCGTGTTAAGTTACTGAAAACATTATTCAAAAGGTAATCTATGAAGCTAATTGGGATCACAGGCGGATCAGGCTCGGGTAAAACAACGTTTGCCTCTAAAGTTATTTCAAAACTTCCTCAAGAAAAAGTATCCATGTTATCTATGGACTCATATTACTTACCAGAACAACCAAAAGAGTATTATACAAAATCAGGGCGTCCAAATTACGACCATCCCAAAGCTTTTGATTGGGATCTTTTACAAGAACACATTGTCCAACTAAAAGAAGGACAATCAATTGAAGTTCCAAACTATGATTTTAAAACAAGTCGAAGACTTGATAAAACAACTACATTAACGCCTACTCCTGTTATCTTATTTGAGGGTATCTTCACACTTTTCAATCAAATCATTCGCGATCAATTAGATATAAAGTGCTTTCTACATGTTGAAGCAGATATAAGATTCACACGTCGTCTTAACCGAGATGTAGCGGAACGTGGCAGAAGCCTTGAAAGTGTTATTAATCAATACTACGATAGTGTTAGGCCAATGTATGAAAAGTTTCTTGCACCTCAACGACAACACGCTGACTTTATAGTCGGTGAAGAAACTGATGTTGCATCAGAGATCTTATCTGCACGCCTCTTACAATTTATTGATCAAAATAAAGAGTTTGAACTTTTACTAAATTCGACAAAAGGCAATTAATGTCAAAATTAACAATCTCTCCACTTGGTGGTGTTGGACAAATTGGATCAAATGCAACTCTGATATCTTACGAAGAAACAAATATCATCATTGATGCAGGAATCCTCTTTCCTTCAGAAGATTGCTTTGACATTAATTATTTAATCCCTGATCTCTCTGACGTAAAATTAAAAATTTCAAATATTATTATTTCACATGGACACGAAGATCACATTGGTGCGATTTCTCACTATATAGAAAAATTTCCAGAGGCCCAAATACACGCACCAAAATTTGCCAAAGAATTAATAGAAGATAAGTTAAATTATCTCGATCTCTCAAAAAAAATCCATCGTTTAGATGACACATTAATAATTGATAAAATAGAAATAAATGCAGTCCATGTGAATCACTCTATTCCAAATACAAAAGGACTACATCTGGGAATAAAAGAGATCGATACTGGCATTCTTTTTATTTCTGATTTTAAAAGTGACTTCAACTGCCCATACGAAGGTCCTATTGATCTCGAGCAAATGAAATCACTAGCAAGAAAGTATAACAATAGAATTTCAATGCTTGATTCTACAAATATAACGAGCTCAACCTTAAGAACGACTTCAGAATCTGAGTTAAAAAGCGATCTTTCTAAGTTTATAAAAGATGCGCCAGGAAGAGTCTTTATCACCTGCTTTGCTTCAAACATACATCGTATTCAAACAATATTTGATATCGCCAAAGAACAGAATCTTAAAGTTATCACTTATGGCCGATCATTATTAAAATACACTCGAATTGCTAGTGAATGTGAGATATTTGATGATCATGGACTTATTAGAGAAGTAGAAAGCGTACAAGACCTCTCAAAGAAACAGATTATAATCTGCTCAGGTAGCCAAGGTGAGTTTAGAGGTACTGTTAAACGAATCTCAAGTGGTAACGATAAGTTTTTTAAAGTGAATGAAAAAGATACATTCATTTTCAGTTCAAAAGCAATTCCTGGAAATGAAAAGAAACTTGCATTTCTTTATAACGAACTAACAAGTTCTGGTGCAGAAGTTATCACTAATGCCAATGGTTTAATTCACGCCTCTGGTCACCCAGGGAAAGAAGACTTAAAAGACGTTTACGAAGCATATCTGCCAACGATCGCAATCCCCATTCACGGTGAAACTTATTTTATAAGAAAGCATATTGAATTTTTAAATACGATTCTTCCAAAATCTAAAGCTCTTGAGATTGCTAATCGTGATGTTGTAACGATATTTGCAAATGGAGAAGTTAAACTTAATAAAACTGAAGAAGTACCACCAATATTAATTCATGGTAATCGAATTGAAATCGAGCGCGAAAAAATCTCAGAAAGAAGAAAGATGGCAACACTAGGCTCTGTCTTTGTTTCAATTGCTAATAACAGTATAAAGAAAGCAAGCGGAAGAGTTCATATCACGGCACTTGGAATACCATACGAAGAAGATCAACTTAACCAACTTAAAGAATTATGCTTTAACATCTATCAAGAAAAAGGCACTCTTGATCAACGATCAGAGAAAATCAGGATTGCGACACGTCGGTATTTTCAAAATATTCTAGGATATAGGCCACTGGCCATTGTTCATATTTGTTAAGTCATCTAGAATATTATTATGGATAATTCAATCATCATTATAGCGTTGTTAACAATCATCGTATTGGCCTTACTTGCCTTTATTGGCTTCTTTGCATATTTAGTATTTAAAAGAGACTTTCAGAATGAAGAAGAAAAAGATGGTGATATTACAAATAAGATAAGTCAGATGCTTGAAAAAAACAAAACCAAAGAAAGAATCTTGGGGCTATGTAGTATTTGTGAAAAAGAACTTGTTGAAAACGATTATTTTAATGTTGAGTCTCTACACCTTTGCCGTGAGCACTTCGACACATATTCTGCAAGCGACTGGATCCCCATAACAAATGAAAGAACGACAAGCGAGACCCCGGAAAAAGGTGTCTACATATATAACTTTAAGAAAAAAGTTTGGAAGGATGATAAAATTCCTACATTCATACTATGTGAATATAAGATTGATGTCACAAATGATCTTATTGAAACATACGTACAGTTATATGTTCAAAAAGAAAGAGAGCTGGATTTAAGAGAAAGGCTACAGCTCGAAAAGTAAGAGGTAATTATGACAGACATGGAGATTCTTAGAGGTCAAATTAATCAAATCATTGAAGAAAATAAACCTGAGGTTATTTTCGATGCCAAGTACGATAGAGTTATTCGTGAATGCGAGAAAGAACTCACTGCATCTGGACTTAAGCAAAAAGTATCTTACACAATTGACTCTCTTGATCCTCAAAAGCGTGAGCAAAAGTTTGGTTCTGGACAATTTGCTCGTTGGCAATATGAGCTTAGCTGGCAAGACTGGGAAGGAAGTTTTCGACTAGTCCTTAGAAATATTCCTCACGATAACTCAAAATTACTAATAAAACTTCCAGAAGACTTTAAAATAGATACGGCCGAGCTAATCGATGCCTTTAAATCAAATATCGCAAAACTAGTATCTTAAAGAAGTTTAATATATAGAAAAAAAGAAAGGGCCCTTTTCAGGGCCCTTTTTTTGATGTTACCATCAATATACTCGGGGGAATCCTATCGCTCTAATTGGCGAAAAGTTTCATTTGATGTGTTTTGACCTTCATCTTTTCTTAAATAAGATGGAGTATCTAGTTCTTCTTCATCAAAGTTAATAAATCCCAATTTCTCAGCAATTGACTTAGGACGCTCTGACTTTTCAGCATTTGAATTATTACCAGTTAATGCTTTTTCATTTGCCCAAGGATCAACTTCTGATTTTGAAGCTTCATATTGAGAAGCTGCCTCACGAATTGAATCTGTTAAGCTTGGACGACTTGAAGTATCAGTTGTGTCTCCATCAAACCCATTCGATCTCAATTGTTGTTTTTCTTCAACTTGAGTTTCGTAGTTAACTGATTCACGTTGAGCTTCCATTTGAATCTCTCTCATTGCATCAAGATTTTCATCTTGTTGTGGAGTTGATTCATAGTAAGCTGGACGAGAAATTGTTTCAGTTCTGTGCTCAATAGGTTGCTCGACTTTCTGTTCTTGCTTTACTTCAACAGTTCTCTCTTCAACAATTGGCTTAGCAAATGTTTGTGGAGCTTCTGTTTGAACAGGTCTTCTCATTTCTTGTTGAGGAGCAACTCTAGTTGATGAGTCTTCACCACCAAGACCTGTAGCAATTACAGTAACCTTGATATCGTCCTCTAATTCTTCATCTACAACTGATCCAAAGATAACTTCAGCATCTTCATCAGCTGCTTCCATAATTAAAGTAGCTGCTTCATTTACTTCATGCATAGTCATTCCAGAACCACCAGTAATATTGATGATAATTCCAGTTGCACCATCGATTGAAATATCTTCAAGAAGTGGTGAAGAAATTGCTTCATTAGCAGCTTTAATAGCTCTATCTGGTCCAGAACATAGTCCTGTTCCCATTAGTGCTAAACCTTTATTAGACATAACAGTCGACACGTCTGCAAAGTCAGCATTAATATGTCCTGTTGTATTAATTAGGTCAGAGATACCTCTAACCGCATTAAGTAGTACTTCATCTGCTTTCATGAAAGTTTCAACAAGAGATAAACTCTCACCTGCCAATTGAAGAAGTCTTTGATTTGGAATTGTGATTAGTGAATCAACATTTTCCTCAAGAGTTTGAATACCAGTTTTGGCATGTCTCATTCTCTTTCTACCTTCAAAGATAAATGGCTTAGTTACAACACCAACAGTTAAAGCTCCAAGCTCTCTTGCTAGTTTTGCAATAACAGGTGCTGCACCAGTACCTGTTCCACCACCCATACCAGCAGTAATGAAAACCATATCTGAACCTTCTAGTACTTGGCTTAACATTTCATACTCATCAAGAGCAGCTTTGCGACCAACTTCTGGATTTGCACCAGCACCTAGACCTTTTGTTAATTCAACTCCAAGTTGAACTTTTGTTGGTGCAAGGTTTACAGATAAAGCCTGCGAATCTGTGTTGGCAACAATATACTCAACACCAGTAAGTCCGGCCTTGATCATAGTGTTTACGGCATTACATCCACCGCCACCGACACCAACTACGCGAATCTTCGCGCCTTCAGTTAATTTTAATTCATTGTTATCAGAAATTTCGAACATAAGTTCCCCCTTATTTAAAAAATTTCTCTAAATACTGATTTAATCGATCCGGATAACTTTCCGACAATATCGATTTGATTAATATCTTCTTCAACTTCCGCATCCACTTCTTTACCTTTAGTAGCTTCAAGAAGAAGTCCAAGCACTGTTGAAAACTTTGGATTTTGCATTATGTTTGTCATCCCGCCAAATGCGATTGGATAACCAATTTTTAATGGACGATCAAGAAGGTACTCACCAATCTCTGGCATACCCTTAATCATTGCACCACCACCTGTAAGAACAACACCACCACTGATGTCTTCGCCCAGGTTCTTTTCTTTAATAATATTTTTAATTAGATCAAATAATTCTTCAGCTCTAGCTCCAAGAACATTGGCCACAGTATTTAATTGAACTTCACGTGGCTTAGTTCCAGAGATACCTTGAACTGTAATATGCGCTGACTGATTTACTTGCTCTGGTAAAACAGATCCATGATTAATTTTAATTCTTTCTGCTTCTGCGTGAGGAACTTTCAAAGCTACCGCTAAGTCATTAGTAAAATGATTACCGCCAACTGGAATAACCTGAGTGTGAACAAGAGCACCATCTTTCCAAAGTGCAAGATCTGTAGTCCCACCACCAATATCAACTAGAAGAGTTCCCATTTCTCTTTCTTCAGGAGAAAGAACTGATTCCGATGAAGCAATCGGTTGAAGTGTTACGTTTTCAACTTTAACACCTGTATGTTCAACACATTTAACAAGGTTTTGAATTAATGAAATTGATCCCGTAACAATATGTACATGTGCCTCTAGGCGAGTACCACACATTCCAATAGGGTTTTTAATTCCTGTTGTATTATCTACTTTGTATTCTTGAGCGATAACGTGAATAATCTCACGATCACTTGGCATTACGACCGCCTTTGCAGCCTCTAATACTCTTTCAACATCATCTTCCGAGATTTCATTACCCTTAACAGCAACGACCCCTGAACTATTGAAACTATAAATATGGCTTCCAGCAATTCCAATAGTAGCACTATGGATATCAACTCCGGCCATAAGTCTCGCTTCTTCTAATGAGTTTTGAATTGAGCGAACTGTTTTATCGATATTAACAACACTACCTTTTTTAAGGCCATGGCTTGGATGTGTACCAATACCAATGATTTCTAATTCACAAGGATTAGAAATAGTTGTTTGTGTATTTGAGCTATTTTGAATTCCGACAATTGTACAAACTTTAGTTGTACCTACGTCTAGACCGACTACGATATTTTTTTCTTTCATTGAGAATCCTTTCTCTAGTTTTTTCTTACAGAATCATTCTGCTTTTTTTCAAGAAATAATACGGCAATTTTTACCGTGTATAATGAAATTTTAGGATTAGTCGTTGAACTTGACAACAACTTTTTTGGAATTTGTAATATTAATTACAGATGGAACTTTCTTTTTCTTATTCATGTAACTAATAATCTGAGTAAGTTTATCAACCTTTAGAGGCCATTCATCTTTACCCATAAAGACACTTGATGGCTTGCCTTTAATCGATAAAATCATTGTTAATTCTTTATTATCACTAACAATAACTTCTGAAATTAGTTTCCTAAATACTAAATCAAGTCCTGAGACAATCTTCGTTATTTTTCTTTGAACGTCCTTATCCATCTCTCCTACTGGAATAGCGAGATAAGGTAGTGAGTAACTCAACTTCTTTTCTGTTCTAAGAAGTATTTCATAAGTTGGATCAAATAGTTGACCATTTTCAACAAGAATCGCTTCGTAAGATTCCATTCCATTCTCTTTATAAATTTGTACTTTCATAAGAGGAGATGGACATTCGTATATAAAATTTAGCATTCCTTGAAGTGGATCGTACTTGATAGTGTAATCAGATAAGAAATGTTTTTCTTTTAACTTATCGTGATCAATTAAGTTCTTCATACTTCGTAATGAACTATTTTTTTCGAAATCTTTTACGAGTTTAAGAGTTAGGGTTCCCGCTGCACGAGAAGGACATTTACCAAAAGCCGTTTTGTATTTGATTTTCTCCATTGGACGTGATGTCGCAAGTATCGACGTGCTCATCATTAAGAAAGTTATAATACCAAATACTTTTTTCATTAGTTGTCTATCCTGACTTCTGGTTCGAATCTTAATCCATACTGGAGTAGTAATTCATCTTGGACTAGTTTTATCAGCTCTTTAACATCAGAAGCGCTTGCCTCATTAAAATTTTCCATAAAATTTCCATGAAGATTGCTAACTCTAACACCACCAACTTGTAGTCCCTTTAAATTTAGTATATCAACAAATCGTCCCGCAGTGCAAGTTCGCTCTTTATTTGTGATGTTTTTAAAGACACTACCACAGGTTTTTTCTCGTAAAGGTTGGGTTTTATTTCTAACCAATAAATAATCTCTAATTTTTTTCCCAAGTTCCGGATCTTGTCCATGACTAACTAATTCAACTTGGTAAACAACATCACCTGGCCTTAAAAAATTATTCTGCCTGTATGAGAAACTACTTTCATCTACTTCATAGATATGCTCAGTGCCTTCTTTATCAATATACCAGACGCGCTTTACGATCTCATTTATCCAGCCCAGACCTGTTCCTGCATTCATAAAAACAGCGCCCCCTAAAGTGGCCGGGATTCCCGTAATGACTTCCCAACGTTTATTTCCAAATTTTGAAGCATGAGAAGTTAGAGTTGAAAGCTTTATAGATGCGGGTAAAATATAAGAGTCATGATATGAATCAAATATAGTCTTATCATATGAAAAATCTAAATGAATTATTGGCCTCTTTATTTCTTCATTTAATAGTTGATTCGCACCTAAACCAAGCAAATGATAAGTCATACCATTATCACTTAATTTTTTAACAACAGACTTTAAGGCGTTAACACTTTTTATAGTAATTAAATTACCAAAGGACTTTACTTTCATCGTTGAATAGCGAGAAAGATCCTTTCTGATTTCAACTTCAATATCTGAAATGTCTTTAAGTAATAACTTAAGATTATTCATTTCTGTCATTATCAAGAACCCACTCTCTGATAACACGACCAATTGAACCAGCACCAAGAGTCATAATAGTTGCTTTTTCATTTGACTTAATAATTGAATCTAAATCTTTTAATTCTATATTTTTAGCAAGACCTGGATGTAGACGATTGATATCCTCTACTAATCTTTCTGAAGTAATACCTGCGATTGGCTCTTCACTTGCTGGATATATTGGACACATGTAAAGTTCGTCAACATCGTTAAAGCAGTGTAGAAATTCATTCCAACAATCTTTTGTTCTCGAAAAACGGTGTGGTTCAAAAATTGCAATTTTTTTGTGATCTCGAATCTCTTTTAAAGTACCAAGTGTGGAAGAAATCTCTGTTGGGTGATGTCCGTAATCATCTAAGATTTCAATTTTGTCATTTTTATAAAGAAGCTGAAAACGACGTCCAACATTCTCAAAGCTTCTAATCGAGCTTTGAATCATTTCAACTGGCACACCCATTTTATGAGCAATAGAAATTGCACCTAGAGCATTCAAAATATTATGCTTTCCAGGTAGATTAATTTTAATACGTCCTAAGTTCTCAGGACCTACGATTAAATCAAACTCTGAACTTAGACCATCCATTGTTATATTAGTTGCTTGATAATCAGCTTCATTTTTAATACCAAAAGTAACAATTGGTTTTTTAATAAATGGAACAAGACTCATTAAGCGATCATCATCTGCATTTAAAGATGACAGTCCATAAAAAGGAACCTTGTTAATGAATTCTTCAAAGCTTGCCATAAGAATGTCTTCACTTCCATAATGATCCATGTGATCCAGATCAATATTCGTAACTACTGACATAATAGGATTAAGCATTAGAAAAGATCCGTCAGACTCATCTGCTTCTGCTACAAGATATTCCCCTGTACCAACTTTTGCATGACCAGCAAGATTCGATACAATTCCACCGATAATATATGTAGGTTCATAGTTACTTGCTTGAAGAATCGTCGCAAGAAAACTTGTTGTCGTTGTCTTCCCGTGAGTTCCACCAATTGCAATTCCACGCTTAAGTCTCATGAGCTCTGCTAGCATTTCTGCTCTTCTCATAATTGGAACCTGATTATCGCGGGCCTGTTGCATCTCTGGATTAGTATCATTTACCGCTGAAGAATAAACAACAACTGTCGTTTCATCTGTTATATTCTCTCTATTATGACCAATATAAACTTGTGCTCCCAACTCTCTTAGACGAACAACATTGGCCGAGTCACTAATATCAGAACCTGTTACTTTGTAGCCAAGTGAAAGTAAAATCTCAGCGATACCACTCATACCGATACCACCAATCCCAATAAAATGAACTGAGATATCTTGAATATTAATATTCATTTCTAATCCTTTAAAATAATTTCTCTCATAAATTTAGCCTATCTATGAGCTATTGTTGAGAAAAAAACGGCTTTTGAGCATTATCAGTGTGTTGACGTGACACACAAGAGAAAATAACACCTATGGCAATTAAGTTTGATAGAAGTGATGATCCACCATAACTTACAAACGGAAGGTTAAGACCTTTTGTTGGAAGTAGTCCAAGTACAACTCCCATATTTAGACATGCTTGAACACAGATAATGAAAACAATTGAAGTTACCATCTTTCTTGCAATGACATCTTTTAATGAAAGAGCAAGTCTGAAACCGAAATGAGTAAAGGCCATAAAAAGGCCAACAAATGCGATAACTCCTAGAAAACCAAATTCTTCTCCAATGACAGAAAAGATAAAATCGTTATGCGCCTCTGGTAAGAAGAATAATTTTTCTAAACTATTTCCTATCCCTTTACCGAAAAAGCCACCATTGGCAAAACCAATCCATGACTGAATAACCTGAAATCCACTTCCCCTAGGGTTTGCCCAAGGATCAAGAAAGGCCATTAACCTTTTTACTCGATAAGGTTGCGCAATAAGAATAAGACCAGAAAGAACTGTTCCGACTGAAGTTAAGATATAAAAGTATTTACGATTAAAATTTGAAATGAAACATGTAAAACCGATTCCTAAGGCGCAGATAAAGAATGTTCCAAAGTCTGGTTGTAAAATAAGAAGCAATAAAACGAAGAAAATATTGGCAGCGAATTTTAAACGGTTTTTAAGATCTAGCTTTTCATAACTTTCAAAGAAAAAGAGAGAAAGCATAAGAGTTGAGTATTTAGCAAATTCTCCGGGCTGAAGTGATCCCACTCCAATATTGATCCAGCGATTTGCACCTTTAGCGATAACACCAAGTCCAGGGATAAAAGTTAATATAAGTAGAAAACCGATTACAATATTGAGATGAAATGAAAATTTATACCAAAATTGATATTTAGTCTTAGAGACGATAAAGGCCAATCCTATTCCAAAAAGAGCGAAGAAAATTTGCCTTGAGAAAAAGTGTAAACTTGTTCCATACACTTCTTTTGAAAACATATACGATGACGAATAAACCATTACCACGCCAAATGCGACAATAATTGAAGTAATGATTAAGAAGAATTTGCCAAAACGATCCGTGTTTTCCAATGAGTTCATATATTTATCATATATGAATTTGCTATTCGATGCATTAGAAAATAAAGAAGCTGTGCAGCGTTACCCTACTTTATATACATTTGAGCAAAAGTACGAAGAGAGTCGATTTTTCGATTTTCAAAACAATTATATACATTAAGTGGCGTAATCCCTTCATGATGTACGATGTGTGAAAGACATGCTTTCTCTCCTCTATTCTTAACGAGCGCAGCAAGAGTCACATGTAAGCTATTTACTTGTGAATTATAATAACTTGTAATCTCTCGTACGGCCTCAAGTCCCACAGAGGATTTCACATAAGTGCACGCATTAAATTCAACAAGACTAATGGCCCTTCTCATATTCAAGACATCGGTAATACAATTTAGCTGATAGGAAGAAGTAATCTGTTCACACTGCTTTCTAAAGCGGTATTGATTCATTTTAGATAAACGTTTCTCAACGACTTCACGACAATCATGCGTGAACTCATTGGCCTTAATGTGAGAGGTAATAATACTGACGAAGATAAAGAATAAGACAACTTTCATGCAGTCATCATATTCCTGTGTACTTGTTCTGTATTAGCAGGAACAAAAATGCCTGCATAAAGCAGGCATTTGAAACAATTATAATTGATATACTAGTTTTTTGAAGTAATTCCCTCTTTCCTCATAATCTCTAAAGAAGTCTGTTGCAGGATTCCCCGGTGAAAGAATAATCGTATCACCTGTTCTCGATTTTTGATAAGCAAAGAGAACTGACTCTTCAAATGAACCAACAATGAAAGTTTGTGGATGCTCACCAAGAGCACGATTCATACGCTCTTTTGCTTCACCTACTAGAACGATAATACGTGTAGTTGAACATAACTCATCACTGAATTGCTCGTACTCAAGTTCTTCCATGTCTTTACCACCTGCAATTAGAATCACAGGAGTTTTGAAAGACTTTGTTGTTTCACAAAGAGTCTTCATATCAGTTGCTTTTGAATCGTTATAGAAGTTAACGCCATTTTTTTCCATTAAGAATTCAATTCGATGTGGAATTCCTGGGAACTTTGTTACACATGTTTGAATTGCTTCATCTGAAAGATCAAGGGCCTTACATGCCGTAATTGCAGCAAGTAAGTTTTCACGATTGTTTTGACCAATGATTCTCATCTTCTTCACTGTAAATTCTGAATGGTATGAAATATTTGAGTGGATTCGACGATCGTGGAAATGCGTTCCTTGAATCTCTTCCATTACACCAAGCTTAACGAACGATCTTCTTGAGTACCAATAAGTTTGGCAATTAGCATTTCTAAAGAAGCTATTATTTGCAAGCTTATCAAAATTAACAATAAGAGTATCATCTGGAGAAAGAGTCTTAATAATACTAAGCTTAGTCTCCATATACTCACCCATAGAAGTGAAATGATTCTGTGGATAAGTGTCAGCAATATCAGTAAAGACAACCATCTTAGGGTGGAAGTCATCAAGCTTTCTCATTTGAACGGCAGAAACCTCAACAACAACGTAATCGATTTCATCTTTATTAGGTAGCATTGAGTATTCAATAAATGGACTATCACTTGTACCACCTACGAATACATTTTTACCATCTTGTCTCAGTGTGAAACCAATCATATGTGCTACAGTTGTACGACCATGTGATCCACAAACAGCAATAATAGGCTTGCGACAAAGAGTATTACCAAGTGCAAATTCAGAATAAACCTGCTTACCTTCTCTTCTTGCTAATTCAAGCTGAGGTAGGTTTGGATCTACTGCACTTGAATAAACAACAACGTCAGCATTTAAAAAGTCATCATCTAAATGTTCACCAAAAGTCATTTCAACTGCTGGCTTAATTTTACGTAGCTTTTTTACGGCCTTATTTAAATCAAAAATCGGCTTGATATCAGTAACTCTAATATTACACTCAAGACGATTAAAGAAATTGATGAGCTTGAAACCAGTTTTTCCAATACCAACGATTAGGATATTCTTGTTTCTAAATCTCTCCATTTATTACCTCATTTTTAAAGTAGCGATAGCAAGAATCGCTAAAAATATACTTATAATCCAAAATCTAACAATAACTTTCGGTTCGGCCCATCCCATCAACTCAAAATGATGATGGATCGGTGCCATCTTAAAAATTCTCTTTTTACGAGTTTTATAAGAACCAACTTGTAATATTACTGAAACAGCTTCAGCAACAAAAACACCACCAATAATGACAAAAAGTAATTCACTTCTCGTTAAAACGGCCATCGTCCCTAGTGTACCACCTAAGGCAAGGGACCCCACGTCACCCATAAATATCTGAGCTGGATATGTGTTATACCATAAAAAACCAACGCCTGCACCGACGATTGCAGCACCAATTACGGCCAATTCACCAACATTTTCAACATATGGCACAAAAAGATATGAAGCGATTTCACTGTGCCCCGTGGCATAACCAATAAATCCTAGAGTTGCAGCAGAAGTAATAATTGGACCAATTGCCAATCCATCTAGTCCATCTGTTAAATTAACAGCATTACTAGATCCAACGATAACAATTGCACCAAATAAGACAAATAGCATGCCTAAGTTAAATACTGGCCCTTTTACAAATGGTACAAAAAGTTGAGTATCAATCACACCGAAGTGAACCATGGCATAGACAGCAATTAAGCCTGTCACAAATTGCCAAAGTAATTTACCTTTAGCGGACACACCCTTTGTATTTCCTTTAGAAATTTTTGCGTAATCATCGATGAAGCCTAAAACAAAATATGATGCTGTAACTCCGCAAGTGATTAGAACAGGAATTGAATTGAAATTCCCTGTTATCAGTAGGGTTAGAAGAATTGTTCCTAAAATAAATACTCCACCCATTGTTGGAGTACCGGCCTTTTTTAAATGAGATTCTGGCCCATCATCACGAATAACTTGTCCGAATTGTTTTCGCTGCATGAAGCCGATGAAATACTTCCCCCAAATAATTGAGATCACCGTCGCCAACAAAAACGCCACAACTGTTCTAAATGTGATGTATTTAAAAATATTAAATGCAAAGAATTCATCCCTTAAGGGATATAGGAAATGATACAACATGTAATTATCCGTGTTTTAAATTATATTACATAGTTATATCTATTAGCCTCTCTAGTTGTAAAGAACGAGAAGCTTTTAAAAAGATATAATCGTACGAATTTAATACCGATAACCACTTTGTGCAAAGATCATCAAGATTTTTATATATTTCAGCCTCACCTTTAAAGATATTCTTATAATATTGAGAGTATTGACCAATAAAAAAAGCGTGCTTTGCGTTAACAGAATTTAATACATTTGAAATATCTTCGTGATGTTTTTGTGTTTCACTACCTAATTCATTCATATCACCCAGAACAAAAAGAACCTTCTTATCGCTAGGTACATTTTTTGCAAATTCTCTTATCGCAAGATTCATTGAGGTAGGATTTGCATTGTAGGCATCTAAATATATCTTTGTCTTATCAACATCAATCCACTGTGCTCTTTTATTCTTAGGTAGACGTACTGATTTCAATTCATGGGCCAAAGACACTGAAAAGATATTTTCTAGGATGAAAGCTGAAGCCTGAATATTCCATTGATTATATGACTCTTTAATAATATCACTTTCAAAAGGATGTACGACCTCTTTATTTACGAGCACAACTTTATCATCTTGCGCAAGAGTTGCTAGTTTAGCATCTTCACAATTCAGATAAAATTTAACACCATTTTTTAAAACCCAACGATATAAAGCAGACTTCTCTTTTAAAACGCCATCAAGGTTTTCTAAAAATTCGGTATGGGCATGACCGATATTAGTTATATAACCAAAGTCAGGCTGTGCAATTTCACAGAGCGTTTCAATTTCACCAAAGTGATTTGTCCCCATCTCAATAATGGCAAACTTATGTTCATCTTTTAGCGAGAATATTGTAAGAGGTACTCCAATATGATTATTTAAATTACCTTGAGTACAAACAACAGCATCGTTTAAGAAACTCTTGGCCAAAGAAAAAAGGATCTCTTTTGTTGTAGTCTTACCATTAGAACCAGTAAGACCAAAGACGATACCATCTTTATTTTTCCATTCTTGAATACGAAACTTTGCGGCTTCTTGGAGAAATTTAAGGCTATCATTTACAAGAAAGAAGATAAGCTCATTATCTCTTTCATATAAAGACTTAAGCTTTTCCTCTCGCCCTTCTTCATTGGTAACGACAAAAGCCTTTGCCTTATTAGAGATAGCATCCTCAATAAAGTTATAAGCATCAAACCTGTCGCCCTTTAGCGCGACAAATAAGTTTTCACCATTTGGCATCTTAGAATTTGTCGATAAAGAAATTTCATCTTCACTTACCGTACCGATTATTTTTATTAAACCATTAATGTTTTTTAAATCTGTTATCTTCATAATACTTCAATTGCCTTTTTCACTATTTCAATATCACTAAAGAAAGACTTCACTCCATTTACATCCTGGTACTCTTCATGACCTTTACCTGCAATAATAACGGCAGTAGGACCTTTATATCTTTTTACATAATTTTTAATTGCATCTTCTCGGCTAACAATAACATCAACATCATTACTATTATCTTTAAGAATATCTTCAATAATTCTTTCAGGGTCTTCAAATCTAGGATTATCACTAGTGACCACGACGCTGTCACTATACTCGAGAGCCGCTTGTAACATCAGAGGCCTTTTGGTTCTATCACGATCACCACCACATCCAAAAATTGTGATTAAATGATGGTTCTTAAATAATGACTTAGTCTCACGACAAATATTTATTAATGCATCAGGAGTATGAGCGTAATCGATGATATAAATATTTTCCTGGTCTCTTACTAAATTAAAACGACCTTTAGGTAGCTCTAGTTTTATTTCTCGGTTTAATTCTTCACCAGCAGCTTCATCACAAAGGGCAAAAGCTAAATCAAGATTATCTTTATTATAACTGAGGTTAAATTCTTCACCGTATTTATTATCAACATCGCGAGCAACTTTATATTTGATTTTATCTTTAAAATATTCCGCCTGTGAACTTGGAATAATTACTTCATTTTCACAATAATTAAGAAGCTTTGCCTTAGCATTGAAATAAGCTTCCATTGTCCCATGATAGTCTAGATGATCTTGTGTCAGGTTAGTCCAACCTATTGAGCTAAAGTCCATTCCTTTAACTCGTCCTTGCTCTAGAGCGTGAGAACTAACTTCAATACAAAAATAATCAATATCGTTTAATCGATATATTACTCGTCTCAAATCAAGATATGATGGTGTGGTCGCTGATAATGAAGGCATAATCTCTTTATCTTCACGAATGATACCAACAGTGCCAATACAACACGCTTTAAAATTATTTCGATTTAAGATTAATTGACATAAGTGAGTTACAGAAGACTTGCCATTTGTTCCAGTAACACCAATTAATGAGACTTCTCGGTCTAAAGGGTATAAAACTTCTACTAACTCTTCTTGTAATTGATAAAAGTCTTCTAGTTCAACAACAAGACAATCAAGGCCTTCAACTTCTAAATTTGTTATTACTAAACCTGCATTTCCCTTTTCGTATCTTTGCTTGAACAGAGAAATTGATTTTTCGTTTTCATAAAGACGATAAAATGCAATATCACCTTTTTTGGCTTGATCTAGATTGACTGTTAAATCAACAAATTGATCTGTGACAATGTTGTATTTTGAAATTAGGCTATTCATATGTTGGTGGGGCATATCTTAATTTAATGATAGTGTTTTTTGTATATTCACTTCCAGGTTCTGGTAGCTGCTCATTAACAACCCCGACACCACTATGAGTAAGATCAATATCTAATTTACGAGCAAGCTTCATAGCAGATTTTTTGTCAAGGCCTACGAAATTAGGAACTAGTCCACGACCAGTATACCTTTTAGCAGAATGAACTCTTTTAACAGAATCAAAGGCCATGTCATTTTCAAATAGATCGTTCTCTGCAAGACCTTCAAACTCTTTATTCTTATACAATAAATACTCTGTGACTTTCTTGAACACTGGTCCAGCGACAGAGTTACCATAATATGATTTTCCCTTTGCTGGCTTATCCACATAGGCATAAACGACAAACTTCTTCTTAACGCCAACTGGAAAGCCTAAGAAACCAGGAATGTAGCCAGTATATCGTCCCATATTATCAGCTCTTTGTGCCGTGGATGTTTTGGCCGCAATTTTAAAATATGGAATTTTTCCATTACGAGCAGTTCCGTCTTCAACCGTTTTAATCATCATATCAGTAAGTGATTTTGCAACTTTTTCTGGGATAATCTGTTCAGCTTCAGTTTTATTAGATTCATCAACTTTTAAAATTGTAGGCTTAACATATTTCCCACCATTTGAGATGGCCGCAAATGCCGCAAGCATCTGTATTCCTGTCGTTGCAACTCCCTGACCAAAACTAATATTACTTAAGGATAGGGGAGAAACATTTTTATCGTCTGTAAAGATACCACGGGACTCAGCAGGCAATTCAATTCCAGTTTTCTCACCAATTCTAAACTTAGTTAGAGTTGACTTTAGTTTTGGAAAAGTTAGGTCAAATGCAATTTTTGTCGTTCCAATATTTGAAGAGTGCATGAGTATTTCTTCAACAGATAACCATTCAAATTTCTTTCTCGACTCTGCTTCTTTAATTATATGATCTTCAACTTTCAGGCGCCCTTGTTCACAGTAGTAATTTGTATCCGGACGTACAACATTATTTTCAAGGGCCGAGGCCACTGTAATAACTTTCATTGTTGAACCTGGCTCAAATGGATCTGAAATGAAAGAGAGCTTACGGTCAATACTTCTAGATCCATCTAAATCGTTTGGATCAAAAGTAGGATAATTTGCAACAGCAATAATTTCTCCAGTTTCTGCGTCCATAACGCCAACGCCACCACGTTTCGCTTCGACTTTTTCGACAGCTTCTTTTATGGCCTTCTCAGCAACGGCCTGAACTTCTTTATCAATAGAAAGGTAGATATCTTTTGATCTTTCCGTCGGAATATTTTGACTCACATAGCGAACAGGTCTTCCTTTATTGTCTTTGAAGTATTTTATAATTTGTGGCTCACCTCTAAGCTCATCATCAAAGCGGTGTTCTATTCCTGCAAGGCCATTATTGTCAAGGCCAACAAAGCCAAGTGTTTGCGCTGCTAATTCATGATTTGGATAAATACGCTTTGGGATTTCTTCAATATAGACACCCTTGAGCTTTTTAATTGCATGAACTTGTTCTTCTGTTAAGTTGATCTTTCTTGCAATCCAAGTAAAGCGATTTCGCTTCATTGCCTTTGAGCCAATATTTTCAATCTCGGCCTCTGGCATGATTTGCGTTAACTTCTTAAAGACATTCTTATCTCTAATATTTTTTGGAATGGTAAAAAGAGAGTATGTTCTTATGTTAATTGCGAGAGGATTCCCATTGCGATCATAGATATGACCACGTCTTGGGAAAACCTTGCGTTCACGGAAGAATTGTTTTTTTGATTGTGACAATAAATGACCGCGATCAACAACTTGAATGCGGAATGCCTTCACAAGAATTGCTACAAAAGCAAATGCAAAGACGACATAAACTATTTTTAATCTATTCTTTAAGTTACTCTCATTCACTTTATTTACTTCTTAGCTGGAACAACAATAATTTGATGTTGTTTTGGCTGTGCTAAATTATAACGACGGGCCATTTTCCTTAAATTTGAAACTGAAAGAAGGCGTGCCTTTTTGGCCTTTAATTCCTTTCCTTCAATTTTTACTCTCTCAACTTCTTTTTTTACAGTTGCAATCTCATAGTTTAACTCAATACCTTTCATTCTAAAAAGTACAAATAAAACTGTAATCACAACTAAGCTAAGAACAATTGGTAAACCTTGTGAGCTTAATAGAGCCCCTTTAATTTTATTCCCAATACTTTCCTTCTTAGACTTTGATCGACTCATCCTAGAGGCCATAAAACAATCTCCTATTGTTTTTAATTCTGTATTTTCGAAAACTTTTCGTATTTATTCTTTGATTTCTTCTCACTCACTCGTTTTAAAATTCGAAGCTTAGCACTTCTTGAACGTGGGTTTTCTGAAATCTCTTCTTCACTTGGTATAATTGGCTTTTTAACTTCATTTTCAAAAAGCATTTCACCAAGCCCATTTTTTTCAAACTCTTTAAACAATCTCTTAACAATTCTATCTTCAAGAGAATGAAAACTTATAATTAATATTCTACCATTAATCTTTAATAATGGTAGCACCTGAGCAATTACATCTGATACTACATCAAGCTCTTTATTTACTTGTATACGCAGTGCTTGGAAGCATTTTGTTGCAGGATGAATTCGACCAAATTGTAGTTTTTTTGGATAGCAATCTTTGATGAGCTCAGCTAATTGAAAAGTTGTTTCAATCGGGCCTTCTTTTTCTCTTTTGGCCTCAATCTGCTCCGCAATGCGCCATGCAAATTTCTCTTCACCATATTCTCTAAATAGATCAGCTAATTCTTGCTTAGAATACTTATTGATAATATCTTTTGCCGTTTCTATCTCATCGTTATCATAGTCCATTCGCATATCAAGCGGTGCATCAACACGAAATGAAAACCCACGAGAACCTTCATCAAAGTGATGGGAAGAAACACCCAAATCCAAAAGTACTCCGTCAAGGCCTTCGTTCTCATCAAGTAGCTCTTGATGGTTTCCAGTAACGACATCATGAAAGTGAACAAAGTTAGAGTCATGTAGAAAAAGTCGATCTTGAACACCATTTTTTTCGATAAGCTTTCGGCCATTTGCAAGAGCATCTGGATCTTGATCAAAAGAGATCAATTTTGCATTCGGATTCCTCTCTACGATGGCCATGGAGTGACCACCCGCACCAAAAGTACAGTCAGCAAATACTAAACTTTCTTTATCTTCATTATTTAAATAAAGATAATCGAGGCATTCATTCTTTAATACTGAATAGTGTTCTTTATAATCTTCCAATCTATATCCAATTTATGCATTAATCAGTTGTTTACTCAAAAGATGTTAATTTATTTATGAACGATCTTTTATTGTCTTTCATTTATTTGACTTGGACATGCACCTAATGACAAAATTTTACATCTAGCACAAGGAATTTGAAAGAACTATGAGAGATACTGATTTATTTTTAAACAAATATATAGAATCAAAAGTATTAAACTTAAAAAGTCGCTTTAATGCTTATAATGCACGTAAAAATTATTCTAAAACTTTTCTTGATTCAGCTAAAGAACTTACGAAGTCGGATATAAGACAACGTTTTTTACAAGCAAAAGAAAATCTCTCACCAAATGACACTCTTAAGTTAATGAGAAATCTTTTAAATTCTTCAGCGTGGATCAGTTTTTCAACGGCACGCTACCTACACTCTCTAACTAATTTTAAAAGCTTTGATAACAAATTTGATTACAACTTTATTAACTACCGCTTTTTTAATGATCTAAAAAATAAAAAAGAAATTGATTTAGAAGATGATGAAATTTTCAAAATCATTTACAACGAAGTTGAATATGCAAAATATCATCCAAATTATATTTCAAATTTAGAAGCTCCAACAACAAATGCAACGATCATATTAATTCCAGGAGTATTTAATGAACTATTTTCTACCCCTTCTTTTGAAAGGGCATGCCTTCATTTAAAAAAGAATTATGGTATTAAATACTTCACTCCAAGCATTAATGGTTTTGACAATTGTAATAAGAATGCAGAGTCTTTAAAAATTCAAATCAACGACTACATGAAAGAGCATCCTAATGAAAAATTATGGCTCGTAGCATTTTCAAAAGGTGGTCTTGATACTCTTCACTACTTAAGTGAGTATAGCGAAGAACAAGATTCAATATTAGGTCTCTCAACAATTGCTAGTCCAATTCTTGGTTCAGATTCTTTTAATAAGAAATTAATTAAAACTCTTAATCTCATTCATAACTTCTCTGATTCTAAACTATATAAATTAATTGATAGTAGAAGAGATATACTTGCTAAAGAAATGCAAAAATCACTCTCATCTACTTATCGTAGGCCATGGCTTAGAAATAATCACGAGAAACTAAACCCAAATCTTTTTTATACATCGATTGGGTTTTCATCAAAATGGTATGACAGCCACTTATGGATGATGCTTATGAAGCTCATCATCAGAAGTAAAAATGAAAATGATGGCGTCGTTGATACTGAAAGCACCCTTTTTCCATATTACTTTCAAAAAGGAATTAGTTTAGGTATTCTAGAAGGACATCATCTTGTTGGAAGAAGATCATCCTTCTATTGTCAGGAAGCACTAATTGAAGCTCATATACATTTCTTAAAATACAAAGGACTACTCTTTTAGTCCCCCCTTAAGATTCATAAGAACTAATTTAGACATCGCCTTTAGTGTTTCAAAAACACCAACACCTTTTACAGCAACAGAGTCGAAAGCTGGTCGCTCATCTGCATTTAATGTCTGTTGTAAGTCTTCGACTGGTGTAACATTTGGTAAATCTCTTTTATTCCATTGAAACACTATTGGAATTTGATCAATATCATATCCCTGCTCCTTAAGGTTTTCCTCAAGACTTTTTAAAGATTCAATATTTGCTTCCATTCTCTCAAGTTGAGAATCTGCAACAAAAATAACACCATCAACACCACGAAGAATTAGCTTACGTGAAGATTCATAGAAGACCTGACCTGGCACGGTATATAAGTGAAAACGTGTACGGTAGCCACGTATTTCTCCAAGATCAAGCGGAAGAAAATCAAAGAAAATTGTTCTCTCATTCTCAGAGTCGAGACTTACCATCTCTCCTTTATTCCCACCGGCAGTTTTTTGATAAATATATTGAATGTTAGTCGTCTTTCCACCAAGGCCCGGCCCATAGTAGACGATCTTACAGTTAATTTCCTTCGTATTATAATTTACAAAAGACATAAGTCCCCCACTATCCCATTACACCTGAAAATAGATCATCTACTTCATTGTCACTAATATCATCAAAGAGGAAAACATCATTTGGGTTTAAGTCATCACTTAAATGTGCCTCTATGAACTCAGCTAGCTTTGTTTCTATAAGCCTAACACGAGATTTAAGCTTAGCAGGGTTATCTACATCAAAATAAATCAGACTGAGATAAATATCTTCAAACGGCCCCGATAATTTTGTTATATAAATTCCCTTAGAAGAAGTCGCATAATTGAATCGGAAATCATCCTCTGTTTCATAAGGAATGAACTGAGATAGAACAGAGCTAGCTTGCCATACACCAGCGATTAAGGCTCCTGCAGTATCACTATCAAATTCAGTTTGAGTACTTTTAAAAGAATATAAAGGTATACCATCTTGTCTACAAACAACAAGGCCACTATTCACAAGAGAATCGAGACCGCTATACTCTTTAAAAAATTCTTGAATAACGTATTCGATGTTATCCATATGCTTCCTTACATTTTTGTTTTATTCTCTAAAGCTTTAGAGATTGTCATTGTGTCTAAATAATCAAGATTCCCACCCATAGGAATCCCAAATCCGATTCTATCAACCATTACATTTTCAGGAAGTGTCGATTTGATATAACTACAAGTTGCATCACCTTCAACTGATGGCCCTATCGCTAAAATTATCGAAGTAACTCCAAGTTCAGTAACTCTCTTTTTTAACTTGTCGATATTCAGTTCTGCTGGCCCAACTCCTAATAAAGGATTTAGGACACCACCCAAAACATGATAAAGACCTCGATACTGGCCACTTCTTTCAATTGCCATGTAATCTGTTATTGATTCCACAACACAGATTTCAGTAGATTCTTTACGATGAATGTCACTACAAACATCACAAATGTCCTCATCTGCGAAAACGCCACACTGCTTACATTTTTTAAGTTCTGCCAAATCATTTAGAGCATTTGAAAAGTCACCTAATTCTTCAGCTGTCCATTTCGTAAGACTTAAGACATGTCTTAATGCACTCTTTTCTCCAATTCCTGGAACTTTTGAAAAGGAGTCCATTAAATTTGTGATTCTTTCAGGTAGTTTCATTCATCTTTCCTAGAAAAGGCCTGGTATATTTAAACCACCAGTTACTTTCCCCATAGCATTTGAAACCATATCTTGTGATTCTTTAACTGCTTGATTAACGGCCGTTAATACAAGGTCCTCTAATGTTTCAACATCAGATGGATCGACAGCTTCAGGATCAATTTTAATTGATTGTATTTCTTGTTTACCAGTGATTGTAATTTTAATGGCACCACCACCTGAAGAAACTTCTAGTTCTCTTTTTTCTAGTTCTTTTTGAAGAGTGCTAATTTTTTGCTGCATTTGTTGAGCTTGCTTCATTAGCCCTTGCATACCTTTTGCCATATATACTCCGTTTATTCGTCGTTATTTAAAACGATCTTATCTATTTTTGTATTAAAAAGAGATCCTGCAACTTTGAGCATCTCATCTTCTTCAATTTGTTTTCTCATATTTGCTTTTTCAATATTTTCATTCTCAATATTGATGTCAAATTTTGATTTAAATTGAGTCTCTTGCGCTTTTTCTCTTTCAACTAACTCAAGTTTTAAATCAATTTCTTCAACAGAAAAGTAATTTCTAAGTTCTGCTTTAACCTTTTCAATTGTTTCTTGATTATTCATATGATCAAAGAAAACTTTTGCACTAACAGGATAACCAATTGCTATGGTAGCCTTATTCCCTACCACAACGAGTTCCCCTAAGAGATTCCCCTGCTCCATATTCGCACTCATAACAGGAGATGAGCTCGATAAGAACTCTAAGAAGCCATCCCACGTCTTATTCCCTTCAGGAATAATTGTTGGTGTGATTTCTTGTGAAACTACTTCTTCAGGCTCTGAAGCTGGCTCAATAGCAACTTCTTCAGCTGTATTTTCACTAGCAGAGAAATTTGTATTCTGCTCAACCTCTTGTTCATCAAAGATAATCTTAGTTGGAGCTGGTTTTTCCTCTGGTATGATTTCTTCTTGGGCCACTTCTTCAACTTCAGCGGCCCTTGGGGCCTCAGGCTTTCCCGCAGCATCCTCCACAGTAGAGGTATTTGCAGCTACTTCAGCAGTATCAGCTATTAACTGATGTCTTAAGCTTACCTTTCTCATGGCAAGTAGAGTAGCATCTGCTGGTATAATCGATTCCATTGTCCAAGCAAAGTCTTTAGCAAGAGTTTCATAAATCCAATAAAGCTCTGCTCTAGTTGTCTTATCAAAAAGATCGCCATCTACTTTAGATTGAATACGATTTTTATCGTTGAAGTCTTTTGCGATAATAATAGAAAAAAGATTCTCTAACATCGATTTAACAATATTATTTAAACCGATGTTTTGTGAAATAAGCATATTAAAAGTATTAGTTAACTCTTGAGTTTGACCTGCAATGATATTATCAATTAAAGATTTAATCGAACTCAATTTTGCAATACCTAACGCTCTTGCAAAAATATCCTCTGTTATATCTTGGCCATAAGAGAAACTTAAAACCTGATCAAAAAGAGAAAGAGTATCTCTAAACGATCCATTACCAAGTTTTGCAAGTGTTTCAATAAGCTCATCTTGACTGAAAGTAATATTCTCTAATTGAGCGATATTAATAATATGTGACTTTAGCTCTTCAACTGTTGCGTTGATGAAATCAAATCGCTGACATCGCGAAAGAACAGTTCCCAATAATTTTTCAGGCTCAGTCGTGGCCATTAAAAAGATTGCATGCTCAGGCGGCTCTTCTAGTGTTTTCAAAAGAGCATTGAAAGCGCTGTTAGAAAGCATATGTACTTCATCAATAATATAGACCTTATATTTTCCATTTGATGGAAGATAAGAAATATTACTAATTAATTCTCTAATATCATCAACACTATTATTAGATGCCCCGTCAATTTCAACGACATTCATTGAAGCAGCTGAATCAAAGTCATGACAAGCACCACATTCTCCACATGGATTCTGTTGTTCATCACGGTTTTCGCAACGTAGTGCCTTTGCAAAAATTCTTGCAATAGTTGTTTTTCCAATTCCACGTGTACCAGAAAAAATATAAGCATGACCAAAACGGTCTTCTCTTAAAGAATTAACTATTGTTTTTACAATATGTTCTTGCCCAACAAAGTCTTGAAACTTTGTAGGACGATACTTTCTGGCCAGAACCTGATATGACATTGAGCACCATCACTTTATATGATTTTAAATTTTTACTTATTAACTATAGGCAAAATAATAGGCATTGGAAAGGGGCAGCCGACACAAACACAACGCAGCAAAAGCTACCGTTGCTTCGTTCCCGACCTGGCGGAGTTCACCTCGTTACGCTTGTCTGGCCGGCCACCGAAATGAATATATTTTTTTCAAAGCATGATGTCAATTAAAGCTAGTATTTTATGATAATTGTATCATTTTCCAGACTCACCGAGTCAGAGTTTATGAACTTCATCACAAATTTAAGAACCATTTTTGTAGCAGTCATACCCGCAACCTTCGCCTTGGCCACTTGTACCCTAACTTCTCTTTGAGTCTCATTGATATTTAACGTACCACTAGCTCTGAAATGCAGTGTAAATAGCGCACGAAGCTTTGCATTCAACTTAAATTCACCATCAGTAACGTGAATATTTAAGTCACTAATACGATTGCTATCTTTTTCAATTTGATCTTCATTAATTTTATTTATTTTAAAGTATGAGCTTTTTAAACAACCAAGATAGAAAGCATCTGCTGAAATTATTCGCTTATCATTGATTGTTTTTAAACACTTTGCTTCTATATCAAAAAATGTAAAAAGACCTTTTTGTGTTTCTGCTAATAATTTATCCGCTTCAACCCCAACATGATTTTCGTTAAAATAAACAACACCATCATAGATTTCGAAAGGGCGACCTTCACGTAACAGCCTTATCTCGCTTCCTGCAATTAAAGACTCTTCTAAACAACCAGCAAAAATAAGATCTAGATTAAAGCTTTTAAGTTCACTATCTTTAAAACAATCAACATTTATGGCCTTAAGACCAATTTCACTATTAAGAATATTTCCACTAATACTTTGAGCATCAATATTAATTCGATCATTCGTGAATAAAACTTTCTTACCAAGTATACTTATAAAAGATGTATCTTGGCTTTCTTGCTTTATTTCAACTTTAGCAAACTCACTTCCTTTACTTGGGTTAATGAGCATATTCTTTAAACAAATTTGATCAAGCCTAAATGTAAAGCCATTGCTAGCACAATTAATTTGGACATTTCTTATATCAAACAAGAAGCTCGCAGCACCGATACTTAATTGAGGTCCATTCGCATTGAATCCTGTTTCTGTAAATTCAATTAATGCTTGATTTGCATAAATAAAGTCGAGAAAGTCGATCTCATCTATTTGCGGGATATACGTTGTTAAATTTAGATTATCTTTTCTGAAGTTGAATTTATTATTATATAAAGCTGCATCAACTAAAAATAGCTCACCGTCTTGTGCTAAATCAAACTCGACAGCATCATACTTTATATAAATATCGCGAGCGTATGCACTTCCCGCTAAAAACTCTTGCCCCACCTCTCTTTTCAAATCGAAAGAGTCTACTTCAAATAGCATAGAATTAGCGGCACATATCGTTGAGATAAGTGATAGTATTAGTAATCTGATCATATATTAATGATCTAGAATATTTTAAACAATGTAAATATAGGATAGTTAGGATTTAACTTTTCGATAGGTTTTTCGACGCAATTTAAAGAAATCTGATAATACTTTCGAGCACTTGAAATGTTCAATTCCACCAATGACAGAAAATTTATGATTGAAGCGTTTATCCTTTTGAAATGAATACCCTAAAGAGATACTTCCAGCTTTATGATCGTAAGCACCAAAAACAACATTTTTAAAACGAGCTTGTAAAATTGCATATAAACACATTGGACAAGGCTCAAGCGTAATATAAATAGTACAATTAATAAGTCGCCAATCACCTAATTTCTCACTTGCTTCTTTAATAGCAAGGATTTCTGCATGAGCTGTCGTATCTTTATTTTGTTCTTTTAAATTATGTGCCTTAGCAATAACATTATCATTTTCATCGACAACAATTGCTCCAACGGGAACCTCTCCGGCCTTAAATGCCAGTTCTGCTTCATCTAAAGCTAGCTTCATATTCCATATATGTGACTTCATTTTCATGATTTAAACTTTTTATTCTTCTTGGCCTTACGCTCAAAGTTCCAATATTTTTCTAAGTCGTTATACTTCCTTTTTACAACATCATCTGTAATGACGAATCGTACTCCATAAGTATAAGGGCGACCAATTGAGTATTGTCTTTTTGATAGCACCTCAACCTGTAAACGTCCATCAAGCCCTGAAGATTCTAATTCAATATCAATACGCTGACCGATTTCAACTTCTTCAAACATACTTAATCCACCAGCGCGTCTTCTAAGATCAACAATCCTTGCGTCTGCTTTCTTGTCATCATCAATATACACGCTTGCTTTTAAGTCATTGCGATAACGGAAGTCATATTCCCACCAATTAATAATCGGGAAAAAAACAGGTGAGTATAGAGAGAAACAAAGGACCCCTAAGATAAAAAAGGACATTGTATATAAAAAGAAAATTGAGAAATCATTATAATGATAAAGAGATCTTAAAATATGAAAAATGATAATAAAAAAAGATAAGGCCGTTAGCGACCAAAATGAATACTTAAGATTTTTTTGTGTACGATAATATAAGCGATAGAAAAAAATGAAGAAGATAATTCCAAATAACGCTATGAAATTAAACTGATATTTAAAGAATTCATATCCTTTCGCTAAAAAGAACAAAAAGAAATGAAGAGTAAATAAAGCCTGGGCCTTATTAAAATCTGTTTTAATTGATAATTTGTTAATTCCTATAAGCATATATTTATTTTAAGCAAATTCGGAATAAAGAACAATTAATTGAGTACAAGTGGCAGTATTTGCTTAGGCGAATCTGATCGAGTTAACTTATATTTTTTTCCTTTATAAGTTATTTCATATTCACCTGGCTTAAGATCAACTGGAAGCATATACACATGATCATAAATACCATACCAAGAACGTAGGTCAGCTAACTCAGACTCAGCAATTGCTTTATTGCCGGCAGCGTAGGCGGCACTGGCCGACAGGTAGGCGATAAATGCACCATTATTATAAAGAGATCGATAAGTTTGGTATGCAGAGGTTAATAAAGCAATATGCTTGGCTGCCAGACGAGCACCTACTTTTGCTTCTAAAGTTTTAACATCTGTTTTTAATGATTCACTTAATACTTCTGATGTATTGGCCATAAGAATTAGATTATCCGATAGAACTTCATTTCCATCTGCATTTGTGAGAGTAACTTTTTCAGTATTCGTAATCGGTACAGAATCTATTTTTGGTAATTCAAAACTAATCTTTGGCTCTGTTCCTCTTGTGATTGAAAGCATTTTAAGAGAGAAGGTCACAAAATCGTCCATACCCTCATCATTATATATATAAACACCGACAGGAAGACCTAGAGGAAACTCGTATACATTGGCCGTCTTTTTTATAACATGCCCATCTAAAATTATGATGTAGGTATTATAGCGCTTTTTATTTTGAAAGAACTTTTTAATGTTATTTGAGGTTTGTGTTTCACTGATATAGTTTGCTAATTTCTTTTGAGAAAGAAGATGAAGCTCGTTGTAATCATCTTTATATTTCTCATGTAATTCATTATAACTTGGATAAATCCCCATCTGCTCCACTAAGTTTTTTTGTCCTAATTTTTTAAAACTTTTAATTACAGATCGGTCCTTAGAACGATCATAAACATCGTGAACAATAACTCCCATTAAATCGATAAATGTCGATCCTTTATATATTGCCCTTCCGCGATTTTGCTCCTTGAAATTATCAATATATGAGCTCCAATCTCTAAGAGTCGAGACCATTGCCTGTTGATGAAATCTTTTATCTTTTGAGGACTCTGAGGATTGAATTAACATGTAGTGAGATAAGATTTCATAAAAGCGAATACTTATTTGTTCAAATTGATTTGGATAATAAATATCGGTAGCCTCTCCAATAAATAAGGACTCAACCTTATTTGAAATGCTCACCTTATATAAACTATTAGCTATTTCTTTTGCCTTATTAAGATGAAAGAGGGCCTTCTTATAATCTTTAAGATTAAAATATGCTATTCCAAGTTCGGCCTGCTTTAAAAAGCGATCCTCTTGCCTTTCGTAAACTTCTTTTTTAGTGATTCGATCAATGACAGTCTGATACTTTTTTTCTTTATATAAAGAAGCAATGATATCACCTTCATCTCGAACTCTTCTTGCAGCACAACTTAAGATACTAACAAGACTAATTAAGATGAAGGTGTAACTTAGGAATTTATTTTTTGATATTTTATGCAATCTACCAACCTACTTTAGATTGCTCCGAATATTTATTTACACGAGTCCTTGTTCTCATAACCTCAACCCCTCTTGAGATATCTGTCATGCGAAGGTTCACGGTATATTCCTTTAATGTTTTCCCATTTCTCTTACGTGGGTTCATTCTTACATTTCCAAAGATCATGATATCCGCTCCAGCAGCATTACCAATCTTCTTCGCTTCTGCAGGACTTACCATTCCGTCATTTTGATACTGAATTTCCTTTAAAAGAGACTCTCTAGCAGCGGCATCAATCAGAATGAACTCACCTGTTTCACTGATCTGAGTTAGGAACTCGTCTGAAATATCATCAACTGGAAAATATGGCTCAGCCGTTTGGTTACCAAAATCTGCAATAAAAACTTTTGGTCTTCGACCTAGTTTAAGTCGATAATTTTTAAAGCCACGGTGATCATTCATTTTCTTTAAGATATCTTCAACAGCATTTTCTGTATCACGAGTTACCCATGCATCTGTAATCTCGAGAGACTTCTCATCAGATTCATCTCCAGATACTCTCTGTGCCTGAAACCCTCCACATGAAAACAGTGAAAGCATAAGCGTTATTACAAGTAAGTTCTTCATATATCCTCCATTATTAAATTTCAAGTTCTAAAAATACATCTGGTAAATCGTCAAACAACTCTTTTTGTAAATCTAGTATTATATCCTGCTCTGTACGACCCGTTTGTGTATATCTCTTGGTTATATTTGTCTTTCCATAAATGAAGTTAACTTCCAAAGTTCTTTTTACGAAACCTTCAACATTTAGATATTCGTTCTTTAGCGCAATTGCGATATTTAGTTTCTTCTCAATGTCATTATTATCGTAAACATTTGCCTTATTAAGTTCACTTATCAACATTTTATCAATTGATTCAAACTTAGGCTGTGAATAAATAGCGATATTAATTTCTTTTTTCGCTCTCTTCTTATATTGAACAACATTAGACTTATACTTGTCTGATAATACAGCTAAGTAAACATCAAGCTTTTTAATAATATTATTATTTGCATTGATTTTTAATATCGATAGATTATGACCTTGTTTATAGATACTTTCGTTCTCGGCCTTAAGATTAGTGATGTCACTTTTAAGTTTTTGACGAAAACGACTTTTATTCAATCCAAGTAGAACACAATGATAATCTTCTTCATCAACAAAACTTTCAATTGTCTCTACACCGAAGAGAGTTTCACTTACTTCTTCACTGACATAATCAGAGTACTGAGATTCATCCAACTTTCCATCAGAAGACTCAATGGAGAGAAACTTTGCCTTAACCTTTACTTGAAAGTTTTTTGCGATTTCAACTCGAGCATCTTCCACTGCCTCCGCCTCACTTAAACTGCAAGCCTTTGCACACAAAAAGTCAGCTGGACATGATTTCACTTGAGCGAAACCAGAAAAGGCAAAAAATAAGAGAATGAACACTTTAGTCTTCAAACTTCTCTCTCAACTCTTCTTTCTTATCTGATGGTGCTAAGACTATTGCACTTTCCTGTGCTGCTTTTTTAGCGCGGTCTAAAGTCTCCTCTTTTATTCCCACAACAGAGAAACAAGCATAGTATGGTGAACCCGTTAATTCCTCACCTGATTTTTTCTGACGCTTTTCCCAATATTGCTCTTTTACACGTACTCCAGAAACTTTGGTGCGAACAGTTTGTGTAAGCTTCTCATAAAAAGTTTTAACTTCTTCTGAGTCATTATCTAGACTTGTTACTTCAGTATAGTCATTTGATATTTCTTGAGAGACTTCTGCTGCAATAACTGCTGTAGACCTTGCGGTAGCTGATTTAATACAAAGTCTTCTATTTCTATTTTCAGATTGAGATAAAAAATAATGATAACCACTATCTCCTTCATATTTTTTAATATCTTCTAACCATACTGGTTCAACTTTTTGTGAAGCATTTATGACTTTATAATCTAATTCAAATTCACGCTCTTTAGGGCCAGATGAACACGAAGTAATTGTTAGTAATAATGCCAAAAGACAAGCGAGCCTGATCATAGATATCTCCATTTTTTGATTGTTTAAAGTCAACTAATTTTACTTTACGACGAGATTAAATCAATGAAAAATTACTTTAAAAGCTCTTTGATAGCTAAATGAGAAAGCAAGAAACCTACTGTTCCTGTCATATAAGTGGCCGTTCCTAGTCCACCATTGCAATCTAACTTTAAAGCCTTAGATGTTTGCTCAAGATCGCACTTTTTAATCTTCTTTGATGGCTCAGGCGAGTAAACACACTGAACCTTTGCTTTTGATCTGCCTAGAGGATAGAGATGTTTTTTCTTTAGCTCCTGCCTTACTTTTCGATACAGCATATCTTGCTTAGTTTTTGAGAGCTCAGCAACAGTGATCATTGTAGGATCAACTTTCCCACCGATCGCACCAGAGCTCACCACTTTGACTTCTCGCTTATAGCATTCATTAATAAGAATCGCTTTTTCACGAGGGGCATCAATCGTATCAATTATAATCGAAGGCTTCTCTGCAAAAATCTTTTCCATATTCTTTTCATTAAAGAAGCAATAATGACATGTAACCTTACAGTCTGGATTAATCTTTGCAATTCGTTCGGCCAAAGCGTCGGCCTTCATTTTACCGTAATTTCCTTCAAGGGCATGAAGTTGTCGGTTTGTATTTGAAACACAGATATCATCAAGATCAACGAGAGTGATCTTATTCACACCTAATCGTGCAATGGACTCGACACACCACGTACCAACTCCACCTAGTCCAATGACCATAATGTGAGAGTCTTTAACAATAGAGAATTCTCGCTCCCCTAATAAAGCAGCAATTCCATTAAATCTTTGTTCGTGATTTGACATAGGCTTGTGATTACAAATACTTAAGACATGGCGCACTCGGCAGGAGTCGAACCTGCGACCTTCTGATCCGTAGTCAGACACTCTATCCAGCTGAGCTACGAGTGCGCATGTAGGGGTATTTATAGCCCCTAACGTCGTATATTGTCAATCTAGTATTTCGTCTATGGAAATTATTTGTCAGAGAGGCCCTATTCATTAGACAATACGTTCAACTAAAAACCCTTTAATATACAACGACTATGACTTTTCAAAGAAGCATTTATTGCGCCTTATTACTCAATTTCACGATCTCAATCTTTGCCCAGGACTCACTTGAGAAAACGATACAAAAGAGACAAAAAGAAGATGAGGCCTCTAATAATACCATTTCACTTGTAACTGCCCATCGACCAAATTATGTCCTGCCTGTGACTTATATGCATGATCCTAATGAGTCTTCGATAAACGATGACGACGAATTAAAGAACGAGGAAACAAAGTTTCAATTAAGCTTTAAATTTACTGTATTTTCAAAATTATTTAATTCAAATACAGACTTAAACTTTGCCTATACACAAAAGTCCGTATGGCAACTATTTAACAAGAAAAACTCAGCAGCATTTAGGGATACTAATTACGAACCAGAGATATTTTTATCCATGATGCCATTTGAAGATAATTGGACGATCTTTAGAAATTATTATCACCTTGGTTTTGCACATCAATCTAATGGGAAAGATATCCCACAATCAAGAAGTTGGAATCGAGTCTTCTTCACAACATTCTTTGACTACCGTGAAACACTTTTCATGTTGAAAGTGTGGTATCGAATTCCAGAGGAAAAAAAGACAAGTCCTACAGACTACACTGGTGACGATAATCCAGATATTAATGAGTATATGGGTAATTTTGAATTAACTACGATTCATAAAGTTAATGGTCACACACTTTCTCTAATGTTAAGAAATAATCTTAGAAGCGATAATAAAGGTGCTGTCGAGTTATCTTGGTCATTTCCTCTGCCTGAAACCAGACTTAAAGGATATGTTCAATATTTTGATGGATATGGTGAATCGTTAATTGATTATAATTATAAGATGACACGTATTGGATTAGGTGTCGCATTTACAGATTGGTTATAGGCTTTTTAGATGAAAAATATTCTAATTGTATTTATATGTATACTCTCTTCCCAAGTACTTTCAAAAAGCAAGGAGCCTTATTACTGGGGAATTGGGTTTGGGTATAGAAATGCTAGAATTCCATACACTTCAGATGACAAATATGTCTCAGATATCATTCCTCTATTTTACTATAAAAGAGGAGACTTCGAACTAGATGGATTAAGCGCTAGAGGGAAACTAATAAAACATGAAAAATGGCGCGCCAACCTTTATACAACCTATCGTTTCTTTGATATTCCCAAAGAGTTTCAAAATGAAGTTCGTGGCTCTGCCTTTGATTACGGCCTTGAATTTCAATTTATTCACAACACATTTTGGCAATCGAATGCTCAGATCCTAGTTGATAGCTCTACTAGGCCCTATATAAATTTCGAAACAAAAGCGGGCTTCAGTTGGAAGAGTCTTTTCTTTGAACCTTTTGCCTATGCCCAAATTAGAAGTACAGAATTTAATAACCGTTACTATGGCTATAATGGAACTGCTAAGCCTGGCCCTGGTTATGAAGTCGGAGCAGGTGTTGAAACGACAATACACATCCATAGAGACTTTAACCTCCTGGCCCACGCAAAAGTAAGTACTCTTGATAATCACACAGCTAGTACCGATGCTATAAACAGCCAAGTCAACACTGAAACATTTCTTGGAATCGCTTTTCTTTCAGATAGACTACATAAGAGTAATGCAATTGAATTTCCAAAAAGGAAAAAGCTTAAAAGCAAAGAGTTCATTAGGGCCGCATACACCAAAGCAACACCTTCAAACTTAAGCGACATATTATCATTTCATACTGCCACTGATGAATACAACAATGACATGGTATCACTGGCCTACGGGATCCCTCTCTCAGACACATTTATGGGTGGGGATATTCCAGTATACCTACTGCCAAATTATGTAAGACATCTAAAGAGTGAAGTACAAGGTTATAGTAATGAATACGTCATCGCTGTAAAAATATTCATTCCATTTAATTGGCCAACAAAATGGCGACTTGGATTAGCAGAAGGTATTTCATACGTTGATGAAATTACCTATATTGAAGAAATTGATATAGCTGGAAAGGGATACCGTGATAGCAAGTTTATGAACTACCTCGACTTCTCTATCGACTTCAATCTTGAAAAGTTTGGCCTCAAGCATTCTTGGGCCGGGTTATTGATTCACCATCGCTCTTCAATCTTCGAATCTTCATCTGTATTTGGAAGAATTAAAGGCGGAAGCAATTATCTTGGACTATATATTCAACAAGAACTATAGAACAATCGAAAAATTCCAATATTTTTAATGGAAGTTGTTGAAATTAAACAATAATTCTTAGCGAAAAGTGACAAAGGTCATTAAATTTTTTCTAACGAAAAACTGATTCTTGCCCGATATTGTTAATATGAAAACTAACTATATTATCGCCACTACATTTACCTTATCACTAACTATTACTTGTTTAATTGGTTACTTAACTAATTCAGGTATCATTGCATCACTACCATTTGTGCTCGCAACAATACCAACATTGGTCATGTTCTACATTATGCAAAAAAAGCATCGGGATTCACTTACCGAATTAATGGGGAAACTTGATTATCTTCAAAGAAACATCATTGGGACAAACTCTCAGTTCTTTGATTCATGTGAGCAGCTTGAAGATAGTACTAATGAACAAGCAAGCGCTGTCGTAGAAACAAGTGCTACCAGTGACGAAATTAGTGCAATGATCACAAGAACAACTGAATCAATTTCATCATTTGAAAGCAATATTAAAGAGATTAACCAGCTTATTGGAAATAGTGATAAGTCCCTTGAAAGGCTTGAAGAAAATATTGAAGCCAGCCTAGACACAAGTCGTGATATTAATGCGTCACTAAGTGACATAGCCACAAATTTAAATGGCTTTCTACATACTTTTAGCGAAGTCGAAAGTAAGGCACAACTTATCAACGACATTGTTTTCCAGACTAAGCTCTTATCATTTAACGCTTCAGTAGAGGCGGCCAGAGCAGGAGAGCATGGAAAGGGATTCTCTGTTGTAGCCGAGGAGATTGGAAAGCTTGCGACAACAAGTGGTGATAGTGCGGATGCGATTAACTACACTCTTTCTGAAGCACAAACAAAACTAAATACACTTATTGAAAAGATCGAAGAAAGCAGTAAATCACTTGGAACAAGATTAGATGAAACGGCCAATTCTTGCGATCACACTCTTTTAGAGTTTAAAAATAGCTTCAATCAAACAAATGAAGAAACTTTAAAAATGAATCAGCAGATCGAAGAAATTACAGTCGCTGCTAGAGAGCAAGAAAATGGTGTTATTGAACTAAGAGATGCTATTCACTTAATCAATAACTCAACTCAAAGAAGTACACTTGTCGTTTCGCAAACACTGAAACTAGCAAGTACTATTAATGATTACCTAAAAGATTTAAGACACTCAATTCATAAAGCTAAGACTGAAAAGCATATTGTTACTTCATCAGCAATTGAAGAGATTCCTTGGGATAAAAAATATGCAATTGGTATACCTAAGGTAGATAGCGAGCACGAGGAATTATTAAAAAGAATCAATACTCTTATCCGTGCAATGAACACTCAACAAGGTATCGCTAAAGCTTTTGAGGATTTAAAAGGATACGTAGTCTTTCACTTTGATGAAGAAGAAGAATATATGCGTTCAATAAACTATCCATCTTATGAATCTCATAAGAGAGTACACGAGAAGCTTCTTTCAAATGTTGCAAAGTTTGAAGCACAGCTCAAGAGTGGACAAGTTGAAAAAGATAAGCTTGCAAGCTTCCTTAAAAACTGGCTATTCACACATATTATGGGAATTGATACGAAGTATGCAGATCATGCTAGGCAACAAGGTATTAAACTCGTTGCCTAACTAAGAGAAATTAAAACTCTCTAAAGAACACTTTAGAAAAACGATTATAGTCTTCAAACTGAGGCATATGCCCTAAGCCTTTTAGCTCAATGAGCTTAAGCTTAGGGTTTTCTTTTTTTATTTCTCGACCTAAATTTTGATACTGTCCTAACTTTCTCTTAACACCTTTTCTTTTCCATCCTCGTCCAGGACCTGTTCGATCGCGAGTACCTAATATTAAAACCGTCTTGGCCTTGATTTTTGGAAATTTTACAACGATATTATCTTCAAATATAGGTCCATAAGTTAAGGCCGCATTCCAAGCAACAACTTCATAATCTGGTCCATTTAATTGACCTTTAAATGGAGTTAATAATGCTTCATATGAATCTGACCAAGCTCCATCATAATAATTCTTTCGCTGATAGGCGCGGGCCTTATCGACTGTTTTATTCATTTCACTTTTAAAGAAAAATTCAGGGTCTTTATATTCGACATAATCAAGATATGCTTCTAAGCCAATTGGATTTACGAGTACAACCTTTCTAATGTCTCGATACATGGCCCCCATATTCACAGCAAGCATTCCCCCCATTGAATGACCAACAACGATATACTTACGCACTCCTAGTGATTTTATTAATCCATGAGTATTCTTTGCTAGCTGAGGAAAACTATAATGATAATTATCTGGTTTCGAGCTTTTTCCAAATCCAACTTGATCAGGGATAATGACACGATAACCTTTCTTAACAAGATCTTTGGCAACTCTCTCCCAATAAAATCCTGCAAAGTTTTTGCCGTGAAGTAAAACAGCAACTTTTGACTTTGACTTACCAATATCCATATATCTCATTTTTAACTTTTGCGTTTGAGTTGAGAATTCATATGTTTTAACTGGAAATGGATATTTAAATTGAGATAATTCTGCATCAAATGAGAGTTCGTTCTTAGATGAAGAAGCACAAGAAGATATAAAAATTAATATGATTAGAAGATTGAATATTTTCATGTTCTGTCCTTTTGTTATTTTAAAATTTTAAAAGGAAACATGTATTTGTGTAAAGCTGGCCTACACAAATATGACGAAACAGTTGTTCAAATTAGATCTTCAAAGAAGGCACCGTATTCATTCTCAGGATGGCGAATATGAATTTCTAAAATCCAAAGATTCTTCTTTGGCTTTATATCACTTGAACCAAGGCTTCCACGAAAATAGACAGCATGTGGAAAATCCGCCAATGGGTCGCGTCACTGAGAGAGTTTTCAACAAGTACATTCACGTCTACGAGATAATGGAGAGAGAAATTCGTTCTGGATTTGGCGACGATAGCTTTAGCTGGTCTCAAATTTCAGAGGGCAATTAACTATAATTTTTTGTCCTACTATGAGATAGTTAATTATGAGAAATCCAAAGCAATCTAAAATAAAAGAACAATGTAAAAAGTCTATAAAGTCCTTGATGAAGACTCACGCTCTTGGCGAAGTAAAGGAAATTCGACTTGATACAGAAGGGTGGGTAAATCCCTGCTTCTTTGTTAATGACCAATATGTATTTCGATTCAATGCAAGAGACCCTCATTTACCAAAATACAATAGAGAAAAAATCATTTTTGATTTGTTAAACAATTCTAAAGTACCTGTGCCACAAAAAGTAATTTTAGATACTTCAAAAAGAGAAATAGAATACGATGTTTTAATTTCTAAAATGCTTAAAGGTGAAAATCTAGAATCAAAGTGGAATAACCTTGAAGACAGCCTCAAGACTACTCTTGCAACTAAAGCTGGCAGTATTTTGAAAAAACTTCACTCAATTCATTTTGAGTTCTTTGGAGAGATACCCAACAAGGGCCCATTACCACAAACAAGTTCGTGGTCTAACTATCTAAAAGCAAAGCTACAATTTCATCTTGATGAAGCTCTTGAGCTTGGACTAATTGGGAGCGATATAGAAAGTAAATTCAATGACGTCCTTTCTACAAATACCCATCTTCTCGATCAAGTCAAAGTCGCTAGTCTCATTCACGTTGATTTTCATTTCGGAAATCTTCTTTTCTCAAATGATGAAATAACAGGAGTCGTTGATTTTGAATGGGCCCTCGCAGGAGACCCTCTCTATGACCTTGCAAGATGGCGAACAGGGGATGAAGACTACCCTGGAAGCCAAGAAGCGTTTTTTAAGGGATATGGGCTTCAAGATTTTACACAAGACGAAAAACAAAGAATGAAAATATATCAAATGATTAAAAATTTAGAGCTATGCTCTGTTGCTAAACTTCACTTCACAGAAAAGGAATCTGAAGATTTCCTAAAAACAACTCTAGATCAACTTTCTTCTTTCTAATTTTCCCAACAAATCGAATCCAAGGCGTGTTCATACTCTTGAACATCACCGACCTTTGAGTCCAACTTTGCCTGCAACAGCTTTTCAGCCTCACGTTTAAGCCTGTGCCAGTCGAACTCACTCATCTTGTCTTTCAAAAAGAAATTGAGAAGGGTAGCAAAATCAGTGGGATTGATTTGCAAAACATCATCTTGAATTTTGTACCAGTCACCATTCAAGCAGCTATTGAAATGCTCAATTCCTTGGCTTATCAAGTCCTGATCCAAAAAGGATTTTTAATTTACTTTGATTGTCGTTTCGCTCATAACGTACCCCACGAAACCGAGAGTAAAGAGTTCCAAATATGGTGATTCGAGTTTTCTCTTTTATTTCATACCCTTAAGTCGATTTTCTCGGGTGCGAAAATGGCGGAGAAGGCGAGATTTGAACTCGCGGTACCCGTAAGGGTACGACACCTTAGCAAGGTGCTGGATTCGGCCACTCTCCCACTTCTCCACATAGAAAAAAGTGGCGGAGGACACAGGATTCGAACCTGCGGAGCTCGCGCTCAACGGTTTTCAAAACCGCCGCTTTCGACCACTCAGCCAATCCTCCGCAAAATACAAATTTTGCATTCGTGAGATATATTATTAAGATTCTTGCATACATTTGTCAACGCTTTAATTGATTTATTAAGCTCATAATATTTCTACGATCAAGCGCGTTAGGACTTAATGTTAAATAACGATTAAATTTATCGATAGCAAGATTAGGTTGTCCAAGCTCTTTATATAGGAAACCCATCATCTTATTCAAGTCTGCATCAGTCGGATTTAAGCGGTATGCGCGCTGAAAGAACTGCAGAGAAGGCACAAACTCACGTGTTTGAAATGTAAGCTTCCCCATTGAAAATATCGCATCAAAATAGCGTTTATTAATCTGAATAGCTTTAGAAAGATTTGCCTTGGCCTCTTGAACTTTTTTGGCCCTTAAATAAATTTCGCCTAGAATATAGTACCCATATTCAGAGTTTGGATGCATTTCTATCTCTTTCTTAGCAAATGCCTCGGCCTGCTTATAATTATTTTGCTCAAAGAATATTTTTGATCGGTAGTAATTAATACGAGGATAAGTAGGAAGTCTCTTTTCTAAGATATTGATATGCTTAGTTGCATTCGCATATTGCTTTAAATGAATATAAGTAATGATAAGTTTTTCACGTATTAATAAATTTCCTGGCTCATACACAAGTAACTTTAAAGCATTTTCAACCAAGTCATTATAATCTCTTTCTATTTCAGAAACCTCGACTAGGTATGCATATAGTGCACCATCTTTTTTATTAAGACGATCAAGAACTTCTTTCATTTCTTTAAATGCTTCAAAGTCCTGATCACGGTAATAATAAACTGCAATCTGACCATATAACTTAGGGTTATCTCTATGCTCGAGAAGCTCCTGTCTTAAGTAACCAATGGCAGTTCTTACACCATCTGTTTCATATAAAACCTTACTATTAAGAATTTTATAATCAATATTTGAAGGGTTTAAACTCATGGCCTCATTTAAGAATAATTTTGTTTGTTTAAACTTTTTATTCTTAAATGCAATCTTTGCCATTTCAAAGAATGCTTCATCACTTAACGGGTTAATTTGAGAAGCTGCTTTAAACTTATCAAATGCCATTTTATCATTAGCAATTAGGTTATAATAATGAGCAAGTAGCATTTGAAATTCAAATGTTTCTCTAAATTCCTCACTAGTTGAAAGTGCAGATAATAATCTCTTGGCCTCATCTTTCTTATAAGACTTCAGATTTGCCATAATTAGAGCATAATTAATTCTAGGATTAACAGGGTGAAGAGCCCTTAGCTTTGTAAGTGTTTTTATAGCAAAATCAAAGTATCCACGCTTAACTTGTAACTCAGCTAAATATAATTTTGCATCGATACTTGTTTCATCTAAAGACACTGCTCTTAGGGCCAATTCAAATGCTCGATCCCAATTTAGAAGCATAGCTTCATCTTTAGACTGTCTAATCAGAACTTTAATCTTACTTGTTGAAATAACCTTTTGTGTTAGATCACTTCCGGCAACGTCTAAAGTAGCGAGGGTGTCTCTAAGAGATTCATCATCATAAATTTTTAATGATTGTTGAAAAAGCTTCGTTGCTCCCTGGATATCCTTATCATATGCTTTTACAAATCCCATAAACTTGAGACCTTGTGCAAAATTATAAGGAGATCCCCCACCATATTTTGCTGTTAAAATAGCACCAACTTTCTTTAAGGTATCCATTTTTTCAAGCTCTAAGAGAAGCTCTCCATATACTATTAAGAATCGATAATTATTTTTAAACTTATTTTCATGTTTTTGAATAAGCTTAAGAGCATCGGTACTATTTTCATTAAGTAGTAAGTAATTAACCATTGCATCGATTGACTCTACTGTTTTCACCTTAGCGCCACTTAGTTTTTCGTAAACGATTTTTGCTTTGTCTAACTCCCCTGCTTTTAATAGGTAATTTAGATATATTGAAAATAGTTTTACAGAGGGTTTATTAGACTTTAAGTAATTATATCTCTCGATTGTAAAGATTGCTGTTTCATACTTTTTAAAAAAGGCATAAAACTGTGCTGCACCTATTACAACATCAATATCATTTAATAATTTACTTTCCTCAATACGCAAAAGCTTAGAAATAACTTGCCCAGCTTTCTTTGTTTTTTGAGTGTCTATCAACAAATCACTATAAACATGAATAAGTTTTCCTGATGCTGGGTTCTTGTTAAACTTGTAACGTAGAGACTCATAGAACTTTTGGGCCGCAGCTACGCGTGAGATATAATCATCTTTTTGAAATAGTTTAAGCCCCGCAATATAGCTTTCTTGGGCCTTCTTTGGAGCTGCTACCTCTGTTGCGACAGGAAAGACAATCTTTGGAACAACAACTGTCTCGATATCTTTCTTCTCATCAGGCATTAAAAAAATGAGGGTAACAACTAAGAAAAGGGCCATCGTAAGATTTCTTCTCTTATTACTGGCTTCTTTCTTTGTCTTTTTAGACTCAAGCTTAGGCTGCTCTTTTGGCTTCCCCTTCTTTTTAAGGTTTCTCTCTTCTTGTTTAATCTTTAATTCTAAGTCACTGTAATCTTCAGTCTTAGTTGGCAATTGCTCTTTTTTAAGCTCTTCTAGATTGAACATAGCTGTAGCTGCATCATCCTCGACAACCTCTTCTGGCTCCTCTACAACCTCTTCAGCTTTCTCTTTTTTCTCATCTTCTTCATCATCAGATTCATCAAGTACATCTTGAAGATTATTAACAACAACTGTTTTTTCTATTTCATCACTTTCTTTCTCTGGTGACTTAAAAGCTGGCATTTTAACAACTACTGTTTTCTCAACACCTGCATTTTGTGCTTCAATTTCTTCCTGTTCTTTCTTGGCCTTAAACTTCTCTTCGATTTCATCGTAGTTAATATCGAGCTTCTTATCCTTAGAGAACTTGAATTCATTGAACTCTGTTTTATCTTCACCAATTAATGTGTGATGCTTTTGCTCACTATCAGTTTGCGCATATCTAACCTCTTCTTGAGGTTCATCTTTGTCAGTATTCTCACTTAATTTTAAAGGTTCATCTGAATTTATTTTTTCAAAGAGATTTGAAAGCTCTGGAATTGCACCCACCGGTGCCCAGTCTCCTGTAGGAAACTTCTGAAAAAGGCAGTTTTGATCGATAGCATCTTTTTCGCCTAATTCAACTAGTTCAGAGAATATAAAAGGGCCCAAAACCTTGTTCGACTTGGTTTTGACACGAAACTTAATCATATGACTATTATCTTAAGTAATTGAAATTAAATCAAACAATCGCTTTGCGTGGACTATTTTGCACAATACCAAATAGGTTTTGACGATAAGCGAGTGTAACAATCAAGAATATCACTGAAAGTAGCTGTAAATTCGTTAAGTAAGTATTGTGTAAGTATGCGACATAGCCAATTAAAAATAAATAAAGGACATGGACAATACTCAATAACTTGGCAACGATCTCTGACTGCTTTGACTTATAAGAAAAAACAAGAAGATAAACTATTAAAAATAGTTGATAAAAACTATCAATTCCAAATACTGGTAATAAGATAATTGCACTGGCCATACAAATCGACATCAATTGAATGGCCTGGTATTTCTCATCAATTTTAATAAATGAAAATGCTACTTGTAGAAAGAGAAATAATAGATAGAAATAAGGACTTAATTCTATATTTAAAGCTATAAATCGATTTAAAACAGATAAGCAGAAAATATACTGGAGAATAGAAAGAAAAGGTGAATCCTTCTCTTTTGGAACCAATAAAAGAGTAGAAACCACTAAAAGTATTTCATAAAAGAGACTTCCAAGTTCTCCACCTTGAAACTCTTTAACAAAGAAATAAACTACAGCAATTATAATCCACGATAGGTTATAAAATAAGCTATGCTCACTTTTCTTATCAGTATCAAAAAAACAAAACATCCCAAGTAAAAGAACGATATCTGTTACACCCGTGAAGTTCCATATATTAAAAAGAGAAAACCATAATAATGTAATGGCCTTAAATAATACTCGCGAATTTCCACGACTATTTAAAAAGAATAGTGAAAATGAAACTGAACATATAGCAAAATAACTTCTATCGACAGAAGAAAAGATGAAATCTCTAAATAGAAAGTAAAATGATGATAAGAATACGAAAGCTAATACAGATGTTCTCTGTTTTGAATTAATTGAAGTAACCTTAATAAGGAAGTTATTTAAGAAATATATAACTGGATAAAGCAGAAGAAGAAAATAGAAGTTAGACTGCATGATTAACCTCCACATTATTCTTATTGTATTCAACAAACACAGTAAGTACCACAATTAGTGGTATTAACAAGGATTGCGCTGATAAAAATGACATTGAAATTATAATTGTAGCAATTGTTACATTAGAAGTTATTATCTTCTCTTCTTTTGAACGATATTTATCAAATAATATAGAAATACCTAGTAAGCTATATGATGTTAATATCACCGATAACGTTACATCTCCCGATAGAATAATTAAGGCCAAGGACATAACATTGATAGAGTTTCTAACCTTTCCTCTTATATATAAGAAAAGAAGTAAAAGAACACAAAATGGAATCAAGAATACATGCACTGAGCTAATCGTTGAATTAATATCCAACAAGACAAAATATTGGAATAGAAATAAATTTAATAATGATATCTTTTTTGTAAATGAAAGTATTAAGAAAGCAGATACAACAAAAGTTAGATTACTAATAACAATGTCATTCTTAAAAATTAAAAGAGCTAATAAATTCAAAATTGCAAATAATAAGAATTTTACATTTTCAATTTTTAAAATTGCAAAAAATGCACCTGTAAAAATAACAAAAGGTAAAATAGTTGCTGAAGAGAATGCAAACACTGAAAGAGGCAGACTAATAACTCTATCTAAAAAACTTTCTTCTCGTACAAGTACTGCGGCTATTAATGTTCCAACAATTGTTGGAAGACCAAACTTAAAAGACATACTAAAATACGGAAACGGCGTTTCCACAGTATAGCCATTTAAGAAAAATGAAATAAGAACTGAGCCAATTAAAACAGCTAAATATATAATAAGATTCTTATACTTCATCCTGCCACCTGCACAATTAAAACTAAGAAATAAATGGCCGTAACAATTAAACTAATCGTTCTTACTGTCTTATATGGTACTGAAATATGTGACAGTATACTCTTTCCTTTAACTACTTGATCATTTTGAGCAAGAGATCTTCTCTCATTATAAAAAATATTATTCATATAAATGAGTCGTTTTTTATTAGATAAATGTAATTGTGTCGAAATAGGCTCAATCACTGCTCTAAACTTATAACAAATCACGATAAATGTAATACCTATCACTAAGTAAGATGTAATTGCATGTAGATAGAATTGGTCATTAATAGAAAATGCCTTACTTGAAAGTAGAAACAAAAGAGAGCCAAAAACGCTAAAGAAAACAAGTGAATAAAAGCTTTCATACCATTTGCCACTCATCTTAAATGAGGTCAATTCATCGCTACCTAAAATATAAACAAAGAAAGTAAGTATAATTGACAGAGCAATAAAGAATGGATTTTGAGTTGAAAATGACATTGCTAGAATTCCAATCAATCCAAGATGAGATAAAGCATTAACTAGAACGTACTTATCAAAAACCGCAATTTCCCTAGCAGAAATTTTTATACATGTTTGAAAAGATCTAATCATATAATAAAAAACGATAAGACCCATTAATTGAGATTCAGAATTTAAGAAAACACTCACGATTGCAGTTAATACAAATATGATCTTAAAAATATTTTCTTTATTTAATAAGCTCAAAAAGATTAAAAAAGAGAGTCCAATTAAGAATTGGTTTGAGTTTTGTGTTACATACTGAATATCACTAGTGAGTAGGTAAGAAAGAATCACTCCATCTGTAATCGCAAACTCCTTATTATCAGTGTCTAAAAAAGATAATAATAAATAAACAGAGAATAAGTATTTAAAGGCTAAAGTTTTATCAACGAGCGTAATAAATGCGATAATCGCTAGTTTAAGAATATTAAGCGACTGTTTCTTATAGCTACCTAAATTCAGATATACACAAGAAGCAAAAGCTATAATCTTTATATTGATATCAATTGGAAAGAGTAAGATTCCAAATGGCAAAATTTCGTAAACATTTCGTTTTTTTTCATCAATAACTAAAAAAGATAAAATGAACGGGAAAATAGAATTAAGGTAATTTATCTCCATACCAGAAAAATATACGACAACAATCGAAAGTATAGGTATCAAGGAAATAAATGAGCGTCCCCAGTTATTAATCTTTGATGAGAAGTGAACCGCCAATAGAGTAAGTAAGAATAAAGAGACATTAAAATAAATCAATTTGCCCCCTGTCTTACACGAAATTCCTTAAACAGAGAATTTATCAGAAGAAAGATTGGCGCTATATAGATAAAAAGCATAACACCATCGCTTAAAGATATAGACTCCTGCACTCTAAGGTCGATTAGTAAAAGAAAGATTGCAATATTTGAAAACAAAGAAAAAAGCTTCTTTGTAAATCTCTGTGTAAATAAATAAACTCCGATATTAATAACAAAAACAATTGTTAGGAGTGTAAATATATCGATATTATGCATTCTCTTCATCTCCATTTAGGTTCACTAGTGACAGAAATGCAGTAAATACTAATAAAACACAAAACTTTAATAGGATTGGCCAATTAATATGGGTATCAACATTGTAGTTATTGATTATGCTAATAAGATTATTATCGTTATTTAAATGATAAATATTAACAGAGAAAACACCCAGTAAGATAATGGTAAATAGTATATAAGGCGTATAAGAGAACTTTTTAAACTTTACTTGAGTTGTGGGAAAACAATATTCTATTAATGTTATAAGAAGAATAAAAACAACAAGAAATAGACCTAAAAAGTAAATAAGTACAGTTGAAGACACTCCCATCAAACTTACAAACAAAGATGAAAGGGCAACTGAGTAGAGCATCATTGTGTAGCGACCTTTTGAAAAAGCCGCAAATATGAAAAGCAATATAATGATAATATTAGAAAACATTAAAAGCCTTTAAACTACAAAAGATTACAAAAATAAAAAATGAAGTTAACACTCTCTTTTTAGAAGAAGTTATCAAACTTTGATAATCCCTTAGAGGTTGAAACTTAATATATATATTACTCAAAATAATTGATATTACCTGTAATACGATTACCAAAACAGTTAAAGCTCCATAATGGATATAGCCTGGACTAAACTTTGAAATAATTAGTTTTGAAAAGTCGCTTCCCGTAAGTATCAAACTTATGACAAAAAGGATAAATCCACATTGATATAACAATCTTATATATGAGGATTTTATTTCTAAGTATTTCTTATCTGAATAAATTGAGCCTGACTTTATCATTTGCAGCTCAGTTGAATAAAAGAGGATACACAATGGCAGTAGGAAAATAGACCTTAAAATAATTGAATCAGACTGAACTAAGAACCAAGTTAACACAATGATACTAATCAAAATTAACTGCGACAAAGTGATCTGTGTAATCTCTATAACCTCTCTTCTTATCAGTGATAATCTAAAACGATAAATCCCTAAGAAAATCGTTGAAATTATCATCATGAAATAGAACGGAAGAATATAAGAGAGCTGATTTGTTAATATAAAGAAAATTGATAATGTTTGAAAAAATAAAACAGATAAAAGTATTACAAAAAAAGAATTAAAACTTAGAGCATCTACTTCTTCTGCTTTATGAGATGCAATAAGATACTTCTTGAGACTGTATGTAGGTGCAAAGTCTTGTGAGTTTACAAGTGCACCAACAAATTGAATTAAGATCAGCCATAGTGGCAAAGTTATCATTAACTCCAAGAACTATCCCTATTTCTTAAAAGACTATAAAATTAATAATATTAAAATTGTAGCAAGGCCGGCCAATATTGAATACGCTTCTTTATAAAATTCTAAGTTTCCTGCACCTGTAATAATAACTGTAATCATTGCAAGAACTAGAAATACAATCGCGTATTTAAACACAGATTTTAAAGGGACAATATTTGAATTCGCAATATTAGTTTCGTTATGAACTTTACGAAATGGGCCGCCAGACTTCTTCGGCTTGAAAAACAAAGGGTAGCCTAAGACTACCCCAAGTAATAAAAATAAGATTGTAGTTGTCAGTAGTACTAATTCCATACTACTTAATTAGAAGCAGGGCTCCATTGGCAAGAGAAAGTAACTTTTGCCAGAAGATACCAATAATCAGTACTGGTGCAGTGTAAACACCAATAATAAGTTGATTAACAAATCCAAGACCTGCAACCTTCTCATCTGATTCAGCATCTTTCAGTACCATCACTCTTACAACTTTCATGTAGTAGTAAAGCGAGATAACTGAGTTAACAGCAGTGATAACAGCTAGTACATAGTACTTTTGCTGAACAACTGCAGCTAAGATATTAAATTTTGCAACGAATCCCGCTAGAGGTGGAAGACCTGCTAATGAGAACATTGTAATTGTCATAGCGATTGCAGCAAACGGATGCTTTTTAATAAGACCAGCAAAACGATCGATATGATCATTACCATAGTGATCTTGGATAAATGAAGCAATATAGAATGCTACAAGAGTCATGAAAAGGTATGTTACCGCGTAAAAAAGGATAGCTGTTGCACCCATTTCACCAAGAACAATGGCCCCTAACATCATAACACCAGCGTGTGAGATAGAAGAGAAAGCTAGCATTCTCTTAATTGATCTTTGTCCAATAGCAGAGACATTACCTACTGTCATCGTCAGCGCTGCAACCATCATCAATAGGAAGATCCAAGAATGTTTTAGCATCCCAACATCACCGGCAAAGAAGATTTGAGTTAATCTAGTAAATGCTGCAATACCTGCAAACTTCGGAACTAATGAGAAGAAAGCAGTTACTGGAAGAGGTGAACCTTCATAAACATCTGGTGACCACATATGGAATGGTACACAAGCAATTTTATATCCGATACCAACAAAGAATAATAAGAACGAAGGAATCAGAATAAGTGTTTGATCTTCAGTTAATGCAGACATCATTGGGATCATCTCAGAGAAATTAATTGTTCCAAGAGTTCCAAAGATGTGACTCATACCAAATAACATCATCCCTGAAGTTGCACCACCATATAGTACATACTTAAGACCTGCTTCAGTAGAGCGCTCATCATTTTTCTTAAGAGCTGCCATTGCATAAGAAAGGATTGAAAGTGTTTCAATACCAATAAAGAAAATTAGCATATTGTTTGCAGATGCTAGAAGCATACCACCAACTAAGATTCCCATTGCTAAGATACCAAACTCAGCTTTCGTACCTTCATAAAGATCTTTAGAAACTTTAGAAAGATAAATTGCCCCTGCCGTACTTAAGATCATAACGATCTTAGCAAAACCAGAGAAATGGTCCATGACAACAGACTTTGTAAAAATATGTGTTGCATCAGTACCAAGACCTTTAACTTGATAAATCAGAGCACATAAAAGTCCAATCATCGAACTCCAGTAAAACATTTTTTTCGAGCTACCTTTATCATCATTTCCGTAAGTAGCTTCGATAAGGATTAAGGCCCCCATCGTGAAGCATACTAAAAGCTCCGGAATATAATGTGAGATACTCGCTAAATAATTTAAAGCCATCACTTCACCTATTGACTATTAAAAAGTCGCTAATAATGAAACTAGTTTACCTACAGAAGCCTTCATCATGTTCAGTAGTGGAGACGGATAAATACCGAATACAATTACTGCCACACAAAGTGGAAGCATGTAGAAGATTTCTCTAGCATTCATATCTGTGTAAGATTTATTTTCTTCAATAACTTCACCAAAGAACATTCTCTTGAACATCCATAGTAAGTAAGCTGCACCTAGTAGTAGACCAAGAACTGCAATTACAGTGATTGTTGTAAATCTATCGTAGATCCCTAGGAAAATTAAAGCTTCAGAGATGAAACCTGAAAGTCCTGGTAGACCCATTGATGCGAACATCGCGATGATGAAAACAATTGAGTATTTTGGAAGTTGTGTATAAAGACCACCAAAACCTTTTGTTCCATCTGGTCTAACGATCCATCTGTGGTGTGATCTTTCATAAAGAATACCAATAAGAAGGAACATCATTGCAGTTGAAGTACCGTGGTTGAACATCTGTAGAACAGCACCATTCATACCTTGAACAGTCATTGCTGCAAGACCTAGCATTACAAATCCCATGTGAGAAACTGAAGAGTATGCAACAAGTTTCTTAACATCGTTTTGTGCCATGGCACAGAATGCACCGTAAATAACATTAATAAGACCTAGCCACGCAATAGCATCTGCAAAGTAAACAGAAGCTGATGGGAAAATTGGGAACGCAATTCTTAAGAAACCATAAGTACCCATCTTAAGTAGTACACCGGCAAGGATAACTGAGATCGCTGTTGGTGCCTGTACGTGAGCGTGAGGTAGCCAAGTATGGAACGGAAATACTGGAACTTTAATAGCAAAACCAATGAAAAGTGCTACGAAGAATACTTTTGCAAATGGTAGGGCCATTCCGAATAGTTCAACAGTTTCGTTTACAAACTTACCACCAGAAAGAGCTAGAATATTGAATGAGTCAACACCTTGACCTGTTACGAAGTATAGAGCGACCATACCAACAAGCATTAGGATTGAACCAAAGAATGTATATAAGAAGAATTTAACAGCTGCGTATTCTCTATTTTCTCCACCCCAAATTCCGATTAAGAAGAACATTGGAATAAGCATTACTTCCCAGTAAACATAGAATAGGAAGAAGTCTAATGCGAAGAAAACACCAAAAACAGTCGACTGAAGCATTAGTAGTAATGCAAAGTAACCTTTAATTTGCTTCTTAACTGTCCAAGAAGAAAGGATACAGATCGCAAATAAAAGCGCTGTCAGTAGAACCATTGGAAGTGAAATACCATCAACTCCAAGGTGATAGAAAATATTAAACTGCGGGATCCATGCTTTCTTAATGGTAAACATTTCCTGCATACCTGGAACAGTATTGTCGAATTTTAAATATAGACAACCTGATAAAACAAGTGTGATCACAGTATTTATCAATGACCATACTCTGATTGCCGTCTCTTTTGCCTTAGGTAATAAAAGTACCCCAAGAACACCGATCATAGGCATCCACAGAATCCAACTTAATAGATTAGAATGTGCGTTCACTGTAACTCCTTAATTCTCTTATAAAGCTAAAATATAACCAAATAGTACTAAAAATATAATTGCGATGTAGAACTGGATCTTTCCGTTCTGAATAGTTCTCAAGATAACGTTAAAAAGACGTACACTTGCACCTGTTCCATCAACCATAATTGTGTCGACAAATAAATTATCGAACCAAGCCGAAACTCTCATTGTAAAACGAGTTACTACGGCCCAACCATCAATTGCAAATCTGTCATAGAATCCCATGTCAAATTTAGCTAATAGGTTATTAAATGGAAGAAGTCCTTTCTTGATTAATCCATCAATATAGAATTCATCCATAAAGTATTTACCTTGAAGTGTTCTGTAGTAGCGGTTGAAAGTATTAACCCAGAATCCTGGATTCCATTTACCCCACAGATACATCATCATAGCGATGAATACACCAGTAAAAGCAATTACAATCGACATACCAGCACCAATATAGTGAACCTGGTGAATGTGATGTGCTTCTTCTTCAGAAAGACCGTAAGTAGAGTCATACTTAGACTTAGTAAATGTTCCTTTTTCACGAACATCAATTGAGCCTAGAGCTTCTCTCTTATAATTTTCAAACTGACCTTTCTTAGGCTTTTGAATTAAAGTTTGGAACCACTCATATTTACCGTTTGCCTTATCAGCAACCTTAACAAATCCTTGACCTGTTAAAGAACCTGAGAACCATACACCTAGTGTAAATACAGCAAGTAGTAATAGTGGAAGGTTTCTATTCCATGAAAACTTTTCTTCATGGCAGTGGTCGTAAACTTCTTTGTCTCTTGGCTTACCGTGGAAAGCAAGGAACATCATACGACACATATAGAATGCAGTAAGTAGTGCACCCATGAAACCAAGTACTGCCGGAGCAATCATAACTGGTGAATGAAGTGCTTCAATTAATGCATCTCCTAGGATTCTATCTTTAGATACGAAACCTGAGAAGAAAGGAATACCTGCGATTGCAAGAGTACAACACCACATTGCAAACCAAGTGAATTTCATTTTATGTCTTAGACCACCCATTCTCGGCATTTCTTGTACGTGAGCATGTGTGTGGTGATCATGAAGTGAGTGAATAACAGAACCTGCACTTAAGAATAAACAAGCCTTGAAAACAGCGTGAGTAATTAGGTGCATGAAAGCAGCATTATAAGACCCAACACCAATACCTAGTACCATGTAACCAAGTTGTGAGATTGTTGAGAAAGCAAGAACCGCTTTAAAGTCTGTTTGAACAAGAGCGATAGTCGCTGCACCGAAAGCAGTGATACCACCAATATAAGCAACAAAAGTTAATAGTCCACCAGCATCAAGAAGTGGATAAATTCTTAAAGATAGATAAACACCAGCAGCAACCATTGTTGCAGCGTGAATTAGTGCTGAACATGGAGTTGGGCCATTCATCGCATCCGGTAGCCAAACGTTTAAAGGGAATTGAGCTGACTTACCGATTGTCCCCATGAAGATACACATTCCAGCAAAAGTTGCTAAAGGAATTCCAATAACGGCCTTACCAACTAATCCACCTGCATCAATTGCATTGTAAAGATCTACGAAACTTACTGAACCAACAACAGTCCAAAGAGCAACAATACCTAGAAGGAAGAAAACATCCCCTACTCTTGTTGTCATGAAAGCTTTTACGTTAGCTGCACCAGCAACTTCTTTTTCATAGTAGTGACCAATTAGTGAGTATGAACAGAATCCCATGATCTCCCAAAAGATAAATACTGAAAGTAAGTTATCTGAAAGTGATAGACCAAGCATTGCTGAAGTAAAGAGTGACATATAAGTAAAGAAACGTCCGTTTCTACCGTAATTCATGTCATCTTTCATATACCAAGTTGAGAAAATGTGGATCAGTGTTGCAACGGCCGTAACCATCATAACTAGAACAGCAGTCATATTATCGATGTAGAATCCCATCTTAACTGCGAACTCTTGACCACCACCATTTAGGTCAAACCAAGTGAATACTTTGTGAATGTGGTAGTTAGCTGAATACGTTCCAAAAACGAAATCGCTAAAAATTCTCCACGCATAAATTGTCGAACCTGCGATTGCTGCACAACTGATTGCAACGGCCGTTCTCGTAAAGCGTGATGCAATAAATGCATTAATTACGAAAGCAAAGAACGGTAGTAAAACAATTGGAGCAATACTAGAAATCGTATAATCCATTTTCTTCCCTTATATCTCTTAATTAACTTTGTAGTTCAGTAGCGTCATCAATGTGAATCGTATCTTTAACTTGGAAGAAACGAATCACAATCGCTAAACCAACTGCCGCTTCTGCTGCAGCAATAACAATAATGAATAATGACATTATATGACCGTCAATATTCTGGTTTGCAAATCTTGTATAAGCCGCAAAGTTTAAACCTGCAGCGTTTAGAATTAATTCAATTCCTAGCATGATTGCAATAATATTCTTTCTTGCAACCATAACCGCAACACCGGCCAAGAATAAGAAAAAAGAAATTAACAAGTATGATGTTAGTGAAATCATTTTCTAATTCTCCTTGGTCTAGAAATTACAGCTGCACCAACAAGTGCACCGAGTAGAAGAATCGAAGAAATTTCGAAAGCTAAAACATGGTCTGTAATTAATTTAGTTCCAATCTCATTTACTGTTGGCTTAATACCTTCAAGCTCAACATGCTTTTGAACTTTAAGAACTGGTGCAAGTATCTTCATTAGAACAAAACTCATAACAATCATCATAAAGCCTGCTGTTGCATAAGTTTTTGTTGTTCCCATGGCTGCAACTTTCTTAAGTCCAAACTTATTAAAAGCTTGTTCAATACCACCAGTTAACATGATGGCAAATAGCATAAGAATTACAACACCACCTGCATAAACAACTAACTGAGTTGCTGCTAAGAAGTCAGCACCTAGAGTTGCATAAAGCCCAGCTACTCCAAAAAGAGAAAGTAGAAGGAAAATACATGCATGCATTAAATTTTTAGAAACGGCGACTAGGAATGCTCCTATAATAGTTGCCGCAGCTGAAATTAAAAACATTGTGTTAATAAACATCTCAAATATCCTTAAATATTAGTGTCCGCCCGCACCAGCTGATGCAGATGCGATTACTTTTCCAAGGATTGCCCACATTGACTTACCATTAAATAGATAAAGCCATACAGCACAACCAATTAAGTTAAATAGTGCAATTGGAGTTAAATATTTCCAACAAAGTACCATTAGAGAGTCAACTCTCATTCTTGGTAGTGTCCATCTAATCCAGATTACAACGTAGTAAAGTAGTAAAGTCTTAGTTACAAAAGAACCAAGCTGTAAGAAGTTTCCAACTTGTTTTCCAATCATAGGATGTGCGGCTGGAACTAGTTTGTTTACGAATTCACCTGTGCCAAGTCCAAATGGTACTTGATAACCACCAAGGAAAAGAGCAGCAACAACACCGCAAACAACAAATACTTCAATATATTCTGCAAGTGCGAAGAATGCGAACTTCATACCTGTGAATTCTGTATGGTAACCAGAAACAAGTTCTGACTCAGCTTCCGGAAGGTCAAATGGCGCTCTGTTTGTCTCAGCTAAAACACCAATGAAAAGAATAAAGAAACCGATAAAAGTAAATGGATTGTGTAGAACAAACCACTGATGAGGTAGACCACCTTGAGCTTCCGTTATTCCCTTAAATGAAAGAGAACCTGTCATTACAACAATTGCAAGAAGCGAAAGTGTTACTGGAACTTCATAAGAAATAATTTGTGAAGCACCTCTCATACCACCAAGCATTGACCACTTTGAGTTTGAAGCGTAACCACCAAGAAAGATTGCAACACCAACAAGTGAACTAACACCTACTAAGTAGAAAACACCAACGTTTAAATGCGTAAGAGTAAAGCCACTTGAAAATGGTACAACTGCTAGTGACATGAATACACCAACAAGTGCCATCATCGGTGCCAGATTAAACATAAATTTATCTGCATCACGTGGTACAACATCTTCTTTTAAAAGCATCTTCACACCATCAGCTAAAAACTGAAGGATACCAAAAGGACCAACTCTGTTTGGACCTTGTCTCATTTGTAGATCGGCAGAGATCTTTCTTTCAGCATAAGTCCCAAGACCACCTACTGCAGAAAGTGCACCAACAATCACAAGTGAAAAAACTAAGAAGATTAAAAAAGTTACAACTCCAGTTGCATCAAAACCTAATAGCTTTGATAAACCATCAACGGCCATAGAAAAGCCAGGAGCTTGTGATAAATACGATACTATCGTTTCATTCATTATTTATCCTTCCCATCTATATTTGCTTCATAAGACTTAACCCAATCAAGGTCACCCTTTTTCCAGCAATAAACTAAACCTAAACTTAGAATAATGATGAACATTAGTAGTGATCCAAGAACTGCACCACCTTGTCCAATGTCGACGAAGTTTTTATAAACTGTTGCCACCGGAAACATCAAAGCGCCCTCTACGTCGAAGATAAGAAAGACTAAGGCAATAACGTAGAAACGAACATTAAAGTTTGACCACGCTGCGCCTGTTGGCTCCTCACCACATTCATAAGGTGTTTGCTTAAGTTCCGTTGGATTATTTGGTCTTACTAAACGACCAACAAGCAATGTACCAACAAAAGCCACTACTGCCACGACTGCTAAAATTAACACCGGCATATAGACGTCAAAGTTCTGCGACATCGATAATTCTCCATGTATAAGTAAAGTAAGTTTCCAAATATTACACGATTACTAGCACTTTGGAAATAAATTGGCCCTTCTTTTTTTGAGTAATATCTTCTATTTAGTAACGCATGGGCCAATGCATAAATTCTTTTTCATGACATGAAATTATGTTAAAAAACGACATGGATTTATTTACACCACTGCGCACAAAGCTATTATCTTGGTTAGACACCAAGCAACATGACCTCACTATTGATGGTATAAACAGGGAGTACTGGGCGTTCTTCAAGTTTTTACTTAATCAAAATAAGAGCTATGACCATCCACCAAATTTATTGATTTTCGAAAATCAAGATGAAGCTGAACAGTATTATGAATTAGTAAAATCTAGTTTTTTAAAAATAAATCTTGTTTTTTATCCTGGGCTTGACGCATCACCATATTCTGGAATGTATTCATCAGAAAGTGCACAACTTGCCCGACACTCAGCATTAAAAAAAATAATATCAAGAAAAAGTAGTGAGCTAACAGTCATTACATCAATAGAAGCATTATCTTTAAAAGTACCTCCAAAAGAATTTTTTAATGAAACAACTTTTAAAATTGAAGAATCAGATATTATCTCTCCTGATGAATTGGCAGGAAAATTAGTATCACTTGGCTACACTTCTTCATTCACTGTTGAAGAGCAAGGTACATTTTCTAAAAAAGGTGAAATCTTTGATATCTATCCAGTAGGAATGCACCCTATACGTATTCACTACTTTGATGAAATGATTGAGGAAATTTTTGAAATCGATAAAGAGACTTTAAAAACAATTAAAGACAAAAAAGTTCAAAGCTTAACAATTACTCCAGGCCCTTCGATTTTTTGTGAATCTCATTATTCAAATAATCTTCGCGATAATCTACCAAGACCAAGGGCCAATCAAAGAGAACTTCTTGAAGCTAGAAATGAATTATTTTCAAAACTTTCAAACGGAATGCTCTTTGAAAATCACCCCGTCTACACACCATTATTTTTTAAACCAAATGAAACAGAATCATTACTCGATTATATTGATGAGAACTGGTTAACTATCGTTTTTGATCGAGATAATACAGAAGACAATCTCACAAATTATTATGATGAATTATCAACAGATTTTGAAGAAACTGAAGAACTACTTCCTTCACCAGAATATTTCTATGACTTATCAACTATCGATCGTTTACGTAAAGAGAATGTTCTTAATTTAAATCATCTAAATATTAATGCTCAAATTGATCATGATACTAATGTAGTGGATCTAGGTCTTACACCTTTTAAGTCGTATATCTCTAAGTTTGATATTAATTATCATTCAAAAAAAGAATTCTTATCTGGATTATTTGATTATTTAAAAAACGACTTTAAATATTCAGGTAAAATTATTTTTACAATTCAAAATGATAATTCAAAAAATGAGATCAAACATTTAATTGAAATGTTTGAATTGTCTGGTGAAATACAAAGTAGAATTGATTTTATTAATTTTAAACTGACTGAGGGATTCTATTACCCTAGCGACAAATTACTAGTTATCTCAGACAGTGATCTCTTTGCTATTCGTCGAGATAAAGCAAAAGTTTCTAAGATTAAAGATATTGATCTCTTTGCTGAACAATTAGCATCACTAAAAGAAGGCGACTATGTCATCCACTCTAAACATGGTATTGGAAAATACTTAGGCCTTGAGGCCATGGATATTGGCGGTTCAAAATCCGACTACCTTGTCATTCTATATAAAGGTAACGATAAAGTTTTTGTTCCTATCTATAAAATGAACCTTATCCAAAAGCACGCTGGTGGTGAGGTCAAGGTCAATGTCGATAGTTTAAGGACAAATAAATTCTCTGCGCTTAAAGCACGTGCTAAAGACTCTGTAAAAAAACTAGCTTTTGATCTTTTAAAGTTACAAGCAGAAAGGGCGTCAACACAAGCCTTTTCATTTTCACCACCTGATCATGATTATAAAGAGTTTGAGTTATCATTTCCATTTAATGAAACTCCTGATCAGAAAAATGCTATTGATTCAGTAATTGATAAAATGCAGGCAAAGTCTGCAATGGACTTTCTTGTTTGTGGAGATGTTGGATTTGGAAAAACGGAAGTTGCTATGCGTGCAGCTTTTAAAGCAGTACTTGATGGAAAACAAGTTGCAATACTAGTTCCAACAACAGTTCTAGCTCTTCAGCATTATAATTCATTTGTTAAAAGATTTGAGAAGTTCCCTGTTCGTATCGATTACTTATCACGTTTTAAAACTGGTAAAGATGAAAAAGAAACAAAAGAAAAACTTGAAAAGGGTGAAATTGATATTATCGTTGGAACACATAAGCTCCTCGGTAAAACGATCAAATTTAAAGACCTAGGACTTGTTGTTGTTGATGAAGAGCAACGCTTTGGGGTTGCCCATAAGAATAAATTAAAACTTTTAAAATCATCAGTTGATTTCTTAACTCTAACTGCAACACCAATTCCTAGAACACTACAACTTTCATTCTTAGGTTTAAAAGATCTTGCTTTAATTAAGACCGCCCCACCAAGAAGGCAGTCGATTAAAACTTATCTTATAAAAGAAGACGATCACACTATACAGTCGGCAATTAATCGAGAACTTAAACGAGGTGGACAAGTTTTTATTGTTCACAATCGAGTTCAAGATATTGAAAACTATACTGCATATATTAGAGAGCTAGTACCGGATGCCAAAATCGTTTACGCTCATGGACAGCTACCGGAAAAAGAGCTTGAATCACGCATCTCTGCTTTTTATAACGGTGCTTACCAGATCCTAATTTCCACAACTATCATCGAATCTGGAATTGATATTCCAAATGCAAATACTATGATTGTGGATCGTGCCGATCGATATGGCCTTGCTCAATTACACCAATTACGTGGACGCATTGGACGCTCTGATAAAAAAGCTTATTGTTACTTTGTTGTTCCAAATAATCGCAATATTACAGAGGTTGCGGCCAAACGATTAAAAGCTCTACAAACTTATGCAGACATGGGAAGTGGTTTTCAAATTGCAAATTGTGATCTTGAGATTCGCGGTGCCGGAGATATACTTGGTGCTCACCAATCAGGGCATATCGAAGCAATTGGTCTCGAACTTTATATGGAACTTTTAACTGAGGCCATTCAAGAATTGCGAGGAGAAAAGAAAATCATCAAAAAGGATATTGAAATCAATACTCCTTTTGCGGCATTCATTCCAGCTCACTTTATCAGTGAGTCGAGTGAGAGACTTAAATATTACAAGCAACTATCAAACTCCACATCAATTGATGAAATCACAGCTCTAAAAGAAACAATCTTTGATATCTACGGGCCAGGTCCTGAAGAATTTAATCAATTGATAGCAATTCTTGAAGCACGTTCATATCTGATGCCATGTGGAATAAAATCTGCTCAACTTATGGATAATTCAATCATTTTTCAATTTGATCGCGACATGGTTGAGGCCAATGAAGAGCTTAGAAATAATATTTTAAACAATTTTCTTGGTATGCCACGTAAATATCGTTTCACACCAGACTTTAAGTTGATTTTTACCAATAAAACGACGATATCTCCGAGCTCTTTAGTCGAGTTCTGTCAGGAAATTGCGGAAAAAATAGTTCCATCTTAGTGAAATTTATAAGTTTTTAATAAATTTGGTACAATTAAGATAAAGAAGGAACTAAATTTCAATAATTTGAAAAGGATATCAATATGTTCGGTAAAATCATTCTTGGTTTACTAATCACTTTAGGAGCTCAAGCTGCCCCTAAAAAGATCGTTGCAGAAGTTAATGGCGAAAAGATAACAAAAGAAGAGCTTGATCAAGCGTATCTTCTTAATAAATATGTTGTCTCTGAAGACCCAGTAACAATGAAGCGTGTACTAACTGATCTTATCAATAAGAAACTAGGTTTAGAAAAAGCAAGAAAAGCAAAGCTTCAAAATGATCCAGACGTTAAAAGAAAAATGAATGAAGTTTTATTTAACGCACAAGTTTCTAAAGATCTTGAAGATGAATTTAAGAAAATTAAAGTGACAGATAAGGATGTTAAAAAATTCTATGAAGAATATCCTGAATATCGTACTGCTCATATTCTTCTAAGAGTTCGCGTTGCCCCATCTCAAAATGAGATTGAAGCAGCACAAAAGAAAATTTTTGAAATTCATTCAGAAGTTACAAAAGAGCCAACTAAATTTGCTGAATTAGCTAATAAGTATTCTCAAGCGCCAAATGCTCATACAGGTGGTGACCTTGGGTACCAACCAGCATTCTTTATGGCACCTGAATACTTTGCAGCAATTAAAGGCCAAAAAGATGGATACATTACACGCCCTGTTAGAACTCAACTTGGTTACCATGTTGTAAAGGTTCTAGGAGTTAAGAAATTTGATGAGATCAATATGGGTGTTTATAAAAAGTTTGTTTACGATAGAAAGAGAGATAAAATCATTGCTAATTATTTCGAGAACTTACGTAAAAAAGCAAAAATTAAAATTTTAGACGAAAAACTAAAGTAAATAGCGCAAATAATTTGCACAAGCCTCATGGGCACGATAAATTATTGTTCTAGTAAATAATGATACTAAGAACGATAAATAGAGGTGTTCATGAGGCTTTTTTTATTACTGGCCCTTACTTTTTCAACATTAAATATCAATGCAAAACTTCTTGATAAAATAGCGGCCGTTGTTGATGATCATATCATTACAAAATCAATGATCGATCGAGTTAAAAAATCGCTCCCTATTCGTCAAAACATTTCTCCTTTTATCTACAAACAAGAAAATTTCACTGATAAAGAAATTGCTGAGTTATTTATAAGAAAATTCATCATCCGCTCTACACTTGCTGAGCAAGGATATGTAATTTCAGACGCTACAGTTGAGAAAGAAATTAAAAGAAAAGAACAACGCCTTGGGCTTAGTCGTGCAGATCTAATTTCATTCTTAAAAAAGAATAATACAAATTTTAACGAATTCTTTGAACTTAACAAAGAAGCAATTGAATTTAATCATTTTAATTCAGTTGTTATTATTCCTCTCATCTCTGTAAGTGAACAAGAGATAAAGAATGAATTCTTTAAGCAAAATGTAAATAATAAGACTGTTTCATATCGTTATACACTTGTGGACTTCTCAATTGATCCTTCAATTGTACCAAAGAGTAAGTATGCGCATTTTAGAAAGTCGATGCAATCATTCCAAAAAGGTGGACCACTTCCAAATGAGTATGGTTCGATCGAAACATCAACTCTAGGAGACATTACAGCTGATGGCCTAACAGAGAAGCTGCAACGTCTTTTAAATAAAACACAAGAAGGTGAATTCACTCAACCAATTGAGATGATGGGTGCCACACATATTTTCTACGTAAAAACACGTGATGTTGTTGAATCATCACTTTATCAACAATCAAAACCACAAATCCGTGCCAAAATCTATGAGAGAAAGGCAAAGGAAGTTACAAAAATGTGGTTTGAAAGAGAAAAGTCGAATCACTACGTTAAAACATACTAATGATCTATGTAACAGCTGGACATGAGAAGGGAATTGGCCTTGAGGTTTTCTTAAAAGCCTACTCTCTTCTATCATCGGCACAACAAGAACAATTTCATCTCTTTGTTGGTGAAGAATTTACAAAAGAGCTTCCTTCATCTCTTAGCTATACAGCTGTGAAGGCTCCCTATTCTCACAATGCTTTAGAGCTTGCATGTAATATATGTGGGCCAAACGATATATTAGTTACAATGCCAACCACAAAGGATGAATTATTCTTTAATGGTAAAAATGTATCAGGCCATACAGAGTACTTTAGAAAGAGATATGACAACGAGAATATCGTTATGTTCTTTAAGTCATATGAGGCAAACGTCTTACTTATTACAGATCATATACCTCTTAAAGAAGTTCCTACCAAAATAAATTCTGATCTTATTCACAAAAAAATCAATATCTGCGTTGATAACTACACAAAATACTTCGGCAATTTAAATGAAATTATCATAAGTGGTATCAACCCACATGCCGGTGAAGGTGGTATACTCGGTGATGAGGAAAAAGAAGTCACAAATGCCATCAAAGGCTTAACAGTTAAACAGAAAGTCAGTGGTCCACTACCTGCTGATGGACTTTTTATTAATGACTGCTTTGCTCATGATAAATTATTTGTGTATATGTATCACGACCAAGGACTTGCACCATTTAAAACAATGTTCAAATCAAAAGGTGCAAATATCACACTAGGCTTACCATTTCTAAGACTTAGTGTTGACCATGGCACGGCCTTCGATCTTTATGGAAAAGATTGTGCTAACTATATGGGCTGTTACTACGTATTAAAACTTGCCCTAAAGGTATAGAAAATGAAAGATGAAATTAAAATTGTAAAAGCACGTGTTCATAATTTGAAAGACGTAACGATTGATATTCCGAAGAACAAATTAACAGTCATCACTGGGCCATCTGGATCTGGTAAAAGCTCACTTGCCTTTGACACTGTCTATGCTGAAGGACAACGTCGATATATCGAATCACTCTCATCTTATGCAAGGCAATTCTTAGGTCAGCAACAAGCTCCAGATGTAGAGTCAATAACAGGGCTATCCCCAGCAATTGCAATTGATCAAAAAACAACTAATAAGAATCCACGCTCAACTGTTGGAACAATAACTGAAGTCTATGACTATATGAGAGTTCTCTATGCAAGAGTTGGAGATCTCTACGACCCAAATAATGGAGAAAAAGTTATAAGCTATACTCCAGGTCAAATCACTCGAGATTTAATGGAGTTACCTGAAAAAACCAAACTTCATATTACGGTAGAAATAACTGATGAAACAAAGAAAGAATTAGAGCAACAAATGGCCAAGTATCTTTCGATGGGATTTTCACGATTTATAGTAAATGATGAAATCATGCTACTTGATAGTAGCGAAATAAAGTCACTCAAGGCCAGCGATGAAATTCTTGTTGTAATTGATCGAATCCTTGTAAAGCCGGACATCGAAAAACGTCTAACAGACTCTGTTGAACTTGGCCTAAAATTAGGGATGGGGATCATCCACGTTATGATTGATGATGAATTTCACACATACTCAGAAATCAATATGTCTCATGATACAGGTGAAGTCTTTCCTGATTTAGAACCAAGACTCTTCTCATTTAATTCACCTGTTGGAGCATGCCCTAAGTGTAATGGTCTAGGAGAATCAAAAGAATTTGTCTTAAGTGAGTTAATCTTTGATGACTCCTTACCTGTTCTAAAAGGGGCAATTCCTCTACTGACAAAGAAAAATAACTTTCTCTATAAAATGGTCGAGTGCATGCTAAAAGAAGAAGGCTTCGATATTAAACAGCCTCTTTCAAAAATGCCAAAGAAGATATTTAAGATTTTATCAGAGGGAACAGATAAGGTTTATACTTATAAATTTAAGTCAGAGAATTCAAACTTTGAATTTTCAAAGCCATTTCCTGGTCTAATAAATTGGCTCAATAAGAAATATAAAGAATCCACATCTGAAAGAGTACGCGTTGAGCTCGAAAAGAGCATGAAAGTTCAAAAATGTTCAGAGTGTGAAGGAAAGCGTCTTAATACAATTGCCCTTAGTACGAAAATTGCTGAAAAAAATATTATAGAATTATGTGATATTCCCCTTAGTGAAACATACGACTTCTTTAAAGAACTTAAGCTTGAAGGAATCAAAGAAAAGATTGGGGCAAAGTTATTAACTGAAATCACTTCTCGACTAAAGTTCTTAAATGACGTTGGACTTGATTATCTAACCCTTAATCGTTCAGCTAGAACCCTAAGCGGTGGGGAATCACAACGTATTCGTCTTGCCACACAAATTGGATCAGCGCTATCAGGAGTTCTCTATGTTCTTGATGAGCCAAGTATCGGACTCCATCAAAGAGATAACGTTCGATTAATACAGACTTTAAAAGAATTAAGAGATCTCGGAAATACAGTACTTGTCGTAGAACACGATGAAGACACAATGAAGGCAAGTGATTATATAATTGATATGGGCCCTGGTGCCGGTTTACATGGTGGAGAAGTTGTTGCCCATGCCACATCAAAAGCATTTCTAAAGAAGAAATCACTTACTGCTGATTATTTAAATCACAAGCAAACGATACCGATCCCACAAGAAAGAAGAAAATTAACAAAACATATTAAATTGAAAGGTGCTCAACATAATAATCTTAAAAAGATTGATGTAAATTTCCCACTAGGAGGGCTAGTTTGTGTTAGCGGTGTTTCAGGCTCAGGTAAATCAACTCTAATTCACGAAGTTTTAATACCAGCAGTAAAAAGCCACCTATCAAGAGCAAATCGTTCAATCTATGAAAAGGCAAATTACAAATCAATCACAGGCCTAGATGAAATTAAAACTGTTATTGAATTAGATCAATCTCCGATTGGAAGAACACCACATTCTAACCCAGCAACTTACTCTGGACTATTTGATGATGTAAGAAAGTTATTTGCGGCAACTAATGAGTCGCAAATTAGAGGATATAAACCTGGGCGATTTAGCTTTAATGTTAAAGGTGGACGCTGTGAAGAATGTGAAGGTAATGGTGTACAAAAAATTGAAATGCACTTCCTACCAGATGTCTATGTAACATGTAATGAATGTAATGGACGACGTTATAATAACGAAACACTTTCGGTTTTATATAAGGGTAAATCAGTAGCTGACATCTTAGAAATGACAATTGAAGAAGGATATGAGTTTTTTAAAAACCATAGACGATTGGGACGTATCCTAAAAACAATGAATGATGTAGGCCTTGGTTATATGACTCTTGGACAGCCTGCAACTACCCTTTCTGGTGGAGAGGCCCAAAGACTAAAGCTTGCAAGAGAATTAGCAAAGTCTACAAAAGGTCATACATTATATGTATTAGATGAACCAACCACAGGACTGCATTTCGAAGATATTAATGTTCTTTTAAAGGCCATTAACAATCTAGTTGATAGTAATAACTCCGTTATTATTATTGAACACAATCTTGACGTACTTAAGGTTGCAGATGAACTTATAGACCTTGGCCCAGAAGGTGGCCACAGAGGTGGATCAATTGTCGCCACAGGAACACCAGAGGAAGTTGCAAAGTGTAAGGAGTCACATACCGGAAGCTTTCTTAAGGGGATCTTAAAATGATTGATGAATTCTATAATCTTAAAGATAAGAATTTAATTAAAGATAACTACTGTATTGCTGAAACTGAGAAAGTTGTTTGCAAGGCACTTAGATCAAAACACCAAGTTGAAAAAATTATTGCAACTCAAGAATTTTATGAACGCAATAAAGAGCTTATTGATGATAAGTGCGATCAAGTCTTTATAAAAACAAAAGAAGAACTTCAAAATATAACGGGTATTAAATTACATCATGGGATTCTTGCAAAGGTTAGAACAAGTGGACTTCTAAATATAAAAGAGCTTGGTGATCGTATCATTATATTTAACGGTGTTACATCACCAGAAAATGTCGGCACAATGACTCGTGCAGCGATGGCCTTTGGCTTTGATAGTATTATTTATGATGCTAAAAGCGCATCGCCTTATTTAAGACGTTGCATAAGAGTATCAATGGGTAATGCTTTTGAAGCGCGTGTTGCGAAATCACTTAACCTTATTAACGATATCTCACTGCTTCAAGAACTAGGGTATACAGTTATTGCCACGGCGAATGAAGAAGGTGCAATTTCAATTCATGATTTTAAATATCCGCAAAAAACATGTCTAATTATTGGTAATGAGGGAAATGGAATGGATCGTGAAGTTATAGATGCTTGCGATAAAAAACTTTTTATTCCTATCACAAACTATGTTGCACATTTAAATGCAGCAAGTGCTGCATCAATTTTTCTTTATCATTCTATCTTTTAATTCAGGATTTATTAACCTGACAAGAATCATGTTTAACTATAATTTAGACCTCGAAGCTCTAACCACACACCGATAGAGTTTTTAATCATTTTTCGTTTTTCCATAAAAAAGGCCACTATTATTAGTGGCCTTATTTTTTATCTGAATGTAATTTTTCTTATTCAATTGAACCAAGTAAAGTGGCCATCTCAATTGCTGACATCGCTGCTTCCCAACCCTTATTACCGGCCTTCGTTCCTGCTCTTTCAATTGCTTGCTCAATTGTATCGACAGTAAGAACACCAAAAGTTACTGGTACATTAGTATCAAGTGAAACTTTTGAGATACCTTTTGCAACTTCATTTGAAACAAAATCAAAGTGTGGAGTTGATCCTCGAATAACAGCACCAAGAGTAATAACAGCGTCATACTTTTTAGAAGCCGCTAACTTTTGTGCTACAAGTGGGATTTCAAATGCGCCTGGAACCCAAGCAATATCCATATCTTCAACGTCTCCGTCGTGTCTTTTAATACAATCAATTGCACCACCTAATAACTTACTTGTAATTAGCTCGTTAAAACGGCCAGCAACAATAGCAAATTTTTTCCCTGATGCATTTAAGTTACCTTCTAAATTTCTAGGCATGTGTTTCTCCTAAATCTGTGACACCTTTTGAAGGCGCCTCATGTTCACGTCTATATTTTATTAAGTCTTTAATTGTTATAAATTTTAAATCGTGCTCTTTAGCAATTTTTGCCAATTCTGGTGCCATGGCCATCGTTCCATCTGCACTCATGATTTCACATATAACTCCTGCAGGATAACAACCAGCAAGTCGCGCTAAATCCACAGCTGCTTCTGTGTGGCCATCTCTTTCAAGCACTCCACCATCTTTTGCAATTAATGGAAATATATGTCCCGGCTTCATAAAGTCTGAAGCTTTTGTATTCTTATTTGTTAAAAGATTTGTTGTTAAAGCACGATCCTGACAAGAAATACCCGTACCACCATTTGCGGCATCAATTGAAACAGTAAATGCTGTATGATGAACAGAATCATTTTGCGCAACCATAAGTGGTAGCTCTAATTCCTGTGCACGTGATTTTGTAATCGGTGTACATATTAAACCGCGTCCAATTGTTGCCATGAAGTTAATTGCTTCTGGCGTAATACGGTCTGCCGCCATGATGAAGTCTCCTTCATTTTCACGGTTTTCATCATCGATAACAATAACCATCTTACCGAGACGAATATCTTCAATGGCTTCTTCAATAGTATCAAATTCAATCATTTAAAAAGGACTCCAAATTATGTGTGCTCGCACCATTACTACGTCTAGCACCATTAAAAAGCAAGTTTTCAATATATTTTCCAAGGATATCAACTTCAATATTTACAAGACTTTGCACTCTACGATTTCGTAAGACAGTGTTCTGCCAAGTATGTGGAATAATTGAAAGTTGGAATGAACAATCGGCTTTAAAAACGTCCGCAACAGTTAGAGAGATTCCATCAATCGTAATAGATCCTTCTTTTACAATATATTTCATTTGCTTTGGACTTACTTTAATAGTCACTAAATAATTATTACCACGACTTTGAATTTGGATAATTTGCCCAACGTCGTTAACATGGCCTTGTACAATGTGACCACCCAAGCGATCAGTAGCACGAAGTGCTAATTCCAGATTAACTTCATCACCAGTACGAAGACTTCCTAGAGTGGTCTTTTCCAGACTCGTATGAACTGTTTGAACGACAAATGTTGAGTCCGTTAGTTTCACAGCTGTTTGGCATGCTCCATTGATAGATACTGAATCATCAATAGCAATCTCTGGAAGAAGTTCTTTTGAACTTACTTCAATAAGTTTGCCTTCCGCATTTGAGCGAACACTTACGACTTTTCCTATTTCTTTTACTAGTCCTGTAAACACTATGACCTCGGGTCGATCTCAAACATTGCTTGAGAACCAATATTTTTAACTGCTACATTATCAAAGTTTAAAGCGTCGGCCATTGAATCTAATTTTTCATCATAATAACCGATTCCATCTCCAAGAATTTTTGGTGCAACAAAGATTGTCATCTTATCTGCAAGCTTTTTCTTTAAGATTGAGGAAGCAAGCATCCCTCCACCTTCGACTAAAATTGAATGAACACCAATTGCTTTTAACTGAGCAAAGGCATCTTCAATGACAACTTCATTCTCATCACTTTTAGCAAAGACTATTCTAATTTTTTTATCAGTAAAGAATTTAACTACATCATCCGCCGCGCCTTGGTAATCGGCCCCCGTAGTTATGATAATTGTCTTATGTGTATATTCGTCATTAAAGATCTTTGATAATGGATCCATTTTAGAAATTGAGCCCATCACAATTCGAAAAGGAATTTTTCCACTTTCATCTAGGCCAAAACGAATATTTAAACTTGGGTCATCATTATTTAGAGTTTTTCGGCCAACCATGACTGCATCATATTTCTTACGATAAGCGTGAACCATCTTGCGTGCATTTTCATCTGTTATCCACTTCGAATCACCTGTAATTGTTGATAACTTTCCATCTAATGTTTGAGCAAGTTTAAGGTGAATATAAGGTAGCCTTTTAGTCATAGACTTAAAGAATACTTCATTAAGTTCACGGGCCTCTTTTTCAAGTACTCCAACTTTACACTCAATACCTGCAGACTCGAGAATCTTAATTCCATTTCCTGCGACTTCAGGATTAGGATCAAGGCAGGCCACAACGACTCTTGAAAAGCCGTGTTTTAAAATTGCGTTAGTGCAAGGAGGTGTTCTTTTCTTTGTATGACAACATGGCTCTAAGGTAACGTAGATCGTTGCACCTTTTAGCTCTGCCTTATGATAGTCGCGGACATCTGAGATTGCTTCTGGCTCAGCATGAGGTAGGCCCGCTTTTTTATGCCAACCCTTACCTAAGATAATTCCATCTTTTACAATAATTGCTCCAACCATTGGGTTTGGTGACGTTTGCCCCTCACCTTTCTTGGCCAAATCAAGTGCCATACGCATATATGCAATATCTCGAGAATCCTGCTTTTCCATGTTCCTGATTTACCATACTTGGCCATAGGGTTCCAGCAGACTTTTACCTACGTAGTATATCGAGAACTTTTTCTAGGGGGTACGTCGATACTTTTCGAACATTTAGCAACTTAGCACTTATAGCTTATGATCATAAAGATTGCATTTATGTGATTCCAGATAATTAGCTATTTACTGGCCAAGAGAAGAAAAGTTCTACATAAATAACATGGCCAAAAAGACTGTATTTTACTCAGCATCGAGCGTAACTTACGATTAATTCGAAAAGTATCGACGTACCAAAATTGTACACCCTATAAATAAATTTCACTAAAGCCCATAAGCGTTCATTTTTTCGATAAATTACCAATATGAATAAGTTAATTGCACCAATCATTCTGATCCTAGCTTTTACAGTAACGTCATGTTCTGATGATGCGAAAAAAGCGATCAATAATATAGCTTCTCAAAGTGAGGAGACGCTAGGTGGAATCTCAAACGACAGAACAATTCTCAATCCAAAATTAGGAAACTTCTGCGATGGCCACGAGTGCCCAGAGGGAATTGTTGCTGTTAAAACAGAAAAGAAGAAACTTACTTGTTCGGGAATCGTAAAATCTCAAAGCGAAGTTTTGATTTCAGAAAATTGTGCCACAGAAAATGAGGCATTCAATATTCAAACAACAGACGGCAAACTAATCAAGGTTACATCTGTCGAAGATGAGCTCTCAAATGAATTCGGAGACAAGATCTTAAAACTTAACCTCGAAAAAGAAATACCTAATACAGCAAATATTGAACTTCCAGAAATTGATAATAACGAAGTTCAACTTAACTATTTCAATGAACTAGGCGAGCTTCAATCTCAAGATTGTGAACTTACATACGCATCCCTTGCCTATGCCAACTCATTTGATAACGAGTCACAACTTCTTAACATCAAAAATTGCGAAGGCGTCCGCGACGGTGCCCTAATTTCTCAAAACGGTAAATCAATTGGTTTTCTTACAAAGAAACATAACGAAATTGAATTGTACGAAGGGATTTCTCTAAATGGTGAACAAAGAAGTATTAATATTCTTTCAAAAATAGAGGAACTTAGTTATCAAATAGGTACTGACGCTGTTTACCAAATCGGCTATTTAGCATTTTCATTTCCAGAAAATGATCTTCCTGAGCTAAAAGAAAGAATTACATTTAATAAAGATAACTTTAAGTTTAAAAAGTCTTTAATATGTTTCAAAAGAGGTAATGACATTGTTTTTAAAGACATCGAAACTTCAATTATTTTCGATAATAAAATTCAAGAATTGAATGTAAATACAATAGATAATACATATCCTGTGAAACACTATATACCTAGAACAAAAGTGTATTTCGGGCACAAGCTAGCGTCACAAATACCATCCAAATATAATTATATAACTACAACACAAAATATTAATAGCATTGAAAAACATTATTTCAGGAATCCTTTTAACAATGAAATTATAACTGAGCGTTATAAATTTTCTTCTGAGGATCACAATTTACTTGAAATCGATTACTGTAAATAAAAAGGCGACTTTTAAAAGTCGCCGCATATTTAATCAATATTCAAAGTCTTTTATATTGTAATCCTTAAACTTCACACTTCTTTTTACAATAGATTCTAAATACTTCTGATCAACTATGTCGTTTAACCTTTTCAGTCTATTGCTTACTTTTTTAACTTCAAATTGCTTAGTTTCAAACTTATCAACCAATTCTATATCCCTAACACTTAACAATCTAGACCTTGTTCTTAAAATCCATCTATCTGATTCAGAATCAAGATTAAAATCACCTATATTGTTTAAATTTCTTAGTGTATCTATGTCTCCAACTACTCCACCGCGAAGTTCAATTATAGGTAGAGTTTTCCAGTCGTCATTTGCATTTCCACTTCTATAATCAATTTTCCAATCATCTACAGCATTTCCGCTTCTTGATATCGTATTTTTATGAACCCCTATAGTATTCGCTCTTACAAAAAAACTTGAACTAAAAATTAAGATAATTAATAAAGCTTTCATATTTTTTCCTTATAATCTTTTTAATAATGATGAATGTACAATCAGATCTTCTCCAAAGTTTTCTGGATTTGTCATAATCTTATTGACCATATAATTATATTCATCAGTTAATTCTCTAAGTTTTGGTATTACTTTTTCAGCATTTAATGACTCAACCCAAACAGATGTCGTACATTTTTGTACCCTATTTGTCATCAATGCTTCTTCAGACATTTCTTCATAAATCATCATTTGGACTTTCGAAGCTGTGAATAGTCCAAGTCGCCTAACATCCTCGGTAATGAAGAATCGCCCATTTTTGTTTTTAATAACTCCATCAGCAGCTAACTTCATAAAGGTCTTATGACCAGATCTTCCATACTCTTGTAGAATATCGTTCTCACTTACTCCAAACTTACTACTAGCCCATAACATTATCTTATAAGTAGGCTTCTCTCTGAAATAACTTAAGGTATCAGGACCATATTCTTTAAGTTTTGATACTTCATCAAAATACCCATAAAGACTTTCATGCACCTCAGGGAAGTACTCGCGTACGAATTCCGCCGTGTCCTTTTTACTGGCAAGGCCATTGAGGACTGTTACACAAATGTCGAGTCCTGGATTTTTAACGTCACCCATTTCAAGGCGGTGGAATGTCGAAGGTGGAAGCCCCAATCTTCGAGCGATTTGATTACTACTTAAGCGGGAATGCTCTTTCTTGTATTTTCTGATCTTATCCCGCAAAACCTCGTTAACCGAAGGTCTTTCTAAAAAAACCTTGTCCATTTTGCTTCTCCCTCATATTCGCTTTTTTGTTGATCACTGTTCATACATTGCCAATAAATTTTTTTCATTATCAATGTAAAAAGTATCAATAAGCGTTCTTGTTAAGTATTTGATAGAGCATAAATAAACTTTAGATAGTGAAAAATCTGATTTTTTTCACTAATGAAATGAAATATTCCAGATTGGAATGGAGTAATTTATAAGTACTAGTAAATACGTGAGAGCAACTATAAAATAAATACAATATATTTTATAAACATCTGTAATTACATAAAGGTATAACTTAAAAAATGCTTATAGTTTCACTACTTATATTTATAGCCTACTATTTCACAGCTATTAAAAAGAAGCAGTCTTATTTCTACACAATACCAATTATATTAATATTTACATTTCTCTTTGCTGGCTACATCGTTGCTGACAGCCTAACTGGAGATGGAATTAATGAAGCTGTAAAGTTTCAGCTTATGACAAGTTGGACAGGAACGGGATATGGCGAATTTATTCCGCAACTAGCTGGAGCACTGATCTATATAGTTTCAACAGCTTTTATAGTTTCAGTGAGCATTAAAGTTTCAAAATTAAACCATGTGCCTTTGGCAACATTACTCGGTATCTTTGCAATAAGTTTAAACCCTGGGGCTCACGATCTCTACGAATGGGTTAGGCCATATACACATTTCGATGAAATCAAAAATATAACTATTGAAGATATTCAAAATAAAAACCTTAAAATTATACCTCCACAAAGAAAAAAGAGCTTTATCTATATTTACGCTGAGAGTTTTGAGAGAAGCTTCTTCAATGAAAGTATCTTTCCTAATCTTGTAACAGAACTTAAAAAGAAAGATATTCCATATATCGACTTTACAAATATTCACCAAGTCTACGGCACAAATGCAACCATGACAGGAATGGTTGCGTCACAGTGTGGTGTTTTTCCAACGACAAATATTAAAAAAGAATTCATGCCTGGTATAAATTGTATTAGTGATATTTTAAGTAAGCATGGTTATATAATGGAGCTTATACAAGGCGGTGACTTAAGTTTTGCAAGTACCGAAAAGTTTTATAATACTCATAAATTCTCGCGACTTATTGGAAAGAAATATTTTAAAAAGAAATATCAAGGAATGAATAATTTTAGTCAGTGGGGAGCATATGATGAATACGTACTAGCTGAAGCAAAAGAGAGATTTAAAGAATTGGCAAGTCAAAGCAAGCCTTTTGGATTATTTATCACGACACTAGATTCTCACTATCCCCATGGACATAAATCCAATTACTGCAAACTAAAGTACGCTAATGGGAAAAACCCATACTTAAACGCCATAAAGTGTGCTGACTACAATCTTTCAAATATGATTACAGAGATCTTAAATGATCCAAGGAGTAGCGATACGATTATCATACTAGCTTCGGATCATCTCGCCTTAAAAAACGATGCCAGTAAATTACTTAATAAAACAAAGAGAAGAAATCTTTTACGTTTTTATAATGTCGGTAGATCACAAAGTATTGCAAAAGCCGGCTCTACTCTTGATAACGGAAGCACCCTTTTGCATCTACTTGGCTTCAATGTAAACTTGGGCCTTGGTACGAATTTACTAGGAAATGAAAAATCCTTAGTTGAAAGATTCAGTGGTAGAACAGATAACTTTCTAAGAAGTCTTACTCCAAAAATAGAAGAAGCATCATTCAGAAACAGTAAGTAGCTTTCTACTTAAAGACTTTTTCTCCATAAGATAATTCTCAGTAAATATTATATAATCCATTTTATCCCAAAGACTTGTAACTAATTCATCTTGATCTTCTAAAGGATGCTCTTCTTTTGGGTCCGTTAGCAAGTTATATAATAGTTTTCTGCCAGACTTCTTTTGCCAAACTAGTTTATAAGGCCATTTTACAGCACTTAAAATAATTCCATTATATGGCTGAACCAAAAGAGCTGTAGAACCCATATTCTTTAACATCGAAGTTCCTGCTGAATTAATCTTGGTGCTAACCCCCATTAAATCCAAAACTGTTGGAAACAAAGACAACTAAATCAAAATTCGTCTTGACTCGATAATGATATTTTCCTGCGATATAATAAAGACAAATAAGAAATATACTAAGACCAACTCTCAAAAATACTGGTTTGATAAGCTTATTAATAGCTTCGCTATATAGAAAAATAAGTAAAAAGCCTACTGCCAAAACGAGATAATCTGTTACATGTAGACCATTATAGAGACGCCACTTTATAATTAGCCAAGCATTAAAATAAAAGTAAAGTAATCATAGGGCCTTAGTTGTAAAAAACATGATTTCATATCTTAACAAGATCTACGCAAAACAAAAAGAAAGTAATTATTTCAAGAACTTGTTCGAATGCACTCTAGAGAATACCAAAAATCTTTCGTAATCTTAAAGTAATTACATTAAAGAAAGCTTCGAAAATGATACCGCCTCCCATTTTTGACTCACCGTCCCTACGTTCGTAAAAGATAATAGGCACTTCTTTAACACTCAAACCCTTTGCCCACACTTTATAATTCAACTCTAATTGAAAAATATATCCATTTGAGATAATCCCATCTAAATCCAAGGATTCTAAAGCCTTACGAGTAAAGCACTTAAAGCCACCAGTCGTATCCTGAACAGGAATCCCCGTCATGAAACGCGTATATATAGATGCACAGTAAGATAGTAGGAGTCTTCTAAATGGCCAATTGATAATTCGAATTCCATCAATATAGCGAGAACCAATAACAAGATCATTTTCCTGTGCTGCTGCTAGAAGGTCTTTAACTGCATCTGGATCATGTGAAAAGTCACAGTCCATCTCAAAGACAAAGTCGTAGTTATTTTCGAGGGCCCACTTAAATCCAGTGATATAGGCCGTACCCAGTCCAAGTTTTCCAGTACGCTCAATTATATGAAGATTCTCATTTGATTCCATCTTCTTTTTAACCACATCTGCAGTTCCATCAGGTGAACCATCTTCTATAATTAGCAGTGAGACCTCTGGGTATTTTCCAAAGATCGTATCAATCATACGCTCTATATTATCGATTTCATTGTAAGTTGGAATAATGATCAATGATCTATTCCATGGAAGTTGGCCAGTGCTCACTTTTTTCATCTCCTATGACTGAAAGAACTATAAGAAAAGATCACTATCTTTTCAACACCTTTTACAACCTGTATAATCAAGCATTGCAGACTTCAGGAATTCATATGTTTTATTTTTTCAACATCTATTTAAGTATTGTTTTATTTCTTATTGCCCTAACGATTACGCTTCGTTCCAAAAATAATAATAAAATATTATCACAAATAACGGCCTCCCTCACTTTTATCTTTTTTACGATGAGTAATATCTTTATCGTAAGTAATTACTTTACTGGTGTAGGGCTAAATGATGTTGTCCTCTATCACTTAAGACTTGATACAGTAGAAGCAGGAGTTGGTGAGTACACAAATATTATTATTGCAAGTGCTTTAATGATCATCTTATCAATTTTCTTAACTTATAAGATAACGAAAAAGAAGGTTGCATCACAATTTGCTACAGTAGTTCTTCTACTGGCCATTATCTCAAGTCCATTGACACATAATCTTTATACTCTTTTAAAGCCTAATGAATTTCAAGGCGTAAAAATAGATATTCACAAAGCTGGCGACGAGATTGCAGAAATCAAAGATAAGAAAAACCTCATTATTATTTACGCTGAAGGGTTTGAAAGAACTTATTTAAATGACGAAGTCTTCCCTGGAATGACACCAAATATGAGAGAATTGGAAAAGCAATCTCTTTCATTTACTAATATGTATTCGAACTATGGTGCAACATGGACAATCGGTGGGATGGTTACATCTCAATGTGGTATTCCTCTCGTTACCGCCGGTGAGGGAAACTCTATGGAAGGTATTTATAGTTTTTATCCAGCTGCGGTTTGCCTACCAGATATTCTTCATAGTAACGGATATGTTGGTGCACACTTAAAAGGTGCATCTGCCATTTTTTCAGGAACAAAAAACTATCTTAAAACACACAAATACACCATCGTTAAAGGTAAAGATGAATTAAAGAAAAAGTACCCAACGGCTAGTACTAATTCATGGGGCTTCTATGATAAGAATTTATTTGATGAAGCAAAGATCGTTGCTGATAATCTTGCAAAAAGTAAAAGACCATTTTTTTTAACAATGAACACTCTTGATACACATCATCCGAAAGGACATGTATTTCCAGCTTGTAAACAAAATCACAAAGAAGGAGATAGTCGTTTAGTTAAAGCCTTCAAATGTTCTGATTACTACATCAAAGAATTCGTTGATAAGATTAGAGCAAGTAAATATAGCAAGAATACACTTATTGTTGTTATGTCAGACCACCTTGCCATGAGAAATCTTTTATCTGACAAAACTATAACTATGGATCGTAAAAACCTTTTTATGATCAATTACCATAACAATGTAACGACAGGTCTTATCGAAAAAGAAGGGACCCACTTAGATATTGCAACAACTCTGCTTGCCCAATTAGGAACTGATTACAATGTAGGTTTAGGAGTTGATCTTTTATCAGAAGAAAAGACCTTGTATGAAGAATATCAAGAAAAAACAGATGCATATCTTAAAGGAATGAATGATGAATTTTTAAAACTTTGGACGATTAAAAGTAATCACAAAGGAATTCGTGTTGATGGTGATCATTTATTTGTTGGTGACAATAAATTTAACATGCCTATTATTCTTTATTTTGATGAAAATGGACAGGCTACCCCAACTTACTTTAGAGCAAAACAAAAAAGACGTTATACTAACGACCTTTTAAAGAGGAGTCCTAACCAAGCATTCACGTGGATTGACTACTGTGACACTTTTGAAGAGTTCTTTAAGACTGAGGCCCCAAGTAATGAGTTTTGTACTATCTCTGGAAAGCTAAGTGCGAATCTTAAAATTGAACCTTTAGATGAGGGCTTCCACTTAAGTAATGATGATATTATCGATATAACTAAGCAAAAGATCGATTCTAAAAATTTCTCAAACTATCGAAAGTTAATCGATTGGAATCTTAATGGGCCTCTTAAAAGTCTTGTGGAGAGCTCAAAAGAAGGTGAAATCATTCAATATACACATCTTCCAAAAAACTTCGAGCAAGCATTCAACCGAGTAAGCTTTAAGAATACAAAAACACCTGATCACTTTTATCGCTATATTTCAGGTAAGAAACAAAAACCTGAGATAAAAATAAATGGGAAGAAGTATAAAGCAACACTCGTTAAAAATGATACTGGGCTGATTAAAAAAATCCATAACCTATTAAGGAAAACACTATACGTGTTCACTGGACGTACATACTTTCCAACTGTAACAGGTGTTCAAAAGTTAGAACTCATTCAATAAGTTATTAATGCTTGGGGTGGAATTTAATTTCCATCTCTAGGCCACAGGCCTTTGCATACTTATTCAATGTTGAAAGTTTTAAATCGAGACGATTTTCAATTTTAGAGACATCAGGCTGATCTATACCTATTAAGTCTGTCTGCTTAAGCCCAAGTGATTTTCTTAAAGCTTTTAGATCGATGTCGTAGTAGTCATTCTTCTTGATGGCCGTCTTGGCATACTCTAAGAACTCTAAGTCTAAGTTATCATAACTCATTAAAGTTTCTCCCCGTTTCTTCCGTAAAACAGTTGTAATGAATTTAATTGTATCATCTTTTGAATTTTTTGCGAGCATTCACTCGAATGCATACGTAAATGATCAAGTATTCATTTGATGGCATATTTTCTCTCCAGACAACCGTGATATGCCATCAAGTGAATATTCTTTATCTTTTTCCACACAATATTCACTCAAGTGCATAACCTACTAAAATTTACGCAAAATATGTACATAAGTGCATATTTCATATGCCTTTAAGTGAATATTTTATATTTCAGTATTCACCAAGCATCTGGTATTATTCCAGTCTATGAATTTAAAAGAATTTATCACGAATCCTATTGAACTCGAGTACTTCGAAGGGCTTCTTTCTCAACTTAATGAGAAAAAAGAACAACTAAGAATTGCTACTCCTGAGAATGACACAGGGGTTTACCCTACAGCAATTGCACCTCGAGAACTAATGCGTCGCGAACTTCCTTTTCATTCATACGAAGACATCAAGCAGCGCTATTCAACAAAAGAAATAGTCGACTGTACTCTATGGCTTAGAAAAATGCACGGAGGCCTTGGCTCAAGCCTTGATCGAAGTGAATATCTAAAAAAATATGGCCGCACAACTCCAGGCTCAAAATCGACAGATCTTTATATTGAAACAAAAGAATTTGGAGATATCTCACTAGCTGAAGCTCAAATCATTCAAGCTTCAAAGAAAACTAGCTCATTTAAAAAAGTGGTCCTACAGGACCTAGTTAATAATGATGTAAAACCAATCCTAGATAAGATGTGGGAGAAGCATTCTCACCTTTTGGGTGAAAACTTTTCTCGCCTTGAATCAGTGGTTCAACAAAAACTTCCAACAATTAAAGATGGCAAGCTTACAACTGAGAGACTTGCTCCTGCAGGCCATGGTATCTTTGGCTACGAAGTCTTCAAAGGCCCGCGTCCAGATGGTGATAATATTGTTGCCTGTATTGGAAATGGAGAAGATCTTAGTTCGACTCCAGATCGTGCTATTGTCAATTGGATGCTAACTGAGAATATTCCAGTTGTTATGGTAACTACGACAAAAACTGACCGTGATATGAAAGGTGGCCAAATTGCTCTAAAAGTCGAAGGCGATAAGACTTTTCTTACAATTGTAGAAAAAGCACAAGCTGAACAAGCTGGGCAATTAGAATATTTCGAACAACTTGGATTAAGAGAAGATGACGATGATGCTTTTTTCAATACGAATTTAGTACTCGTAAACTTTAATGCACTTGGAGACTGTAAAATTACTCTTCCGGATTTGATAAAAAATCAGAAGGGGGAATTTGTACAGCTTGAGGGTGCGCTGGGCTCTGTTCTTTTGAATTCGGATCGACTTGCTAGAGAAACAGGAAAAAAGTTTGTTCATATTCTCAATGTTAATAAGGAAAATAGAGCAAAGTTTTTTAATCCGATTAAGAAGATGGATGATTTTGACTATATAATAAATAATCAAAGCTTAGATATTAATATTTTTCATTTTATTTAATATCTTTTGCTATATTATAAATCTCTGTAAGACCTTGCTTAATACTATACCTTGGCTTTAAATTTAATTTTTCTAGTATTTCAATATCAGCGATTAACTTATCTGGCTCATTTTCACGTAAAGCCACCTTACCGAAATTTAATTTTGTTTTAAATCCATTAGTTATCTCTTGAATAAGTAAAACAATATCCTTTACCCTATAACCTTCACCTGTACCAACGGGAATATTCTTAAATCCTCTAGAGTATACATTCTCTCTATTATTATAAATTTCTAGTATTATATTCAATAAATCCTTATAGTATATAAAGCCTCTTTTTTGTTCTGCAGAAGTTAAATCAATTTCTATTTTTTCAGAAAGA
>NZ_JBLXBP010000003.1:0-823696 GCF_048381875.1 Halobacteriovorax sp. | reverse complement strand
CTAAAAGCTTATCATAAACGCGGCAAAGTTCTTTGGCCAACTCAGGAGACCATTCATCAACAAGCTCATCAGAGCTTTTACGAATAAGTGTTAAGAGATTATTATCCCCACTACCCTTTATCTCTTTTACGGCCCTTAGATCTTTTAAGTAAACTTCTTTCATATTTGAACCAAAACTTTGAAATGAAAAAAGCAGTACTGAAAAATATATAAAGAAATGTTTTAAGTAGACTTTTTTAATCATTGTGGAACCTCCTGCAGTTGTTCCTTATATGAATCTGGTATTTGATAATAAATAGCAATAGGCCTTCTAAGACCACCTACACGAGTAGGTTCATCATTGATAAAGTCACTAATGTATTCATTTTCAGATGCTTTAATTTCAATATGTCCAGGGGCCCCTCGCCTCACTCCATCAACTGTTGTTTTACGATTTGAATTTATTTTTTCATAAACGATAATCGCACCAGGAGGAGCAGTCTCAGGAGTTAAGTGAGACATTTCAGGATAATCTAAAATATTCTCAAATCCATGGTCTTTTAGCCAGTTTCCACCCTCAACAGCATCATCGGCATTACGACTCCATGGATACTCCGAAAAGTTCGCATAACGCTCCCCTTCTTCACCTGGATAAGGATAGATCGCGTGTTTAACATATGCTGCACACTTTGCAATTGATCTGCCGGCAGGCTTTGAATTTGTGTATCCACTCCTATTACAAAGTTCACGTAGACATTTAGACGCATTATTTCTTATTCGAGTAATTGTATCTCGCATGCGAGGCTCTTGAGTTGCATTTGATATGGCCTCCTCTAATATGTTTCGATTATGCAATCTTACCGCCTCTTGTCTTTCTTCCAGCTCTTTTGCATATTGAACGGCCTTTTCCCCAAGCCCACTTGTAATTCGATCCAATTCATCTTGGTTAAAAGGGGTAATAATCTCTGGTAGATAAGATAATAAGTTTTCCTGATTAGAACATTGAACTACGACTTCAGATGTTGTTTCTAAAATTTCGGAAAGTCTATCACAGTATTCAAATGGAGTGTCTTGGACTTCACAAGAGCGAAGTGTTTCAAGTGTTATAGCTAGGTATTGACTAAGCTTGTGCGGATTATTAATCAAAGAATTTACATGCTTTTCTAAGTCTCCAGCTCTGGCCAAGAAGTCATCAATACAAGAACTAGTTGAAAGATTAGGATCAGAATCATCTGTTGTTGTACAAATACCTTTTCCATCATCACCAGGGCCAAAGATTAAAGGGTTACAGCGAAAGAGATTTGCACCGCCACAAGAGTTACGATACTTTTCTCCAAATACTTCAAGTTCCGTATTATTTCGAACAGAGCGAGACCAAGGTGCCTGGCATTTCGTATTTTTTATTGTGGTCATCCAGCCGCCGAAATGACAGTAGATTGTTGGATCATCCATTGAAGCGTAAGCATTATTTAGAAAACTTTCTAATAGAAAGAACGAATTATTTGTTAAATATACATTAATCTTTTTTTGTTCGTAGTCAGTTTTCTTTGCTTGCTGATCAAGAGAGTTTAGTAGGTTTAAATGTAAATCCTTTCGATCGCTAGAACTTAATTTAGAATAAGCAATACTTAGTCTCTCTTGTGTCCATTGAAAACTATTCGCTGACACTAGAAAATTAAAATTAAGGAATAAAAATATAAGAACAATGTTCTTAATGACTTTTCTCACATCTCCCCCACGAAATACCTCTATAGCTATTTCGGCTTATCGGTGAGAAAACTTTAGAAAAACACTATACTACCAATAAGTTAAAATAGAATAACTTATTGAAATAACTAACCTTATTCAATTAATATCGTATCTAATAAATAAGTGGCATTGGAGTTTAGCTGAATATGAGCCTCAAATATACGTTCTTCAATCCACGTCATTCCACGGCCATCAAAACATGTAATCGTAAGCCAGCCCTTAAAAGGGATTATATTTAAATTAGAATTATTCAGATATTCTCTACCCCAATGTATATTTTCAAGCTTCATACCAACAGGAAATAAACTTTCATCATCACATTGGATGTTTTTTCTAAAGTCAGGCGTCAGAGAAAATGACTTCTCTAAATAATACATCTGTACTGTTGAAAAAGTATAACCAGAAGAGAAATTTACAACATCAATTTTTAATTCTTTATTATTTTTTAATGTGTAACTTATCTGCTTCTTATTAAGATTCATGTTAGCACTTACTTTTGCCCCAAGATAATCTAAATAATGATGATCTTTAAATCCTGATAGGTGTCCTGTTTCATGAATTAGTAAAGTAACAATTTGGCCAAAATCAATCGCTGGAACATCTCTTTGATCAACTTCTTCATATAAAAGATCACTATTAATAAAGATTGGAGCATCATTTGTAAGTCCGGTAACTGCTAGGCGTACTTTATGCTCACCTTCTGTGTAAAATAACTTACCGCTATTCTCACCCGATAAGAATATTAACTTTTCGCTATCCTTAGAATTAATTCGTGCCGTTTTTAATATCTTTTGCAAATCAGACTCTTCTTTATTTGTTAATTCACAATCTAATGAAAGAAGACAGTCTTCAATATAAAGAGGCAAATTTAGAAGCGCATTTGTAAAGTCTTGCTCAACGACTCCGCCACCATTACCAACATAGTCTCCCATTCTGGCCATTAAGTCTGGAGTGACACTACCTCTGAGTCGGATTTCTTCAATCGTAGAGTCAAGATCTTTTAAGACACCATGGCCAAAAACCTGTGGAGCTAGGATTAAAATTGAAAAAATAAATTTATAGATAACTATTTTCATCATTGTAACTTACCTTTTTTCACTAAAGTATGTGGAAAAAACTGAATATTGAGCTGATAAATTGAGTCTGCATTCTTATCTTTTGCAAAAGTGTGATTAAATTCCTGACAAAACTCTATAATCTTATCCTTAGCTTTTGAAATATCATCATCGCTAATGGCCAGTGTTAAAGAGCTAATTTGCCTTAGGGCCATTTCTATTTCATCAATGGACTCATGCCCTCTTGAAATCATTTCCTTATGATGAGAGCGAATGGCAGAAGAAGGAATCGTATCTCCTGTAGAGTAACCCTTTGTCGGTTTTTTTAAATTGCCATCCTTATCTCTTGCAAGAACTCCCATCTTTACAAGCTGCTCAATTGAACTTTTAACTTTATTAGGTTGTATTTTTCCTCTTAGTTGATATGAAATCCAATCATAATCTTCTTTAAAGTCCTCTAAAAAGATGAGGTTTTTAATTGCGAAAAAATGCCACTCGGAGATATAAGAAAACTCATCTAAACTTATCCGATTAAACGACCCATGAGATTTGAGCTTATTTAAATATTGTAAAGTTTTCGAGCAGTCTTTGTTTTTTCGTTTTTCTTTTTCAAGCTGAACAAGTAATTGAAGGTATCTTGCTTCATCTTCCGAGAGATCCAAGTCGAAAGCAATCGATGCGATTAAGTCATGACTAGGTATCCGTTGTCCTTTTAGAACCATTGAGAGTATAGAAGATGACTTGTAGCCTAATCGAGCGGCCCATTGTTCGAGAGTCTTTGGACGTGATTTAAAGTGAGAAGCCGGCGAAACTACATAATTTAAGTAGTCTAAAAAATTATCAAAATTTAAAGCTGATATTTTTTCCATTACCGATTATCTTCTTTAAAAACACGAAAAGGGGGCAATAATGGCCCCCCTACAACACAATCACTTATTAGTTACAAGCTGGTACGCTGTAGTCTAACTCGCTAGTTCTATAAACGTTAGTTCCACCTCTTGAAGTGTACTCAACGTCTAGAGTTCCATCTAATTCATATGAACGATTTTCAATTCCGTATTGAAGACATTTACCTAGTACGCGGTCATCGCTATCTCTTGTGTATTCTCTTTCAAGACAAACTTTAACAGTATAGTTAATTGCAGTAGATAGAACACCTGTCTCAAAACCATTACATACGTAATCATAGTGTCCATCTGATTTTTTACCACTGTCTGCAACCCATACCTTTGAGTATCCAGTACAATATTTTACAGGAGATAATGTTCTTAGGTTTTCACCATCAGTACATACCTCAAGGATTGATCCAACATGACCTTGTGCTGAGAAAAATACTTCATCACCAATGATATTTCTTTGTGATGCAAAAGTGTTAGCAGTAAATAAAATTGCGAAAAGTGCGATAAGTTTCATAAATTCTCCCTAAAGATAGTTTGTTAATATCAAAAAGTTTTCTCTAAAAAAACTTCAATGTTAATTTGTTGAAAAGAATCTATGAATTTAAGAAAATGATGGCAAGCAAAATCTTCACAAAAACAAAAAAAGATTTTCACAAAAGAAGAAAAACCAATAATTACAGCATATTACAAGACAGGTATTCACATTTTGTGAAAAAATGAAGGATCAATTATAAGTAACTAATATTACAAAATCATGTGAAATGATGTGAAAAAGCAAGCTTGAGATTTATAAATCTCGCTTGCTCATTTCAATTAAAACAAGGCCAAGAGCAGACTGAATCTTAGACAATTGGGCCTCATACTTCTCTTTCATTTCTCCATGGCGTCCCATACTTCCAAAGGCACCTAAAAGTGTACTTTGAGAATCTTCAACACGGGACTTAAGATAAGAAAGTTTTGACTCTGAAGCGGCCATTAACTCTCTCTTTAAATGGATGAGTGTATTATCTGTACATAAAGAAGCATCATAAATAAGTGTATAAGCATCTAGTTTTGCTTTATTAAGATTAAGAACCTTCTCCTCAGACATATTATAAAAACAGCCATTTTGAGCAAAAGCACTTGTTGTTATAAATAATAAGCATAAAGTAATTAACTTTTTCATCGTTAAGCATCCTATTTTATTAATTTGACATGGATTATATCAATTATTGATCTAGGCGCACTTCTAATGAAAAAACAACAAGTGATGTAAAAATATTAAACAGGAAATTCGATATTGAAGGTTCCTCCTGAATAAATCATTATCGAATATCACTTCTTTGATACGCATCTGTGACAAAGATCTCGACTAAAGCATTTAAAGCATCAGTTACAGTAAAGATTCCGTAGACCCTTCCGTTTTCATCTAAAACGATTGCTGAACCGACTTTATTGCTTGAAAGTTGATAAGCAACTTCTCCGATATTATCCTCGCGATAAACACTCAGAACAGACTCATTCATGAAATCTTTGACACGAATATCTCCCTGCCAATCCTTCCCATACAATGCCATGACATCTCGCTCAGAGATAATGCCTATAATTTGATCACCATCACTAACGGGTAGATGTCTAATATTATTTTCTTTCATGATATTAAAGGCTTGATCTAATAATGCATTTTGTGAAATGACATGCATTATTGGAGTTGTAAATTCTTCGACTTTTATATTCTTCATTATGAGCTCCTTTTTCTATAACTAAATTCTACCACCCCGGAAATAGAATAAACTGAGCTGCATCAGAGAATTATACAAAATTAAGGAGTCCAAAAGGATGCTATATTCAATTATCTACTAACCCTCTAGAAATAAACGATATTTAAATTTAGTATCAAAAGAGCTGATAATGAATTTGTGTTTTAAATAGTAAAGCAATATAATCAACCTATATGAATACTGATAGAAAGAAAGTCATACTAGTTGCCGAAGACGAACCAATCTTAAATGAGATGTATGTTGAAGCATTTGAGTCACTTGGTTATAAAACAGTTGGTGTTTATGATGGCCATCAGGCTCTGGCCTTTGCAAAAGAAAATCAAGTAGACTTTCTAGTCACGGACTTAAAAATGCCAAAAATGGATGGAATAACTCTTATCGAAGAGCTTAGAAAAATTCACCCAGAAATTCCACCTGTTCTTATTATTACTGGCTTTATCGATGAAGCAAATACTTTAAGGGCCAAAGAGTTAGGCGCTCTTGATCTCATGACAAAACCATTTGATTTCGACAATGTCATTGGAAAAATTGAAAAGACTTTTGATCAAGCTAGCTAAATTTTTTCTTAAAAATATTAAATTTCTTATCTAAAGTCTTATCAAACTTTCATCTCTCTTAAGGCAAAATCTATAATTAGCTGATTTTTATCATGTTTCAAACGCAATGTTCTGTAACACACCATATGTTGCTCAAACTAAATAAATTCAATAAGATACATGTATGCTAGATAAAACAAAAAAGAAAGTTGTAATTGCTGAAGATGAAACAACATTGAATGAAATATATGTGGAGATCCTAGAAGATCTCGGCCATGAAGCAGTGGGTTTCGAAGATGGTGCAACAGCACTTGATTACATATTGAAAAATGAAGTTGATTTTGTTGTAAGTGACTTAAAGATGCCTATAATGGACGGCTTGACACTTTTAAAGGAGTTAAGAAAGAGGCATCCATCGCATCCTCCAGTGCTCATCATAACGGGTTATTTTAACCCACAAATTAGAAAGGATGCATTGAAATTTGGCGTTGTCGATCTCATTTCTAAGCCGTTTGATTTTGAAAAAATAAGTGAATACCTAGATCGTTAAAACTCACAGCTAAGCTGGAGGAGAATATGACAAAGCTCACTCCAATTTATAAGAAAGTAAGCAAGATTTTGAATGATCAAAATACTACAATAAAAGTATCTTCTTTTATCGTCACTTTAATTGCCTCATCAGTAATGTTTGGTTGGATAAAGAACATCCCTTCTTTGATTCAAGTGCAACCAAACTTTGTTCCAATGTAATTTAACACGGCCCTTTGCTTCATCTTATCTGCAGCAACTATTTACTTTATATCTTATAAGAAAAGAATAAAGAGCATATTAATTCAGCATATCTTTTCAACAATATTATTTTTGATTTCTTTCACAAGCCTTCTCCAATATTTAATTGGAACCAACTTAGGTATCGATGAGTTTTTTCTTGAACATTATATATTAGTGAAGTCAGCATTTCCTGGAAGAATGTCCCCTAACACGGCAACATGTTTTATTCTAATTTCGGCTTTATCCTTTGTTAGTTTATTTAGAGTTACAGAAAAAAGACTACTCGTTTTAAAATTGATCATCACATCAATTATTATTGCTTTATCTGCTACTTCGTTTCTTGGATATTTATTAGGAATTGATGTAACATTTGCTTGGCAAAATTATACGAGAATGGCCATTCATACATCTTTTCTTTTTCTTACCTTATCAAGTGGATTCTTTTACTATGTAATTAAAAGGCTTAGACATCGTAGCTACTTTAACTGGCTACCAATACCAACTGCATTAGTTATTTTAGTTTCATTTGTTATTGCGGCACAATTTATCAAACAAAATGAGGCCCAAACAATAGAGCAAACGATCATACACGACTCACAAGATCTTGAGAGTAAGGTATTAATCGTCATTGAAGAAAAGTTAAAAGCGATCGAAAGGCTCTCTCAACGACTTACATATACTGAAGGTGTTAATGAGCAGAGATGGGAAAAAGATGTTAAAGACTATTACGACGACTTTAAATATTTTGAACAATTAGAGCTTTACTTAAATGATCCTCCCAGAAGATTCTTCTACCCAAAGCGTGAGCTATCAATCAATTTAGACCAAAAGAGGGTCAAAGAATTAATACTTTATAATACATCACAAAGTCGCAAGCTCCTAATTAGCAATGTAGTTAAAAATAACAATAATGAATCTCTCGTCTACGTATCAACACCAGTTATATCTAATAATCAGTTAATTGGTATTCAAGTCATATCAACGAATATCAAAAAACTTTTCGATCAAGTTTTTGCTGACATAGATAAAGAAAAATTTCAGATTAGAGTTCTTGAAAACAACAGCCTTATTTATACTTCTTCGAATAAGAAAAATAAAAATGATAATATCGCTAGCTTCCTCTTAGATACAAATGGTGGAGAATGGAAAATCTCAATTTCACCAACTGATCAATATATTGCAAATCTTTCTTCATCAACAGCTGAGCTTGTCCTAATATTTGGTTCATTTATCTCATTACTTGGAGGACTGTTAATTTATAATTATCAAAATGTCGAATTAGCAAGAAAAGAGGCCCTCTACTCAGAAAAGATAAAGTCATCAATCCTAGCAAATATGAGTCATGAGATAAGAACTCCAATGAATGGAATTATTGGTATGGTGGATATACTATCAAAAGACTTAAAGAACAAACAGGACTTAAAGAAGGTGCAAATCATTAAGTCCTCTACTATGGCCTTAATGAAGACAATTAATGATATTCTTGACCTATCAAAGCTCGAATCAAACAAGCTTGAATTAAATGAAGAAGTTTTCAATTTTAAAGAATTAATAAGAGATGTAGTCACTTTATTTTCATTAGAGAGTGCAAAGAATAACACAACAATAAGCTATTCATTCTCAAATGAGATTCCGACTTGGTTTAAAGGTGACTCATATAGAATAAGACAAGTTCTAAATAATATCGTAAGTAACTCTGTTAAGTTTACTAAGAATGGAAAGGTTAAAATTATTACGGACTTTAAACCTAATGCTAATAACTCGACTAAAATTTCAGTACAAGTAATCGATACGGGTATTGGCATAAATAAGGAACAAATCCCTAAACTATTTGAAGATTATCAACAAGCTGAGCTAGGAACGACAAAGGACTTTGGTGGTACAGGACTTGGTCTATCAATAAGTAAAAGAATTATAAAACTCTTAAAAGGTAGTATTAATATTGAAAGTAACCCTGGAGAAGGTACTACTGTTAAGATCGAATTTGAATGTACTCCAAGTAATGTCCCTACTCACAATACAAGATTATTTATATCTGAAAGTTACAATACCCTTAACGTACTTGTCGTAGATGACAGCCAGATCCAACGAAAAATTTTAGAAGAGTACCTTAAGAGATTAGATATCAAAGCGTCACTCGCAAAAAATGGCCATGAAGCACTAGAAAGACTAGAACAAAAACGCTTTGATCTTGTCTTTATTGACTACCATATGCCAACCCTTGATGGGATTGAGACGGCCAAGCTTATTAATGAAAAGTATGGCCTAAAAGCTCCAAAAATAATCGCCCTTACTGGAAGTATTGAAGTATCAAAGAATAAAGATTTTAAAGATGTCGGTGTTGATTTAGTTCTCTCTAAACCAATAGATTTTGAAAGCTTGAAAGGTATTATTTCTGAAAATATTGTAACTAAGAACAATACGTATCAGAAATCAACAACGGAATATCCTTATCTAAACAAGCTCATTTCAAAAGAAGAATTACTACTAAAGTTTGATGGGGATAAACAATTACTAAAAGAATCAATCGATCTGCTACTTAGTAGCTCACCGATGTTAATTGAAAATATAGAAAGTGCTCTTGATGAAGAAGACTTTGAAAACTTAAGAATTAGTGCTCATTCTTATAGAAGTGCCATTGCAAACTTTCATATCGTACCAGCGATTAAATATGCTGAATTAATAGAAGATGCAGCACGATCACACAAACTCTACGAAGTAACGCAAAACTTAAAGAAGCTCAAAGAGGTATCACTTCTTTCACAAGAGAAATTGACAAAGATATCCACAGAACTAGGTGCATAAATGTATAAGATATTAATCATCGATGATGACGAGATTTCCACTCATATCCTTTCAACAAAGTTGAAAAAACTTCAATATACGGTGAGTGTTTATAATGACCCATCAATTGTCATGGAAGATATAAAAATAGTAAAAGATGCAGATATTGTATTATTAGATATCATGATGCCTAAGTTTTCAGGCTATGACGTACTAAAAGAGATACGTCAGTATTATAGCCAAAACAATATCCCAGTCATTATGGTGACTTCACAAAATACAACGTCAGAAATTGTTGATGCACTAACTTTAGGTGCAAATGATTATGTAAATAAGCCAATACAATTTGAAGTTCTTCTTTCTCGTATAGAAACACAAACAAAAGTCTTAGAACTACATAAGAAGGATATACACAATAAACAGATACAATTATTTCATGCGATTGTGGCAACTTACAATCACGAAATAAATAATCAATTAAATATCGCTCTAAATATTTCTAAGCTATTAAGAAAGGACTTAAAAGATAATAAAGCAATAAACAGACTAGATCATGCCATTGAAAAGATTGGCCAATTTGTAAATAAGATCGAAGAACTAAATCCAACGATAGACCACTCAATGAAAGATTATTTGAATGAAGCTAAAATGCTAAACCTCAATAATGAAGAATGATTTATTACTTCTCCCAAAGAAGCTCAAGTTCACCAATTCTTTTTACAAATAAATACGACAAGACACCTGAAGCCATCGTTAGGCCAATAGCAAGACCGGCCCATAACCCAGCAGCTTCCATTCCATGATAATAAGTAAGAAAGATTCCAGCAGGGATTCCAATTAACCAATAACCACAAAACGAATAAATCATAGGTAGCTTACTCATCCCCAATCCTCTTAAGATTCCCCACATGGTAATTTGTAGTCCATCAGGTATTTGAAAAAGGGCGACAAAGAAGAAAAGATTTGCACCGTAAGCAATAACCTCTTTATCTGTTGTGAAGAGACTCATTAATGTTTCAGGAAATAAGAAATAGAACATTGCCATACAAAGCATGTAAGCTTCGGCCATAAAAATACAACCATAAGAATAACTCTTAATCATATCCATATCTTTTCTTCCAAGTCCATATCCCACCTTAACACCAGCAGCTCCATTAATTGCCAGAGGAACCATAAATGTGAGTCCAGCTATATTTAGAACGATATTATGAGAAGCAGATGCTACGAGACTCATTCTCCCAATAAGAACAGTTACAGTTGAGAACATTAGAACTTCAATGAATGTTCCAAGACCTACAGGTATCCCCAGCCTAATTAACTCTTTAAATGACTTCTTATTAAAATGACTTTCAATTGGAAGAACTCGATATGCATAGACATAGAGAATGATCGCTAATACAAAGCGGGTAATAACAGTTGCAACGGCAGCGCCCTTAATTCCCATTTCAGGAATAGGACCAATTCCAAACATTAGACAGTAATTCATAATGAGATTTATAATATTCATCACTATAATTAAGACATTTGAAAAAATAGTTTTATCAAAGGCCTGAAGGTATTCTTTAATCATTTGAAAAACTAAGGCCGGGATAATGGAGATATTAACCCAAAGCAGATAGGTTTTAACGAGTGGAACTATTTCTTTATTAAGGCCAATTGCATCGACAAAATACGTAAAGATATAGAGTGCAAGACAAATAAGAGAGCCTAGGCCCAAGGCCAAAGTCATTCCACTTCCCCATACACCATTAGTATGAGGATTAGCATCCTCACCTCTCATTCTTGCAGTAACTGCACTTACAGAAAATAAAGCTGATACACCAATCATAACAAATGGGGCCAACATTCCAGATGCAACTCCAATAGAAGAAACAGCTGCAGTGGAATAGCGCCCGGCCACAAAGATATCTCCAACGTTAAATAACATTTGCCCAACCTGTCCGATGACAAGTGGGATAGTAAAGTAGATTAATTCTTTGAGTCGTTTTGATGTTGTTTCGATAACCATAATAGCTAGGAATATACCCTAATTTTTGAATTGATGGCATATAAAAATTGTCGTCAAAATAACTTTAGTTTCAACCTCACTAGGCGTATTCTAGGGATATGAAAAAGGAGGACTTTTGAAATTACTAAATAGCGCAAAGGAAGCACTCTCTCATGTCTATTCAAACTCAAATGTTTTTATTCACGGTGGTGATGCAACTCCTACTGAGTTAATTAATGGACTAATCGAAAATGCTCAGCGCCTAAACAATGTAACACTAACTCATCTTCATACACACGGTGAGGCGAAGTATGCAGACACTAAATACAAAGATATATTTAATATCGTAAACCTCTTTGTAGGAGGAAACTTAAGAAAGTATGTGGATTATGATCGCATTGATTATCTTCCTTGCTTTTTGTCTGAGATCCCAAACCTATTTCGATCAAGACAAGTCCCCCTCGACTTTGCTTTAATTCATGTAAGCCCTCCAGATGTTCATGGTTTTTGTACTCTTGGAACTTCAGTTGATGTGGCCAAGGCAGCGGTCAATAGTGCCAAGGTTGTCATAGCGCAAATCAATCCACATATGCCTCGTGTTCATGGGGATGGATTTATTCATGTAAGTGAAATTGACTACGCTATCGAAATTAATCGCGTACTATCAGATAGTCATGGAAGTCCCCTTAGCGAAGAGGATTTAAAAATAGGTCAGCTTACAGCGACACTCATTGAAGATGGTGCCACTCTTCAGATGGGAATAGGAAGTATTCCCGATGCTGTATTAAGTAGTTTAACTAATCATAAGAACTTAGGAATTCACACTGAGATGTGGTCTGACGGTGCCTTAAAACTGATAAAGTCTGGCGCTGTTAATAACTCCATGAAGAACGTTCATCGAGGAAAGACTGTAAGTTCATTTATTGTTGGTGGTAAAGATGTTCATGATTTTATCAATGATAACCCGAGTGTAATTCAGCTTGAAGCCGACTATGTGAATAACCCTAGTATCATTAAGAGAAATCCAAAAGTTTGTGCAATTAATAGTGCCGTTGAAATCGACTTAACAGGACAAGTTTGTGCAGACTCAATCGGACATCATATTATTTCCGGCGTTGGCGGACAGATGGACTTCATGAGAGGGGCAAGCCTTGCAGAAGGTGGAAAGCCTATTATCGTCATCAATTCGCGCAGTAAACGAGGCATTCCAAAAATTGTCCCAACATTAAAAAGTGGTGCGGGAGTCGTGACAACACGCTCTCACATTCACTATGTCGTCACAGAATACGGAATTGCAAATCTCTACGGAAAGTCCTTAAAACAGAGGGCCCAAGAACTTATAAAGATTGCTCATCCTGAAGATCGTCAAGAGTTGGAAAAGAAATGGCACGAATTACACTGTAAGCTCTAGCTTACAGTGTTTCATTTGAAATAGGTGCTTGGCAGAGAAGATCCACTATGCCATTACCTTCAAGTTTGCTATTAGCGACCTTAAGATCAATACTTTTAAAAAGTGCAAAAGAAATAAAAGATCTAAGATTTAGAATATATGGAGTATTACTCCCACTTACCTTTACAAATTTATCAGTAACATATTTTTCATACACTTTGCGAAAGCCTGAACTTTCAATTACTAAAAGCATAACAATAATTGTAATTTCATCGCGATAAGCTTCAACACTTTTATGAATACTTTGATTTAATTCATCAATATTGTAGAACTCTGTTTGCGCTATTGAGTCAATAGAACTGACTAACCTCTGTACACAAAATTCACCACAAGTAGTAATGAACTCCTCTTTAGAGCCAAAATGATATAAAACCGAAGAAACATTGACCTCGGCTTTTTTTGCGATATCTCGAAGGCTTACGCCGTAGACACCATATTCGGCCATCAATGGCAAAGCAACATGGATTAAATTTTGTTTAGTCTTATTCTCTTTCATCGATATGCCCTAAAATGTTAAAGAATTTTCTTGATTCACATTAGTTAACATGTTAACTATATAGTTAAGACATTAACAGGTATGGAGTATATATGTCAATTGTAACATCTAATGCCTTAAGAGAAAGTATTATTGCGAGAATGGTTCGCACGACGCGAATTATCGATAAAATGATCTCTGAGGAAGTAAGCCAATATAATCTAACAAAACCTCAATTCGATGTTTTACTGGTCTTAAAGTTTTGTAATCAAGAATCAGTAACCACAACAGAGTTAGCAGAAGAGTTGATGGTTTCTAAGGCCAATATTACTGGCATTGTAACCAGACTTGAAAAGGCCAAACTAATCTCGAAGGTAGTAGATGAGAACGATACACGTTCAAAAAAGATCACCTTAACAGAACCAGGGCTCGAGCTTATTGATCGTGTAATGCCACGCTACTTTGCAATGAGCGATGAAATCTATTCAAAGTTTAGTGACGAAGAAAAGCAGAAACTGCTTTCTCAACTTACCTTCATAGAGGAATTCTACGGTAGTAAACGCTAAAACTTAAAAACGAGAACTGACAGGAGACAGACATGAAACAACTAAAATATTTAGTTGCGACAGCGCTATGCCTAATTTCCAGTGCATATGCAGCAAATTATAAATTAGATGAAAACAAAGTAATCGATTTAGCGATAAAGCGAAATGAAACAATCGGTATTGCTAAAGAAGAATTAGACCAGGCCCAAGAAGCACTAAGTAGCGCAAACTCAAACTACTTTCCTACTCTTTCGATTACAGCTGGCATAAGAAAAAGTGATGGTGAAGGAAACTTTGTTCCTTACGGATATGATTGGAATCACAACGGTACAATTCAACTTACTCAGCCAATATATACATTTGGAAAAATTAGCAATGGAAAGAGTATTGCAGAATCTGCAAAAAGAATTAGTGAACTAAATACAACGTTAACAAATGCACAAGTAATAAACGTCGCAAAACAGCTCTACTACAGAGTTTTATTCAATGAAGAAATTGTTAAAATCACTTACGACTCATATAAGAACGCACTTAAGAACAAGAAAGCTTTAGAGGATAGAGTTTCATACGGAAGAATTTCAAGAAATGATAATATAAAAATGCAAGCAGACCTTGCTAGTCGAAAACCAAATTGGATTATCGCCAAGAAAAATCTAAAAAATGCTGTTCTAGACTTAAAGAATTATCTCGCACTTGATTATGAAGATGAAGTTGAAGTATTAAGCACACCACTTAGACCAAAGAAGAAAATTTCAACAACAAATGATCTAAATAAACTGGAAGAGACTGTTGATATCAAAATTTTAAAAGAAAATATTCGCCTCGCAGACTTTTCGGTCGAGTTAGCAAAGTCTCAAAGGCTTCCAGACTTAGGAGTCTATGTTTCTTACTCTCCTACTCTAGCTAAAACAGATCTCTTTGCAGGAGAAACAACTCATGACCAAAAGGATTTAACATTTGGTGTTCAGTTTAGTTTTGACTGGGACCTTGGCGGAAGCAAGAACTCAGAAGTTGCAATAAAAAGAAGTGACTACAATATTGCCACACTTAAATTAAAACAAATGAAGCGTGAAATTAGAACGCAATATCTAAAGCTTAAACAAGACTATGAAGGGCTCCAAGAAAGATACGATGCGGAAGATGAAGCAGTTGAGCTGGCATCTTCTTCTTATAAAGTTGCTCTTAGTTCTTTTCGGTCTGGTGGAGTTTCACAATTGCAATTGAATGATAGCGAGATCCAATTAACACAGAACCGACTAAGTCTTGCACAAACGAAATTACAAATACAAATAACACGTGCAGAAATGGACAGACTTCTGACAAAAACTAGTTCAAAAAATAAAGGAGGTAGATAATGAAGCAATTAGTCTTTGTTTTAATTATTGGCCTTATATACGGGGCGAGTCTTTTTGTTAAAGATAAGCAGATACAAAAACAAAAAATGAAAGAGACACCTACTGTTTTTACAATTAGAGAAAAAACCGGAACTCCAGTTAATATTACAAAAGTCTTAAGAAAGTCTTTCACTAATAATGTAATTGTAACAGGTAATAATCTTGGTTCAAAGATATATGCCTCAGTAGCACCCAAGATAGCGACACAAATCAAGCCTGGGGCCTTGGCCAGTATAAGGCTAAATAACGAATCCCTTTATGGATCAGTTGTCTCTGTTGAAAAACGAGCAAATCGTCTTTCAGGACTTCATAAGATTGTCGTCTCTTTTGCAAATCAAAAGCTACCAACGAATCTATACGTCATGAATATACAAACGAGTAAGACAAAGAATACTCTTGTTGTAAAAAGAGACGCAGTTTCAAATCGTGGTGGTACTGACCATGTCTATATTGTTAATGACGATAACACAGTTCAAAGAAGAGATATTGTCACAATTAGTGATAACAAGGATTACTTTGCTATTAAGTCAGGACTTAAAGAAGGTGAAAAAGTTGTCCTAAGTGATCAGCGTTATTTGAAAGATGGTGAGAAGATCAACATTGTTGAGTCCATCTTAGAATAGGAGAAGAAGATGATTGAAATATTTGTAAAAAGACCGGCCACGACGATCATTTTCATTGCCATTTTTATGGTTATGGGACTTGTCTCAATCGGAAACTTAATTATAGAACCAACACCAAAAGTTGAGCTTCCAATTATCACTGTTCAAACAGTTTATGCAGGGGCATCCCCTGAAGAAATTGAATCGCAAATTTTAAAAAAGATTGAAGATGAGATTTCAGAAGTATCACAAATCAAAAAAATCAAATCAGATGCACGCGATAGCTTTGGTATCGTCGTTATTGAATTTGAAATTGAAGCAGATGCCAATATTAAATCAATTGAGGTAAAAGATAAGGTTGAAGCGATCTTAAATGATTTTCCAGATGGAGCTGATAGGCCTATTATTGCAAAATTTGACCCTCTGATTCAACCAATTGCAACCCTTGCATTATCTAGTACAAAGCACGACCTTACTCAAACATATGAGTATGCTGATAAAAAGCTGAAGTCCAGACTTTCATCAATTAATGGTGTTGCCTCAGTTGATATCTTTGGAGGTCAAGAACGTGAGATAAGTATTGAACTTGATAATAATCTACTCATTCAAAACTACTTATCTATCGAAGATGTTATCTCGGCCATCTCGAGAAAAAATCTCAACATTCCAGGGGGATCTATTAAGCGTGAAAACTCTAATATCAGTGTACGCTTTGTTGGAGAATTTGCAAACGTCGAAGAGATTAGAGATTTAGAAGTTGTCTCTCGAGAAGGCCAAGTTTTTAAACTTAGAGAATTTGGAAGTGTTACAGATAGCTTCAAAGATGTTGAAACGATGGCAAAATTTAATGGAAAAGATGTTGTCGGTTTATCTATCCTTAAGCTTTCGGATGGTGACGCCATTAAAATTGTCAATACTGTAAAAGACTCACTTGATGAGGTTCGCTCAGAGCTTCCTGACGGAATGAAGCTTGAGTTAGTTGTTGATACAACAAAAATTACACTTAATGATACCAAGGGAACAATCCAGTCAATTTTTATTGGTATTGGACTTACGATTGCTATCCTCTTAACTTTCTTAGGTGATTGGCGTGGTGCTCTTATTGCAAGTATTGTAATACCAACATCGATTATCTCAACTCTATTTATAATGGATATGTCTTCATTTTCAATTAATGTAATGACACTTTTAGCATTTGGAACATGTCTTGGAACATTAATTGCTAACGCTCTGATTATTATTGAAAACGTATATAAACATTTAAAGATGGGAAAAACTTCTCAGGTCGCGGCCATAGATGGAACAAAAGAGGTCCTACTTGCTGTTATGGCCTCATCTGGAACTAACTTAGTCGTCTTCACTCCTCTTGCATTCATGGGTGGAGTTGTTGGTAAATTTATGTTGCAATTTGGGATGACTGTTGTTTATGCAACTATATTCTCAATTCTTGCTTCTGTAACATTAACTCCAATGCTTTGTGCTCTCCTTCTAAAAGACCCTGATACGTTAAAAGGACCATTTCCAAAGTTGTCACACTTAGTTGACAAGCTTCTTGCTTGGGTAACAAAACAATACAAGTGGTTCTTTGACAAGTTTATGAATTGGCCAATAACTTCATTAATCTTACTAATGGGTATCTTTTTTACAATAGTCTATCCAGCTGCAAGAGTTGGTAATGAATTTCTCCCAAAGTCTGATCGTGATGAGTTTACGGCCTATATTCTTATGCCAGATGGAACACCGGTTGAAAGGACAGCTGAAGTTTCCAAACAAGTTGCAAAAATTATAAGAGAGTATCCAGAAGTTGTATCAACTCTATCAGACATTGGCTACGATGGAGAAGAGCGCTCTCGTATTACTGTGAATATGACTCCTGCATCTTCTCGAAAGAGAAGTTTCAAGGATGTAATGGATGACATACTTCCAAAGGTCTCTAATATTCCAGAAGCTGAAATCACTCTCTCAGGAGGGAATCGAAATTCAGGAAACGAGGGGGATATTACAATAAATATCACGGGAAGAAGCTTTGATGAAATGATTAGCGCATCTAAAAAAATGCAAGAAATTATGAAAGACTCTGGCTACTTTAGCTCAATTGAAAGTTCATATCGAATTCCTAAGATGGAGATTCAATTTATGTCTGAACCTCAAAAGGTCATTCGACAAAATCTTTCAAGCTCACGCCTTGGTGGAACGATTCGAGCACTTGTAAATGGTAATGATGATGCCGTTTATAAAGAAGACGGAGAAGAATACGATATTAATGTCACTCTTGCCCCAGAGTTTAAGAAGAATATTTCGGATTTCGACAAATTCCTTATTCACGGTAAAGACGGACTAATCCCAATCTCATCTCTTGGCGATGTAAAAGTTGTCGAGGCCACATCGCCTCTTAAAAGACGTGATAAAGAAAGGATTATTCAACTTAAAGCCTACGTCGTTAAAGGAGTCGTTGGGGCAATTATGAGAGAGCTTGCAGGAAAGTTTAACAAAGCTGACCTACCAGAAGGCACAAGCTTTATGTTTGCAGGACAGGCAGAAAGTCAAAAAGAGTCTCAACAAGAAATGGGAAAAGCATTCATGCTAGCAGTTATCTTAACCTACATGCTTCTTGTCGCCATTCTTAATTCTTTTGTCTTTCCGATCTCAATTGGTTCAGCAATTTTGACATCATTTCTAGGCTCATTCTTAATGATGTTCTATACGGACCAAACAATAAACATTGGCTCCATGATGGCCATCGTTATGGTTGTAGGATTAGCTGTAAATAACGCTATTTTAATGATTGAGTACACTCAACAAAAGCTTGATGAAGGGGTTGAAATTAAAGAGGCCCTTTGGCTTGGCGCCAAGGAGAAACTAAAGCCAATTCTTATGACTTCTATTGCAATTATTGCAGGAACAATGCCTCAATTATTTATGATTGATAAAATAAAGTCTGCGATGGGAGCAGTTCTAGTAGGTGGAATGCTGGGTTCAATCTTCTTTACCTACACAATTGTTCCTACTATTCACCTACTTATTTATAAGATCAAAAATATTCGGGAGATATTGGCCATTCGAAAAGCAGAGAAAAACGGAGCGAACCTAAATTACTAAAACTCCATTCACTACAAAGAACAAGAAACGGCTCCTTTATAGGGGCCTTTTTTGTTCACTAGATAAACACTTCTCAACTCTTCCATGTAAGATTTTTAACATTCAACAATGCCATTAAATAATGTGATATACATGTTCATTATTTATAAAAAGATGAGAGAAGTATATGAAATCACTAGTGTTAACATCAGTTCTATGTAGTGGTGTTTGCCAAGCAACACCTGTTAATAAAGTTGTAAAAGTCATGGATGGAAACCTTTCCAGGTGTACATCAAAGCAAGATGTCTTTAGAAACAAATTACAATCATATCGTGTAAAAAGCTACAAGGCCCAGCAACATAGCGGCAGTGTGGAACTGACAATCAATATTCAAATGCTTGAATGTAAAGAGACAGATAAGGGCTTTGCTTTTAAAGAAAAGAATATCTTTGACTTATTCTCGTATAAAACATTTAAAAATGAAGATGTAAGTGTTGTAACCAAGTCAGCAAATCTTCATTTCTATAAAGATGGAAGCTATAAGAGCTTATCTAAAGTTGCTATTAAAGATTATTCAAAAGAGTCTTCTATAACAGTGAACTTTGACATCCAGGACCTACTTACAAAAGAAGAATTACGAAAGTACTTAGATGGTGAAGCTGTTACAACGAGTTTCGATTTTAATCTTAATCGTAAAGTTGAAGTTTCAAATGATGAGATTTCAGATGAATTTAATCAAAGCTATGGTGGATTCAGGATTTTCTTAGAAGTTAAATAAAAAATACAGAAAAGCCGCTTAACTAAGCGGCTTTTTTATGGAATTACTTTTGTAACATTCCTTTAAACTTATCCTTAGACATTGTGCTTACATAAGCAGCTACATCTTTGATATCTTTGTCAGAGAGACCTCTAACTTTAGACCACATCATCGTTGTGTATCTAGTTTTTCTCTTCTTTGACTTAATTGCTGTTACTTGCTCAGCAATATAAGCAGCATCAAGACCTGCAATTCTTGGCCCGCTAACGATTGCTAATTTTCCATTTTTTGCTTTTCCCATACCATCAGCTTTGTGGCATAGAGCACAGTTAACTTTCTTGTAAATGGCCTTACCTTTAGCAGCGTCTCCAGCAAAAGCACTAACACTTAGTAAAGCGGCAACAACAGTGATTTTAAATAAATTCACAATATATCTCCTTTATAATTATAGCGTACGCATACTTTATGAAATTATCGGCAAATCGTCAGCAAAATTCAAAGAAAATATACCCTTCTAACTATAGTTTCGGCTATACTCTTGAAACTTAGTGAGGACTAATATGAACAAGAGCGTTATAAGCCTTATTTTAGGCACCATCTGTATAGGCTTAGCACCAATTTTTGTAAAAAACTTAAGTAGTGATATATCTCCTAGTATGATCGGCGCCCTTCGTTGTGGAATTGCTGGATCAATACTTCTTCTTTACCAATTATTTATTAAAAAACACTATATCAAAGATATTCGCTTCTATTCTATGACGGCCGTCATAGGAATTTTCTTTGCTCTAGACTTATTCGTATGGCATCGATCAGTTCATCTCATCGGCGCAGGAATGGCCACGATACTAGGTAATACTCAAGTATTTTACTTACTAGTATTAGGACTAATCCTTTACAAAGAGAAAGTTACAATAAAAAAACTTTTAGTCTTCTTCTTTGCTTTTTCAGGGGTTTTCTTGATTCTTAAAGGCCAAGTCGAGTTCTATAAATCAGATGACTTTTTCTGGGGTGTCTTGTTTGGCCTAGCAACAGGGCTTTGTTATTCTCTTTATACTACTTCGATTAAGAAAACGACATTACTAGCTTTTAAACAACAAATCACAGCTCTTGATATCATCACATATTCTTCATTAGTAACAGGCTTACTCTTATTTGTAAGTTCACAATTTGAGAGTGGATATTCACAAATAAACACGACCCACTTACCTTCTGTCTTAGGCTTGGCCATACTATGCCAAATTATTGGTTGGTCACTTATCAGCTATGGCCTAAAAAAAGCTCCTCTGTCGATTTCAGGGCTTATTATTTTGCTTCAACCAGTTATTGCAAAGAGCCTTAGCATTTCTCTATTTAATGAGCCATACTCATCACTTGAAATCGTTGGTGCAACAATTCTCTTAACTTGTATTTACCTTGGTACAAAACTTTCAAGTAAGACCAATAGAGAATCGTTAATCAAAACTGATATAAATCATATTTTCACTAAATAAAATTAAATCCCTTCCGATTAAAGAATTATGAATAAAATACTCTATACATGGTCTGGAAGTGACGAAATTGAATCTTTTGGCCCTTCATGCGCGATAATAAATCGATGTCTATCGTATTTAAATATCGACTTTGATATTAAGTCAATTGTTCTTGGCTCAGAGCTGACAGGGGCCAAAGAAAAATTAACAGGCCTTCCAATTATCCAAAATGGAGATAAGAAGTATTTTGGCATAAGAAACTCTCTAAAGTATCTAATGGAGTTAAGGTCTGAGTCTGATCTTTTTGAGATAGCTGATGATCAAATCATTCAAGAGCAAATGATAAGGGAATGGGCCTTAAATGTATTAAGAGCTTCATGTGTATACATGACATTTAAAGACCCAAGTGGCTACTCAATAATAAAGAAGAAGTTCTTCAAGGCGGCAAAATACCAATTGGATAAACAGGATCATTTAGAAACTGTGGCCGAACCAATTAGAAAGGCCCTCCTTGAGTCAACAAATGCACATGATATTTATAGCTTAGAATTAGATAAAGCAAGAGAGCACTTTGAAAAACAAATAAAGTATTTAGACACTATTTTACAATCAAATCAATTTCTACTAGGTAATCAGATTAAGTTAGTCGACATTATAGCATACTGTCATTTGAGCTCCGCTTTTTTATCTGCATCTGATTTTGTGACAAATCTTCGCCCTAAACACCCTCGAGTAACACGCTGGTTATTAAGAGTTGCTGGACTTACGCGCTCAAAGAATAATATTCATCCTGCTCACTTAGACTAAGAAAAAAGAAAGGCACAAATATTTCAATTAATGCTCAAAGTATTCTACACTATTAGTGTATTATTATTTGAGGTATTTAATGAAGAATATTGCTGTAATTATGGCCATGGATTCAGAGGCCGCTCCCCTGTTAAATAAATTAGAAATTAATCATAAAATTGCAGGAAAAATTGATGAGCACCTGCCAATGAAAGTTTATAAGACTAAATATCACGGTCATAATATTTCAATCGTTACTAGTGGTGAATGTAAGCGAAATAAAGTTCAAAATGTTGGAACTGCACCCGCAGTTATCTCTACTCTAACGGCAATAAAAGATTTCAAGGCCGATTTTATAATTAATGCTGGAACAGCTGGTGGCTTTAAGAAACGAGGAGCCGATATTGGAAAGGTCTATACTGTCGATACAACAGTCTTTCATGATCGCCGCATTCCAATTCCTGGCTATCAAGAATATGGAACATATCGATCTGAACATAAGATTGCTACAGATTATGCAAAAGCTCTAAATATTGAAACAGCAATCATCTCCACTGGCGACTCTCTTGATATGAGTCCTGAAGATGAGAAGCTTATCGAAAGTAATCTTGCACTTTTAAAAGATATGGAAGCTGCAGCTATTGCATGGGTAACAGATCAGTACTCTATTCCTACCCTATTTTTAAAATCAGTTACCGATATCGTCGATGGAGAGCATCCAACAGAGGAAGAATTCTTTGCTAACTTAAAATTAGCATCAGAAAATCTCGGTGAAAAATTAATCGAATTAATCGAAAAAATATAGGAGAAAACAATGATGAAGTATGCACTTGCAACACTTATTTCTTTACCACTACTAGCAGCGCCATGCGCAGGACAAGAAGGTGAATATAGAATTAATGCTGATGGATCTCAAGGTGGATTTGTCGCAACCACGGCCTATGTTTCAGATAGTGTCTACATCGGAGAGAATGCGCAGATTTGTGATAAGGCCCAAATTACAGGTTATGCTAAGATAACTGGTAATGCCATTATTTCAGACTATGCTAAAGTATGGGGCAATGCTCATGTTTATGGAGATGCAGAAGTTTTTGATACAGCTTCAGTATGGGAAAATGCAAAAGTTTACGGCCAAGCACAGGTCTATGGATTTGCAGGTTTAAAAGGAAATGTCGAAGTATATGGAATTGCCCGCATGTTTGATGCAACTTATTCTTCAGGACGTTATTACTAGGATTAAATATGAAAAACTTCTTCTTACTTTCACTTTCACTCACTTTTTTAATTAGTTGTCAGAATCAGACACAAGTTAAATTACGTATCATCGAAACAACTGATATTCATGGGTACTACAAAGATTATGATTATTATCAAAATCGTGAAAGCAAGAAGTATGGTCTAGTTAAAACAGCAACCCTCATTAAGAAATACATTAAATCCGCAGATAATTATACTTTGGTCGATAATGGTGACCTCATTCAAGGAAGCCCTATGGCCGACTTTGTGGCCAGCTATGGAAAAGAAGGAATCCATCCAGCTTTTAAGTTAATGAATCATTTAAAGTATGATGTGGGTAATATAGGAAATCATGAATTTAATTACGGACTAGACTTCTTAAACGAGTCCTTAAAAGATGCTAATTTCCCATATATCAATGCAAACGTTTTCAAAGACGAAAATGGCAAACCAGGTGCTCCATACTTTAAGCAATATATTATTAAAGAAAAGGAAGTCGTCGATACAAAAGGTAAAAAACATAAATTAAAGATTGGCTATATTGGTTTTGTACCACCTCAAATTATGTTTTGGGATAAGGTAAATCTTGAAGGAAAAGTGATTGCTCGAGATATTGTCGAAGTAGCAAAAGAGCTAACCGTTAAAATGAAAAATGAAGGTGCTGATATCATTATTGCCATTCCCCATTCGGGAATTAGTACTGATAAATATAAACTCTATGCTGAAGACTCTGTCTTCTATTTAAGTAAGCTACCATTTATCAATGCTATTGCTTTTGGTCATACTCATGCAGTATTTCCTTCTAAAGAATATGAAGGGATCGAAGGTATTGATGCCAAGAAAGGGACGATTAATGGTAAAGCAGCAGTTATGCCAGGAAAATGGGGTTCTCATATTGGAATCATCGATTTAAAACTTAATTACGATGGAACTATTTGGAGTGTCATTGATGGGCAATCTAGTGTCGAATCAATCTATGATCGAAACTCAGATATGAGTGTAAAGCCTGATTTAGAGTTAAGTGAGATCATAGAAGAAGATCATCAAAGAACGTTAAAATTAGCAGACAAGAAAATTGGTTCTTCAAAACAAGACTTCTATAGTTTCCTTTCTCTTATTCAAGATGATGCAACAACTCAAATTGTATCAAATGCACAAATTGACTATGTTAAAAAGGCCATACAAGGAGATGCTAACTTAAGTGATCTTCCTGTTCTATCAGCTGTGGCCCCTTTTAAGGCCGGTGGAAGAAAGAATGATCCAAATGGTTATACAGATGTCTCGAAGGGTGAATTAACGATTAGAAATGCAGCAGATCTCTATCTTTATCCAAATATTCTTTATGCCCTAAAAATTACAGGTAAAGATGTCAGAATGTGGCTTGAGTGCTCTGCTGGTATGTTTGCTCACATTGATACTAACTACTTTAAGGAGCAACCTCTTATCAACTGGGGAGGATTTCGTACTTATAACTTCGATAATATTGATGGTGTTACTTATGAGATCGACGTCACAGAAAGAAGACATTTTGACGAAGACTGTAAAGTTCTAAACAAAGACTCTTTTAGAATTAAGAACCTAAAGTACAATGGTAAACCGGTAAAAGATAATCAAGAATTTATTCTAGCAACAAATAATTATCGCGCTACAGGTGGAAAATTCTCGGGAACAATAAAAGAAAATGTTGTTATTACAGCTCCTGATACTAACCGCCAAGTACTAATAAATTACATTAGAAGTGAAAGTAAGAAAAAAGGTTTTGTTGAAGCAAAGCCCAATATGAATTGGAAAATAAAATCAGTTCCAAATGCAGAAAAACTAAAAGTATATTTTGAAACCTCACCTTCAAAAAAGGCAAGCCGATTTATAAAGGAGAATGCAATCTATCCTTTAAAGCGACTGGATGGCCTGGATGAAGAAGGTTTTGCACGCTATCAAATCAACCTAAAATAGTGGCCATACACATACTTACCAAGAGCGTCATTAAGGTGTAAGTCATTAGATTTACACCTTAACACATTAATAATATGACTTTTTATTCCTTTGAAGCTAAAATCTACGGTCCGAGAATAATTCTTGGATAGATTTATAAAAGGAATTTAATATGTCTGTTTACGTCAATAGAACATTAAACATGAAGAAGATCAAGGCCATCGGTTTTGATATGGACTATACATTAGTTCGCTATAAAACAGAGGCATTTGAAAAATTTGTTTTTGAACTTGTACTAGAAAAACTAGTTGAGATTAAGAAGTATCCAGCAGAGATTACCAATATAAAGTTTGATTTCAACCAAGTTATTCAAGGCCTTATTATTGATAAGTTAAGAGGAAATATTCTTCAAACAAATCGCTATGGAAAAGTTAAGATTGCAAAGCATGGGACAAAGTCAATTGACTTTCGTGACCTAACGGAAATCTATGGCAATAGTATTATTGATCTAAACTCAGATCAGTATCAATCATTAGATACAAACTTCTCAATTTCAAATGGAGCAATGTTTTCAAATCTAGTGGATCTAAAAGATAATGGCCTGAAATTACCAGATTATGAGACTCTATCTAGCGATATAAAAGAAGTCATTGATATTGCCCACTCTGATGGTTCACTTAAAGGTCATGTTCAAGAAAATCTTGAAGACTTTATTATTGCAGATCCGGAAGTTGCAAAACTTCTTGAGCGCTTCAAGAGATTTGGAAAGAAGCTTATTCTTATCACTAATAGTGAATGGAGCTGGACAAAGAGCCTTATGGAGCACACGATTGATCCATTCCTAAAGGAACACGATAGTTGGATGGAGCTTTTTGACATTTCAATCTGTCTTGCATTTAAGCCACGCTTCTTTAGTGTAAGTAATATGTTCTTAGAAATTAATCCTGACACTGGATTTATGACAAATGCAGAAGGACCTCTAGAGCAAAATAAAGTCTACCAAGGTGGATGGGCTGGAAAACTTCAAAAAGACCTAGGACTAGAAGGTGAAGAGATTCTTTATCTAGGAGACCATATCTACGGTGACGTTCTAACATTAAAGAAAACTTTTAATTGGAGAACTGCCTTAATCTTCGACCCTCTTCAAAGTGAAATCGATGCAATTAAAAAATCAGCACCGACACAGGCCTTAATTGATGCCGAGATGAAGAAGAAAGAAAAGCTTGAGCATGAACTTAATAAATTAGAACTTCTTAAGCACGAAGATCCTGAAAAGTATAACAAGGAAGATATTGGAAAAATCTTTAGTGAGATTGATAAGATCAACACTAAGATTTCTCAACATCTTGAAACTTACAGACAATTTTTCAATCCTCATTGGGGAGAGATGATGCGTGCTGGTTTAGAAGAATCTCGTTTTGCTGATCAAGTTGAAAAGTACGCCTGTTTTTATATGGCAAAGATTACGGACTTACTTGAATACACTCCACGTACGTACTTTAGACCAACGAAGAGAGTCTTAGCTCACGAAATTACGGAGCCTAATTTTTAAAAGTATTTTGTAAGAATTGTAAAAAGACGCGGTATACCTCGTCACCATATCCCCCGGCCATAACCCAGGCCTGGGGAATTTTTCTCTCTTCTAAAAAGTTCTTCATAAAGAGATCACGCTTTAAACACTCTTCCAAACTAAGCTGAATTCCTTTTGCACTTTCAAGAATGTCTTTTTCATAAACATCGGCACCTTGAACGACAATACAAAGGTCGTACTTATCAGAGATTAAATCCTTCACTTTTTCTAAGTTCTCTAAATAATTATCATCAGCAGCGACAGGAATATCCCATGTACTAGGAATAAAGCTTGAATTCGTTTTGTCTGGATTATCCAAAGGCCAGCCATCTTTCATGTGAATAGAGAGACAATCAATCGTCTTATCATCTTTTAAGATCTCTGCAGTACCATCACCTTTATGAGCATCCATATCAATCACAAGGCACTTTCCTAGGCCCTTTTCTTTTTGTAATTTTCTAATGGCGATAACAATATCATTAAAAAGACAAAACCCTCCTGGTTCACTACTCTTTGCATGGTGCATACCACCACCAAGATGATAACTAAAACCACTTTCTAAAGCATTTTCAGCGGCAAGGTATGTCCCTTCACAGTGAGCAAGGGCCCTCATTATAAAATCTTTCAACGGCCTTTTTGCACTATCTGGTTCGTAGCGATGAAAAGATCCATCATCATTAATTAGTTCATAAGCTTGTAAGACGAGATTTGTCGAATCACCAACAGCTCTCATATAGAAGCGATCAGTATGGGCCAATAAGAGATCACTTAATTTAAATTTAGTAAGCCTACGTCTTTCAAGAGATGGATTATCTTTAAAAATATCTAGTATTCTTGTGACACGTTCATCTTTAAGAGGAACTCCAATACCGTAATCAAGATAACTTCCAAGAGAGTCTTCCATGTAGAAAATTTTTGAGCTTGTTTTGGTCATTACTAAAACCTTCGTTTTCGGACTTGCTTATCAATACTAATATTATATAGTTATACCTTAATCCCACTTGTAAATCTTACAAAATTTGGCAAATTTCAGGCCCTGAGCTTATATTTTGCTATACTTGTTAAATTATATTTGTTCGTAAATTCGACAAATTAGGGATGATATAGATGATTAGGAGATTGGATGATTTATAAGACTTTATGGTTACGCCATGAGACAAAGCCATTTGAGCAGCGAAGTGCCCTCACGCCAGAGGCGGCCAAAGCTATACGTGATCTCGGCCATGAAGTTATCATCGAAAGATCTCCAAATCGTATTTTTAAAGACGAGGAATTTGAAAAGCTAGGCTTTAAAATGATGCCAAGTAACTCTTGGATCAATATGGCGCCTAAGAATGCATATATCTTAGGTCTAAAAGAGCTGGATGCAGAGAAGTTTCCTCTCACTCATCGCCACATTCACTTTGCTCATGTTTACAAGGGTCAAAACGGGGCCAATGAAATGCTTGATCGCTTTATTCAAGGTGATGGTAAGTTATTTGATCTTGAATACCTTGTGGATGAGAATGGAAAGAGAATTGCAGCCTTTGGTCGATGGGCCGGTTTTGTTGGTGCAGCAATTGGACTTAAAAATTGGATTGCTCAGCAAAGAGGAGAAGACTTCAATGCAAGCGCACCTTTAAATTCATACGAAAATCAATTTAGTCTTATCAACGAAGTTGCCAAAGATCTTGAACAGCTTCAAAAACGACCTCGTGCCGTTGTCATTGGCCACCGTGGACGTTGTGGTATTGGTGCAAAACAATTTCTAAAAAGTGTTGGTGTCGAATTCTGTGCATGGGGACGAGAAGAAACAAGTGTCCAAAGACCAATTAGAGCAATTTTAGATTATGATATCTTGATAAATTGCACTTTAAATACAACTAAAGCAAAACCATTTCTTGATCTTAAAACATTAGAGCAAGAAAGAAACTTAAGTGTTATTTCTGATGTTAGCTGTGACCCTACCGGGCCATGTAACCCACTTCCAATCTATGACGATATCACAACAATTGATACGCCAACGACCAGAGTCGACTTGGAAGAGCTACTTGAGGTTACGGCCATTGATCATCTGCCTTCACTTCTTCCAAGAGAAAGTACTGAGGAATATGTTGAGCAACTACTGCCTCATATTATCGATTTATTAAACGGTGATATTGAAGACTCTCCATGGGAGAGAGCTTTAGAGGTTTTCTATGCTAAAACTATTGAACTTGGATTAGAAAAGAGACTTAGTGAAGAGCCACAATTACTTATGTAGTGTAACAAAGCTTGCAATACTCTTTACTTCTTCATAGTCTTTAAAATTTTGATGCTTCTTATAGCCTTTCATTAAATACTGACATTTTTTATGACAACTTTCTAATAAGGCCTTTGAACGTTCTTCACTAAGTGGCCTATTCTGTAATATCCATGCCATACTTTTCACACGCCAGTAATCCATGGCAAAGAACTTAAAAGAGAGTTGATCTTCATGGCCGCCATACTTATTCACAAACTCATTTTCTAAAAAACCAATATCGTACAGAGAAGTTACTTTTAGCCAGAAGTCATAATCTTCACAAACCACGAAATCTTCTCTCATCCCACCTATTTGTTCAAAAAGTTCCTTCTTCATTAAAACACTAGAGGGAGAAATGACACAGCCTTGTAACGATCGGATAAACATATCACCACCATGCTTTTGGTGATGTTTTTTCTGCTTAACAACCTTTCCATCTCTTAGCCACCTCTCAGCAGTATGAACTAATACCTTTCCTGTATTTTTTAGGTAGCTAACCTGAGAGGCCAACTTATCTCGATGCCATTCATCATCAGAATCTAAAAAAGCAATATAATCACCTTTTGAGTTCTTTACACCAAGATTTCTTGCACTAGAGACTCCAGCGTTTTCTTTCTTTAAATATTTAATTCTTTTGTCTGAAAATGAGCTGACAACATCATGAGTATGATCAGTTGAGCCATCATCTACAATAATGAGTTCTAAATCATTAAAGCTTTGATTTAAGACGGAAGTAATCGAGCGCTTTAAAAAATCTGCACGATTATATGTAGGAATAATAACACTAACTAACACTATTGATTATATCTTCCAACATTTCATTAGTAATGTTCTTCTCTAAACTATCGATAACACCATCTAATTGTTTTAAATTTCTAGCACCACAAAGAATCGTACTTAACTCATCATGAGAAAGGTTAAAGTGAATCGCAAAATCTAGACCTGTCATAGCGTGTTTATCCAATGCAGGTTGCATCCTTTCAACAATTTCATAACGACTCTCTTTATCCATGGCCTTCCACCATGGGGCCCACGAGCGACAGTCACTCTTATCAAATTTACGGTCGCGATTAACTCGTCCAGTAAGAATCCCTTTATCAAGAGTTCCCCAGCTCATGAAGCTAATATCGTTTTCTTTAACTATTGGAAAAATATCATTTTTTACATCTTGTTCAAAAAAGTTGAATTGAGATTGAATCACTTCAATCTTATCCACTTCACTAGCAAGCTTAAACTCTTCAGGTGTAGTATTACAAAGACCGATATGTTTGATCTTTCCTTCATTCTTTGCTTTAGCTAATACTTCAACTGTTTTACGAATATCAACATTTTCATCAGGCCAATGAACCATAAAGAGATCAATATAATCACTTTGAAGATCACGTAGAGATTGCTCAAGCATATCTCTAGTTACTTTTGGATCATTACTCATATCCACACGTTTATTCTCATGCCAAGTAACACCGGACTTAGAAATGATAAAAGCCTTCTCTCTTTGTCCATTTGAAGCAAAGGCCTTGCCAATTCGCCTTTCACTTTCTCCAAAGCCGTATATCGGAGCTGTATCAAAGATACGAACGCCTCGATCAAAAGCGTGCTGTAGAAGAGTAAGAGAGTCAGACTCACTAATATCTCCAAATCCATAACCAGCGCCTTCTCCAGAGATACTTGCGCCACCAAAAGCAAATTTTCCATATTGGTCTAATATTTTCATAATTTAAAAGTATCCTCTGTCCTAAAATGCGTAAAGACTTGACGCACCGATAGATTAAAAGTTATTCCAATGGAATGGATCTACTTGTTTTTGCACACCGCGGTGAAGCACAATGCTTCTTAAAAGAGATGGAGCTTAAGGCCCACCCATTGAATAATTCCCTCTACACTCTAGAGGACCAGAGTGTTGCGCTTATTATCACAGGAGAAGGCCATAATAACGTTCTAACGGGACTTAGCCTAGCTCTAGGGCAACTTAGTGGAAATGTTCAAAGAATCATTAACTTCGGTATTTGTGCTGCCTTAAATGAACAATTACAAAAGAATGAAATTCACTCAATTAGAACAATCTATGGCCAAGATGAATTTAAAAGCTTTCAAACAATAGACACTCAGGCAAAACACGACCTCATCACAGCAAAACAAAGACTTTTAGATACCAAAGAATCTCAAAAGCTAGAGCACATTGCTCCACTAGCAGATCGAGAAGGATGGGCCATAGGCCTAGTTGCCAAGCAAGCAAATATCGATCTTTTATCTTATAAACTCATTTCAGACCATGTTAGTGATGCACCAATATGCGAATATATTAAAGAGCTTTCTCAAGATTACTCTCAAAAATTATTTGAATTCTATCAAGAATTAGAACTAATAGAGAAAGCCTCATCAATAGAGAATCCATTTAAAGAACAAAGCGACTACTACTTTACACTTTCTCTTAATCGAGAAGTCTCAAACCTGTGCCAGCAACTATGTGTAAAGTATGAAAAAGAAAATATTAATGACATCATCGATACAACTTCCCTTCTAAACTTAGAGACGACCCCAAAAAAGAGGGCCTTAAAGCTAAGGGATCAACTAAAAGAGAAGCTTTATCCTACACGCACAAAAATTCTAGGACAACTTGATAGCTTTATTCAAGATGCAGGCTTTGAGAAGAAAGAGCTCACATACGACCCAGCAATTGAGAAAGTCTTTTTAAATTTAAAAATAAATATCAAAAGTGAAAAAGATATTAAAGAGCTTACTCGTAAACTTAAAAATATAAACTGGAACGAGTACCAATCAATTATGAATGGAGAAAATCTTTAATGAAGATTGAAAAGATATTCATTGAAGAAGAAGCTCGAGATGGAGAAATTGCTCTCTCTCTTCCAAAGCGCTTTCCAAAAGCACAAGTTGTATACATAGATAATCATGCAGATATCTGGGGAAGAGTAAAAAAACCATATCTCCATAAGAGAGGTTCTCTAAATCTCTTTATTGCCCACAAAAAAGGCTCTTTAGTAAAAGAAGCTCCTGATGCATATGGAATCTCAGGTGAGCCTCATTATTACTTTATCCACGCTTATAATTGTATTTATGAGTGTGATTACTGCTACCTTCAAGGATATTTTAATTCACCGGATCTTGTTCTCTTTGTTAATCATCAAGAAATTATGGCAAGCATGCAAGAAATAGCAGATAAAACAACAGGAAACCTATGGTTTCACGCTGGAGAATTCAGTGATTCCCTAGCTCTAACACACTTAACCAATGAACTAAGTTTCTATCATGACTTTGCAAAACGTAATTCAAAGTGCTTTATTGAATTAAGAACAAAGTCGGCAAATATTAAAGAACTGATGAAGCTTGATCCCTTACCAAACTTTATTACTTCATTTTCTTTATCGCCAAAGAATAAGATTAAATCACATGATCTTAAGACACCATCTCTTGCAGCAAGACTTAAGGCCATTGAGAAGCTCTATAAAGCAGGTCACCCTATTGGACTACACTTTGATCCCGTTATTCACACAGAACAATTCGAAGAAGAATATCAAGAACTAATAAATGAAGTCTCTAAAATCATTCCACTAAATAAAGTAGAATATATCTCAATTGGTGTTGTGCGCTTTACTAAAGATGTCTACTCACAAGTAAAAAAGAATTATCCAAAAACAACCTACTTTCATTCGGAACTTACAAAAGGTGAAGATGGAAAGATTCGCTACCCAAGGCCAATGCGCCACTGGATTTTAGGTAAGATTAAAGATATGTGCTTAAAGGCCGGCGCTATTGAAAAGGCCGTCTACTTATGCATGGAAGAATAATCAACCTCTTAAAACTGAAGATAAATATCTAAGTAATTATCAATTAACTCTAAACTTCGGGCGGCTGACTGCTTCTGCCTTGCTTGGTATTCCATATATACATCACCAGGATTAACGACTTTTAAATTATCTGTTTCAGGTGCTTCATAAACAGATGAATAGACTGCTCTCAACTCATCATAAATTGACTCTAGCTCAGTAAAATAAGACTGATCCGCCCCAGATAAGAGTCCTACACCTTTTAAAAGTGTCAGATGCATTAAAATATTATCTTGTAAGTAGTCGTTAGAAAGAGACTTAAAGATTTCGGTTGTCATAAAGCCCACAATATTTTCTTTTTGAATCGCGCTAAACTCACCTTCTTCAGCTAACTCAATAATAGACTCAAAGAAAATCGTTAAGTTGGACTGACGACATACAAGAGGGGCCCTCAAGATCTTTCCAAAGTCTGTTGCGCTTACTTGTTCATAAGAAGATAATGCGTACTCAGCTTTTTCCACAAAACGAAGCGCCTCTTGCCTGGCCTTTACATCATTATAAAAAGTTACAGCTCTTTTAAGATTCATTATAACTTCATCTGGGTTTTGAAAATAAGAAGAATTAATTGGATCGATAATTTGTGATGGTGGCAGATTTGAGTTGATACTCCTTTCACAATCTAAGTTGAGCATCTCAAGTTTTTGAATTTCGCCACCTAATTGTGCAAGTTCTCCTGCAGGCAGGCCTTCAATTGTGACGACTTGATCATCACTTCTTTTATACTCATTATCTTCATGGAATTGCTTTCGTGGAACAAACTTCTTTTTAGGAGTATTATTTGAAAAAGGTTTGAGTTCTTTTTGATCTTCAGATTCGTAATGACCCCTAACCTTCTGTGGTAGATAATCATCCTGATAGAAGTGGTATAGGAAGTAGCTCACCGACATAGCGACTAGAATTATGAAAAACAATAAAATACGTTTTTTCAATCTTACAACCCCTCCTCTTCCTTTTAAGAGGATAACTACCTGAAATTAGTTATTTATAACTAATATGATATCGACAGCGTTTTGCTATGTCCAAGATTCTTTGATAACTACTTGTAAAAACCATAAGATATTGCTCATTTTGCACAAAAATGGTTGCACTTTTATGACGATATGTTTATATTCTACAACCTAATAACCCAAATATTAATGTAGAGTTTATATAAATAAGGATGAAGTGATGGCACGTACATGTGATTTAACTGGAAAAAGAAGACTTGTTGGTAATAAAGTTTCTCACGCTAAGAACAGAAGCAAAATGACTCAAAAACCAAATCTTCAAACAAAGAGAGTATATGATCCTGTAACAGGTGAAACAATTAAGCTTAGACTTTCAACTAGAGCAATTAGAACTCTAGATAAAGTTGGATCTCTTTCTAAGTTCCTTAAGAAGTACAAGCACCTTTGGAGCGCTTAATTAGATTTTAATTCTAAGACTTTAAGTCATTTAGATATAGAAAAGGCCAGCACTTAGCTGGCCTTTTTATTTATGGCCGTTTACTTAAAACAAATTAGTATTGAACATCAACTTGATCAATAACAAATCCCCACTTCTGAACTGAACGGTCTGACTTAAATGTTAATTTAAGTGTTCCACCTTCAGCAAAGAAAGAAGTGTAGTTCTCACCGCTACCAGTTACCTTCTCAATTAAAGTACCTTTAGCATCTCTAATCTCGATGTAGTCATAACGATTCTCAAGGTCAAACTTACGAATTCTTAGACGAATGAATTTTGCACCTTCAACTTCGTAAACAGTTTCCATAACTTCATTTTCTGAATATGGGTGTGCTGACTCAAAAAGAGGAGCATCAACTGTTTGCCAATCTTCTGGATTTGGCTCGTTTCTTTCAGGAATTGTATTCGTTAAAAGATTGTAAGCGTTAATACGTCCAGAGTTAATAGTCTTACCTCTAAGTGCCGCTACTGGATCAGAAGTTACCATAACTTTATTTCTGATTTGTAGTGGAGTTAGATCCTTATTTTCAGCTAGGAAAAGACCAATTACACCTGATACATGAGGAGTTGCCATTGAAGTTCCCGAGTAAGAAGCATATCCACCATTTTTAACAGTTGATAGAATCTCATGCCCTGGAGCACCAATATGAACTGTTGAACGTCCGTAACAAGAAAAGCTTGCTAGTTCATCAGCAGCTGTTGTTGCAGCAACTGAAATTACGTTATCAACATTGTAGTTTGATGGGTAGTGTGGTCTTGAATCGTTATCAGTTGAAGAGTTACCTGCTGCGGCCGTAAATACGATACCTGCATCATTAGCTCTTTCGATTGCTTCTTGAAGAGCTTCAGAGCGTCCGCCCCCTCCCCAAGAGTTTGACATAATATCAACACCAACTTTTGTAGCATAATCAATTGACTTGATCGCAGCTTCAGTTGAACCTGAACCACTATCAGTTAAAAACTTAACCGCTACAAATTGAACATCTCTCATTACACCAGCAACACCAATAGCGTTGTGTGAAGCACCGATTGTTCCTGCACAGTGTGTACCATGAGAATGTCCATCAATAGGATCACCGTCATTATTAGCGAAGTCATAACCATGGATATCATCAACATAACCATTTCCGTCATCATCAACACCTGGCTGACCATTTGCTTCTGCTTCGTTTACCCACATTTGATCTCTTAGATCTGGGTGGTTGTAATCAATCCCTGTATCGATTACAGCGATTTTAATTGCGCGATCACCTTTTGTGATTTCCCATGCCTTAAGTGCATCAACGTCAGCACCTTCGACAGCATTTACACCACGTGGCCCATTAGAACCAGTGTTTCTAAGTCCCCAAAGTTTTCCAAACTTAGCATCTGCTGGTGTATAGTATGCACCATTATCAGAAGCATCTTGATAGTTTAGAATTTCATCAAGAACATTTGTGTGCACAATTGGCTTTACGATTTCGTAAATGAAGTTAGGCTCAGCATATTCAACTTCTGCTCTTTCATTCATTTGCTTTGCAAGAGTGTCAATTGAAACAAGTGATTCATTAAACTTCACAACATAAAGGTCACCTGATGATAGCTCGATACGACGATCAAGTGATGCTCCCGTTAGTGAATGTCCAAAAAAGTTCTCTGCTGCAACATCTTTCTTAAGCTTTACAATCAGTTCTCCTGGAACATGATCAGCTGCAAGTGGTGAAAGTGCCATTGCTGAAATAATAGCTGGCGCTAAAATAGATTTAATACTCATTAAGATCCTCCTAATCCTTTATCTCCCCTTCCATAAGGAGACCATACTAAGACTAAAAATATGTCTGCTAACTAGTTTACCACCATTCAAAGGGCAAAAATTTCAAAAGATACAAAATATTGAAAATGTGAGAAAATGTTAGTTAATGATACACGGAAAAAGTAACGACCCAGTCCTTATAAAAAGAATACCAGTAAAAGTCTGGACTCTTCGATCTGAAGTAGAAGAGGCCGTTCGTCTTCGCTACAAAGAAGGCGAAAAGCCTGATTTAGAAGACCTAATCGAAATTTACAAAGACAAAGGTGAGCTTCCTGTTGCTGAAGAAGTTGAAGATGATAACAACGAACTTGATCCTCAAGCACTGGCAGATGCAGCAATGAATGGAGAAGAAACCGACAATGTTACTCCGATAAATGAGAAGAAAGTTATCAAGCAATTTATTCCCGATCTACCAAAAGAAAAGCTTTTTAGTGGGAATTTATTGTTATCAGAACTCTACATGGAAGGTATGTATTTCTTCTGTGAACGAGAGTTCACACAGGGTCAATCAATCGTTGTTGATATCCAAATACCAAATCGTATTATCCTAAATGGAATCGTTGTTTATTCGCGAACTTTTAATATGAAAAGTCGTATTATTTCCAACGCTTCTCTACCCTACCGTACAGGGATAAAGTTCACATTTCTTAAAGAGGGTGAAAGAACTCTTCTTAGAAACTTTATTAAGTCATTTGAACCAGAAGTGGCCCAAGAGGCTCCAAAGTCAGTAAATGCGACTCCGGCATCACCAGCAGGAGGAGATGATGATGACGAGCTGGATATCTTTGACGATCTCTAATAAGAATTCTAAAATTTCTTATGCAAAATATTAGACGTAACTATTTCTCAGCAAGCCTTGTTTCAATTCTCTTTGTGACTCTCCTATTTGGAGCTGTTATAAGCGAGTTTTTTCAAGCACCCGTGATAACTTCAAAAGAACTTTCGAATCTACAGTTTCTTTTCACAAGTGATCAAATTGATGACGTAGATAGTCTCTCTCTTGCATCAAACCTAGGACGATTTAGTCTTGCAAAGAATAATGGCCAATGGATTATTACTCAGCCTCGACGAATTAATGCCAATGAAGCGACAATCACAAAGCTTCTCGATTCACTAAAGAATGTAAAAATAAAAAAGATCTTTCCAAAAGACCCTATCAATTTATCAAACTTCTCTCTCGATAATCCAACTTCAACTATTACTCTAAAGAATGAGGATGGAATTGATGAAACAATCTCTTTTGGACTAATTAATCCAATTGATAACTCGACTTATGTTGTGAGTGATAGTGATAATGCTATCTACCACGTAAACGCTGTAAAGTTCTCTCTGGAAAAACTAGACCTTCCATCTCTAATTGATTCACGAGTCTTTAGTTATGCTCCAAGTGATATTACGGCAATTACTGTTATAAATTCAGGAAAACTGCGTTTTGCTTTTGAGAGAAATAAGAATGACATATGGATATCTGGAAATAATGCTTTAAATGATGAATTAGTCCAAGACTTTCTTGTTAAATTAACGAGCTTCAAATCGAATCTTATTTTAGATAAGAGAACAGATAAAATGAATGAAAGAATTGAGCGCTACCTAAAGAAGCCATATTATAAAGTTATTGTAAAAATTAAATCAGGAGAAGAGATTGAATATGACCTTTCATGGGTATTAACTTCTCTACCAGACTTAAATATTGAGAAAAAAGAAAACTTTATTATTCGTGCCTCAAATAGAGAACACCCGTTCCTTGTAAGTAAGGAATACCTAAGTGTACTCTACAAAAGAATAAGAAGCTTTAGACCAAGTCCACTCAATAAGATAATTTACTAAGCTATTAACTTATTAAGAATTTCAGACGCTACACCTTCAACTTCATCAATAACATGTTGAATGGCCTTACCTACTCTGTGGTGTCGGATTGGAAATTTTGAAAATGGAACAAAGATGTAATAAGTCTCACCTTTACATGTTTCCAAAGCATTTAAGTCGCTAAAGATATTATCATCAAAATCTATCTTTATACTCTTCTTCTTACTTTGGCAGATGGCCTCATCAAGTTCTTCATAAGTTTTCCCATTAGCGCTAAGGAGTCCCCCAACCTCAGCACTAAGGGAAATTTGGTCGGCCTGTGATAAACTTAAAAAATTCTTGTGCCCCTCAATTGATACAAGGATTCCCTTGCGACTCAATTGCACAATCTGTCCATCAACAGGTTTTAATATAGAATTCCAGAATGAAAACTTAGCCTTAAGATTTGTGTTCATTCTGAAGTCACGATGACTTAATGATAGGTTTGTCAGTAAGCGATCATAGACAAATAATTTATAAATATCATAATCAACCCATCTCATTGAATGCAGATGCATAAATGGACCGGCCTTATGCTTTAGAGATATTAGTGTTTGCTTATTCACATCAAACCAAAGATGCTTTAATCTCGGGTCAATATAGAAGTTATAGAGATCAAATAGAGTTGTCTCCATCTCACCTTTCTTATTTACTAACCAAACTGGAATCTCTTTAAAAGCTTCAAGTTCTTCTTTAACTTCACTGATACTCATCGAAGAAATACCACTTGAGTGACGATCTTTCATGGCCTCGATTAATTTCGACCAATTTGACCAATGTAGACTATATGGGCCGTCATCAAATAATTGAATAGATTCAAATAACTTAGGATCTGCAATATATTCTTCTAAATTCTTTAATGCGCTCATATCCGCCCTCTACTGGTCAACGATTTATTTCTTCGTATTTCCCCACTATAGCAATCTGGTTAATTAAAACGAGTGGATTGCTTAACTCTCTAATAGAAGCCTTTATTTTCAATAATTTAGATACTGTAATTGACCATTTTCCCCACTTGGCAATAAAAGCGAATTATTGCCTATTTTCATTGGTATTTAATGATTTTGGTTACTTAAGTTATAATATGATCATGAATGCATTGGATATTTTCCGAAAATCCCATTTGGCCCTAAACCTCACACCTTTTACAATAAGGGAGCTCTTTAATATCCCGACAACCCCATGTGATGTTTTTATCTTTGAAGATGGTAAATTTAAGCATTCACTATATCGTGGCACCTATGTTGCTAACGATACTTTAAAGGAAATGATTGAAAGAGGTCATACTATAGTCTTTGCAAGTAATGAGCAAAGAGAAGAGTTAAAGGAATTACAACAAAATACCCTAAGACAGGTAACAAGATCCTTTTCAATGGGTGATACATATCAAAATTGTAAAAATCAGCTCAATCTTATTACCATTAATCTTCGCTATCTCTTTGAAGATCCAACGGATGATAATGCATTAAATCTTCAGTATCAAAGTCTAAAGGTTCTCGCCAACTTTCTAATAAAGAACCCAAAGATGCACGAGCCACTATATCGTTACTATGCGGCCCAAGGGCATCATTATATTTTTGCTCAACCCCTACTTTCCTCAATCTTTCTCGTAGGGATTCTGAAAACATCTCAACTCTACAATGATAAAGATATTGAGAACTTTTTTATCACAAGTTACTTTAAGGACATTGGAATGTCGGCCATTCCTATTGATAAATTCGATAAAGAGAATCTTTCTGAGATGGATAAAGTCCTACTTGCGAAACACCCAATTATTTCTGCAAGAATTCTGCAAGGAAGGATTCAGCTCTCACCTGCTCATATGAAGGTCATTGAAAACCATCACACGTTCAGTATTATCGATAAATACGACACTGATAATCAACATATCAAGAACCTGACTGTAACAGGTTTTGAAACGCTCATGGTTAACGTCTGTGATATCGTTGCGGCCATGATCTCAACACGCCCTTATAGAGAGGCTTTATCAATCTTTGAAGCCTTAGAGAAAATACGTTCACATATTGGAAGTGAGTACCCACACGAATTTAAAATTATCATTAACTACTTTCGCAATTTCTTTACAACATCAGTCAAGTAAAAAAAACTTTTCATAACGTTTCAAATATTTCAAAATAATAACTAACCAAGGATAAGGTTAATATATTTTTAATTACATATATTTAAATTCAACAATTGCTAAATGCTCCAGGGAGGGAACATGGCCAGTCAACAAATTCCAGTAAGCCCGGTAACGGGAATAATTGCAGAAGAAAACGTCTTTATCGATTTTGGTGAGCACGAAGGAAAATCTATCCTTGAGATCCAAGATACTCTTCCAGATTATTACGATTACTTAATCAACAAAAGAGAAGAAGGAATTTGCACAATTCGTCGCAACCAAGATAAGTCATTTAGACTTTACGTTTCAAATACACTTCAATAAATTATATCGTGGGGCAGCAATGTCTGCCCTACTGTTTTCTTAACAAAATCTTAATAAACACCCTTTTCTCCCTATGCTAAATTTCTTAGTGAGAACACACATTTAGCTATATTCGAGGAGACATAAAATGATTAAAAAGCTCATTATACTTTGTGCCGCACTATCTGCACTAAGTGCTCATGCAATGAAAATTAATGCTGCTGGTGCTTCATTCCCATATGCCATTTACTCAAAATGGTTTTCAGAATACTCAAAACAAAATCCTGACGTACAATTCAATTATCAGCCAATTGGATCAGGTGGAGGTATTCGCCAACTAATTAAAGAAACAGTTGATTTTGGTGCCTCTGATGCTCCAATGAAAGAAAAAGATAAGAAGAAAGCAAAGTGGCCAGTACTTCACGTTCCAATGGTTCTAGGTGCAGTGGCGATTGCTTATAATCACCCAGAAGTTAAAGATCAGCTTAAACTTGATGGCCCAACTTTAGCAGATATCTACCTTGGTAAAATCACAAAGTGGAATGCTCCACAAATTCAAAAATTAAATCCAGAAATAAAACTTCCTGAAAGTGATATTCTAGTTGTTCGCCGTGCTGATGGTTCAGGAACAACGAAGAATTTCGCTGACTACCTAGTCGACGTAAGTTCAGAATGGAAGCAAAGAGTTGGAACTGGAAAGTCACTAAGATGGCCAACAGGAATAGGAGCAAAAGGAAATGATGGTGTAACTTCAATGGTAGAAAACACTACTGGCACTATCACTTATATGGATCTTGCTCACGCCAGAAAGAATAATATCAAAACAGTTGCTCTAAAAAATAAAGCAGGTGTCTACATTAATCCAACAGTTGAAGCTGTATCAGCATCGGCCAAAGGATTTACTCCAAAAGGTAAGGAATTAACTGGCTCACTAATCAATAGTGCCGATAAAGATGCATATCCTATTAGTGCCTTAACTTATATTCTTTTACCAATGGTTGAGAAGGACCAAAAAAGAGTCGAGATCTATAAATTTGTAGAATGGGCCATAACTAAAGGTCAAAATTACGCAAAAGAGCTTTTCTACGCTCCATTACCAGAAGAACTTTCCAAAAAGGTTGTTAAGAAGGTAAAATCTCTTTAATGAAATTATTAAAAGACTTCAGGCCATCATCTCCTAGTTATCAGGATAAGATGGCCTATACTACACTAAGATTTTTTTCACTTGTTGTAATTGTTCTCCTACTTATTATGATAGGACAATTATTCTTTGCAAGTCGCGAAGCCTTTAATGAATTTGGCTTTGCTTTTATCACAGATGACTTCTGGAATCCCATTGATGATGAGTTTGGAGCTCTTCCCTTTATTTTTGGAACGGTTGTAACATCTCTACTTGCACTTTTAATTGCAGGGCCAGTAAGTGTAAGTGTAGCACTTTATATTACAGAATACCTTCCAAAATCCCTTTCAAATATTTTAGGGACATTTGTTGAACTTATTGCAGCGGTGCCAAGTATTATTTTTGGTCTTTGGGGACTTTATTACTTAGCTCCTTTTGTAAAAGATACTGTTACACCTGCTCTAAAATCAATTCTAGGATTTCTACCTCTATTTCAAGGTCCAAGTTTTGGAATCGGTATTTTAACTGCATCAATCATCTTAGCGATAATGATCATCCCAACGATTACTTCTGTAGCAAGAGAAGTTTTTCGCTCTGTAAGTATTCTACATAAAGAGGCAGCTTTAGGGCTTGGGGCGACTAAATTTGAAATGATTAAAATTGCAGTACTTAAGCCAAGCTTTTCAGGTATCGTTGGTGCATTAGTTCTTGGCCTTGGACGTGCCTTAGGTGAAACAATGGCCGTGGCAATGGTTATTGGAAATACACCTCAAATATCAAAATCAATATTTGCCCCGGCTTCAACAATGGCCTCAGTTATGGCAAATGAATATGCAGAAGCTGAAAGTGATCTTCACCTATCAGCACTGTGCCTAGTTGGTCTTCTACTTTTTGTCGTCACTTTTGTCGTCAATCTAATTGCACGAACAATTGTATGGAGACAAACTAAAGGAAGGAGTAAGAAATGAAACTATCCAAAAAAAGAGTCATAAAGAACCAACTCTTTCGAGGAACTTTAATACTAAGTTCTCTCATTGTAATAATGCCACTTATTCTAATCTTCGTTTTCCTTCTACAAAAAGGTTCCACTTCGTTAAGCTTAGATTTTTTTCTAAATGATCCTAAACCTGTAGGAGAAGTTGGAGGCGGAATGAGACATGCAATCATCGGAACACTAATGATGGTTGCCCTAGGCTCATTTATAGCTGTTCCTGTAGGGACATTATGTGGTGTCTACTTAAGTGAATACGGAAAAGGAAAAATTGCGCAAAGCCTACGCTTTACAATTGACCTCTTAACAGGTGTTCCATCAATTGTTGTCGGTATTTTTTCTTATTTAATATTTGTTGTTAGCTTTAAATCGTTTTCTGCCCTAGCAGGTGCTTTTGCTCTGAGTATTATCATTTTACCAATTGTTACACGTACAACTGAAGAGATTTTAAAACTTATTCCAAGACATGTTAGAGAAGCAGGGTTGGCCCTAGGGTTACCTCGATGGCGAGTTATTTGGAATATAATTTTAAGAGGCTCTAGAAACTCTCTTACAACAGGGGTTATCCTGGCCATATCTCGTGCTGCTGGTGAAACAGCACCACTACTCTTTACAGCTTTTGGAAGTATGTATTTAAGCTTCGAAGTGACAGGCCCAATGGCATCCCTTCCTGTCCAAATTTATAATTATGCAATAAGTCCTTATAAAGATTGGCAACAACAAGCTTGGGCCGGATCATTTACTTTAATTATTATTGTTCTGGGACTAAATTTAAGTGCGAAATTTTTATTTAATACAAAGAAGCTTAAAAAATTCTTTGTGAGGAAATCATAATGTCTAATAGCGATATCATTTTAGAAGTTAATAATATTCAAGCATGGTTTGCTGACTTTCAAGCAGTCAAGGGAATCGACCTAAAATATGAGAAGAATACGGTTAATGCCATTATTGGCCCATCAGGTTGTGGTAAATCAACTTATATCCGTACCTTAAATCGTATCCACGAAGAAGTGGAAGGTGCACGCGTATCTGGAGAAGTCATATTAGATGGTAAAGATATTTACGCACCAGACGCAGATCCTGTTGAAATCCGTCGCAAGATTGGGATGGTATTTCAAAAGCCAAATCCATTTGCGGCCATGAGTATTTATGACAATGTTGTTATTGGCCCACGTCTTTGGGGAAAGAAGAAGAAAAGTGAATTAGATGAAATTGCTTTTAATTGTCTTACAAAAGCAGCTCTTTGGGATGAGGTAAAAGACAAGCTTCACCAAGAAGGAACTTCTCTCTCAGGTGGACAGCAGCAAAGACTTTGCATTGCTAGAACTCTTGCAACGAACCCTCCAATTGTTCTAATGGATGAGCCAACATCTGCACTTGATCCAATTGCAACGGGTAAAATTGAAGATCTGATGAGTGAATTAAAAAAGGACTATACGGTAATTGTTGTAACTCACAATATGCAACAAGCTGCTCGTATTGCAGACTATACAAGCTTCTTCATCTTAGGTGAGCTTATCGAGCACGGCCTAAGTAGTGATGTATTTACTAACCCAAAAGAAAAGAAAACAGAAGACTATATCACGGGTCGTTTTGGTTAAGGAGTAGGCCATGGATTTAACAGTTGAAACACTTAGAAAAGATATTACCGAAATGGCCGCTGTTGTGGAGAAGATTCTTCACGTAGCCGTTCAAGAAGATTCAAAGATTGAAGAGCTTCATGAATTAGAACATGAAATTAATGAATATCATAAACTAGTTGATGACCATGTTTTTAAGTTTATTGCACTGAAGTCCCCTACTGCAATTGATCTGCGTACGGCCCTTGCAATTATGAAAATAAACTCAGAGCTTGAAAGACTTGGTGATGAGGCAGTTAACTTAAAACGTTACTTAATGAGAGTCGAAACTAATCGTGACTACTGCACGATCATTCAAGCAGAAGTTTTAGAAATGGTAAGAAAAAGTCTTATTGCCTTTGCTTCAAATAATACAAAGATGGCAACAGACGTAATTAAAGCGGATCAGGAAGTTAACTCTCTTCACAGAGATCTTGTTAAGAAGTTTTACCAATTATTAAAAGAAGGAAAAGCTGAAGTCGACGAAGGTTTTGCTATTATTCGCGTTTCAAAAATATTTGAGCGCTGTGGTGACCACGCTACAAATATTTGTGAAGATATCATTTTCCTAGAATCAGGACAGGATATTAGACACTCTGAAGATTAGATTATAAAGGTTAAATTATGAAGGCCCTTATTGTTGAAGATGAAAACTCGATTGCTAAACTAATTGGTGTAAACTTAAAGAGCCTAGGTATCGATTACGACATCGCACCAACAGGAAATAGCGCCATTGCCTGTATCGATTCAAATAACTATGAAATCTTTATTCTCGATCGAATGCTACCGGATCTAACTGGTGTTGAAATTTGTCGCTACATCAGAGGCCCAAAAGCTCTAACAACGGCCGGGATTCTTTTTGTAACAGCTTTAACATCAAGCGAATCCATCATTGAAGGACTTGATGCTGGGGCCGATGACTATATCACGAAACCTTTTGATATTGGCGTTCTTAAGGCCCGTGTCACAAGTCTAAGAAGAAGAATTGAAGCTATCACAAAAGAAGACGCACAGCACAGCAGTAAGATTTTTCAACATATGGGAATTACTGTCGACACTGAAAGCGTGACAACAAAAGTTGATGAAAAGCTCGTTAAGTTAACAGTTTCGGAGTTTAAAATCCTCTGTGTACTCATATCAAGTCCGGGGAAAGTGTTTACAAGAAAGCAAATTGTCGATTTAATAAAGGGTGAAAATATATATGTAACAGATCGAACTGTTGACACACATGTTTTTGCCTTACGAAAGAAACTCGGTGAGAAATCTAAAGTTATTGAAACAGTTCGAGGAATTGGCTATCGAGTAAAAAGTGAAGAATAACTTTTTTAATTTTCTTAAAATAAAATTCCTAAACGATATCATCTTCTATCAAACGATACTTTTTTGTATCTCTCTACTCGTTATGGGCGTTGTCTTTATTGGAAATTTTAAAGATAACTTTATTCATTCAATAATTGAACAAGAACTCAGCTTATTCAAAAAAAATAATATATCAAAAATGTGTGAGTATAAATCTCCTCGCTCACAATTTTATATACTCAATGCAAATAGAACAATTCGTTGTGGTGAAACTAACTTTAAGATCAATGAGTTCAAAGGACTAAATCCAGGATCTTATAGAAGTGAAGAAGATCATATCTTTTATCACGAAACAATTACTTCAAAAGAAAAGGTCTATACTCTCTTTATAAAAATAAAATCAGATGCCTTGAAGTTAATGTCAAAAAGAGTATTTTCTAAACTCTTCTTGGCCATGGGCATACTTGGCTTCCTTTTTCTGGCAGGACAATTCTTTCTTTTCAAGCACTATTTTTCACCTCTATATAGTTTATTCAAACTATTTAGAATGAAGAATAAAATCGACACAAGCGATAGCCGCGACTACTGGGACTATATTGAATCAAAATCACAAAAGAACTTTAATAAACGAAGAGAATTAAAATTAGAGATCTTTAATACAAAACAATACTACTCTGTCATCTTAAACTCAATTGATGACCCCGTTGTCGCAACAGATAATAAAGGAATAATTGTTTTTTCAAATGACTCTTTTCGCAAGACCTTCTCTTCATTTAATGGAAAGTATCGCGGAGTAGAAATTATTAACATTATTCGAGACTATGACTTTATCAATCTCATTAGAAAGAGTGGTTATAACGCCCACTTAATTCACAACTCTCAAGTAGAATTAAAAAGTGTCGAAGGTAGTAATCACGTCTATCAACTCAAAACAAGCAATATCAAATCAAAAAAGAAAAACTATGAACTTTTCTTTTACTTTAGCGATATTACAAAGCTTCAAGATGTAAATAATATGAGAAGAGACTTCTTTGAAAATGTCTCACATGAAATTAAAACTCCCCTTACTTCTATAAAGGGATACTCTCAAACTTTACAATCAATTAATGAAGATAAAGATCAAGCCGAGATCTTGGATATCATCTCTCAGAACGTTGATCGCCTAGACGAGTTAATTAATGGTATTTTATCTCTTTCAAAAATTGAAAACGAAGGAAAGATCGAAGTCGAAGAAATTAATATCCCAGAGTTTATTAATGCACTAATAAATGATTACCAATTAAAACTCAATGAAAAAGATATTTCGATTCAAATTAATGAAGATAATCTTAAAACCTTAAATACAGATAAGAGACTACTCTATCACTGTATTTCAAATTTAATTACAAATGCCATTAAGTACTCTCTTGAAAAAACACAAATAACTATCAATTATTCTTCAAATAAAGATGGATCATATATTAGTGTTCAAGATCAAGGGGTTGGTATTCCAAATGATAAGATCGCTCGTATATTTGAGCGCTTTTATCGTGTCGATAGCTCTCGTAGCATAAATACTGGTGGAACGGGACTTGGACTTGCTATCACAAAGCATTCAGCACAAAAGATGGGTGCAATCATTGACGTTGAAAGTCAGCTTAATGAAGGAACGAAGTTTACAATCTTCTTTCCAAATAAAGTCATTGAATCTTAATCAATTTCAAACTTAATTGGTGCCTTCATAAGTTTTTCTAAAACCTCTTCAACATTAGCATCATTATAAAGGACTTCATAAAGCCCTTTAAAAATACGAGCTCGTATATCGTACTTCTCAGCTAGAAGAAAAGCAGCTTTCGTCGTCTTATAACCTTCAACAACAGTACGCTGAGAATTAATGATCTCAAGTGGCTTACGCCCTTTTGCAATCTCTAATCCAAAGGTCTTATTTCTTGAGAGGCCACCAGTAGTCGTTAAAATTAAATCCCCCATTCCACTTAGCCCATAGAATGTTTCAGGACGTGCATTAAAGACTTTTCCAAAGCGAAGCATCTCCACAATTCCACGTGTAATCATGGCCGCACGAGTATTGTGGTTATAGCCTAGACCTTCAACAATACCACCAGCAATAGCAAGAACGTTCTTAAGTGCTCCTCCTAAGAGAACACCTTTAATGTCATAGCTAGGAAGTGCTTTAAAATATGGAGTATCAAGCTTTGTTGCGATATCCATTAGAACTTTCTTAGATCGTCCAGCAATTGTGACTAGAGTAATCTGTTTTTCCATTATTTCTTTTGCGAAACTTGGGCCAGATAAGAAAGTAATATAGTCACGATATTGTGGGAAGAAATCATTAAAGAGGTCATCACTTAACTCAAGAGTTTCTGGATCAATCCCTTTAGATAAACTAATAATAGGAATTTCTCTTTTAAGATAGCCTTCAAAGCGATCGAGATTTTCGCTAAAGAAGGTACGAATTCCGTGAGTCGGAAGACCTGATACAACAAGTTCTAGATCATCCTCAAAATTCGTATCAAACTCATCCCACTCGATGATGGCCTTGATATTATCATCAAGTTTAATACCAGGAAGGTAGACTGAGTTTTCACGATCATCATTGATATTTTGATAAACATCTTCTGATCGAACTTTTAAAATTACATGTTCAAATTTATTGGCAAGGATTGAAGCAATTGATGTTCCAAAAGCACCCGCGCCAACAACTAGTGCTGTCTTATAAATTTTTGTCATAGAGACATTATACCATGAAGGCGAGAAACTCTTTCATAAATTGTTAACACTTCATCTGCACTATTGCATTTGACGTTGAAAGTAAAAGAAATATACTTACCTGTTTTAGACGGTCTTTCATGGTGTGGCTCTGCGCCAACGGCCATAATTAATTCATCTCGGTTGCTATCATTTCCGATAAATTTAAAATTATATTCTGCAGGCCAATCGTATTGATCATTTAATAGGCCTTTTAACTTCTCCATATCCATTATATCAACTCCTACTTTGGCCAGCTCGATTTAAAATCAATTGGTTTGTCATCGAAGTCTAAAACCTCGGGAACAATTCCATGTACGTAGCGAAAAATATCAATCATCTCTCTAGCGGCACCATGACCACCCTCTCTCTGAGTCACATAATCACAAAACATTTGGATTTCATGTGAGGCATGAGGTGTTGTAGCGGCAAAACCAGCGGCTTTTAAAAGTGGTACATCAAAGAATTCATCACCCATAAAGAGAACTTCATGAGGTTCAAAGCCAAGATCTAAGACTTTCTTAAAAGCAACTCGCTTATCTTCATCACCTAAAAAAGCAAAGTCTAGTTTTAGATTATTTACAAAGCGCTCTTGCACACCTTTTGATGCTCCTCCAGAGATAACACCAACTTTAAAACCTGCTCTCATAAGAAGCTTTAGCGCATATCCATCAGAAGTATGAGATGAGCGATTAAAGCCCATTTCATCATCTTGATACCAAACATGCCCTGGCGTTAGGACACCATCAATATCAAATGCTAATACTTTGATATCTTTTAATTTGTCTTTAAATTCTTGTGCTTTTGTAAATAAATCCATTAATTATTCCGTTACTGCTTTTCTTATTTTTAATAGTCTCTCAATTATGGCCCCGGCCTTATCAAGAGGAAGGCTCGTTGCTGCATCAGACTTTGCTTCATTTGGGTTAGGGTGAACTTCCATAAAGATTCCATCAGCACCAGCGGCAACAGCTGCTTGAGCGAGAGTTAAAATCTGTTCACGTTTTCCACCTGTTGCCGTCCCTAATCCACCTGGTCTTTGTACACAGTGAGTGGCATCGTGAATAGCACGAACACCAAATGACTTCATAATTTGAAAACTTGCCATATCAACAACAAGATTATTGTAGCCAAATGACGTCCCTCTTTCAGTAAGAAGGATCTTATCTTTTGAAAGAAATTCTTCAGCTTTTGTAACAATATTTCCCGTTTCTTCAGGAGAAAGGAATTGGCCTTTCTTGATCTTAAGTTGAGCATCATGCTTTTTACACGCTTGAGCTCCTGCAAGAATCATATCTGTTTGACGACATAGGAATGCTGGGATTTGAATTGTATCCACAACACTTGCCACAGCATCTGCTTGATCCGCTGTATGGAAGTCAGTAATCAATTGAACTCCATATTCTTTTTTAACTTTTTCAAGAATCAGAAGACCTTTTTCAAGACCTGGTCCTCTAAAAGAGCTAATTGAAGAACGATTGGCCTTATCAAAACTTCCCTTATAAGAGAAGTTCACTTGATCCATTACTGGCTTAAGCATCTCTAATAAGCTTCCGCAAACGTCCATACACATTTGTTCAGACTCGATTACACAAGTCCCCATAAATAAATCAAACTTCTTATTTTCCATACTTATCTGCCTCTTTTATAAATTCACTAAAAATTGGATGGGCCGCATATGGCCTCGATTTAAACTCAGGGTGATACTGACAAGCAATGAAGAAAGGGTGATCCTTAATTTCAATTGTCTCAACAAGATCAAGCTCTGGATTTCGGCCACTAATAATAAGGCCATTCTCTTTTAATTTTTCAACGTAGAAGTTATTAACTTCTAGACGGTGACGGTGTCTTTCTTTAATATTCTTTTGTCCGTAAATTTCTTTAGTACGGCTTCCATCAAGTAGTTCACAATCGTAACTTCCAAGGCGCATACTTCCACCTTTTGCTCCGTCACGAGTTTGTCCTTCCATATAATGAACAAGGTGGTCACCACCTGTATTAAACTCTTCTGAAGTTGCTTCAGTTAATCCACAAATATTTCTCGCGTATTCAATGATTGCTAATTGCATCCCTAAACAGATACCAAAGAAAGGCATCTTATTTTCACGAGCATATTTTATGGCCGCAATCTTTCCTTCAGTTCCTCTTTGTCCGAATCCACCAGGAACAAGAACACCTTGAACATCAGAAAGAAGTTTATCGGCACCTTTCTTTTCAATTTCTTCTGAATCAACATAAACAGGAACAAGCTTTAATTGATGAGCAAGAGCTCCGTGCTTAAGTGCTTCATCAAGAGACTTATAAGATTCAACTAGTTCAGTATATTTTCCAACAATACCAATCTTTACTTCTCTTAACGGATTATTAAAGTTGTAAACAACCTTTTCAAGGTCAGCAACTTTTGGTGATGATGACCAAATCCCTAAGATTTGAGTGATCTTTTCATCTAAACCTTGAGCGTGGAAATTTAGAGGAACTTTATAAATAGAATCAAGATCTAATGATTGAAAAACATTCTCTTTAGGAACATTACAGAAAAGAGAAATCTTATCCATAATTGACTCTTCAATTTCTCGATCACTTCGACAAATAATCACATGTGGGAATAAACCTTGCGATCTCAATTCTTTAACAGAGTGTTGAGCAGGCTTTGACTTTAACTCTCCCGCTGCATCTAGGTATGGGATTAGAACAAGGTGAACAAAGAGAACATTCTCTTGCCCAACATCATGAGCAAATTGTCTAATTGACTCAACATATGGAAGAGATTCAATATCACCAATTGTTCCACCGATTTCACCAATTAAAATATCGGCATCATCAGCGGCCAAATGAATTCGGCGCTTAATCTCATCAGTAACATGAGGGACGACCTGAACCGTTTTCCCCAGATACTTCCCTTCTCTTTCCTGTTCAATAACTTTTAAATAGACTTGACCAGTTGTGAAGTTTGACTGCTTTGAAAGAGTTAATGAAGTAAATCTCTCATAGTGGCCAAGGTCGAGGTCAGTTTCAGCACCATCATCAGTGACAAAGACTTCACCATGTTGAGTTGGACTCATTGTTCCCGGATCAACATTAATATAAGGATCCATCTTTAGCATATTGATACGAATCCCACGTCTTTCTAAGAGTGATGCAATTGAAGCTGCAGCTAAACCTTTCCCTAGGGAACTAGCAACTCCACCTGTAATAAAAATATACTTCTTTTGGCTATTGGCCATTAATTACTCCCTCCACAAATGGAATATCTTCTGGAGTATCAACTCCACATAATGTCATATCTGTTATGGCCGCCCCAATAGTATGCCCATTATCTAGTAGGCGTAATTGTTCAAGGCATTCAATTCTTTCGTTTGTTGACTCACCTAGAGAACAAAAGCTCTTTAAAACTTCTGGTCTGAATGAATAAATCCCAATATGCAGATACCAATTTAGGCCTGCTTGTTTTTGACGATTAAAAGGATGAGGACTACGAGTAAAGTAGTGGCAAATATTCTTCTCTTTTGAGAAGACGGCCTTCACTTTATTTGGATTCAAATAATCTTCGTGATCGTTATCAATGGACATCTCTTTGATCACAGTTGCCACATCAAAGTTTTGTCCGTGATGAATCTCTATCAAGTTCTTTAAGAGGTCTGCTTTAATAAGCGGCTCATCACCTTGTACATTAATGACAAAATCAAATTTTTCATCTTTAAAAAAGCGCTCATAAGCGAGATAGATTCTCTCACTTCCGGAAGGAACATCATCGTCTACTCGAACAACATTACGTCCGCTTTCTTTTAACATTTTTTCGATATCATCATTATCCGTTACGACACAAACCTTAGAACCTGGAAATACATCTGCAATTGGAGCACATCCATCGTATACATGAGAGACCATGGCCTTACCATTGATCTGTGCAAGTGGTTTTCCGGGGAAGCGAGTCGAGGCGAATCTTGATGGTATTAATACCAAAGCTTTTAAGTTCATTATTTACCTTTTTGACAGTAAATATTATCAAAACTTAAGGGCCGTTGCAAAGTGTGATATTATAAATCTATGAAATACTTCAAGTTTGCGCAAGACGCCATTCTTCCCTTCATTTTATTGAGTTCCATGATTTTTGTTGCCAATACAATGGCCCAAAGTGTTTCAGAATCTATTATTACTGATCCATCAATTTCGAGAAGATGTGACGACCTAATGCAACAAAGACAGGATAAGGTTCAACATCGCCAAAGATTACTCTTTCTCTTGGATCGCAACAAGAATCTACTTAAGGATGCACCAGATAATAAAGTTTCCATTGCAAAGAAGCTGCGTGCCAATCAATATAAAGTCATTCAAGAATTAAAGATCACCAATCTGAAAGTCATTAAACTTGAAGAACAAATCGTTCGTCGTGGCTGCCCTGGCCTGACACTCTAAATAACCTTAAAATTTGCCATCTCGAGTCATGCAAGACATAATTTTCATGCACACATTATAAAGTTTTATTTATATTTGAGAGGGATTTCTTATATGACACGTTCTTTAGGCATTATTATCGCCTTTTGCTTGCTCTATACCAATAATTTACATGCTATAGATGATGAACAATCTCCAGAGATTTTCATTCAAGAGGCAAATGACTCAACCACAACACAAACCTATCGCCCACTCGATTTCGGAACAGTCATTGAGCAAGGGATGAGAAAATACCAGGCCAATATTATTCGACGTAAGAATATTGAGATCTCAAAGAATAAGTTGAAAGATGTAAAAGAATCTTTTTGGACACCAAATCCAAAAATTACTCTTCAGCTAAACCCACAACGAATTGGAACTCTTAAGACAGGAAGTGAAAGCGCAAGTCGCATAACCAAAGATGCAAGTGGTGCCCTGGCCTTAGAATTGGGAGAATACACTCTATTTAACTGGGGAAAGGATTACTTAAACTTTAAAAATGAAAAAGAATCACTTGAAAGAGAGATACAAAGAGACAAGGAAGATCTACGTGAATTCAAACAGGAGCTTGTTCGCCAATATGTTGAACTCATTCACGCAAAAGACTTGAAGGTCATAACTCGTCAGTACCTACAAAGTGCAACGCTTGTGTATCGTCTTAACCGTGAGAAAGTCCTGCAAAAGAAGATCACAAAACACGAATACTACCAAGCACGCTCTGAATACTTAAGGGCCCAAGAGCATTACACAAGAGCAAAAACTAACGAAGCAATTCAAAATGAAAATATGGCAAAGCTGTTAGACGATGCTCCTGGAACTCTCTACCTCATAAAAGATGATTATGAGTATTCAAAAACGACTTATAGTCGCGAGAATGCCATGGCAACGGCCAGAAAGTTTTCTCCTTTTATTCTCGATCGCCAAGTGGATTCAAATATAAAAGCAAGAGAATATGAAATCGCTTTAAGAGATAATCTTCCCCTACCAAAGATTTCAGTAAATTTTGGAACTTATGCTCACGGTTTCAGTGGTTCAAATGTCGGGACAGACTACTATACAAGCTCTGCCGGTGATTCAAATATTGATCTTGTTGCTAGCTTAAACGCGAGTTGGACCTTATTTGGTGATGGTGGACTATTTAACCGTAGAAAAGTTGCCAATGCCAGACTAGAAAAAGAGAAGGCCGTATATAACTTAAGCCTTACAAGAAGAAAGGTTGAAGAGGCCATCGTTAATATCTTCAATTTTCTAAACTCAACAGTAGAGCAATTAGAGATTATAAAAAGCCGTAATGATTCTCTTAAAAAGAGAATGGATACAGCACTAAATCAATATTCAAAAAGAAAGACTCGTTTTCTGGAATACCAAATGGCCATGGAAGATTACTATGAATCACTAAATCGTGAGTCTATTCTTAAGTATCAATATCTTGTTAAAAGAATTGAACTTGCACAGATCATCGGAGTTGAAAACCTACCGGACCAAACATTTGATAAGGCCATCGTTAAAGGTGGAGGTCGATAATGAAAAAACTACTAATTATTTTATCTTCATTTCTTTTATCTAATACGCCCTTTGCTCAAGGACTTTCACAATTTTCAGACATAAAGATTGTTGAAGAGGACTATGGATATGAATTAGAATCCTATAATGCAAAAGATGATAACTTTTCACTAGAAGTTAGCTTTGGTGCTATTACTAATATGAGTGAATTCTCTAGCACAAATACAATTAGTGGAACCCTTACTTTTTATTCATCAGATCTATCCTACACCCTATATGGAGCCCTCAACACACTAGACGTGGCAGCGGTGACTTCTTTTGATAATATTGATGCAAGTTTAAGTACCTACTCTATTGGTGCAGGCTTAAGCCGTCGATCAATTCTTATAAATGACTTCATCAATATTAACTCTATTTACGATGAGATTCAGACTAATATCACTTATAATTTAGCTGATAGTGAAGCGTTTGGTGTTGATCTAGCAGGGCTTGGTTTTAACGCAGGATATGGATTAATCTGGCGAGCATCTGGAGGAGTCCACTTCTCTCTTCGCTTCATTTATAACTTAATGGCACTTAAGAGTTCAGATGACACAACACCAGTTGAAACAACTGCAAGCTGGGTTAGCGCACAAGCAGGACTTGGTTTTATATTTTAGGGAATAAATATGATTGAAAGATATAACAAAGCAGAAATTAGTGAAATTTGGACAGACCAATTTAAATTTGAGAAATTCCTTGAAGTTGAAAAGGCCCTTGTCGTCGCACTTGAAGAAGCAGGACTAATTGAAAATAAATTCTCTAATAAACTCAATACTGTTTCTGTCAGTCCAGAGAGAATCAAAGAAATAGAAAAAGAAACACGCCATGACGTTATTGCTTTTTGTACTTCAATCACAGAACAACTAGAAACCAATGAAGGAAAGTTTTTTCACTACGGTGTGACTTCTTCAGACGTAATCGATACAGCACTAACTCTTCAAATAAAAGAAACTCTAGAACGTACTTTTCCAATTTTTGAAAAGCTTCTTAAGTCTCTTGAAGACAAGTCCCTAGAGCATCAAGATACAATATGCATTGGCCGCTCACATGGGATTTTTGCTGAGCCAATGAGCTTTGGGCAAAAATTAAGAGGTCACTACTGTGAATTTAAGAGAAGATTCAATGACCTTAAAGACTTCTACAATAATGAGCTTACTGGTCAAATTTCAGGAGCAGTTGGAAATTACACGATCATTACTCCTGAAATTGAAAAGCGTGTTCTATCGCAACTTGATCTTCAAGTAGAATCTGTATCAACACAGGTTATCCCAAGGGATCGACATGCAAAATTGACATCTATTATCTCACTATTTGGTTGCGCCCTAGAAAGACTTTGTATTGAAATTCGCCATCTTCAACACTCTGATGTTGCAGAAGTTTTTGAAGGCTTTAAAAAAGGACAGAAAGGATCTTCCACAATGCCACACAAAAAGAACCCAATCTCTAGTGAAAACCTAACAGGAATGGCCAGAATGCTTCGCTCTTATCAGCAAATTGCCATGGATAATACTCTCTTATGGCACGAAAGAGATATTAGCCATTCAAGCTCAGAAAGATTTTATTTACCAGATATGTTTGGAATACTCTTCTACTCTATAGAGAGAATGACTAGTACAATTGAAGATCTTGTTGTGGATAAAGAGGCCATGCTTTCAAAAGTAACTGCAAACTTCAAACACCTATCAAGCTTTGTACTTCATAAGTTAATTGAGGTCTCAAATAATACTCGTGAGGATCTTTACCGCGTAGTTCAGAGTGCTTCGTTTGAAAGCAAAGACCGAAATGGTTTCTTTGAGTACCTAGAAAAGAACTTAGATGATAAGTCCGACAAAGAGCTTATTAAAAGTCTAGCAGGACTAAATGATCTAGAAATCTATGGTGCTCACACGAAAGAAGTTTTCCAGCGCTGTTAAACTGTAAACTCAGTAAACGGATGTGGTAGCAGTTCTTTAAAAAGAACTTCTTTAGTGATGCCTTTTAGGTTTCCAAGATAAATTGGAAAGTCAGGGCCAACAAACTCAGACAATACCTGAAGACAAAAAGCACATGGAACCGCAGGCTCTTCTTGGTCGGTTACAACGACAATATATTCGAATTTTTTCTTGCCGTGATTGGCAACACTTGAAAGGATGCTTCCTCTTTCAGCACAAATTGTTCCACCATAACTTGCATTCTCAACATTACAGCCAGGTATACATTGATCAACGCCTTCAATTTTTAAGGCCGAGCCAACTTGAAATTTTGAATATGGAGCATGAGCTTGACTTCTTGCCTTTAGGGCAACATCGTAAGCTTCTTTAAATTTTTCTGTAAGTTCTTCATTAATTTTCATAGTTTCATTATAAACGAAAAAAGAAAGAGCACAATATTTGAGCGAATTTATTTAGTCCACATTGAATAATCGGTAAAACTCAATAGATAATTACTTTAAACAATGCATCAAGTAATATATGATTTAGCCTTATATCATTTAGAACAGGAAGAGAGATGTCAGCTGATAAAATCAAGCATAGTGAAGATGTAAGTGCTTCACTGAAGAACAAATTTGTTCAATTAATTGTAAAGAAACCAGAAAACCTCAAAAACGACTTCCTTTCAGGATTAACTGTTGCCTTAGCACTAGTTCCTGAAGCGATTGCCTTTGCCTTTGTTGCAGGTGTGCATCCAAAAGTAGGTCTTTACGCAGCTTTCATGATGGGATTACTCGCTTCGATTTTTGGAGGTAGACCAGGAATGATCACAGGTGCAACAGGAGCAGTTGCAGTTATCTTTGCACCACTAGTGTATAAAGTAATGGAAATGAGTAAGTCACAAGGTATGACGTTTGATGCGGCCATGGATAATGCGCTAAACTACCTTTTTGCTGCCGTTATTTTAATGGGATTGATTCAAATCATTTGTGGGATATTAAAACTTGGTAAGTTCATTCGCCTTGTACCACATCCTGTTATGTTGGGTTTTGTAAATGGTCTAGCGATTATTATCTTTAAGGCGCAATTTAGTCAGTTTACAATGGGAGGAGAACTTCTACCATCACCTCAACTAATGACAATGTGTGGCCTAATAGCCCTTACAATGGGAGTAAGCGTATTCTTACCAAAATTAACAAAGGCCATACCTGCCACATTAGCAGGTATCGTTCTCTCAACAGTCATTGGCTACTTTATAAATGAAGCAAATCCAGGACTAGTAAGAACAGTTCTCGACTTTGTTCAAGATCAAGATAAATCAATTACAACGATTGCAGCAGGTCTTCCATCTTTTAGAATTCCATATGTACCATTCACAATGGATGCTTTTACTTTCATTCTTCCATATGCTGTTCTTGCGGCCGCAGTTGGTTTAATTGAGTCCCTTATGACTCTTCAACTTGTTGATGAACTAACTGATACTCGAGGAAAAGGAAATCGTGAATGTATTGGTCAAGGAATTGGAAACTTCGTTAATGGATTCTTTGGCGGAATGGGTGGTTGTGCCATGATTGGACAATCAATGATTAATATTCGCGGTGGTGGACGAGGTCGATTCTCAGGAATCACAGCAGCTATTCTTCTCCTACTATTTGTACTCTTTGGCGCCCCTCTAATTGAGATGATTCCACTTGGTGCACTTGTTGGTGTTATGTTTATGGTTGTTATTGGAACATTTGAGTGGTCAAGCTTAAGACTCTTTAAAAAGATTCCGATGTCAGACCTATTTGTTATTATCCTCGTTTCAGTTGTAACGATTCTAACTGACTTAGCAGTGGCGGTTGCTGTTGGTATTATTGTTTCAGCTTTAGTTTTTGCATGGGAACACGGAAAAACAATGCATGCAAAAAGAGAAGATAAAAAAGAAGGAACATTCTATGAATTAGAAGGCCCATTATTCTTCGGTTCAGTAACTTCTTTTAAAGACCTTTTTGAATTTAAAGAAGATAAAGAACACGTTTATATCGACTTTGATAACTCAAAAGTTTGGGATCATTCAGGAATTGAGGCCCTACAAAATATCACTGAGCGTTACGAGCAAGTTGGAAAAAAACTTCATTTACTTAACTTAAGTAAAGACTGCCAATTGCTATTAGACAAAGCATCAAATATCGTGGAATTATCAGTAATTGATGATTTATCGACACATATTGCTGATGATCGACTAGATGACTAAGAATTTACTGTACAAAGACTTGATTTTACTAAACAATATTTCAGTAGCTATTTAAAAAGGATTTAAATATGAGTGAAGCAAAAGGATTAAAGAAGCCAGTTAAGTTAAAAACAGAACTAGCATCAATGCTAGGGGAAACTGAACTTCCACGCACAGAGATTACAAAAAGACTTTGGGACTATATCAAGGAAAAAGGTCTTCAAACAAAAACTGAAAATGGAAAGCCTGAAAATGCAGGTAAGTTTATTGTAGCTGACGCTACTCTACTTCCAATTTTTAGAAATACAAACTCAACTTCTAAGTCTGGAAAAGTAACAGATCTTCGTAATATGAATGAAGGTGAGACAATCAACATGATGCAAATGGCTGCGATTGTTGGTGCAAATATCGAAAAGTAATTTTCAAAAGATATTCAAAAAATATGAGAGGCCTACTTTGTAGGCCTTTTTATGTGAATATCAAGACCAAGTTCTTTTTGGATTCTATTAAAATAGCCTTCTTCTTGCGGTGAAATATAAGAGATCGCAATACCTCTTCTCCCCCCACGGCCAGTTCTTCCGATTCTGTGTGTGTAATTTTCGATTTGTTGAGGTAGGTTGAAATTTAAGACATATCCTACACCATCAATATCAAGACCTCTTGCTGCAATATCAGTTGCCACAAGAACGTGCATGGCACCCTTTTGAAACTCTTTTAAATTATAAACTCTTTGGCGTTGATCGCGATCAGAATGAATTGCACAGGCCTTAATATGATTCTCTTTAAGATACCTTTCTAATTTATTTGCCTGAGACTTTGTTTTCACAAAGACAATTATACTTTTAATATGGCGGTCTTTAAGAAACTTCAAAAGAAAGTCGGCCTTCATTTCTTCTTCAACAAGATAGGCCATCTGACGAATCCCTTCATGTCTTGCGTGCACTGGTGCAATCTCAATACGATGAGGGTTAACTAGAGTTCTTCGAGCTATTTCTTCAACAGGCTTTGGCATCGTTGCAGAAAATAAAAGCGATTGTCTTTCACTAGGAAGTTTGTCCATCACCTTATCAAGATCATTTTTAAATCCCATATCAAGCATGCGATCTGCTTCATCAAGGACAAAGTATTTTAAATCATCAAGAATAACATAATCATCTTCTAATAGATCCACTAGACGGCCAGGTGTTGCAACTAGGATCTGAATTCCTTTAGCAAGCTTTTGAACTTGTTGCTTACGACTGTGGCCGCCGTATATGGCCATTGTCGATAAGGCAAGTCCCTTACCATATTGCTTAAAGCTTTCTTCTACTTGCATAGCAAGTTCACGTGTTGGCACAATAACAAGCGCCCTTACATGAAATGGATTAAGCTTTCTCTTACTTTCTTTGATTAAATGAAGTAGCGGAACACTAAAAGCAGCAGTTTTCCCACTCCCAGTCTGTGAGATTGCAATAAGATCACGCCCTTGTAAAACTGGTGTAATCGCTTGTTCTTGAATTTCAGTTGGTTGTGTATAACCTTTCTTTTCAAGAGCTGATAAAATATGTGGGGATAACCCTAAGTCTTTAAATTCTGCCATATGTCATATTTAGCAAAGTATTTAGGGGCCAGTCAACGAGTATTAATTTATAATGTCTTTATGGATATTGAATTTAATAAGGAACATCTATTAAAATTTGTCCAAATTCGTATGCCCTTTGGAAAGTATCAAGGTCGCCTTCTTATAGACCTACCTGATGAGTATCTTGTGTGGTTTTCGAATAAAGGCTTTCCACAAGGAGAGCTCGGCAAGCTCTTGGAAGAGCTGGCCGAGATCAAACTTAATGGATTGGAATTTTTATTTAAAGACCTTCGCTAGAAGCAATCATCAATATGTCTTTCTGGCATTGTGTGTCTAAGAGTGTGCTGAAATTCAAAACCACGAATATTTGCTCTTACATCCTCTATTAGAACAACCCCACACTTTTGTTCGTCAAGCTTGATTGTTTGCTTTGATAGCTTGATCTTAAAATCAACATCTTCAATTGAAGGATTGTCTCCGACGACGTCCTCTACGTTTCTCGTATCATGAGTAAATAAACAAGGTCCGTCCTCACCAACATTTCGATGATTTAGAAATGTTTCTCCAGCTAGCTCCGGAACAATGACTTTTACAAAGTAAATGCTGCCATAACCTAGGTTCGTCCATTTTAATTTAGCGCTACTAATATCAACAGGTAATTGAACCGTACGCTCTGAAATAACTGTCGTTTGTGCAAAGCACGTCAACGAAAATAATACAACTAATAATGCTTTCATAAATTCTCCCTACTCTTTTTCTTTATTGAAAAAGTTTGTTAAAGAGAAATTATCGAATTAAGTATCATAAATATAATGATTATAAATTATCATTGTGATTCAATATATTTATTATAAAGAAAAATGCTCCAAAAGCTGATTCCAACGATGTTAAAGAATAAGATTTGTAGAACTGAGAAGAACTTAAGTTTTTGTCCCTTATTAATGGCCAGGTAAAGTTTAAATAGGGATAGAATATTTAAAATGAGCGGAACAAATAGCATTCCAAAGATCGCCAAACGTAGAGAATCGTGAAGATAATCGATATCAAGCTTCTTTTTACCATCAGAAAGAGGTATCTCTTTTACTTCAACACCTTCTTTTTCTAACAGGGACTTCGCTTGATAATAGTCCAATTCATTAATAGATATAGAATATTCTTTTGTGGCAGCACTATTAAGATAGATATGATCATTTAAGAGCGAGTTTGATGACTCGCTCTTAATACCATGACTTTCCAAAAGATCCACAATATGTTTTGCATCCTCATGGATAAGCGTTGAATAGATCTCTCGTTTAACCACTGTTATTGGCCAATGAGATCTCTAATTGCTGTTACACAATTGGTCTTCTTTTTTAGCTGAGGAAGGCCAGAAAGATTTGTGGCCGCATTGGCGCGATTGTATGCGCTATCTTCTGCGGATTGAATCCTTAATCGTTGAAATTCTCGGGCCTGTGGTGAAATTTCTCCAGTATAAGCTCTTCCTTCAGAAGAAATCGCAGAACGAGCTCCCCTTGGTCTTACTGCCCTTTCCCAATTAGTAAACTTTGGATTATTTGTTAATTGATCAGCTAATGGTTTATAAAATTTCATTTGCGTATAATGTTCAACATTAGATAATGCTTCACCAGCAAGTGGTCTAAATTCACGCATCTCTAGACCAAGATCATCAGTCATCTTCTTTAAGTCATCTATTAAGCGATCTGGCCTTTCCAGATACTCTTCATGAGAAATACTTTGCATCTCACCAGAGATCTCATCATTTTTATTTAATGCTTTATTTAAAATTGCACGAAATAGCTTCATTTGAAGAGCACTCTCATATGCATCTCTTGGAGCATTAAACATTCTCACTTCGGCCTTGCGAATTTTTGGATTTACTCTAAAGGCAGGTCTCCACGGAACTTTTGGGTTAGAGATATCAAAGTCATCACTAATAAACTTAGGAGGAATGACATCCTGAAAATAGGCAGAAACATCTAAGTGCGTATAACGAGTCTTTCTTCCTACTCGCTTATTAAAATATCCTTCATTATAAAGGGCCTTTTTTAGGTCTGCTTCAGAACCATTCCAATTAGCAAGTTTTTGAGCAAACTCTTCACTAATATCGACAGGCTCTGCACTTTTAATACGATTGAGATCCTGAAATAAGAATGCAATGACTGACCTGTATTCATGGAAAGTCGCTAGAAAGCGAGCAAACTCTTTCGGTTTTCCTTCAAATGCCGTTAGATCAATATTTAAGTGCCCACCACCTGCTTTAATATATGGAAGGGCATTATTCTTTTCAAAAGTATCATATACTGCTTGGACTTCATCCATATTTGGTTCAAATTTTGGAGTTACGACTTCAATAGATCCAGCTCTAACAGACTCAACTAAGACTTCACCACTTGGGGTATAATTACGTCCAATACCATCCCACTCAATTCGCCATGAACGATCTTTTGAGTCTTTAATTTTATATGCGATATCTAAACCGTGACCGTGACCATCCTCAAAAAGTCTTTCAGGCTCACCTTCTCCACCTAGACGATCTCTTAGATCAACGGCCATCTTCTTTAGGTATTCTTCTTTTTCTTCTGGCGACATATCAACACGTGTTTGAAGCCAAGACATTTTTCCATCCATTAGCCTTTGGCGATTATAGCCTCCGCTACCATCTTCAATCATGGCATAGTCACCTTCAAACTTTAATGGGAACTTAGCTGAGTACTCAACTCCAAGATCGATTTTATTAACATCGACATTCATTCTTGTACCTGGTTTAAACTTATGAAAATTTTCTTTATCCGAAAACTTTCGAGCAGGCATCATATACTTCTTAACATCTTCAGCAATATTAGAAGATTTAACCCATTCTCTTTGTAAAGAGATTACGGCCTTCTTTAAATTCTCATAATTAGTATGACGTAAACTTGCGACATCAATTAAATAGTCTCGTGTTAAATTCTTTAAAATAGCTTTCTTAGTATCCCCTAACATTGGGTTATCATCATACCAATTCCATAGAGCAATATTGTAACCACTTAATCCAGCTCTTCTTAGTTTTTGAGCGGCCCTCTGGGCCTGACTACGAGTTAGTCCAAAACGCTCAACCAGATCATCTTCATCAGGGTATGTTGAGTATTCTCCAATGATATTCCAAGAATCAGCTTTAGAGATCCCTGTAAAGTCACCGCGAGAAAAGCGAGATGCCATTGAAGCTTGAATAAAGCGAGCGACACGAGAGTTCTTTGTCCCCGATCTAAACTCAATTGATATTGAGTTATTAATAAAACGATCTTCATCATCGACACGAAGAGGGCCACGATTTGTTTCATAACCGTCTTCCAATGCTTCGATAATTTCATAATCATCAATAATACTTTTATAATCAGCAGTTTCAATACCAGATCGTCCAGCTATTCCCTCCAAGACAATAAGGGCCTGAGCTGCTTTTGTTAACTCAGCTGCTTTTGAACGATTAAAGTTTCCACCAATAGGAACAACCATACGCTGGTGACCTGGAGCCTGAAATAACTCACCTCCGCGTCCCATCGTTTTCTTAAACCATGCGATCATTTCTTGAAATTCACCATAAGACTTCTGTGGTGCAAATTTAACTTCCCATCCAACAGAAGTGTCTTCAATTTCAGACATATACTTTTCAGGTGCTCCAAGATTGGGAACCATGTCATAGTAATCGTCAATTGGATCTACTAATGATGAGAACTCTCCTTTAAAGAACTTACGTCTAGTTCCAGGAGTTAAATAACTATATGGACTATTATTGGTCTTACTAATAAATTCTGACCATTTATTCATTAACTGTTCATGTGATGCTGTTTGCGGGTCAAAGTTATTTAAGAAGGACATATTAATGGCCTTATTTCGCCCCTTAGCATCTAATAACTCTTGTGCAGGATCATGGCGAACACCATCTTCATCAATCCATACACGTATCGATTCACCAGCTCGATTATTCATCCAACGACTAAAGAAGTCTCTAAGAAATGTAACTTGCTCTTCTTCATCCATCGAATAACCTTCGACAATAGCTTCAAACGTATCTGCACTAGGCCCAAAGATTCTTGTGACATAAGAAGATGAACCCTCTTTTTCACCTCCCCAAGAAATGGCGCGACGGCCAGAGCCTAAAACTTGGGTTGCTTTAGCATTAAAGGCCACAGATGACTCCATCATCTCACCCCATACTTCATAGGCCGTTTTCTGAGCGGAAGAAGCCGGCAGACGACTTAAGAAATCTGGATAATCGTACTTTGCGACATAGACCTGTGGAAATACCCCGGCCAAGAGAGAAAAGATTAGAATTAGTGACGGATTCTTAAGAAGTTTAAGCATTGTTTCCCCTAATAATAAAAATACTTAAGACTTTATCGGAAACTAAGTTAATTAACTTGACGTAAAAGCTACACTACTCAATATATTCAACTACTTAGTTATATTGAACTTTTGATAAGTCCCACCTATAATGCGCCAATGAAGCCACGCAAGCCAAATTATATCCGTATTGTACTTAAGGTAATCCTCCTTATTTTATCTATTTATATCTGGTTCGTTATTTATAACGGTATGACAACTCAAGGATAGAACGTGATTTTAAAGTTACTTATTTCATTAATTCTTTTCTCATTTAATTCATATGCACTAGAGGCCGGCCACTGTATTAGTGACTACTCAACTAAGCGCTATATTCAAAATGATTTTTCAGCACCATATCCAAAAAAAGTCATCTTCACATGTCGATATCGTTGCCTTGATTTAGAAGGCTATGAGAGTGAGGAGATTTTAGGAACATCAACGATCACTGTTAATAGTTTAAGTGATGATGCCTTAAAAGTCGTTTGCCAAGGTGTGATCGTAAAGAAATCAAAATGGGGATACGAGTATAGTCGAACTGATTCATTCTACGCTCATTTTACTGCGATAAGTGAAATTAAGGATTGGGCAAATAAGAATATTCCTCTTGATAATTCAATTAGTAAGAAGCTCTTACTAGATTTTAAAAAGACGATTACTTCTGTTTATCAAAGTTATGAAATAGCGGGACGCTCTAATACTCCCGTTGCAAAAGAGTTCTCAAAAGCAGCACAAGTTTTAAAAGAAATGGCCAATCAACTGCCAGAAGATCAGAGTCTATTTAATTTATATCGTAACAAGATTGAAGATTTAGATGGGAAAACTGGAAAAGATTTTAATTCAGAAAAGCTAATTATGGACCAGATACTCTTTGGAGCACGCTGGTCCATAAATATTTAAATTAGTCGCGACTATTTAACTTTGATAATAATCTTAATACTTCCATATAAAGCCAAATTAAAGTAACCATAAGTGAAAAGCTAGCATACCACTCTAAGTACTTAGGAGCACCTTGATTAACACTTCTTTCAATGAAGTCAAAATCAAGAATTAAACTAAAAGCAGCAATACAAACCACCACAAGACTAAAGCCAATACCTACTGGACCATTTCCATGAATTAATGGAATTGATGCTCCAAAGAAGCTCATGATAAAGCCAACCATATACACTAAGAAAATAGCTCCCATTGCTGTCATTATAATCTTCTTAAAAGTACCAGTTGCTCTAACTAGGCCCCAACGATAAAGAAAGAAAAGTGTGATAAAAGCACCAAATGTAATCGTTACAGCATTAAAGACTAATCCCTGGAATTGAAATTCATACATTGCTGAAACAGAGCCAAGTAATAGGCCTTCAAAGAGTGCATAGATTGGAGCTGTGAACATGGCCCAAGTTGGTTTAAAAATTGTAACCATTGCTGCAATAAGTCCACCAATAAGACCTATCATGACAAATGGTGAAAGTTGGCCACCCATACCATTTTCAAGAGCACCAAGTGTTTGATTCCAAGTATAAATAAAAGTCATCATCATAAGAGCAAAGAGAATCATCCCCTTATTGAAAACCCCAGAAAAACTCATTGTTTCACCTGTTGTTGCTCTTGTATTAAAAACATCATTTGATAGTGTCGGATTTGTCGACCTCATCATTCTCATAGATTCCTCTTTTGTTATAAATTTAATTCATTATAACAAATCCCTGAAGAAAAAGAAAAATTAAGAGAATAGCGTCTTTTTAAAGCTTAATTGAAAATGTGTTCCATGATTGCCCGGTGAGTCATTCTTAGTTCGGGACTTCACAGCAATAGTTCCATGACTGAGTTCAACAAATGTCTTCACAATGGACATCCCAAAACCTGTTCCTTTTTCTCCACCGGTTCCCTGTCTTGATGTGATGGCATTACTTTCAAAAAGAATATCTAAGAGTGTTTCATCAATTCCAACACCTTCATCAATTAGATGAATATGAACACCATCAATTGTTTCTTCTATGGCTATTTTTATCTCCTTACCTCTTTCCGAAAACTTGATTGCATTAGAGAGGAGATTGCCTAATATTTGATATTTTAATGCAGTTGCATTGGCCGTGACATAGATATTTCGATACTTCTTAAAATCATAATTTAGGATAATGTCTTTTTCTTGAAGCTTAGATTCAAATACTTTTGAAAGATAGTCCACAACATCATTAATGTAGACCTTTTCAAATTTTAACTCGACTTTACCTTGTTTGATCGATTGTAGATCCCGTATTTGAGCGAGTATATTTCCAATCCCAGTCGTGCAAGAATTAATACGGGCCAAGCACTTCTCAATCTCTTCATCAGAATTATCTTCTAATAATTTGAATAACTTCTTCTGTGATAAATTAATAACAGTTAAAGGGTTACTTATGTCGTGTCCAACGAGTGTTAAAAGAGTATTAATTTGTTCACTCTTTTCAAAAATGGCCTTATTAAAGCGGTCCCTTTCAGTTAAGAAAACAAACATATAAACAGTATTTAAAAAGATAAGTCCCATCATTATAAAGACACGGGCAGCAATATCACCAGTTTGTGATAAGTGATTTGCAAATACAAAACCATTTAAGTTGAGTACTAAATAATACAAAGTCGCTACGACAGGAATCACACACCAGATAATAAAGTCTCTGCGTGTTCCTACAACTCCAGCGATAAGAGGAAGAACGGTAAACCAAATAGGCTGTACACTATAAATTCCACCGGTATAATGAGTCCAAAGTACAATATGAGAGAATCCAGCAAACATGATTGCGTGAAAGATTAATGAGAAAGAGTGAAATACTTTATACAGAAGCGGACTTAATAGATGAATCGTTGCACAGACAATTCCCAGTTGATAGAAGGTAGGAATATCTGTGAATACATATGCGGCCAGTACGTGAGTCCACAATAAAGGTGCAGTAAGAAGCACCGTCAATAGATAGAGTCGAAAATGTGAAACTTCTTGATCTGAAAAGTTTTTCAAGTCCCCAAATAGAAGCACAATTAATTTATCACGTAACATCATAATGGCCAATTATCCCACAATATTTATTGCCACCTTCTTTATGAGGTAAAATTAGCGATGTAACTACATGAAATAAAAGAGCTTTTTCTCAGAACATAAAAGTACAATTATGATTTACGTCATGTGAATAAGCTCCAATTTCTGCCAAGAATTTAAGCCTTTAGAACTGAATACTTGCCGAAATTTTATTAAGTGGCATATATTCTATCCCCTCTTTTTTTAACTTTCTATCAAGGTCGATAAGGTCTTTTTTAAAAGTTATAACCGCCTTTCTTCGTCGAGGACATTTGAACTTATAATTAGCATCAATGAGTTTTGTCACCGTAGTTGGTGAAAAGAAGAGATTATCTGCCATAGAGTATTTCATTTGATCCCAGGCTTTAACAAGCTTTGACCTCTTCATCATCTTATCTCCCTTTTTAGGAGGTGCTTGTCTAAGTCGTAATGGAACCTGTCTCTTATCTAAGATTCCATAATTATAATGATCAGTAGCGTGAGCAACAGTTACTGTAAAAAGATAGGTCGTCACTGCTCTCACTAATGTATCACCTTTAAAAATATCACTACCATTTGGAAAATCATTAACGTGCTGATGACAATAATCAGACCATTTAGTAATCCAAAAATCACCATCTTCTACATCTGATAAAATTTCTGATACAAATTTATAGAAAACTTCATAGTAGCTTTTTAAATAGATGCCGTACTTTCCTTCAACACTTGGAGAATTAAGAGAGTATGAAAATGGAGGGTAAGATAAATTCCCTTTAATTCCCTTATATCCTTCCACTAGTAAATCTCTTAAACCAGCTGGCCCTCCTGGGTAAGGCGCATACACCATCCACCACTTCTCTTGAAGAAGAGAGCTCTTATAATTTAATACAGCATTCTCTAGTGGCAGAGTAAAACGAAAATGTGGAGATAGTAATTTAAATAAAACATGCTCTTTAGGTAATGATGTCTTAGAGATGGCATTTATTGAGTCGAATGGAAAGTGCAATAAAGGATGAACAACTAAAGTTGCACATAGAGCTCCTCCTTGAAGAACGAAGTACTTTGCTAGCTCCCATGCATCAGAATCCTCACTTATATCGAATACAGTCTCAGTGTCTTTGATGTAGATCGCCTGAACGATGAAGCGCTCTCCTTCTTTATAGAGGAGTGTTTTAGAAGCGCTGGCGTAAATACCAGGAAATGTTTTTACAACTCTTACAGCATCGAGATCGACAATAAACCATTCTCTCTCGTCTTTATTATAATCACTAAAAACTCTCCAATCTTCCTCATCTAATTGATCACTTAAAAATTTACTCATCATCGAATAATTTAATAAGTCCTCAAATTCCTTATTCGTGACTTCTTTTAGTCCAGGAATGATCTTGGCCTTAAGACAATAAAAAGGAGCAAGAGGTAAAGTCGCCATATAACGAAGGCCAATCCAAAGCCACCAGTCAGCGACTTCTCTAAATGGAACATGAATAACAGCAGGAGATTCTCCCCAAGGATGAACAGGAGAAGGCTGTGGCCAAGGCCCCTTTCTTTCATAGAGGAAATCTTTTTGCGAGTATAGATGTTTGTTTGAAGTAGCACTATTAATTTGTGCACGGATTTTGTCTTTAACCTTTAAAGCAAATTTCTCTGGTGTTTTCATTGGCGCCTTCCTAGCTTAACTTTGATTATTCGATTTCTATCCCAAAAGGGCCCAATAAGTTTAGGGCCTCAGGCATAGTGAATTTACATTTTTTTAAATTTGTATTTGTAATATCAATATAGAAATTAATTGCATGGCTAAAATTAGAGCCTTTCATATTGGCCTTTGAAAAATTCGCACCTAAGAGATTGCTATTTGAAAAGTCACAATTTTCAAAAGTTCCCTGAGAAAAGTCCGCCTCTTTAAAAGAGCTTTCAATAAAGCTTGAACTATTTAACGAGCAGTCCACAAAGCTTGTATAATCAAGAGAAGCTCTCTTAAACCTTAAATCAAATAAATTATTGCACTCAGAAAAGTTAATACCGACACACTTACAATCGCCAAATGAAACATCTCGTAGTGTAGCACCTAATAGATTTAAATTACTCAAATTTGAGTTATTAAACTTACATTCAATAAACTTGGCACCAGATGCATCTAATCCACTTAAGTCTAAATCATTAAACTCACAACAAATGAACTCGCCCCCTTTTAGAGAGCTGAGTTCACTAATATTTTCGCTATTAAATACTTCTTCTTCAAAATATGACATAGTCATATTTTAAATGAAAAAAGTTTATCCATCCATCTCTATTTTTATGAGAAAATAGGTACAGCCTTTCGTTCATCATTGATTGCAACTAGAGTGAAACTCCCCTTTACTGCTTCAACCTGTCCTTCTTCATACATTGCCTCAAGCATTAAAGTGACATCCACAATTAGACTACTTTTTCCAACTTTAACAACTTCTCCAATAAGTTCAGCAAAGTGGCCACCTGGGATCGGCATATTGAAGTCCACACGATCACTTGAAACAGTGACAAATTTCTTTCTTCCAAACCTTGTTGCGGTAATGAAGGCAACTTCATCCATCCACTTCAACGTGATACCACCAAATAATGTGTCATAATGATTTGTACTATTTGGGAAAACGGCCCTAACAATACGTGTTTTTGAGCGCGCGATTGCGTCTTTTAACTGATCTTCAGTCATAATTCCTCCTCGGGATAAATGTTATTTGCTAATTAGGATCGGACTATAACCGTTGCGGGACAGTAATGGATTTTCACCATATTCACTAATTAACTATTGGATATTAGATAGAAACGAGTATCAAGGCAATGAATAAAATACATTTTAACTGGCATAAATGAACAAAAGTGATATTTCATTTAAAACTTAAATAAAAATCGCATATAAAGGAATAAATAATGAAATACTTAATTCCCCTAAGTACTCTTTTTATAGGTCTAAGCGCTCAAGCAGTTCAAACAACAGCAAGACCTTTTAGCTTTGAGTTTTATGCTCCAACAAATGAACTAAATTTTGATGTAACTTTAGAGCAATGGTGTCGTTATGAGATCCCAGTGTGGTCTGACTCTGCTGAATATAAAACAAAACATCAATCAACTCCACTAAGGGAGAAGAGAACAAAATTAGGAAATGGCCTTACTCGTTTTACTTATTCTTTAAATAGTACAAAGTCTTTAGAACAAACTGGCTTCTTTAAATCAGGGAAAGAATGTACAAGTGGAGTCAGAATTATAGTGGAAAGCGCTAAATATGCACTTGGCTGGGCAGGACAATATAGTCGCCCTATTGAATTTAAATTTCTCGATGAAATGTATGCATTTAAAGAGTACGACACAACATTTGATGCACAATCAGATAAGAATATTAGACTATTCTCAGATAATGAAATCTCATTTGAATACAAGACATTCTCTGGTGGGAACCAAGTAAATGTAACAATTCTCTCAAATGGAAAGAGAATGAGAAGTTCATTTCCACAAGGTGTTTTAAAGAATCCAAAAACAAATATGCCTTACAAATTAAAATAGAAATAAAAAAGGCCTCTTTGAAAGAGGCCTATATTTTAAATATTTTAAATTAAACCGTTATTCCCAAACCTGATAAACTGCTTCTTCCATCTCAGTTACACAATCTGTAACAGCTTCATAGAATGGCCATTGTAGATCATATCCCCAACGACTTTCTTCAACCATTTGATTGAAGTTTGTATAACCTTTAACAATACAAGATTGTGGGTAGCGCTTTTCAGTTTCAACTTCACCACTATAGTCATAAACGATTAAATCTGCTTGAAGAACACATGAATTTGTATTCTCATCACAAACAAATAGGTTGAAGCTAAAGTTAAAATCACCTTCACACCATGTATCACCACAAATATTATCAATTGCTGTTAAAACCTCTGATTCTTGCTTTTGACTTAGTGTATTTGCAAAAATTGATGACGTAACTAGCATTAGTAGAATTAGCTTTTTCATTGGAATCCCCTTTAAATAATTTAGGGGAATATAGATTACGATTTACATGATGTATATTCGATTGATAATATTTACACTATACAATTATTAGATAACGCTATAGCAGTTCTTCTAACATTCTAACGCCACGACCAAGCTTGGCTGCAAATTGAGAATCTCTTGCATTTTCATCTGCTATTTTAAAAAGTGACTTTGAAGTGATTTGCATTCTAAGGGCCGTTTTAGCTTTTGAGGGTTCTTTATCCACAAATGATCTTATTAGCGCCCTTGCATAGGCTTCACTTACTTTTGCAATAAAACTATTTATTGGGCGGTAGTTTTTTGCATCTCTTATCAGCTCTTTCGTTTCACTTGTTTCTCTTATTTTATAACCTTTCTGCTCCATTTGCTTTTTGAATTCTTGTAAAACTCCTGGACCTCTTGTTGCGAGTCCAATAAAGAAAGAGTCGATATTTTCTTGATTAACAGGGATTCTCTCAATGTTATTGTAGAGAAATAACTCTGCTGAAACGAGACCTGACTCCTTAGACATCAATGCCATATCTCTTATATATGCTGAATCCATTTCGTCTTTATACTTTCCAACACAGATATTACATGCATATTTCTTTGCCTTATCATTACCAAAGCAACATGCTTCACATCCATAAGATGTATCGACTCCTGTTCCATGTCGATAGCCAAAATTATGAATCATCTCATGAAACATAACACCTTCTAACTCATCTGTGCTCGGGCCGTTCTTTATTCCACCAAAGAAGCTTTTTTCCATCTTTGGATTTAATGAAACAAATGGATGCTTAATACCTAGACTCTTAATCTCAACTTCACTAGTCGATGCATAACCGACGACACCATTATTCCAATTATAGTTTTTATTATGACAGATGAATTTTGTAGGATTCACTTTTCCACTTAACTGTATGTTAAAAAAGTTTAACAAGTTTGAAATCTCACCTTTCATTGACTTATCTTTATCCTGACTGGCCAAATCAGAGAGACAACTTAGACCTTTATCCAATGCATTTCGAAGCATCCTTGGAAACTTCTCATCGCCTAGATTATCTAAGCAGCTCTTGTGTATTTGAACTCCTGGTGTAAATTCAAAAACACCTCCTCCAATTCTTGAGATGATTGGATCGAAGTTATCAATAAAATCATCAACCCCCTCTAGACCTCTGAGGAAGTTTTCATAACTACATTTAATATTGGATTCATTACTTAATGTTTCTCTATGATCAAGATTTGAAATTTCTCTATCAACTATTAGCTTCTTTTTTCCATCATTTATGTCATAGAGTTGATATTGTGAGCTTGCGCCTTTATTTGATATGATTTCGAGCCGATCAAATTTACCATCAAAGTCATTATCTGCTTCTATACGAGTAATATTACCTTTTACCTGCATTTTATAATCATATTTCTGATCATAATTACGATCATTGAGGTGCTCTACGAGAGCTCCGTCTACATAGCGAAAGATATTATCAATTACTTTGTCTTTATTATCATCGAACTCAAACGTCTGACTCTTTTGAGCAAAGAGCTCAGCTGTAGCTAATAGGCAAATAAGAATAAGTGAATAGTATTTTAATTTAGCTCTCATCTTATTTAAGTATCGGTATTTCTTAAGAAAAGATAAGAAAAAAGGCCCAACGAAGTGGGCCTTAAGTATTTGAAATATTATTTAGATCACCAAGTATTATAACAACGCTGACGACTAAGCTTCTTAAGTGTCTGGTTGTAATAAATTGTACAGCTATGATACTCATAATGAAGCTGAAGCTTAATATGATGATCATCTTCTTCACCTACTGGCCAAAAATTTGGAGCATGTGTTACTTGAAGATCCCAAAGGCGATCTGCTGTACAGAAATCAAGTGTTGATTCGTAATTTAATAAATTTGCGCTAAATTCAATTGCTTCAACCTTAGCTGCGTCATTTTCAAATCTTAGGCATTCATTATTACCATTAAGTGCAAATACTTGAGCACTAAAGAATAATGCAATAAACATTAGGAATGTGTTTCTCATTGTTGTCTCCTCTATAAAGTCGAGGGAGTTTTACTAATCAAACAATGGTATGACAAAGCCTAACGCGTTAATTATGACAGCCCAGATAACCTCTTATCAAATAGTTGGAAGTCAGCAATAATCTCAACAGACTTAATATTTTTAAATTCAGGAAAGTCCAAAGGCTTCGCCCCACCTAATATGATCCTAACTGGTCTATTAAGGACTTTATCTACTCGGTTCAAATATGGAATGATATGAGTTTCATAATTCCAATGATCAGAGCTTACAACACCAAGGATGATATTATCGCATGACAGCGCGTTAACGGCCTCTGCTAAGCAATGTGCAGGATTTGCGGCACCAAGATAATAAGTACTATTTCTATTGGCCTTACAAAGGATATCAGCAATTATAATTGATAATTCATGAAGGTTTCCTTCAGGAGTAGCTAAGGCAAAACGTTCAGACTCAGGAAGATTTGGTAATCTAATTTGTCCAAGTTGTTCCCTAATAATAGTCGAAACGATATGCTCTTGTGTTACGGTATACATACCATCAACAACCATTTGTCCGGTTTGCTGCATTACAGGTAGGACAACCTTGAAGATAAACTCCTTGGAGCTTGAATTAAGCCTTAAGTATTCCGCTTCAGAATGAACTCTATCAATCTCATATCTCTTTAGGGCACTTAGTAAGCGCTCAACACCTTCATTAATGATGTGATTTGTCTCATAGGCCATTTCATCAGAAATCCCAGAAACCTGCTCGTTTAACTCTTGTAGAGTTAGATTAGCTACTTTAGAAATTGTTTGTCCGTGGGCAATGAGGTTTGCCATGGCCTTAGCTCTGGCCACATCTTCATCACCATAGAGCCTCTCGCCATTCATTCCCCTAACGGGCTCAAATGCACCATATCTCTTCTCCCACATTCTGATTGTATGGGGTTGAACTCGACAAATGTCTGAAATTACTCGGATACCAATATTTTTATTCATGAAAGCCTCTATATTTTACAAATTCTTGTTTAATTGTTGTATATTATATTATATATACAAAGCATATACAAGAGTTATTTCTTGTATACTCAGGAGGAAAAATGAGCATACTTATCACTGGAGCAACTGGATTGATTGGCCAAGAGTTAGTTTACGCTCTAGCTAAAGCAGGCCATGAAGACATAAGAGTACTAACTCGAAATACAGCTAAGGCCGCAAAGCAATTCACAATTCCTCTCTCATTTTTCGAATGGGATCCAAATGCGAACAAGATCGATGAATCTGCTCTGGAAGGTGTTGAAACAATTATTCATCTTGCAGGTGAGAATATCGGAGGCGGCCGTTGGTCCGAGAAACAAAAAGAGAAAATATTAAACTCTCGAACACAAAGTACTAAACTATTAGTTGATACAATTAATAATAATCAAGTTTCATTAAAGAAGTTTATCACGGCCAGTGCTATTGGAATTTATGGAACACAAAGTGAAAAGAATCCTCCGGCGCTAAAAGAAGACGCTTCATACGGTGATGATTTTCTGGCCAAGGTATGCAAGGCCTGGGAAGACGAAACTGATAAATTAAATAATAAAGAGATACTTATTAATCATGTAAGAACAGGTATCGTTTTGGCCAACAACGGTGGTGCTCTTCAAAAAATGCTTCCAGCTTTTAAACTTGGAGTGGCCGGAAAACTGGGCAGTGGAAATCAATTTATGAGCTGGATCCACATTAAGGACCTAGTAAGTATTTATCTTCACCTAGTGGAAAACCAAGTTAATCAAGTTGCCATTAATGCAACAGCTCCAAGACCAGTAAGTAATAAAGAATTCACATCAACTCTAGGAAGCGTTGTTAAAAGACCAACGATTCTTCCTGCACCAGGATTTGCATTAAAAATAATTCTAGGAGAGATGTCTACCCTCTTATTAGATGGTCAAAATGTAATCCCATCATATTTAAATGAAAATCAATTTCAATTTCAATTTCCTAACTTAAAAGATGCTTTGGAGGATCTTGTGGGTTTGGAAAAAAAGTTCTCACAGGTTCAATGGGTTGAAAGGCCAGTTGAGAATGTCTTTAATTTCTTTAGTAACGAAAAAAACCTAGAAACAATCACACCAGATTCTATCGGGTTTAAAGTACTAGATATGAATACTCCAGAGATTACAAAGGGTACTATAATCGATTACCGCTTAAGTATTTATGGTATTCCTCTTAAGTGGAAATCAGAAATTTTACACTTTGTTAAAGGTAAGGAATTTGTCGATAAACAATTAGAAGGTCCTTATAACAAATGGGTACATACACATGGTTTTATACCATATAAGAATGGAACACTCTTAACTGATGAGGTCTTATATAAGGTTCCTCTCGGTGCCCTTGGGGATCTCTTTGCCGGTGCCTTTGTTAGGAGTGATGTTAAGAAAATTTTTAAATTTCGTAGTCAAAAATTAGATAAAATTTTTGATGAAGTTAATAAGTAGTTAATCTAAAATTAAGAAGGAGAAGAAGATGAAGAAGCTCGTGTTATTTTTTTCAATGTTAATGTGCTCGGTTGCACTATCTAGCTCAAGCTTACCGCTAGATACAGTTGATTATGTTGATCTCGATCGATACCTAGGAAAGTGGTATGAGATTGCACGTTTTGATCAAAGCTTTCAAAAAGGCTGTACTGCTGTTGAAGCCAATTACAGTCTTAGAAAAGATGGAGATATTAAAGTTATAAATACGTGTCGTGTTGGTTCTCCTGATGGTGAATACAAAGAAGCTGAAGCAAGAGCTTGGGTTGTTGATGAAGAAACAAATGCAAAGTTAAAAGTACAATTCTTTTTAAGAGGGATTAAGCTTCCTATTTTTGCAGGTAATTACTGGATTCTTGAACTTGATGAAGACTATCAATATGCAATGGTTGGAGACAAGTCGAGAAAATACCTATGGATTCTTTCACGTACTAAAGAGTTAGATGAGAAAATCTATCTTGAACTAGTAGCAAAAGCGAAAGATCTACACTTTGATGTTAGTAAACTTTTAAAGACTCAACAATAAGGTTGAGATTGGATAAATTATGAAACGACAAAAACCTCTCATTGCTATAAGCTCATGCCTTTTAGGTGAAAATATTCGCTACAATGGTGGCCATTGTCGTGAGAATTGGATTTATTCAGAATTATCTAAATTTGTTGATTTTCACCCAGTCTGTCCAGAACTTGCGATGGGACTGGGTGTTCCAAGAGAAGAAATTCATCTCTTTCGCACCACTAGAAAAGATAATGAAGTAAAGCTGCGCTCAAAGTTCACAAAAGAAGAGCTTACTCAGACAGCTTATATTACATATGAGTCAATCGAAGATGATTTAAAGAACTTAGATATCGACGGCCATATATTTACGAGGAAGTCTCCTACTTGCGGCCCAGATAACGTAAAGACCATTACATTAGATGATCCAAATTATGTGAATAAATCAACTGGTTTATATGCAGGATTCATTATGGATCAATTCCCTAACCTTCCTTATATCGATAATGGAAGAATTAAAAATATTGAACTACGAGAAAACTTTGTAAAAAAGATATTTTCACACTTTCGTTTTAAACAACTAAATGGAACGATGAGGGACTTACAATTATTTCATCAGATGCATAAATATGCCATCATGGAACATAATCAAGAGAATATGAGAACTCTCGGTCGTATTGCTGCTAACCATGAAGGTTTACCAGCACAAAAAGTTTACCAAATATACTTTAAGTTATTTATGGAAACGATTTCAATTCTTCCAACTCGTAAGAATAGACTAAATGCTTGCTATCATGTCTTTGGATATTTTAAGAATGATTTAGGAGCAGGAGAAAAGAAAGCCTTGTTAAACTTAATGGAAGATTATCAAAATGGTGTTTCAAATTACCTCACAATAAACTCGTTTCTAAACGTATTAACAGAGGCACATCAAAAGGCATATTTACAAGACCAATATATCTTTGAACCGTACCCAAAAGAATTAAAGCTATTAAAAGATATTGCATAATATGAGTTCTAAGAAAGTTAATATATTCTGGTTTCGTCGAGACCTTCGATTAAAAGATAATCGCGGCCTTCTTCATGCACTACAATCACAGAAAGAAGTCCTGCCTATATTTATCTTTGATACAAATATTTTGTCGAAGTTAGAAGATGAAAATGATCTTAGAGTAAGTTTCATTCATGATGCAATAACTGACCTCAAAGAAGAATTAAACAATCTTGGAAGTGACCTACTTGTCTTAACGGGTGATCCCCTTACTGAATACAAAAAGCTTATAAAAGAATATAATATCGAAGAAGTCTATACAAATGAAGACTACGAACCATATGCGATTAAAAGAGACAAAGCAATTGCTTCTTTTTTAGAAAAAGAAAACATTAGTTTTCACCAATATAAAGATCACTGTATTTTTGCTAAAGACGATATTTTAAAAGATGATGGCAAACCATATGTAGTCTACACTCCTTACAAAAATAAATGGCTAGCAGAATTAAGGCCAAAAGACATTGCGACCCTTGAGACTCATAAATACTTTGATAATTTTAAGAACTTTAAGGCAGAAACCTTACCAACGTTAGAAGATCTTGGTTTTATCTATAATGAGAAAGCTGATGAACAAGTAAAAACGATTAAAGGTCGAATAATTGATGACTATGATAAGAACCGTGATATTCCAGCTCTCGATGCGACATCAAAACTAGGTATCCATTTAAGATTTGGAACCATATCTCCTCGTAAATGTGCACAAGTAGGATATAAGAAAAATGATACATGGTTAAGTGAACTAATCTGGCGAGAGTTTTTCATTCAAATCCTCTATCACTTCCCTCATGTCGAGAATGCTCCATTTAGAGAGAAATATAAAAGTATAAAATGGAAGAATAATAAAAAAGAATTCAAGAAGTGGTGTGAAGGAAAAACAGGTTTCCCAATAGTTGATGCTGGGATGAGAGAATTAAATGAGACAGGCTATATGCATAACCGAGTTCGTATGATTGCAGCTTCTTTTTTAGTTAAGGATCTTCTCATTGACTGGCGCTGGGGCGAGAAATACTTTGCTCGCAAATTAAATGACTTTGAACTTGCTTCTAATAATGGAAATTGGCAATGGGTGGCAGGAACTGGTTGTGATGCTGCCCCATACTTTCGAATTTTTAATCCCTATACACAGCAAAAGAAATTTGATCCAGATTTTGAATATATAAAGAAATGGATTCCAGAATACGGAACTGATAAATACCCTGATGAAATAGTCGATCACAAAATTGCATATCACGAAACCATCAGGGTATATAAAGAATGTAATTAATCAATCTTACAACTGATATTACTCATCACTTTCTTGTACTTAGGTTATAGGAAGACAAATTAAGCTAAATATAATTATCCTGACATTCTGACTTTTTATAAGTCAGACCAATTAAAATTTAATAAGTATTGGAAAATATAAAAGAAAAGGCCCAATAAATGGGCCTAAAAGTTATTTGAGAATTTCTAATTTTTAAGACATGTCTCAATCTTACGAGTTACAGTGAAGTCTGACCCGTAGTCATCGCTTAGGTTATATGTCGTTTCAATATAGTCTTTTAAACGATAATCATCTTGAACCTTTACTTCACAGCTAAGTAATTCAATACGATCATGAGCTCCTTGATAATAACGGCCATTCATATCAAAAGAAGCTTGCTCAATTTGAGCACATACTTCATTTACATTACCGACAAAGCAAAATTGTCTTTCTCTCTTTGTATCGTTTACATCATAATTGAAGCTAGAATCACTGAAACCAATAACTGTCCCTAATTGAGCATCATTAGTGATAATAAAAGTTGATTGTGGCTGATGTGCAAATACAGAAAAAGCACTCAGTAGAATAATAGATTTTAAGATATTCATATTAAGCTCCCTAATATTACAAAATATTTAGCCTATCAGTAACACAGCATGCCTAAGAATAAAATAATATAAATGAAACCCTAAAAATTTATCACGAATGTGGTATTTTCTGAATCTTCCTCAACCAGAAGTTGATATCCTGAGTTTTCAATGATTTGCTTTGTGATGGCCAAGCCTACACCAAAGCCTGAGCCGTCCTTCTTTGTAGTCTTACCCATTTCAAAGATATTCTTTAACTGATCCCTTGGAATCCCATTTCCAGAGTCTACAATCTTAATAAACCGCTGACTTGATGAAGTAATGACCTTTATCCAAGGTGTATCTGTTGTTTTTATCTCTTCAAGTGAGTTCTTTATCAAGTTAACTAAACACAAGCTTAGCTCTGTTTCATTGCCATCTATATCAAAATCATCAATCTCAAGCTCTACTTTCACCTTATCCTTATCAATCTTTTCTTGTACGAGATCAATTGCTTCCATTGTGACATCTGAGATTTTGATTCTCTCTTTGTGAGAATCATAATTCTTCTTAAAGATATTCATGTAGAGGTCAGTAACTTCCAGAATCTTTGCAATATGTTTACGGAGTTTTTCTGTATATCGGCGTTGATCTTCTAATAATTCTTTTTCTAGACGATTATTTGCCGTATTTAAGACAAAGAGATGATTTCTAATATCATGAGCAATACTAGCTGAGGCAAAGCCAAATTGGGCAACTTTAGAGAGCTTAACCATATCTTTTTCAAGGTTATACATCTTTGTAAAAGCCAAATCCTGGTAATAAATATTAAATCGCATGGATTCAAAAACGTAGCCCAGATAATAGATAGGAACGAGATAACCAATTGTTTCTGTCCCTATAGATGTATCCCATATCGATGCAAATAAAGTAACAATTAATCCCATTTTAAAAAGATACTCGTCCTTGTTTCGTCTATTTAATTCCTTCCAAACGACGATAGTAGAATAGAGAATAACGACTAATCCCATAACACCTGTTAGAACAACTAAAAGACTGGGATAGATTTGTAGATTTAATGCTTTTGTAAAAAGTGTTGATGGTGGAATTTCCCGAGGCTTAAATATCAAATCAACAGAAGTGAAGAGGTAGAGAAAACCTCCAATGACAACATAGACCGAATGGGCCACACAAAAGAACTTAGAGAACCACAGCTTTTTAAGATCATATCCAAAAAAACCCTCTATCGCCTTTAGGTAACAATAATAAGTCCAATATGCGAAGAACCAATACGTAATTAAGAGGAAATTAGAAAGTTTAGGATCTGAGACATGAGTATTTACAGCAATTAAAACGGCATAAGCTCCGGCCGAAAGACACATAAGAATAGGCCAGAAAGCCTTCACATTTAGGTGTTTCCGATAAGTATAGGCACCAATTGATGCTTGGTATAGGAAATATGAAAATGCGAAGATAGTTACATACCGAGTAACTACTATATATTCATCAACACTCATAATATAAAATATACATTATTTAGACTAATTAAACACTTAAAATATAGAAATACTTTAAAAAATTCTCTGAAGCTTAACTAATTTAACAAAAAAGGGAGCTTATACGCTCCCTTAATTACCTAAAAAATTTTACTAAATTTTATAGCTTACAAGTGAAACTAAAGTCGTATTTTTTGAATAAAAAGCAGCGAAATGTCTCTCTAATAGTGACTGAACCTCCATTTAGAGTTATTGTTTTCTTGTAACCACTTTCTCCTCCATAACTTCCACAAGCATCACCTCCTGGGCGATTAGAGTCCTCAGAAACAAGTAGCGTGTTAGCATCGACAAGCTCAGCTGAATCAGAAAAAGCATGGGCCACAGGGGTAAAATAATATCCAGTGTTTCTAAAATAAATACTTGTTGATTGAGTATCTTTTAGAATTTCAATTTGGCATTCACCTGTTCCTCTTTCATTTGTATTAGAAGATACTCGTCCTTCTTGTCCGTCAAGCTTTTCGAGGCTCTTAAGGAAACTTGAGACATTACCGGCTGCGAATAAATTAGACGAAGCCATAACTAGAATTAGGGGTAAAACAAATGATTTCATATAGTGCTCCTGAGTGATTTTTGAATTTAATAGTCAATACAAGAAACTTCATGAGATTGCACGAAGGTATGTAATTACTTTAGGACCACAACATTAAAATAAGACCTCAAAAGTAGTATTCTTAGAATCTTTTAATAGACCTAATTGAAATCCAGAACGCATAAGAAGTGCCTTTGTGATAGCAAGCCCAACCCCATGTCCACCAACACCCTTCTTAGTAGAATATCCAAAATTAAATATTTCGGAAGCAATTTCATTAGAAATTCCTTGACCACAATCAGTAACACAAATACTTCTCTTGCTTGCGTAGGCATGAACTTGGACCCATGGAGACTGATACTTATCAACACAAGAGACTTCTTCAAGGGCATTCTTTAATAAATTCACTATACTAATAGTGATCTCCGTTTCATTACAATAAATTGAAAAGTCTTCGATATCTACAATTAGCTCAACATTAGAATTTTTGTACTTTGGAGCTACGAGCTCAATGGCCTCATCAACGATCTTCTTTACAGAGACGTTATTCTTTTCATTTGCATTATTCTTATTAAAAACATTCATATAAAGATCTGTGATCTCTGAAACTTTATTAATGTGTTTATTTAAAGATTTATAATTCTGCTGTGGGTCCTCCTCCCTTCCTTTAATAAGTTTATCAATTCCTATTTTAAGAACAAATATATGATTTCTAATATCATGAGCGATACTTGCAGCAGCAAATCCAAATTGAGCAATTCGAGAGAGTCTTACAACTTCATTCTCTAGGTTGAATAATTTACGATACACCTTTCTTTGAAAATATAGATTAAAACGTACTGCTTCAAATGCATTACCGAAATAATACAGAGGAAGAATTGCACCTGAGATTTCAAGTCCCAATGCAGTATCATTTAAAACAGCGAGAAAAGTTACAATAATTCCAAGCTTTAGTAGAACTTCATTTCTTTTTAATCGATTTAATTCAATCCAAATGACAATACATGTATAGAGAACAACTAAAGCACCGAGACCTCCTAATATTTTACCATATATATTTGGAGAAACATTAAAGTGCATTGTCTGAGCAAAGAGATTGGACTTGACGTAGTTGTGCTCATCAAAAAGAAAGTTGTGATTAAAAAGCAGTGTCGATATGGCACAAACAATCTGAACACTAACTAGAAACACACAATATAGCTTCGCAAACTCAAGCTTCTTTATACGTCTTTTTAAATAAACTTCTATGGTTCTTATGTAACTGTAAAAAGACGAATAAGCACAAACCCAGAAGATCATTAAAAGAAAATCTGATAACTTTTGGTTGATGAAATGAGTATTGAAAGCAAAAACAAAGCAATATGCCGCAGTCGTCAAACACATGACCATTGGCCATAAAGCTTCTCTTTCTTTGAGCTGTGTATAATTAACTAAACTTGCAAAAAGTTGGTAGATAAAAAACGAAAACACAAAAGTCGTTAAGTAACGCGTGAATGCGATATATAGGTCTAGCTCCACCGACCTTCTCCAAAGATTAATTAATAAAGTTGATAAATAGCTTATATCGATACACTCTAATAAAGCAAAGAGTAAACTATCTTAACAAATAAATATTTTCAGACACTTATCTAATTAATTTTAAAAATTATCTCAACAATTGATAGAGAACGTCGTATTTTTACAACCTTTCTCAAGTTTTAAAGAAAAACCAGAGCGCTGCAACAATTCATTTGTTATGGCCAGCCCTACTCCATGACCTCCAGATTTCTTTCCTGTATAGCCAAACTTGAAGATTTGTTCTGCTTGCTTTTGATCGACCCCATCGCCACTATCGACTACAAGTATCTTATTTTTTTCAATATCACTTTTAAGCAAAACCCAAGGATTGTCCTTCTTTTCTTTAACCTCTTCTAAAGAGTTTTTTATAAGATTAACGAGGCAAATTACCATTTCTGCTTTATTACAAAATATTTTAAAATTTTTAGTTTCTTCTAAAAATCGAACATTAGTATTTTCAAACTTTGGTAAGATTAGTCCCCTAACATCTTTTAAAATCTCATTAAAGTCTAATTCTTCTTTTTGAGAACTAATATTATTCTTAAAAATATTCATATATAGATCGGTGATTTCTAATATACCCTCATTATACTTTTTTAAATCTTCATAAACCTTATCAGTTGTCGAATATCGTCCTTTTATTAGTTTATCAATTTTAACTTTCATTACGAAAACATGGTTCTTGATATCATGTGCAATACTAGCCGCTGCATATCCAAACTGAGCGACTTTAGATAAGTGAACTACTTCTGACTCGAGGTTGTACATCTTACGATGGGCCTTTTTAAGAAAGTGTAAATTAAACCGTAGAGCCTCAAAGGCATTAGCAAAATAATAAATAGGAATCAAGCTTCCTGAAACTTCTAAGCTTATAAAAGTATCATTCAATACAACGAGAATATTAAATATAACACCTATTCTCAGTAAGTATTCCTCAAGATTTCGTTTCGAAATTTCTCTCCAAATAACAAAACTAACATAAAAAACGCAAAGAGCTGCACTGCCTCCGACTAGGTTTCCGATCAAATTTGGTGAGATTGCGATATTCGTCGATTGATAAAAGAGGCTATCTTTTATTTGTGACTGCGGTGAAAACATAAAGCTATAATCAAAAAAAGCGTAAGAAATAAGAGAAAGAATCTGAAAGATGCCCAGAGATAGGATATACACTTTGATATATTTTATCATCTTAGTGGAGCTTCCAAAAAAAGCCTCTATAGCATGCATATAGGCGTAAAAAGCACAAAAAGCAAAAATCCAAAGACTATTTAAAATAATGTTTGAGTTTTTTATGTCTAGTACATGAGTATTTACAGTAAAGAAAAGGCAGTAAAAGGCTGAAGCAACTGACATCAAAGTATACCATAAAGTCGAGCGGTCTTTTAAATTGTAATAATTTAAAAAGCCATTTATTGAGTGGTAAACAAAGAATGAAAAGAAGAAAATCGTAGTATAACGAGTTATATTCGTATACGTTATAATATCCACAACATACCTTTTTCTAATTTAGTTAAATGTCCATTATGATAAAAACACTATCATACGACAAATAAATACTATTTCGAATGTATAACTGTAGCTTAAAACAACTGTAAATGCCTAATATTACAGGCTTAATTTTTGTATACTTTGTAAAATCCTTCTTAAGACTGTCCAATTTTTGATCTGCAATGTGAATATTACATAAATGAACATATTTTAACCGTTTTCTCTATATTAGAAGTTATGAAAACATTAAAAATAAAAGTAACAAAAAGTTTAATTCTATCAACCCTTCTCATGGGGCAATTTGCTCAAGCAGATAAGCTTAATGATGAGATTTTTTTTCAAAAAGACAAATATCAAACTGTCTATGAAAGTGATTGTGAATGGCGCTATGAAGGTTGTGTCACAGTTGATGAAAACGAGTTAGATCTTCGCTCAAATGCCAAGCATATGCTTGATGAAATCTATAGTTGTAAGAATACGATACAAGGCTGTAGTGAAGAAGAACAAAAGAATATCGATAGAATGGAAGGAATTAAGGGACGAATTGGAAACAAGGCCATTTATGGTGGAATGTCCCCACAAGAGTTCTCAAATTACCTTCGTAAATTTGATTCATCTAATAATAAGAAAGGATATTTCATACCACTAGGTTTAAGTGATAAAGAGCTCCTAATGCTAGCAGCTTCCACTTCACTTGGACTTGTTATGTTTGGCTCTGACCAAGAAACAATGGACTTTGTCCAAGATCATAAGAATGGCTTTACAGAAAAACTCGTCTACCCAACAAATAATCACGACAAAATGATTCTTGGAGGAGCAGCCGCCGGATCATACTTTTTAGGTGTTGTTATAAAAGATGGAAAACTTAAAAAGGCAGGACTCTATGTTTTAACAAGTCAAATTGCTACTCAGATTGTAACGGAAGCATTTAAGAAAGGCTTTGGGCGACAAAGACCAAATGCTGACCAAGGGCCATATGCTTTTGGAACAACTGGAAAATCATTCTTTTCAGGTCATTCTTCAGGAGCTTGGTCATTTGCAACAGTTTTTGCAGAAATTTATAAAGATAATAAAGTTGTTCCATATCTTGCCTATGGAGTTGCAGCACTAACTTCATACGGACGCCTTCATGATAGAAAACATTGGCTATCTGATGTCTTTGCCGGTGCAATTGCTGGACATCTAATAACTAAGCTTGTTATTAGAATGCATGAAGGCGATGATTCAAATGGAGGACTAATGGTCTTTCCTTCTTGGAATCGTGAAACTGGAACTTTCATGGTCAACTTTGAATGGAGACCTAGAAATAATACAAAAACTGAATTCAAATGTAAGAAGTTACCTGAGGGTAAAGATAGAATTCGTGCTTGTATATATGAAGCATTTTTAAGATCGCAATAAAATAAAATTGGAGAAATCTATGAAACTCAAATCCCTTGCACTTATTCTCTTAATGGGAGTTAGTGCACACTCTCAAGCAGCTCGTCTCTGGGCCTCAATCCCCTTTATAAGAGGAGCAGACTTGTGTGCATACAAACAAGCTTATTCTCAAACACGTTCTGAGTATATGCGTGAAATGACAGGATTAGCATCTCAGCTCATGCAATCTGGAGCAAAGGGAGATGAAGCCTTGGATCTTCTTGTTACTTTCGATGCTCTATATGACAAGAATGTGCGCCTTGCTACACAATATAAGTATATGGATGTAACTCTAGAAAATACTCTTAAGGCATATTTTGATAGCTATTATCGTAATTTTCCAGTGGTTAATCGTAAGCTAGAATTCGTCCATATGAATAATATTCGCTACATTATGGACTCTATAAATAATGGGCAACGTCCAGGATGGATTCCAAATAATGCAGGAGCTTTAGTAGACTATATGGCATATGGATCTTATTCATATGCACCTAATTGCCGTGGTGGAATTCAGGTCACACTTACTCTAGTAAGTTCTGATGGGTCGACGAAAACATATCAAGGACAAGGACAACCATCTGTTGTTATGTCTCAAATTGCCTCTACAATGTTTGAAGATTTTCAAAGAACAAAGTTTCCAGCAACGGTACAAATAGGACGTCGCAATCTTACAATTGTAGGAACACATAACGGATCAGTAGGTCAAGCGACTTCAATGAGACAAGCAGAAAGAGCTTGTGACAATATTTATGCAAGACTTCCTAATGCAAATGAACTAGAAGCTATTGATGCTTATGGTGATTGGAATGGAGGTGTTTCAATTGGACAAACGGTTTGGGCCATTAGTGGTGGAAAAGTTTATCATCCAGGTCTTATGAATCCGACACCAGTAAGAAACCCATGGTCAGTAAATACTAAGGTGTATTCTTATTATTGTGTACGCTAAATTTTAAATAACTTCTTAATATCTGCGTCGGGCCTAATCTGTCCGGCGCGATAATCCATGACCTTTTTTCTCTTCTCATTAAAATAGTGGTGTAAATGAATCAATACACCAAACTTATCATCTAGCTCCATTTTTGAAATTAAAAAGCCAGCTTTAAGTTTAGGTATAATAACAGAATTATTCGTAGCACAGTGGCGAGAATAGACCATTTGAAATCCTTCCGCTTCTAGAATTGCCAGACACTTGTCTAAAATGGCCCCATAAATACCTTGTCTTCGATATTGTGGAAGTACTGCTGAATTACACATATAAAATGTTGTACTACTTTCTTGATATCCCCAACTCCAGCCAAGGAAGTTTCCTTCTTTATCAAAGGCGGCCAAACATAACTTAAAAGGTTCTCCTAAATTTTCTTGGAGTCTTTTTACATTTGAAAGTTCTGTTTCTGACAGAATATCCCATAGTACATAACTATGATCATCTTCAAAAACATCGTTCTTATACTTATAATAGTATTTATTAAAGTCTTGCGAATTTAAGATTTGAATATCTATTTCTTTCATAGAAATAGTTTAGCTCTTAGAAATAAAAGGACAAGTTAAAAAAGAGAAGGTGGCCAAGTGTTATGGCCACCCTTCAAGAAACTAGAATCTAAAACCAATACCGATCCCTACAAGTAAAGGGTCGATATCAACTTCAGCATTCACAACACCAGATCCTGTATCAACAGTTGCATCAGCTTGTAAGTAAAGCTTTTTCACATCAAGGTTGAGATATAAATTCTGAGCAACTTTGATATCAGTTCCTAGTTGTAAGGCATATCCAAATGCATCATCATACTTTGTCGAGACCATATCTCCCGGTACCTCTCCATAAAAGATTGTATAGTTGATACCAGCACCTACATATGGTTTGAAGTCTCCAAATTCCATATGGTATTGCGCTAATAAAGTTGGAGGTAGTAAAGAAACGCTACCAAGGCTTCCTGTTCCATTGAGGTTTACATCATGAGTTGCTGTTGCAAGAATTAACTCAAGTGCAAAGTTTTGATTGAAGAAGTAAGAGAAGTCGATCTCTGGAACTGATTCATTATTAATTGCAATATTACCACCGATATTGTCTGAAACATCAGGGCTTACGCTTAAGGCCCTTACACGAACCATTGAATTTCCCTCTGCAAATGAGAGAGAACTAAACATTAGAAAAAATAAAATTGAAACGATTGATGTTTTTTTCACAAAAACTCCTTTGAAATTTCTATGAATTAAAAATATCAAAGGAGATTTTAAAATATTATGAGTTAGATCAGAGTAATAAAAAAAGCCTACAAAGTAGGCTTAATTTTATTTTAGTAGTGGAATCCCCACTTTTTCATAAAGTCATGGTCGCTTTCATCAAAGAATGGCCACCAACCTTGTGAACCTAAGTGCTCACCTGTTTCGAAATCAATAGTGTGGTTAATCCAACCAGTTGGCTCTGGGCCAACGAAACGACGAAGAACAATTCGACCATCTACAATGTAGTCTGAACGATGGTAAGTAACAGTAAAAACTGAGCCATCATCTTTCTTTCTAAAAAATCTAATAACTTCACGGTCTGTTAAGTCATCACTAAGAAGCCACATAACAGTTGTATCACCAAAGTCTTTGGCCTTATACCAACCACCAACTAGGTAATCGTGTTCCATATTTGATACCATTGAGCGAAACTCTTGGTATTCATTCATAAGAGTCTTAGCGTCTGGGTTACTATAACCAAAAACTAAAACTGGTAACATCGCCAGCATTAAAACGATTGATTTCATTAAATTCTCCTTAAAAATTAGCGAAAAACATATTCGCAATAAAAACCATCGATGACAAGAATTTGCAAGTTAAAAAAGTCAAAAAGTCGTCAATTATAGAGTAAAACTTATAGGAATATGCGTAAATAGCTGTAAATCACCTTAAAGACTGCTATACCTGCCTTATGCAAGTAAACGTTAGATACCTCGATAATTTAAAGATTGAAGCCAGTTTTGATGACTTTAAGATCATCTCAGATCAGCCTGTTCGCTACAAAGGTGACGGGACAGCTCCTGGACCTTATGACTATTTCCTGGCCTCTTCGGCCATGTGTGCTGCTTATTTTGCAAAGGTCTATTGTAAAAGCAGAGATATCCCTACAGAGGATATTCGTATAAGTCAGCAAAATATAGTGGACCCTGATAATCGTTACAAGCAATCATTTGTTATACATGCCGAGCTTCCAGCTTCAATATCTGAAAAAGATAAGAAAGGAATACTTGCTTCAATGAATCGATGTACTGTTAAGCGAGTTATTCAAAATGAAATTGATTTTAAGATAGAAGCAAAAGAAATACTTGGTAACGATGTCAAACTTGACTACGAAGTAAATGAAACCAAGACGATGATTCCAGGTAAAGATTGTTCTTTAGAAGAAACAATAAAGAATATGACAGGACTTCTAGCAAATCTGGGAATTCAAATTGAAATTGCATCATGGAGAAACCAAGTTCCTCATGTTTGGTCAGTTCACATTCGCGATGCTGACTCTCCGATGTGCTTTACAAATGGAAAAGGTGCCACAAAAGATGCGGCCCTTGCTTCTGCTCTAGGAGAATATCTAGAGCGTATTAGCACGAATTACTTCTACAGCGATTACTACCTTGGTGAAGATATCGCTAATGCAGAATTTGTTCATTACCCAAATGAGAAATGGTTTGAGATTCCAAATGATGAGTCTATTCCGACTGGATTAATGGATGAGACACTTCTTAATGCTTACGATAACGGTGGCGAGCTTAGGGCCTCAAATTTAATTGATACAAACTCAGGAAATAAAGAGCGTGGAATCTGTGCTCTACCTTTTGAGCGTCAATCTGATGGCCAAACGGTTTACATACCGGCCAATCTCATTGCGAATTTATTTGTAAGTAATGGAATGAGTGCTGGAAATACAAAATATGAAGCTCGCGTGCAATGTCTATCAGAAATTTTTGAAAGAGCTGTAAAAAATCAAATTATTACAGAAGAGATCACACTACCAGATGTTCCAAAAAATGTTTTAGAAAAATATCCTACGATACTGGAAGGTATTAATAAACTTGAAGAAGCGGGCTTTCCAATTGTTGTAAAAGATGCATCTCTTGGCGGGAAATTTCCAGTGATGTGTGTCACTTTGATGAACCCAAGAAATGGTGGTGTATTTGCATCCTTTGGAGCACATCCACGTTTTGAGGTTGCTTTAGAGAGAAGTCTTACAGAGCTACTACAAGGTCGAAGCTTTGAAGGGATGAATGACACATTCCCTCCAACATTTAATGAATTTGCTATTCGTGAACACAATAATATTGTTGATCACTTTATTGATTCAACAGGAGTTATCTCTTGGCGCTTCTTTGGTGCTAGACCACAATACGAATTTAACGAGTGGAATTTCTCAGGCTCAACTCAAGAAGAATACCAATATCTAATGGGAATCTTAGAAGAGCTAGGTAAAGAAGTTTATATAGCAGATTATAACGAGCTAGGAGCAAGTGCTTGTCGTATTCTTGTTCCAGAATACTCAGAAATTTATCAACCAGAAGATCTGATTTGGGACAACCATAATCAAGCACTAGACTTCAGAGAAGATATTTTAAATCTCCACTCTTTAAACAATGAAGACCTAAGTTCACTAATTGAGCGACTTGAAGACAGTGAGCTTGATAATTACATGCCAATTTCTGAATTAATCGGAGTTGCATTTGATGAAAGTACTGTATGGGGACAATTAGTTATTGGAGAACTCAAGGCACTTGGTTATCTTGCTCTACAAAATTATGAAGAAGCTAAGCATCTCGTCGAAATGCTTGGTACATTCAACGATAATACAATAGAAAGAAGACGCTTTTATCAGGCTCTCAATAATGCACTTGATATAGAACTGGCAGATGATCTTGAAATAGCGGATTATCTTGAAAGCTTCACTAAGATGTATGGCCCTGAATTAATGGAGCGAGTAACTAAGACATTAACCCTAGAGAATCGCTTTGATGGCCTAACTCAGACAAATTCTAGTCTTGTAGGTATTGATAAGCATCTAAAGTTAATTGAAAGTTATAAAAAGCTACAATTGGCACGCCACAACTTTTCTAAATAAATCTTTATGGTAACCTCTATTAGTTAAAACTATGGAGGTTATCACATGAGTACAAATATAAATGAAATTAAATTTAAAGATGGAAAAGGCCTAGATAAAACAATTAAGGACTTTGATGCTAAAGCATATCTTGTAGTCAATGTTGCTTCAAAATGTGGACTTACACCACAATACGAAGGGCTACAAAAACTATATTCTGAATACAAAGATAAAGGACTTGAAATTCTTGCTTTTCCAGCAAATGAGTTCTTACAACAAGAGCCAGGTACTAATGAAGAAATTCAAAACTTCTGTTCAATGGAGTACAACGTAACATTTCCAGTGAATGAAAAGATTGTTGTTAAAGGAGAAGGTCAACACCCACTCTATCAAGCTTTAACAGAAGGGAAAAAAGAAGCCGTAAGAAATGACAAACCAGACTTTGAGCAATTACTTACAAGCAAAGGTCTAATCTCAGGACAAGCTCATGATATACATTGGAACTTTGAAAAATTCCTTTTAAACGAAAATGGAGAAATTGTTGAAAGATACTTTCCTGACATTGATCCAAGAGATGAAAAAATCACTTCAAAAATCAAAGAACTTATTTAATAAGAAAGGACCTGCTTTAGGCAGGTCCTATATTTATTACCAATCTAGTGAACTTCTATCACAAGTTACAATATAGCCTGTAGTCCCAACTTGATGAGTCGGCCCAAAAATAATCTGTACTCCGTTAAAGTCTTGTTGTGAAGAAACCTGAATCCCTTGATCTTTATAATTTGTTGTAAAAGATGCTTGTGGACCAGAAGCTTTATCGACAAGAGCAACTTTAAATTCAATATTATCTACAACAGTACTCATTAGATTGTAACGACTAGAATTGTCTCTTTTTATTTCAAATTCTTCACCAAAAACAGTGTCATCTGAGTACTTTGAAACGTTACAAGTGTAATCTGGAAAATCAACATTTGAAGCAAATGCAGAATAAGAAATTAAAGTGGCAATTAAAATTAGAATGTTTTTCATATATCCCCCTAGTTAAGATGAAATTAAATCATCATTAAGATTAACTTTTATTTTTTCTTGGGGAGTAATTGTTGAGAGTCATTTATATCAAGAATTAGATTAATTAGTAGATATCAAGTATATTTTATAGAGTACTGTTAAGTTTTTGATCAAAAAAAAAGTGAGTTAATAATGAAAAAACTAGTATTTTTTGTTCCTGTAGATGACGCACAAGAAGTAAAAGAGGTCATCTTTAATGCCGGTGCTGGAACCATTGGAAACTATGACAAATGTTCATTTGAGACAGAAGGTATCGGTCAATTTCGTCCAAATAATCAAGCAAATCCCCATATTGGCGAATCCGGAATTATTGAAAAAGTAAGAGAACTTAAGGTGGAAACGATTTGTCCTGATGATAAAGTTAAAGAAGTAATTAAGGCGTTAAGAACGGCCCATCCCTATGAGGAGCCAGCAATCGACCTTTATGAACTCGTAAATTTTTAGGAGGAAATATGACTTCATTGAAAGAGAAAACATGTATACCTTGCCAAGGAGGAGTACCTCCCCTACCTCTTGAGGAAAAACTAAGCCTTAAAGAGCAAATCGACAAACGTTGGAGCTTCACCAATGATAAAACAAGGCTGACTCTTGAAGTTGATTGCGAAAAGTTTGACCAACCAATGAAAATTGCAAATGAAATCGCAAAGGTTGCAGATGAGCAATGGCACCATCCTGATCTACACGTAAGCTTTGGTAAGCTGAAAGTTGATCTTTGGACACATAAAATTGATGACTTAGTGGAAAGTGATTTTATATTTGCAGCAAAAGTAGACGATATCTTAAAGTCTAATAATCTATAAAAAATTCAAAACATCTATTATTTAGGGAGAAGTATCGCTATAAGTAAGACATGAAATCTAAAGCTTTACTCTCCCTCTTTCTAACATTGTATTGTTTAACAACTTCGGCAAAAGTATTCAATGTCATGGCCCCTTTAATCATAGGTGATCCAAATAACTTGTCGTCTGAATATTCAAAAGCTGAGTTACGAAAATTTCAAGATCAATTAAAGGAAATAAAGTCCCTAGGAGCAACAGGAGTTAGTACTGATATCTGGTGGGGACTAATAGAAAAAGAAGATAATAAATTCAATTGGCAATACTATCAAGTGTTAAGTGATCTTATTATAGACGCTGGCCTAAAGTGGGTTCCGATTCTATCATTCCATCAATGTGGTGGAAACGTTGGTGATACATGTGATGTACCAATCCCAAATTGGTTATGGCAAAAGTATGGTGCGAGTGCCATGTCTAAAAGTGAGCAAGGAAACTTTTCAAAAGAATATCTATCTGTTTGGTCTACCCACAAAGCGATCAATGAGTTTTATGAGGTCATGGACTCATTTAAAATGAACTTTTCACATAAGATGAAAGATATATATGAAATTAATGTAAGCCTTGGCCCTGCAGGTGAGCTTCGTTATCCTTCATATAATTCACACGATAATGGATCAGGTTATCCAACACGTGGAGCGCTTCAAGCCTACTCTGAGCTAGCAGTAGAAAGCTTTAGAAACTACGTTAGAAATAAGTATTCTAATATTGATACTGTAAACTTCATGTGGGGCTTTAATCTATCTTCTTTCAAAGAAGTTGCACCTCCTAATCCTTTCTTCTTTTTTCCAGCTCAAGAACAACATACTAATTATGGTAAGGACTTTTATAATTGGTATTCTAAAAGTTTACGAGAGCACGGAAAGAGAATTCTTGGAGCGGCCATTGATACCTTTAGATCAGAGGCCCATATTCAATTAGGCTTTAAAGTACCAGGAATACACTGGCGAGTTGCACCAGGTGCTGATCGATTGGCAGAGCTTAATGCAGGACTGATATCAACTGATCAAGATATCTTTAGTGATAAAACAGGTCATGGTTATAATAGAATCATCGGTATTATCAATGAGCTTAGAAGAGAGAAGGACTTTCATCAATTAAATTTTCATTTCACTTGTTTAGAAATGAATAATCTTGAAGGTCCAACAAATGCTCAAAGCTATGCGAAGGCATTAGTATTCTGGGTTGCTCAAGAAGCACAAAGACAAGGCGTACGTATCTTAGGAGAAAATGCTTTAGCAGGTACACTCTACTCCCACAAATCTTGGGATAATATTGCAGATGCACTCTACTTTGGAAACTATGATGGAGTTACTTTTTTACGAATGGGTACGATCCTAAGCAGTCAGCTAGCAAAAGATAGATTTAGACAAATGACAAAACAATAATTACAAGTACTTATATAGAAACCACTCACCAGAAAGGTAATTTTACCGCATTTAATGGTCCTTGGAGTATTTGGTAATTAAGGTAAAATAATTTAGGAACAAGTGAGGGGTTTATGAAGAGTTTAAAGATTGTAGCTTTGTTAAGCTTAATAATTTCATGTCAAAATCAAAAGAGTGAACGACAAGTTGCCTCAGTCAATGCACTTCAACCAAAAGTAGAACAAGGTGAAGTCTGGGGACAAGATGAAGTAGCAAATATGAGTCGTGTCGGTGAGATTTTCAAAGAAACACTAATCGAAGCGACAGGAAATAATAAAATCATGAAAAGGGATGCTCATCCAAAACATCATGGCTGTGTAAAGTCAGAACTTACAATTGATAATTCTAAACTACCTCAGAAACTAAGAGTTGGCCTATTTGAAGAAAATAGAAAATATCAAAGTATTATTCGCTTCTCTAATGGAGACCCTGATCCTTCAAAAGCAGATATCGAAAAAGATATTCGAGGTATGGCCGTAAAAATAATCGGCGTTCCCTATCAAAACTATCTTCAAGATATAGGTCTTGAAGGAAATAAGAATATCCACGATCTAGTTATGATGAATGCTGATAGTTTCTTTATTGCAAATCCTAAAAAGTATGAAAAATTTATGGAAGCAACACAAGGACGATTTGGTGTTATTGGATACTTACTGACTCATTGGGGATCACTTAAGAGAATAATGAAGGCACGAGTTGAAGTCTCAAATCCACTTGATATCGACTACTCTTCAGCAACACCTTACAAACTAGGTAGTACCAGCATGAAAATGAGCTTTAAATCATGTCGTAAGAACAAGGATACGATTCCAGACAATCCTAGTCATGATTACTTAGGAGAGCGCTTAGCAAGAACTCTTAAGAGTGAACAAGGTTGTTTTGACTTCTATATTCAACCAAATAAAGATCCAAAAAAGAATAATATCGAAAATGCAATGCTATCGTGGGATGAGAAGAAATCACCACAAATTAAGGTTGGACGTCTAATCGTAAATAGGCAGCATCGAGTTCGTGACGAAATGAGAATGTCAGCATGTGAGAATATGACCTTTAATCCATGGCGAGCACCACAAGTTAATCGACCATTAGGAGGCGTAAATAGAATTCGTCTTGAGGTCTATTTGAATCAGTCAAAATTAAGACATGACTATAACGGGATATAGGATTCTATATCCCCTTTTAAATCCCATCATAGAAACGTGAGACCCTTGCCATTTTTGCCCATTCAGAAAGAGTCATTTGAACGGCCATCTCGACATCTTCTTTTTCAAAGGACTCACCTTTTCTTTTCATCTCTATTAATTCACGATCAATTTTTCCCATTTCATCAATAAAGTACTGTCTTGCTTCAACGATTTGTTTCTTATCTTCTGAAGTAAGCTCTCTAAATGTCCCTCTTTGATAATCAAAGTAGCGCCCCTCTTCAAATCGATTTAGAGCGATCGATGCTGTTACAACATCAGACTTCAATCGATTTAAGAAAGGATCGCTAACAATCCCCTTAAGGTCATTGTCGATCATATCTTCATTTACACGAACGATAGGCATATTTGAACGAGTCACTTCGTTTGGTAAGCTTTCCCATTTAAACTCTTGCACTGTCGTTGTAATTTTTCTCATATGATCACCGAGAATATCCAACTTACGCGTTGAATCTCTAAGTTCAAGACCAATCTTAGTATGATTTTCTATTGGTGATTTACCGTAGAGATCTCCACGAATCCCCATTGAAAAGAATTTATGACTTTGTAATGAAATACTAGATAGAGATGACGGCAAAGTATTATTAACACTAGCACGTGCTCGTTTGGGAGCATCTGAGTCAAAATGAGCAACACTTGTTAAATAGTTCCCATGAAGTCCTTCTTCCATTCCTTTTAAGTATAAATAATCATTTGCTTGTTTTGACCATAACTGAAAACGGTCAAAATGTTTATAATCTTTAGGCATATCAAATACAACATGAGTATGAAATGAATGTCTTTCACCTGTAAATTTCGAAACTTCAGAAACTTCATCAAGAGTACGTTCTAAATTAATTTCATATTTCTTATTAGTTATTTCCCAAGTATAGCTCTTGTCAGAGGAATCATGCCCTAACTCTTGTGAATAACCACCAATGTATTTAGGCTTAAACTCTGTTCCAGTTATACGGTTTTCAGATACTGAATCTTTCTTAACATTAGTAGCTTCTTTTATTCTTTTTAATCTTTCGTCACTCGGTATCTGAAGCCATTCCTCATCACTAATGCCAGTTGTCTTAAACCATAAAGTAATATCTTCAATATTACTTTCTTTTTCAAACGAGAATGTAACGAGAGTTCCAGGTGGTCCCCTAATTGGTCTTACATTTTTAAAATATTTATTTCGGGCCATGAGGTAGCGAAGAGAATCGCTATTCTTTTCAACACCATCTTTTAACAAGAAGTCATATAAATAGAGAGCATGCGCATCTGATTTAACCCACTGATCAAACTTCTTAAACTTTTGTGCACTACTTGATGACTTAACGATATTTGAATAAAGAGATAGAACATCACTATATGCATCCCCATCATTGAGTGAAGAGACTAATGAGCGAGGATTTCTAATGTCAGAAATATCTTCCCCAAGTCTTTGTGCATATGCTTTAAATTTCTGTTGCTCGTCTTTATTAAGGCCATTGATCATTTGTCCTAATTGATTTTTTTGAGATTCATTGAGCTCTTGTGTCCCCTTTATCCTAAGTGAATTGTAATATGAATCATCTTGAAAATTAAAACGTCTTCCATTTAAACGATCTATTGCCGCAATTGTTCTTTTACGATCTACATTATTTATACTCTCGTTAATAATCTTACCTGTATCTATATCTAGATATGAAATTGATAATTCATTTCCATTATCTGATTTGATAACAGGGTTAGCGAACTTACGAATTTTATTTTCTTTAGAGCGAATAGCAACTAATTGTATTCCTTGACCGATTTGAGGAGCAGAAAGAAAATCATGTTTTTCTTCTTTTATAATCTCTTCTAACTTAGCTGATATAGCTCTTGTATTTGAGTTCTGGGCCTCTTCTGGACTTAGGGCCCTAGCGGTTTTCTTTTTCGCTAGATCTTCATCCGATACAATTGATGATTGTGGTTTTTTTGTATGTTCTGAAACGACCTCTTTAAGTCGTTTCACCATCTTTGGACCTTTAAAGATCAGCGCAACAGCAGCGGCAGGAGGCATAATTACCTCGCCAACGATCTCACATACTCTTGCCTGTCTTGCTTTTTGATTATAACAACCTAATGTATAGTAGGTATCTTTAATCATATTAGAGATGGCATCCATCCCCATCTTCATAATATCTTTAGCAACAAGAAGTGATGCATCCACATCATCGCCTGTTTCTTCATAAGCTTTATCAAATTCAATAGCTAAGTAATTCTTAAAAGAATCATAGTATTCACCGAGGGCCTCATTCTTTTCTTGTCGTAATTCAGAATCAAACACATAACCAAGGCTTCCCTTTATCATTTCAACAACAAATTCAAAAAGGTTCACGAGTGAGCGCCAAAGTCCTCGAAAACAATTATATATGAAAGAAAAATTTGTAATATCGATTTCATTTTCATCGATACTTTCACAAGTTATCTTCTCGTCTTCTTCAACATCCTTACACGCATCGCTATTTTTAACGACCTCACAAAAACTTTTAAATGTATCTTCAGACAAAGGTCCTTTAACTGAGTTTTTAGAACTACAACTAATATAGTCATAAGTATCTGTTACTGAGCCAAAAGATCTAAATTGATCAATTATGTCACTATTACTAAATGCTAGGACATTAAAACTTAGAAAAAGAATAATAATAGAAGTTAATAGTTTTCTCATTTACGACTCTCCCACTTAAGAGTCGATTGAAAAAAGCTACTTATTACTTCTTTGTTTAACTTGTCTTTATCAAGAGAAGTAATGAGACTAATAACACGTTTATCATTTAAAAAAGTGTGTCTTTCATAAAAATAATTTTTAAGACCTTTACGATCAATATAATAACCAGAAATTGTTAACTCATCATTCTGCCACTTATATTCAAAAGCATTCCAATCACTAATCCCTAAAAACTTCATTCCATTTCGCTTTTTCTTTTCAAGTGACTTAACAAATTTGTCACGCTTATCCATATTAGCTAAAAATGATTTTGATGATTTTAAAACTTGAGTTGATCCTCTAATACTTTTTGTTTGGGTACTCTTCCAAATCGTCGTATTTCCAATTTCACGCTTTGGTTGCCATATAATTTTTGAAGCAAACGTCTGAAATAGAATGAAAAATAATAATAAGAACTTAGGGAATCTCATACCTATCTCGTCGGCTATCATGAGTTAATACTTGAGGAATATTAAGGCCTTATCTCTAGAACAACATCTCGATCGAGGTCTTTTACTCGATTAAAACTGATACCACGTTTTTTTAGAATTCTCTCATATAAACGCTCATGGGCCTTTGATGTGAATATATAAATTCCATCCAGAGAATCATCTGCATCCATTGAAGTGATTAATTGGCCTAGTAATTCTTCGCTTAATTTGCGATCTCCTTTTTTATCATCAACAGTAAAACGAACCGCTTCTGCAACCTTTCGCCCAGGACGACGATCGACCTTTACCCCTGTTGCTTTTTCAAAGGGCATTAATTCATCAGCTTTTGAAGATGTTACAAAGGCCAGTCCACCTCTCATGGAATCAGCTGCCCCTTTTTCTGTACTAATAATCAAAGTGGTTCGATCTTCCATTTGTCGACTACTTTGAATGAAGTCTTTTACTTCATTTTCAGAGAGGTTTAATCTTCGCTGATAAGTATCTGAAACAAAATTCCAATAATTTGAACTCATTGTCCTAACTTCTTTATTTGAACTATTAAGATTTAGAACATAATAATCACCCTTCTCAATAGAAAGCTTATATCCTGCATCTCCAAATACTTCATTATCGATTGGCTTCTTTCCAAGATAAAAGCTAAGCTCATCCATTGTCTTAACATGGAAAAGACGGGAATTTGGATCATATTTCTTTGATAATTCAAAGGCCTGCTTAATTGGACCTAAAGATGAAAGACCACTTAGAGCTGTACTCACGGAAGTTAAGAGAATCTCTTGGCTTAGCTCCTCAGAACACTCTGTATATTTTTGATAATAAGTATGTTGCTTAGACTTTATAAAATTACTTAATAGAGATTCACATTGTTCTTTTTTCTCTGGGATTGCAACGAGATCTTTTGCAAAAAAAGTTGCACTAGAGAGTCCTGTCGTTGCTTTTGTAATTGAAGCATAGATTTCTTCTCTCATTCCCCACTTTGCTAATCCTAGGCCACGAAGCCCCCAAACACTTAATCTAAAGGCAGGGCCTGCAACAAAAGGAGCAACAAACATTCCAATCTCAAGGCCTAATTCCTTTATTTTCTGATCAGTTAAGTAACTTTTATTCCTCTCATAAAGACTGCACGCTAGACTTGGCTCTTTCATAACTTCTTTTCGCCAATCTAATGTTGATAAAATAGAGGAAGTTGTATCATCAACGACATCATTGCCATTTATAATATCAAAGAGGACTTTAATTCTCTCTTTTTGTAATTCCTCATTAACTTCTTCGTTGATAGCAAAGTCATATTGTCTTTGCTCAGGAGAAAATCGCGTATTAATCTCCCTTATTTGATCTTGAGCACCAGATAAATAATCAGAGTATGTTTTGACCAGTGCGGATTTAAGATCTCCCTCATCTTTACTTTTAATGATATTTTCAATTTCTGGCCCTGCTAAAATGGGGCGTTTAGAAAGTAGTAAAATCTTTAGCTTTTGAAGTTTTTTTAAATGCTCTTCATTTTCAATTCGCATCTTTGGACTACAGACTCTAAAGCAGATATTTAATTTATCTGAGACGATTTCAATTTGCTTGGTAATTTCTTTTAACTTTAAATAATCACTTTCAATATCTTTGAATTCATTTATATACCATTGCCTACTTTCATCCTCTTCGACAAAGTCATTACGTAAAAAGCGCAACATCCCTTTGTTATTGTCTATTTCAGCTTGAAGAAGGTCTTTTTTCTCTTCTACTTTTTCAATAATCCAATGCCAACGACGTAATGAATTTTCACTAATCTCTTTAGGAAGGATTGATTTGGGAATTTCAAGAGTTGAACAACTTGGATCTTCTAAACGAAGAGAATTACATAATTCCTCAATAGACTCTGCCCTAGTTACGATACTCGCAACAAGAGCAATAAAAATGATAACCCCCTCTAATCTCATAGGGTTCTTATCGGTTATATTGAAAATAAATCAAGAGAATATATAGAAGGATTCTTTGCGCGCCACATATTTTCGATAGCTTACATTATCTAGTTATTTATAAATCAACCTCTTCTTTGTCAGGCGAATAAGGCGATAAAGAGAAGTAAACTTCTCTTTTCCCTTACGCTGGCAAAGCTGATCATCACTTGAAGCAATTTCTACGACTGCTCTTCTAACCTGCTCATAAGAAAAATCAGTATTTTTATATTTACGATTAACTCTTTCAACAAAAGTATTAAAAAGATTTTCTTCTCGCTTATATTTATTTTCTTGAAGTTGAAGAACTTCTTCTTCTATCTTTGAATCAATATCCTGATTTGCAAATTCATGCTCTTCTACTTCAGACATCTTTAAAACAATATAAGCACCTATAATTCCCTTTTCGTTCTTTAAAAGATCGAAGAAGGCGGCCACAGTTGATATAGATAAGACAACAGGAATGGAGCCTGGAACGAAAGCAACAATAAAAGCCGCAGCAGGTTTACCAATGACTTTAGATAGCCAATAAAAACCCTTAAGTTTGTATACCCAGCCTTCATCATTTTCCACAGACTCTTTAGGATAAAATGTCTCTATTTTATCTTGGTACTGCTTTATACACTTATACTCAGTACTTGCTTGTACAGGTACACTTAGCATAAAGACGCTTAATAATATTATTGAAATAACCTTTCTCATTGAAAATAATCTAGCATATCAAATCGTATTACTTAGATATACTCGCGATTTCATGAAATTATTATGTGAAAAATATTTAGACACCAAGCTTGAGTATTTCACTAAAAAACTAAGAAACTTAAGCTAAGCCTTTGTTTTTAATTAACTTAGCTAACTACACTTCTAAACCGAAGATTAGCTCGTGGTACAAAAAATTAACTTAGATATTCTTCTTGAAAGTATCGATGGCATAGCCTACCGGTGTCGCAATGATAAATATTGGACTATGGAGTTCATTACCTCTGGTATTGAAAGAATCACTGGCTATACACAAGATGAAATCTTAAACAATGCCAAGATTTCCTTTGATGATATTACTCTTAAAGAAGATAAACTAATCGTTAGACAGACTGTTGATGAGGCCCTTGAAGCTCATAATTACTACACAACAGAATATAGAGTTAGACACAAGGATGGGAGGATTATCTACTTATGGGAGCAAGGTGTTGGCGTTTATGACGGTGATAAAATTATTGCTCTAGAAGGATATATCTGTGATATCACAGCACAAAAGCAGACAGAAATAGAACTTAAAGAAAAAGTACAACAACAGGCAATGGAGCTATTAAGAGAAAAAGAAAAGGAGATTGAGCGCACTAATTACTTAAGAATATTAGAGTTAATAAAGTCAATGGCACATGAATTAAGAAACCCTTTGAACCTCTCAATAAATTCAACTCATTTACTTCAAGAAGAAATTAAAAAGATAAGCCCAGATAATACAAAAGCACAACGCATTCTATCAATATTAGAGGGTTCAAATAATCGAATCAATGAAATTGTTGAAACCATAGAGCTGACTTTTCGATCAGCAACACACAAGAGAGGAAAGCAAGAGCTTTATGATTTAATCATACAAAGCACATCTCATTTTCATAAAAAGATAAAAAAACATGGAATTCAAATAGAGATTGATGAAGGTGTAAAAGATTATATGATATTGGCAACAAAGGAAAACTTCATACAATCATTGAAAAATATAATTAAAAACTCGATTTCTGCAGTTAAAAAAAATAATGATAAATCTCGCAAGAAAATAGAGATATATGCCAGTATAGGTTCTAAAAACAATCTGCGATTAACAATAAAAGACTTTGGTATCGGTATATCTAAAGAGTACTTAGAAATGATAACACTCCCCTTCATATCAACAATAACAAGGAGTAAAGGAAGTGGACTAGGACTTAGTGCTGCAAAATATCTTCTACAAGATGATAATCTTGAACTAAGTTTTAACAGCAAAGAAAATGCATGGACAGAAGCCTATATAAATATACCAGAGAATAGCTGGGCCAAGATATAAACTATTCGACTTTTAAAAGAAGAAGGTTACTACTTACATTCTTCATAATATCTAATGAGACACTTCCAATTGATAAGTGCTCAAACGTATAGTGCTGAGGCTTTATAATCACCAGATCAGAGTTTTCTTTTTGCACAATTTCTTCTACACGCTTAGCTGCATCTTCGTTTAGTACCATCTCCAAAGAATACGAACACTCGATATTGGCATCCTTCATAATTTTGTGTGCTTTCTGTAATTCTTTTTCTGCTTTACTGCGCAAATCAGATAATTCGCTTGTTAAAATTTCTCGAGGATAAGGCTCATTGGAAAAAAGCTCTAGACTATATCCCACAAAGTTAATTGGGACGACACAATCCATATGGACCTTTGCTTCATTACATTTAGCGATGTGAATAACTTTTGCTAAATCGTCTTCATCTAAAGGTGTATAAGGTATTAAATAAGTAAGGTGAGAATAATTTTCTACGGCCTTCTTACTTACGAGAACATCTTTTTTTACATGAAATAAAGACTTCTCTGCAAATGTATTTAAAAAGAAGCGATGAAAGACACCATGATGAGTAATTCCTATTGCCATCATCTCTAGATCAACATGCTCTGTTAGATGCTCAATTCCTTCATTGATTGTGCCTTCAAAGTTTTCAAAATCAACCTTTTCTTTTTCAATCCCTACTCTTGCTAAAGCCTTATTGGCCATATCTAGAACTGTCGCTTCAATATCTTTATTCCAAATAGGATCTTTGATATAGCGAGGCTTAACAGTAAGAGGATGAAATTGTTTATTTAACTGAGGAGTCATTGTATCGATATGATAAATTTTGGGTTTAAGACCGAGACTACTCGCAAAGGAGTATCCAGACTTAAGGTTATTATCTGAGCCTTCATAGAGATCTGAACAGATTAGCATTTCTTTCATATTTCCTCCGAAGAATATAACATACTCATTTTATTTTCATCGAAGAATTTAAGATACTTAATTTAAGTTAGCTTATAGAGTTTGATAGATATTTACGACTCGACCTTCTTGCTTATGACTGTCATTACCTTCAACAAGCTTTAGTCCATCAAGTTCATTTAATGCCGAAAGCATGATTTCATCCCAACCAGAAATAAAGAATAAATAAAACTTATGGCCATCATCAATAAGGTTCTTAAAATGTCCGATTAAATGAGGAACATTTTCAGTACCAACAGAGTCATAAAGATAATAAGCATCGTATCCGTGGAACGCTTGCGGATCCTTTAAAAAGTCACAAGTTTGAAATCTTACATTATCCAAAGAGAAGTATTTTGAGATTTCATTAGTAAACTTGACCCTTTCATCAACTAATTCTAATCCAAGATAATTTAATTCCTTCTTAACCTTCATGGCCAGGTAAAACAGAGCTCTTCCAGAGCCGGAACCAAGATCACATAGGTTGCTAATACCATCAGTTGAATTAATGAAATTTACGAGAATATCCAGATCATCATAACAGGCAGTATAGACATGGTAGTTTTCGCCGAAGATTACATTGTCATCATCGCCGTTACATTCATTACCATCTTCATAGTCTTCAGGATAAAGCTCCTCAATACCAATGACTCTTAGAAGGCGATCTAAAATGAGATCACGAAAGCTTGGATCAAACTCCCCGGCAGCGATAACTTTTTGAACAAGCTCAACAACTTCCCCAACTAATGGGAAACTCAGTCCATCAAAATATCTCTCATTAAGAATAAGTGCATCTCTTCGATTAACTTTACAGATCTTGTTAAGAAACTTTGACTGCTTTTCAAATGGTTGTGACAGTACCTTAGTCCACTTTTTTTCAGGCTTTTGAAACATAAGTACTCATACCATCTAAAATGCCTTGATGCACCATTTAAATTTGCTCTTTCTAAATCCTATCTATTATAAGGCCTTTAAATAGTTATTTAGTGTTCCTAAATTATAGGCTCCACTATAAACAAGCCAGTGATAGATATTAGTTGGAGAAATATCCGGCTCCTTATCATTTACATCATAACAATAGACCTTAAGTTTTCGCCCATTATCATCAATTACTTCTCTTTGGATTCGAGTGTAATTATTCATACTACACTCTATTTCATCTAAAGTTGCTAGGTCATGATCATTTAAGCGATAGACAGCACCCCACATAGTCTTTCCAGGGGCTTCATACATATCAGCAACGCCACCCTTTCTAACTTCAGAATAGGTTGTATAGCGCAACTCATAGCCGTCTAATCTGGCCCTTGTTACAAATGAAGAACTAGGACATCTCTTTCTAATTTGAGAAATATCCATATTAGAACCAAATCCAAAAACAAGATGCTCTCCTTCATCAGGGGCCTTACCAAAGCCTCCTCCACCAGGAGTACAAACCATAAGTCGATCCATCTTCTGAACTTTAGTTTGAAAGCATTCTTCTAACTCAATAACTTCTCCGTTCTTTCTCTCTAGAATATTCTTCCCTCTTAGGCCATCTTCCCCACCATTTATTCCAGTAGGAGAACTAAGCCTTCTTTGCGAGATCATACTTAAGTCACTGTCTTGTAGAAATAAGAGATGGCGGTAGATTCCACTTCCTCCACGGAACTCTCCAATTCCACCACTTCCTTGTCTAATTCCCATCAATTCGATACGAACAGGTAAGCGACTCTCAAAGACTTCGGGATCAGTAAGAAGAGAATTAGTCATTCCTACTTGAATAGCACTTGCACCATCTCCACTAGAACTTGCACCGGCCCCGCCACCAAGAGTTTCGTAATATTGGTATTCTTCGTTACCAAAACTTAAATTATTCATTGTCCCTTGCCCATGGGCCTTAACACCAAGAGATTCAAAAATAAGATCACAAATAACTTGAGATGTTTCGACGTTACCTGCAACAACAGCACTTTCAATACTTGGATTTAGTAAAGAGCCCTTAGGAATCTTTATGTCTAAGTATCTAGCAATTCCATCATTAAGAGGAATCTCTTCTTTTATAAGACAACGTAGAGCAAATAAAATCGATGCTTTCACTACTGGCAGTGGCGTATTAAAGTTATGATCTCCGCAAGGAGATGTTCCAGAAAAATCAATCACTAACTTATCTTCATGGTGATTTGTCATTTTAACAGTAATTGATCTCTCATTAGTTATATTTGTATTAGAAGTACCTTCTTTAAATTTTTTAAGCACTTCAATAATCTTCTTATGTGAATAAGCTAAGATCGCTTCGGCCATTGCTAGAGTTTTTGTAGCACCATAAGAATCAACTAAAGAGTGAAGCTCTGTGCGTGCTTTTTGATTTGCCGCAAATTGGGCCTTAATATCATGTATATTTTGAATTGGTATTCGAGCAGGAAATTGTCCTTCTTTTAAAATATTAGAAAGTTTCTCTTCTAAGAAGCGTCCTTTTTCAATAATTCTCTCAGGAGCAATAACAACACCTTCTTGAGACAATTTTGTGCTCTTTCCGGGCATTGATCCAGGACTTATTCCTCCGATATCAGCATGGTGTCCTCGGCTGGCCACATACATTGATAGCTTCCCTTCAAAGAAGATCGGTGTAATAGCAGTAATGTCTGGCAAATGTGTACCGCCATAATTAGGATCATTACAAATAAATCCATCACCTTCATTGATATCATCGTTAAATTTTTCAGCGATGGCCTTAACAGCATCCCCCATAGATCCTAAATGAACTGGGATATGGGGCGCATTTGCTAATAGCTCTGCCTCTTTTGTAAAAAGCGCACAAGAAAAGTCATTACGTTCTTTAATCGTTATACTATGTGCCAAGTTTTGTAGAGTATGCCCCATTTGTTCGGCTATCGATTGAAATCTTTGATAGTAAATCTCTAGCTCTACTTTGGCGTCACGCTCTGAAGTTTCATCTTGCTTTACATCTTCTTCTTTCGTAAGAATCCATTCACCATACTTATTTTTAGAACCTCTCCATCCTTCATCAAAGACCAAGCAGGTATTATTTACGCTTAGAAGAGCTGGGCCTTCAATGTCATTAAGTGCCTCATCCTTTATTAACTCTTCACTATGTCCAGAAAGCCTCTCTCCAGTTGAGACGAGACTAACAACTTCTGCCTCTCCTTCAAACTCAACACCGAAGAGCTTTTCATAGGCCTTTGAGAATTCGTTAGAGATAGCATTAAACTTTTCTGCTGATACATTAATTTCGTAATCACTACCCTTTGCACGCATCAGTAGCTCATTTGTAAAACGATCAACATTATTTAAATTTTCTTCAATCTCTTTATGTAGCTCAGTGAATTTCTCTTTAATCTCTTCTTCATTTATCTTAGAAAAGTTTTTAGTATAAGCTTTCATGACACGAAAACTTTCATTTGCTGTCCCTATTCCATAAGCTGATAAAACACTTGAAAATGGATGAACAAAAATTTTCTTAATACCAATAGCGTCTGCAACTTTACATGCCATTTGCCCCGCAGCTCCACCAAAGCTCACCATTGTGAAATCTGCTGGATCTTCACCCTTTTCAACTGAAACTTTTTTAATTGCACGTGCCATTGTTGAAGCGGCAACATCAAGAAATCCCTCTGCAACCTCTTTAGCATCCATTCCAGCTTCTTTAGCTAGCTTATTAAACTTCTCACTAACGATCTCTTCATCAAGAGCTTGATTGCGATTAGGTCCAAAAATCTTTGGAAACTTATCCGCTTCAAGTCGTCCCAAAAAGAGGTTTGCATCGGTTACAGTTAATGGTCCTCCATTTCGATAACAAGCAGGCCCTGGAAATGCCCCTGCAGACTCAGGCCCGACAGCAAATCGTCCTCCATCAAATTTTAATATTGATCCACCACCTGCTGCAACGGTATGAATATCAAGCATAGGTGCTAAAAGCTTTATTCCTAGAAAGTCTGGTTCATTATCAAGTCTGATCTCACCATCATAGATAGCAACATCAGTTGAAGTACCACCCATATCAAAAGTGATGATCTTATTGATATCTCTCTTTACACTGCTTTTGATAGCACCGATTAGACCACCAGCAGGCCCTGAAAGAAGAGTATTTTGTCCTTTTAAAGTCTTAGCATCACATAATCCACCATTTGATTGCATGTAAACAATATCAACACCGCCTAAGTCATCTTCTAACTCTTTTGTATAGATATCTAAAAGAGGAGTCAAATATGCATCCACGACAGATGTCTCAGCACGATATACATACTTTGAAATAGGGCTCGTTTGATGTGATAGACTTATATATTCAAAGCCAATATTTTTTGCGATCTGGGCAACTTTTAATTCGTGCTCGGGATTTATACATGAATGCATAAGTGCAATAGCAACTGAGCGAAGACCTTGCTCGTATAATCTCATTAATTCGAAATAGGCAATTTCCTCATCGAGTTTAGTAATGATATTTCCACTTGCATCTATTCTCTCTTTAATATTTACAACTGTTTTATAAAGAGGTTTTGCTTTTTTAATATCTAAGTCAAATAGGCGTGGACGATTTTGTCTTCTTATTTCAAGAAGATCTCTAAAGCCAAGAGTTGTAACAAGTGCACAATCAATACCGTCTCTTTCTAGGAATGCATTTGTTGCGACAGTAGTACCAAGTCTAACTTTATTAATTATTTTTGGTGAAAAATCATCTCCGAGAAGATTCTTTATACCTTGAACGACAGAAGATTTATAATGAGGAGATTTTGTGAGTAGTTTTTCCGTTTGGTAAGAGCCATTAGTATCGATGGCCACAATATCAGTGAAGGTTCCACCACAATCAATCCAAAAATCCCATTTATTATTTGTATCCATTCGTTTTAGCCTCCCGCTTTACATCATTGTGCAGAAGGCTTAACGAGATTGCAAATTACTCACTATAGACGTTGTGCTTTATGTCAGCATTGTACTTACCACTATTTAAATTAATAAGAACAAAGACCGAATCCACACCATACCCACTGTGATACTCAGACTGAATACTAATATTATACGCGGCACAATCTTTGGTTTCTAAGCAGCTTCTAATTTCCTGAATCTCAGACTTATCAAGGTCTTGCTCAAATACACGATCTAAATATGAACTAAAAGAACTCTGTGATAACTTAGAGAAGTTTGAACTAACATTTTGATATCCCGCTCTCCAAAGATACTTTCTTTCAACTTTTGCAATAAAAGAAACAATCTCTTCTTGCGCTGCCTGATCAAGAGCAGCCGAAGCAAAAACGAAGCTATTTAGCGCAATGGCCAATAATAAAAATACATTTTTCATAATTAACTCCTATTTTGTTAACCTTTTTGTTAACTACATTGACTTTTTATCAAGCAAAGACCGTTCTGAATATTAGAATAAAGACATGAGTCCTATACAATTATTATTAATCGCTATTGTTTACCAAAAGTTAACAAAGCTTTAACGAGTACCCTATTTATTCAAATCAATAGATGCGTAATAATGTCATTCATATAAACCCATAAACAATTGGAGTAACAATGAAAACAGTAGGATACGCAGCACATTCACCAACATCGGGATTAGAACCTTATGAGTTTTCAAGAAGAGAACTAAGAGGCAACGATGTTGCCATTGAAATACTTTATAGTGGAATATGTCACTCTGATCTTCACACAGTACATGGAGACTGGGGAGAGCAACCCTACCCTCTTATTCCAGGACATGAAATTATTGGGAAAGTCATAGACGTAGGCCCAGAAGTAAAAAAATATAAAGTAGGCGATAGCGTCGGTGTCGGTTGCATGGTTGATAGTTGCCAAACTTGTGACCAATGCCACAATCATGAAGAGCAATATTGTCGTGAAGGTATGACTGCAACTTATGGCTCAGAAGATCGTATAACAGGAGAAATCACACAAGGTGGTTACTCAAAGCATATTGTTGCACGTGAAGAATTTGTTCTTAAAATCTCAGATAAACTCGATATCTCAAAAGCTGCACCAATTTTATGTGCAGGTATTACAACTTACTCGCCTTTAAAAACATGGAATGTAAAAAAAGGAACTAGAGTTGGTGTAATTGGTCTTGGAGGACTTGGGCACATGGCCGTAAAACTTGCATCAGCAATGGGTGCAGAAGTTACAGTTATTAGTCGATCTACAGATAAAGAAAAAGAAGCAAAGGCAATAGGTGGAAAAGCAATCCTATCATCTCGAGATGAAAGTGCACTCGAAGCAGCTGCTTCTTCTTTTGACTTAATTATCGATACAGTTCCTGTAAAACACGACTTTGATACATACACACCTCTACTTGATATCGATGGTACTCATGTGATCGTAGGTCAGGTAGGTGAAATGGATGAGCCCGTTACTGCGCCACTTATAATGGGAAGACGTCGTATTGCAGGTTCATTAATTGGTGGGATTAAAGAAACACAAGAGGTTTTGGATTTCTGTGCTGAACATAATATTCATCCAGACTGTGAGGTTATAAAGCCAGAGCAAATAAATGAAGCGTGGGATAAACTACAAAAAGAAAATCCATCTCATCGATATGTCATCGACATGACTAATTTAAAAGTATCGTAGAATAAAAAAGGGCCATTAATTGGCCCTTTTCTATATTTAATTTCTTTCACAAGAATAAAGAGAGAATTCTCCAGACCCATCAGAGCCATACATTTCAGTGATGAAGATTTCACCTTCATTTGAACGACGATACTGATAAGTTGCTCCATTAAAATCGCAGTCTTCACAAGTATCAACATAGAAGCCTAAACCACTTTGATTCCATTCATCATTTCTAATCGTTGTTGTACGAGCACCAGGAGTTACATATGTCCACTCTTCTCCAATATCATCATTATCTTCATGATTTTGGTTCATTGTTCCATCAATTATAACTTCTGTTCCTACAATTTCTTTTAGAGAATAAGGAAGTCCACGAGAATCATCTATTGCCTGAAACTCAACACTCATATTTATATAGACACCTTCACCATATACAAGCTCACAATTTAAACTAGCTGCTGAAAACGTGTAAGTTGATAATAATACAGTCATTACTGCAATAACTGACTTCATAGAGATCTCCTTAAGGTATTTGTTTTAAATCTAAATACTTATAAAAAGGTGTCTTTAAAAGATAAAATAAGAAATGTGTAAAAAAGAAAATAAATAAGAAGTTATTACTTACTGAAATTACTTACTTTGAAGATTTTTTGAAATCGTAACCTTAGTTCCGTTACCTAATGAAGATTCAAATTTAACTTTGAAATCCAATTCACGGCATACTTTCCTAATAATAAATAGTCCTAGGCCACGTCCTGTTTCACCATGTGTTCCTATTGTGCTTTGAAATAGCTTTTCAGAATTGCGATTAATATCATTAACAAGACTTCTTTCTATGCCTACTCCACTGTCTTCACATGAAATCTTTAATAAATCTTTTTCCACAGAAGCACTAATTTTAACTTCAGAATTTGCTTTTGAAAATTTAATCGCATTTTGAAGAATATTACCTAAAACACTCGCCTTCAGTGCTTCTTTATTTGTTCTAAAATGATAATTATCTTCACACTCTAGATTGAGAGAAATATTTACATCTTTGTTATTTGCTTGGTCTTGATATTCAAAGACCAACTCTTCAAGCAAGTTCTTTAGCGAAACATCAGCTAACATAAATGAACTTGAATGATCATCTATTACGTTACGAGTATTTTCAATGATGGCCTTAACTGACTTATAGTATATATCCAGTTTCTGATTGGCTTTTTCGATATCATTTCGCTTCATCAACCTTTTTACATGCTCTATAATCTGCATCTTATTGGCAATATCATGACTAATGATACGATTTGCTAAGAGAACATCTTTATGTGCCTCACTTATCTTCTTTTCTGCCAGCTCTAATTCGAGATTCTTTTTTTCAAGTTCATTACTATGTTGAAGATTATCAAAGATAAGCGTTTGGTAATACTTATCTAGTTTAAAGATCCTTAAAATAAAAAATTGAAAAGAAGTATAAAAAGATGGTGAGCTCATTTTCTCATCAATATGATAGATTAGAATATTTCCGTTTTGACTTGTCTTCACATCCCAAGTTAGCGAGTTTGAAATAAGTCTTGGGAGTGCTAGAAATACATCTCGATACATATCAACAAAAACAGGAAATATATCTTCCTCACTATTGAAAGTTAGTTTGATATCAAAAGTTGTTCTGCCTTTTTTAATAAGCTCAATACTAACAGCATTAGTATAAAATGTTTTAAAGGAATATTTTAAAATGAAATCGCCAACAAAACGAAAGCTAATCATACGTGAAAGAATATCAAGTACATGCTTAACAAACTTATTTGTTAAACCATGCCGAGTCATCCCTTCGTAGAATTTGTCATATTTATCATTGAGTGATTCTGTAATTACTTTGTAGTCATTCCAACTCATATATTTCTTTTCATCGCTCATGACTGAGTAGTCATAGCCTAAATTCTCAAAGAATGACTTTGGATCATCATTATTTTCAATAATGTAGTTTATATATGCATGGACTGCTTTATTACTAACGTTCAAATTCCCCTCACTTAGTAATTATAGAGACATATGGCATCCTTTTGCAAAAAAGATCAATTTATAATCTTTCTTAACCTCGTTTTAATAGAAATATCTCAGTAAAAATTGTAGAAAATGATGATTAAGGAGAACATAATGAATAGCATCATAAAAATAGTCTTAGTAATGACTCTGGGGCTTGCCTCTTCAGCAAGTACAAAGATTGAAAAAATGGAGAGCTGCTTATTCATCGCCCTAAAACTCCAACCCTTTTAGGAGTTGACCTAAATGATTATCGAGAAGACTTTCCATCCGAGCCTAATGATCCTCGCTTTACAGATGATGATGAAGACGGCAAGCCTGGAGTTACAGTCAACTTAACATTTAAACCATTTGTCGATGAAGAGTTATATATCGCTAGAAAAGAGATTTTTTCATACGATATGAAGAAAATGAAAAATGGAATTTTAGCTGGATTTGTAAGAGACCGTTCTCAGCAATATATTATTGGTGCTTCTAAGGATGATCTTGTTACAGAGAGCAACCCTATTCAAAATCCAGACCTCTCAAAAAGTCCAATATACTTAATTCCTTTAAAAGAAGACCTCGACTGTGATCAACTTAAAGAAAGAAGAGATCAGTATTTCCCAAAGAGAGACCGATCTCATAAGGGCTTCTATCGTTGGTATGAGAACTAGTAAATTGATTGCTCAGAATATGTTGTAAAGAGCTCTAAGGCCTTAATACCGGCAAGAGAATTGCCTGTTTTATCAAGACATGGAGACCATGTTGAAATGGACATCTCATTTGGAATTACACCAACAATTCCACCACCGACTCCTGACTTAGCAGGTATACCAACTCGGTAAGCGAAATCACCGACTGAATTATAAAGGCCACAAGTCATCATTATGGCATTCATGCGCTTATTCTGGCTCTTTGTTAAGATTCTCTTTCCATTCCACGGATTCTCTCCATTTGAGCTAAAAAGTCTAAATGATCTTGCAAGATCAACACATGACATTTCAATTGAGCATATAGAAGTATAGGCTTCGATTACTGTAGAGACATCATTACGAATATTACCAAAGCTTTTCATAAAATAAGTAAGAGCATAATTTCGATTAGCACATTCGAGCTCAGAGTCTCTAACTTTTTCATTAATATAAATATCTTCATTTCCGCTTAATTCACGCACAAACTTTAAGACTTCATTTATAGGATCTTCGTAGAGATCAAGAAGAATATCGACCACAACAATTGCACCAGCATTGATAAATGGATTACGAGGAATACCTTCTTCATTTTCCAATAACACGAGAGAATCAAATCTTGTTCCAGAAGGCTCTCGGCCAACACGTTCCCACAACTTTCCATCAAGCTTTGAGTAGGCCAATACTAGAGTAAATACTTTTGAAATAGATTGAATAGAAAAAGACTTTTGAGAATTTCCAATTATATACTCATGTCCACTATTGGTACAAACAGACATTCCAAATTGGTTAGGATCAACTTTACCAAGTTCAGGTATATAGTCAGCAACCTTACCTCTTGTGATTAGAGGAGATATTTCTGAATAAATTCTTTCAAGGATTTGTGTGTATTTTTCTTCCATAGCGCATTCAAATTGAAATGGCCTGCTTAGTCAATTCCAGGGTAAAAACTATATACTATTAAGTAAAAATTAAGCTTAAATTAAAATTATGAATTTGTTTTGGTGCTAAGATATCTTTAGTGCAAGTTCTTGTTGGAGAATGATCACTCTGCGTACAGTACTCCGTTGCGTGTGCGGCTTAACAAAAAGGCCCTCTCTTTTATGACAGGGCCTTTTTATTTTCTAAGTGTTTCTAAATCTCTACGATAATTGGTTTATTCTGATAGATGTATTTCTCATCGAGGCTACAAGCATTGATAAACTTAATCCCATCTTGCTCCAAGACTCCATACTCTTCATGAATGTGCCCAAAGGCATGAATCTTTGGTTTAATTTCTAAGATCTTCTCTAAGAGAATATGACAGCCATCACGCTCACCGTTGTAGCAAAGGTCCATAATATTGGCCGGTGGGCCATGAGTTAGAATGATATCCACATCATTTGGAATGAGCTCCCAATGTTTTTGTATTTCTTCTCCACGCTCTCTCATAAAGGCCCAATTATGATACATAGGAGTTATGGGAGAGCCCCATATTTTTAGGCCATCAAGCTCCACTAAAGAATCATTTAAATAAATAATACCATGCTCTTTTAGAATATTTTCTGCTTCTATTTTTCTATCATCTTCAAAAGAAAAATCGTGATTACCAGCAATGACAACCTTATATTTGAAGTCTTGCATTCCGACAAAACGAGCAAAACTTTTAACATCATCAAGACTTCCCTTTCTTGTGAAATCTCCACAATGAAAAAGAATATCCCCACTTTCTAATGGAACTTTGTCATGCTGATTATGAGTATCTGAAAAAAATACGAGTTTCATAAGGTTGAAGTTTCAACTATTGTGAAAGAGCTTTCCCCGTTTTTGGATCAACCTGAACCTCATCGACAACGTGGCCTTTTTCGTAAAAATAGCGAAGAACACCTGTCTCTTTTGTAGAAGGTCGAAAAACACGCCCATCACCTGTTGTACATGCAGATTCAGTTGCATTTGGCTCACAGAATACTTCGTGTTTGATTGAAGCAGTCATATTACCAAATTCACTTTGAACTTCACTACACTTATCATCTTTTGCTGGAACAAGATTTCCATCTTCATATCGAAAGTTACACTTATTTGAAAAGTCGACTCCATCAATTGATTGTGTGACGCTATTTACTTTTCCTTCGTTATTATAAGTAAAACGAGTTTTAATTTTGCCAATATTCTGTTCTAGAAGATAGTCACCACTTCTCCAGTTAGCAATTCGAAATTTATAATCAGGATGTACCTTACCAGAGTCAGCAACACAGCTAAAAGTGGTTGTCTTATTTGTACTATTTATTTCAGTCAATTTATAGAGATAGCCACTAGGACATTTTTGTGAATTCTTATGATGATCCACTTCGTTTCTGGCCATGGCCGTCGTTGCACTTATTAGAAGGATAAATATACTGATTCTTTTCATAAGCAACTTATCGGTTAAATTAACAAAATACCTTAGTAAAAAACTCGCACTTTTAAAGTGTTGTTATTACAAGGTTTATGAGGTTTAAAAGAGTACTTATTTCAATAATTGTCATCTACTGGCTTTCAGAGCGAAAGGAATCTCTTCCAATTTCTCTTCTTGTAATTCCTGAGTCCTCTATACTTTTTCCCACATGTCTTGAAATATCTGCCAAATCACTATCAACACGTTGATATTCAAAACCGTGACAATTTACATTACGTACACCAACTGCAAACTCAGAACACTCGGTATTGGAAGACTGAGCTTCTCGACTCTTCTTCTGTTCATCTAAATAGAATTTCGCAAATTTTGCACATTCATCTGGAGAAGTATCGTCCATATTTAGACAACGATCGTAAGCTTTCATTCCATCTTCACCTAACTCTTCATGAACTTGGGCCTTAAGTGCAAACTTATGAGAAATATCCTTACAATACTTATTATTATTTGAAGACTTCAAGCAACGATCCATTCTGAAGTCAAATGCTTCACAAGCATAGTCCGTTGAGTAAGAACACTTACCTTTTCTTGGAAGTGGCCTAGGCTTGCTTGAGACTTCGTTATTAGAAGTAGAAGAAGGAATTTCTGCTCCACACTTTATTTCACCTTCAACGATACTTCCTTCAACTCGTCCATCATTATTTCGTCCACATTTTGATTCAACTAAGTTAACTCGATACTCTAATTGACACCTACTACGATCAATAGAATTGGTTTTAGACTGGCAAGCATGTTGAATCTCTCTGGCCATTTTTATTTGTGCATCAGAGATAGCTTGAACATTTAGCGATTGAAATAGAAAGAAGGCTATGCAAATTAAAAATCGTTTCATAATGTCCCCAATTAAACGCCATTATATAAAGGCTTATCATCATGCATTTTCACCACAATTTTTATTCTAACACTCTTTATCGGTTTTTTATTTAGAAAACATTAAGTATTTAAAATGACTGAGACTCAATAAGATAATAAGACTTATCATACGGGACTATAAATATTTATATGCCAAGTTTTTGGTGGTCTCTATTAGTTTCTAAAGGATACTGTTGTAACATTTTGAATTTATTAAATTGTGGAAAAAAACATGGAAGTGCAGCTAGATATACTACACTCCTTAAGAAATTTATTTTATTAGACTTATAGCTTGAACCAATTGTCTTTACATTCAAGTAGATTATCATCCTTCAGAATACACTGAGTTGGACGCTCTTCTCCGTAGGCTCCTACGTAGAAATCAACAATAGTATATGATCCAAGTTTTGAGACCTTCGCGATTTCAACATATCCATCAAAGCGTAATGCTGACTCAAGGATCTCAACTAGTTTCACTTCAGATGTTGCTAAAGACATACTTGAAGTAAGTAAACAAATCGCCATAATAATTTTTTTCATAATATTCTCTCAATCTAATGTTTTGTTTTATATAGACCTATAGATAGCAGGATCACAAGACGAAGTACTTAAACATTATGAGATGTGTAGAATTTATAAGGTTTCTTATAAACAAATGATCATACTTACTTCGCTATAGTAGTAATCAAATAAACAGTATAAACGATGTATGAAGTCAAAAGGAAGCCTCCCTCAACTCTACTGATCTTACCTTGTTTCTTAAATCCAGATCCAAATAATAATAAGGACAAGGTAAGAATAGACATAACACCTATATCACGAAAAAAGATTTCTTTTTCAATTATTATAGGATGAATTACTCCTGAAATTCCCACAACAGCAAGGGTATTAAATAGGTTTGATCCGAGAACATTTCCAAGAGCAATGTCAGACTCACCCTTTCTAGCCGCTATAATAGAAGATGCAAGTTCAGGAAGAGAAGTCCCAACTGCAACAACTGTTAAGCCGACAATAATATCTGATACTCCTAAACCATGTGCAATTCCGACTGCTCCATAGACTAAAAGTCGTGAACTTAAAATTAGAAATATAAGTCCACCAACAAGCATTAAGTAAGACTTCTTTATTGGGATATGGGTATTACTTAATTCAATTTCTATCTCCTTGGCCAAAGCATCTTTTTTATTTCTTAAGCCTTCTCTTATCGTCCATCCTATTATTCCTATAAATGTAATGAGTAATATTACCGCATCAAACCTCGATAGATTTAAATCTATTAGTACCCCAATACTTACAACAGTTATAAAGAGAAGTATCGGTAACTCTTTTTTTAGGACTTGTGAATGCACTGAAATTGGAACAATAAGAGATGTAAGCCCAAGTATTAAAGCAATATTTGCAATATTTGAACCATAAGCATTACCAATGGCGATTCCAGGATTTCCTTGAATTGATGAAAGAGCTGAAACAACCATCTCTGGGGCAGAAGTACCAAAGCCAATTATCACCATACCAATAAGGAGTGGAGACATACCATAATATCTTGCGACACTTGATGCACCTTCTACAAACTTATCAGCACTTAAAACAAGAAATACAAGACCAACGATAACAGCAATAATAAAAGTTAACACTTAAACCTCTTTAAAATAAAAGCTCCAAAACTAGTACATATAATTTTGCATGATAAGCATCTATTTGTCTGCATAAAGTGATCTAAGTGCAACATTCTATTAAAATAAGTACCCCAGTGAAAGAGAACAAGCTCAACTCTATAAGATATAACTAACTTAAGTATTGAAATTACATAAAGAGCTGTTTCAAAGTTTTCTTTAGAATGTCCTGGCTCCATGCTTTAAAGTCTAGCCATTGAGGGTGCCAATTTAATGTCTTACGAGTCCATTCATTATTGCACATCTTACTATTAGAGTTCTGACTAGAATAATCAACACCACTGGCCTGTTCACCTAAAACGATTTTTGCAAATTCACTCTTCGTCATAGGACTTCCGTCACATCCTAGGTATCTTGTACCTTTCGATCCACTTTCAAGGGCCTTTACTGATAGCTCAGCGGCATCTTGGGTGTGGATTAAGTTAAGTAGTGAGTCTTTTGATGAGCTAAGTTTCATCTTATTTTTTAAATACAGATGAGGGCCTCTGTGTTTGTCATAGAGTCCGGCCAATCTTAAAACACAACCACCTTTATCAATAACCATCTCTTCAACTGAAAATAAGCGATGCTCAGGATTTGCCTTTGAGTTTTCATTTACAACTCCTCCATTACTTTCCAAATAAACAGAAGTCGAAGAAATAAATAGAAAATTACCAGACTCATCCCAACACTTAAAAGCTTCCTCTACGAGCTCAGAGTAGTTATCTTTTGGAGGTATTGAAAATAAAATATTTGAAACTTTCGGAAGCTTTTCGCCATAACAAAGAGGAGTGATTTCTTTTGAGCTAAGCTGCGAATGTTTTCTAGTTGTATTAGTGACACCAAATACTTCTTCACCAGGAAATCTCTCTTTCCAAAGAGTTGCAACTTTCTCTCCGAGATTGCCAGCGCCAAATACCAATAAATTATTTTTCATAGAGTCACCTAAGTAAATGAAACAAAATTCTCTGCTTCATTATGCCTTTTCCTTGAGCTTGCGTAAAGAAAAGCACCTAGTCCCTTAATTCTTCTATACCAAAGGCATAAATTTGGTGTAGAAAATGAACTATGAGTTTTAATGATCACCTGGTTCTCGCCCCGATTCGTGGTGTAACCAACTACGTTTATCGCAATGCTTTGGAGCAGACATTTTCTGGCGCTGATAGTGCCATCGCTCCTTATATTGTGACAAAGCAAACAAACGAACTCAATAAGCGCCAACTTCACGATGTTCTTCCAGAAAAGAACCTTCTTCCCACCACGGCCCAAATTCTCACAAAGGAAGTTGATCAATTCCTCTATGTGGCCAATATCTATAAAGACTTTGGTGTTAAAAAAGTGAATTTAAATATGGGCTGCCCTTACCCAATGGTTGCCAATAGGACCAAAGGCTCAGGCCTTCTTCTTCATCCAGATAAAGTGGAAAAGCTTTTAACAGGAATCAAAGAAAAGTGTCCCATCGAGTTTTCAGTTAAGATTCGCCTTGGACGTGAGGATGTCTCCGAGATCAAAGAGATCATTCCCATGATCAACAAATTAGAAATCAATGACTTCACAATTCATGCTCGCTACGGAAAACAAATTTATGTTGGTGGCGTGGATCTTGATGCCTTTGAAGAGTGCTTACCTCTATTAAATACAACTCCCTGCTATAACGGAGATATCAATACAGTAGAAGATTTCAAGGCATACAAGGCCAGATTTCCTCAGATTAATCGCTGGATGGTAGGACGCGCAGGCCTTTCAAACCCGGCCCTTATGGCCCAGATCAAGGGGTCAAAATTTAATGAACAAACCTATCTGGCAAAGTTCATTGAAATGCATAAACTTATGAGCGAAGAATACCTCTCAATGGACAATGCCAAATCAGACTACCTACAAAAAATGCGAGGTCATTGGCTCTACTTCAAAGATATCTTTGAGAATGAGCACAAAGTTTATAAGAAAGTTAAAAAGGCAAAATCCATCGAGCATTATAATGACATTGTTGAATGGGCCTTTGAGCAAGATTTGAATCCCGACTTTTTGGATTAAAACATAGTCCTTAAGTAACTGACAGACATCGAAAAAACTCGCCCCCTATGTTACAAAATGATCTCTAGTTATTTGCAATAACCACGTTTAACTAACTTACCATAAGGATAGAGAATTTTTTTGTTCCAGATGCTATTTCTTTACGCGTGGTCAACGAAAAAGCACCTATCTGGATTCAAGAAAAAGAGCTTGGAACCTTGTTTATTTCTTATATTCAGCATAATTCTTTATTACTACATCAATTGTTTTTGTATCAACATTAAAAGTGCACAATTTATATGACTCTTCAAATGGAACCTCATTAATTCCTTTCTGAATAGCCTTACGATATTTACGGTTCATCAAAACTTTAAAGTCATGAAGCTCATTAATACCTATAGCATCTTTATAATTAGAAATTTCTTTACGAACGATTTTAAATATTCTCCTACCATTTTCGATACTATAAGCAACAAATTTTGAACATGACTTAGCACTATTAATTTTTCTCCTTGCTTTAATCCAATCCTCAGGACTATCGACAGTTCCATAACCGGTTTTAGTATTTTTAAAACTTTGCAAAGATTCATTTAGTAAGTCATAACCATCATAGACTTCAGTTATTGCTTTTAATAATTGCTTATGTGAAGAAAGATATTCTTTAGTCTTTTCTCTTACTTCTAAAGCAGACTGTGTATCACCGAATGAATATTGAGCATTGGTCACAATTAGAAAATTAAATAGCACAAGACGTAATAGTAGATTCATATTATCCCTCTTAAGATATAAATGAATAATAGATAGCTACACTTCGTCACTTCTTAATCTAAACTTAATATATTCACCGAAGACAACCTCAATAATTTCAAGCACATACCAGCACTGTAACAATGAAGTGAATAACAAAATGAACACCTTACAACGCGAACCTCCACCCACTCTCAAGAGAAAAAAATTCAAAAAAAATGACCATAGTGATAAACTTCTGCCCACATAAAAAAGGAATTAAAAAGTGCCTGAGTTACCCGAAGTCGAAACCATCAAATCACAACTCTCTCACGTTCTCCCAATGGAGATCGAGGAAGTCGCATACTCTGATGTGAGTGATTCCATTGTTAAGGATAAGGACTTCAATCCTAAGGGCATGACTCTTGAGCGTGTGGAGCGCCAGGGAAAGGTTCTGCGTTTTTTCTTTGAGGATCAAGATGGGAATGAGTGGCGTGCGATTTCAGGGCTGGGAATGTCGGGGTCGTGGCGAATTGCAACGGAAGAGATTACTGAAAAGCATACTCATGTAAAACTCATTGGGACAAATGCAAAAGGGCCAATTCATCTAGGCTACATTGACCCTCGCCGCTTTGGTGTCTTTCACCTCTACTCTCCACCAAATGAGGCCACATGGCTTACACGCTTAGGCCCTGATGTATCAAAAGAAGAATTCACTCTTGATTATCTTTTGATGCTAAAAAAAGAGCGTCCCAATAAAGTGTTAAAACCATTTCTCTTAGAGCAAAACTTCTTTGCCGGTGTTGGCAATTATATGGCCAGCGAAATTTGTGCAAGAGCAGGAGTTCGTCCAACGCGAAGAATGAAGACCCTAACGAAGCTTGAGCTTGAAAAAGTTTATATGGCCGTAAAGATTGTTCTCGATGATTCCATCAGCACAGGTGGTACAACTTTTTCTGGTGGCTATCAAGATGCCTTTGGTGAAAAAGGTGAAGGTGTAAAAAACCTTGTTGTCTTTTATCAAAAGGTTTGTGGCCTATGTAAAGAGACAGAAGTTAAGAAGATCACTCTTGCTCAGCGAGGAACTTACTACTGTCCAAAGTGTCAGAAATAATCAACCTTCTTGTTGCTTCTTTTTATCTAATTCTTCTTTTAATGGACAACGAAAAATCTGTTTAACAATATCACTGTAAGGCTTACTAAAGAAAGCTAAGTAGATTTCTAAAACGACCAAAACGATTGCAATAGGAAGTCCAGATGGATCCAGCACAATATGCACAAGCAATATATTGAGAATAATTGGTGCAAGAACAACAAGGGCCAATGGAACGAAGACTCCAATCATAAGAAGAGCACCACAAGTTATTTCTGTTATTTTTAAAAGCGGAAAGAAATACTTGGCAGCAACAAGACCTCCCATAAAAGTTTGAAGATCCTTAGGCATATTCTCTGGCGGTGGAAGGAGATTAAAAAGTCCCGCTATTCCAAAAAATACAAATAAAAAACCAAGAATTAATCGCGCTATAGTTGGTAACTTCGTCTTCATCGGAATCTCCTAATTATAGTTATTAAGGAATTATTTCGGTGAAGGAAGAAAAGTTGTACTTAATTTACTTAAAGATTTACGACTAATGTACTTACTCTTTTATTAGATAAGTAAGTCTTCAGGTATCTCATAACCATTTAATTGGTTTACAAGATAGAAGCGTCTAGATTTTGTAATAATACGAAAGAAGTCATTTCCAATTTCAGGATCACGTAGCTTTTTACGTAAACGACTTAAATTCACATCAATTGTATTTTCACTAGAAGAACCAAAGAGACTTTTTGATATAATTTCTCTTTCTCCATTACCGGCACGATTAATGGCCCTAAAGAGGTCCATGTCAGTGCGTCCGATGATAGAGAATAATTTATAGATTTCTAAAGTAACGAGACGATTAAAAAGAACTTCGATAAAGTCTGAGTCATTTAAACTTTTAAAAGTAAAGAGCTCTCCACCCATATGAATAATACGCTTGTTTCGATCCCCAAAGAAGTCCCCTACTAAGTAGACAAAGTTTGCATCAATATATTGAATCTCATCAATTAATTTATCTTTAAACTCTATCGACTCATCATCTAGATCGAGAATAAGTAACTCACCAACGCCATTATACTTAGGAAATTTTTTAATATACTCAATTTTAAGGCCGCTCTTTTCTTCAATCTTATCCTCTAGATATAGTTTGTTTTCATTTGCAGTGTAGGCCATTAATCTCATTGTCATCTCAAATTATTTTTTAGTTTCATTCTTTAATAAGTGTCCTGGAATCTCATAATTAGTCAGACAACTCACAATGTAAAGTCGTCCATTTTTAGTAATGATTCTAAAGAAGTCATTTCCAACATTTGGGTCCCTTAATTTTTTTCTTAAACGACTTAAGTTGACATCAATAGTACTCTCACTTGTGGAGCCAAAAATTAATTCACTTAACTTTGACTTTTCTCCATTACCCGCTCGGTGAATAAATCTAAATAATTCAACATCAGTTGGACTCACCAAGTGTAGTAATTTAAACATTTCCTTTTGATGAATTCGTCTTATGATTTCTGAAATAAAATCTTCTTCACTTAAGCTTTTCATAATAGGGCAATTGCCCCCTAGCGAAATAAATCGGCCGATATTATCCCCTTGCAGCGTGTCAGTTAAGAATAAGAACTTAACTTTTGTGTATTGAACCTCATCCAGAAGCTCATCTGTAACTTCATCGAGCTCAACAAATAGGATTTCACCAGGCCCCAGATCATAAGGAAGCTCATCTAAATACACAAAATTGGCACTACAAATGGATTCTATTGCCGATTCTCTAAAGATTTTCTTTTGATTTGGCGTATAAGCCATTAATTTTATTGCCATAATAAACCTTACGTATTTGTAAGTAAATAATATTGCCTAAACATAATATCATTATTGAGTACCAAATAACAATTCTTGGTAATCGATAAAACTGGAGGTTAATACAATGAAAGAGAAAAGAGTTTTTGAGAACATTGCAAAATTGATTAAACAAAGAAGACGCAGCTTGTCACCTAAGGTATCTCAACAAGGTTTATCTTATCGACTAGGTTACAAGAACGGTCAATTTATCAGCAATATTGAAAGAGGACTTTGTTCTGTTCCATTAAGATCACTAAATTCTATTTGTGATGTCTTAAAAGTATCAAAAGAAGAACTAAGGGAAACTCTGCTAAAAGATTATGCAGAGACGATTGATAATTACTTCGCAGAAGCTGAGGGCGAGCAGGAAGAAAGTTCTCAGAGAGTTTCTAGCGACAATGGCAAGGAAATTAAAAGAAATTTCGAATTTGCTAGTAATTACGTAGTCTAGGGTCTAGCTAGACTACGCATTTCACCCTCGTCAATCTCTCAAGCACAACGATTCTATACTAATGAGATTGGCGGGGAACTTTTCAAGTATATAAGTTTCAGGCATAATTCGTCCAGTACAGATTTTATGACTAGGAACATATATAATGAATTCACAATCCTCACCTTTACGTAAATTAATTAATCATTTTAACAATAAAAAAGGCCAAATTTATACGGCCTCAACTTTTTCTATTCTCAATAAAATTTTCGATATTGCTCCACCACTATTAATAGGTCTTGCTGTCGATACCGTTGTTAAACAAGAGGAATCTTTTTTAGCAGAGATGGGAATTAGTGATAAGATCCATCAGATCTATATCTTGGCCATTTTAACTTTTATTATTTGGGCACTAGAATCACTCTTTGAATACCTCTTAAAAGTATGGTGGCGAGGTCTGGCGCAAGAAGTTCAACACGACCTTCGAATGGAAGCCTATGATCACCTTCAAAATCTTCATATTTCTTTTTATCAAGAACAGAATTCAGGGAATTTAACGACTGTTTTAAATGATGACATTAATCAGCTAGAGAGATTTCTTGATATTGGTGCAAATGATATTATTCAAACACTAACAACAGTTGTCTCTATTGGTGCAATCTTCTTTTACTTATCACCACAAATTGCCCTACTCTCTCTTACGCCGGTACCTTTCATTTTATGGGGAAGCTTCTACTTCCAAAGAAAAGTTCAGCCACGTTATCAAAATGTAAGAAGTGAAGCGGGCCTTCTAGCAAGTATGTTAGTAAATAATATTGCAGGTATGATGACTATTAAGTCATATGTGGCCCAAAAGTTTGAATACAATCGTCTCGAAAAACAATCAAATCGCTACGCTAGAGCAAATAAAGAGGCCATTAGAGTATCCTCTTCATTTAGCCCTATAATTCGTATGGCCGTTTTATGTGGTTTTCTTTTCACTTTAACAATAGGTGCATCTCAAGTCTTTGATGGATCATTAGAAGTGGGCTCATATTCAGTGTTAATCTTTTTAGTTCAAAGGCTTCTGTGGCCTCTAACTCGCCTGGGTGAAACTTTTGATCTCTACCAACGTTCAATGGCATCCACTTCTCGTGTCATGGACCTACTTGAAACAGAGATTAAAGTCATTGATGGAAAAGAAGAATTGGAAAGCTTTGATGGTGAAGTAAGTTTTGAAAATATCAATTTCAAATATGATGAAGAAGACAACACTGGACTTAAAGATATCACTCTTAAAATTCAAGCAGGACAAACTGTTGCTCTTGTTGGTCCAACAGGCTCGGGAAAAAGTACAATGCTAAAACTTCTTCAGCGCTTCTATGATCCTCAATCAGGCCATGTTAACTTTGATGGTAGAAACCTAAAAGAGCTAAAGCAAAACTCTCTTCGCTCTCATATTGGTTTTGTTTCACAAGACACTTACCTTTTTCACGGAACTGTTCTAGACAATATTATTTACGGATCAAATGATGCAACGGAAGTCGATGCCATGAAGGCCGCAAAATTAGCGGAGGCCCATGACTTTATTGAGCTCCTTCCCCAAGGCTATCAAACAATAGTAGGAGAAAGAGGACAAAAGCTCTCAGGAGGCCAGAGGCAGCGTATTGCAATTGCGAGGGCCATCCTAAAGGATCCAAAGCTATTTATCTTTGATGAGGCCACAAGCGCTATTGATAACGAGACAGAGGCCGCCATTCAAAGATCACTTAAGACCATCACTCAAGGTCGTACAACAGTTATGGTTGCCCACCGTCTTTCGACAATTATTCATGCAGATCAAATCTGTGTATTAAATGAAGGAAGAATTGAACAACGTGGAACTCATGAGGAGCTAATTAAACAAGATGGACTCTATCGTGCGCTATGGAATGTTCAAACTGGAAATGTTTAAGAATTAAAAAGCAAAACGAAGTGATGAATAGATGGTGTCGTTAGCTCGATAAGCTGACCAATAAGAGTTCTTCTTTGGCGACTTAATAAGCTCGGCACCTAGATTCACACTTGCACTTCCTGCCCAGAAGGCATAAGTTGCTTCGGCCTTTAAAATGATATCTTCTCTTTCAAAGTCATATTTAAGATCACCCATTACATTAATGAAGTCAGTAAAATAGTAACGCCCTCTCATCCCAAGAGCACTTGCCCACTTTGCTGTATCAGAGAAGAAGTCATCTGAACCACGCTGATTATTAGTCAGAAGATTAATATAGTTTAAAGAAAACATATAATAACCTTGATTCACATTAAATGAGATTGAGGCATAACTTTCTTTTTCATAGTTTGGCTCAATAACAAAATAGTCAGACTCAAATGTCTTATCTTCTTCACGACTAAAGTCTACAACTTTAAAGTCGTTTCCAAATGTTGCTGTAGGATCATTCATATCAATTGAAGCAACCATCTGAACATCGCCTAGTTGTTGCTTATATTGAATTCCATAAAATAAATGGTGGTTTACAAGTGGAGATGCATCAACTGCAACACGATCATTATCTTGATCAAAGCGTGCCTCAGCATTCATCTGAAGACTATTTTGTGGCTTATAGATAAAGAAGGCCGAGATCTCAGCGTTTCTTTCCTCATTTGAACCAGATAACCTAAATCCAAGAGATTTATTTTTAACAACATCATTATAGATATTAGGCATATTAATATTGTAATAAATAGGAAGAAGATTTCCTTCTAGAACTGTATACTTTGGAGGAAGTCTTACCCACTCACTTCGACTCGTAATATTTCCATCTTCAACTTCAAGACTAGGATTTAATCCAGGAACAAAGAAGTAAGAGAAGAATACTGAGAAGTTAATATTCTTATTAAACTTGTGATCGTATTGAATCCCAACTAGTCCTTCTTTCTTTTCTGATAAGAGATAGAAGCCTTGATTTGGATTTAAGGTATTTAATAACCAATAGTCTTCGTTTTCATTCCATCTTAATAACTGGCGGCCTACACTGATACGATTCTCATCATCTTTAAACTCAACATAAGCTTCAGGAGCAGAGAAATTAAAAGCTGCCTCTTTACTTACATAGGCCCTAGCTGCAAATTCACCATATACTTTTGCATTCCACATCTTTGATTCATAATTCCCTTCAATTTGGGCCCAATCGTCATATTCAGACTTCTTGGCAGGATCATTTAAGCGTTGGAACTTCTCATACGAGATGCTTCCATCTAGTTGCGCTAGCGTAGATAGGCTTGAAATTGACAAGCAAAGTAATGTAAATCTTTTGATGAAATTATTCATTAAAGATTATTAAATCAGAAAAGGTTCACAAATAGAAGAACTTAAAGCCAACCTAGTAGCCATTACCCTAGGTGTTAACAGTTTGGACACTTATCCGTCAGATTATGTGTACAAACTTAACGCACATTGCAAAAACATTACAAATTATACGGTTATTCCTTTTCATTTAACTAGAAATTTTCTAGAATTTTATCGTGAACAACATGAACAAGTACATTAACACATTGAAATTACGTAATTTCTTTGCTTTTCTAGCAATTTCTTTACTCATTTCCTCATGTGGATTTATTAATGATGACCCAGTCGACGGAGCAGATATCGCTGAGTACGACGGGATTTCAGCTAGTTGTAAAATCGACACCGATAGAATTAAGAAAATTTTTGAAGTTAATATTGAAAAAGAGCTTAATTGTGTCCAAGACACCCTAAATAAGTTCAAATATGTTGAAAGTCGTGACAAGCGCTTCTTCTTTAGAGAAGACATCGTACGCTTTGCTAGAAAGTATATGAACAACCCTCCTGGCTCTGCTGACGATATTATCGAAGGGCTTGATCTACTCTTTAAATTAAACTCTCTACTTCAAAGAGATACCCCAGGACAAATGTCTCGTTCAAAAATTGATTCATTCTTTGCTATCTTAAAAGAGATTAATCGCTCTGGTGTAAAGATTGTTGATACAGTTAAAGAGATGCAAAAAGTTGAGACTTTAAAAGAGTACGAAAAACTTTCTGCTCAAATGAGACAACAATCAAATGTTCTTGCAGATAATATCAATGTAATTCTAAGAGATATTCCAGGTCCTGCACAGGCCATCGATATTCAGGATCTAATTTTAGATATCACGAAAGACCTAAAAGACTTTAAACTTGGTAAAGAAGTTATCAACTCTCTTCTATTCGCTAAGAAGCTATTTCTTGGTGGATCGAGAATCTATATTGACTCTGATGAATTCGCCCAATTATTTACTTTTCTACCAGTATTCTTAGAGAATATTGCAGATATCTTCTTCCTAAAGAAAGAATACTATAAGGATGGTTCAGCCTACTTTAATGAGCTTGCAAATAATATTGAAGAATTAAAACTCTATGTTTACGAGCACCAGAAAGAAGAGAATATCATCACTATTGATGATATCAATAATATCATCGACGAGTTCTTTACTTCAGATGATATCATCTCAAAAATTCTGGGAACAAATGAAGAGACAAATAGAAAACTAAAAGCATTACTACGTTACGCGAAACGAGATCTAATCAGAGGTAATCCAGAAGTATTCTCATACTCTGATGTAGAACTTGCCCTTAGCTTAATTAATGTGGGGATTCGCTCATTTGAGTCGGTAAATATATTAACTGACTTAGTTAAAGAAATCGAAGATAAAGACTTTGATCGCAAGGTTGTAATCAAAAAAGAATTTCGTGCAGAAATTGGAAAGCTTAGTACTAATGCTAAGAAGCTTTTAAATGAAGACATTACAATTCCTCGTGATCACCAAATGAATATTCTGCAATTTGCAGATGATATTATTGAGTTATACGAATTAGATATTAGAGATGATTTTACAAACTCTCTTCTTGCTCTAAAAGTACTAACAACAGGTGGAACAAGAGAAGTTTTACAACTACCAGAACTCTTAACGATTCTAAGTAAGACAGATCCACTTGCTGCCCTATTCTTTGATCTTATGTATCTTTCTAAGGACTATATTGAAAAAACATCTTTAGAAAAGAATAACTTCTTCTTAGCTCAAGTTCGCTCAGTTCAGGATCTTTTACTTGATGAACTAGATAGCGACAATGTTATTACAGTAACTGATATTAATAATATTATTGAACAATTCTTTAAAAAGCCTGAAGACTTAGAAAAAGGAATCGCTCTTAAGAACCTTGTTGGAAACTACAAAGATAATATCTTACGTCTTCCACCAAGTGTTGAGCACCTTTCTTTTAAAGAGCTTAAGTCGACAGTAAATGTTGTGGCCATTGTCTATCGCTACTTAGCATTCCTAGACTTTCATATTGAGAATGTTGAAATCTTTAAAAAGATGAAAGATGGAGAGGAGACGACAAGAAGTCTTGTTTCAAAAAAAGACTATGTAAATCGATTCCTTTCAATTAAGGCAGAGCTATCAAATTACCTACTTAATAAAGACTTTGTTAATCAAGATGGTTTAATCAAGTCACTTATTTTACGCCTAGACGAATCTCAGGCCCTATTTAAGAAAGAATTTAATACAGCACTCTACTCTCAAGCAATGTCTTTAAAAGGGCTTGTACTTGGTGGTAATAACTTAATCATCAATAGAGACGACTTATATCACTTAACTGAAATGTCAGAAGGTCTAGCGGAAGTATTATATGATGCTTTCTTTACAGACTTCTCTATTGAGTCTGATTCAGTTCAAAATACGGCAACTGCTCTAAAGTTAATCCGTAAGGTGAAGTCAATCCTTCACCCAGTAACTGAAAAGAGAGACTTCTTCTCAGCAAAGGATATTCTAAGTTTTGCAAATGAAGTCTTACTAGAAGTTAATCGTCGAAAAGATAAGCCTAAAGATGAGGCCGATCTTATCAATATGAATAACTTTAAGAGAACTCTAATTGAGTTCACTCAAAGAGTTTTTGATCCAGTTCCTCGATCAGAGTTAATGTATCCAATTCCATGTAAACCAAACCCTGCATATGATCCAGATAAGCAAGGTAGTTCAAAATGGATTTGTTCTGAACTTGATCCTCCGGGAAGTGAAAACTTTGATCTCATGATCTCAAGTGATGCTATTGATCGTATTTTTGAAATCATCGATGGAGCAATTGAAGCACAATTATTCTCTGATGCGACGTTTAGATTCTTCAGTGATCGTATGCAATCTCCTGACCCAGTTTATATTGATCAGAGAGAGTTCCCAACCGAATTAGAAGTACCTGAGTACAAATTAATTACGAAAAAGTCATACGTTATCCTGACTGAGGAATTTGCAAAGGTAGCAAGGGACTTCCGTTACTTTAGAAATAAAGATGGCTTCCCTACTTATCAAGCGCAAATCGTAAGAAATAAGACAGGTTTTAACTCAATCATGCTCTTTAGAAATGTCCTTCCTTACGTACTTGAAGGGTACGCTGTTGAAGGAGACACGACTAACCCAAGAGTATCGAAAGGCCTAAGAGATAACCAACTCAATAACGCTCTAGTTGGTTTAAAGGCAGCTCTTGAAGAAATGGGACTTTGGACTGACGACTTCAAAACATTTGGTGAAAATATCCTACTTCTATCAGATCTCTTCCAAGCAACTTCTGGTGGTGACCTTTATATTAACCTTGATGAAGTAAGTGAGTTTATTGAACTAATCTTTACAGCAGCAAAGATGACTTCTCTACTTGAGGATAATCTCTACGCTGAAAATGAGTGTTCACATCGTATTGATGAGAACGGGTTCAAAGTTATGGAGTCAAAGTGTATTCGTACGAAATTCTTTGATAAACTATTTGGAGAGAATGAAGAAAACCTTTCAAAATATTTCCCACGTCTAAAGGAATACGTGGATGCAAATAGTAGAGAGCACATCGTTCAATTTATTGAAGGTGTCGAAGTATTCTCAAGAAGTGTAGAAGATATCGATAAGGTATGGTGGAGAACAAAGGACTTCACACTAGTTATCGGTGCAATGTTAAATATCGAATCAACTTATATTAGATTTGATAAAAATGCTGATAATAAGCTCGACCAAGGAGATCTTGATCGTGGTTATGAACAAGCATACAAGAATGCAATTATTAGTATTGCGAAACTTAAAGGAAAATTAAAAACCTTTGGACGTACAGCATTCTTTTATCTACTAAAATACCATAAAGACCCAGGTGTTATTAATGTTGCTTGGACTCATATTTGGTTTAAGAAGTATTTCAAAAAATTCAAGGCCAAAAGGCTTGATATTAGTGAGCTACTGAAATTCCTTGTAGATAAGAGAAAACCTGAAGATCCTTCAATTATGTTTAAAGAAGAGCTAGCAGCTTGTGCGCTTGGAAGAACAGATGTTGATGAGGACGAACTCAATGAGATCTTTAAAGGGATGTCGACTGATATGCTCGTAGAGCAAATCAGACAATGCCATGCTGACTATGTCCAATCAGACGAAAGCGAAGCATTTTATGGAAATTTTTATTAATCAAACTGTTGCTATCTTAATCGACGGTAACAATATTGAAAGAAGCATTCACAGTGTCACAAATAACCAAAATACAATGGTTAACTTCGACACTCTTATCCCAAAGTTACTAGATAACCGCGGTCTTAATCGCCTAATCTATTTTAGAGAAGGTAAGAATATCTCATCAAAGCTGACAGAGAGACTACATAACCACTACTACGGTTCAGTTATTCCTTGTCACAAAAGTGCAGATATCCCGCTTACAATTAAAGCAACTCAACTTGCCTCAAAAGTCGATACAATCATCATATTATCTGGTGACTCTGACTATATAGAGCTAGTTCGCCACCTTAGATCTGAAGGTGTGCGTGTTGAGATTGCCTCAATTCCTGAAACAACATCTGGCCTTCTTGTTGAAGAGGCCGATTACTATCATGAAATCGATGAAAGTGATTGGTTTGAGCTACCTGGACAAAGTCGTCCAAATAGAAATAACAAGAGAAAGCATAAGAAATAGAACTATTTTAAGAGGTACCTGCTAATACATAGCTCACTTAGTGAGTGATCCATGTTTTTAAGGACCTCTTTTAGCTCTGAGACAGGTTTAATCACTAATTCAATATCTTCATCAGGGTCAAAGTTTTGCTCTCCATCAGGGCGGCAATTCTTGGCCAAGAAGAAGTGAGCACTATTTGTCATAAAAGCAGGGTTGACGCTAACACGGCCAAGACTCTCCCACTCGTCACTAATATAGCCAGTTTCTTCCTCGAGCTCCCTTTTAGCTGCAACAAGAGGATCTTCCCCTCGATTGATAGCGCCGGCCGGAGTCTCAATAGTGATCTCATCCATGCCAAAGCGATATTGCTCAACAAGAACGATCTTATTATCTTCAGTGATGGCCACCACATTCACCCAGTCAGCAAGGCGAATAATATCATATGGGCCACAAGCGATGGGCTTTGTCGGATGGTGAGCATCAATTGTCTCGTAAAGAAAAATATTTCCACGATGCTCTTGCTTACGTGATTTAATAATCCATTTTTCCAAACTAGAACTCCATAAGAAGAGCAGCATCGTCTTGTTTTGTGCTCTCTAGTATTTTTTCGTTAGTACGATCTCTTAGTTCAAGGTATTTAATAAAAGCTTCTTTACCGATTTTTCTCAAAAGAAGCTCGTCATATTTCTTTTGGATTTCACGATCAAAGGCCATCTCTTCTTCTGTAGGATTATAAGTATAGTTTTCTCCATACTTCGCCTCAAGCTGATCATGCATATCTTCAAAAGCAGCAATCTTGTCGCTAAAAAGTCCTTCTCTCATATTTAGATAATCTTTGTATTCACGTTCCGTTAACTGAAGCTCATTTAAGAAAAGATCCTTCACATCACTTAGCCATTGCTCTTCAAGACGATCAAATTCCTCTTCTTTTTCTTCCAGTCTTTTATCAAGCTCTTCATCCGATTGGATCAGAAGGCCTTCTCGAGAGGAACTCACTTCATCTTCCACATCCTCAACTTTTACCGGATCAGAATCTTCATTATCTAATTTTGGTGCGGCACGGTCCTCAAATTCAACGACCATGACTTCACTTTCCTTAACACCAGCAGTGTCACTTCCTGTATTAAATTTTTGAAATAATAGATAGGCCGTAGCGATAATAGCGACGACAATAATAAATGATGCGAACTTCTTCATAAACGACTCAATTAAGGTTTAATATTCTCAAATATTATATTAGCACCTAATCGCTTTGCTGTCCGCATTTGTTCTTTTGTTCTGACAGTCCAAAAGACCAGATGGTTGAAAGTGAAACGTTTGATAATTTGCAGCTGAATTTTTGAATAAGTATCAATATCTAGACCGATGTAATTTGGCCTAATAACTGGAATAAAAGTCATATTGGCCAAGATTCTCTGTTTTAGACGACTAAGCTTTGTATCACTAAAATCTCTTGTAACTAAAAGCCCCAGCGTTAAACTTGGGTAATGCTTGCGAAGCCATTTTAATGTCATTGGATTAAATGACTGAATTGCATAATCTCCATCATAGTTATGAAGCAACTTCATAACCTCAGCTTCTAAGACACCATCGTGGTCGATAACTTTAATTTCGATAACAAGAGGAACCTTTCCTTGAACAAGATCGAGGACTTCTTTTAAAGTTGGTATTTCCTCATCTCCCTTTGCCAAGCGAAGCTCTTTTAAGCTCTTTAGGGTATATTGAGATACCTTTCCGTTGCTGCCAGTCATTCGCGTCAGGGTCTCGTCATGAAAGACCATAACATGCCCATCACTTGATAAGTGAACATCAAGCTCAATAGCATAGCCGTGGTTAACCGCTTCTTGAAAAGCGGCCAGAGAGTTCTCCGGGCATTCCGGGCATTCGTGGCAGTGAAGCCCTCTGTGAGCAATATAAGTATCGAGATAAAATTCCATTATAATGTCTTTAAAAATACTCTTAAATCGGCCTTCTGCTCTTGAGTTAATAATTCATTCCCATCGCGATCAGTGAAGATACGATAGTAATGTCCAGAATTAGAAAGACCAGGTCTTGAAGTATCAAAGAAAGCTTCTGGAATACGTCTTTCATCAGGGATATCCATTCCAACAGGAAAACCATTACACTCAAAATTGAAGTCTAAGATAGGATCATCAGATGGTATCTGATAAAACGTTTTCACTCTTTGATCTGGAGGAGTCATTAACTCACATAGGTTTGGTATCGAATTATTGTGTAAATATGGATAACGTGACCAAATCCCATCAAGCGGTGGTGGTACATATCCAACTTGTGGTTCAACGACTGTTCTCATCCACTTAGAAATTTTTAATTCATTTAAGTCATCAGCAAAATACTTCATTCCTTCGTAACGAAGTGGATCTGTTCCAACATCCTTTACAGGAGTTTCTTCATGATAAATAACCTTGCGAGTTTTGATCTGCTCACTCTTAGACATTAGACCTGAAAATGGTAGAGACCAATTTTTCTGATATTCACCGTGGCACTTTTGACAACGATCCTTATAGACGTCCTCACCTCTTTTTGCCGCTTTAATATCGATGCGAGAGATATCGAAGAAGTCATCAATACGTGGTGGCTTTGTTGCAAAAGCAGCTGCCGTTAATTCACGAATAATATCAGGATTATCCTGCATCCATTTCTCTAATTCTCTTAAGTCAGTTCCGCGACCTAATTCATTCCACAAGAAATTAGTAAAGATTGGATTTCCAGAAACGATAGAACCATCAGATAACCAACGAGTCTTATATTTTAGGTTCCACCAAACAGCAGGCTTTGAATCAGCAACTGTTGTCTCTAGTGGATTAAAACGTGGAAAGATTTGAGTTAGCTTTGATTTTGTCGCATACTCATCTGTCTTACGACGAGCAAGAGATAAGGCAACTTGAGGAAGTGAAGTATCAAGCCCTAATACCATTGGAGAAGTTGCACCAACAGCACCAATATTCTTACGAGAGCGACGAAGCATTTCAACTTCACCATCAGTTGCATGAGTTACTTTTTGAAACATTTTTGATGGAATTAAAGGAAGAAGCTTTCTTGCCTTAACAAATAACTCGTTGGCCTTAACGGCCTTATTTGTTAGCCCCATTACACTTGTTCCAAATAGGCTTGCAGAGTGGCAAGTAGCACAACTAAAAGTAAGTCCTTTCCCCCACTTTGTATCCACAATACTTGCACCCATATAGTAATCAGGTCTTTCTCCATCTGGATATGGGATACGATAAATGCCAGTTGCATTCTCATCGTTATATGGGTTTAGTCCTAACCATTGAAAAAATGATTCAACACTATCTACTCCAAATTTCTTTTCACCAAGAGTCGTTAGAACAAAGTTTACAAACTTCTCATCTTTTAATTCAAAGAAATTCTCAAAAGCATCATATGGAATATAAAGACCTGTAACATCAACAGGCCATTTAAGAGCATGCTTAATACCGTGCTCTTTTATTTCTTCTAATTCTTCATTTGAAAGTTTATATAGGTTTTCTCTATTTTCGCCTTTTTCTAATCGAACATCTCTTCCCCAGTCTGGAGCGTATGCAAAACTACTGAAACATAATACGAATAATAAAAGTGCTTTCATTCTTTCCCCTAAAATAAGATTAGTTTTTTACGAGTGTAATCTTCCATTGCATAAGCAATTCCCTCGCGACCAAGACCAGAGTCTTTAATTCCACCATATGGCATTGCATCCATACGAAATCCTGGAATATTATTGAAGATTAATCCTCCAACTTTAATTTTTCGACTTGCCTCTTTCATATTTACTAAGCTGTTTGTGAAAACACCAGCTTGTAGGCCATATTTTGAATCATTTACAAGTTCAATTGCCTCAGAAAATGAGTCATAAGGCTCTAGAATCACGACCGGACCAAAGATTTCCTCGCTTACTACCTTCATATCAGGATCAGTATTCGTTAAAACCGTAGGTGCATAGATATTATGTTCTTCATCGATAACATGGCCACCACATAGAAGATCGGCTCCTTTATTGATAGCTTCTTGTACCCAGCTATGGATGCGCTCAAGTGCTGCTGCATTGATAACAGGCCCATTTGTGATGAGCTTATCACTAGGGTCTCCTGAAGCAACCATCTCAACTTCTTCCAAGAATGCTGAAACAAAGTCCTCGTAAATCTCACTTGCAATATAAACTCTTTGAGTAGAGATACAAATTTGGCCAGCATATAAGAATGCACCATTAACAATTTTGGGAATAACTTCATCAAGTTCATCCACATCATTAACGATTACGGCCGCATTGCCACCAAGTTCAAGAAGACACTTCTTCTTTCCACAATTTGCTTTTAATTCCCAACCAACTTTCGCACTTCCTGTAAAAGAGAAAACATTGATTCGATCATCTTCTAAGAATAATTGTGCTACTTCATTTTCACAGACAACGACATTTAAAATACCTTTTGGAAAACCAACTGTTGAAAGGAGCTTGGCAAAAGCTAAAAGAGTAATTGGTGTTGACGGTGAAGGTTTAACGATAACACTGCAGCCAACAGCTAGAGCTGGGGCAATTTTATGAAGAGCTAAATTTAGTGGAAAATTAAATGGTGAAACACCAAAGACAATTCCTTCTGGCTCATGTTGAATCATGGCCATCTTATCTGCACCGGGTCCATAACTTAGATCAGGTGTCTCACTAGAATGATGACGTGCTTTTTCAGCAGCTAGTTTTATTGTTTCTAAGCAGCGGCTAATTTCAGCTTGTGCATATTTAATTGGCTTACCTGCTTCTCTACAAATTAAATCAGCAAAGTAATCTGCTTCATCCTCTAGAGCATCTCTTAATTTAAAAAGAAGATTACTTCTTTGTGCACTATCGAATTCTTGATAATTTTTAAAAGCTTTCTTAGACGAATTAACGACATGATCAAATTGCTCTTGAGATAATAAGCCGATCTCCCCTAACGTTTCTTGAGTGTACTTATCTTTAACATGAAGAGAGTCATCTGCGGACAAGAACTCGTTTGCCACAAATGAAGAATGAAATTGTGAGTATTCGCGCATAAAAAAACCACCTTGTCTAAGGTGGTATTCTATCTAGATAAAATTTGATGGGTCAAATAATAAAATCTAAAAATCAAATTCACTTCCAGCATGCTGGGTGCTTAATTCGACATTAAATGAGGGGTTTTCGCGTAAGAATGATTTCTCACCACCAATAAAAAGTTTGATGGAACATAAGTAACATAATTTAACCTTTATCTCTCTTCCGTTAAATGCAGAAAAGATTTTTGCCTTAACTAGCTTACTACGCTGCGGTCCGTTTGCGAGAGACCAATTTCTTCCAGCGGCTGAACATGCATCACACATCTCTTGAATCCTCTTCTCTTAAAGTTAATTTCCATATTAATTATTGATATCTGTCTCCATATATTTTATCGTCATTTCAGAATAAAACTTAAAAAATTTATGTTAGTTATAATTCCAAATACTTAGCGCTGACACTCTGGGCCAATTGTGCCAAAGAAAACTGTCAAAAGCCTTTGACACTGGCCGTCCTAAATAATGACTGGCCAGAAAAATTTCTCTCATGATACCTTTTATAAGTTATTGAAAATCAATGAATTCGGAGACATTAATGACGACTAAGATCAGGCCATTAAACGTTAAAAACAAATTAGCAACAGCACCAACAAAACAACCAATCTATGCAACAACAATCAAAGACCAAAACGGAAAAGAGATTACATTAGCTGATCCAAGAGCAACTCGTGCCCTTGTAGCATTAATGAATCAACATGCTGTTATTGGCGGAGCCGCTTGTCACTGGGGTGGACCAGCTGCATTTGCAGAAATGATGAGTGCCCTTCACTCAATCATGTTCTCAAGTGGAACAAATTGGTTTGAAAATTATAATTTCGTAAACGATGCAGGACATGCTGAAAACGGAATCTATGCTTTAAGAGCAAATCTAGGATTTGATGGATTAAACTTTGAGAGCCTAAGAGGATTTCGTTCAATAAACTCTAAACTAACTGGACACGGTGAAGCTCACCTAAACCCAGAAGGTGTTTTCATTTCTAATGGGCCACTTGGTTCAGGACTTCCTCAAGCACAAGGGCTTGCTCTTGCAGATAAGGCCATTGGTAATGACCGTGCAACAATTTGTGTAATTTCAGATGGTGGATGCATGGAAGGAGAGGCCCGTGAAGCAATGGCAGCAATTCCAGGCCTTGCACAGAAAGGAAAAATGAATCCATTCCTAATGATTATTAGTGATAATGATACAAAGCTTGGTGGAAGAATTACAGAAGATAGCTACGATATGAAAGGTAGCTTCCTTTCACTTCAAGAACAAGGCTGGGATCTAGTACGTGTTGAAGAAGGACACGATCTAGAAAGAGTTTATCAAGCAATTGAAGAAAATATTGCAAAAGCTAAATCAAATGATGCCAAGCCTGTTGCCCTCGTTATTAAAACAATTAAAGGTTACGGTGTTAAATCTACACAAGAAGCAAAGTCAGGTGGTCACGGCTACCCTCTTGGCGCATACGATGAAAAGCTTCCTGCTTTCCTAGAAGAGATTTATAGCGGAGATAAGTGTCCTGAAGAATTTATGAATTGGGCAAATGAAATCTTATCTTCTAAGCCAGAATCGAAGTCTTCTTCTAATTCAACACCTGTTGATAAAGTTCAACCAGGTCTAGCTAATGCAATGATTAAAGCGACAAAAGAAGGACTACCAGTCTTTTCAGTAACAGCTGACCTTGCAGGCTCGACTGGAGTTGCAGCATTTCAAAAAGAATTTCCAGCAAACTACGTTGATGTAGGTATTGCTGAATCAAATATGGTTTCAACAGCAGTTGGAATGGCAAAACAAGGATTTATTCCTGTTGTTGATACATTTGCACAATTTGGTGTAACAAAAGGAAACCTTCCTTTAATTATGTCTCAACTTTCTCAAGGTGCCGTAATTTGTCTATTCTCACACACAGGTTTTCAAGATGCTGCTGATGGAGCTTCTCACCAAGCAACAACTTATTTCTCAGCTGTAGCAGGTATTCCAAATACAAGCGTTGTTGCCCTTTCATCAAAAGATGAAGCTGAAAGCCTAATGTATCAAGCGATTAAAAACTATGAAAGTGCCGTTGAAAAAGGTGAAACCCCTGAAACAACAGTATTCTTCTTTGGACGTGAAAAGCATCCAGTTTCATACACTGAAGGTTTAGACTACACTTGGGGTAAAGCTCAAGTTCTTCGCCAAGGTAAAGATGGAATTATTGTTACACACGGCCCTCTTGTTCAAGGTGCCCTCGATGCAGCAGAAGAATTATCAGCTAAAGGAAAAGATGTAACAGTTATCAATAACCCATTCATTAATAAAATTGATCTAAAAACATTCAAGGATCAACTAGCTAAGAATGGTAATAAAATGGTAACAGTAGAAGATCATCAACTGACAGCGGGAGCAGGAGCAATGTTATGCCACGCTCTTAAGCAAGAAGGACTTGAGTTTGAAATCAAGTCTCTTGGTAATGATGGCCACTTTGGTCAGTCTTCTTATACGGCCAAAGAGCTTTATGCAAAGTTTGGTTTTGATAAAGAAGCAATTATTAATCAATTCTCATAATCATCTACATTTGAAGGCTTCAATAGTGAAGCCTTCTTTTTTTCTTAAGAATTTCTTTTCTCATTCAATTTAGATTTGCATCCGAATATTCTTCTACATTAATAGAAGGAGAATGTATGCAAAGTAAACATCTTTTAACTCCCTTACTCTTAACCCTAATCATAATTGGATGTTCAAGAGGAGGATCATACGACTTTAACAAAGAATCAAAAGGTGCCAGCAGTTTCACAAAGGAATCAAATCAAGCATTGTATTCAGAGCTTGACTTCAATGATCAGTCAGACTTTGAAGATGCAAAAAGAGGTTTCATTGCGACTGTTCAGAGTCCCATTATGTCAAAAGATGGAACAAAGGTTGTCTATGAGCCTAAAAAATTCTCACATCTAACAAAAGGTGACGCCCCTGAAACAGTAAACCCAAGTCTTTGGAGACAATCACAACTTAATTCAATCAATGGCCTATTTAAAATTAATGAATACATCTACCAAGTTCGAGGAATTGATCTTGCAAACGTATCTTTTGTTAAAGGAAGAAAAGGATGGATTGTCATTGACCCTCTTACTGCAACAGAGACATCAAGAGCAGCACTTGAGCTTATTAATAAACACGTTGAAAGAAGACCTGTTACGGCCGTTATATTCACACATTCTCATCTTGACCACTTTGGAGGAGTCTATGGTGTGGCCAATAAGAAAGATCTTAACAGTGGAAAAGTAAAAGTATATGCGCCCGTTGGCTTTACTCATGAGTCTGTTAGCGAAAATGTTATTGCTGGAGCGGCCATGAGTAGAAGAGCTGAATACATGTATGCCAGAACACTAGACTTTAATATTCAAGGCCCCATAGGAACAGGTCTAGGAAATTTTGTTGCAAACGGTGAATACGCAATAGCTAGACCGACAAAGGTAATTGATAAAGATATGAGATTAGTTGTGGATGGAGTTCCTATTGAATTTATCTACACTCCAGGAGCAGAAGCACCAACAGAGATGATGGCCTACTTCCCAAGAAGTAATGCGCTTTGTGGTGCAGAAATCATCACTCATACAATGCATAATATTCAAACATTAAGAGGCGCACAAGTACGTGATAGTTTAGCGTGGTCAAAACATATCCAACATGCGCTTGAAAAATATGGAAAAGCTGACGTTCTCTTTAGCTCACATCATTGGCCAACATTTGGTAATGAGAATGTCGTCTCTTTTATGTCAACTCAAAGAGATTTATATAAATTTATTCACGATCAAACTGTAAATCGACTTAATCAAGGAATGACTGGAACAGAGCTTGCCGATAGTATTAAATTAAATCCTAATATCGCAAAAGAATTTGGAAATCGTGGCTACTACGGAAGCTTAAGCCATAATACAAGAGCTGTTTATGATAAGTACTTAGGCTTCTTTAATGGTAACCCGGCTGAATTAAATCCCCTTCCACAAGTTGAATCAGCAAAGAAAACAATTGCCTATATGGGTGGAGATGCAAAAGTACTAGACTTAGCGGTACGAGACTTTAAAAAAGGTGAATATCGATATGTAGCAGAAGTACTAAATAAACTTGTGTATGCACAGCCTGAGAATGTTAAAGCAAAACAACTCTTAGCAGATACTTATGAACAGCTTGCCTATCAGGCGGAGAATGCCACTTGGAGAAACTTTTATGCACAAGGAGCATATGAATTAAGAAATGGCGTTGGATCTCCTGCTTCGGCCACTGCCTCACCTGCTATTCTAGCTGAAATGGATACGGAATTACTTCTTGATTACTTGGCCGTTCGAGTAAATGGTGAGAAAGCCAAGAATAAAGATATTTCAATCGAATTAAATGTAACAGATAAGAAGCAGCGATACTATATTTCCCTTAGAAATAGTGTCTTAACATATTCAAGCAAAGCACCTAGTAAAAAACAGAGAGAGCTTGCTTCTAGTAGTGATAATAAGATTGAAATTAAACATGCTCAACTTGTTGAACTAGCAATGGGTGCAGCTACATTTAAGCAACTAAATAAGAGAGATGACGTATCTTTCAATGGTGATCAAAACGCTTTAAATGAATTAAGTAGTAGTTTAGATATATTCCCTAAAACATTTAATATCGTTACACCATAAAAATAAAAAAAGCCTCTGTTATGATGACAGAGGCTTTACATATTCACTTACCATTTTATCTTCTAAGTCTTTATAGCAGAACTCATCAGGGCCAATTGGCGAAAGAACAATTACCCTCACCTTTCGGCGTTTAAGTAAATTCCATCTGATTCCTTTAAAAACACCTTTACCAGAAAAAGAATAAAAGCTTCCCCATAGACCTTTTATAACAATTGGAACAACCGTAGCATTAGTTTGTTCAACAACTTTCTTAATACCTGGCTGATAACGACGAGGTTTACCATCGCGAGTAATCCATCCCTCAGGAAAGAAGCCAACACAGCGCTCTTCTTGAAGAGTCTTATCGAGCTTAGAATACGCCTTATCTAATAGCTCAGGGTTTTCTTTACGTGTTGCAATTGGAATAAGATGACCCTGCATAAAGAATTGCTTTAGTCCCGGTATGAAATAATATCTGTGATCAATTACCCAACGTATAGGCCTTGGAGAAAGACTCATAACCACTCCCCAATCCACGAATGATGTATGGTTTGCAGCAATGACGACTTTACCATCTTTAGGGATATTTTCTTCACCTTCAACTTCGATGTCATATAAAACATTCGTTAGCATATGAAAGAAGAAGCGCCACATCTCTTCATGAAAGAAGTAATATGTAATGGCCGCATAGATGAGATTAACACCGCCAAGGATAGCAAGATTATCAAGAGCTGTTGCTCCTGATTTCTTCAGTAAAATAATTGATACAGCTGCTACAACCATAAAGATAGCATTCCATATATTATTGGCCGCAATCGTTCTTGCTAAGCGCTCAAGAGGAGCACTATGTTGCATGAATGTTAGTTGAGAAATATAGAAGTTTCCGCCAAAGATCGTAATTAAAAGCAAATCAATTATTGCTCTAATGGCCATTGGCTGCGTAAAAAATTCAGCTGGTGGCATTAATGCGCCAGTAACAGACATTGGCCACTGAGTAGAAATATAATAAAGGTCAAATACAGCTAGTGACATACCAAAGGCTGCGATTGGAACCATTCCAACCTCGATTCTCTTACCAGATAACTTCGAGCATATCCATGAGCCAAGTCCCATCCCGACTGTAAAAGTTGCCATAAAAATAGAAGCAACCATCTCACTACCAAAGAAAACATTTTTAATGATAGCTGGCATTACTGATAGAACGAATGAACCTAAGAACCAAAACCATGAAACTCCCATCATTGCACGAAAAGAATTCTTATCTTTCATCGAGTCGGCCAGGAGCTTAAAAGTTGGCTTAATAAACGTATAATCGATTTTTACATCTTCATTAATATCATTAATTTTATTTTGAAATCTTGCTGTAATAATCCCCAAGATTGCAAATCCTAGGATTGCTAAAGAAGCGACATTTGTAGCATCAGGAGCGGCAGCTGCAAGTCCCCCAATAATTGTACCGATAAGAATCGCAATAAATGTCCCACCACCAATAAGGGCAGTTCCAGTTGTTAATTCATCGTCTTTTAATATTGTTCTTAACGATGAAAATTTAACGGGAGAAAAGAATGATGATTGAGCACCCATTAAAAAGAGAGTCAACATCAATAGGCCATAACTTTCTGTTATAAAACCAATTGATCCCACAACCATAAATGCTAATTCAGTAAACTTAGTTACTTTAATAACTTGTGCTTTATCGTAATGGTCAGAGATCTGACCTGATGTTGCAGAAAATAAAACATATGGAAGAATAAATGCACCACCAGCAAAAGCAACTAATGACTCGGCACCTAAACCAAATAACGAAACATTCTTATATGTAATTAAAATAATTAACGCATTCTTAAATACATTATCGTTTGCGGCCCCCAGGAACATCGTCCAGAACAAGGGCCAAAACTTTCTCTCTTTATATAGCATTGCTAATGACATGGATTTTTCCTTAAATAATTCTTAACAATATTGTACTATTATTTACTGATACGGCATGACGCAAATACCCGAAAGGAATAAATATGAAATTATATCATTACATCCATTGTCCATTCTGTGTAAGAGTACGTATGGCACTCGGATTCTTCGATCTAGACTATGAGTCGGTGGTTTTAGACTACAATGATGAAGAGACACCACTTAAGCTTACAAATAAAAAGATGCTACCAATAATGGAAATTGATGGCGAAATAATGAACGAATCCTTAGACATAATTAAGGCTTTAGCGCAAAAAAGTGAAAAAGATCTTCATTTAGACAAATTGGATACTGAAAGTTATGAGCAACTTGAGCAATATCTCGATGCGCTTGGAAAAGATGTTCACAACCTCTGCATGCCATATTGGGCGTGGTCAAAAGAGTTCACTCCAGAAGCTCGCGAGTACTTTATAAATAAGAAATCAGCTAAGCGTGGACCTTTTAATACTCTTGCTCAAAACAAGCAGCTCTTTCTAAAAGGTTTAGAACTAAATCTCGGACAACTTCCAAGTAAGTTATTACCATTTTATGAAAGTGATAAATTTACCATTCTAGATATTCTACTGGCTTCGCATATCTGGGGAATGTATATCTTTCCAGAATATCAATTTCCTCCGCAGATCCATATTTATCTACAAAAGGTAAAGGAGCTAACAAGCTTCAACTATCACGAAGACTTTTGGAAATAGAGCTAAGATTTATCACCAAGAAATACCCAAATAGGTCCAATAAGAAGGAATTGAAGATCTTCAAAGAATGAAGGCTTCTTTCCTTCAATCTTATGACCGATAAATTGCCCTATCCATGCCACAACAAAAATTAAAACCCAAGTTATTAAGAAGTAGCTTCCTAAGAAACTCTCCAAGTAGAAATGATTTAAGAACATAAACGGAAGGACAAGACCTAAGGCAACACTAATTGCTTTAAAGCTTTTTAAAGTTAAATAAAAGAAACTTGCCAATATGACAAAGAGCCAGGACCAGTTAAAAGCACCGAAACTTTCAGGAGTAGGAATGGCCCACAACAATCCCAGTAATGACCAAGTGATCAAAGGTACACAGACCTCATGAATTCGTTGGTTAGTACGATTTTGATGGGATTGGCCATATAGTGATAACCAGGTTTCTAAACTCCTCATAACAAAGCTCTCCGATACAAAAAAGGGAGACCTAACCGTCTCCCTATATAATAACATAAGATGATTAAGTTATTTTATGAAGCTGCTTCTTCTTTTTCAGGAGCTTCTTCAGCTGCTGCTTCTGCATCAGCGTGAGTTTCAACAACCATTTCAGTTTCTTCAACTTCTGGCTCAACTTCAACTCTTGGCATTGAACAAGTAACAACTGTATCTGTTACATCGTGTACCCAAGTAAGACCTTTTGGTAGTGTGAAGTGCTCAAGAGTCCAGTTTTCATCAAGCTCAAGTCCTGATAGATCAAACTCAAGGTACTCTGGCATATCTTTTGGAAGACCTTCAACCTCAACTTCGTGGAAGTTAATGTTAACAAGACCACCCTGCTTGATACCAGCAGCTTCACCAATGAAGTGAATTGGAAGAGAAAGTGAAACTTTATCTTTTGCAGATACTTTATGGAATGAGCAATGAACAAAATCTGTTCCTAGATGCCCTCTTTGTACGTGACTAAGAGTTACAAGGTGTTTCTTCCCTGCAAATTCTACTTCAAAAACTTTCCCTGAATTATGAAGAAATTTCGCTAGGTCAACTTTAGGTACTTTAAAGTTAGCACCATCAAAATCTTTTCCAAAGATTACGCCTGGAATATATCCTTCTTTTCTCATTTGAGCTGTTGAAGCTCCTACATCTCTTTTTTCAACTTTTAGAATATCAGTTGTTGACACATTTTCCTCCTGTGTTCCGTGGATTCAGTAGATACTATTCTATCGACCGTTCATAAAAAAAAATTAGAATAAACTTGAATAAAAACGAACAATCTCCTATTTTTTCCCTATGAAAACACTAAAACACACCCCAATACTTGACTCTTTCTATATACCTTCAAGCGATATTGCTCCAACCAGTGCACAAAAAGTCATGATCCTCATGCATGGCCTTGGCGACTCACTTGAGTCTTATAAAATATTTGCTAAAGAAGTGAATGTGACTGGGCTAAGCTATCTTCTATTGAATGCTCCTAAGAAATACTATTTTGGCTACAGTTGGTATGACATTCCACCTAAGGATCCAATCCCTGGAATCGAAAATAGTGTCTCTATTATAAAAAGCCTAATCCATGACTTGGTTAAACAAAATGAACAACTTGATTATGAAGACATTTTCCTTGCTGGTTTTTCACAGGGAGGTTGCGTAAGCCTTGAAACCGCTTACCAGCTTGAGCACAAATTAGGTGGAATAGTTCTTATGTCCCCAAGGATTTATCCCGAAAGACTTCCCCAGGGCCTCAGCAAATGCCTAAGAGAAACTGATATTTTCTGTGCTCATGGTACTAATGATCCAGTCATAGATATCAATCAAACGAAGGCCGGAATTGATCATATCAACAAGCTTGGTGCAAGTTCAGAGTTTTATCAATATGAAATGGAGCATGATATCGACATCGATGAAATCATGCAATTGAGACTCTGGCTCAACGAACGTCTTTAATATTAACTACTTACCATTGGCCATTTTCAAAGCCTCTATTATTAGGTAAGATAGAGAAAATTATAAAAAAAGGAATCTTGTATGAGCGATAACCCATTTAATATCTTAGGAAAAGAATCGACACCAATTAATCAAGGTGAGGCCGTTTCAAATGTAGATAAGAACTCAGAGCTTAATGAGCAAATTAAATCATTAATTAATTCTGCAGATCTATTTCTTTTTATGAAAGGTACTCCTGACATGCCAATGTGTGGTTTCTCTGCAAATACTATTGCAATGCTAAACTCAGTTGGTAAGCCTTATAAGACTTTTAATATTCTAGAAGATATGGATATTAGAGAAGGATTAAAGGCCTATTCAAATTGGCCAACATACCCACAATTATACTACAAGGGTGAATTAGTTGGTGGTAATGACATCATTACAGAAATGTTTCAATCTGGACAACTTCAAGAAGTTTTAAAATAAGAAATTACTCACTAGGCTTAGTTGTATCTAAGCCTAGTGTTATTGAAAATGTTGTATAATTAAAGTCTTTTTCAAAATCTAAAATCATTCCATTTTCCAAAGCAAGCTTCTTTGAAATACTCAGGCCAAGCCCTGTTCCACTTCCGACATCTTTAGTGGTAAAAAATGGTGTAAAGATATCTTTTACAACTTCATTCTTTATTCCATTACCACCATCTTGAATATAAATGACATATTGATTTAAAATTGTTTTTTCTATCCAAATTTTAATCCAACAATTTTCTAAAGAGTTGAACTTTTGAACTGCTTGATAAGAGTTCATCAATAAGTTTAAAATAATCTGGTAAAACTCATTCTTCTTACATTCAATTTCAAGTTCTTTAAAATTATTTTTATAATCAATATAGATTTCGCGACCAGTTTGAGCTTGAAAGAGGCCTAGTGTATCGTTAATTAAATCATCAAGATAATGAGTCTGTTTAGAAATAGAGTTTGATGAACGAGAATAAATCTTTAAACTATTTGCTATATTTTCGATTCGATCAACTTGCTTAACAATACTATCTAGCTTTTTTAAATGAGAAGGATCGATATCATTTCTTTGACTACCAAGGCGATCTAATAATTGTTCAGCTTGAATTCTAATAATACAAAGTGGATTATTTATTTCATGGGCAATCCCAGCAGACATCTGTCCAAGAGAGCGCCATCTTTCAAACTCTTCAAATTGCTTTTCTTGAATCTTGAGTGCTAATCGATTTGAGTGTTCTTGATGAACATCTCGAATCTGTAGCATATAGCGCCCAACACCCTGAATAATCATATACGTTACACTAATACGACAATAGCGTTTTTGATTTCTATTACTTTTTCGTATTGGATGAGTGACTTTAAGGGCCACTCCATTTAGTCGTTTGGCCTGTTCAAATGTATTTAGAAAAAAGAGATAATCATCATCTCTTTCCATAATTTCAGAAAAGCTTTTACCGATATCACCATTCTTTGATGATTTATTTATATCTAAAATATATAATTCATCATTTAAGATATAAAGGTCATCATCTGTTGCAGTATAGAAGTTCTTAAATAGTGATGAAATAAAGTTTTCTGTTCCTGCATTTAAGTTACGACTAAAAACCTCTATATACTCTATCAAATTACCATCTGCTGAATATGATGGTTGTAGCCACATCTCCCACTTATCAATTTCTTCTAATCGATTTCGCGTTTCAGTGAAAAAGTGCACGATTTCACCTTTGCGTGCTTCGGCTATTTGTTTTTCGAAGAATTTTCGCTTTGCTGGAATAATAGTCTCAAGAATTGAGTCTCCAACAACAATTCCATAGCCCATATAGACTTCACTTAAATGTATATAAGTTCCATCAAAGTCGATGTGGCTGTAGAAAACATCTGAATGGAATAACTCTTTTGATAAGTTATTACTAATCTCTTTCACTTGGCGTCTCGTAAGCTTAAATACTAAATCAACAACTTCAAAAAAACAGGAATTCCCCTATAGTTAAATATAGGAGAATTCACTATTATTATTTATTTTCTGTATTACATAGATGATACAGATGATTGCTCATCACCTGAAGAACTTGCACTATGACTGTCGTCATTACTTGATGCAGATTTTTCATATGTATCAGGTATTAATGACCACTTTCCTCCACCTTCAGAGCGGATAATATAACCATAGTCGTGTAGTTTACGTCTTAAGTTATATAAGTGAACATCAACTGTTTTAGGGTGAACCGTTGTATCTCCCCATACATTATCTAAAATGTCATCACGGCTTACGATGCGATGTGGAGAATTAATAAATAGACCCAGTAGTTGTTTTTGCTTACTTGTTAAATGCTCAACTTCTTTTCCATCAAGAAGCATCGATTTATGTGCAATTGGTTGAACCATGCGACGTGGACTACCGTTAAAGACATTTTCAATCTTCACGATTAGTTCATTCTTTTTAAATGGTTTTGTTAAGTAATCTAGTGCGCCTTCCATAAAGCAGAATCTTAGAGCATCGATATCATCAATACTAGAAACGATGATAAATGGTATTACCATTAAACGTCGATCTTTAGAATGGTTTAAGTAAGTCATAAAGTTCCCATCATCTAACATTAAATCAGCAATGATTAATGCTGGGTTCTTTTCCGTTTCACTTAAAGCCTTTTGAAAATCTTCAATAGAAGTAAAAAACTTTAAGTTGTTGTAGCGATGAACTAAAGTTTGTTCATATACAAAACGACATCCCTCATCATCCTCTAAAATCCAAATTTCCTTGTCTGTTGCCATTGTCATAATTTTAACCTCACCGATAAATTGTTTTCCCCATCGAGCACATCGTATTCCCAACCCTTGGCCACAAAGTTTTCGACACCGATGTATCTTCTCAATGTTTTTTCGTTTTCGTCACCTAAGTTTAAGATGGAATCGAGGTCCTGTCTTAAGTATTTGTTTAAATCTGACTTAAGAAATATTAATTTTCTTAACCCGTCTTTAATTTCTAAGGTGATATGAATCGAATCTCTTCCCTCTTTTTTTGCTAATGTAGAAAATAGGTGGGCAAAAGCGAACAGTCCTTCACTTAAAGTGTTAGCATTCTTTGCTTCAATACTGCCATCACCAACAATAGACCAAGTTAAATCCGCAAAATGCTTCTTTAAATAAATTCGGCCTTGGCCAAATGCACGTGAAGCAATTTTACTTATTTGAACTTCTTCTTCTAAAAAATATGGAGTCGATTGCTTAAGCAAATCGAGATCTGATTGAAATCTTTCAAGACCTTGATTAAGTCTTTTAACGAATGGATTTTCTGGGTCTTGCTTTTGTAAAATCTCATCGATACAGAATCTAATGAGATGCATATGTCCAGAGTAGTCATGGGCCAAAACTCTTAGCGTTTCATTAAAGGCTTCACCTTTACTAATTTCTTTTGTCATAATACCTGCGTTGTTACTGTCTTTAATATATTTTGTTTACATACCAATAAAAATTACTTATTCAAAGTGAAATTTCACGCGGCACAATAACTATATGAAATTACAGTAGATTAGTAGGTATATTTTATAGATAAATTGGACAATGGCCGAAAGTTATTCTAATTTCGGCCCATGACAAACAAATTTATGAACAATGGCGAAGATAAGGTCTTTGCCAATAAAATTGAGAAGATCTCTGATTTTGAATTTAACCAAAATGTTGCATCAGTATTTGATGACATGGTGTCTCGTAGTATTCCAAATTACCATGAAATTCATAAGATCATTATTGATCTGACTCGTCGTTACTATAAGAGTGGAAAAGTCTTTGACCTAGGATGCTCAACAGGAACAACAATGCTTTTAATGGCAGACCACTTTAGACAAAATGATCGTCCCCTTCCAGAGTTTATCGGGATTGATACATCTAAGCCAATGCTAGAGAAAGCTTCACAAAAGCTTAATGCCCACGGACTTCAAAATAATGTCGAACTAAAAGAAGAATCTATCACAGAGACAAAGATTGAAGATGCAGGCATGGTTATCATGAATTACACTCTTCAATTTCTTCCAATGGAAGAAAGACTTGAGGTCATAAAAAATATCTATAATGGACTAAATGAGAATGGATGCTTCATTCTGGCAGAGAAAATTATTTGCCAAGATGAGCAGATCGATAATTTACTCATTGACCTCTACTATGACTTCAAAAGAAGAAATGGATATAGTGAAATGGAGATTTCTCAAAAACGAGAGGCCCTTGAAAATGTTTTAAAGCCTTTAACTCCACAACAACAGATGAAGATGTTAAATGATGCTGGCTTTGAGAAGTCTGAGATGATTTTTAGATGGTATAACTTTTCTTGTTATCTTTGTATCAAGTAGAATTAAGTAGAGAAAATGGACAATTTAGAATATTTAGAAAAATTTGGTAATCGTGTTGATATAGAGTCTTTAAGAGAGCTAAAGAAAGCAAAGCTTCATGAGTTTCGTACAAAGTACCAAAAAGAATACAAAGCAATTTTTGATCGAATTCCTTCACTCAAGCTTAACTCGACTGAGACAATTGAAACGGCCAAAGAGCTAATTCCTTGGCGCAAAGGACCATTTCAAATTGGTGAATTAGATATTGATGCTGAATGGAGATCTGATAAGAAATGGGAGCGTCTCAAGGAATCTCTTCCTGATTTAAAAGACAAGGTTGTTCTCGATGTTGGCTGTAACAATGGCTACTATATGTTTGAGATGGCCAAACAAGATCCAAAACTTGTAATTGGAATCGATCCCGTTATGCATAACCAGGCCCAATTTGATTTTATTAATCACTTTAAAGGGCATGATAATTTAAAATTTGAATTATTTGGTATTGAAGATCTTCCTAACTTTCGATCTTTCTACGATGTGATCTTTTCTATGGGTGTTCTTTATCATCACCGTCATCCTCTTGAGCAATTAATCTCAATAAGAGAGGCCCTCGTACCTGGTGGCGAAATGATTATGGAGACAATTGGTATACCTGGTGAAGACTCGACTTGCCTCTTTCCTGAAGATCGTTATTCAAAAATGAGAAATGTATGGTTCCTACCAACCCTAGCTTGTTTAAAGAATTGGATTAATCGAACAGGCTTTATAGATATTGAAGTCGTATCAGTGTCTACAACTAATTTTGAAGAGCAAAGGAAGACTCCTTGGTGTCCTCCGCCACATCAATCACTTGAAGATTTTTTAGATGATAATGATAAGAGTAAAACAGTAGAAGGATATCCAGCACCAGTGAGGTTCTGTATCAAGGCCAAGAAGAAGCCTACTTCACCTATTAAAACATTTTAATAAAAAGATATGATCAATCAAAGCAAGAGAATTATCTATTTAAGTTTTGGAATTGCATTCGTAGCCTTAGCTATAATTGGAGTCTTTTTACCTTTAATTCCAACAACACCATTCTTGCTACTAAGTGCCTACTGCTTTTCTCGAAGCAGTGAAAAGTATTACCAATGGTTACTTAATCATAAAATATTTGGTGAGATTATTACTGATTGGAATAAGTATGGCGTCGTATCAATTAAGAGTAAGATTATTGCAATCTCAATGATTATTACACTCTTTAGTTATTCACTTATATATGTTGATGTTGCCCCAACAATAAAAGTCATTATTTCACTTATTGGGCTATCTATCATTACCTTCCTACTTACTAGACCGAGTCATCGTAAATAATCTATAACTTATATTTTTGACCATTTTCAAAGATGTAACATTCTCCGTGAACATATATTTCTTCATCTGTTACAACAAGACCGCTACCATCTGGACAAGCATATATAGGAAATCGAGATAAAATTGAGTGTCTCTTCAATTCAATATCATATCGTTTAGATTTTCTATAGTGAGGAAAGAACTCGAAGTCCACTAAATTCATGGCCTTAAAGTTTCGTACATTATCTTCATTATCATCACGATCCCACGGAGGAAAGGATGCCGTCATTATATTTGGAGTTGTCATGATTGCACCGGCAGAAAGACCTGTTAGAATTCCACCATTATTTGCATATTCAATTAAACGATTAAAAATACCACTTCGTCTAAGATGCTTGATAAAGTAAAAGGTATTACCTCCTCCAAGATGAATGACATCACTTGAAAGAGCTTCTTGCATTAGTGTTGAATCAAATTCGTGGTCAACAGGAAAGTGAATAAACCTTTTAAAACCGATTTTCTTATATGCTTTAATTAAGTCGACGAAATCTAGTTCCGACTCATATGAACCGGCGGGGATAAAAGTAATACTTGGCTCTTCACTTTCACACATTTCAAAAATATGCTCATCGATTTCCTCATTATCACAGAAGTCCCCTCCACCATATAAACCAATTTTCATTTCTTAGATGCCTTCTCTATAATCTCTTACAATTTGTAGGAATTCAGTAACGATAGGTTTTAATTCTTTTTTGGTATTAGAGTTTCGCTCATGTTTTGGAACAATATTATCAGGATCAAATGTTTGATGTTCCCTAAAATCAACCATAGCTGAAAACATCGTATTAGGATCAAACTTTTTTTGTTTTTGTACAATTGATTCTACAATACGGGCAATACTATCTCCTGTAACTCGATCGAACTTATTAATGATTGAAGAACGCATTAGGACTTCAAGAAGGATATCTTTTTCATCCTTATTCTCTTTTCTCGCAATTGTTTTTATAAGAGACATATAATTCTTTTGGAAGCTATCAATTTTAGCTCCCCTGTATGAATTGATTACAAGGTCTTCTTGAGTCGCATATGTAGATTTGGCAATATCAACAAACTCTTGTCTTCCAATAGTCTCTCCGCGACTTAAAATAATTTGAGGTAATTCCCTTAGAATATCACGCATACAAAAAATTGCATCCCAACAAACGCCATCACTTACTTCATATAGTCCATAGGTTGACTTAGTCCTTTCAAAGTATGAAAAGTCCTTTGAAAAGCTTTCTATTATGTAATTATACTTCTTTATTAAGAACTCATGATACTTAGGAGCAATACCTACTTTGGATAAGAGATTAATCTTTTTTTGTTCGTCAAATAAATTGTCAAAGTTACGAAGAAAGGTTGATTGATAGAAATCACTTATTGGACGTTTTTCTTTATTCTCTAAGTAGTCAACAATTTGAATAAATGTTTGTACGATATACTTTGCTTTATCTTTTTGTTCTTTTATTGTTGTTGAAAACCTCTGAACATCATCAAAGCGATACTCGTGATGAAATAGGCCAAATTGTCTAATTGATCCATAGTCAATAATTCCACCATTCATTAGAATATTGTCACCGTCCCAATCAAGCCAACAGAATATATAATCATCCTCAAAGTTTGCTGCTAGTCTTGCAAAAACTTCAGTCTGTTTTTTTAAAAAGTATTTATATCGCCTACTCTCTGTTTTAGGGACGTTTTTCCAAGTACCATTTGTTTCTTGGCGATCAATATAGTAATTAACAATATCCTTAAGGGCATCATAATTACTTTGTTTTAAGTGATTAAACATATGAGAAGGTCGAATCAAGTTTTGATTTGCCCTTACATTTATTGAAATATTCTCTTCAAACTTAATAATGGCCAAGCATCTTTCTGTTTCATAGTTATTCTTATTCATAACTTCTGAAAACATTAAGGTTGCAAGCCCTTCATCAAACTCAGAATATCCACAACCATATGATATTGTTGGATCCCCTGTTTGAAAGAATTTGTTTTGTATATGAGTAGCAGGAGAAAGGCTCGTTGCTCCTGTTCCTTGACTTGAAATATCCCAAACCTTTCCCTTATTTTTTACAACACCATTCCAAACAGACCTTCCATCACCTGATGTTTTTCCCTGTTTATTAGGATGTTGTAATTGTAGGTAGCGTGTTGCCATGTATTTATTTGGCAAAATATCCTCTTCAGGGAACTCTATCTCATTTTCAATATCGTATTCATTAATAATAACGATTGAAAATGTCTCTAAAATCTTCTCTTCTAACTCAGGTGTTACCTCTTCAGGATGAGACATTGGAATTAGGCCCATTTCCTTAGCAAGGTCAAAATTAAAGAAAGCTAGCTTACCGCCGTGTCTGCGTCTTGCTTGATATGTAATAAAAGCGTCCTTACAAGATTTCTGTAAAGGATGCTTCCCATTAATTTGGTTAAATTTAGAATAATTTAATTTTGGTTTACTTTTAAAGTTTAATGAACCCATGGATAAATTATATCTCAGAAAATGAAGCGAATTCTTCAAAACGAAGAATTTGCTATTGCTGAACGTATAATACCCGAGCTCTTAACTACAAAATAAAGTTTAAGGGAGGACGTAAGCCTTCTTAATCACAATATTTGTGTTTGGTAAATTCTGAAATGGTCCATTCTTTCCAGTTTTTGTCTTCTTGATTCGATTAACAACGGCCATTCCACTTATGACTTTACCAAATACTGCGTATCCATATTGAGAAGGTGATTTTCCTGTATGATCAAGGAAAGTATTGTCTTTAACATTGATAAAGAATTGAGAAGTCGCCGAATTAATTACCGATGTACGTGCCATTGCAATTGTTCCAAGTACATTACTTAGGCCATTAGTCGCTTCATTCTCAATTGGCTTATTTGTTTTCTTCTTTTTAAGATTTGTATCATATCCCCCACCTTGAATCATAAAACCATCAATCACTCGATGAAAGATCGTTTCATTATAGAAGTCAGAGTTTACGTATTCGAGAAAGTTTTTTACAGTTTTTGGAGCTTTCTTATCGTAAAGTTTTAAAGTGATATCTCCAAAATTAGTCTTTAAGATTACTTTTGTATTTGCAAATACAAATGAGCTTAAAAGAAGAATTGTAAATAACTTAATTATGTTTTTCATTTTTCATCCTTAAAAAATTCTTTGAACTTTAAAAATTCTTTGTGTTGATTATAGTCTAAAAATTCTTTTTTTGCGAGGGACTCGAAATTGTGATCACCCCAATAAAAATCATCGTTAACCTCAAATGTAGGAACACCAAAAATTTTTCTTTCATACGCAGAGTTTATTAATTTCTTAAGTTCTTTTTTTAACTCTTTAGAATTTTCTAATTCTTCGTACTCAGCTTCTAGTAAGCAATCTTTAGTTATAAATGCTTTAAACCCATCGTAGTCTTCATAATCAAGTCCATCTCTCCAACCGTATTGAAAAGTCTTAACTATAAATTCTCTTTGTTTAACTTTATCTTCTTTTAAACCTAATGCCATCCTCAAGTATGGTAGAGAATTAAATGGCAAGGTTCTCGGAGAAGTCAACTCTACTTCTTGTCTATCTGCAGATCTTAAGGCTTCTTTGAAAAGATAAAGTGCTTTATTTTTCACTTGAGCTGGAGCTGATAATTCATTCAAAGCAAATAAACGTCCCACCATAACAGGCATAAACTCGATATCATAACGATCATCTAATTGGCCGTTACATATTTTCATCATACTCAGGTATGAATATGGTGATGTAAAATCAAAATAAAAATTCAATTTCTTCATAAGATACTCTCTAAAGCATAAATATATTCAAATTGTACATTTTCAAATTGATTCTATCAAAGAAAGATTAGCTGATTTTTTACAGATAGAACTTAAACAAATTCTTTTCAATAAGTATTATTAAGGCCTATAATATCTATATGTTTTTTCGCTATCAAAAATTGATTATTCTCTTTAGTTTTCTAATGATAGTTCCTTCTATTTGCGCAGCGAATGATTCAATCTATGAAATTACAAATAATACAGCTGACCTTTTAAAAAATGATAAGGTTAACATTACAAAAGCAATCTCAATAAGACGTAGTTCTAATAAAGAATTTCAAAATACTGACTTCCATACTAATAGAGCAAGCTCAATTAATATTGAATACACCAAAGACTATATCTGGTTTAAGATAACCCTTAAAAATGACAGTAGTAGTCTATTTAAAGGGGCCGTCCACTTTACATCTAGCTTTATTGATACGAGTAATCTTTTTCTTCTAAATGATGGAGTTTTAACAAAAACTCAAACATGGGAAGAATCCACATTTCGCTTATTCAATTCTTTCTACGTAAATATTCCTAGTGGAGAACAAAAGTCTTACGTTGTTAAACTAAAATCTATTCATCGATTAGACTCTGAAGTAAACCTATACAGTTTAAATAATTTCTTTAAAACAGAATATGCCCATATCATATTAAATACACTCTACTTTGGGATAATCCTATCCTTACTAATTTATAACTTTGTACTATTTTTTCTTGTACGCGAAACGGACTATTTCATATACTCAAGTTTCTTATTCTTTGTATCCTTAACAGTAATGACACTCACGGGATATCTTCAAAATATACTAGGTTTATATCTTCTAAAAAGTATTCTCGGTGTATTTAGTACATCTGCCGCATTTTTTACTTTCACCTTCGCTTATAAGCTTTTAGATTTTGAAAAAATAAATCAAAAACTTTTTCGATGCTTAAAGATCATCTCTACAATAATATGGATTATATGCTGCACACTCATTAGCCTTAATGAAGTATGGATTGGGACGATTCCAGTTGGAACAGTCATTGACTTATACATTCTGTATGTCTGTATAACTGTTCTTGGAACGACAATTTATATTAACTTTAAAAGTCCAAGCTCAGAGTCAAAGGTTTATTTACTTTCATGGCTTATTTTATATGCAAGTGCATTTGCTTATTTTGCATCCTCATATGGACTCATTGAATATAACTTCTACACACAACACTCCATTCTTTTTGGAAATATTATCGAGACTTTTGTGTTATCTATTGCACTAGGGTTAAAAATTAATCGAATCAAAAAAGAAAATGAAATTAATAAGATCAAAAATCTTGATCAACAAAAGTATATTCGACTGCTCAGAGTACTTTCTCATGATATTGCCAACTCACTATTTGTGATCTCTGGTTATGCTAGTCGATACTTAAGAAGAGGCCATGTCGATGATAAAAAAGCTTGGCCAAAGATCTATTCAGCGACAAACCATATAAAAGATATTCTCGATAATGTTAAGTCAGAACAAGCCTTAATAAATAACAAACCAGAGATGAAGGCTTTTGCGCTCAAGGAATTAATAAATAATATTGAGACAATATTTCGACCTCAATGTGATAGAAAAAATATAAAGCTTAAAATTAACCAAGATAATATAAATCAGGTTATCGTTTCTAACCTTCCAATTCTCACTCATCAAATTATTGGAAACGTCATCTCTAATGCAATTAAGTTCACACCAGAAGGTGGTTTCATAAAAATAGATTCAAAACTTAAGAACGATCACTTAGTCATTGATATTATTGACAATGGTATTGGTATCAAAAAAGAAAAAATTCAAAAAATAAAAAACCATCATGATACAGGTATAAGTATTGGTACACTTGGAGAGAAAGGATCAGGGTTTGGATACTTTATTATTCGCTCTTATTCTGAACTCTTAAACATAACCTTCATCATTGAAAACCAAAATCCTGGAACTCTTGTCTCTTTTAAAGTTCCTATTTAAAGAAGAATAATTCTCCTCTATTATTGTAATAAACACGTTTTAGAAATACACTAATAGTATAGATATAATTTAATGAGAAGAGATGAAGTTTATACCATTACAAATTACAACTATTAGTCCATCCAAGACGATCACTTTTGATCTCTATATTTATTTTAAAGAGACTTACTTAAAGTATCAGGAAGCCGGAACTCTGATTCCAACAGATAAATTAGAAAAGTTAACGAAACAGAAAGTGGCTAAATTCTATATCGATGATAAAGATATCCATATGTATCAAACATATATTCAAGAACTCATGAATGAAAAACTTGAAGATAAAGATCTTGATTTAGAGCAAAAAGTTGCTGTGGTTGAAGGAGCATGTCTAACCGCCGTAGAGCAATCATTTCAAAACCCAGATAGTGAAAAAAGTTATGAAATGACTGAAGTGGCAGCTCAAAAACTTAAGAAAATTTTAGAAACTGGTCCAGATGCTTTAAAAGAATTTTTTGAGAAGAAAACTATTGATACAGATCTTGTAATCGCACACTCTATAAATGTTGCAAGCTTGGCAACGAGATTAGCAATTCGAATGGGATGTAGTGACAAAGAAATTTCTAATATCTCGACTGCTGCTCTTTTACACGATGTAGGTTTAACAAGACTAAACAAACAAGATCAAGAGTTGTTCAAAAAACATAAAGAAGATATGAATGATGATGAGCAAAGAATATATGGCCTACATGTAAAGGACGCCATTAGTGCTCTAAAAGATCGACCTTGGGTTAAAAAAGGTGTTCTTGAGTTAATCGTCAATCACGAAGAAGTACTAACAGGGAAAGGGCCAAATAAGCTTAAGAATTTAACTTTACCGATTATGATTCTATCCCTAGTTAATACATATGATAAGCATGTAACAATATCTGGAATGAATCCAAGAGATGCTCTCATGGAAATAACAGTGAAACATATTGATGATTTCGAACATGATATTATTAATAAATTTAAGGACATTCTCATTGATGAAGGCGTTATTTAATATTTTTTTTCTTCTTAGCTTTACTGCCCTATTCTTTTCATGTGATGGAAAGAAAGTAAGCGAAGAAAGTTGCGATATCGAATCGATGAAGTGCTATCGAGGCTACCCTCACTCTTGTAAGTTTATTGAAAAGTGTAGCGAAGTTGATCATAAGTTTACAAAGAAGCTATGTTCCAAGGCCTTCAATGAATTCTTTAAAGGTGGAAATCAAAAAGTACTTTTAAAGAAATATACAAATAAAATTCTCCATTGCTTTAATGATCGAGAATTTGAGAATTTTAAAATTGATAAGAGTCTAAGACCTAAAGAGTGAATCTCTTAATCTTTTTAGAAAAGATCGATGTGTATGGATTCTCTTTCTAGATTTATTTAGATCACGTGAATTATCCATATTAAGAAATTCTTTTTCACGATTTTCAATATACATTTCAAGCTCTAGCTCTTTTTGAGCACTAGTAAAGCTCTTTCTAAGTTCACGGGCCATAGCTTCATTTTTCATAGCAACCTCACTTGCCTTTTTAACAGCAAGAGATGCTACTGTACTCTTTTGGGCCTGAGACTTTGCCTCCCATGGCCTTAATTGGTTCTGACGATTATTTTTTTCAGTGGCTTCATTATGATTCTTTAGAAGATCATTATTAATAGGAGAAGTCTTTCTTACCTCTCCTACTTTTTGAGTTGCTACTTTATTTTTAGCGGCTAAATCGCCTAGGCCAATTGCCATAGTTTAAACCCCATGTCCAAGTGACGCCCCAAGGTTGCCAAGATTGCTATTTGCAATCCCACCCATAACACGCGCTTGATGCTTCAATGATTCAGACTGATTTGATCGACGTGAATGCGACTTTTCAATTGCTTTATGAATTTGCTTAAATAGCTCAATCGTATCTTTTGCAATCGGTTTTCCACTTGCGTGTTCTGCAATTGAAAGGTTTAAGGCCATTGCTTCTTCTGCGCTAACTGATTCCTTGATTCCAATTGTCGTACAGCCTTCAACATTGGCGTAGTACCAATTAAGGATATCGTTACTTAGTTTTTTATTAGAAGAATATTTTGTTGGAACAAAAATAGATTCAAAATCTAATCTCATTTCATCTTTAAATTCTTTTAAGAAGTGTGAGAAAACTCTAAAGTTTCTAAAGTTATTAATCTTACACTCCAGAGGAGAAATTAGCGCATCACATGCTACAAGAGCATTTGTAGTTAACTTATTCCAATTTGGAGAACAGTCCATAATCACAAGGTCAAAATGTTCTTTTAAAGGATCAATAACACGTTCTTTTAACCAAAACTCACGTCGGTTAATATTATTTAAAGAATCATTTAAAGCAACTAACTCAGGTGTTTCTGGAATGATAAAGAGATTAGGTAGACCAACCTGAACAATCACATCTTCTAAAGTGGCTTCACCACTAAAGTAATCACAGAGTCCTTTTGTTTGATCTAAACGCTGAATCAGTTCACCAAGGTCTTCACCATCATCAACCTCAGAGTCATAACCTAAAGACGTTGTGACATCTCCCTGAATATCAAGACCGACAACACAAACTCTTTGTCCGTGTAATGCAGCTGTACGAGCAAGGTTTAAAGCAAGAGTTGATTTTAAAACTCCACCCTTTGTCGTAAAAACACAAACTGAAGTCGACTTTTCAAACTTTTTGAAATATCCAACCTCTTCACCTATTTGTGGAAGTAACCCAGTTGGCCAACCTTTTCTAAAGATTGCGCCACTACGGTACTTGCGGGAGCTTGGAATTTTATTTTGCGATTCTAAGTCTTGAATCGTAAATTTTAAATTTGGGTCACCATATATATCGGCCACTTTTTTAAGTGGGTAGAAATTATCCATTATTAAGTCTCCTCCATAAGTACTTTACTATTAATTTTACGCATTTACGGTATCTCATGTCAAAATATTCCGCTTTATAAGTACTAGCTCTATACTTGAAAAGAGAAGCTGTGCTATGATTTCAATGTGGAAGCAGTATCGTTAGAACATATTTACGATTTTAAAGGACATAAGGCCCTAATTCGTGAAGTTTCGGCTTCTGACAAGAAACTCATCCTTGAAGGCATCAAGGAAATGCAACCTAAATCTATTTACCATCGCTTTTTTGCTGCTAAGAAAGGCCTAACAGGCAAAGAACTTATAAGCCTGACTGAATATGATAAGAGGTTTCACTACGCAATTGGTGCAATCACAGCAACATCACCTATTCATCCTATGGGAATCGCTCGCTTTGATATTTTCCGAGAAAATCAAGAAGAAGCTGAATTCGCTATAACTATTATTGATAAATTTCAAGGAATGGGAGTTGGAAAAGAACTTCTTTCTCTACTTATAGTTGAAGCTAAAAAACGTGGCGTTAAGATTCTTAAGGGCGAGATGTTAACGACAAATAGTAATATGATTGGCCTTGCTCAATCCATGACAAAGTCTCATGGTTGTGAACTAAAACTTTCAAGTGCACATCAAGGGATTCAAACGCTAAGCCTTATCCTCCCTTAATATCTATTATTTATTACTTCTACCTTTTAGGAACTCTTTCCCACCCATATACATACGAAGTTTTTCTGGAATATAAACAGATCCATCTTCTTGTTGGTGGTTTTCAATAAATGGTACCAAGATTCTTGGAGTCGCAACCATTGTATTATTTAGAGTATAAACATGCTTTACGTTTCCATCAGCATCTCTATAACGAGTATTTGTTCTTCTTGATTGCCAGTCGTGAAGTGCAGAACATGAGTGAGTCTCACGATACTTCTCTTCACTTGGTACCCAGCATTCAATATCGAACATACGATACTTCCCTGCTCCCATATCTCCAGTACAAACTTCTAGAATTTGGTAAGGTAGCTCTAGATGCTTACAAAATTCTTCAGCTGTTTCAAGAAGGGCGTTGTGCCATTTTTCAGACTCAGCCTCTTCTCCTTTACAGATAATAAATTGTTCTGTTTTTTGGAATTGGTGAACACGGATTAAACCTTTTACATCCTTTCCATAACTTCCGGCCTCTCCTCTAAAACATGGCGAAAATCCAGCATAGAGAATTGGTAGGTCTGCTTCGCTTAGGATTTCTCCACCGTGAAGACTATTTAGTTGAACTTCAGCAGTTCCCGATAAGTAAATATCATGATCTGGAATATAGTAAGCGTCTTCTCTTCCTGTTGGAAAGTGACCTGTTCCATAGAGAGCATCTTCCCTTGCCATTGAAGGTGAAGACACAAGAGTGAATCCCTTCTCAATTAGCATATCAAGTGCCATACGGTGCATGGCCATCTCTAGAAGAACCATATCATTTCTTAAAGAGTAAGAGCGAGACCCGCAAACTTTTGCGATATTTTTAAACTCTGCCCATTCGTTCATCTCTAAAATATCAACGTGGTGTCTAGGTGTGAATGAGAAGTTTGGCTTCTCTCCTTCAACTCGAGAAATAACATTTTCAGTATCGTCTTTTCCAATTGGCGCATCTTTAGATGGAGGCATTGGAGTTAAGTACATTAACGTCTTAAATTTTTCTTCAAGTTCACTTATTTCAGGATTCATTTCCTTAAGCTGAGCGGCAATTTCTTTACCTTCAGCAATAAGTTTTGGTCTGTCTTCATTGGATGCTTTAGGAATTAGCTTTGAGTGAGCATTTCTCTTCTCTTGCAATTCTTGTTGTTTAGTTTTTAGTTCAGAGAGTTTTCCATCAATTGTTAATAATTCATCAAGATCAAGGCCAACACCTTTATTAGCAATAACCTCTTTTACTAGATCAACGTTTTCTCTGATAAATTTTATATCTAACACTATGCACTCCGGATGTTTTTTATGGTTGTTAGAATAACCCAAAAAGACTAAAATTAACACTCTAAATTGCTTTATAATCAGGGAGTTACTCATGGCATCATGTCGTTATTGTGGAAAAGAAATTACATGGATGAAAGATGGACGTAAAAATGTTCCAGTTGAGGGGGACGGTGCCGTTCACAGGTGTGATAATATGATTAATGCTCGTAAGAGTTTTAGAAAAATTACACCAACAGAAGTTGATCCTGAACTTCTAAAGCAATATGAAAATGCTATTAACGAGAAGGCAAAGAAATAATTCCTATTCCAATTAGGATCATCACTGCACAATAGAATTGCCCTACTGAGAATAAATCGAAGAAGAGACCAATTTGAGAGTCCGGTGTTCGAAAGAACTCAACGATAAAACGAGAAATTCCATAGATAATCAGAAATAGGCCAGAGTTTAGTCCTGGCCTTTTTAAATTCTTCTTACAAGCAAAGAGAATAATAAATAGGACAAGACCTTCTAGGAGAGCTTCATAAAGTTGTGAAGGATGGCGTGGACTCATATCATAGAGCTTTGGAAATATCACCGCCCAAGAGACATCAGTAACTCTCCCGGCCAGTTCTCCATTAATGAAATTTGCAATACGGCCAAGCATAATTCCAATACCTACACCAGTTACTACAATGTCTGTTAACTCTAGAAACTTCAGGCCGTGTTTCTTAGCGTAATAGAAAGTCCATAGAGCAGCACCTAGCAAGGCTCCATGAAAGCTCATTCCTCCCTGCCAAAAATAAAAAACTCTTTTTAAGTCAGCTGCATAATAGGAGAAGTTATAAAAGAGAATATAGAATATCTTCCCTCCGGCCAGCATGACGAGGAAGCCTACAAAGAGATAGTTTAAGTAATGAGTAAAACTAATATTGAGTTTTTCTTTTGTGATTAAATATTTTCCAAAATAGAGTGTCCAGAAGTAGCCAAGGAAATAGGCCAGCCAATACCATGCAATTTTTATTCCTAGAAAATCAATAGCGATTGGATTCAGATTGTGGACGTAATATTGCATTAATTGGCCGATAAATTAGTTATTAACTTTTCACATTCAATAACTAAATTATCCATATGTTTGTCTTCAATGGCAAATCGCTGTTTATCTTGGTTGAAACGCTCTTGTTTTGAAAGGTCTTTTCTTGCTTGATGAGTATCAAAGTGTTTGATCTCTTCATACATTGAAAAGATAACAGGAAAGTCTGTGTTTTCAACGAAGTCAACGCGATCAATTAGCATTCTAATTCTGATACAAGCTTCACTGGCTTCACACTGCTTTTGCACAAAGGCACGTGCAATTGTAATAAGGCTATCGCGAACAAAAGCCTGACGTTCTTTTTCTCTTGCTTCCATCTTATCGTGTTCAGCAATTCTCTTTCGAGTTTCCTCTTTTAATTTTATGTAAAAGAAGCCCACTCCAATCGAAAGTATAAAGATCAGAACAGATAGAATAATAAAAGCGATTGTGAATTGGTCTTGAGTCATTTCAAACATGAGCTTTTTATACTGCGAATTCCTACATATGTGAAGGTTTTGGTGGATAAGTTCCCACAGGAGCTTCATTGTACCACTGCTTAACTTGTTGAATTATCGTTGCCTGGTCTTGTGGCAGGCTTCCTCCAATAGGATACATATTAGAAACATGGTTAATTCGAAGTAAAATCTCACGACTTGCCTGAATTCCACTTAAAATATCGTGCATTTCACCGAGAATTTCTTTTGTCGTAAGCATCTCAAAGCCTCGTGTCACCATTCGATGATATGGCGTTCCTTCAACGGCCATAGTTGTGAGAAACGAGAGATAATCAGGAGAAATTTTAGACAGAACTTTAGCCGTCTCTACCACATGCGTTTGGGTATGCTTCTTTCCACCAAGCCCTAGCATAGCAATAACTGATAACTTCATACCAGCGGCCATTACTTTCAATGAGCCATCAATCATATCTTGGGCCGTATTGCCTTTTACGGTCATATGAAGAACTTTATCGCACCCACTCTCCATTCCGAGGTAGCAGATCCCAAGTCCAGCTTCCTTAAGAAAACGTAGCTCCTCATCTGTTTTATCCAGCATATTTTGAGCTGTGGCATAAACGCCCACTCGTATATCCCCAAATTCTTCCCTAATTGCCAGTAAACTCTTATAGATATCCTCTGTAGGAGCACCAAGAGCGTCGCCATCACATAAAAATACTTTAGACGGACGCATTTCAAAGCGGCGATAATAGGCACCGGCCTTGCGAATATCCTCCACGACCTCGGACGGGTTTCGCTCTTTATAGGTTTTTGAACGGTACATATTGCAATAAGTACATTTATTATTGGAGCAGCCAATGGTTTGTTGTATAAGAAGGGAGCGACCTTCAGAAGGTGGCCTAAAAACAGGTTCATCATATTGAATTGGAAAGTCGTAGTACATAAGATTAAATTACAATATTTGGCCATCAATTGGAAGCTAATGAAAGAATATATCATCGACTCCTATAGTGAAAAATTCATCGTGACTCTAAATGAAGAGAGTTCAGCGCAGTTTAATATCCTTTGTGATACGCGCTCAATTGCTCATCACCTTGCCCTTTCACTAAATCTAGGAACAATGCAAACTCCCCTCGAAAATCCAGACCTCTTTACTTTCATCGGTATGGTAAGAGGACTAAAAACCTATAGTCTTTCACTCGTCTCACCTAATTTGAGAGTCGATGAAGATGCGGATATTAACGATTGTTGCCAAAGTGGATGCAGCGGCTGCCCTTTTTATAATGGATAAGAAATAGATATGACTAATAAGTTTACCGTAACGGCCAAGGCCCATACAGATATGAGTGCAGTTGATCTTCTCGCATCAAAATGTGAAAAATCAAATATTGAATTATCAAAGATAAAAATTAAAAATCTTATGAAACAAGGTGCTTGTTGGATAAAGTCAGCAAAGCCAGAGCGTATTCGCAAGGCCAAGTATGAAGTAAAGCGTGGTCAAACCATCAAACTCTTTGTTGATCTCAATATTCAAGAACAAGATATGAGTGAGCTTAAATGCCTTCACGAAACTCATCACTATGGTGTTTACTACAAACCAGTTGGCGTTCTATGCCAAGGGACGAAGTATGGTGATAGTTACACAATTTTAAGAGAGCTTCATAAGCGCATGGGACGCGAGCCTTTTCTCATTCACCGCCTCGATAAAGAAACTTCAGGTGTCATGATTATTGCTTACACAAAGAAAGGAGCAAGAGCATTTTCTCAACAAATTAAAGATCATAAGATTGAAAAGACTTATCAAGCTGAAGTAAAAGGCCATCCTCCAGAGTCAAAGAGACTTGAAAGTGTTATCGATGGAAAAGAGGCCATCTTAGAATATACTGTTAAAAAGAAGCTAGAGAAAACTTCCATTGTTGAAGTAAAACTTATTACGGGACGCAAGCACCAGATTCGTATTCAATTTACTGAACTTGGTTTTCCAGTCATGGGAGATCCACGCTATGGGAAAGGAAACGGAAACGATATCGGACTGCAATTAGTTGCTAGTAAGTTAAGTTTTGATGATCCGTGGAGAAGTGGAAACTTTGTGACAGTAGAAATACCTAAGGAAAAGCAATTACTTTAGCTTCTTGTCACCTTTTTCAATCATTGACTTAGAGCTAATATGCTTCACCTTGAGATTTAATTCTTTCTCAATTGATTTTTCAACTAACTCTTTCTTATAGTCAGCAATAGGATTCTTACTTCTTCTCGTAATGGGAATTAAGTAGTGATCCTTTTCAAAAAATGCATATTTTATAGTTCCAGCCTTCATATGAGGCTAAAGTAGCATAGATCCCAGATCCATGCACACTTTTATTATGATAACTGCGTCAAGTTTTTGTAAAGTCGTTATTGAACCTTAAACTCTAAATCAACCTTATCGTGAATGACCTTGTCTCCTAACGTGCCGAGTAAAGTTGAACGGTACATAATTCCAAACTTTGTTCGATCAAAGCTGAAACTTCCACTGGCAAGCTTACCATTATAGGTCATATCAAAAGTTATAGGCTGAATCTTATTCTTTATTTTGAAGTTTCCCTTCACACGATATTTATTATCTCCAATCTTTTTTATATTTGAAGTCTCCATTGTCGCTGTTGGATATTTTGAAATCTCAAAGAAGTCGCCTGTTCTTAAGTGATTTTGCAGCTTCTCTTTCCATTCACCTTCTAAATCACGAACATCGATTGTACTCATATCAACAGTAAAGGAAGCTTTTATCGGCTCTCCTTTATCATTAGTTTGGATATTACCATCCTTAAATTTGATATGGCCCCAATGCTCTCCACCGACTTTAGTAGCGTGCCATTTAATGAAGCTCTTTTTAGTATTAATATCTCCTGCAAATGCAAGTATCGAGAGAATAATACAAAAGCCTATAATTAAGAATTTCATGATCCGCTCCCAAGAGAAATATATTCACAATATTTTATGGGAGCTTTTAATTACAGCGAAGACAAGAATTGGTTAAGTTTTTCCTAAGCTGGTAAAAGGAAAGAATTGGCCACATCAATTGATAGGGATAGTTGCTGTCCTACTTGGAAGCTACTTGCCTCATCAACTTGTACACGTAGAATTTTAGAATTTGTCGATGCCACTTCTAAAATATCAAATTCACCAAAACGGCGAATGACTTTAATACGTCCCTTTATGTCACCATCAGGAGTTACTTTCAAATGTTTAGGACGAAAAGCAAGGTAAGCAAATTGATTAGAAATACCAATATCATCAATGACCTCAAATTGACCGAAGTCATTTTTAAGAGTTAAACTCTTATCCGCTCGCCCAATAACAGGACCAGCAACGAGATTGACGAGCCCGCCAAAACGAGCAGCATCGATAGTAAGAGGTCTTCGGTAAAAATCGTAAGGGTTATTATATACCTGAAGTTTAGCTCCACTTAAGTACATCAAACGATCACTTAAAGAGTAAGCTTCTTTCAAATTATGGGTAATGAAGATTAAGGAAATCTCATTTTCTTTAAATATTTCAAATATTTCATGACATAAAGTCGCTTTTAAAAACTCATCAATATTTGAAAATGGCTCATCTAAGAGAAGTACATCTGGCGAGATAACCATTGAACGAGCAAATAAAAGCCTTTGTAATTGTCCCGCAGATAATTCATCTAAACGTTTATGGTCCTTATATTCAAGGCCAAAAATCTCAATCATATCTCTAACTCGATTAGAGTCCGCTTCAGGATTATCTAATAAGAGATGATCTTCAATATTTTCGAATACTGTCTTATCCCAATTAAGGCCATCAACACCAGAAACAATCTCAATTTTTAGGTCATGACTTTTTTTTACCTCTCCAGAAAGCGGAGTTAACCTATCGCAGAGGATATTAAATAAAGTAGTCTTTCCTGTCCCCGAAGGACCTAAAAGAGTTAAAACCTCTCCTTTATTTAAATCAAAAGAGATTTTATCAAATTGGCAGATCGACTTACGATCAAAATTATATGTTAAATCATTAACTTCTAGTATTTTCATGATGTCCTATGCTTAGCTTAGATTCTCGTATCTCATACAATCTGTAAATAATAGACTCAACTCAATCTTAAGAAAAATTAAATCATGATCATTTACTAGAGATACGATGCGCTAGCTAGATAGTAACAACAAATGGGAATTGAAAATGGTCATAAATTATCGATTTGACACACAAGCAATTAAAGAGTCCTTTTATCGTATCGAGCCTAACCTAACGAATTTCTGGCGTACATTCTTTGATAATGTCTTCATTATCGAGCCAGATATGCAAAAGCTTTTTCGTCATGTTGATTTTGAAAACCTCAATGCCCTTGCATCTCGTGCCATGACTATTGCGGTGAAAAATCTGAACCAACCTAGTTATTTGAAATACTATCTGCGAGGTCTTGGAGAATACCAATTTAAAGTTGATATTTCAGAAGTCTATTTTCCTGTTTTTGAGCAAGCTTTTCTCGAAGCTCTAGAGACATATCATTTAAATAATTGGAATCAAGAATTAGAAAATAATTGGAGAGAGTTCTTTCACTTTGCCTTTGACTTAATTTCAGACGGAATGACTGATGCAACTCTACGCAGAGAATTTGAAGAATTTATGGAGGCCCAAGAAAAACTCGATAATTATAAAAAAGCAGCTTAATTTACTTAATCTTTTTATAGTTTCGAAACTCACCTATCATATGGCCGGTATATTCTTCTACCATTAAACGAATCCAATTCTTAAAATTAGCAAAGATACGTGGGTCATTTAATTGTTCAAATGTTACATCATTATGATTTTTTTCAATCCAAGACTTGAGCAATGCAGGGTGTGTTCCTTCAAATTTTCTAAGCCCAAAGATTCGATCGTATGTATACTCTTCAGATTCATGATCTTTTCCAAAATAAAGTTTTTCAAATGCACGCTTTTTATCAGACATCGCATTCTCTCTTCTGGCCCATCCATAGTGGAAAATACGTGCACCAGTCTCTATTGCACTCGGCTTTCTGCCATCTGAAAAACGAAACCCTTGAGCATCAAGATAGCTCTCAAGCCCTATTCCAAGCCTAACAGTTCTCACTTCTTTACGATATGAATGAGGATCAAATTTATAAAGATCAGTATTTCCAAAAAAATGAGTATAATTGTAAAGAAGTCCTTCGATTTCTTTACGATCAACCATTTTTCTAATTCCTTCTTCAATTAGAGGAAGGTCATCTTCATGAATGGCCTCATCACCTTGGATATATTGGCCGATTGAGCCCTTACAAGCTTCCATTGCAATATTTGTTTGTTGAGAAAGAATAAGTCCACGACTCATTATTGATGGGTCCCACCATGACTTGATAAACTTATATCGCTCTCCTGTAAGATTATCTCTTAGGTATTCATAAGTTCCGTCATCTTTGTCACACTCAGGAGTTTCAAAACCAACATTAATAACCACCTCATCACAGAGTGGATCTATACTTTGAACACTTTCTAAAATTGGATATTCAAGAGTGAGCCCGTGCTTGATAAAGCTAAAGCCAGAAACCATATTATCTTTAATCACAAAACCTTCTTATTTAATTAATTCTAAAGATGAATTGATTACGAGAAAATCATCACCATCTTGCCATCTTTCTTCTACTTTAATTGTTTGATTATCAATTTTTGTAAAAAGTAATTGAAAGCCATCTTCTATTGAAAATATTTCTATCTCATTATCACTAATGCGACCAGAGATTTCACCTTTATAAATTAGGTCCCTTCCTTGAATCGTAAAGACAGAATATGGATACTCAGCGCTTAATCCACTACAGTTATATCCACCATCTTGAATTTTAAATTTTTCTTGAGAAAGAGAAAGTCGAAAATACACATTTTCACATGGGCTTGAAGCAGAGGTTGTCTTTGCAAAGCCTTCACCACTCCAACGGCCGTTAAAGTCGGCGTAAGATGTTGTTATCAATAAAGTACAAATAATTATCTTTTGAATCATTTTCATTCCTTAATTATGGGCCGACTAACTTCTATAGTCAAAGCGGGAAATATTAAATACAATTTATCCATGGCAAAATACTTTCAATTATTTCTATTCACCACCCTTCTTGGTTGCTCAAGCCCAGGACTCTATCTAGGAAAAGAAGAAGGGAGTATTTATAAAACTAGTGAACTTCGTCGATCACCAAGTGACAAAAAAAATGTTCGTATTCAAGGTACAATATTTAAATCTCTAAAAAATGACTTCTATTTAATACAAGATAGCTTCGGATTATTACTAGTAAAAATGAACCCAAGCTTACTTGGGGAAGATACTAGCTATAATCGCGACACAATCTTTTTAATAAGTGGTGAAACAGAGACAGAAACATCCCACTTTCATATAAAAGTTGAAGAAATAAAAAGAGTTAAATAACGGTACTATTTCTTATTATTGTTCTGAACGGCAGATATCATCGCCATATCTCGTACAATCACCACTTGTATCACGTCTTTCACAACGTTTAATACAAGTCGCATCATAACCACAATAATCCTGTCCGTAACGCATGCAATCCCCATCAAAGTTTCTTCTAGTACAATGAGGGACACATCTCCATTCACGATCTTGTGGTGGCCTTCCATCTACAGAGCAAAAGTATCTCTGGCCATCAATAGTTACAGTTACTTCTGCAAAGACGAAGCCTGCAGAAAGAATAAAAAATAGAGCTAGTATTAGTTTTTTCATATCTCTATTTGAGCGCATTAGAAACAATATGTTTAGACGGGCCGCATATAAAGTTATGAATGACACTTTAACTCAGTCATTTTATATTGAGCAAAAAGGAGATCAAAATGGTTTCAGATATTTTTGACGCAAGTGCTTGGAAAGAAGTTGAAGGTTTCGACTTCAAAGATATTACTTATCATCGTGCTGTCGACCAAGGGACAGTGAGAATTGCTTTCAATCGCCCAGAATGCCGCAACGCATTTAGACCACAAACAGTGGATGAGCTCTACCGAGCTCTTGATCACGCAAGAATGTGGAGTGATGTAGGTGTTGTACTGATTACTGGAAACGGACCTTCACCAAAAGATGGTGGATGGGCGTTCTGCTCAGGTGGAGACCAGAGAATCAGAGGTAAAGATGGTTATAAATATGTTGATGGTGATGGAACTCCTGATCCGGCCAAATTAGGTAGACTTCACATCCTTGAAGTACAAAGACTCATCCGTTTTATGCCTAAGGTTGTAGTGGCCGTAGTCCCTGGATGGGCAGTAGGTGGTGGACACTCACTTCATGTTGTTTGTGATATGACAATTGCTTCTAAAGAACATGCAATCTTTAAACAAACTGATCCAGATGTTGCTTCTTTTGATTCAGGTTATGGATCTGCTTATCTTGCACGTCAGTGTGGACAAAAGCGTGCACGAGAAATTTTCTTCTGTGGATTTAACTACAGTGCTGAAGAAGCATTCCAAATGGGAATGGTAAATAAAGTCGTTCCACATGCTGAACTTGAAAAAGTTTCACTTGAATGGGCAAAAGAGATGAATTCGAAATCTCCAACAGCAATGCGTATGCTTAAGTTTGGATTCAATCTTCTTGATGATGGTTTAGTTGGTCAGCAACTCTTTGCCGGTGAGGCAACAAGACTTGCCTACGGAACAGAAGAGGCAAAAGAAGGCCGCGATGCTTTCGTTGAAAAACGTGATCAGGACTTCTCTAGGTTTCCTTGGCATTATTAAGTTATATAAAACGAGGGCCTCCGTGCCCTCTTATTTCTCTAATTCCATGAGAACATAATTGAACGATATTCTTTAGAACGATTTAGTCCCATATCAACAGCCACAATTCCAATTTGGTAAACACCTTTTAAATCAAAAACTCTTTGTGTTTTATTAATATCGGATAATTCAAACAGAAACATTTCATCAATTAAATCAATATTACTTTTAATAAGATCAATTTTATAAAGTCTTACTTCATACCATTGAATGCCTTTTAACCAATCATGTTTAATATAATCACTACAATTGTCATCGACTTCAGAAATTTTAAATTCCGGTAACATTTTTTTAAATAAAGGTGAATAGTCGACATCTAAAACCTCAATCGGTTGCGGTGGAGTAAAGTCAAAATAAAACCCTTTCGACTCAACAATGACAGTACGATCTTTATTAGGATTTTGTACTTTTAAAAATAGCTGGACTTGACTACACTCTTCGTAACCTAATTTTACTAAATCACGTCCTCTTATAACAATATTTCTCGTCCCTCTCGGTATTTCTTTCCACTGAGCTTGTATATAACTATCTCGAGAATAAATGCCATAGTCAGTCTCATCACCAACATCTCCAGGCCCATAATTCCAATATAAAATTACATCATGATAAAGAGAGCCCCATAGAGGAGAAGGTGCTTCAATATATAATCGAGAAGGATAATTTGGGAAAATATTATAATTGATCGTAAAGAGTTGTTTCTCACTCTTTAAGTCTTCAAAAACATCTTCTTCGTATACTTCAAATACATCCTTACCCCATAAGCGACTAGATTCAAAAATAAATTGGACCTCTCCTCCAACACAGTCACTCTTCATGGTCTTACCATCTCTTGTATTGGTAATAACGACTCGTCCCTTTCTCAAACAATTACCAGTAAGTGAGATCGTAGGAGTCTCAAAGAATAAGTCTTTTTTTAATCGATTAATATCTGAAGTATCCACAAAGTTAAAATCAGTATAGAAATTATTAGTCTTGTATTTTATATAAAAGTCTCTACATTCTGCATATATCCTCTCCTCTCCTTTTAAACTGAACTCATTACTTTTAACATAAAAGCTCCCATCAAAGTTCAATGGAATTGTTTCACCACTGTTTAATATATTTGGATTTTTCGCTGTATAAAGCCTAACACTTCCTTTGAAATAGGTTTTCCCACAAGTCCCACTTACAACCAGTTTATTACGTTCACGTATATCGTAAGTACCCGTGGGAGAATAAAATCTTGGATTAGTTTCAAATAATTGATTATAGACAATGGCAATTTTTGCATTTGAGCGGGCCCCGTTAGTTTTAAGTCCCTCAACGACAACTATTCTAAACGACCTATTCTTCCCCTGCCCTACCAAGTACTTATCAAAGACGTATTTAAACCTTTTATTTTCACAAGCAACTTGCTCTCCTTCGATACTTATAAAATCAAATTCACCACAGCTACCACTTATCGATGCTTCTTCATCACCAAGTGGTATCATTTGTTCATCTAAAGTAATCGAGTTCATAATATTTTGGTATTCAACATTTATCCTTATCGGCGAGGAACTATTTCCATAAGGGTCTACTTGATACAAAGAGAAGATGATCTGACTTTCATCTGCGATACTATCTTTTAAATACACTGAAGAAATAAACACACCATTAGCACAACCAACAGTTCGAAGAACGCTATCAAGATAAGAGCTTCTTATAAAAACTTTTGCACCTGGCTCGCATCGACCTGAAAAAAAGATACTATTTCCATAACGATAGCCAGGAACTGGAGATGTTAAAATGACACGACTTGGATTTTTTGTATCAACAAAAGGGACAAGTACATCAATACTTTGATTTAAATGCCTAACCTGAACCCACATTCGTCCTTCAATATCATCTTGAAAGAAGAGCTTCTTCTCATAAAGCCCATCTTCACAATCTACTGTTTTTGAATCTCCTCTTACTAAGAACTCTGAAGAGAAAGAGACTTTTGCACCGTTTTCACACCCTCCTGATATAGTGATTCGCTTACCATTATTTCTAAGAGTTGTGATCTTTGCACTAAAGGTATGCGCTTCTCCAAGAAAGAGCTCATCAATTGAGCTTATATCTCGACGAACATCACGACAGGAGTGAATTAATAGGCTTACAAATAATAATATAAATAGCGTCAAAGACAGTTTCACAATAACTGTTTCGACGCTCTATCTAAATATTATAAGTTAAAATTGGTTAAACAATGCAGTAAGGATAAGAAGGAGGATTAAGTTGCCAAAGAATATTGCATCTCTAAAACTCATCGTCATATTTAATGCTTTAACGATTTCACTTTTTGATGGAGATTTTTTAAACTTTGATTGAAGCTGTTTAAATAGGCCTCCTTCAACGCGCTTTTTAAAATAATCATCTTTAAAGAATGCAATCCTTAACCCGATAATTAAACAAATAAAATAAAGCCACAAGTTTGAAATACCTAGCTCATCAGCAAAGTAATAAACGATAAGCATCGGTATTTGAACAACAATTAAATAGACAAGTATTGTCGTTAAGTTATTTTTTAAAGCGATAGCAACCATCAGATAAGCCTCTTAATTACTTCTAGGAAAAGTACCCAAGTTTTTTCAACTGAAGAAATTGAAACTTGCTCATCAGGAGAATGTGCACCTGTAATATTAGGTCCAAAACTAATCATATCCACATCAGGCATTGCTTTTGATAAAATACCACATTCTAGCCCAGCATGGATTGAAGAGATTTTTGGCTCACTTCCTCTTAAATCTTTATATACTTCATTTGTAATGGTTAGAATTTTTGAGTCTGGATTAGGCTTCCAACCAGGATAAGCTCCTTCAAGCTTTGCTTTTGCTTGAAGATCTTTTTGTGCATCAATCATTTCTTGAGCAAATGCATCTCTTGCACTTTCATTAGAGCTTCTAATTAGATTTGCCATCGCAAAGTTTCCATCTTCTAGCGTAATAACCCCAAGATTTGTTGATGTTTCAACAACACCCTTAAAGTTTTGATCCCAGGCTTTCACGCCATGGAAACAATTCTTTATTGCTGCGACAATTTTATTTGAATCTTCTATCGATAGGCCTTTTTTACTTTCAGCTTCAATTTTATTAACTTCAAAATTTATATTTGCTTCAATGCTAGAGTGTTTAAGATATAACTCTTCAAGCTTACCTCTTAACTTAGCGACTTCTTCTTCAGTGGCACTAAACTCAATAAATGCCTCACGAGCAATTGCATTTCGAAGTGTTCCACCTTTTATTGAAATAAGATTTAACTCAACGCTTTCCAAGGCTTGAGGAATTAATTTATTGGCACTTAATCTTTCAGTATGAATATCAATTCCAGAGTGTCCACCTTTAAGACCTTTTATAACCAATTGGTAAAGCTCAGTCTTTACTTCTTGTGTAGAGAATTCTTTTTCAAAGATAAGATCAACTCCACCAGCACAACCGATGATTAACTCATCTTCTTCCTCAGTATCAAGGTTTAGCATCACTTTACCTTCAAAGTGGTGCCCTTTTAGTCCGATCGCTCCGTGCATTCCTGCTTCTTCACAAGCCGTAAAGACACATTCTAAAGGAGGGTGTGGAAGATCTTTACTCTCAAGTAATCCCATAGCAAAAGCACAACCAATACCATTGTCAGCACCTAAAGTTGTTCCATTTGCATGTATCCAATCTCCATCGATAATTGTTGTAATTGGATCATTTTTAAAATCATGTGGGTTCCCCTCATTTTTTTGAGCAACCATATCAAGATGTCCCTGAAGAATAACAGGAGCTGATTTCTCTCCTCCATGTTGTCCAGCTTTTTTGATAATTACATTATTTACATCGTCGCGGTATGTTTCTAGGCCAAGGCTTTTTCCAAAGAGCATAAGAAGAGTTTGAACAGCTTCTTCATGATAACTTGGTCTTGGAGTATCTAATAATTTTTGAAAATTTGACCAAACTAATTTTGGCTCAATATGATCGACACGTGATTGATTCATAAACCTTCCTCATTCAAGTTTTGTTCAATCTACTATGAAGTTCAATTTTAGAAAAGTAGAATCTAGCTTAAGCGGCCTCTTCCCCATCTCCACTTTCTTGATCTTGCCTAATATCTTCTCCAAGTTGAGGGAAACGAGGATGTTTCTGTGCTTCTTCTAATAGATAGACATCAATAATATGAGGTTTCCAACTTAGATAAATACCATCTAAGGGATCTAGGCCCATGTTGTCATTGAATAATGGACTTCCTTTTACATCTAAATGAAAGATATCCAATGAGCCCTCTTTTTCAAAATAATCACTGAGATTTGAGCCACGGGATAAATAAATCTTTCGAACTGTAGCATCCTTTCCCGTACCTTCTGTATTTAGGATCATATTATAGTGGTGGTATTCAATGGCCAAGCTTATCAAGTTGTATTTGAGATCAGGCTTGTCTTCAAAAGACTTTGTATTACCAGTACTTAAATTATGGATTAATTTAACATTCTCAAGGATCGTACCACCATATTCTTGGGCGGCCCGCGATCGAGATTTGGAAATTGTAATAGAAGATCTCTTCTTATAACGAAGAAAATCAAATTCAATACCGGCCAAAAAGCCAGTGCTCATAACATCATTAAGAAGTAAGCTATAGCCAGAGTCTGAAGACATATTGACCATATTAGATAATTTAGATGCACTAATCGTTAGGTACCTCTTGTGTCCGAAAACGTTCTTTATTTCAATTAAGGCCTTTGTCCCAGCATAGATTTCAATCCAATTGATATTCTTTAGAGTATGCATGTGAAGGCTTCCAAAAATTCCCGTATCAGGACCCCCTCTTATGACTTCACAATCCAAAGACTGTCTTAATGCCTTTGCAAATTGTAAGGTGTAGGAGTTGTGAACATTGATAAACTCTAATAATTTTTCGTTAAAGAAGATTTGTTCACACAACTTTTCAATTTCTAATTCAAACTCTTGTTTTTTCATAATGAAATTATCGACCATGAAAAGATATGCAATGAGTTAAAAAAACTTAATTTACGCAGCACGCCGTAACCTCTGAAGCCACTAGCAATATGCCCATAAAAGTGATAAAAAACATTAATAATTCATATAATGTTTAAGAAAGAATTTAACTCTAAATTAAAAAAGTCGAGGATCTATGTCTAATTTTCTAGAAGAGTATCACGCACATGTTGAGGAAAGGGCCAAAGAAGGTATTCCTCCATTAGCACTTACTAAAGAACAAGCAACAGAAGTTGTAAAACTTCTTGAAACTGAGCCAACACAAGAGCTTTTAGATCTATTAAAAGATCGCATCAACCCAGGTGTTGATCCAGCAGCTCAAGTAAAAGCAAGTTTCCTTATTGGAATTACAAAGGGTGCACATACATGTTCACTTATTTCAAAAGAATATGCTGTTGAATTACTAGGAACGATGGTTGGTGGTTTCAACCTTCAAGGTCTAGTTGATATTGTTGCAGGCAGTGACGAAGCGCTTGCAAAGCTTGCAGCAAAAGAACTTAAAAACCTTCCACTTGCTGTAAACGTATTTGAAGATGTTAAGAAATTAGCAGATGGTGGTAATGCAATTGCTAAAGAGATTATTGAATCTTGGGCAAATGCTGAGTGGTTCACTAATAAGCCACAAATTGAAGAATCAATTAAAACTGTCGTTTACAAAGTAGACGGTGAAATCAATACAGATGACTTCTCACCTGCTCCATTTGCATTCACAAGAGCGGATATCCCACTTCACGCAAATGTTATGGGTGGATCTCTTTTCCCTGAAGGACCAAAGCAAATTGCAGACCTTAAAGAAAAGTTTAAGCTTCCTGTTACTTTCGTAGGTGACGTTGTTGGAACTGGTTCTTCAAGAAAGTCTGCTTGTAACTCACTTATCTGGTGTATTGGTGAAGATATTCCATACGTTCCAAATAAGAGACGTGGTGGTGTAATTATCGGTTCAACAATTGCTCCAATCTTCTTTAACACTGCTGAAGACTCAGGTGCTCTTCCAATTCAAGGAATTGATGTATCGGCACTTACTACAGGAACAATTATTGAAGTTCGCCCACTAGAAGGAAGAATTCTAGATGAAAAAGGTGAAGAGCTAGCAAAATACGATATCAGCCCTGAGACAATTCTTGATGAATATAGAGCTGGTGGACGTGTTCCATTAATCATCGGTAAAATGCTAACTGATCAAGCAAGAGCGGCCCTAGGTCAAAATACAGCTAACGAATCAGGAATTTTTGCAAAACCACATACAACTGAAGCTAAAGATGGACAAGGTTATACTCTTGCTCAAAAAATGGTTGGGAAAGCATGTGGAGTTGAAGGAATCCTTCCAGGAACTTCATGTCTTCCAAAAATGACAACAGTTGGTTCACAAGACACAACAGGGCCAATGACAAGAGATGAGATGACTGAACTTGCATGTCTTAAATTCAATGCAGACCTAGTTATGCAATCTTTCTGTCACACAGCTGCTTACCCAAAACCAAGTGATGTTATTACTCATGCTACTCTTCCAACTTATATTCAAGACAGAGAAGGTGTTGCACTTAGACCGGGTGACGGAATTATTCACTCTTGGCTAAATCGTCTTCTAATCCCAGACACAGTTGGTACTGGTGGCGATTCACATACAAGATTCCCTCTTGGGATTTCATTCCCTGCTGGTTCAGGACTTGTAGCATTTGCTGCTGCTCTTGGTGTTATGCCACTTGATATGCCAGAGTCTGTTCTAGTTAAATTCAAAGGAAAATTACAACCAGGTATCACTCTACGAGACGTTGTAAATATGATTCCTTATCAAGCAATTCAAGATGGTCTACTTACAGTAGAAAAGAAGAATAAGAAAAATATCTTTGCTGGACGTATCCTTGAAATGGAAGGTCTTCCAGATCTAAAACTTGAGCAAGCATTCGAACTTACAGATGCAACTGCAGAAAGAAGTGCTGCTGGTTCAACGATCAAGCTAGGTCGTGAAACAGTTGTTGAATACCTAAGATCAAACGTTGCTCTTATGGAATCAATGATTGCAAATGGTTTTGGGCACAAAGGTACAATCGAGAGAAGAATTAAAGAAGTTAATGATTGGATTGAAAATGGTGAGCTAATGGAAGCGGATGCAAACGCTGAATACGCTGCTGTTATTGAAATCGATCTTGATGAAATGAAAGAGCCAATCGTTGCTTGTCCAAATGACCCAGATGACGTTAAGAAAATGAGTGACGTTGCAGGTGATAAAATTGATGAAGTTTTCATCGGTTCTTGTATGACAAATATTGGACACTTTAGAGCTGCTGCAACAGTTCTTGATGGCCAAGGTCAAGCTGATGCAAGACTATGGGTGTGTCCTCCAACGAAAATGGATAAAGACCAACTGACTAAAGAAGGTTACTACTCAAAATTTGCTGCTGCTGGTGCAAGACTTGAAATGCCAGGTTGTTCACTATGTATGGGTAACCAAGCACGAGTTAAAGATGGTGTAACAGTATTCTCTACTTCAACACGTAACTTTAACAACAGACTTGGTAAAGGTGCTCAGGTTTATCTAGGTTCAGCAGAACTTGCTGCAATCTGTGCAAAACTTGGATACATTCCAAAGCAGGATGAGTATCTCTCAATGATGGAACCACTTCAAGGTAAGGACGATTCAATTTATCGTTACCTAAACTTTGATCAAATGGAAAACTTTTCAATTGATGAAGCTTAATCGCTTACTTTGATAAAAACAAAGGGAGCTTAACTGGCTCCCTTTTTTATTTCGTATTTTCTTTTATGCATATTCTTGCTTTTGGACTCAATTCACAAAGAGCTTCTCTTAACATTTTATTTTCTTCTTCAAGCTTCTTTGTGCGCGCTTCAATTGAAGCAATATCTCTTTTATTTGTATCAGTAATACCAACTAACTCTTTTACTGCTTCAATAAGTGGTGCTACAAGCTTTGCATAGGCAACACTTAAATATCCCTTCTCATCTTCTGTTACGGCTTCTGGAAAAACCTTTCTCACATCTTGGGCAATAACACCGATATCACGGCCCTTCTTAAACTGCTTCTTAGGAAAGTCCTTTTGGCGCCATTCATAGTATACACCATTTAATGATTTAAACTGATCAAGAATTGATAATTCATCAGAGATCTTAATAATATTCTTCTTATAGCGTCGATCAGAACCAGTATTAAATGTACCAGAACCCCTTACAGCTCCATTTACATCAAGTGCAAAAGAACCACTTGGAGAAGTTGTACGTATACCTACGTTTGTATTTGTAGCATTGATATGTAAAACATCAGTAAATGTTCCGTCCCCTACTGAGAAGTTAATATTACCAGCAAAGGGATTAAACCTCATTCCATTAGATGTATCTGGCCCAGTATAAAATAAGAATACATCTGACCAAGAAGCATCAGGAAAGCCTTCGCCCGAGAAATCATAAAATGAATTAAGTAAACTCATACCGGCTTCACCGCCATCAGCAAAGAAGTTAAATTGAGCTTCCGATGAAATACCAACATTTGAATCTCTCACCTTAACTTCAACATTTGCTTCATAAATATCTAAGTCTGATTGAGGTAAATTTGTACCGATCCCTACATTCCCACCAAGGTTCACGAAGAGACCTTCATCTAAACCTGAATACGAAATATAGTTATTTCCCATTGCTAAATTACTTGTTGCTGTATGGTCACCAAGATTATCTCCAGCAGCAGTTACATCACTTGGGATCCATTGTGAACTGATTGAATCCCACAAAAGGGCCTGACCGTCAGTAGGAGCTGCAGCATTTACATTTCTTCCCTGTATTGTCGTATCATCAGTTGGAATATTGAATAAGTTTGCAGCACTTAATGCTGGAAGAGACCCATCGGCTTCAAGTCTTACTAGCTCATTAGCTCCATTTGCAGTATTAATATCGACACTGTAAGAAGTTGAATTATCAACAACTGCAAAGTCACTTGTAAAGTTAAGGCCTTTAAGCTGAAGATCAACTCCATTTTTTTGATAAAATAATGAATAAGTACCACCAGCTGAACTTAACGTATTTGCTTCACCAGTACCGGTGATTCCTGTTAACTGAGAACCATCAATAGCAGGTAAACGTCCAAGTCCATCAAGTCTTACTAAGTCATTTGCAGAGTTTGAAGTATTAACGCCAATTTGCACATCATTTGCATTACTCGTTAAGCTAATATCAGCGCTTCCGGTTAAACCTTTAAACTCTAGATCACTTCCGGTCTTTTGTTTAAAAATTGCTGTTCCACCGACACTTGATGCTGTATTTGTTTCACCTGAGCCACCAGCAGAAACTGTTTGAGGCTCCCATTGTGTCGCTGTATTATTCCAAGTTAGAACTTGCCCATCAGTTGGTGCCGTCGAGGCAACATTGCGAGATTGCAGGGTTGTATCAGAAGTTGTGATTCCTGTTAATTGCGATCCATCGATTGCAGGAAGTCTTCCAAAGCCATCAAGGCGTAAAATTTCATTGGCCCCATTTGCCGTTGTTAAACCAATTTGAACATCATTTGTATTTCCTGTTAATGAAATATCACTCGTACTTGTTAATCCTTTAAAAACTAAATTCGATGATACCTTTGATTGAAATAAAGATTCACCACCGGCACTTGAAGCTGTATTGGCCTCTCCGCCTCCTCCGCCGGTTACAATAGTCGTTGGCTCCCAACGGGAATTAGAGTCATTCCAAAGTAAGGCCTGACCATTTGTTGGAGTGGCACTTGAAACAGAAAAGGATTGGATAGTTGTTGCATTACCACTTCCACCAGGAAGATTTGTCAGCAGTGAACCATCTAAAGCAGGTAGTCTTCCCGAAGCATCAAGACGTAAGAGTTGGTTAGCTCCATTTGACGTATTAATAGATAGGTCCACAGTATTTGTACTTGAAGTAATATTGAAATCACTTGAACCAAGTAACCCTTTTAGAACAAGATCAATTCCTGATTTCTGTTTAAAGATTGATTCTCCACCAGCACTTGAAACAGTATTTGCCTCTCCTGAACCGCCACCGATAAGTGGAGTTTGAGGCTCCCATCGCGTGGTCGAATTATTCCAAGTAAGAACCTGGCCATCAGTAGGGGCTGTCGTAGCAATATCTCGAGACTGTAAGGTTAAAGCATCGCCAGATCCACCAGAAACACCAACTAGTTGAGATCCATCAATTGCAGGTAATCTTCCAAAAGCATCTAGTCTTAGTAATTGACCTGCACCATTTGAAGTATTTACACCTATCTCAATATCATTTGCATTTGAAGTTAATTGAATATCTGTTGTATTTGTTAGACCTTTAAAGATTAGATCAGTACCAATTTTATTTTGAAAGATCGATTCACCACCGGCACTCGTCGCTGTATTGACTTCACCACCTGCACCGCCTGAGGTAATCGTTGTTGGCTCCCATTGTGAACTTACTGAGTTCCATAAAAGGGCTTGCCCATTTGAAGGTGCCGTAGCTGAAACATTTCGTGACTGTATCGTATTGTCACTTCCACCTGATGCGACAATTCCAGTAAGTTGAGAACCATCAATAGCAGGAAGACGACCTGACGAATCAAGTCTTAATAATTGGTTTGCACCATTGCTAGTATTTATTTGAAAGTCTACAGTATTAGTACTGCCGTTAATTGCAAAATCAGATGATCCTTGCAACCCTTTAAGTTCTAAATTTTCACCAGACTTCTGTTTAAAAATTGAGACTCCACCTGCGCTTGAAATAGTATTTGTTTCACCACTTCCACCACTAGAGATTCCAGTAAGCTGAGAACCATCGATGGCCGGTAGTCTTCCAAATGAATCTAATCTTAAAAGCTGATTAGCACCATTGGCCGTACTTATTTGTAAATCAAGACTATTAGTTTGATTATCGACAACAATATCGTTTGAGCCGTTTAAACCTTTAAATTGTAGCTGACTCCCTACTTTTTGCTTAAAGATCGAAGTACCACCTGTTGAATAAACAGTATTGGACTCTCCAGAACCTCCAGATCCACCTGATACAGTAGTTGGGACCCATGAAGAATTAGCAGAACTCCAAACGAGGGCCTGACCATCAGTTGGAGCGATATCTAAAATTGTGCGATTATGAATTGAAGTTGCATTAGCTGATGAGCCACCATTATCTGTACCGACGACCCAATTGACACCATTGAACTTGAGAACGGAACCTGTCACGGCCCCACTTGTATCGGTATCACTTAGATTATCAATACCTAATGATACAGCTCCTAATTTACCATTAACAGAAGTAACACTTGAGGTGGGCTGATTAGCAGGAACCCACTGACCTGTAATTGCATTATACTGAAGAGTTTGACCATGAGATGCACCCATATCAGGAAGAGAAGCACTTATACTGTAAGTACTTGCACCATGAGCTCCTTCTAAAGTCATTGTTAAAATTTGATTTAATGGAATAAGTGTATTTGATAATGCTTCTGCTATTAACTCTTTATTAGACTTTACACCAATTTCAAAGCTTGAAACATTTCCATCTTTATCTGTAATACGAACGTGACTAATATCGTCTAAGTTCTGGCCATCAATTCTCAATTGAGAACCATTTATTTGAATATTTTGTACGTAGAGATTGTCACGATTATTATCGCGACTTTGAATCTTTGGTACACACGATACCAAAGTAAATGTGACAATGAGTCCAAGAATGTGAAATTGCTTAAGTAAGTTCATCATTTCAGTTCTTTATCGAATGGTTCACTTAATAATCTTAATTGATTTTCACGAGAGGCAGATTATTCCTGTAACTTATTTAATAAGCTATTGAATACACAAGTGTACTAGTCAGAATTCTCTATAGTTAAGAGACTCAAATGCCAATAAAAGAAGGCTTTTGGTAACTACTTATCAAATGATTGACGAAAGTATGAACGTGGGAACTTAAGTAGTTCTAATTTAGGGATATTAAAGTCGCCTATTTTGGTGTCGGAAAGGGTTACGGCGTAGAATTCATTCTTTCCTTCTTTGCCAATTACAAATACATCAACATCTTGTCCATTCATTGAAAGCTTATGTTCACCAAATTTTCGATACTCTCCAAAATTAGTTTTTTGGTCTTCAAAAGGAATTGTCTCTGGACCAAGTGGAAGACGAAAGCGATAGCTAGAAACAAGGTTTCCGGCAACAATCATGGCATTACCACGATTTAGCTTTGTGGTGGCCTTATTTAAAAAGTAATCCATAATATATGCAATAAGATCAACATCTTTTAAATTTAAGTCATAAATCTTCTGCTCATTTCCTTCTAGTCGTGACTGCCTATTTAAGATAACTTGTGAAACAAAGACGTTCCCAGAAGGATGAAGGATGCGAACAGTATCTCCGGACTTTTTAGAGATATCCCAGGCCCACTCAGTTGTAGGAAATAATGGAGTTAAAGTAATCTTCTTATTCATAAGTGCATCCTAATCACAATCTTCAAGATAGTAAAGATCTTCAAGCGTTTCTCTCTTCCTAATTACCCTTGCATTACCATCTTCAACTAAAATCTCACATGCTCTTGGCCTTGAATTATAATTACTAGACATCGTGAACCCATAAGCACCACAAGATCGAATGGCCAAAAGTTCTCCTTCTTTAAGATCAAGTTCGCGATCTTTTGCAAGATAATCTCCAGTCTCACAAACAGGGCCGACGATATCATATTGATGGGCATCTCCTTTAATATCTAAATTGACTTTGATAACCTCTTGCCAAGCCTGATATAGAGCAGGTCTCATAAGATCATTCATTGCCGCATCAATAATGGCAAAATGCTTACCTTCATTCTCCTTTATATACTCAAGTCTAGAAACGAGAATCCCTGCGTTTGCAGCAATTGCTCGACCTGGTTCAAAGATCAGTTCAAGCTCTGGGTAGTCTTCCAAACTCTTAATGACTTCACCAAGATACTCAGAAGGATGAGGAGGAAGTTCATCTTTATATTTAACACCTAGGCCACCTCCTAAATCGAGATGCTTAAGTGAAATCCCTTTATCCTTTAAATTATTAATTAACTCTTTTAAACGCTCTAATGCTTCTAAGAATGGTACTATAGAAGTAAGCTGTGAGCCGATATGACAGTCTATCCCCTCAACTGAAATATTATTCATCTCATTTGCCATCTCATAAACCTGCGGTGCTTTTTGAAAAGAGATTCCAAATTTATTTTCTTTTAATCCTGTTGCAATATACGGATGCGTCTTGGCATCAACATCTGGATTAACACGAATCGATACAGGAGCAATAACATTTAGCTCCCCTGCCACTTCATTGATTCGTTTAAGTTCAGAAATCGATTCAACATTAAAACATTTAATTTTCTTATTTAAAGCATAGATTATTTCATCTCGGCTTTTTCCAACTCCTGAAAAAACTGTCTTAGAGGCATCTCCACCGGCCCTAAGAACTCTTTCTAACTCACCTCTTGAAACGATATCAAAACCGCTGCCAAGAGCGGCTAATTCTTTTAAAATATTTATATTTGAATTGGCCTTAACCGCATAACAGACTAAATGTTTGTGATCCTTTAAAGGGCCACTAAAGGCATTAAAATGTCTTTTAAAAGTTTTTAAAGAATAGATATAAAGAGGTGTACCATACTCTTGGACAAGTTCTTCGACTCTTATATCTTCGACGTATAATTCACGCCCCTTATAATTGAAAAAATCCATTCTAATCCTTATTATTTAAATTACATTCGAATAATATTCCTAAACCATTATTAAAGCAGATTTTAAGAAACCCTGCTCCTCGCTCTTTTTCTTTGAAGCCAAATTTTTCATGCATTCTTATTGAAGTTTTATTATTTGCATTGGCCACATAATAAGCTTTAGAAGCAACTTGTCTTATATGGTCTAAGCGCTTTCTTGTTAAAAGAGCACCAATATTTTGACCTCTAAATTGTGGGTCTATTGTTACTCCCATTAGATACCAACCGACAGGTGAAGGATAAGAATAATTTTTAATCATTAATTCACTATAATATATCGATCGTCCGTAGCCTACGATCTGATCAACTACTTGCGCGACTATAATATGAAAGCCAGAACGATTTCCACCGTGTGCAAGCTCTGAGCGCGTGCGTTTTAGAAAGTAGTTATAATCAAGACTTGGGTCATTATTATTCTCATTGATTATCCTCGCAATAGAAGCAGCATCTTCACTTCTCGCATAACGAGTTGTCACATCATTTGATAAAGGACGTGACTTATAATCCACAACAAATGGAGTATAAGAGTTATACTCTTTTTGTTGCATCTTCTGTGCTTTCATTGTTTTTGAAATAAAGTTCTTAAGCATATCACTTATCATTATAACGCATTAAGAAAGTTGCTGGTAACTTTAAAACAATTAACCAAGTTTTTATTCCCCTTGAATTTGAAGTGTGATTAAATGAACCAAACTATTTGTATTTACAATTAACCGACTAAAAAACTCATGAAAAAAAAAGTCCTTATTGGTTTTCTCCTATTCATTACATCCCTTTTTCTCATTATAGGAGTCTTACTCTTTCGAATTGACTGGACGACAAAAATTGCGATTAAACTAGCAGGTGGAGAGGTCGAAAAAGTCGAAAAAATTAGAATTGGGCATTGGGAAATTACCAATCTCTCCTTTCCAATCGATAAAGATAATAAACTTATCATTGCCCATACAGAAATTGACTTACTAGCTGTAAAAGAATCATCTTCAATTTTTCTACGCTATACTCAGGCCTTAAACTCTAAAATCAATATAAAAAGTAAGGGCGTCGAAGTCAGTGGTTTCAAGTTAAATCAGATTCAATTCTCAATAGAAAAGAAGTTTGGCGATACTTTAAAAATTGAAAATATTCATATAAGCGATTTTGGAAAACAAAATAAAGGTGAAGTCGCCATAAACCTTGTCAATTATGAAGACATAAAAATTAACTATAATAAGTTGAATCTTGACCACCTTATTAAATTCTTCGATGCCTCACTAGGACTGTCTGGATATATTAATATCGATGCAAAAATAGAGGGTAAGAATATAGATGCTCGAGTATATGGATCAAATTTAAATCTAAAAGGATTTCGAGTGGATGATGTTATCTCAAACTTTCTCGATACTAGAAGCATTGGCCTTATTGATGCGGCAGCCTTTGTGGCGCTTGGCCCTATTGGCCTACTTTATACAAGTGCGGCCAGCCTGGGGCAAACACTGGGAGGCTTTCGTGGCGGAGATACACCTTTAAAGCAAATCAATGTGGATGTTAAACTTAGAGGCGATGTGGCCACGATGAATGATGTGGCAGTTGCCACAGCAGAAAATCTCATTGTTATTGAAGGTGGAGCGGATTTAAAAGCAGAGGTATTTAAGGAGCTGGTTGTCTCAATATTGGATGAAGACTATTGTCCAGAGCTTCAACAGGCAATCGGTGGCACATTTAGTAAGCCAGAAATATCCAAAACAAAGGCCTTTCTTGATACTGCATCAGCTCTAGTTGAAAGCTTAACTAGCTCTACGTTTCAAGTGGTAGGTGTAGACACCTGCAAAAGAACATATCAAGGTCTCGTCAAGCATCCCGATGATAATTAAAAACAATTGGAGACAATTGAACATAATCATTTAATAAAAGCGTAGCTAATAATCTTTATATGACGAGTTGCACATAATGAGAAAAATCATGGATGAAAAAGCTCCTCTAAGGTATATTACATAGATAAGTATCAACCTTAAACAGGACAAAGACTATTAGCGTTATATCGGTTCTTATATTCTTATTTCTCTTTGGCATTGCCTCAATGGGATATGTGTACGCTTATCGCGGAAGCGAAAGGTATGAAAGTTTAACTTTTTATCTAAGAAAGGGATGGCCTATTTTTGCTCCCCTAAATTGCTTGCTCTATATGTTTACTAAAAAGAAAGCAGCTAAGCCTATTATGGACCTTGCTGACTTTCCTGAATTAAAACAAGTTCAAGATAATTGGGAGACAATTCGCAAAGAAGCAGTTGCCCTTCGTGAAAATGGCTACTTTGATAAGGTAAAAGATCCTACATCAGATGGACATTACGATATTGGATTTCGTACTTTTTACAAGTATGGATGGTCAAAATTTTATCTCACTTGGTATGGAACAACACTTAACTCAGCAAAGAACCTATGTCCTCAAACAGTTGAACTTGTTTCTAAAGTGCCAGGAGTTAATGGTGCAATGTTTTCAATCCTACCAGTAGGTTCAAAGCTAACCAAACACCTCGATCCCGTTGCAACATCACTGCGCTATCACCTTGGGCTCAAGACTCCAAATGATGATAAGTGCTATATCAATATTGATGGTACAGATTATTCATGGAGAGACGGAGAGGCCCTATTATTTGATGAAACCTATCTTCACTTTGCTTTTAATAACTCTGAAGATGAAAGAATCATTCTTATGCTTGAAGTCGATCGTCCAACTCACATATTTGGAAAGATTATAAACTTTGTCTTTAAACAGATTATGAGAATTACACTTGTGCCAAATATCCCAGGTGACCAAAGAGGAATAGTTAATCGTATCTTTGGTGCTGTCACGCCAGCGCTTTTAAAAGTAAGAACATTAAAACAAACAAATATCGTCTTATATAAAGTGATAAAGCATACAGTAAACTTAACACTTGTGGCCTTGGCCTTTGGACTCGTTTACTTAATTCTTAATTTTATACAGTCTCTTTTTTAGAAAAACTCGATTCAACATAAGCGGCGACGTAATCTTCAAATTCTACGTCGTCGAGTTTTTCAAACTCAACTTGCCTTTGAACAGAAGCACTCTTTTCTTCCTCTAGCTTGCCTTGAAAGATACTTTCATTACAACTTTCAAAGAGTCCACGACGATGTGAGATCGATAGCTCACGCATTGAAGAAATAAATCCCTTCTCACATGCAAGATCATACACTCTTTGAGATAGTGTATTTCTAGGATTTAACATTGAACGGTGAAAATCAATGGATTTAATAAGATCTTCTTTACGATGGCCATCATCAATGGAGTTCATTGTCTCTTCCATCATATTAAAGAATTCTTCAAGATAGTTACGGTAACTAACTTCTTGTCCATTATTTAAAATCGTCAGATTATCCTTACGGCCTTCTTTTATAATTCTTTGATTATTGTCTTCAATTTCATTATAGATTTCACGTGTACACTTTTGCGATTCAGAGAATAGGCATGTCAGAAGAAAAGCATCTAAGAAGTTTGCCTGCTCTTCAGAAATTCCATTTTCCGCAAAGGGATTGATATCCAAAAGTCTAACTTCAATATATTCAATTCCTTCACTTCTTAAAGAGGCCAAGGCACTTTTACCAGGAGGAGCAATTCTCTTTGGACGAATAATTGAATAAAACTCATTTTCAATTTGGAGAATATTTGTACTAATTTGTTGAAGTTCACCATTCTCATTTCTTAAACCAATTTCTTCAAATGGTTTGTAACTTACCTTCAGTGCATTTTCTAAACTATCACAATAGCTATCAAGCCCATTGTAGCAGATACGAATTCCATCTTGCGAAGATCCTGTATAACCAAGTCCCCCCATTCTTAGGCAGGTACCAAACTCAGTAGCATATGTTTTTCCGAAAGCTTCATCTTCATGTATAACTTTTAGATTGTGTTTCTTTCCCTTTAGAAAAGATTCATGTACTGCTACAGAGTTGCCAAATAAATAGAGTAGTACATTGGAGTACTTTCTAAAGTTACGGCACAAATTTAGGTATTCTTTATTAATAAACTTTTGTAGAGGCAGCTCACTTCCAAGAAGCTCATGCCAATTCTTCCAAAATTCATCAGTCATTGAAAAGTTATAATGAACTCCTGCAATTGATTGCATCGATCTTCCATAACGTAAAGAAAGGCCAGAGCGATAAAGAGTTTTTAAACGTCCCGAATTACTCTCACCATAATATGCAAGTTTAATATCCTTATCATCAGGCAGGATACATGGCATCGAAGATGGCCAGATCCCCTCTTTATCATCTTGCTTTAAAACATAAGTTTGAAGATTTCCAAGAGTATTAATTGTTTCTTGTGAGCTATGGGAAACAGGTGTGATGAATTCTAATAAACTTTCTGCAAAGTCTGTCGTAATCCACTTATGAAGTAATTTAGATCCAAACTTAGGGTCATGGTCAGTTTGTGCAAGTTTTGCATCCTTAAGGTTTACTCTTAGACCTTCTTTTTCAATTCCTTTATTAACACTTAGAATTGACTGACTTCCATATTTTTTTTGATACTTCTGTAAGGTATCAATATTACTTCTAACCATAACGTTTCCTTGTAGCGAATATACTACGCTTAGATAAGAAAGCTTTCAAGTCAAGCTTGTGTCAATTTAAGTATCCAATACTTACAGGCAGCTCATAATTAATTCCAAAAGCAAAATCCTCATTCTTTGTTTGCCCAAGCATCAGAGCGAAGTTGCGCACAGTTCCAGAGTAATGTTTAAATAGTGCTGGATAAAGGTTTAGTCGTACACGAAAGTCTTCAGAGCCATTGAGAAGAAGTGACGCAGCCTGTCGTCCGAGAGTCTCTAAATAATAACCATAAACGAAGCGTCCTTTTCTCTCTAGAGGATTCGTTAAAGCAAGTCCTGCAACAACTGAATGGGAAAGATCACCAACATCAAAAGTAATCCCCCCCATATTCATCATTCCTAGATATAGAAGAGGTCTCATATTTTTATAATGAAGTATTTTTGGTCGAAACACATAATTTAGGCCAACATTGAAAAAGTCTTCATGTTCGATATCGTAAACGGGCATAAAGTGCCAAGTACTCATACCTGCTTCATTGATCATAAAGTTCATAAAATCATCATTTAGCCCAAGAAAGAAACCTGCGACATCAAAGAAATAGAGATCTGCGATATGATCATAAGCAGAGACTTCAGGTTGATCTGTTTCGTTTGCTTCATTACCAAAGTGCATCGCATAGGTTACGAAGAATGAAAAAGTTTTTGCCCACTTTATTTCATAATAATCAGCGTATTCAAGAAGCTTCTTGGTTTCGTAGGCACCACCAAAAGTATGCAAGAATATATTTGGAAGTACCCTATCGCTTAAAAATTCTTCTTTGAAGAACTCACCGAAGCTTCCCTCTTTTCTAATCTCATGAAAGGGATCCTTTACTTCATTCCATACTTCTTTGTGCTTTTTCCAATAGTTTTCTTGGTTAAACCAATATGGGTTTTGAATAACGTCGAAGGAACCATTGATATACAGCTGAACCGGAGACCATATCGTATCCACGTCTTTATTAAATATCAGATACTTAGAATTTTGAGCAAATGCATTTAAGAAAACAAACGTAAGAAAAATATATTTAAAAACCTTAATCATTTAAAAACCTTAGCTCGTATTTGTGGCCAGAATGAGTATAAATTTATATAAGAAGTCATCGTGAAAAGACTATTTATATACCTTCTCCCATTTCTACTACTTCTAGGAAGTAATTCTTTAGCACAAGAAAGTTACTTCTACAAAGATCGTGAACACACCAAACAAGAAGTTTTTGAAGACCTCAGTTTTGTTTTTGGACTTTCATTAATCGCCTACCCTTTAACACAATGGGATACTGTAAAAAATGAAGGTTCTTTAGAAGTTTATCGTAAGAACTTTGGTCGTATCGTCTTTGATCGAGATGAACCTTTTTGGAACTATATGGTTCACCCTTATACTGGTTCACAAATGTTCCTATACTACCGAGCAAGAAGCTATAGCTACTCAGACTCACTGGCCTTAACTTTTGTCTCTAGTACCGTTTTTGAATTCTTCATTGAAGTGTATACAGAGCCAGCTTCTGTGCAGGATCTATATCAAACACCTGTACTTGGGGCCGTTATGGGATATGGTTTTGAAAAGCTTTCCATGGAACTGCTAAATAACGGTGGAAGTGTCTCAATTTTTTTTGGTCACTTAATTAATCCAATGACCCTTTTCTCTTCAATATTTGAAGGACGTGGAATAAAAGCTTCAGCAATGTTTGCTCCAAGCTTTGATAAGAAATCCATAGGATATTTTATACATGCAAGTTTTTAAGAGATTTCTTATATTTCTTTTAATCATCTCAGGCATAACAATATCTGCTAAGCCTTATGAGTACTATTTAAGAACAGGTTTAACACTTGAGAAAATGCTATTTAACGAGCTTGATGATGACCAGTTTGAAAATCGTTACAATATCGAAGATCGTGATGAATCGACTGCTTTTGGAATATATACCCAATTTTCATATCGCTATGAAAGAGTTGAAATTGGTGTTGAGTCCCATACAACATTTGGCCGCGCAAAAGATCTTCAATTTGGTTACGAAGGAAATATTCTAAGTGGTTCGGGAAATTTTCGTTCTTTTACAATTACACCAACATTAAGATTTAATACTCCTGATCTAGAAATTGAACATCTAAACTTTATCGGCTTTAGAAAGTTTAAAGCATACGTTAAATTTGGACCTAGCTGGAAATTAAGTTCACTAAGCCTCGATGGTTTTAATATAGACTCAAATGATAGAGACCTTAAGCTAAACTATGACTCATTTGGTGGTGCACTCGCTGTAGGAATTGAGCAAATTAAAGAAATTGGTCACTACCCATTCTTTCTTGAAGTCTCTGTTGCTGGCCATAGATCATATAAAGTAACACTAATAGATCGAACTGATCCAACAAAAGTAGAGATCGTCAAAGAAAGTAGTGCTCGAAATGATATTAACTCCTTTTCAATCTTCTATAAGGTTGGAGTAACTTTATTCTAATTATGAAACTTGAAGCGACTAAAGAAGACATCGAAAAAATTGAAAGCTTTTTAAAACGAGAAGCCCGTGGAGTGCTTGAAATATCAGCTCGAACCAAAGAAGGTGCACCAGCATCTCTAAAAGTTTCCCCTGTCGTAGACAAAGTCCCATTTCCAACAATTTATTGGCTTGTTGACCCTATTGTTTACAAGAAGATAAGTCATCTAGAGGGACAAGGATTTACAAAAGAGCTACAAAATAAAATCAATAATAGTGAAGAGCTACAAGAGAAAGTGAAGTCTATTCATGAGTCTTATCGAGAAGAAAGAATTGAATTATTCAAAGAATTAAATCTTGAATTACCAGAAAATATGATGCCAATGATTACTGAAAATGGGATCGGTGGACTTAGAGACTTTCATCATTTGAGATGCCTCCACATGTTCTATGCATATCACTTAGTAAGGCCACATATTATTGGCGATATGATAGATGAAAAGCTACGCTCTTTTGCGATTTGAAGAAATATGATGATAAGAGAAGACCACACTCCAAATAACAGAAACAGCGATATGTAGATAAGCTGAATACTCTCTAAAGACTTGTCCATCAACAACTTGAATTAAATATCCAGTTAAGCTCATCAAAACAAGAAGAACCAAAAGAAAAATTCCAGAAGTTCGAGACTTCTTATATCCACTTTCAATACGCTTCCAAACATGATTAGAGAAAATCATTCCAACGGCAAAGATAAGAAAAGGAACTGTTAAAACATGAACTTTTTGGAAAATAATTGTAAGAGGGTGAGTTTCGGGTCCCCATTCCCCTTCTATTGCTAAAAAATACTTTGCAATGAAGTAGATAATACTTGTTATGAGAACAAGATAATTGATTGTGAATATTGTATTTCTTTCTGCTCTGGTCATGATTACTTACTTAAGTATATCACCTTGTAAGTATAGTGATAACCACACTAGAAATTTTGTACTCTTAGACGAGAGAGTTGCTCCCGATACAATATCAATACTATCTGGAAGAGTTGACTTAAATTTCTTAAGCCAGCTGTCTTTTACTCGATACTCTGAAGGCTCTTCAAATTTAACAACCTTTAAACTCTCTAGCTTCTTATCCTCAATATGAATATGAACAAGCTGTCTCTTTGTTCTCACAATATCTGAGAATACGAAATCAAAGGAACTCTTCTGATTGCATACTCTTTGATAAAATGAATAGAATTTCCTCACATCTCTAGTGGGAAACTTTGACTTAATCATCTTATATTCTTTCTCAGTTAAGAACTTCGATTTTTCAACAAAATGACATTTGGGAAATTTACGTGCAAGGGTGTCTTTTAGGCCGGCCTCGGCGCTATAGGAAAAAAGTAAAGTGAGGAGAAGAACTCTCCCCACTTCAAAAAATATAGAATTATTTAGTATTCCCATCCAATTCCAAAATTGAAAGCCTCAGACTCACCAACGTTTGAAGCATTCTCATACTTTGTGTAGTCAGCTTTGAATGATACTTTATCAAGTGGCTTATACATAACACCTGCTGTTAGGTTTGTTCTATCATTGGCCTTATCAGCAACACCTACAGTAGCGTCAACATCATCTTGAGTATTATAACTCTCATATCTTACATATGGCATAATTGTATAAGTTTTACTATGTGTAATATTGTATCCAAGATCTACATAATAACCTTGCATTACGTCAGCAACAACATTTCCTGACTTAGCAGAGAATTCTTTACCATCAAGTGTTGAATAAACATATAATGCTTTCACCATTAGGCCTTTGTAGTTATATGCTAAGTGAACATCATAAATATTGTGTTCACCTTGAGCGTCACCATTCGTTGTCCCTACATATACAGAAGTACCTAGATCAAGACCAAAATCAAATCCATAATCTAGTCTTAAAATATGTGACCAGTGACCAGCAACTGCCTTAGCACCTTTTTGACGGCCATCACGAACACCATCAGCATCAAAACCTGAAGCATCAGCGTTACTCCACCCTTCTAAAGAGTTCATAATATAGTATTTATAGTCTAAGTTCTTCCAAGTACCATAAACACCAAAACCGTTTTCACGCATTGTTGTTGGGATAATATTTTTTTCAATTTCTGGACGATTAACACCAATAAAACGAGTTGGCTCGTGCTCTAAGTTAACAAGACCAAGTGGTGATAGAAGTAGACCGGCCTTGAAGTTTAATAGTTCAGAATGAGCATAACGAATCTCTGCGAATTCAGTATAGATTTCATCAGCGTGCTCAATTTCAATTTCAGTCATGAATGACCACTTGTCACTAAACTTATACCCTACATATAGAACGTTTCTTAAAGTGTCCCATTGAGCATTTGAGTCTGAGTTATCTTTGAAAACGATTTCCCCATAACCACCAAGGCTTACTCTTGATGAAAGACCTTGAGACTGAATGTCTTGTACTTCTTTCGTTAAAATATTAATTTTTCTTTCTAGCTCTTGAGTTGTTGCTGCATTTGCAAACGACGCACCAAGCAAAAGAGTTACTAAAAACTTCTTCATTGTTTCTCCTGTGTTTGAATTACCAAACAGATATTAAGGATAGTTAACAAAAAGTCAAGACACTCAACAAGACAATAATATTTATGGCTTAGAAGCTCCCCGCTCTAAAAAGAGAACAAAGAAGAAACCAAAAAGAATGAGACCAATTGCAATGAAGTCCTCTACACCAAGAGTTGTTGGAAAAAAGGCCCGTTCGGCCAAGATCTTCGTTTTTCCACGAATAACGACTGATTGAGTAACTTCGCGCCAAGGCCATACTTTAGATAGAGTTCCAAAAAGTATTCCCACTAAAAATGCCATGGTACGTTCACGAAAGTTATTCATAAAGTAATTTAGGACCTTAGAGAAGCTTAGAAGACCTGTTAAACAGCCAATGGCAAAAACACCAATAATAACAAAAGCACCATCAGCAAAAGGATTCTTCAAAGCACCTGTAACGTATTCATACTTACCTAAGATAAGCAGAATAAAAGAGCCAGAGATACCAGGAAGGATCATGGCCGTAATTCCAATAAGTCCGCAAAGAAAGATAAACCAATGATCTGTAGGAGTTGTCACAGGAACAAGCTGAGTAATAAAGAAGCCAAGTATGCCTCCCAATAAAACCATTAAGAGATTCATTGAATTTTTTCGATCTTTTAGATCTCTAGCAATAACAATTATCGAAGATGAAATAAGACCCAGAAATAAGCCCCAAGTTGGAACTGGATGGTGATTGATAAGATAGTGCATTAGTCTAGCTAGGGAGAACATGGCACCAAGAATACCAACTGCAAGTGGAATCAAGAACCTTAGATCAATTCTTTGGGAAACACTTTTAAAATTTAGAGTAAGAGCATCTTTAATAAGGTCTTTATTTATCGCTGCTATTGTTGAAAGCAACTTATCATAGATTCCCGTAATAAATGCAATTGTTCCCCCAGAAACACCTGGGATTAAGTCGGCAATGCCCATAAGAAAGCCCTTGCAAAAAACAAGGGCCATATCTTTATTTATCATTTTGTTACTCGTTGTTAGATTCTTCGTCTTCTTTAGCAAATGGAGTCGTATCCCAATCTACTGAGTGCTTACATTCAGGACATTGAAGTTGTTTCCCCCAACGCTTTGTTTCCTTCACACCCATGACACCAAATCCACATGCTGGACAGTCATAAACTTTTGGCTCATTCCATAATGCAGTTTCACAGTCTGGATAATTCGTACAACCATAGAAGATTTTCCCGTAACGAGACTTCTTCTCTGCAAATTTTCCAACCTTACACTTTGGACAAGTTACATCAATAGTATATGGAAGCGTTGTTTCACACTTTGGATATTCTTCACATCTAACGAAACGGCCGTACTTACCTTTTTTAACTTCAAGGCGCTTTCCACACTCAGGGCATGGATCACGGAACCAATCTTTTGGAAGAATTTCAATAGTTCCATCAAGGTGCTTTTTAAAGTCAAAAGTTGAAGTACAATCTGGATAGTTTCGACAAGCTAAGAACTGACCATTACGTCCCCATTTAATAAGATACTCACCATCTTCACATTTCTTACAGTGAATTCCTGTTGGGATCTCTTGCTTTTTAAGGTTCTTCATTTCCTCTTTGGCTTTTTCAAGAGTTTTTTCAAAACCTTGCCAAAATTCTTTTAGAACCTTCTTCCACTTAATCTCACCTTCTTCAATTTTATCCAGAAGCTTTTCAACGTTTGCAGTGAAAGCAACGTCCATAACATCTGGGAAGGATTCAATAAGCATTTTACATACAACTGTTCCAAGCTCTGTTGACATGAAACGGTTTTCTACCTTTTCCACGTAACCACGATCTTGAATATTTGAAATAATCGAAGCATAAGTCGAAGGACGACCAATACCTTTTTCTTCTAATGTCTTAACAAGTGAAGCTTCATTATATCTTGGAGGTGGAGAAGTCCAATGTTCAACTTCATTAGGTCCATTCTTGGCCTTCATCTTCTCACCGACATCAATTAATGGAAGTTCACCTGTTGCTTTTGCTGTATCATCTTCATCGTCATTTCCACCGCGACGTGATGCCTTCTCAGCCGCTGCTTCCATATAAACAGTTCTAAAACCAGCAAATTTAATAATTGAACCATTGGCCTTAAAGAAGTGACCTTCACATTCATAAGTTACAGCGGTCTGATCGATGATGGCCTGACTCATTTGAGATGAAATAAATTTATTCCAAATAAGCTCATAAAGCTTTTGCTCATCTGGCTCAAGATCTCCCCTAAGTTGATTAGGAGTATATTCTAAAGAAGTAGGTCTTATGGCCTCGTGGGCATCTTGAACCTTGCTACTTCCCTTTTTCTTATATTCAATAGGCTCTGGTGATAAGTACTTTTCACCGTATTGATCCTTAACATATTCACGTAAGGCATTTAATGATTCTGGCTCAGTTCTAACAGAGTCCGTTCTCATATATGTAATAAGACCGACAGTTCCAAAGTCCGTTGTTGCAATCCCTTCATAAAGTCTTTGCGCAACCATCATTGTTCTCTTGGCCGTAAAACCTAATTTATTGGCCGCTTCCTGTTGAAGCTTAGAAGTTGTAAAAGGTGGAGTTGGATTCTGTTTTCTTTCACGTTTTTTAACGTCAATTACTTCAAAGTCCTTACCTTTTACATCAGATACGATCTTCTTTGTGAATTCTTCATCAGTAAGCTCAGTCTTCTTCTTTGCTGTCTCACCATAGTATTTAATTTCAAAAAGCTTTCCATCTTTTTCCATATCACCGTGGATTGAAAACCACTGTTCAGGAATAAAGGCTTTAATTTCATCTTCTCTTTCGACAATAATTCTTAGTGCAACAGATTGAACTCGACCAGCTGAAATCCCTCGCTGAACCTTGTCCCAAAGAATCGGAGAAATTTTATAACCCACTAGACGATCAAGAACACGACGAGTTTTTTGAGCATCGTACATATTGACGTTTAGCTCTGTCGGGTTTTCTACCGCTTCAGTTACCGCTTTCTTAGTTACGGCATTGAAGATAACTCTTCTAATTTTTTTTCGCTTTCCAATTTCTTCTGAAAGGTGGAATGCAATGGCCTCTCCCTCACGGTCCAAGTCGGGTGCGAGAAAGATTTCATTAGCGTATTTGGCAAGTTCTTGGATTCTTTCAATCTTTGCTTGTTTCCCACTAATTGGAACAAGATCAATTTGAAAGTTATCCTTGATATCAACACCTAGTTTTGACTTAGGAAGGTCTTTGATATGTCCATTTGACGCAACGACCTGAAACCCTCGTCCTAGATATTTTTTGATTGTTTTAGCTTTAGATGGTGACTCCACTATAACCAGTTTATAGTCTTTGTCCTTTAAAGATGATCCAGAAGTTTTCTTTTTCGCTTTCTTAGCAGTTTTCTTGGCCGTTTTCTTCTTTGTAGTTTTTTTGGCCGTCTTCTTCTTTGCTGTCTTTTTCTTAGCTGTTTTCTTTTTGCTTGTTGCTTTTTTTGCTGCTTTTTTCGAGGCCTTCTTAGAGGCAGCTTTTGTTGCAGCTTCACTCACAACGTCTGTTTGTGACATGTTCACTTACTCCTAGTAATTAAAACAAGGCGCGTTATTAAAACGCGCCTCAAATATCTTAACATATTTTTTGCTAGCATAGATTAATTTGAATCACTATTCAATAGTTCTTCAATTTCTTCGATGTCGTATGGAGTCAATCCATAAGGATTTTCCTTACTGTTCAGATCTTCATCCATATACTTGCGTCCCTCTTTTGCTTCGATCTCATTCATTGACTCGAGTGCATTAGGATCTTTTGTCTTAACACCTTTTTCAATTAAGTTAAGATCTTGACGCTCTAGGTAAGTATCTTCATCAATCTTTTGTTCATTCAATTTAGTCTCTGCATCAATTAATTCTTGTTCAAGCTTTTCTAATTCCTTTAGATCACGGGCCTGTTCTTTAATAATTGATTTCTCTCTTTCTTGACGCTCTAATTCTTCAAGCTCATCTTCTTCAATACGAATTTCATCAACTTGTTTTAATAAGTCTTCACCAAGATTATCTAAATTTAATTCAACATCAAGCTCCTCAAGAGCAAGGTTCTCTTTTTCACCTAAGGCCTTTTCACGTGAACTAGTTCTAAGCTGATCTGCCATTTTTGCAGTTGCTTCAGATTTAGTCAGGGCAATATTACCAAGTCCCATTTCATCATTTGAATATGAAATGACTGCAGTTGCAAAATTATCCGTTACAGTAATAATTGTTGCCTCACCTTTTATATAAGTTGGTTGAGAACTAATTTTCTTTCCTGTTCCCTGATCTCTAAAAGAATATATCTCAAAGATATTTCCTAACTCCACACCATCAACACGACCACGATCAAGATAAATGACATCACCTAGAGCTAAGCCTCTTTCTTGAACCTTAAATGCTCCAATAATTGCTGCTTCAATACGACGTGAATTATATGTTTGAAAGATTTTTGCAATTTTTGGCGTATAGACAGTGATTCGTGCTCCACGTTCAATAACATCCACAATTTGGAAAGTATCAACTTCCCACTTATTATCTTCAAGTTCTCTTGTAGCCTTCACTTGTCCAACAATAGAATAACGAAGACCTTCTCGATCAGAAATTTCATGAGAAACTTTTCCTTGTGGTTGATAAATCGAAAATTGATCTCCAGGTCTTACTTGGACTGACTTATCAAATTGTACATAGGCCTTACCTTTATCATGAATCAATACAGCTTCATCTTTCTTATCTGATATATAACCGAGATCTTGAATATGATTTGTTGAAAGAAATGTATTTAAGTAAAATCCTTGAGAGACATTAATTTCTTGTCTTTCAATAGATGAGATTCCATTCTCATCATATTCCTCAGTTGGCTCTTCTATAAGAACTTTTGTAACAGGAGGAGCATACTTCTTATAATCAGTATTAAGCTCAATCTCAGTCATCGAAAGAACATCTTGATACGTCGATTCAGTTAATGACTGAAAGAATGCACCTTTATCGATTAATTTTCTTCTCTCAACTAACCAGTCAGACTTTATATCCTCACCATAATTTGAAAAGGCGCCAGAGCTTGCAACCTTTACACCTGCAACCTTAGTATCCTCAGGTGTTTGAGAATCAAAACTACCAAAAGAAACTTTTGGAAATGATTCTTCACTACCTGTTGAGAAAACAAGTATTTGTCCTGGTTCAATTTCATGAGGGTTTGTAATCTGTGGGTTCATTGACCAAATTTTAGAATAATAGAATCCTGATCCAAAAAGGTTCTTTGAAATTTTCCAAAGCCAATCACCTTCTTGGACAACATACTTATCTACTTTTGCGGCCGTCGCTAACTCATTCCACTCATCTGCTGGAATTTTCTTCTCAACAAATTTAGCTAGCTCAAGAAGTTCTTTTTCTTCTTTACCAACATTAAATAAATTCTTATCTAGAGAGACCTTTTTATCAGAGGTATTTATCTTATTGGCCTTACTAGGCTCTACAACCTCAACATCTGACTTTACATCTTCGGCCAAAATATCAATTTCATCAATTGAATCAGCACCGGATGCATTATTCTCATTAATTTTCTTTTTGTTTTCTTCTGTTAAAAATTCCTCACCAGGAAGATTAACTTTTTGATTATTTTTTAAAGACTTTAATTCATCTTCTAAAACTTCATCTGAAACATCTGTTTGTTGAGGTTGATCGGCCTCTTCTTCAAGTAGCATTAGGAGATCTTTGTCATCTAATAATTCGAGATCTTGAAGATCGTCTTGAGCATATGAAAGATTAACTTTCAATATGATAGCTACGATACAAAATAGAAATTTTAGATTTCTCTTTTTCAAATCTACCCTTATGCTTCGCCAAAGAAGTCATGAAGAATTGAATGATATTTTTCATTCTTCTTTTTTAACTTTAATTTATCAGTACATGCAATTAAGCGCCCTAAACTTTTAATAACAAGGCCAGAAAAAGCATGTTGCCTTAAAATCTCTTCATATAACTGCATTGCTAAATCGAATTCATTTTGAGAAAAAAGCATCTCTGCTAAATAAAATTTTGCTCTTACTTTTATTTGGCCATGTTTTGAACTTTCTAAATCCTTTAGGATAGTAAGAGCTTGATCTAATCGATTCTGGGCCAAAAGACCTTCGGCTTGCTTTAATAAATTTAATTCTTTTTGTAATTGAAGATCATCATTTTGTTGGTTTTGCTTCTTTGCCGCAACTTCATTTGCAAAAACATCAACCGTTTCTGCTAACTCGTTTCGACGTGCTTTTTCAAGATCATCAATCATCTCAAGTTGCACCTCTTCTTGCGAAGCTGATGGTTTAGAACTCGATTTGTATTGCTCGGCCAAACTTGGAGCTTTAGTTTCTTTTAATAGCTTGTCATACTTTTCAAGAAGTTGATCATACTGAGCCTTTGGCACCATCTGACTCTTTGCTTGTTGAGTATCAGCTGTCCCCTCTTCCTCAAACAATGTTTTTCTCTTTCCCATCCATGAACAAGATGTAGTTGAAAGAGATAAAATAAAAATAGAAACTAGTGGCAATCTCATCCTGAAATCTTTCACTATGTGTCCTCCATGACTTAATAAAAGAGTGGCCTTTAATAATATTTTAGGTTACAAAGCGTTTAAGTCAATGAAATTTCGTGGATAGGCAAAGTCTTCCAACGATAAAAACAAAGTAGTCGAGTATTTTATGAGTGAAATATTTAAAACAATAGTACGAGTTCCAAAGAAAGAATCAGCCTATTTTTATTTTCAACTAGAGGCCAACGAAGGACTATGTTTTTACTCAACTATTGAAGGCGATAAACACGAAGGTCACCGTGATATTATTGTTCAAGCACACCCTAGCCTTAAAGAAGAAGTTGTCCAACTACTTAATAAACTTGGAAAAGAAATCGAGCTTGAGTTTATTGACTAAAATCTGAACAGTTTTAACAAATTTTCAAGTATTCTAATAAAATTTAATGAAAGTGATATAACTCGCAAAGCTTTATAAATATAAAGGAGAGATTATGTCCCCATCCCCTAAACTAAAGAAGGCCATTAGTACTTCTTTATGCATTCTGGCCTGCCTACAGATGGCATCTTGTAAGGTTGTTACAAACAAAGGTATAAACAATCATTTTGAAGATTTTAAAGCAACACTTCAGGTTGCACCTAAATCATCACTAAATGATGGAAAATTAGTCATGGCAAATGATCTTCAGTTTAAAGCTGAAAGAATTGCTCATCTTATCAATAAAGCTCCAAAACTTGAAACATGGACAAATTCGAAGCGCACTTTTGGCGCAAATGATCGCACACGTCGAGTAAGAACCGTTGAAAAATACGAAGAAAGTAAGGCCAAGATCAAAAAGTGGATGTCTGATGTTAAGAAGCTTACGATGGATATTCATGCTATTACCTATGAAGCAGGAAAGAATTCATACAAAAAAAATCAATTTAATAGACTTGAGAATTCTCCTGAGCAGATTGCACAAAATGAAGTCCTTGCTCTTTATTCTCTAACATACCTAAGAAACCTAAGTGAAGGCTATGCTAAGCGATCTATTAATTATATCGAAAAACTTTCAAGTAAAAATATGAAGCGATTTAGTGAAAATGATGAAGAATTCAAACTAGAAGTTCTTCAGCAGCATATGGCCTATATCGGTATGATGAAAATTATTGATAAAGATGCTGAGAAAACACTAAAGAAACTTAAGGCCATGAGAGACCATAATATTCTTCCAGAGGCAATTAGTGAAAATATTAATAATCTCTTAAACTCTGGAAAACAAGAAAACTCTGAAAAGATACAGAAATTCAATGAGTATAAAAAAGAGGCCTTAACAAAAGAGCAGCAAGAAGAGTTTGATAAGGCCCTAGCCTCTTTTGATTCAACATTTGGTAAGAAGTCATTACTCTTTGATCCGGCAAATCCAGATCACCCACTAATGCACTTATTTGTTATTGCTTCAAATCTCTCATGGGGTCTGATCAATACGATGATTGGTGGAGCATTTGTTGCAACGAAAGTTCTACTTGTTCCAGTTAGCCGTGGTGTAAACCTTTTCCTAAGTTTCTTAGAAACAGTAACACCATATCGCTACATGAGAATGATTAACTTCGATCTTCCACGCTTAGCAATTTCAGCTTCTAAAATGCAAATCTATGCTGATGTTTGTGGGCTTGGATATATACCAAGTAAAATGTCTGCTGGTCTTTTTGAGTTAGACTTCTGTACTGGCCATAGGTTCGCTTCAGGGCATGAAGCAGGACACGCGAAACAATCAGCTTTACTTGGACCTTTTTACTTCCCTGCTGCAATCCTATCATATGCACTTGTTGGTGGTCATGGTGGATTTATTGAAGCTTGGGCAGATATTTGGGCAGCTCACTATCACTAGGATATAAAGGGCATAAATGAAGATTAAAAAATCACTAAATTATAAGAAGACTCCATTAAGGTATATAAACTATGCCTTAATGAGTTTTTTTATATTTATTGCATCCTCTAATTATTCAATTGCACTTGATTCTTTTGATAGAATCTCTAAAGAAGTTTATAAAAATATTAACTTAAGACTAAAATATAAAATAGACTCAAAAATACTTGAGATGGAAGTAATAAGAAATAACGACTTCTTCCTTTTTCTAGATCAAGACTTAGATGGAACTCCAGACAGTATTGACAATGATATTGATGGGGATGGAGTTGATAATATTGCAGATGAGTTTCCAACATTATCAACTGAACAAGGTGAAGACCAAGATAAAGATGGAATTGCAGACTTCATAGACTTTAACTACAGTTTAAATATTGATGAACAAGAAAGAGATTATGCAGCAATTATTCAACGAGATGTATTTGTTACATATAATATTCTTATTATTCCCGCTGCCAAGACAAACCTGAAGGAATTGACCGCCATAAAAGAGCTGCTTCAATTAGAGTTAACTTCGACTACTGATAATCTAAAGTTCATTGTGCTTGAAACACAAAGTAAAGATCAATTTATGACCCGTGGCCTTTATGAAAAAGAATGGAAACAATTGATTCTCTACAAGAACCATTTAAAAGATTTTAATGAATTTAGTCTAACTCTTACACATGAGTACTTCCACTTTATCGCTCAAGAAATGCCTGAGCTCTACAATCACTTTGTAAATGAGGTCGGATGGAATAATAAAGATGGCGAACTAACTTATCAGCATAATTGTGATCAACAAGAAACTTCATATAATCTAGTTGAAGCAACTCTTATTAATACAGATAAAAATCCTTTGATGAAGTACGATAACTTTCCTTCTGACTACTCCACAGTCTCACCTACTGAAATGTTTGCTGAAGTTGGTACAGCTGTTCTACTAGAAAGAAAAAGACATGAGAGAAGCTTTCAGAAGAGATTTTATAAATTTGAGCGCTTCAAGTCTGCGCAAGCTTATTATGAAATGGCACGTCTTCTAAACATTCCGTAACCCACTTAAATCACGAACTAAATAAAATCGTCTAAATTTTAGTTATAGGTAGAAATACTACATACTAAACAGTTTAATACTTAGTTTAGGTCAGAAACGAAAAGTGGGATATGTCGATTCATCCAATTGTTACTTCAAATTATGCTGGGGTTCAATTTGAGTTTCGTGGAAGAAGAAAAGAAGATAATTCTGCTCGTAACTTTATGAAAAGATGTAGAGATCACTATGAAGATCAATACACTAAAAACGGTGTAACAAGAGAATGTACATATCAATATTTCTTAAGTGTTTATGGTAAATAAAATAAGAAAGGGCCAATCATGGCCCTTTTTTTTATTCTAATATTTTAATTCAAATACAATTGGAAAGTGATCTGAGAACCCTGCTTTTTGTTTTTTCTTAGCAAGGTGATCATAACGATTTGGAGGCGTTTCAATTTTCTTTTGTTCATAAAGCTTAAATCCACGATCTCTCATTTCTTCAATATCTTCCTCTACTACAGTTGCAGGTTGAGGCTCTCTGATAAAGTCAGGTGCATAAATCTGATAAGATCCAAGAACTAAACTAATAGGGGCCTTCTCATCTAACATCGTTTTTGGAACAAAGACTCTATCAAGGTGATTCCACTGCCCACCTCTTTTGTAAAAATATGTCCCCGGAGGAAGCTTTTTCTTACTACTAAGTGATTTATCAGCTCTGAAAGTCTTTTCGACATCAACGATTGTTTTATCTTTTAAAAGAACATCCCTCATTGGGTGCTTATTATCAGCAGCTTTTAACTCTGGAATTGTATTGAAGTCACCCACAGCAACAACAGAAGCCTTAGTATTCTTCTTTAGGATTTCATCAATACGCATCTTCAATGTCTTAGCAGCTACAACTCTAGCGTGATCAGGATTACCTAAACTTGGCCAGTGATTAGCAAAGATATAAAGATCCTTTCCCTTTAGTTTAAATTGAGTTTCAAAAATATTTCTAGAAGGTCTCTTCTTAAAATATTCATCTTTTAAAACATGCTCTTTACTTCCAACATATTTTAAATCCGATGATTCATTAAAAAGAACAGCAAGATCAACTCCACGGTAATCAGGAGAATTAGATGTGTAGTACTTCTTATATCCTAAGACCTTTGCAAGTTGGCCAATAACATTTGCATTTTCAATTTCCGAAAGAACAAGAATTCCTGGAAGTTTCTTTCTCTCTTTTAAGATAACATCTTTAATTTGAGAGAGTTTCATATCAACTTTTTCCTGAGTCCAGTCAGCATCAAAACATTCATTACGGCGATATTTTGATTTAACTTTTGCACAGGCTTCTTTCTTCCCTTTTGTATTCTTTGGAAGATAGGCCCAGTCGTTCTTGCCTTCATCTTTTTGAGCATCAAAAAGATTCTCAACGTTATAAGACATAATCTCTATTGTTGAAGCAAAGCTTGAGCTTACAAGTAAGAATAAAATTAAAATTTTCATACAATTCCCAGTGTCTATAGATTTTCTTTAATCCAATCAAGGACATCGTCATGATGTGACTTTGTTTTAACTTTATCCATTACATATTTCAGACGACCGTCTTTGCCAATGATAAAAGTTGTTCTCATCACACCCATGTATTCTTTACCCATAAATTTCTTAAGGCCCCAAACACCATACTTATCCATAATCTTGTGATCAGGATCTGAAAGAAGGTCAAAATTAAGTTTTTGTTTTTCTATAAAGCGTACAAGCCTTTTAGGCTCATCTGGAGATACTCCTAGAACAACAGTATCAGCATTTGCAAATTTCTTCTTATAATCTCTAATTCCACAAGCCTGAGTCGTACAACCAGGTGTCATGGCCTTTGGGTAGAAGTAAAGAACAACATTTTTCTCACCCTTAAAGTCTTTTAAGCTTACTTTTTCTTCGTCTTGATTTTTAAGTGTAAATGCTGGCGCCATATTTCCAATTTTTGGAAAACTCATATCAACTCTCCTATTTAATTTTTACCATTTATCTCGTTTGTTTCTCAATTTCTTAATCTCTTCTACATCTTTCGTCATCAAAAACAAATTCACTTTCCGCTCAGTTGCAAAATTTGTTCGAAACTTAACACTTCCTTCTTTGTGAACTTGTTCAAGAAGCTCTTTTGCGTCTTCATTTTCAGGTTCAATGCTAAGAGTGAAGCGTAAGTTATTTTCGATATAGTCATGACCAGGCCATAGAATCACTTGATCTTCAACCTTCTCATTCAAATCTAAGATTGTTTCTACAAATACATCGAGGTTTCCACCATTTTTACAATTTCCAATTCCGGCATTGAAAACAGTATCCATTGTGATTATTTCAACCTGCTTACCCGATTCATAAAATAGAAAACATAGATGATCCATCGTATGGCCTGGAGTTTCGATAACTTCCATCTCTCCAAGTGCAGTGGATATCTTCTCACCGTCTTCTAGAATGCGATCTATTTTCTTGTAGCTATCTTTATGTCCCCAGATTTGAGCACCATGTTGTTGAACTAACTCATCAACACCAGCAACGTGATCATGATGGCCATGGGACAAAAGAACAACAGCTAAAACGCGGTTGTTTTCCACCAACCACTCATTTACTAACTTTGGATAAATTGGATCCACAACAGCAACTTCCCCATTGCCTAGCTCGACAATGTAATTGTAGTTTCGAAGCGGAGAATCCGTATAAATTTGATGAACATTCATAGGCAAATACCTTTTTTTTTGTCATGATATATAGGTCATAACAATTATAGAAGTTAAAAAAAGGAAGCATATGGTCAATCTTTCGATGGCATCAAAAATATTCATTTCTGCAGTATGTCTAAAAGGACTTGTTGAAGCATATCTTGATAAAAGAAATATTAAGCATATTGGTAAAAACTTTAATCAGGTACCAGAAGAGTTTGCAGATAAGATCACTTTAGAAGATCACCAAAAAGCTGCCCGCTATTCAATGGAGAAGTTAAACAAAGGTCAATTATTTAATTTTATTGGCTATATTATCCTGATCGGTTGGACATTACTTGGTGGATTAGATGCTCTTAATAAAACGATTACGTCATTTGAATTATCTCCCCTACTAACCGGAACGGTTTTTTTATTGGCCTTTAGTTTCATTAATTCGATCCTGTCACTGCCAGAATCTCTTTATACGACTTTTGTTATTGAAGAGAAGTATGGATTTAATAAGACGACAATAAAGACATTCATCACAGATATGCTAAAAGGATCAATTCTTGGCCTCATTATAGGAACTCCACTTATCTATGGGATCCTATGGATTATGGAATCTCTTGGTGAGTATTGGTGGGCCTATGCTTGGGCATTCCTATCAATTTTTCAACTTCTACTAATGTGGATCTACCCAACCTTTATTGCTCCAATTTTTAATAAATTTACTGAACTAGAAGATGGTGAAATAAAAGATAGAATTCTTGCACTACTAAAAAGAGTCGACTTTGAAAGTAAGGGACTATTTGTTATGGATGCTTCACGTAGAAGTGGCCATGGAAATGCATACTTCACAGGCTTTGGTAAGAATAAGAGAATTGTCTTCTTTGATACTTTAATTAATAGCTTAAATGCTACTGAAGTTGAGGCAGTATTGGCCCACGAGCTAGGACACTTTAAGCGTAAGCACATACTGAAAATGATGATTAAAGCATTTGTCTTCAGCTTTCTTGGCCTCTTTATACTAGGTCAACTTATGCAAACAACTTGGTTTTTTGAAATGCATGGAGTTCATTCAAGTGAAACTTACATGGCACTAACTCTATTTATACTTGTTAGTGGTGTTTACACTTTCTTTATTACTCCAATCTCTTCTTGGGCATCAAGAAAATATGAATTTGAAGCAGATGAGTTTGCTTCTCAAAATTCAAACCCTCAAGAGCTTATTAATGCTCTTGTAAAGATGTATAAGGACAATGCTAGTACATTAACACCAGATCCTCTCTACAGTGCTTTCTATCACTCTCACCCACCAGCACTAACTAGAGTTAAGTTCTTAGAAACTTTTATTAAATAAGTATTTTATAAAGGGGTAAGTTTGACACCGATCAGGCTTACCTCACTTCAATTTAAATCTAGTTTTCTGTAAGATTCCCTCTGTTTTCTGACATATACAAAATTAAATTACTCATTGCATTTAACTATTTGTCTTTATTTTATTAGCCAAATATTCTTAAGATAATTGTTTTATTCATTGAGGTTTAATATGAAGATTTTTATTGCTCTTACAGTACTCTCTTGCCTAGTTTTTTCAACGACGACTTATGCAAGTCAATTAAAGAGTATTCCAGTTGAGGATCAAGGTCCAGGTAAAGATGGAAAGGGTTCAAAGCAAAATGATGGTAAAGATAAGAAAGAGACTTCAAAGAAAGTAAACTAATCTATTTTTAGATTACTTAACTGATTTTGCCTTATCTAAAATCTTTTCAATATTTGAAAAGTCCTTCACAACCTTTTTCATCTGAAGAAGATACTTCTTTGATTGAGGGCTTTGTTTATGGATAGCATGAATATACTTATTTAATTCAGCTTCTAGAATACGGGCCTCTGAAACAAAGAGTGCAATAAGTTTAACTTGTGCCTCTAAAACATCCACCTCGTTATTTGCTTTTGCTAAATTTAGAATTTGAGTATGAGTAACCTCTCCAACAGGTTGAGCTCCACTATTAATATTGGTAAGACTTCCCGTCGAGTCCTCAGGACTCTCACCTAACTTTGAAAGATCAACATCTTGAATCTGTCTAGTAATTGAAAACTCAAGAACATTTGCCGCAGCTTCTTCGGCCACGTTATTTGTTTCTTCTTGTATTTCAGAATCTAATTTCTTTGCTGTAGACAAAATTTACCTCACAAAAATCCTTATTTAATTATCGGGTTAATTTTAGCAGAACTTTAACTTGATTTTAGTTAGAATCCACCTAAAATTAATGACTTAACTCAAGTTTTCAAAGATTATTTAACTTAATGTCAAAATGGATATTGAAATGCTTGAAATCACATAAGCACAAAAAATTAAGTTAACCATATAAACTAAGGCCTTTTCAATAAAACGAATCGAGTTTAGTTTCTTATGATTGATAAAATCGCCAAAATTACGGGCCTGTTTAGTTTTTACAATAATTAAACTTTCAATTTTCGCTGACACTTAATAATTTTGACCATACAATCCTGTAAGTTAAAACCATAGGAAATTGATAAAAATGAAATCGCCAATTGCTATTATCGACTGCTCTATTGAGAATCCTTCATACAATTGTATGAACCAAATAATACAAAAATTTAATAGGCCCTTTACTTACCACTGGGTTTCAAAATTTGGCTGTGAATCTCTTGATAAGATAGAAGAAGCAAGTGGATATATCATCTTTGGTTCTGATTCAAATGTATATCAACGACTTAAGTGGCAGATTGATCTTGCTAAAAGAATGAAATCAAAAATGGAAAATGGAATTCCTGTTTTAGGAATTTGCTTCGGCCACCAACTTATTGCAGACATATTTGGAGCACAGGTTGATATGGTAACACCTGATAATAAATTATTTGAAGGAACAAGAGAGCTTGAGATACTTGAAGATCAATTTGGATTTATTAAAGGTGAGAAATTTGAGTTATTTATTACACATCATTACGAAGTAAAAGAGCTTCCTGAAAACTTTGTTCACTTGGCCCAGTCTAAAGATTGTATTTATGATGGCATTGCACATAAGGATCTGCCCTTCTTTAGTTTTCAAGGACATCCTGAAGCTTCTCAAGACTTTATTAATCATCATATTGAGCAGGAACTCTCTGCTGAGAAATTAAAAGCTGGTTTTGATGGTGGTCATAAAGTATTTAAAAACTTTATTGAATATATCGACAAGCTTTAAAAAATTAAACTTTTAACCAAGTCCCTTAAGTAATTAAAGTATGGAACTCGATACTTTTCGATTTCTTGATATTGTTCGTGACGTGCGCCTTCAATTGTTCTTACTGTAAAGCTTGGATCTACTTCTTTTAAATATTTTTCAAGTTCTGGCACACTGATAAGAGTATCACCCGTTCCATATGAAATATACTTCTCAACTTTATCGTTAATACGTCTTGAAAAGATTTTCTTACTACTAGCGACCATTTCTAGTAATAATTTCGTATGGAGTTTCTTATGATTTAAAGGGTCATTATTAAACTCTTCAATAACTTGATTTCGATGAGATAAAGTATTGAGATCAACTAGTCCACCAAGTGGTACTGACATTTTGATATTAGCTAATTTATTAAAAAACCCAGATTTCACTTTATTGACAAATTTTCCAAGTGGGCCACCTACTCCCACAGGAGGTGCATTAACGATCATCGCCCTAAGGTTTTCAATATCATCACCCAAATAGTTTTGAACAAAGCCGCAAGTAATAAGGGCCCCCATCGAATGACCATAAAGTATATAACCTTCCATTTTATAATTTGTTTTTAAGTATTGAATAATGTCTTTAAGATCTTCCATGAACTGATCAAAAGGATCAATATAGGCTTTTTCACCACCACTACGGCCATGCCCCCTTAGATCGTATTGGAAAACATTGACATCAAAACCAAAGACTTCTTTAAGGTATTTATGACGACCTAAGTGCTCACCTATCCCATGACTAGCAATCAACCAATACTTAGCACCGTGCTCGACAACTTCCGTATAGAGTTTGACACCATCACGCATTGGAATAGCTCTTTTGATCGGTTCCATATTTTACCCTTTATTGTTTTTTATTTAGCTCTTATAATTATACTTAAATTTAAGGAAAAGTAATGTTTTGTCCAAAGTGTTTAAGCAATAGTGTACATTTAAAAGAAAAAGGCGTCATGAATATTTTAGTTAACGGCCGCCAAAAAGATACAGGTCGTTTTCTATTTAATCTTGATAGAAAAGATGAGATCTTACAAAATATCTCAGATAAGATTCATGAGCATTTTCAATGGATGGCCAGTTTCAATAATAAAAAGCCTGTCCAAACTGTTCACGTTGTAACGACTGATGCAAAATGTGACAACGGCTGTGCAATACCTCTTTCGCATAAGTTTTCACTAACAGACCATATTATTTCTACGAAAGGCTTAAAAGACCTTATAGCCAAACACGCAAAAGAGTCTGAATTAGAATTAGAACTTGATATCTAATACTCAAGATTTAAAAAGTATCCACCATGCTTTCGCATATTTACACAACCTGTATCTAAAATTAGATATTGTCCTTTAATCCCCATTAAAGTTCCTTCAATGACAGGATTTTTATCAAAACCAAGAGACTTAACTTTAGTTGGATATTCCACTACAGGATAATTTATATGTGTTACTTCTTCTTCTAAATCATCAAGACCAAAGTCATCGATTAAATCCGCAAAGTCATCATAGATTTGATCTCTAATCATTTCTAAGTCTTCGTCTGCAACCTCATTCATTAGCATCTTTCGCCAATTTGTTTTATCAGAAAAACTTTTTGCAATTTCGACTTCAATTTCACCAGATGTCTTTCGGTCTGGAACCTGTAAAATCGGCAGAGCATAACTAGCTCCTTGATCTATCCAACGAGTAGGAATTTGAGTGTGTCGAGTTATACCGACTTTGACATGACTAGATACGGCCAGATAAACATAGTGAGGGATCATACAATGCTTTTCCCCCCATTCTGGTTCACGACATGTTCCCCTGTGATAATGACACTTTTCAGGCTTCACAATACATGAGTCACATTGAGCAAGAGTGATCATTTCTTTATAAGAATAACCTTGAGAATATGACTTCTTTATTAATTCACCAGAGTAAATTGAATTAATCTGACCATCAAAACTTAGTTTGATCTTCTTTTCAATTAGAGCATTCATATCAACAAGCTCATCTCCCATTGGAAGATGGTATTGAACGACATCCCCTAGCTCTGATTTCATTTTTCTAATATTTCCACTAATCATATTATTCTCTTCCTTCTTCTAAGAAGCGTTGCAATTTATTTAAAATAGGCATCGGAATTTCATGGCCACCTTCAAAATGATGAAATTCATATTGATCAACTTTTTCCAAATAGGTTTTAAGTTTTTCACTTAAAAAATACGGTAAAACAGGATCACCTGTACCATGAGATTGGAAAATAGGAATATGTCTTATATGTTTAGTATTTTCAGCGATGTGTGTTTCATCAAATAATGTGGAAGAGAGTAAAAAGAGGCGATCCACAAGAGCAGGCTCTTTGTATGCAATTGCTAAACTCATCATTGAGCCTTGTGAGAATCCACCTAAGTATAATTCTTCACTATTCTTTTTAATTTCTTTTATAAGATGGATTAATCGGTCTCGCATATCTTCAATTCCATCTGGTACCACTTGAGAGAAGAAGTCCTCTACTCTTTGGGCCATCATTGCCTGTTGCAGTCCCATCATATCAATTGGAAACCATGCACTTCCTTTCATCCCCATGCCAATATCAACTTTTAAAGGCCCATCAACAAAGTACCAGTTTAGCTCTTCTTTTGGATCTAGGTATTGATATAAAGGAGCGAGGTCCTGAAAGCTAGCACCATAACCATGCAGTACAACGACGGACTTCTTTGTGCTTCCTTCATGTAATAGAATATCAAAATCATTAATTCGAGTTACTCTCATTTCTTTGTCTCTACTTTTGATTTACGGTTTGGATATACGTGGCGACAGATTGGGCACTCTAGGCCAAAACATGACCTTGCCTTACAATACTCTCGGCCATAGAAAATAATTTGAAGATGAAGTTTATTCCAAAGCTCTCTAGGAAAAAGCTTCTTACAATCTTCTTCTGTTTGAACGACATTCTTTCCTTTTGTCAGACCCCATCTTTGAGCTAGTCTATGAATATGAGTATCAACAGGAAAAGCTGGGACATCAAAAGCTTGTGCCATAACAACAGATGCAGTTTTATGACCTACACCAGGTAGCTTTTCAAGCTCTTCAAAGCTAGCAGGTACTTCACCACCATGCTCACTTACAAGAATTCTTGAAAGGTCGTATATCGCCTTAGATTTTCTCGGTGAAAGTCCACAAGGCTTGATGATCTCTTTAATTTCATCTTGAGATAATTTCATCATATCTCTAGCATTATCAGCTTTAGCAAAAAGGGCCGGAGTCACTTGATTAACTCTTTCATCAGTACATTGCGCAGATAAAAGAACTGCAATGAGCAAAGTGAACTCATTCGTATGATCAAGTGGTACAGGTGTCTCAGGATAAAGCTCTTCTAAGGCCTCTACAATATAGTCTGCTCTTTCTTGTTTTAACATTTTCTATTCCTATTAATTTGATCACAAAAATTTAGCAAATTATGAATGAAAATGCTAAAATAACGCATAATGAGATACGTATTCATCAAATTAATCCGTTTTTATCAAATGGCAATCTCTCCATTTCTCGGTAGTAATTGTCGCTATACACCGACATGTTCACAATATGGAATAGAGGCTTATCAAAAACTGCCACTCCATATCGCAACTTGGAAGACAATAAAGCGTGTCGCAACTTGTCATCCATGGTCAAAGGGAGGTTACGATCCCGTACTTCCAGAATGCAGTCACAAGGATAAACATTAATGATCAAGATATTACTTCTGGCCTTGGCCCTTAATACTAGTGCAAACACGATCAAGGAACTAGAAAAAGAATTTCTACAAAAAGGCGACACGCTGAGCTATTACATTGCAGATGAAAATGGAAAAGTAATTTCATCTAATGAAAATCAAAATTTAATACCGGCCTCTATTTTTAAGATTTTCTCGGCATATTATATTCTCGATAAACTTGGAACAGATTTTCATTTTAGTACGTCGATTAGCTATCGTGGCGATATTGAAAATGGCACTTTAAAGGGAGATCTCATTTTAAATACTTCTGGAGACCCATACCTATTAACACCACAAATCTTTGACTTGATTGAATCTGTTGCACAAGAAGGAATAAAAAAAGTAGATGGTAACCTTGTGGTGGTTAACAATTTCGTAAATATTGAACGCATTGGAACCGTAGGTCTAGATGATCAACCATACAATCAAAGTATTTCAGGCTTTAATCTAAATTTTAATCGTTTTAAATCAATTGGACGCTCAACACAGAAATCAATTTTCCCAAAACATGATGGCTTTCAAACAATAAGTTCACAGAAATCACTTGGCCCAGGTGTTGGCTTTAAAAATCAGAATAAGAAGTCTCAAGATATCGAAAAATGGCAATATACGAAAACAAAAGATTACTTTGTTGAAGTACCCATAAGAAACTCTTTAGCATTTAATGCTTACTATTTTAAAAAGCAACTCGAGCAAAGAGGTATAAGCATTTCAGGAATTAAGATTACAAATAAAGAACAAAGCGAGACAAAAAGACTTAATACAATAAAGTCACCATCTTCTCTTGATCTTGTTAAGTTGGCCATGGAGTACTCTAATAACCTTTTCATTGAGACTTTAACTTTGAAGGCAACAAATAAGGAAAACTTAGCAGATGCTGCAAAGAAAATGATTAAAGATCTTAAAATTAAAACAAAAGGTAAAATCGAAAACAGTTCAGGACTGACAACAGAAACAAGAATAACACCAAAAGAAATCGTAGACTTTATCCAAGAGAATGCAAATCAAAAATTTGGTAGTCATTACTTCATCAACTTACTTTCAATCACAGGGCATAGCGGTTCTCTCCATCGTAAATATCTTAACGATGATGGCTTTGAGAAATTCCGCTATAAAACAGGCAGCATCGATTATGTCTATAATATCTGTGGCCAAAGTTTTGAAAAAACAAAGAGAACATTTTGTATAATGATTAATAATTTGCAAAAAAGAAAGTTAGTCGATGGCAAGAATACCAATAGGACAGAAAGACTCAGAGAAGAAGCTAAAGGTTGGCGTAGAGCTAAAGAACGATTTAGCGAGCTTCTCTTACTTCAAATGTAGAACTTCTCTTAAGTATCTACTTTTTTTCAATAATGGAAATAATTTTTCGATCTCATCTATTGAAATTCGTCAACAGGAGCGTATGGGAGCTTAGAAAACGATAGGCACTTATTTAAGACTAGAAGATACCATCCAAATTCCAACACCAATCAGGAGGATACCAAAGAAGTATTGCGCTGTTTTGCCACCTAAAATATGTGATAAACGATTACCTAAAAAGAACCACGCTAAGTGTGCACTGGCCCCGCCTATAAATAAAATCACACTAAATAATGAAAGGAAAAGTGTTCCTTCATCTATGAAGGGTGAATATACACTTATCGTAAATACTAAAAATTTAGGATTTAAGGCCTGAAAGATAACACCTTCAATAAATGATGGACCTTTTAAACTTTCATCTTCTTCTTGATTATCTTCAATTGAGATTTTTTTAATACTCGTTAAGCTCTTATAGGCCATATAGAATAAATAGAGTGCTCCAAAAACAGGAAGATATGTCATGAGCGTCTTGTGCTTCATGATAAAGTCAGTCGCTCCATAAAGACAAATTAGTAGGCCAGAGATCGTTGAAAGCCATAGTCCTAAGATGAAAGGCAGCGTCTTTTTGAAACTAAAGGTGCCGCCAAGTCCAGCAAGGGTTATGTTGGCAGGCCCCGGTGAGTACACAAGAGGTGCAACAATAAAAATAAAACTAGTGAGAATTTTGCTTATCATAAGGGCTTACGTATCCATTGGGTCGACATCAATTTTAACTGAAAAAGAATAATCGATTTTATTTTGAGATCTAAAAACTTGCAACACTTGGTTTAACTCTCCTCCATTTTTACACATAAGAGTCATACTCCAAGTAAATAAATTTGCACGTCGTTCAATCATTGCTGGAGTCGGTCCCCAAACCTGCGCATCGATTCCCATCTTATCTATTAGCATACGTAGTCTATTAATTTCATGAGTTAGATCAGAAATAATTTTTTCACGATTTCGACCTGAAACATGGATATTTGCCATCTTCGTATATGGTGGAAAAAGACCAAATTCTCGAGTATTTAATTCATAATCATAGAAGCCATTGAAGCTATGTGCCTTAATAAAATCAAACATTGTATTATCAGGAAGCATCGTTTGAATCGCAACCTTAGCATGATTTGAATAACGTCCCGCTCTTCCAAGAATTTGAACAATCATCTGATATGCTTTTTCCATGGCCCTAAAGTCTGGAAAGTTTAACATTGAATCTGTTCCAAGTATTAGAACGAGATTTACTTTTTTAAAATTGTGACCTTTCGATAGCATTTGTGTACCGACAAAGATGTCAATTTCACCTTTATGAAAACGCTCCAATTTATCTTCTAGCTTTTCAAGATTTGTTATTTCGTCACGATCAAAGCGCTCTATTTTCTTTTGAGGATAAAAGTCTTGAAGAACTTCTTGTAACCTCTCTGTTCCAAAGCCTTTTTGGAGAAGGTTCATATTTCCACACTCAGGACAAATTTCAGGACGAGGAATCTGATAATCAGAATGGGAGCTAGAAAGAATATTTTTATTTTTAAAGTATCTAAGCGGAACCCCTGTATTTGGATCTTCGAATTTATAACCACAACTACGACATTGGAGGTAATTTGAAAAACCAAGGCGATTTACAAAGACAAGGACTTGTTCATCACGATCTAAAGCTTCGCTAATCATATCCATCGACTTCTTCTCAAAAGGCCAAATCGATAGAGCATCCATATCTTTTTTCTGTCCATGAGAGCGTGAATCTAATAATTCGATTTCAGGAAAGCCGCCTGCGACCCTCTTTTCTAACTTAAAGTAATTATCTGATTTAAGTTGGGTGAACGTATAATAATTTTCTAAGCTTGGAGTGGCACTACCAAGAACAACTGGTGCATTAAAGAGCTGAGCCTTTTTAATGGCCACATCTCTTCCGTTATAAGGACAACGATCTGTTTGTTTAAATGAGCTGTCATGCTCTTCATCAACAATAACAAGGCCTAAATTTTCAACAGGAAGAAAAACACTTGAGCGTACCCCCATTAGAAGAACAGGACGATCGGACTTCTTTAAAAACTTCCAAATTGAATTCTTATGTGAAGGAGTTACTCCTGAATGATATGGAAGTACAGGGCAGTCTAGATACTTTTTAAAAGTCTCCATAAACTGAGGAGTTAAATTAATTTCAGGAAGAAGAAAGAGAACACTCTTTCCTTTCTTTAATACTTCTTTAATTAGATGAAGATAAATAAGCGTCTTACCAGAGCCCGTTACTCCATGAATAAGGAAGCGATCAAAGCCAGATTCAAGCCTTGCACTTATACTTTCATAAATTGGTTTCTGGTCAGGACTTAATACATGTTCAAAGTCTTGATTAAGTCCAAACTCTGTCTCTACTTCTCGTGGTCTCTTTAAAATCTTAGGTAAACAATCCCAAACAAGCTGTCCAAGATTATAGTGATAATAGCGAGACATCCAAGAATAAAGCTTCATTTCACTTTTTGATAAGCTAAACTCTGGAGCTAATACTTCATTAACAGGTTTTAATTTGTATTTTGCAAGAGTTGCTTCAAGGTCTTCATTAGAGATATTAAATTCTGTCACGACACCTTTGGCCTTTCGTCTCCCCAAAGGTACTTCCACAAGAGAGCCGACAGGAATCTCCTCTCCTAAGGTTTTATAGGTTAAGATACTTGGAAGCTTTGGATAGTTGACCGCGACTTGGCAATAATGTTGAGCGTTCAGCTTGTTAACGTCTTGCATAAGAATAATTTTTAAAAAGTAAGTGTAAAAGCTACACTAAAACCATACAATAAGTATATGATTACATGGAATGTTGATCCAGAAATATTTAGGATTGGACCTGTCGCGGTTCGTTATTACTCACTTATGTTTATCCTTGGCTTCTTTATTGGCGAGCGATACTGTCGTCGCTATCTAATTAAAGAGAAAGGGTTTACAACAGATCAAGTTAGCTCTCTCTTAAATTATATGATAGCTGGTTGTATTATCGGGGCCAGACTAGGCCACTGCTTATTCTATGAGCCTGGCTACTACTTAAGTAATCCTCTCGAAATCCTCTATGTTTGGAAAGGCGGACTTGCCAGCCACGGTGGTTTCCTAGGTGTTATTATCTCTATCTATATCTTTAAGAAAAGAGTAAAGGATGTTCCACTACTTTGGCTTCTTGATCTTGTCGCTGCACCTTCATTAATGACAGGTGGTTTTATTCGCCTTGGAAATCTCTTTAACTCAGAAATCCTTGGCCATCCATCTAGTCTTCCATGGGCATTTAAATTTGTCCGTGCTGACAATATTGCACGCCATCCAGCTCAATTATACGAGGCCTTAGGCTTCTTTGCTATCTCAGGTGTTATTTACTTCCTCTATTCAAAGTTTCATAAGAAATGGCAAGCGGGACGCTTCCTTGGACTTATTTTTATTGGTGGGTTCACTTGGCGATTTATTGTTGAATTTTTTAAAGAGAATCAAGTTGCCTTTGAACAAGGGATGATTCTAAATATGGGACAACTTTTGAGTATACCTCTAATTATCGCAGGTATAATTCTTGTCTTCTATAAACCAGTTGAAAAAAAATAAAAAAGGAAGCTAGAAGCTTCCTTTTTTTAATTCTTATTGTTGGCAATAAGATAAATCTAATTCATCTAATGTGTCATACATTCTCGACTTACCAAAGAATGATCCCCATAGATCAATTCCTGTCATTCTATCAAGGGCCGCATCAGCAAGATCTAAGTTCTTATTATAGGCAAATGAGTTTGCAATCGCTCCTACAAGTGAACCTTTTTGACCTTCAAGAGGAAGTCCGTAGCAGTCCATATCATTTTTAATATAATCGTATAGATCAACCATACGCTCTTGGCCCATTGAGTTTGCAGAGTAATATTTTAATACCCCACCTTCAACAACCGTAAACTTTTCAATTAATCGATCAACTGTTTCTTGAGAAAGCTCCTCACAAAGTCTCTTCTTCTTGCTTTTAGAATCTCCGTTTTGAAGTTCAACAATCACTTCATTCGTTGCCTTAACAAAGCAATTAACAAATTCTTTTGAATTAATTTGTGCAAATGATGAAGCTGAAACAATCATCAAAGTAGCTGAAATCATAAGTTTTTTCATGGGTTCTCTCCTCTTGTCATATGTATTTATATTTAAAAAATATCACAAGAAGAGAGTCTAGATTAAAAATTTGGAAGTATTACATACGGTGTTCAAGCTTTAAACACGAACAGACCAAGTGACCTCGTCACCACTTTCTTGGATATCAATTCCAAGAGCATTTAACTCATCACGAGCGGAATCAGCGGCATCCCAGTCCTTAGCAGCACGAGCATCAGCACGTTTAGCAAGAAGCTCTTCAACCTTTTCTATGGCAATCCCCTTTCTTCTGATTTGAACTTCTTTAATCTCATTTAAGAACTGCTCAGGATCCATTGCAAATAAAGCACTCATACGGCCATACTTTGCTATCCATTCAGAAAAGACAATTGCAGTTGGAGCAGAATTGACATCCTTTGCCTTCTTTTCAAGATTAAGGGCATTGAAAGTTTTAACGGCTTCATAAATTGCTGACATCATCTCACTAGTATTGAAATCATCATTACAAGCCTTTTCAATTTTCTTATCAAGACGTGACAATTCTTCTGCTAACTTCTTATTAACTTTAGCTGAATCATTTGTCGCAAAAGTTGCTGCATGCTTTGCAACTTGAAGTGCGCGATAAACTCTAATTGATCCACTAAAAGCCTGATCAATTTTTTCATCTGTCACATCAAGCATTGAGCGATAGTGAGTTGAAAGCATAATATATTTTAAAACTTCTGGATGATACTCATCCATGAATGCGCGAGCAGTGATGATATTGCCTAGGGACTTACTCATCTTCTCTCCACTCATATTGATGAAGTTATTATGCATCCAATAATTTACATACTTACATGAATTACATCCAACACCTTGAGCAATCTCGTTTTCATGGTGTGGGAAAATTAAATCGATTCCACCACCGTGGATATCAATTGATTTACCAAGGATAGATTTGATCATGGCAGAACACTCAATGTGCCAACCTGGGCGACCTTTTCCCCATGGAGAATCCCATGATGGTTCACCTTTTTTGGCAGGCTTCCAAAGAACAAAATCCTTTGGGTCTTTTTTGCGCTCGTCGACTTCGACTCGCTCTCCCGAATTTAATTCGTCTAGATTTACGCCCGATAACTCTCCATATGAATCTAGTTTTGTTGTCTCGTAGAAAACTTCTCCGTCAACAACATAGGCCATACCATTATCGATTATGCCTTGAACGTACTCAATAATTTGAGGAATATAATCTGTAACCTTCGGGTTATGAGTATGAGGACGTAGTCCTAGACGGCCAAAGTCTTCTTGGAAATATTTAATATAGCGCTCAGAGATTTCTAGTGAGTCAACACCTTCCTCATTAGCCTTATTAATGATCTTGTCATCAACATCAGTGTAATTATAAACGAAGTTTACATCGTAACCGATATGCTCCATCCAATTGCGGGCAAAATTAAAGAAGATTGGCCCTCTAAAGTTTCCAATATGAAGCGGCCCGTAAACCGTTGGACCACAAAGGTAGAGCTTAACTTTGCCTTCTTCTAACGGCTTAAAAGTTTCTTTCTTCTTTGTTAAAGTATTGTAAACTACTAGTGACACTATCAACTCCTCTATTTTTATGCAGATAGAATAACCGAAAAAGGGAAAACTGTCATGGAATTCGACTTAATCATCAAAAACGGAACTCTACACTCATCACAAAAAAGCTGGCAAGAAGATATCGGAATAAAGGACGCTAAGATAGTTAAATTAGCTAAATTTAGTGATGAAGAGCTTTCAAAAGCAGATAAAGTCATTGACGCGCAGGGACTCGATATCCTACCGGGACTTATCGACTCACAGGTCCACTTTCGCGAACCTGGTCTCACTCACAAAGAAGATATCGCTCACGGCTCAAAAGCTGCTGTCTTAGGTGGTATTTGTACCTTCTTTGAAATGCCAAATACAAAGCCGGCAACAACAACAGTTGAAGCAACGCAGGTCAAAGTTGATATCGCCCGCGAGACTTCATATGCCAACTTCGGCTTCTTCATTGGAGCAAGTGGAAAGAACCTTGATGAGCTTATCAAATCACAAGACATGGTTGGGTGCTCTGGGGTAAAGATCTTCCTAGGAAGCTCAACTGGGGACCTACTCCTTTATGATACAGATAAATTAGTTGAGATCTTTAAAACTCTTGATTGTCATATTTCAGTTCATAGTGAAAGTGAAGAAAGACTTCACGCTAACGTTGCCATTCGTGACAATGCCAATGGAGATGTTCACGCACATTATAAGTGGCGTGATGCCCAGACTGCTTTAGAGTCAACAAAAATGATTATCGAGGTGGCCAAGAAAGCTGGTCGCAAGGTTCATATTCTCCACCTCACAACAAAAGATGAAATTGAATTTTTAAAAGATCAAAAAGAGCATTGTACAATTGAGGTCACTCCTCAACACCTGACTCTCTTTGCACCAGATATTTATGACAAGATCGGAACACTAGCGCAAATGAATCCACCAATTCGCACAAAGGACCACACTGATGGACTTTGGGAAGGTTTAAAGAGCGGTGTGATTGATGTCTTTGGAAGTGACCACGCTCCTCACACTCTTGAAGAGAAGGATCAACCGTATCCAAAATCACCTTCAGGAATGCCAGGTGTGCAAACGATTCTTCCAGTTATGCTAACTCATGTTGAAGCAGGAAGGCTAAGCTTAGAAGATATCATCACTTACCTAGCAGAAAATCCTGCTAAGCTCTTCAAACTTAACAAGGGCTTTATTAAAGAGGGAATGGATGGAGATCTCACAATCCTTGATATGAATAAGAAGTTCACAATTAAGAATGAAGATCAGGCTTCTAAGGTTGGATGGACTCCTTTTGATGGAATGGAAGTTAAAGGTTGCCCAACTTATACGATCGTTAGTGGTCAAGTTGCCATGGATCACGGCAAGGCCATGAAGGTTCAGGCCCAGCCGATCGTTCGAGGGAAGTAGGATGCGCTACCGAAGTAAACTCGACTTTCTGACGTCTCTAATTATACTTTTGCCGGTAATTGGTTCAATCTTTCGTCTTGCTTCATTATTTCTAGCCTCACAAGCAATCAATTGGAACGAGATTAGCTTCATCCTTATTTATCTAGGTATTCTCGTATTTTTATATCTGAGTATCTACTATGAAATACAAAAAAATGATTTAGTTATATCCAATCTCTATTTCAAGAGTCATATTCCAATATCTTCAATCAAGAAAATTTCAAAAACAAGAACCTTTATGGCGGCACCGGCCCTATCGATAGATCGTATGAAGATTGAATCCCATAAGAAATCTGTGGTTATCTCTCCAAAAAATCGCAAAGAATTTCTCGCTAAACTTAGTGAGACTAATCCACAAATCAAAATTGAAGTTTAAAAACTAAATCTTAACAATTTATCACTACCGTCTTGACTCCGTACCATGGTACAGAGTGTATATTATGAAAATGAAATCGCAACTGACCATAGGAAAACTAGCCGATGCCTCCGGTGTTAATCTTGAAACCATTCGCTTTTATGAGCGAAAAGGAATTCTTGATCAACCAAAGAAGCAAGGTGCCTTCAGGTACTACCCTAATGAATACATCACAAGAATTAAATTTATCAAACGATCGCAAGAGCTTGGCTTCACATTAAGTGAAACAAAGGAGCTCTTAGATCTTAAGATAAAGAATCATGCTAAATGCAGTGACGTTCTCTCCAAAACAGAAGCTAAAATTAATGAAATAAATGAAAAAATAAAAGACTTAAAGAAGATGAAGAAGTCCCTTGAAGGTCTCGCCACCTGCTGCGTTGATGAAAGTCAGTCTCTAAGTGACTGCCCTATTCTCGACTCTTTTTATACTCGGAAGGAAAGAAGCTCATGAAAAAGAATATTTTATTTCTATGCACAGGAAACTCCTGTCGTTCCCAAATGGCCGAAGGCTGGGGCAAGGCCCTAAAGTCTGACAAGTATAACTTCTACTCAGCTGGAACAAAGAAGCATGGACTTAGTCCCTATGCTATTAAAGTGATGAAAGAAGCTGGTGTTGATATTTCAAATCACACATCAAATACAACTGACGAACTAGACGCGAAGATGGATATCGTTATCACTGTTTGTAGTGACGCTAATGAGAATTGTCCTTACTTTCCAGGTGGCAAGATCATTCATATCGGCTTTGATGATCCTCCTCGCCTCACAAAAGACCTTAATGATGAAGAAGAGATTCTAACTGTCTACCGCAGAGTTAGAGACGAAATAAAGTTAATGATAACTAACTTAGAAGAGAGAATATAAGATGGGATTTTTTGAACGCTATTTAAGTATTTGGGTAACAATCTGTATCGTAGCAGGAATCATTTTGGGAAAAGTTCTTGGCACATCAATCACAGTCTTAAGTGACATGAATATTGCCACTGTAAATATTCCGGTGGCCATTCTTGTATGGCTTATGATTTTTCCAATGATGGTGCAAATTGATTTCAACTCTATTGCAGACGTTGGAAAAAATCCCAAAGGCCTAAGCTTAACAATTGTCATCAACTGGCTTATTAAGCCTTTTACTATGGCCTTCTTTGCATGGTTATTCTTCTCAAAAATTTATGCTGCTTACTTAAGCCCAGAGCTTGCACAAGAATATATTGCGGGAGCAATTCTCTTGGGTGCTGCTCCTTGTACCGCCATGGTCTTTGTTTGGTCTTACTTAACAAAAGGTGACCCTGAGTACACACTTGTTCAAGTAGCCATTAATGACTTAATTCTTCTTGTTGCTTTCATTCCTATCGTTCAATTCTTACTTGGAGTCACAAGTATCGCGATTCCATACGATACACTCATAAGTTCAGTCGTGATCTTTGTCGTAATTCCTCTACTTGCAGGCTATATCGCAAATAAAGTCTTAATTAAGAAATTTGGAATGAAGTGGTTTCAAGAGGTCTTTATGGCACGCCTTAAACCAGTTTCAATTGTTGCCCTTTTAACAACCCTTGTTCTTCTCTTTGCCTTTCAAGGGGAAAAAATCTTAGCAAACCCGCTTCACATTCTTCTGATAGCAATTCCTCTTACAATTCAGACTTACTTTATCTTCTTTGTGAGTTGGGGAATTGGTCGCAAGATGTGCTTACCACACAGTATCTTATCCCCTGGTTCAATGATTGGTGCCAGTAACTTCTTCGAACTTGCCGTGGCCGTTGCCATTGCCCTTTTTGGATTAAATTCAGGAGCGGCACTAACAACAGTTGTTGGAGTTCTTATTGAAGTACCAGTCATGTTGAGTTTAGTAAAAATCGCAAATAAGTGGAGATATTAATGAATTACTTAGATACCGAAGAATTTAATTTAAAGACAGAAAACACAAAACGATCTAAGCATAAACCAAGAATCCTTATGCTCTACGGATCATTAAGAGAGCGCTCATACTCAAGACTTCTTGCTGAAGAGGCTGGCCGTATTCTTGAGTATATGGGAGCGGAAGTTAAGTTCTTCAATCCCGATGGACTTCCTACATATGACTATGATCGCTCAGTTGATCATCCGAAAGTAAAAGAACTAAGAGAGCTTAGTCTTTGGTCAGAGGGACAAGTTTGGACCTCTCCAGAACTTCACGGAAATATGTCAGGACTTCTTAAAACTCAAATTGATTGGATTCCTTTATCAATTGGTGCCGTTCGCCCAACACAAGGAAGAACTCTAGCTGTCATGCAAGTTAGTGGTGGCTCTCAAAGCTTTAATGCCGTCAATAATATGCGAGTGCTTGGGCGCTGGATGCGTATGATAACAATTCCAAACCAATCATCAGTGGCAAAGGCCTATCAAGAATTTGAAGAAGATGGTTCAATGAAAGAATCTAGCTTTCGTGATCGCGTCGTCGATGTAATGGAAGAGCTTATGCGCTTTACTTACCTAACTCGTGATCACGCCGATTTCTTAGTTGATCGCTACAGTGAACGTAAGCAGTAGCTTAATTAAGGATATGAAGTGTTTCCTCTGTTCCATATGTGCAGTTTTCACATGTCACCTCTTCATGAATATAGAGGTTATCGTGATCGGCTAAATGAGTCACAGTGAATTTGGCCCCACATTTAGGGCAACATTCAATTTGCTTTTTTACGTCTTCAATTTCGCCAAAGTAGCGTACGAAATTTTCGACTTTTACGGACCTTTCCTTCATATCAAGCTCCTCGTCACCTTCTATTTTACCGTATTTACTGAAATTTCGCATATTAAATGAGGTTATTTCATAAAAAACAACAACTTATGTTCATTAACTAATTGGTAATACACTGTATAGCCTTATAATTACTACGGAGTTCGTTTGCCAAAAGTCCTTGAACACGTTAAAACGTGCTATTATTAATAAAACGTAAGGTTGGACCACACCTACCTCTGCATAAGGAACAAAAGGACACACTATGAAAAACATCGAAGCGCTTAGAAATAGCAGCGAAGATATCCTAAACTGCCAGATCAAAGATGATACTGGACTTAATGATTTCCAAAAAACGGCGAATGACGTGCATATCGCAATCCCAAAAGTTGGGATTGAGAGATTTCGTATTCCACTAAATTTTGAACACAGAGATGGAAGTGTGCGCTCAACTGACGCACAAGCTTCAATGTTTGTTTTCTTAGAAGCACACAAGACAGGTGCAAACATGTCTCGCTTCTGTAACATCCTTCAAGCAGAAGGACTTGAGAATAACGTTAATAACGAATTCTTCGCAACAGTACTTAGAAGATACCGTACAGATCTTCGTGACTATGATACTGAACCATTGATTCCACAGGCCCACCTAACGCTAGACTTTAACTATCCAGTTAAGCAACAGTCACTAAAATCAGGAAACTGGGGTTGGCAATACTACAATGTATCAATGGAAGGAATTGAAGGTCGTGATGGTATTCCATACATCAATTTAACACTTAAGTATGAATACTCATCGACATGCCCATGTTCTCTTTCAATGTCTAAGCAATATGAAGAGCAATACAGAAATGGTGAAACAACTGAAGGAAGTGGTATCGCTTCTGCTCACTCACAAAGATCAGTTGCTACGATTACTGTTAAATACAAAGCAGAGTCGAAATTTCATGTTGAGGACTTAATTGAACTAATGAGAATCGCACTTCCTACAGAGACTCAATCTCTTGTTAAGAGACTTGATGAGCAGGCATTTGCAATCTTAAACGGTGATAATCCAATGTTTGTTGAGCACTCTACAAGAAGAATTTCAGAGGTTCTAAACTCTGAAAAAGAAATCCTCGACTGGCAGGCCAAGGTTGAGCACCTAGAAAGCTTACACAGCCATAATGCTGTCGGATATATCAGAAAAGAACACCCAAAAGCATAAGAAATAGAAGGCCTCTAAATAAGAGGCCTTTATTTTATCAAAAAATATTATATTTTTTAAATTTCTATATTGACAACTAAGGGTGAAATCCTTATTCTAACTCCACTTCAAATCGGAGGGCGATTAGCTCAGCTGGGAGAGCGCTACCCTTACAAGGTAGATGTCGGCAGTTCGATCCTGTCATCGCCCACCACTTTTTTTCAGTGGAAAACCTCCAAAGAAATTCAAAATAAATTATTCTGAACTCTAAAGAGTTCTTTTTTTTTGTTTGCAGCATTTGCAGGAGCAAATGATGCAATTCAACCCAGCGAGTCCCACGATGGGACGAGTCGGGTACCGCAATTCTTGAAGATTATTATTTTAAATTGGTGACATATAAATGCTCATGACAGTGAATTTCGAACTCTTTACTGCCATTGTCCAAGAAAAAATCAATATACTTTGTGATTTTTAGACATCTCTTTTCACTAAAAATATAACCTCCACATCAAAACAACTTAATTAATTAAAGGCTTCAACAAATTGAATGTCTAATAAACCGGAGGAATTTATGAAAAAAATTATCGCACTTGCTGCTGCACTACTAAGCGTTTCAACTTTTGCACTATCTACAAACGATTCATGGGATACAATCAAGTCTGAAGTATCTGCTGATTGGGATCTTTCATTTGCTGGAACAACTGTATTTGTTGGTCGTCCAGTTAGCGCATTTGACGTATGTCTAGACGGTGACCAATTTGTTACAACTAGAGAATTCCCAATTTATGAAATCATTAAAGTTGGAAAAACTCACCCAGAAGCTGACGAAGATGGGTATGCATCAGTAATCGTTGGATACGAAATCCTTTCTTTCCCAACAACTTACACTTCATATAAAGAAGTTTGTAGAAACGATGACAAAAACTGTAAGAGAGTTCCTTACACAGTTAACCAAGACCTAACTAAGAACGTATCTGTAAAAGAAGTTGTTAGAAGAAACGTTGGTTCAAATGATCGTACAATTGAAAAGACACTTTTCAAGAAAGAATACGTAATCCCAGCTTGTAACTAATAAATTCAATAGCTTAAGCGTATTCCCTAAGGCGCTTAAGCTATACTTTTTATAGCATGAGTAGATCTAACAATCTGTTCATGCTATTCCAAGTTCTATGGATAAAACCAACTCCCCACATATCGGCCAAGAACCTCTTGGGCTTATCGATCAAGTTGTTAAGGATTTGACTGATAATCTCAAAAGCTATCGCAATATTAAAATTGGCGTAAGACTTATCTCTGATAAAAGTGGAGTTAGTGAAAGGACAATTTATCGATTACTGGCCAAGGAAAATAAGCCTACATACCAAACACTTCTAAAGCTTTACCGAGCTATTTATAACACTAATAATGACACACTTTTATTATCTCTAGTTCCTGAAGTGATAAAGAACGAGATTAATAAGTGTAATCCAAATAGAGCAAGTGAAGGTATTCAGTTTCACGAGAATATTGAAACTCAAATGTTATATGATCGAACTTTTGCTGAGATTTATATCTTAGCGGCATGTTCACCAATAACCAATGAGCTAATTCAATATCGCTACGGAATGAGTGGAATGCTAACTTTAGAAAAGATGCTTGATATGAAAGCGCTCCGACAGACAAAGGCGGGGCTGTATACCCTTGGAGAGAATCAAACGAATTTCAGCGCAAAAACACTTAAGCGCTTAGGAATGTCACTAATTGAAAAGTATAGTAAACCACAAAACGCAGAAGACTATGGAAATAATATCATCGGCTTCTACGCAGAAGGATTGAGTGATGAAGCTTATAACCGTTGGCTTGAAGTCGACGCTAAGGCTTTTGAAGAAAAGATTAAAATTGCAAATGAGAGTAAATCAAAAGGAACAAAGAGATCTTTTACATTTATGGTAACAGATACTTTGAATGAGAAATAATATGAAAGAACTAATAATAATTTTAGCATCCCTTTCTATCTATGCAGGCGTAGGAGGAGTTTCAGGTGGACCAAAGCCAACGAAAGATGACTTTGCAAAACTAGGACCAAATACATCATGGGATAAGATTCTAAATGCTAAAAAACTAAGTGATGACATCAAAATTGAAGGAACAACTGTCTTTGTCTCAAGACCAGTAAGTGCATTTGATACATGTCTTGATGGAGATATTCTCAGAACAACAAGAGAATTTCCTAAGTACGAGAGAATTAAAGTTGGCAAAACACATTATGGAGCAGATGAAGACGGATATAAATATGTCAAAGTTGGAACTGAAAAGTTAAGCTTCCCTATCACCTACACTACATGGGATAGAGTTTGTGCAAACAATGGCAAGAGATGTCGAGAAGTAACGAAAGAAGTTACAACTGAAACCATAAAAAAGGTGAAAGTAAAAAAAGTAAAAGTCTATAAAAGCAATAGTGATAGGCCTAGAGAAGTAATTCAGGACTCTTTTAATAAAGAATTTATCATTCCTTATTGTCAGTAAGAAATATAAATAATAGTAAGAAAGGGCCGCAATTAGCGGCCTTTTTTGCTTATTCTGTCCATTTGTCCGAAGATTTGTCCTTTTTTATGACAATGTCCTAGAAAGTTTCCCGTTTCAAACAGAAAAATTGTCACTTTAATTCAATCAAATTAATTTCATCTCATCAAAACAACTAAATAAGAAACAAATTGTTTAAACAACATTTCAAACAATTTAATAACAAACCGGAGGAATTTATGAAAAAATTAATCGCACTTGCTGCTGCATTACTAAGCGTTTCATCTTTTGCACTATCTGCAAACGACACTTGGGATCACATTAGAGAAGAAGTTAAAAATGATGTAAACCTAGTTATGTCTTCAGGGTACTCAGTATTCATGGGAACAACTAGAACTACAGCTTTCAACGTATGTGTTAACGGTGAAAACTTCAATACAACTAAGCCATTCCCAATCTACAAGTACGTTAGAACTAACAGAGGTGGAGATAATGATAACTTCAAAAAAGTAATCGTTGGTTACGAAATTCTTTCTTTCCCAATCTCAAGAGTTGTAACTAAAGAAATTTGTTACGGAAAAAACGACAACAGATGTAAAACTTATACAGAAGTTGAAACTCAATCAGTTGTTAGAGACATCACAATTTCTAAGTTAGTTCGTCGTGGTGGAGATCGTGATGACAAGCTAGTAGAGCTTTTCACAAAATCATACGAAATCCCAGCTTGTAACTAATTACGAGTAAGGATCTAGGCAAGTGCCTTTTCCCTAAGGGGCACTTGCTGCTATAAAAAGGCCAAGACACGTTCTTGGCCTTTGTAATTTTTACTACTTAAATGTTTTTAATTACGAAACTGGCACAATTACCGTATAAATTGAAGCATAATGAGAGAAATGACTACAAATGATATCAACAACTTAAAAGATACAACGACCCTTGATCTAAAAGGACAAGTTGCACTCGATATCACGACACATCTCAAACAATTTCGTGATGAATCAATAGGTCTAAGAAAACTATCAGAGAAATCTGGAATCCATCAAAGAACATTAAAACGATTATTGGCCCAAGAAAACCGACCTGGTTATCAAACACTAGTAAGACTTTATAGCTGTCTAGCTGAAAGTCCTAATGGCGGCCTTATGTTAAAGAATATTCCAGAAAGAGTTGCAAAGGAAATTGAAAAAAGATCTCCTATTTCAACCAAGGGTAATCTTCAATATAGTGAAGAAGCAAATCAAGAGATGCTCTATGATAAAGTTTTTGCAGAGATTTACTGTCTTGCATCAATGTCACCAATTACAAGTGAATATATTCAATATCGCTATGGTATGAGCGGCGTTGAAACAGCAGATAAAATGCTAGACCTTGGAGTTTTAAAACTTACAAAAAAGAATACATACACAATTGGTGATAAACAGATAGAGTTTTCACCTAAACTTGTAAAAAGGCTTGGTTTAAACTTAGTTGAAAAATATTCGAAAACAGAAGATGTTGATCTTGCTGAAAAAAACCTAATCGCATTTTATGCAGAAGGCTTAAGTCCCGAAGGTTATCGAAAGTGGCTAAAAATTGACCAAGAAGCTTTTTATAAAAAAATTAATGTGACTAAGGAAGAAGGAATGCTTGGTGAAATCAAGACATTCACTTTTATGGCCACAGACACAATGAGAAAGGATTAAAATGAAGAATCTAGTATTTATAATATTAATTGGACTTAGCCTAAATACCGTCGCAGGAACTGGCGGAATTAATGGATTCCTAGAACTTAAAAATGACCGCATTGACGCAGGAACTGGCGGTGTAGTTGGTGGAGTTGACGATCTCGATGAACTAAAAGATAAGAACTGGAATATCATCAGAGATCGTGTAAGAAATGACTATAACCTTGATCTTCAAGGTGATATTGCCTTTGTTGGTAAAATAGTATCGGTATTTAACGTTTGTATTGAAAACGATAAACTAAGATCAATTAAGAAAATGCCTGTATACAAAAGAGTATGGCTTGGTGGAAGTAGAGAAAATGATCGATTTAAAGATGTTTTAGCTGGATCAAAATACTATTCATATCCGATTGAGTCTGAAAGTGAAGAAAGAAGGTGTTATGGCCGTAAAGATAATCGCTGTAAAGTTATAAAGAAAGTACGTAGACAAAGCCTAAGTCCAAGTATTACTTTAAGAAAAGATATTACGCGAAATAATAGAAACGGTGATAGAAAATACGTCGAAATCTTCACTAAGAAATACGACATCCCATATTGTAATTAGAAAAATAAATCCTAGGCGCTTATATACTAACGCCTAGGTCTTTTCTATTATCAACAACTACTAAACGAATTGAGTTATCACTAATCTTAAAACGGATGCCATCTGTAAACTTCCCTTTTATATTATCTTTAAGAAGTTCTTTAGTAAGCTCTTCATCACATCTTAGGTTTCCAGTTACTGTAACTGAAAGATCCCCAGATTGAATTAGAGTGATTTTAACAAATTCAATTCGAGAAAATACAAATGGTAAAGATTCGATATAAGAGATTAAACCTTTTTGATATTTGGCCGTCTTGATTCTATCAACAGCATTCTCATTGATATATAGACTTGCATCAAATTCTATTTTTGATAGAGCTATCTCTAAATCACTTTGAACTTCTTCAACCTTTATTTGTTTTTGAGTATTTTCCACCTCTGCCATAATAGGAGCGGCTTGTTCTTTAACAGATTTGATCTCAAAGCGACTTTGAGCTCTCTGGGCCTTTAAACTTCTGGCCTGACCTCTTAACATCTCTAGAGAGTTAACGATTGTCTTTGTCTTATTTTTTTCTTCTTGGAATTCGTCATTAATTAAAGAACATTCCTTTCTTAATTCATTAATTTCAATAGAAACACCTTCTAGAAGTTGACGTGTTGCTTTGTTTTCTTCTCTTTGTTTATTAAGACGTCCTAAAAGCTCATCTCTTTGAATGAGAAGCTCACCTTTTTGTCTTGTGGCCTTATCAATTCCCTCTTCTAATGTTTCCTTATTTAGAAGAACAAGATTCAATTCATCTTCAGTCTTTTGAGAAGCGGCCAATGCTTCATTAAGCTTTTTCTTCTTTTGCTTAAACTCTTTCTCGACTATTTTCTTTTCGTCTAATTCAACATTTAAAAGCTCAAGCTTTTCTTGATGCTTATTTTCAACTTCACTTAATTCAATACTGCTTTTTTCAATTTCTGTATTAAGTTTTACGATTTCTTTTTTTGCTTCTCTAGTATCAACAGCAAGTTTTTTGATTTCTTGATTAAGTTGTACCTTTCTCGTAAGGTTTGACTCTAATTGATTTTCGGCTTCCTCGATTTCTGCTTCGATTGTCGCCATTGCAGCTCTAATATTGTAACAATCATTTTCAATCTTAGTTAATTCTTCATTACTAATAACTTGTTGATTGTTTAAGTCTTTATGCTTTGCTAGAAGCGTATCTCTTTTTAAAGTAAATTCTTGTAAATTACTTTCTTGATTTCTTTTTACACTATCAAGTTCATCTAGCTTTTGTTCTGTTGAGTTAATCATCTTTTCAATAACTTCAACTTCTGTTTTTAAAACCTGCTCTTTACTTCTCTTGTCCTCAACTTCTACTTCCAGCAGCTTCAGTTGCCCATCAAGATTTCTCTTATGTGTCAGATGTCTCTCATATGTATCGCTTTCTCTTTGGATTGCTACATCTAATTTAGAAATTTCTGTTTCTATAGATTCTTTTGCTTTCGATTTTTTATTCTTTATTCTCTCAACTCGCTTTGTATTGGACTTAAGCGATGATAGAGTATTTTCTTTACGTGAAAATACATCTTTTAAATCGACAACTTTATTCTCTAGTTGCGAGATAATCTCGATATTTTCACTCGTTACTTCTTTATTATTGCTAATCTCTTCTTCTACTTGAGAGATTTTTCTTTCAAAATGAGCAACTTTCTCTTCAACACCTTCCAATTGTTGTACTGTTTGATCTAACTTAGTACACAATTCATCTGCAATTCTATTAAGCTTTGTATTTTCTTGGGCCAATTCTTCAATCTCTTGCCCCTTAGTTTCAATTCGCCCTTCACCAATCTCAATACGTCCCTTTAAACTTCCAATTTGTAAAAGGATTTCATTATTTGATTTAGTGATTTTCTCTTCATCTGCTAGAAGAATATTCATTAAATTATCTTGTTCTTGAATTTCTTCATTAAGAACATCTCTATTTCTCTTAGACTTTTCAACTTTAAGATTTAGAAGATCGATACTTTTTTCTAATTTAAGAGCTGTTTGAGAAAGACTCTCTTTTTCAGATAACAAACGACGTTTTTCGACATCAAGATCAAAAATTTCTTGTCTCAATTCTACTTCACGGCCTTTCTCTTCGTTAATCTCTAGTCTTAAATTCTTAATCTCATTAGATTCGTCTTGTATCTTTCTTTCGAGAGCTTCAATTTGTTTTTCACGATTTAAACAATTTGCAGTAGCCTGATTCTTCTTTGTTTCAAGCTCTTTAAGCGAAATTGTTAATCTTTCACTTTCACTATTTAGAGCACGAATTCTTTTTTCACTGTCAATACTTTCTGCAAGAATTAATTCATATTCTCTCTTTGTTTTCTTATAAGTTCGATCTAGCTCATCAAGTTCTAAGAGAGAGCTTCCCTCTCTTTCCCTTAATGATGTAATCTTTGTTTCTAACTCTTTTTGCTGAACTAGGTTTTCTTCAATTAATTTCTTGAAGCGTCCTGATTCTGACTTTAGCAGTTCCAAGTCAGACTCTAGCTCAAGCTTCTTTTTTTCTTGTGAATCTAGGTGGTAATTTAACTCTTTAAGTTGTGACTTCTCACTTTCTTCTTGAGTTTTAAGCTCCGAAGCCTCTGATTCGAGTCGATTAATTCGGGCTTTAATCTTGAGTATGCTCTGCTTAACAGTTTCTTGCTTTGAATTAACATCTTGCAACTCACTTACTTGATGAGCAAGTTTCTTTTCAAGTTCATTTTTGTGCTCATACGACGCCTCTAGGTCGTACTTCATTCTTTCATAAAGAGTTGCCTCTTCATTCTTCTTGGCCTTAACTTTCTGGCTCTTCTCGATTAATGAAGAGATTTCACTATCAAGTTTAATTCTTTCAGTATTTAATAATTCAATTTGATCTTCTACTTTTTGAATTTCGATATTATCGCTTTCTATTTGTGAAAGCATTTTCTTAATTCTTTTCTTAGTATCCTTAATCTGGTTGCTTACACCTTCTTTCACTTCTGCATTACAAATTTTATTGCCACTAAGAACGTCTAGCTTACTCTTTAAAGTACCCTCTTCACCTTTTAATGTTGCAAGTTCAAGCTTGATCTTATTAATACTTTCTAATTTATCACCATGTGTTTTCGAAAGACCTGTTACCTCTTCCTTTAAACTCGTAATACTTTTTATAACAAGCTGCTTTTGATCGATTAATTCTTTTAGTGATGACTCTTGAGACTTATTTAGAGACTTAATCTTATCTATTCTTTGTTCAAGAATTTCTTTATCCGCTATCTCATCTGTTAGATCAGACTGTAGTCGACGTAAATTATTTTCTGTTTTTTGAAGCTTTATACGCTGTACTTCAATATCTCTTTTTAGTGAATTATTTTCACTAATTGCTTCCTCAAGTAATCGTTGATCTTCAACAATTTTCTCAGCTGCCTGAGCAGTTATTGCTTTGATTTCTTCAGGGTTTTCTTTTACTTTTTTATTCTTTAAATTAAATAGATTCATAGGGTCCTCACTGCCCTATATTTTCTCACTAAATTGTCTTTAAATAAGCATGTGGCAAGATTTGCATTGGCGCGGTGCTAAGTCATTTATCACCAATTTTTTTAATCATATATTCAATAGTTTTGTGTCACAACCTGAGCTTTTTAGTCTATCTTTAACTCTTGTCTTCCCCTCTTTCTAAGTGCATATTAATAAGATGATTTTTCTCTTATATTTGGCCGTTGGCGCTTTTGTTGGAACACTTTCAGGTTTATTTGGAATCGGTGGCGGTGTAATTATTGTCCCAACTCTCTTACTCATTTTTAAAGAACAAGGATTTTCATCAGATATTACGATGTTTATGGCCCTTGGTACTTCTCTAGCAACAATTGTTGTAACAGCAGCTTCTTCAACACTAAGACATTATAATATGGGTAACCTAATCGTTGAGGTTTCTAAGAAGCTTATCCCACCTATTTTAGTCGGTATTTGTGTCGGTGCATATTTAGTAAATCAGGTAAAAGCTTCAACTCTTGAGGCTTTGTTTATCACTTATCTTTATTTAGTTTCATTAAAAATGATTTTGTACAAAGTAAAAGTTGATGAACCAAAAGAGACATCTAAATTTCTCTATGGAATAACTGGATTTATCATTGGCCTTAAATCATCAATTCTTGGGATTGGGGGTGGAACAATTAGTGTCCCTTTTTTAACATGGCGTGGTTATCCTATGAAAAATGCTGTAGGAACATCCGCATCAATTGGTATTCCAATCGCGCTCACTGGTAGCGCATTTTACATCTATAACGGTTTTGATAAGCTAACTCCAGAATACTCTCTTGGTTATGTCTACTTACCAGCATTTTTTGGAATTTCAATTGCAAGCTTCTTTTTCACAAAGCTTGGAGCAAAGATTTCAAGTGTGGCCAATCAAGTGCTTATGAAAAAGATTTTTGCTATTATGCTTATCCTTATAGCGATAAAGAAGACGACTAGTTTTATCTCTTAAACGTTTAGGCTCTTATCAATTACTTGTTTTAAGCTAATGAAAGACTCTGTCGATTGAATCTCTTTAATCATCTGAATCTTTCCAATAAGAAATTCATGAAAGTGATTTATATCCTTAACCATGATTTTTACAATTAATGCATAATCACCTGTCGTATAATAGGCTTCAACAATTTCATCCATTTTCTCAAGCTTATCAATTACTTTGTGAATATCTCGTGCATTAACTAAGTGAAGTCCAAGAAGAACCACAACACCATGACCAAGTTTAGCATAATCAACCTTTATAGAGCTTCCTATGATAATGCCAGCTTCCTTAAGCTTTTCCACTCTTTGATGAATAGTTCCACCTGAAACCCCTATTTTTCTGGCCATTTCAAGGAAGGGCATGCGGGCATCTTTTTCCAAAAGCTTAATTATCTTCTTATCAGTACTATCAATTTCGTATTTTTCGGCCATTTTGCCCCTCAAATATACTATATCCTCATTAGATTACTCTATTTATTAAATAATTAATAGTTTGAGATGTTAATAATTGAGAAATTGATAAAAATTACCGATTATTAATAAAAATATGGAGGTTTTCATGTGTGGATTTAGTGTTTTTACCGGAATAGTTGATAAAGAAGAGTTTGAAGTTAAGTTCGATTTAATCGCACACCGCGGTCCAGATCAAAGAGCAATTCACTCTTTGAAAGATGGCCTAATGGGATTTCACCGACTTGCCATTATGGACCTGACAGATGCTGGTTCTCAGCCTTTTATCTCAAAAGCTAAAACACACCTTGTTTGTAATGGAGAAATTTATAATCATCGTCTTTTAAAGACAGACTATATCGAACGCTATGACTTTCAGTCAGACTCTGATTGTGAAGTGATCATCCCTATTTTTGAAGAATATGGTATTGAGAAGTTACTTCTATCACTCGATGGTGAATTTGCTTTTGTTATTGAACAAGATGGTAAATTCTTTGCAGGACGAGACCCTATTGGTATCCGTCCCCTCTTTTATGGTTATAGTGTTGAGGACGGAAAGATTGCCTTTGCCTCTGAAGTAAAGGCCCTACAAGAGCTATGTAGTGATATTAAACCATTTCCACCAGGCCACTATTACGCTGATGGTAAATTTGTTTCATATTTTGATGTGAGAGAAATTAAAACAAGAAAAGAAGAAGATCTTGAAGCCGTTTATAAGGGAATCCATGATCACCTTGTAGAAGGTGTTAAAAAACGTCTTGATGCAGATGCTCCAGTTGGTTTTCTACTCTCAGGTGGACTTGATTCATCACTAGTTTGCGCTATAGCTGCAAAGTTAAGTGATAAACCAATTAAAACATTTGCTGTGGGTATTGATACAAACCCAATTGATTTAAAATATGCGCGAATTGTTTCAGACTTTCTAGGAAGCGAGCATCATGAAGTTATCTTTACAAAAGAAGAAGCGTTTGCCCATCTCTCAGAGCTAGTTCATAAGCTTGAAACATGGGATATCACAACGATTAGGGCCTCAATGGGGATGTCTCTGGTTTGTAAGTACATTCGTGAGAAAACTGATGTGAAGGTTGTCCTAACAGGCGAAGTTAGCGATGAGCTCTTTGGCTATAAGTATACAGACTTTGCACCAAGTGCACTTGAATTTCAAAAAGAAGCACAAAAGCGTGTTCATGAATTATATCTCTATGATGTTCTAAGAGCTGATCGCTCGATTAGTTCTCATTCACTTGAAGCGCGAGTACCTTTTAGTGATAAGGCCTTTATTGAATATGTTATGGGTATTGCACCAGAGCAAAAGATGAATTGGTCTGGTGAGGGTAAATACCTTCTTAGAAAAGCTTTTGATCATAGTGAATACCTACCGGATGAGATTCTTTGGCGTGAAAAAGCGGCATTCTCAGATGCTGTAGGACACGATATGGTTGATTGGCTAAAGGCACTTGCTGAAGATAAGTACAGCGATTCAGACGTTGCTCAGGCTCGTGAGAAATATGAGTATGGTACACCTTTTACAAAAGAGTCGTTAATGTATCGAGAAATCTTTGAAACACATTTTCCAGATAAAGCACATTTAATTAAAGATTTTTGGATGCCAAATAAAGAATGGGAAAACTGTCAGGTAGATGATCCCTCGGCCCGTGTTCTTCCGAATTACGGTGACTCAGGAAAATAAGATTAAAAAAGGGCCAATTTAATTGGCCCTTCTTTTAACAAGTATTAATTTTTTAGGAGGATAATAGCTTAGTTAGCTACTTCCATCCCGCTCCCAGAATCGATAACCTTCAGTCCTACATGTGACATGAACTTCTCTGGCTCTGTTAATTGTAGAGCAACCTTAAGAACATCTTCAACATGAGTTACTGGATGAACAGATAGTCCTTGCTTGATTTCCGGTGGGATCTCAAGAAGATCTTTTCTATTCTTCTCAGGAATAACAACTGTTTTTACTCCTGCTTGTTTTGCTGCCAGCATCTTCTCTTTTAGGCCACCAATAGGAAGAACACGTCCTCTAATTGTTACCTCACCTGTCATGGCAACATCTTGCCTTACAGGAATTCCAGAGATCGCTGATGTAATGGCCGTAACCATTGTGATACCTGCTGATGGACCGTCTTTTGGAGTCGCTCCCTCAGGTGCATGGATATGAATATCATGTGTTTCAAACCATTCTTTATCAATTCCAAGACGACCTGCAATTGAACGAACATAGCTCATTGCTGCTTTTGCCGACTCAGTCATAACCTCTCCAAGTTTACCAGTGATTTGGATACCACCTTTACCTGGAACTGCAATAACTTCGATATGGAGCATACAACCACCAACTGAAGTATAAGCAAGACCATTTACTAGTCCTACTTCTGGCTGCTCTTCGATTACATTATCATCGAATTTAACAGGACCAAGGAACTTCTTAAGTTGTTTAGAAGTGATTGTGAACTTCTTACCTTTTTCAATATCTTTTGTAACAACATCAGTTGCAATCTTTCTTGCAATTGTGTTGAATTGTCTCTCTAAACCACGAACACCAGCTTCTTTAGTGTAACCACGAACAACGTCCATGATTGTATTTTCACTCATTGAGTATTCGTAAGCATCAAGTCCATTATCTTTCCATGCACGTGGTGCAAGGTACTTCTTAGCGATCTGAGTTTTCTCAATCGGAGTATAACCAGCTAGGTTAATAATCTCCATTCTATCTCTAAGTGGACCTGGAATTTGTCCAAGATCATTTGCTGTCATAACAAACATAACTTTTGATAGATCATATTCTACTTCAATATAGTGATCACCAAAGTTCTTATTCTGAGCTGGATCTAGAACTTCAAGCATTGCTGCCGCTGGATCCCCTCTCATATCAGATGTCATTTTATCAATTTCATCTAGTAGAATAACTGGGTTTGATGTTCCTGCTTTCTTAACAGCGCTGATGATCTTACCTGGCATAGCACCTACATATGTACGACGGTGACCACGAATTTCAGATTCATCTCTAACACCACCAAGTGAAACTCTTTCAAACTTACGTCCAAGAGATTCAGCAAGTGACTGACAAATCGATGTTTTACCAACACCTGGAGGACCTGCTAGACAAAGGATTGTTCCCTTACCTTCAGAACCAACAAGACTTCTTACTGCAAGATACTCAAGAATTCTCTCTTTTACATCTTTCATTCCGAAGTGGTGATCATCAAGAACTTCTCTTGCATGTTCAACATCATTATTATCTTCTGTGTACTCTCCCCATGGTAGAGAAAGCATCCAGTCAATGTAGTTTCTAACAACTGCAGATTCTGCAGACATTGGAGACATTGACTTAAGTTTCTTAATTTCTTTTGTAACACGCTTAACAGCTTCTTCAGGCATTTTCTTCTTTGCCAGACGCTCTTCCATTTCTTGAACTTCAGACTTCTCATCTTTTTGTCCAAGCTCTTTTTGAATCGCATTCATCTGCTCATTAAGGTAGTACTCTTTTTGAGACTTTTCCATTTGCGACTTAACGCGAGTTCTTATTCTTCTCTCTACGTTAATAATCTCAATTTCACCTTGCATCTTCTCTAATAGAAGTTGAAGACGTTGCTCAATATCCACAGCTTCAAGAATCTCTTGCTTTTCTGGGATCTTCATCGATAAGTGAGCAACAATAATATCAGCTAATCTTGATGGATCAGTGATTGATGAAATACTCATAAGTAATTCAGGTGGAATTCTCTTATTAAGTTTCACATATTGTTCAAATACGTTTTTGATTGAACGTACTGTCGCTTCGATCTTAACTTGTTCTGGAACTTCTGGAACGCATTTAGAAACGTCGGCCCAATAACCTTCACTTCTTGCTTCAAACTCATCGATCGTTGCTCTATACTTCCCTTCGATAAGTACCTTAACTGTATTATCTGGTAGGCGAAGCATCTGAATAATATTTACAACAGTTCCTACATTGTAAACATCTTCACGATCTGGATTTAAAATACTAGCATCTTTTTGTGTGACGAGAAAAAGCTCATTACCATTTTTTGAAGCTTCCTCTAGAGCATTGATTGACTTCTCTCTTCCTACAAATAGTGGAACAACCATATGTGGAAAAATAATCATGTCTCTTAGTGGAAGTAGTGGTAAGTTCTTCGACTCAGTTGACTTCTTGTCTGACATAGCACCTCCTGCACTATTAATACTTGTCATAATTTCATTCTGGGAAAGGATAGGAAAAAGACCTCATGTCTAAATTCTGTTCCTTTAATAAATTGTATCAATATCCCCTCACGTTTTGGAAAGTTTTTTTCGCCGGAATCTTATGCCCCTCAATAAATTCACAGTGTATTAATAGTCTAACCTATCGTTTTTAAAGGTATTTTCCTTACCTGAGCGGTGAACACTGTTTAGCTAAAATATTCTAACATTTAGGCTGTATGAATTTTTTATAATCGTAAATTGAACATCTCTAGAAATAATATCTTTGAACTTTACATTCTTCTCGAAAATTCTTGAGATAAGATTTCGTAAGAGTGTCTCAAGAAATAAGCAAAAAAAAAGGCCAGACATTAAGTCTGGCCCCTATGGAGTAAGTTAAGAAATATCTTAACTAATTAGAAGTTTGCAATAAGTCTTGCATAACCTGCATCAACCTTAGTGTCAGTATCCGTTCCTGCTCCAACGACATTTTGTACATAAGTTGTATCTACTTGTTGAGTCATGTAACCAAGAATTAGTCTTAGGTCAGAATCAATATCATATGATCCATATACATGGTGTCCTGTTGAATCTGGAGTTTGATAGAAACCGATAGCATCAACATCTGATAATCCTACAGTAAATGCATATTCATCAGCTTGTAAGAACTCGTATCCTAGCTTGAATTTTCCAAACGAATAACGTGCATCTAGCATAAAAACATTTCCATCATTTTTCTTATTTGTTCCTACTGCTGTAAAAATACCACCAAATGTACCAAGAGTTCCTCTTGAATCTACTGAAGTATGCTTATAAGTAAATCCTAAATCAAGACCTGTACCAGCGACACCGTTTGCCTCTAAGTAAACAACAAAGGCATTATAATCAAAGTATAGGTTTGAAACAGTATTAACCTGATTAGGTGTTCCTGCTCCACCTGTCGTAAAGCTTGCTGTTGCATCGAAGAAGAAGTCGTTAAAGCCAACATATTGACCGATGAAATTGAAACGATCTGCCCAACCAAGGTTTAATTTTTCATAGTCAACCATTACTGAGTACATATCCTCAGTAGAAGAAACTTGTACGCCATCAGAATCATTGAAACCAGATTGTCCTGATCCACCAAGAGCTCTTTGGTTAAGTGGAGTATAGATAGCTCTTACTGCCATTGATCCACCAAATAGTTTTGTTCCATAAGTTAGCGCCATACCATCAAGTTGTGCACCATATGCTAGTTGAGGGTAAGAACCAGATCTAGCTGTTCCTTTTTGTAGGTGGAAAGAAGGTCCTTCAATCGTTGGAAGACGACCAATAGAGAACGTAAATTGATTATTAATTTTATAATTAATAAACGCTCTTTCTACATAAAGAGCTGCACCATCTTTATTACGACCAGCTCCACCGGCCGCTGCAATAGATGAATCAGCATTAACTCTCTTTGTAAAATCATTGAAGTATTTTGACATTGAAAGTCGACCATAGAAGTCTAGCCTATCACTTCTCTTTGAGTGAATATCAAGTCTGGCCCATAGAGAATACTGATCTTCGTTGTAATGACTATCAGTTGATTTGTCTTCTTCATTGAAGTAGTCATAACGTGACTCAAGTTCACCTGAAAATGACCATGTATTAAGGTCACGAGCAAATTCTAGATCCTCTACTCTGTCTTCTAGAGATGCACCGTATGCAGTTGATGAAAGAACTGCAAGTGCGATAATTGATTTTTTCATTGTATTTAATTTCATTTTTTAGTCTCCTTAAATTAATTATCCACCGATTGATGAAGATGCATCTTTACACTGAAGTGTACATCCGCTTCCTACGTCTACAGTTGCACCAGAACAAGTCTTAAACTTAATAACGGTTCCAGAGCGACCTGGTGTGGCCATCTTTTCTGCTTCTGCTTTTGATTTTTTACACTGCTTTACAACAGCATTGATGAAGTCATCTTTTGCACCCGCGAATGCAAAAGGAGACATTAGTGAAACTCCTAATAAAATAGGAAATATCCTAGAAATTCTCATGGCTCCTCCTTGATATGAGAACATAGTTAAATGCTTAAACTACTAATAAAAATTATTTTAATGAGGTAGACGATAAAAATAAAGAGGCAATCTGCACTTTTCTAAAGAAAATCTAAAGTAAATCTATCTAAATATTTAAATTCACTTAAACTATACAGCTTAACGATTAAAAAACCATTTAAGTCGGGAATATAAGGCACCGTAATAACTACGATGCCTTCTTTTGATTTGATTCTTTTGGAAAGTTTACGACTTTTGCATCTTTAGTTTTTTTTACCTTTGATGTCGATGTATTATTCTTTGTTCTTCCACCAATTATCTCATTTTGGAGTATTGATAGAACATTTTGAAGATTATTTGTTTCATTATTTAAATCTTCCGCATATTGAAGCATCTTTGATGCAATTTCTTGATTATCAGAAGAGGCTTCTTGCATCTGATTCATTGCTTGGGAAATATTTGTAACGCCTGTTTCTTGTTCAGATGTCGCTGCTGATATTTCTTGAGACATTGAAGATACATTCATTACACCATGAACAATCTCTTCAAGGGCCCCTGTACACTCTTCTGAAACTTTAATTCCATCATCAATTTTGACACGAGACTGCTCAATCATCGATTCTACAGACTCTTTATTTTCTTTTACGATTTTTTCAACATGGGCAACAGACTTTGTAAGGATTGCATTAATCTCTTCAGATGCAGTTCCAGACATTGCAGCAAGATTTCCAACTTCTTCTGCAACAACAGCAAAGCCCTTACCATGCTCACCTGCTCTGGCCGCTTCAACTGAAGCATTGAATGAAAGAAGCTTTGTTTGAAAAACAATGTCATTAATAACTTGTGTTTTCTCATTAATCTCATTGATCAGATTAACAATCTCTGAGATTTTTTCACTTCCGTCATTTGTCGTTCTAAGGACGTCATCATTTGCTTGTTTAATATTATTCATTGAAGACTTAACTTCCTCTACTTTATGTTTTCCATCCTGTGCAACTCTTTCATTATCCGTTGAAACATCAACTGACGTCGCTGCATTTTGTGCATTCATTTTTACCATGCTTGATAATTCATCAAGAGTTGATGCAGTCTCATGTATTGCCTGCGCTTGATTTGAAGTCAGCTCACTTACACGATGAGAAACCCCATTTAAGTTTTCAACAAATTTAACCGTTGATTTTGCAGAGTTTTCTAAGCTTGCAACAACTCCAAGAAGTTGCTTATAAAGATTTCTTACTGTTGCAAAAGAGATAGCAACACAAAGGATTAGAACACCAGCTAATGTGAAGTAGAATAAATTTTGAAGTGTTATAATTTCACCATAGGCTTGTTTTTCTGTCATACCTATAACCAACTTCCACTTCATCATATCAAGGAAGCGGCGATGGTGAATTTCACCAAATGAGTAAAGATATGTTTCCTTACTGTCCCCTAGAATATGAGGATGAAGAATAGTATCTATCTTACCTTCCTTCATCTTAACTGCCATCTCATCATCTGAAACAATCAATGTTTTTGCTAAATTATAATTTTCAAAGTCATGAAGATTCTTGTCTTTCTTTGCAAGTTCTTTGTCATAAGAAGTGATGACTTTTCCTTCGCTATTAATTAAGTGAATCTCAAAAGAGTCCATTCCATTTGAGTTTAAAGTATGAAAAAGGTTCTTCATTTCACTTTCAAACCAGCGGCTTCCCACAAATGCACCTAAAACGGCAATTGGGTCACCATATTCATCTTCAATACGAGTTGAGAAGTATTGCCCCATTCTCTTTTCGCCATACACTTTCGATATCATTTCACTCTCGTGAACTTTTCCAGCAAAAGCACCAAAGATTTTCTTATCGTAATTTTCTGTGTACTCACCTTTTGATGTTTTTTGAAACCAATTATCATTTTTAAAGTTATAAGACTTAAGAAATTCTGTGTTCAGTTTTTCCCCAGCGGCCGTAATTTCGGAATGAGCAATTAGTTTCCCATCTAAACCAATTAGAAATAACATATCTGTATCAGGGTAGAGAGTGACAAGCTCATTTAAAAGAAACGTTGATGCTCCAGGATCTTTATCTTTAAGATCTTTGTTTCGAGCAAAAGATTGAACGTTATTATAATTAGTGAAGAATTGTTCAGAAATTGAATTTGTTAAATTATTATAATAAAGAGCAAATCCATCTCGCTTACTTGCCTTTTGATCTTCAATTCCTTTTTGAAAAGGGACAAAAACCGCAAATGATATAAATAAAACCATTCCAATTGAAATGAAATAAAGTTTTTCTTTTAGGCCTATGGCCATAAACTTTGTTAATTTTGTTAACACATTCCCTCTAAACATCTCTTATCCCCTAAACATAAAATAGATCTAAATAATTTTTCGGTTAGCTAAGTGTCAACCTTTAGAAATTCTTTAAGTTTCTTAACTAATTTATTAACAATAAAGCGATAAGTGACTGAATTTATGGAAATTAAATAAAGATAGTTACGAAACAGAATTCACATCTAAGATGAAAATAAAAAGGCACGAACTATGTCGTGCCTTATTATTAAGAAAATGTATTCAATTTAATTAAGCAGATTCAATATCTTTCTTGGCCTCAAGAGCTGAGTTCGCAGTTGATGAGAATTCCTTGCGCGGTCCTTCTTCAACTCTTGGAGACTCAATTCCTCTAATAGAGGCTTCAGTGATAATAACTTTATTAGCTTTATCATTTGCTGGTACATCATACATAACTTCAAGCATTGTTTGCTCAATGATTGCTCTTAGACCACGAGCACCTGTTTTTCTCTCAAGTGCAGTCTTAGCAATTGCATGAAGTGCTGCTTCTTCAAATTCAAGTTCGATACCATCAAATTCAAAAAGCTTTTGATATTGTTTTGTTACTGCATTTCTTGGTTCAGTAAGAATTGAAACAAGTGCTGCTTCATCAAGCTCTTCAAGTAGAGCATTAACAGGAAGACGTCCAATGAATTCAGGAATTAATCCAAACTTCGTTAGATCTTCTGCTTCAATTCCACCTAGCTTTTGAATTACAGACTCTTCAGCGTCAACAGTTTGCTTAGCAACTAGACCCATTGGTCTCTTAGTCATACGCTTTTCAATGATCTTATCAAGTCCAACAAATGCTCCAGCAACTACAAAGAGAATATTCTTTGTGTTTACCTGGATAAACTCTTGTTGAGGGTGCTTACGGCCACCTTTTGGTGGAACTGAAGCAACTGTACCTTCAACTAGCTTAAGTAGTGCCTGTTGAACACCCTCACCAGATACGTCTCTAGTGATTGATGGGTTTTCAGACTTTCTTGCAATTTTATCAATCTCATCAATATAAACAATTCCACGCTCAGCTCTTTCAACATCGTAGTCACATGCCTGAAGAAGGTTAAGAATAATATTCTCAACGTCCTCACCTACGTAACCAGCTTCAGTTAGAGATGTTGCATCAGCAATAGCAAATGGAACATTTAGAAACTTTGCTAGTGATTGTGCAATAAGAGTCTTACCTGAACCAGTTGGCCCAGCAAGTAAGATATTCGACTTTGCTAATTCAACAGCATCATCTTTTCTCTTAGAATCACCGTGGGCAATTCTTTTATAGTGGTTATGAACTGCAACTGAAATAATCTTCTTAGCACGATCCTGTCCAATTACATACTCATCAAGGTGCTTCTTGATTTCGTGTGGCTTTGGAACATTATCAAGAGCTGCTTTTGATACAGACTTAACTGTATCCTCGTAGATAATTTCATTACATAGCTCGATACATTCGTCGCATATATAAACACCTGGTCCTGCAATTAACTTCTTTACCTCTTTTTGAGATTTTCCGCAGAAGTTACAAGACAGAGCGCTGTTATATGATCCTTCTTTTTTACTCATTAAAGTTCCTTTCGTTTATATACAGTATTCAACTATAGTTCTATTTCTTGTTTGATTCAATAACGCTATCGATAATTCCTAGCTCAATTGCATCAGTTGGCGACAAGTAATTATCACGATCAGTTGCAGCAACAATTTTTTCCATCGTCATATCAACAGATGAGTGCTTAATGTAAATATTATTTAACTGATCTTTTAATGTTTGAATTTCATTTGCTTGAATCTGAATATCAGAACACTGACCTTGTGCACCACCTAATGGTTGGTGAATCATGATTCTTGAGTGAGGAAGACTATAACGGTGTCCTTTTTCCCCTGCTGTTAGAAGCAGTGATCCCATCGATGCAGCAAGACCAACACAGTAAGTATAAACTGGGCATGATACGTGTTGCATAATATCGTAGATACCTAGGCCTGCATAAACGCTTCCACCTGGTGAATTAATATAGAAGTGAATTGGATCTTCTGGGTTACTTTGCTCAAGGAACATAATCTGAGCAATTAATAAGTTGGCAACAGTGTCATTAACCTGCGTTCCTAGAAAAACAATTCGATCAAGTAATAGTCTTGAGTAAATATCGTATTGTCTCTCTCCTCTTGCTGTTTGTTCAATAACAATTGGATTAGGAATATGTGCCTTTGGATCTGTCATTTTTTCTCCCTAGAAAATGAATTTTTCGATTTCATTCAACATTTCGGTGAGCCGAGTCATTTTCTTTAGATAAAAGTGCAAGTTAAGTAATAATTAATACGTCCCTAAGCAATGGAAATTATTTAAGCTTCACCGCCAAAAGTATCAAAATTAACATAACAGGTCTTGAACTTCTCATAAGGCTACGGTTAAATCGATTCAAGAAAAAATGAATAAATTTTTAAGTACTTAAACACACAGGAGAAAGTAATGACTGAAACAGTTTATCCAACTTCGCTAGTTTCAAAAGCGGCACCAGAATTCAAAGGAAATGCAGTAGTAAATGGAGAAATCAAAGAGATCTCTCTTTCTGACTTCAAAGGAAAGTGGAAAGTTCTTTTCTTCTACCCACTAGATTTCACATTTGTTTGCCCAACAGAAATCACTGCATTCTCAGATAAGATTCAACTTTTTAAAGACCTTAACTGTGAAGTTATCGCTTGTTCAGTTGATTCAGCTTTCTCTCACCTAGCTTGGACGAAGCAATCAAGAAATGAAGGTGGACTTGGTGACATTAATTTCCCAATTCTAGAAGACCTTACAAAAGAAGTTTCTAGATCATATGGAGCGCTAATGCCATCTGGTGATGTTGCATTTAGAGCAACTTATATCATCGATGACAACAATATTGTTCAACACGTTTCAATCAACAATCTATCAGTTGGTAGAAATGTAGAAGAAGTTGCAAGACTTGTAGATGGTTACCAATTTACAGCTAAGCACGGTGAAGTTTGTCCTGCAGGTTGGACAAAAGGTGCTGATACAATGAAGCCAGATCCACAAGGGTCACAAGAATACTTTAATAAGCTATAGTCTTATTCAATAATAGAACCCGACTCCAACACCGAGTCGGGTTATCTTTAATTCTCTCGAATCATCTTGTAATTCATGTCTTTTTACAAAAATGTGGTACCACATATTCTCACTATATTTTTGTGAATAATCGATTAAATAACGTTGTCCTTTTAGGCCTGTCTTTGAACTAAATGATTGAGATGCACTCATTTTAAATACAAATGGTGTGAAAAACTTTTGTGCAAAGGCCAAGCCTAATGTCCCATAAGTTATTTTCTGAGTAACTGATTTTAACTCCTTTCCACTTCCTAAGAAATCAGGTGTGTTATAGAGATAGAAGACTTCATGATCAAGCCCTCCAAAGAATCCCGTTACATTACGATATGTATAAGATTTATGAGCATGGAAGCTAAAACCAGTTTCAGGATCTAGTTTCGTATTATTTGAGAAAGTACTTCCTCCTTCTTCCTTAATATCGGATGGTACAATATAAGATAGACTTCCCGTTGCAAGCAGAGATAGCTTTTCAATTGAACTAGGGAAAAATGCAAAACCGGCCGTAATTGTCATTGGCGAATTCTGCTCAGTAGAAATCATAATATTAGAAACTTTTTCTTTTTGAATCCCCAGTGAAGCGGCCGTTTGTATAAAATAGTTGAACTCATCACCATTAGACTTTAGAAAGTAATCTAAGTTTTTTCCGTGGACCTGATTTATATTTAGGCCAATAAAGAATATTACAAGTGATCTAAAATACTTCACAAAAGCATAGTAACAAAAGACTTAAAATTTTTAAGCTAGGAAAAAACAGCTGATAAATTAATGCGATTTAATAGAATTTAGGATATTCTTTTAAGTGTTTATTTACAGGAGAAATAATGGAATTTATCGATCAAATCATGCTCTATATAAATACTAATGTAAGCTTAGCTCCATATATTATCTTTGGGCTACTACTACTTGCTGGTTTTAATATCCCAATATCTGAAGATGTGATGTTATTTACTTCGGCGATTTTAGCTGCAAAAAATCCAGAGTATCTCTACCCTCTTTTCTTTGCTGTTTTTCTAGGAGCATATTTTTCTGATTTAATTTGTTACGGATTCATTGGACGCTATCTTGGTCCAAAGATCTTTGGAATAAAGTTCTTTGCTTCGATGGTAACGCAAGAAAGGCTTGATACAGTGAATGCCTTCTTTAAGAAGTATGGTGTCTTCACATTAATCTTTGGTCGATTTGTACCATTTGGTTTTAGAAATGCTCTATTTCTATCAGCAGGGCTTGGTAAAATGAATGCATGGAAATTTGCCCTTTCGGACTTAATTGCCGCAACGATTTCTTGTGTCGTCTACTTCACGGTTTATTACAAGTTTGGAGAAGCGGCCATTGAATATATCAAAAAATCTAATTATGTGATTGGCTCGGTTGCCCTTGCCATCATTCTCGGTTTCGCCATTAAAAAATGGAAAAAGAAACGTGTAACTAATTAAAATCACAAATTATAGAAAAAATTACAAGGCCTGAGGATATTTATTGTCAGCTCAGGCTTGTTACTCCATAATCCCGCTTGTTCACAAAAAATGTGAAAAAAGTTGAACGGTATTTATTTTTTTGGAGTACAAGCGAAATGTTAAATTCTATCCCACAAGAGAAAGTAGTAAATTTCAATGCGTTTAAAGCTGAAAAAGCAATGAGATGTGAAAATACTGTTCAAAGAGATTATTTTTCGAAACTTGATTTTTCTGCACTTATTAATGAAACACATAGTCTCGTTAGTGAAATTAATCAAGAAAATGCAATCAATGACGAACTTCTAGTAAAAGTAGATCAGCTTACAGCAGAATTTAAAAGCCGAATTCTTGATAATGAAACACCTATTGATAAATATTTATTAGCAACAATTAAAGACTTAAAGTTTTCAATCAAGGCAAAACTATAAGCTTTGTTTGAAACCTATATCCTTCTCGTTTTATTAAGGCCCAGTAATCTGGGCCTTATTATTCTAAATTATAATGATTCTAGTGATTGGTAATCGTGTAAGACTTTTGCTCGAAGAAGTGGAATCTTTAGTGATGAGTCGTAGCCGAGTAAAGCAGCAGTCTTTCTAAGTTGAACAATATTCCCCTTCTTCTTTGATGAGTTCTCAAATTGCGTTAAGAGGTAAATCATATTTTTTGAAAAAGTTTGAACGTAGGCTTTAATCAAGGCCATATTTCCAGAACTCACTTCACTGAACTTCGCACCAATTGAGGGTAGAAGAATTTTTTCAACTTCTGACAGTCCTTCAAAAGAGCGAACAACATCAACTTCACATCGCAATACTTCAATATCAAAAGCACTGTGATCAATACTTAATAGTTTCTGTGTGCTAAGTTTTGAAAATTCAGGATATTGAATAAGAGATATCATTGTATGGAAGCGCGACTTTTCAGGGACGCGCCCCATATCAGAAATTAACATTCCACCTTCAGAAATATTAGAACACTTTGCCTTTAGTACATAATCGTCACAAAGATAGAGCATCTCTTGATTAACAGGCGCTCTTAAATATTGACGATTTGAACGTGACACTGGTTTCTAACTCCTAAAGTAGCTTCGAAGCTGTTTCAGAAAGCGCAGAACGCTCACCAACAGTCAGCTGCGTATGAGAAATAATATCTTCCGTCTTTAGCCTTTCAACAACATAGCTAAGCCCGTTGTTTACCTCATCAAGGTATGGACTATCAATTTGGTACGGGTCACCTGTTAGGATGATCTTCGTTCCTTCACCGGCACGAGTAACAATTGTCTTAACTTCGTGTGGTGAAAGGTTCTGGGCCTCATCAACAATTAAGTATTGTCCAGGAATTGAACGACCTCGAATATATGTCAGTGGTTCAATGTGAAGAAGTCCGTGATCCATTAGATCAACATATGACGAACTTGTTCCAGCTCTTCTTTGATCAAAGAGGAAGTCCATATTATCAAAAATCGGTTGCATCCAAGGACCTAGCTTATCATTTACGTCACCTGGTAAATAACCAAGGTCTCTTCCCATTGGTTGAATTGGACGAGAAACAAGTAGTCTTGAATACTTTTCTTGATTAATCGTCATTTCAAGACCTGCTGCAATGGCAAGAAGAGTCTTACCTGTACCGGCCTTCCCAACAAGTGAGACTAATTTAATATCATCATTTAGTAGAGCATCAAGAGCAAATTGTTGCTCCATATTCTTTGGATAAATACCCCAGATCCCTTCTCTCATTGGGATTAGAGGAACAATTCCTAGCTTGCTTTTAGAAAAACGTCCTAGAAGTCTTCTACGATCATTTCCTTCTTCATGAACAATTAAATACTCATTTGGAAAAATTTCTAATTCTTCCCAGTTTTCTAATTGTAGGAAGCGATTCTTTTCATATTCTTCTAACTTATCTTTAGGTAGAGGTAGATAACGATAACCGCTATAGATCTCCTCTATCTTCATATCTTTCATCCCGTAATCTTCAGCTGTGATTCCCAGGATATCTGATTTAATTCTTAAGTTGATATCTTTTGTAATTAACGTAACATCATCACCTTGCTCTTTTAGAAAGATTGCAGAGGCCAAAATTAAGTTGTCATTAATTGATAAATCAATCGTTTCTTCTTGATTATCAACAGCTCGATCAACTGAAATGATTAATGTTCCGCCATTATCTAATTCAACACCATCTACAAGAGAACCTTTTTGACGAAGTTCATCGATGATACGAGAAAAGTAACGTGCGTTACGGCCATTCTCATTTTGGTCTTTCTTAAAACGATCAACTTCTTCAACTACAACAAGTGGAATAAAGACGTCGTTTGGACCAAATTTATTAATAGCATTAGGATCAAATAGTAATACGTTAGTATCAAGAACAAAGGTTTTTCTAGTCAAAATGCCCTCCATGACATTAAGAATTGATGGGAGGAATCCTCTCTTACCTAAATTTTAAGTTATCGCCGAAAGGGATGTCAAAGAAAAAGGGGAATTGGGAACGCGCAGCAAAGTGCTAAGAGTATTGTAATTAAAAGATATCCATTGAAACATCAAAAAGAGATAGGAAAACAAATAGCCTATCACCTTCTGTTTGCTTGTAATCAGCACCGATCTCAACGCTATTGTAACCAAGTGTAAGTGTGACTGGCCACATTCTAAGCTCAGCACCATAATTTAGATAACCTTCACCGACTCCTGCAAAAAAGCCAAAGAATGGAATATTGACTTGAGCACCTAGATGCATCATACGACCAAAGTCGAGTCCCTGATTTAATGGTTTGATATCTAAGGCAAGAGCATAATCAAAAACCTTAAAGTCTTGCTTAAAGGCAAAACCAGAATTAATGGCCATGTTAATCTTTGGAACGCCATTGTCTCCGTATTCTTTTTCAAAGTGAGTATCTGCAATATCGAGAATTGCTAGTGATGCTACAAACTCAGTATTTCCCCAACCATTGGCATACTCAATTCCGATATCATGACCTGTACCTGCTCCTTTTGAGTATCCGAAAGTATTTTTAATATCTTCGATAGAAGCGAAACCAGCTTCAACTTTACTGATTATATTTGTAGAGAATAAATCAAATTTATCTTTTGTACCTTCACGACTTAAATATTTAAAAGAATAACCAATTGAGAGTCTCTCACCTGTCATAATTTTCTGGTTTTGTTTATTTCGACTTCCACCAATTAAATTAAAAGCAAATCCTGTGATAAAGCCACGGTCATAACTGTAATCAACATCAAATGCAGGGTTTACACGATTCTTTAAAACAATATTGGCACGGTTTTGTGTGAAGTAAGAAAACGAAAAGTGATGTGCTTTGATCGTTGAAAAATTCGATAACTCTAAATAAAGAGGAAATCCTAAGAGTCGATCAGCAATGGCATCCGCATCATTTGGTAAATTAGAAAAACGATCGAGATCATCAAGGGCATTAGGTCCAGCAACAGTTAAGTTTACAGGAGACAAATCAATATCGTAATTACCACCAAGACTTGCTGGATTATAAAAAATTGTAAAAGTATCTTGGTTTGCTAATCCCATCCAAGCATTTCCCATTAGTCTTGCTTTTGGAGATTGACCTAATTGGAATTTCTCAAAGGCCTGCGTTGATATCGTCGATAACCCTAAGCAAATAATAAATATGAGCCTTGTGAAGTTTTTCAATGATTACCTTGAGTGTAGCGTTTCAAAAAATGAGGCCATATAAAAGCCAACTTGCTCTTCACTTCCTGTGAATTCAGTTACACATTCATCTGTATTTTTAACTGTAATTAAATTATTAGAAAGACCATATGTAGCAACGGGACCAGCTGTAAAAGCATCTTGAATAGTCGAGACATCACTTAAGAGAGTAACGAGGTCGGCATCACTGACATTACCGATGGTAAGATTAGAGAGAACATCAATAAGGTTATTAAAATCTGTCATAAGGCCACATGCGCGATCCAGCTTAATACTTCCGTCGCCATTTTTAAGCTCAGCACTCCCCTCGTCTGCAGTGTCATCACAGACTCCCATGCTTCCAGAAATTGAAGATACATATGAATCTAGGTCTGCATCTCCCATATCAGCATATTGATAAAGACAGACATTCGTTCCAACAGTACCTGCACCCTTTGCACCAGTTGCATCTGAATTACCATAGAAGGCCATATTCATACCGTTTTTAACAAAGAGTAAATACATCAAAAGGGAATTGATATCGGCGGCACCATATGAACCAAATGTTTGAATCCTTAGAGTTGCTGAAGGATTTTTTGTAACGGGCCCAACACCACCTGAATAAACAAGAGTGTCCACGGCCTTAGTGATATAGTAATAGTCGAGGCTATCGATATTAGTCATCTCTTGAGCAATAGTGAAGCTCGATAAACCACTTAAGATTTCGGCCCCTGCTACAATTTTTATAATTTCATTTGCAAAGAAACCTGTGACAGTAAATCCTGCTTTACATGCATAAGAAGAGGCCAAGAGTTTATAATAAGTAGCATCCCCACTCTGCTCTTTCATTGAAAGCATTGCGCTTAAAGCCTTATCACAATTTCCTGAAGTAAGATGATCTTCAACATAGAGATAGTCTCTTTGAAGTTCGAGTTCATCATCGACTCCACAAGAAGAGACTGAAAGTAGAAATAAGAGATAAGTAGCTAGAACGATTAGTTTATTCACAGCTTAATTATCTCTTAAGAATAGCTTTAATTGGTAGTGGGAACGAGATACCGAAGTATCAGCACTATTCCCGAGTCAAGAACTCGGACAATGCAATAATTGCGTCCCTAAAGTCATCTTTTGGTAGTACAAGTGACATTCTGGCACAATTTGGTAGACCGAAATCACCACTTGGCACCATCGCCACACCTTTTTCCTCAAGTAATTGTTCACAAATCTGAACAGAATAATCAGTTTGATCGTCTTCACTTTTTTTAAATTTTTCAATAATTGGTGCGCTTGAAAAATCCATTAGAAAATAAAAAGCTGATGTCACCTGATACCAACATTTCTCCAGTTGATTTTCTCTAAGAACTTCTCTAAGAATTAATGAATTTTCTCGAAGATGCTTCTTTACAGGAGAGAGGTATTCATCAATTTGATTTAAATTATAACGCAGTAATGCTCTTTGAATTAATGAACAAGAACCAGACGCAGTATGCCCCTGAATCTTTTTAATAGCACTAATAATATCTTCATGAGCAATACAATAACCAAGTCTTAAGCCTGTTGAAGCTAAGCTTTTAGATATCCCGTCCACGATTATTGTACGAGATAAGAGTTCGCGATCGTATTGATAAAAATAAGTAGGTCTTGGATCGTAGTAATTTAATTCGTAGTAAATCTCATCTGAAATAACATAAGTATTTTCAAAAGGCTTAATAATCTCTGCGAAGCTTTTCATCCATTTTTCATTATAAAAAACGCCAGATGGATTATTTGGACTATTTAAAATGATGGCCTTTGTTTTATCACTTAATAGTTCTTTGAGCTTTTCAAGGTCTGGCTCAAAAGCATTATAAATAGAAGCCTCTACCACCTTGATGACTCCCCTATTCAACTTAATCATTTGAGGATAAGAGATCCAATAAGGAGCGAAAACAATAACTTCATCTCCAGGATTTACAAGGGCAGCAAAGATATTTGCCAGAACATGCTTTCCACCATTTCCAACAGTAGCAGCAAAGCGATGATCGTAGTCTTCAAAACTAATTGATCTCGATGTTTCCACATAATCAATTAACTTCTCAAGTAACTCACCATCACCAGCAACAGGGCTATATTGAAAACTTTTTAAAAAGTCCAACTCTCCACGAATCGCTTCTACTAGCTCTTTAGGTGGACGATATGGAAGTTGCCCCGCTGTTAAGTTATAAACTTTTTGCCCTTCCTTTGCTAAAGCAACGGCCTTTGCATTAAGTTTTAAAGTAATACTTTCGTTGATATCTTCAGAACGTTTTGAGACATTTGTCATTAAACTTTTCCTTTTTTATTAATCCAATTAAAAATAGTATCAGGTACAAATTCTTTAATGAGTTTACCATGTTTATGGATCTCTTTTACTAAAGAACTTGATACGTAATAATTATCTCTTTCCGTGATAAAGAAAACTGTTTCGATTTCAGGATAGAGTCTCTTATTCATTGATGCCATTTGAAATTCAGCTTCAAAATCACCTGTTGGTCTTAGACCACGAATTATTGAGCTGATTTCATTTTCTTTAGCATAGTCAACAATAAGGCCTTCCCACTTATCAGCTTTTACTCTTGGCTCATCTTTAAAAGTCTCCTCTAACATCGCAACTCTTTCGTCTGCAGTGAAGAAAGGCTTCTTGTTTCGATTGTGGGCAACAAGGATAATGACTTCGTCAAAAACACTTAATGACCTCATTAAGATATCTTTGTGTCCATTTGTAAAAGGATCAAACGTACCTGGATAAATTGCTCTTTTCATTGAGTTCCTATTTCTTTTAATTTATATGACTTAATTTTATATGGTAGCTAGCTACATTGCAATTCTTGCAATATAACTCGTTCCCTGCTTGTAAACTTTAGAGAAAGTAAAGGAATGCTTCTTGAGATCATCCTCCACTACTCCTTTTTGACGATCTGACTCCAACCATACTTCACCTTGAAAATCAGATTCTCTTAAAATCTTTAAAATCTCGAAGTAGATGGCCTTCATTTCATAAGGTGGATCGATGAAGAGATGTACTTCATCATATAAGTCAGTCTTAATTGATGTGACGATATTCTTAATATATACCTGAGCTTTTTGCTTGATAACTTCTATATTTGAAGTATCAACTTTCTTATTCATTGAAGCTTTGTTCTTTTTAATAACTGAAATTGCTTTTGGATTATCTTCTACTAAGATCACTCTTTGTGCTCCACGAGAGCAAGCTTCAAAGCCCATAGCTCCACTTCCAGCAAAAAGATCAATAAATAGGCAATTTGTTAAATCTTGGTGTGCATCAAAAAACTTACGTCTTAGCATAACTGTTGTTGCACGTGTAATTGAAACAGGGGGAACAAAAAGGGCATGCCCTTTCGCATGCCCACCCAATATATTTATGGCCATTGAAAACCTTTTTTAAGTCTTAAGCGACATCCTTCTTATCAGTTGGAAGTGGAATATTAAAGTTTACTCCACCTTCAATAAAGGCCTTACAACCTTCTTCTGTAATTGAGATATCAACTCCATTCATCGTTAATTTAAAGCAACCATCTTGTACACTAAGTGTCGCTTGAGAGCCAGCAATTGTTAGATTAACGTTGAAATTCATATTACCCGCTGCACTGAAAGCCACTTCACCTGTTCCAGCTGCTGGAGTTGCAACTGTTGTCGGCTGTACTTCAACCACTTCTTCAGGCTTTTTCATAGCAACAACATTTTCTTCATGAGCTTCTGGTTCAACCTCTTCTTCCATCTCAAGTGCAGGTCCTGCTGAAGCATCAATATCTTCAAGATCTTTCATAATGGCATCCATCTCTGCTTCATCAAAGCCTTCTCCAAATGCTTCAGCAATTGAAGGAGTTGGATTGGCCTCGTCTTCAGATGAAGCTTCCATAAGATCTGTTTCTGAAATAATTTCTGTTTTTTCTTCTGGAGCTGGAGTTGCTTCAGCACTAATTTCTTCAAACTCCTCTGCGGCAGGAAAATCTTCAACATGAAGTTCTTCTTCTACAGGAGCTTGTGTTGCAGCTTCTAGTTCATCGAGAGGGTTAACTTCTTCAGCAACAGGTTCAGCTTCAGCAGCTGGCACTTCTTCTTTAACTTGATCTTCCTCTGCTAATGGCCCACTTGTTGTAAGCTCAGCATCAAGACTAGCAAACTCTGCCATGATGTCATCTAACTCGTTTTCTGAAAAACCTTTCTCTGCACTTTTTGCAGCTGCATTTTGTGAACTATTTCCACTCATATGAACTCCATTTACTGAATCATTGTCACTGACTCTCTTCGTCATAGATGACAGAAACTTTAAGAAATATCGCATACATAGTTTCAAGTACTTACAAAGCTTTTCTTAACGGAAAATTGTTTTTTTACATGACAAGATGAGTGGCCATCGTTATATTTTACTACCGATTTTAAGGACGCAACACATGACTTTCCCTTAACAGTTTAGAAAGTTAACTTTCCGATGGATAAGTTAAGGAGTTAGTCTGGCTTAAAATTTGGTTTTACTGGGAATAAAAAAAAATTTGGAATCAACAACACTGTGAAGAACGAATCATTTTCGGCTAAGAATTGGCTGATAAATAATATTGCTGAGACCCAAGGTCCAAGCGTAGCTCAAAAGGAAAGTTTTCCTTCAGAGCAGCCTAGTGGTGCAGCCAGCACTGCTCAGTCTTCACTTCCAAGCATCAATGCCGGTGAATTTCTTGTTTCAGAGCATATCCTACCAAAATGGAGAGGCGAAAGCTTACTCACTAAAGGAAGTGTAAAATTCAAAAAGATTGTTTTTGAATTATTTGATGAAGCAAAAGCACAGGTTAAATCATTTCGTTCACGTAATAGAAGTCTTAGACAGTCTCTTTACCAAGAATTCGTAGATTACACTAAGTATAATAAAGTTCATCCAGAGGGTATTTCAGACTTCAATCAGTTCTGGGAGAACCTCGATAATAAGAATGCTCCTAGTTATGAGCTAACTCAAGAGTTTCTTAAGGTCTACTGCCTACGCTCTATTAGCGTTTATATTTTAAAAGTGCGCTTTATCAGCCAACTGAGTGCATTCTATTCTAAAACATTAACTAAGAAAGAAATCTTAAATCCAAACTCAACTTTAAGTAAGATCTTTAAGGTATCAAGCTCTAGAGAGTTATCAAGTCGTGCCCTTGGGACGAATGAATATAGCTGGTTTAGGCCAAATGAAAACTTTGGAGACAGCATTGTTGAGCTCAATTCAATCTTTAAAGACTTAAACCCAATAGAGTTTTTTAAGGTTTTAAATCACGAAATTCCAAATGAATTAGAAGTTGTTCTATTTAACAACGAAACAGATAAGTATTCACATGCTTTCAGTAACCGAAACTTTGGTTTAATGATTAATAATCTTCTTGTTAATTTTCCAAAGTGGATTGAAAACCACAATGGTTACTTTAGCTTCAATGATGCTCCACATTGCCTAAGTTCTCTCTTTACTGGAGACTTTTTAAACTCACTGACAATCTCTCACTGGATTGCTCAGGAGAATAACTCAAATGAAATGTGGCAAGAAGTTATTTGCCCAGAATTCCGTGGTGATAACTACGTTACTGGCCAATACCTAAAGATCTTCCAAGAAATTCAGTATATGACTTTCCTTGTTTACTTAGCACCGAAACAGCAAAAGGATCCTATTTCTCTTATTGTTTCTTTATTTAAACAGAAGTCTAATAAGTCGAGAGTCTCTGCTAGCGGACAATTCTCTCTGCTCGATTCAACAGAAGTTGAACAAAGTATCTACGACAGAATTCTTGTAAACCTTGTTAATATTCCAAAGAAGAACCCACACCACTTTCTAATTACAAATATTATGCAAAATGGTGAGCATCTATCTAATAGTGGATATATGTATGTTTTCTCAAATCAAAAGCTATTTGTTCCTTCTCATGCAAATAAGAACGAGGCCCTGTTAAAGCAATACAAATTACGCATGCGTATCAATTTTGAAGGGCTAAAAGGTAAAGGAGAAATTCCTCGCTACCTATATATCTTCTCTAAGAGAATTGTTGAAAACAAACTTGATATCTTTGGAAACCCAGATGTTAACTCAGCACTTTTAAAAGAGTCTTGTCTGACAGTTAACATGAACGGTGACCTAACTCACTTCTCGAAATTCGACTTCTTCGTTGAAGAATTAGATAAATTATTTGCAAATAAGAAATCAATTGATGCTCCACTATTTTCTAATGAAACAAAATGTGGATTATCATTTGAATTCCATCAAGATGCGATTCTTAACGGAAAGCTATTAAGTAATAATAGTGAGAGTGACAAGATTACTCACCCTCAATATTTTAAGAACTTAACTAAGAGTTGTATCCCATTTGATCAATTCTTCAGTGTTGAATCGTTATCAAATTACCGATCAAACTCAAGAGATGAAGAAGGTTATGACCTACTTGGCTTCAATATGAATCCTCAAGAGCGCTACCCTTACCTACTAATTGTAGACTTCACTAATGAGAATGACATAAAACTTGAGCTAACTTCAATTGACTCTTTAAAAGCAAAAGTTGAAGAATATGGTTATGCTTACTTCCAGTATTTCGGTCTTCTACCAAAGATCTCAAACTTAAATATCAACTTATTTAGGGAGTTCTTTAAAACTACAATTGGTAAGCAAATTACTCAGCTGACTTTTAATGGTGGACTAAAGAAAACAAAAGCGAAACTCAATGCAATGCTGATTCCAAAATTCCTAGAACGCACTGAGTTTCTACCGGACTATCATATTGAATCACTTCAAGACATTACTCTTTCAAGAGATTCAATTATAAGCTTAAGCTTCGCTACATATAAACAGCTCTTTAGTAACAAGATTGATACGATCAATCTTCTATCGAAAAAATGGCCATGGCATACAAGCTGTATCCTTTCTCACTTAAAGATTATCATTGGAAATTACAGTGATCAGATCTCAAGTGGAAAGATTCAAGCAAATTATGACTTTACGAATCCATCACTGATTCAAAGAATTGTTGAATTACCAAAGTTTCAAATTTACCCAAATAATCAAGATGTATACCTTGAAACACTTATGAGTGACAGAAGCCAGGTACACTTACCTCTGACAAGTGCAATTCTGGAAAAAAGTGAACATACTACTTTCTTAAAGCTAGTTTCAAATGACGTTGAAATCATCAAGTTGCATGGTGATCAACAACTTCTCAAGTTCATTCAATTCATTCTTTCAAGTGCCAAAGGTACTGCAATCTCAACAATACTTCAGTCTCTTGAAGTACCAAGTGCACAAGAATTAAATGCTGTCTTAAGTGCTCAGGACCAAGTGGCCAAGGAAGTGAACGAGACATATCAACTCATTAGCACGACTCTAAATAATATAATTATTGGTCAAATAAATAACTAGTGATATCATAGACTTATGCAACTTAGGGTCGATGAAACTCATTGGAATATCTATCGATATTTTAAAAATAAAGCTAACTCTCTTGAAGGAGAGCCCTCAAAGCTATTAAAGAAGTATCGAACTGATCAACAACGCTATGCTCGCCGTGAGTTTGAGTCATCTACAATCAATCAACTCTACCAATCAATTGATACTTCAGACATTATTTATCTGGGAGACTTTCACACCTTTGATCAGAGTACACGTAACCTTGAGAGAATCATTCGTATCCTAGCAAAGAATGATTACCAATTTGCTATTGGTGTGGAGTTTATCCATATCAATCATCAATTCTTTATCGATTCGTTTCTAAGGGGTGCTATTACGGAATTAGAGTTTCTCGAGTCTATTAACTATAAGAACTCTTGGCGCTTTCCATGGACCTATTACAAGATCTTTTTTGAAATTGCTAAGAAACATAATATTCCAATTATCGCCCTTAATACAAAAGGAAATCTCAACCAAAGAGACAACCAAGCGGCCAAGACTATTACCCGATACCACAAAGAAAATCCTGATCATAAGCTTCTCATCTTATTTGGAGAGCTACATATCGTACCAAATAAACTTCCTCAAAAAGTTTTTGATCTCAATAAAAAGAACGTCGTTCAAACTATTATTCATCAAAATACTGACGAGGTTTACTGGCAACTTGTTAAGAAAGGAAAGCTTAGATCAGATCAAATTGTAAAATATAACTTAAGAGAGTTTGTTCTCGTTAACTCTCCTCCATGGCTAAAGTATGAGTCGCAAATCTATTGGTATGAGCACTTAGCTGATGATCCCAATTTTGATATTCACGAATATATCATCGAAACAGGAACACTTAAGTTTTCAGATAATATCGTTGATAACTTCGCCTACTTTTGTCATGAAATCAACAATACTCTCGATCTCGATATTGCAATCGGAGAGCTTGAAGATTTTCGTATCTTTGATCAACAAAACCTTAAAAGAGTTAAAACAACAATTTCAAAGGTAAAATCAAAGAAGGCCCAGTCTTTTTACAAAAAGCTTATTGAACACGGTAAAACGTTCAAACTTCCAGGAAAAAAGGCCTATTATTGCTCTAGCTATTCTGTTAATCGTATCTCTTACTTAGCTGGTATTCATATTTATCAGGCAAAGCTTAAAGTACCTGATAAGGAAATCTTAGAGTTCTTTAATAAACGCGATCGTACCGGACTATTTGTTTATTTAATCCATAATTACATCAGTGCCTACTTCTGCTCTAAGCTTTTTAATCCATATAGAAAATGTAATATGTATAAAGACTTTCAGTACATGTCTCGCGCCAATCGAAATATCAAAAAGAGTGATCAGCAAGTATTTAAAGCCTGTAAAAAGCTTTGCAATAAGAAAGTAATTATTAATGATGAGCTTAAAGGGCTAGATATTTATCAACTTCATAAAACAGCAAGAAAAGTCTCTCATATGCTTGCAGATATTATCTTTGACTATTTCTTTGCTACAAAGAGACCAGAGTACAAAGAGGTATTTCACTTGGTAGTCACTGATGACTACTCAAATGAAAATTACCTCAGTATCTTAAATGAAATTGGAAAATTAGTTTCGATTAAAAGTCTTAAAAAACGCGAGTTCTAAAACTACATCAGGCGTTGCATAATTTCGCGCTTTGTACCTTTTTCAATGCGAGTAACCTTTTTATTAGACTCTTCACTCTTAGGCTCTTCTTTCTTTTCTTGAAGCGCAACTTGATTGATATCTTTCGTCTTAAAAATAAGCTTATACTTTCGTCCAACTGGCTGAAGATCATCATTGTAAAGGTTTGCTAGTTCAAGACGCCCAGAGATGTCTTTTAAAAGTTCTCTTACAATTTGCACAGAAGTTTCAAGCTCTACCCCACTCTTATTATCACCATAAGATGAAATACTTAAGTAGTAGATAGCTCCTAGAGTTTTCCCTTGAACTTCAACTTTTTGAAGAGTTTTTTCTTCACTCTCCTCAGCAGCTTTTAAAGTATTTTTGGCAGCATCTGTAAGGATACTGTATTGGATTTGTTCAATTGTTTCACGCTCACCAAGAATTTCTCTCTCTTGAGTATCGATTGAAAACTCAATTCCTTGGTCTTTGAATTGATCTTGGACTTTACAAGCGATAAAGCGATTAACAGATGAGATTTCACAACTTTTAACCATTGGAACATTTGACTCATCAAGATTCTTCTCACTTTCTTGAGCGTTACTATCTTCACTCATTGACCAAATTTCATCGGCCACTTCTTTTGCATCTGTATCGTCATTAGAAAGAAGCATTCCAAAAGTCTTATTTTCATTAGCTGATATTGTAGACTTTCTCTTCTCTTTTCTAAAGCTCTGCTTTTGTGCAGAATAAAGCTTTGAGCAATGTTTCATTTCATTAAGCTCTAACGCATTCATTATTACACTTTCGATTTCATCAAAATTCTCATCTTGATTAAGCATTAGTAAACTTAAAGCTTCATCTTCTAATTCCTTACGGCGTCTTAGAACAATTTTTCTAAATACTGCTTCCCAAACAAAAGTAAAGAGGAAAACGGCCGCTATAAGAGCAAGTGATAATTTAATATTTGATAAAGAAGAAGAAATTGTTTCAACATGATTTTCAATCAAAATTGATCCTGCATCAGCAGCATCTTCAAATTGAGAGTATTTTTCATCAATATTCTTTGAGAAGTTCTGATCTGTTACAGAAAACCCTTTCCCTGTACTTCTTAGACTCTCATGGAACCAGTGAACATTTGAACTTACTGTATTGAACTTCTTTATAATAGCTGAAGAGAACTTACCGTACTCATTCATTAAATCTGTAACTTGGGCAAAGCACTCCCCTGTTTGAGAAGTAAAATTGCTGTCCATGTAAGTTGAATTCATGTCACCTGCAACCGCTGCTGTATACGTTTGCTGAACACGAGTACTACATATTTGAATTCCATTTTGGATTGTTGATACCAACTTATATTTGTTTGAAACACCGCTTAGCATATAAGCAATGGTCAATATTGATATCGAAGATACGGTCAAGATTGCGACTCTTGCCTTTGAAAATTTGTATTTAACAGGTTTACTCATCCATAAGTCCTTAAAATTACGTAAATCATTTACAGCAGTGGCTTTACCACACTTTAATTCTACCTATTCATTAGTCCAGATGAAAGAGTAGACAATTTTTACCAGTTTTAAGGGAAATTTTTGTCCCCAACGGACTAAAATGCTAGAATATTATGAGAAATCATTAAGATTTCACTGGAGAAATATGATCAACCTTTATGTTGCTACTCTATTTTCGCTCTTGCTGCATGCTATTTTGCTAGGCTATGTCATCAATGATGATAGCGATCAGAAGTTAGTGCAAGAAAGGCCCTTAAAAGTTAAGTTCAAACAGGTTGATGTAAGAAAGCTTGGTGTGAAAAAGGCCCAAGATAATAATAACCTCTTCGGTCAACTCGCCTACAGTAAGAACGATTTCAAAAAAGTTGATCAGCAAGTAAAAAGCTCTCGTGCAGCAATTTCTAAGAAGAAAGAAAAAGAAGTTCTTGAATTGCAAAAAAGAGGCTCAATTCAAAGAAATCAATATATTCAAAAGAAGATCTCACAAGAGAGCTTTAAAAGTGCAAATTGGTCTAAGCAGCTTGATACTATTCAAGATGCCTCAGTAACTTTTCTCCCTCCAAAGGGCATAAGCCCTGATGAACTCAATGAGTTTGAGAAAGTTTTTTACGCATTCTATAAACGTGTAGCAACTCAATACATTAACTCTGTACAAATCTCAGTTCGAGATCGAATCAACGAGAGGCCTTATGTTGAAAACTCTCTTCGTAATGCGAGTGCTCAAAAACTTAAGGCCGTCGTTCGCTACGATGAGTTGGGAAATGCAGAGATTGTAAAGATCCTAGAGTCTTCAGAAGACGATGATATTCATAAAATCTTTGAAAATGCTTTAGGTAAAATGAATAAGATTCCTAATATTGTAAAAGACCTAAAAGATGAAGATGGAAAGTATTATGCGATCTTCTCTTTATCAGTAAATACACGCCGCTAGGATTAAAGAAGCTACAACAAAAAACTGTATCTTTCGAGGTATTCCAAAAATTAAAAATACAAAAAAATCCTTCACAGAAAGAGAGTAAGTTCTTTTTGGTAATGTCATCTGTGAATCATCACTTGTGATAGTCGGAATAATTTCTTCAAGCTCTGCTTCTAAGTCCTGAGATATTTCCTCATCCGCCGCAAAACCTGCAAAATCCTTTAATATTAATTCTTTTTGTAAATCAAATTGAGCTATTTTTAAACGGCAGTCTTCACAATTAGATAAATGCTCTTCATTGTGAACAAAGTCTGAACTTTCAAAATAAGTCATCTTTTTAGCAAAGAAACACTGTGATCGAGCTTTATTTAAATTAGTTAAGTGGGCGTCCATTATCTCTCTCTTGTGCCGTAGCAAAGTTCATTTGTATATGATCAATATAGGCCAGGACTTCTTGATGTGAAATATTTAAAACCATTGCGATATTATCGACACTCTCCCCTCGAATTTCGAAAAGATAAATACAGGCTTTTTTCTTTACATGATTAAGGAGTTTCCCTTTTGTCTTTGTCTGCTGTGACCTTTTAGTTGCAAGTGAAATTAAACGTAAGAGAAATTGCCTCTCAAAATAATCATTATCAATCTTATACAGGAAGCTTTCATCTTCTTCACTGGCCCCTGTTGCAACATCAATAATTAATTGCATGGCCTGAAGCTGATCTTCAATTAGGTAGTTTGCTACCTGATAATATTGATCCACTAATTTACGTATAATTTCTTTTCTAACTAACACAATTTAATTTTAGCAATCTTTAGGAAAAATGCCATAGCAATTTTCGCTACTTATATGGAGATTAAAGTATATTCAATGAATTACCGATAAAATAGTGAGGAAATGTAAGAACGAGGATAACATGAAAAAGTTTACTTTTATCACTGCAATCGCGTTACTAACCTTAGTTAGTTGCGTCCAGCCTACAAATAAAAGAGCTGATTACAACTCAAGCACAGGTAATGGCTGGGGTGGATCTGGAGGCTCAGACAATGGTTGGAATAACGGTGGCACAGACTGGGGAGACGACTCAGGTTCGGGTGATAATGGAAATAATGAAGATACAACTCCAGGTGATGGTTATGGAGATGGTAATGAAGGTGGAGTGGCCGATGGTGGTCAGACACAAGATTTCTATACAATCGAAGGAATTACTCTTCACGGTAACTCTCGTGTAAATGGATCAAATGCTTGGTGGTCTTCAACAAGCCTTGGTGATGGACAACTTATTCTCTATACTGATTCTCGTTTAAATATTCGTGTTCGTCCAAGACAAGCTCCTGCCCAAGGAACAATGGACTCTTATGGGGTAAAATGTCATTACAACCCTCAACCATATGAAAAACTTAAAATTAAATTATGTATTAGAAGTGAAAGCGGTACGTGTAGTTACCGAACTGTTACTTTCGGCGATATTGCCACTGATAAAGTTTCAAAAGTTAAAGAATTTTCAGGAAGCTATATTCCAAATACAGCAGGACCTGTTGTTATTGACGTTCTTGACGTTCAATGGGATTGGTCATGCCAATACTATCTAAATCAAGGCTATAGCAGTGATGATCCAGCGATTGCTGGATATTGCCAGATGTCTTCTGTTTGGCAAAATGATTGTGTTTCTTTTGATCTTCAGTTCTCAACTGATTACACAAAAGACTTTCCACCATCTGCACCTAGAATGTAATTCTAAATTTCTTAAAATAAATCAAGTGCGAGGTTTCTTTTCATAGCAGAAGAAACCTCCACCATTAGACCTGGACATGTCACATTAACTTCAGATAAACGATTTCCTAAAATATCAAAGGCGACTAAGTCTACTCCGTCATTCATAAGCTTCTTACAAACTTCTTCACACTCGTTTTTAACTTTTGGATCTAAGTCCACAGCAGAATACTTAGCACCTTGTGCAATATTGGCCAGGTACTCACCTTCTTGTGGAACCTTCAAGATTGTTCCAATCTCTTTTGCACGATAGAATATTGAGCGAATTTCGCCAGCGTAAACTGACTCATCAAATTGTTGCACAACAACTGGGCCTTTAAACTCATCGCATTTGGCCTTAAATTTAGCCTCTAGCTCGTTTACACTGATTTTTTCAACACCTATTCCCTGATAAAGATCAAGAGGCTTTAAAATCAATTCTCGTACGCCTTGCGCGCTAATTTTTTCAACGAAGCTCTTCACTCCATTTAATGACGTTCCAACATAGCTCTCAAGACTATTTTCTAATAAGTAAGCTTCTAGCTTTTCATTATGTTTCATAATTCCAATTGGATTATTTTTAACCTGAACAGCGGTCTTACTTTCTAAAAAGTCGAGCATCCATAAATATCGCTGATAGCGTGAATCATATGGTGGATCAATTCGCATATGAAGTATTACTTCATGAGATAGAGTTACCTTCTCTTTCTCATTTACTTGGAAGTTTTCAATGTAGAAGTTTTCATTGATGTCACCAGTGATTTTATAACAATCAAAGCTAACCTGACCTACATTTTTAATGTAGAAGTCATCTTCAAATAAAACAAAGACTTCGTTTCCTTTTTCTTGTGCCGTTAAGGCCATAAGAATAGTGGAATCTTTTTTTGTGACTAATTTCTCAATTGGATCGATAAAGAATATATGCTTCATAATTAGAAGATAGCATTTATTTCATTATTTGGAATTATTTTTAAATAGATACTCTTCAAAACTTAACTCAGTATCGATATCTTCAAACTTTTGATACTTTGCTTCAATATCGGCCAATAGCTTTCTAAGATCACCTTGAAATTTTTGAGCGTAGTCTTCAATATAGGATTGGCTCTTTTCATAAGTCATAAATGCTGCAAGAGATGCACTATTCCACTTCATTTTCTTTGGCCAGCACTTCTTGGCGTTAAGCCCTTGGCATAGCTCTTCTAGCTCACGAGGCATCGTCTCATTTAGGTATTGGTCTTTCTTGGCCTGCCAATCTTCACTGCTACGAAGAATTTCTTTAAGTTTCTTAGCGTGTTCAGTAATTGAAGCCTTAAGTTTTGAATTCAGTTTCAGATTCTTTAAGTATTCATCTAGCTTTGGGTCATCTTTGTAATACTCAATAAGCATCTGTTTACCAAAGTAATTAGCGAGATTCTCATTGAGGTCCACTTCATTCTTAACAAAGAAGATTGTATGAAATAGTTCATGAAAAATAGTTTCAGTTAAACTATATCTTCCATACTCAAAGAATGAAGATAGTATTGGGTCATCAAAGTTTCCTAAGGTTGAGTATGCCAGCACATCTCTCACATAGGTTTCGTAACCCGATTCTTCCAACTCACGTGCAAATTCTCTAGCTGAGCTTTCTTTGAAAAACCCCAGATAAGGAAAACATCCATAAAAAGCAAAACATTCTTTGCGAGGCTTAACTTCATTTGGCCTTGAAGCTATAACTAAATAAGTTACGGCACGAGTTTTAAGTAGAGTTGTTTGTGAATAGATCTCTGTTGGCTTTTTATCCCAGTAATTATAAAAATACTTTTTGTAAGTTTCGATTTTCTTGATTTTTTCTTTATACTCAGGCTTTACTTTGGGATCCAAAAGAACGTCTTTATTATCTCGTGCGCTCCATAAGATATCAACTTGTCCTATCCCCTGCTCTGTTAAATAGCTTATTTTTGCACATGATATAAAAGAGGTCGTAATCGTAAGAAGCAGTCCAAGTCTTAAAAAATCCATGAGATCCCAGCGTTATATGAGAGTTGATCTCGTGCTTCTTCAAATTCAAAGGCACGAAATACAGTTTTAACAGACCCTTTTAATGAAATGAATCGTGTTAATCTAAATTTTAACGCAAAGGCAGCAAACATGGCACTGTATTTTGTCTTATCTTCCTGAGATTCAATTAGGTAGTCAGTGGATGTATCAAGATCTGTAACAAGTGTTCTTGATTTTAAAGTATATTCTTGATGACTCCAGCCAAGAGATAAAAGAGGTTGTATAAAAGACTTTCGACTTGAAAAAGCCTGCCTTATCCCTATTCCATAACTACGAGTTTCAATATTAGTTGTCTCATTTTGAATTACAAGGCCTGAACTAACACCACTATTGTCATACTTTCCATAGATTTCATTCTCAGAATGGGCGATATTAAATTCTATTCCTGTATAAGTTAGAAAATAAAAAGTTAAAGAGCCTGCATAAGTTCTTGTTCGATCAAAGGATTCTCTATTTGAGCCCAAAATATTCTTATTATAATTGAAATCGAGATCAAGCTCAGTCATTCCAAAGGAAAGTGAAGTTATAAAGCTTAAAATAAAATACTTAATTAACGTCTTTTTAATCATAAAATATCCTCTTAGATATCTTACAACTTTAAAGCTCACTAATAGTCATTTAGGCAAAGAACTCCAAACCCTTGTTATTTCGGGCTATTGTAAGCGTCTTCCTAAGTCTTGAAGAAGTTCACCCTGACATGAAAGAGCTGTTGTACTGATACATTTCACATCAACCCAGTGCCATTTTAGATTAAGATCTTCTGGTCCCTTGAAGTGAATCACGCGATTACAATTCGTTCTCCCCTTCCACTTAGTCTCACCTTTCATTGTATTTGCCCCTTCTACAAGAACACGATACGTCTTTCCAACCATTGTAGAGCGGATCTTTTCCTGGATAGAAAGTTGGAAAGCCTGAACTTCATGCAATCGAGATTTTCTAATTTCTTGTGTTAAGAAGTCTTCCATCTTAGCTGCACGAGTCTTACTTCTTTGAGAGTAGACATAAGAATAGATGAAATCAAATTGAGCTTTCTCAAGTAGATCTAGTGTTTCTTTATGTTCTTCATCTGTTTCATTTACAAATCCACAAATAATATCAGTAGAAAGAACGATTTCTGGCTGGGCCTTACGAAGCTTCTCTAATAGACCAAGGTAATGTTCTTTCGTGTACTCACGATTCATTCTTTGAAGTACGGTATTTGAACCTGATTGAACAGGCAGGTGTAAGTGTTTTGATAATTTCTTTGCTTCACCATGAGCAGCGATAAGATCATCACTTACATCATATGGGTGTGAAGTCGTATATCTTAGAATTTCTAGCCCATTAATTTGATCTAATTCCATAATTAGATCAGATATACGCTCACCATTTTCTTTTCCAAACGAGTTTACGTTCTGACCAAGAAGCATAACCTCTTGAATTCCTTGATATTCAACGAGTCTTCTTACGTCCTCAACAATTTCGGCCTGCTTTCTAGAACGTTCGCGACCACGTGTATAAGGAACGATACAATAAGTACAATATTTGTCACAGCCTTTGATAATATTAACAAATGCCTGTGGTGTTCCGTGATTAATCTTTGTTTCAATTGAAAAATTAGAAGAGCGGTCCCAAGTATTAACGGAAAACTTATTATCTCCTGCATAAGTTCGGTAAACCATATCGTTAATTGTATCAATAGTGTCTGGGCCAAAAGCAAAATTCAGGTGTTTGAATTTTTTTACAAGATCCTTTCCTTCAGTTTGGGCAACACAACCGCCTACTCCAACAACTAATTCTTCACCTTTCTTCTTTTTTAAGTGTTTCAACTCACCTAATTGTGAATAAAACTTATTATTTGCAAGTTCTCTTACTGCACACGTATTAAAAAGTACTAAACTTGCTTCATCTAGATCTTCAGTATGTGAAAAATTGAGATTTTTTAAATGAGCAAGAATTCTTTCAGTGTCATGATAATTCATCTGACAACCGTAAGTTTTCATCCAAACTTTACGAGGTGGAAAATCCACATCACCTAATCGAATGATACGATCTCCAGTATTTTCGTCTAAGAATGATGTTGCTATGTGATTTTGCTTACTTACACCTAAACCACTTGGAGAATTTAATTCGTTAGTCTGATTTTCCATAAAAACCTCATTTGCCCAGAGACGCCGCTAGTAGTACGGGCCAAAAGTCCTGAACATTAGTATATAAATAGCTGAAATTACGATAAAACCTAGCGAAAAGCTATGAGATGATATCCCATAAACTACTGAAATCATTAGAATTTTATTACCGAATCAGCTATAAAATCTGGCGATAATATGGTCTTTTTTTAGATGTTTTTGAGTGAAATGTAAATGAGATAAGTAAAATTGACCCAGAAATGCAAAGGCCCGCTATAAATAGCGGGCCCTTTATGAATTAAGAATAAATGTTCTTATTTCTTTTTTGCAACTTTTTTCTTAGTAGCTTTCTTCTTAGTCGTTTTCTTCGCTACTTTTTTCTTTGTTGCTTTCTTTTTTGTAGCTTTTTTAGCAGCTTTCTTCTTAGTTGCTTTCTTTGCTACTTTTTTCTTAGTAGTTTTTTTCTTTGCTACTTTCTTCTTTGTTGCTTTTTTCTTAGTAGCTTTCTTCTTAGTTGCTTTTTTCTTAGCTACTTTCTTCTTAGTAGCTTTTTTCTTAGCAACTTTCTTCTTAGTTGCTTTTTTCTTAGCTACTTTCTTCTTAGTTGCTTTCTTTGCTACTTTTTTCTTTGTTGCTTTTTTCTTAGTTACTTTTTTCTTTGTAGCTTTTTTCTTAGTAACTTTCTTTTTTGTAGCTTTTTTCTTTGCTACTTTTTTCTTTGTAGCCTTTTTAGCTACTTTCTTTTTTGTAGCTTTTTTAGCTACTTTTTTCTTAGTTGTCTTTTTAGTAGTTTTCTTTTTAACTGCCATTGACATCCTCCTGGTTTTTTCAATACTTATATTTATGGTAAACATTATTTTATTTGTGTGCAAACAAAAAATAACATTTTGATTAGCATAAGTATCTTTTTTATTTCCCTATGTTCTTTTTTAACTTCGGATTAATTTGGAAATTACTTTAAATTATTTTTAAAGAAAACAGCGAAACAAGCCGACAGCACGGCTTTTTCAAAAAACATAAAAACTTGAAAAACAAGTTATAGACGTTAGTTACAACTTTGAGTTTACAAAAAAATTAACTGAAATTTTTTTTCATTTTTTTTTCAAAAAAGAAGCAAAAACTGCCCTTTCAGGGCAGTTTCGCAATTTTTAAAAGTATGTATTTGGGAAGTATTTAATGAATAAAAAGATTAAAAAAGAAGTTTTAGCTCATCATCTTCAACTGTAACTTCAATCTTTCCACCTTGAGTAAGTTTACCGAATAAAACCTCTGTTGAAATTGGCTTCTTAAGCTTCTGATCAATGATTCGAGCAATTGGTCTTGCCCCCATTTTTTCATCAAAACCGTTTTCAGCAAGCCAGATTTTTGCTTTTTCTGTTAAAACGATCTCAATATTCTTAGCTGCTAACTTCATTTCTAGTTGAGAAACGAATTTTTCAACAATCTTAACAATGTACTCAGTAGAAAGTTTATCAAAATGGACAATTCCATCTAAACGGTTACGAAATTCAGGGCTAAAAAAGTTCTTTATGGTCTGATCTCGCTTACCTGTATTCTTTGCAGAAGTCTTGGCAAGACCGATTGCTCCACTGTCCATTTCCTTGGCCCCAGCGTTCGTAGTCATGATTATCACTGTGTTTGTGAAGTCAGTCGTTCTTCCTTGGGAGTCTGTTAATGACCCATGATCCATAACCTGAAGAAGGATATTATAGATATCAACATGTGCTTTCTCTATTTCATCAAGAAGTAACACAGAATGTGGGTTTTTCTTAACAGCATCCGTTAAAAGTCCACCTTGATCATGGCCAACATAACCTGGAGGCGAACCAATTAGCTTACTGACTGAATGTTTTTCCATATATTCAGACATATCGAAGCGTTCTAGATGACAACCTAACTGATTTGCTAGTTGTTTTGCTAATTCAGTCTTACCAACACCAGTAGGTCCAGCAAAAAGGAAGCTTGAAATAGGCTTTCCTTCATCTCCTAAACCTGATTTTGCCATGTAAATTGCTTGTGATACTTCATCAACAGCATGATCTTGGCCAAAAATAAGCATTTTAAGGTTCTTATTTAGGTCTTTTAGCTTATCTTTTTCAGTTGTTTCAACTGTAAGCTTAGGGATATTTGCCATTTTTGCGACAACATCTTCGATATCTTTCTTAGTAATTGAAGATTTCTTCTTCTTTTCAGGACGAATTTGATTTAAAGCACCTGCTTCATCGATAGCATCGATTGATTTATCAGGGTTCTTCCTATCCATTAAGTAACGAGAAGTTAGAGCAACTGCTTCTTTTATGACATTATCAGAGATCTTTACACCATGATAAGTTTCAAACTTCGGCTTTAATCCCTTTAAAATTGCAATTGTGTCTTCATTTGATGGTTCATCAATATCAATTTTTTGGAATCTTCTATTAAAAGCAGGGTCTTTTTCAATGAATTTACGATGTTCGGCATATGTAGTTGACCCGATTACACGTACAACTCCACGACTTAAAGCAGGCTTTAATAAGTTTGATGCATCCATACTTCCGCCAGATGTTGCCCCGGCACCCATAACCGTATGCATTTCATCGATAAAAAGAATCGCTTTTTTGCCATCTTTATCTAGCTTTTCAAGGTCTTTAATAACACCTTTTACTCTTTGCTCGAAATCACCTCTAAATTTTGCACCAGCAACGAGTGCTGCCATATCTAAATTAAAGATTGTTGTTCCCTTTAACACTTCTGGAACATCTTCTTCAACAATTCTCTGAGCTAGGCCTTCAACAATGGCGGTCTTACCAACACCTGCTTCACCAACAAGAAGAGGGTTATTCTTACGTCGACGACATAGAATTTGAACAATTCTCAATGCCTCTTCTTCTCTTCCAACTAAAGGATCAATTCTGTTCTCACGTGCTTGCTCATTTAAATTAATTGTAAACTTTGCAAGAAATGAGTCTCCTTTCTTAGATCTTGATGAGACATCCTCACCTTCAACATATTCAATTCGAGGAATTTCTTCTCCACCTTCTTCATCATCTGAGCTCAATCCATGAGAAATCGCTTTCACGACATCAAATCTTTCAATTCCCTGCTTCTGAAGAGAGTAAAGAGCGAAGCTTTCTTTCTCTTGGAATAGTGAAACAAGAAGATTTACTCCTAAGATCTGGCTTTTCCCACTTGATTGAACATGGATAGCAGCTCTTTGAATAACTCTCTGTAGAGACATGGAGATCTCTGGTTGATATGTGATCCCATTTTCTCGTGCTAATTCTCTCAGTTCATCATTAACAAATTGTTGTTTTGATAAAGAATCGATTTGATCTTCCGTTAGAATACTAAAGTTTGATTCATCGTGAATAAACTCATTGAGTTCACTCTCCATTTCATCAAGATTACCACCACAATATTCGATGATCTCTCTCACATTTTCATCAGATAATAAGGAGAGAAGAACATTTTCTAATGTCAGATATTCATGCCTAAGAGTATTCGCCCTTTGGATCGATTCGTTAATGATGGTTTCAAGTTTTTTTGACATCATTTTCTTTGCTCCTGTGCCTATTCAGGCTCAACGGTACATAATAGTGGATGGCCTTCTTTCTTGGCCTCCGAGAGCACCTTGTTCATCTTAGTCTCGGCCACTTCATAGGAATATGTGCCGCAAACTCCGCGGCCATTATTGTGAACATCAAGCATAATCTTCATCGCCTCTTCTTGGCTTCGATTGAATATATGCATCAATATCCAAATAACAAATTCCATCGTCGTATAATCATCATTATGAAGTACGACATGATATTTTGATGGCTTTTTTACTCTAACTTTATCAGCTACAGCAATATCCCCATCCTCTTCAGTACTAAAGATGGGAGTAAAAATACTCATGTCAATATTAGCGTCTTTTTTAAAATTCAAATTATCTTCTCCACTTCATCAATGATTTTTCTTTCTTTTCTATTATCGCTTATGTGTGCTAATCTTTTCAAGGAGTATACGACTGAAAAATCACTAAAAAAGGTCACTTATGAACTTCTTCGACTTCTTTAAACAAAATAAGAAAACAGATTCAATTAATGATATTCACGACTTCCTCAATAGCACTTTTCCTCACATGGATGAAGAGCGCCTCGTCATTCTCTCTTGTTTCGCTGGACTACTTGCTCGTATTGCCTATACAGATTTCAATGTTTGCCAACGCGAAAAAAGCGAAATGGAAAAAATACTACGAGATGTAACAAATCTAACAGAAGACGAAGCAAAACACGTCACTGAATATTCAATAAAAATGATGAAACAACTTTCTGGTCTCGATACTAGAAGTTATTGTACACCACTTGTGGATATTCTCTCACAAAATGAAAGATATAAAGTATTAAAAGCCTTATTTGCAATTGCTGCTGCCGATGGTGAAGTTGATCGCGTTGAAAGTAACGAGATAAGCTATATTGCAAACTCTCTAGTTCTCGAAAAAAAATATTTCCTTAGCGCACAAGCTGACGTCAAAGAGTATTTAAAAACTTTGCAAGTTTAAATCTATTCTCTACACTTATATAAGTTACTAGAATAATTAAACAAGGAAGTTAAATGAAAGAGATGAATAATTCTTCAACGGAAGAATTTAAGGGGAATTTTAATTTTGCTAGCATCTTAGATAAGAACGAAAAGAAGATTGCAAAGAGCCCTATTTCTAATCTTCTTCAATCCACGACTCAAACTGTTATAGATCGTGAAGAAGAAAATACGGACAATTCTAATGGAAAAGATCAATTATATAAGAAAATAGAAGAATTAGAACGCAGATTTGAAACAAAAGAAGTAAATGAGAAATTTGAAAGACTAGAATCACTTCTTCAATCAATTATCATTAACCAAAAAAGTGTCAAAGAACAAATTGAGTACAAACCTCAAGAAGAGATCCTTCCAACGGCAAGAGACAACAAAAGTATTATCATTGCCAGTGGAATCTTATCAATTGCCATTATCCTTGGGGCGTTTATTTATACTCCTTCAAAAGAGATTCAGCCTGCGCCAAAACAAGCAATCAAAGAAGTCATAATTAAAAAAGAGTTCTTCACACCTATTAAATATTTAAACCTTAGAAGTATTCCAAGTACCAAGGGAACAAAGCTTCAAGTAGTAGCGCCAAATACTCGTGTTGAAGTCCTAAAAACTGATGGCGATTGGGTTCAAATTGAATACCGCGATTATTTAAAAAACACTCTTCATACAGGTTGGGTTTACGATCAAAAGAATTTAAAATCTATATAATTTCAACAAGATACAGGGGCTTAACGGCCCCTACCCTTGACACTACCCCAACTGCTCCCATCTTTATGTTACACAATTAATAAATGAGGTAACATGTTTCCAATATTGCTATTATTATTTACTGTGGTTCCGGCCATTGAGATCTACCTACTATTTTCGATCGGTGGACAGATTGGTGGTGCCAATACATTTCTTGTTGTTGTACTAACAGGGATCATAGGTGCAGCACTAGCAAAGTCTCAAGGCGCAGCTCTTTTAGCAAAAATCCAAGGTGAGCTTTCTCAAGGTCGAGTTCCAGCTTCAAGCTTTATTCACGGGCTACTTGTTTTTGGTGGTGGGCTACTTCTTTTAACTCCAGGTTTTTTAACAGATATTCTAGGCCTATCGATGGTTCTTCCTCTTACAAGACATCTTTGGGCCATGTATATGAGAAAGTTCTTTCTTAAATCAATTCAAACAGGAAATATGCAATTTTACTCCTTCAAAAATGGCGGTGGATTCTCATCTTATAGTGGAAATGCTTACAATACTCGAGCTCGCTTTGAGGAACAGTTTGAAAAGGCCCAGGATAATCGTGAAGAAAGTCATGGAGCACGTCAAGTTGACGCAAACACCTTTGAAGTTGACTACGAAAAGAAGTAAGATTTCCTTATGACAGATAAATTAATTGTAGACCTAAATGATATTAAAGAGGCCCGTCTTAATATAGAAAATCGAATTATTAAGACACCTTTAACCTATTCAACAACTTTAAGTGAGAAGTTCAATTGTGAAGTTTATTTAAAACTAGAAAACTTACAATTAACTGGAGCATATAAAGTTAGAGGAGCACTTAATCGCCTCTCAAAACTTTCAGAAGAAGAAAGAGAAAAAGGAGTCATTGCATCTTCAGCAGGAAATCATGCTCAAGGGGTTGCTCTTGCGGCGAAACAGCTCGGTATAAAAGCGACAATTGTAATGCCGGAATCGACTCCACTTGCAAAGATACAAGGAACAAAGAAGTTTGGTGCTGAAGTAATTCTTCACGGTAATTTCTATGATGATGCCTATCAAAAAGCTTTAGAGATCCAAAGAGAAAATGGCCAAGTCTTTATTCATCCATTTAATGATAAAGATATTATTGCGGGACAAGGAACAATTGGGCTTGAGATCTTAGATGAACTAAGTGATGCCGATATTATTGCCGTTCCAATTGGTGGCGGAGGATTAATTTCAGGGATCGCCACTGCAATTAAAGAAAGTGGTTCAAAGTGTCACGTTGTTGGAGTTGAAGCATCTGAAATGCCGGCCATGAAACAATCTCAAGAAAAAGGCCACATCACAACAATTGAAAAGAAGAAAACGATTGCCGATGGAATCGCTGTAACAACTGTTCTTGATAATACCTTTGATATAGTAAAAAAATATGTTGATGAGATAGTAACAGTCAAAGAAACTGAAATTTCTCATGCTATCGTTACCTTATTAGAATACGAGAAGATATTAACAGAAGGCGCTGGAGCCGCATCAGTGGCATCTCTCCTCTATGATCAATTAAGTGATATTAAAGGAAAAAAAGTTGTTCTAGTGGTTAGTGGTGGAAATATAGACTTAAATATTCTTGATCGAATTATTGAAAGAGGACTTGTAACATCTGGACGCTCTTGTTCAATTGTTGTTAATGTTCCCGATACACCTGGTACAATTGCACATATCGCAAGTATCATTGGTGGCAAAGAAGCTAATATTTTAGAAATTCACCACAATAGGGCCTTCACAACAAGTGTTCTTGGAGAAACAGAAGTTGAATTTACACTTGAAACGAGAGGACATTTGCATATCCGTGAAATTGTTGATGAACTGACGTCAAAAGGTTTCAGTGCAAAGCGTGTATAAAAGGATGGCCTGTGACAGAATTTAACTTTCTAAAAACAACAAGAGAAAATGAAGAGCACCTAGAAAAGAGCTCATTTGTAAAAAATGATATTCGTTTTGATATTCTTGATACAGGAATTATTAAGGCAACTCCTAAGCTTTCTTCAAGAAAAGATGCTTTTATTATTTCCTGTGGGATTCACGGCAATGAAACGGCTCCAATTGAATTTACAAATGAAATTCTCAATAAACTGGTTGCAGGCTCTTTAAACTTAGTGGCTCCAACCCTATTTATATTTGGTAACCCAAAGGCCATGAATATAGGTAAAAGATTTAGTGAATACAACCTCAACCGATGCTTTAACGGTGCATATAAGGACTTAGATGAATACTATGAAAAGTCACGAGCAGAAGTTATTGAAAAGGTCTGTTTTGATTTTTATAAAGAGGTAAAAGAAAAAGACCTTTTTCACTTCGACCTTCACTGCGCTCTGAAAAAGAGTATGATTGAAAGATTTGCTCTTGTCCCTAAAAACGAAGAGCGTAGACGTGACGATGAATTCAACCTAATTTTAGCTAATATGGGAATCGAAGCGTCGCTCTTTTCACACAAAGAATCAACCGTATTTAGCTCATTTTCATTTACTAACTTTAATGCATTTAGTGCAACTGTAGAGCTTGGCAAAGTTTATCCTTTTGGACAAAACCCACCTGGAAAGTTTCAAGCGGCACAAGAGACTATCGAAAAACTATTAAGTGGACATGAGTTAGAAAAGAAGAAAGCACCAAAGGCATTTACAATCTTTGAATCAATTAATAAAGAATTTGAAGACTTCAAATTTACTTTTGAGGAAGAAGAAAGTGCTAATTTCACCCCTTTTAAAAAAGGTGAGCATATATTTACACAAAATGCACAACCTTACCTTTGCCCGGAAGAAAATTTACGAATGATTTTTCCCAATTCAAAGGTGATACTAGGACAAAGAGCATTATTACTAATCAAGGAACTTGAATAACTGATCAGGAGAAAATATGAGTGACTTTTTAATCGTTGCTGCAAGTGACGGAATGAATTTAAAAATGGCAGAGACACTAGAAAGCCTGTCTAAAGATACGGATGAATCATTTGAAGTTGTAAAATTAAGTGACTTCAACCTTCCTCTTTATACGACTCAAGAAGAGGGAAATGGAATTCCAGAAGATGGGAAAAAGCTAACTGAGAAATTTATTGCTGCAAAGGGATTTGTTTTTCTGACACCAGAATATAATGGCTCTGTTTCACCATCTTTTATCAATGCAATCGCATGGGTTTCTCGTTCGGGTGGAGAATCTTGGAGAGAAGCGTTTGTTAATAAGCCAGCTTTAATCGGAACTCACTCCGGAGGTGGCGGCCAATACGTTCTAGGAGCTATGTTAAATCAACTTTCATATATTGGTATGAATGTCCTAGGTCGTAAATTACTTACAAATTATGGCAAGCCATTAAATGAAGACGCTGCAAAAGGCGCACTAGAAGAATTAGTAAAAATTGCAAAATAAGAATTGAAAAAGGCTCCTTTTTGGAGCCTTTTTTATTTTTGACATGATTTTAATAGAACGAGTTTTTCAGGTGGTTCAATGACCATTGCACATCCCCCAACCTTCTGAGACTTAGAAGTTGTATTTAACATAAAAGTTATTCTATCTTTAATAACACTACTATTACCTTTTGTATCAACCACATTTACCTGATAAGAAGCACGATATTGAAAAATCTCTTTATCAATTAACTCGACCTTCTCTATTTTGATATTCGATTTTGAATCTAGAATATATTCTAAGTTTTTAGGATCATCATAATCAGGATCATGATTGAAACGATATTCTTTAAACTCTTCTTTTAAACACTGTTTTTTTGTACCTGTAATAAGACGAATTCCACTCATTTCGATAGAAATTAAATCCTTTGCAACTGTCTTTGGATCTTTATTCTTTGGACAAAGATCACTTGCACTTACAGATATAAATAAAAAGGCCGCTATGAGTATTTTAGTAACCATCATTTAGCCTCCTTTCTCCAAAGCACTGATTAATACATTCTTCACCCTTGAGTTTACCATAGTCTTCATAATAACAGGCAGGGTTGCCAGAATCATGACGAAGAATACTAAAACGTCCACTTCTCATCTTTTGTGAAGAAGCTCTTCCCTGCACTAGTCTCGTACAGGCCGTTCTTGCTTGTGCCAGCAAATTATTGAACATTGTTGAACGCTTAGTTGCATGAATCCTAGCTGAGACTCTTGCTGGCCCATAATTATTTAGGGCACCACTGTGAATATATGTAAAATCAAAATCATTAATCGTTATCGAATTACAGCTATTTGATTCTGCGGCACCGCGAATCCCAAGAGGGTCAGGCCCTGCTGTATCCACCATAAGAACATGGCTTCCCTTTAAATTTATAATATCACCTGACTGAATCGAATATGGAAGATCAAACTCCACAGGCTTTACACACGAATCTGAATTATCTGAAGCGTAATGAAGAGATGTCGTCGTCAGTGAATTAAAGTCACGATCTGATTTATTAAACTTTAATCCTTCCGCTGCAAATGCGGCCGAAATAAACTCAGAACAATCGATACCAGAAGCTTGAACATTATTTTTTGCAACACCTTGACCTCTTGTAAAGAGATTGATTTCACGACTTCTTAGTCCCTTTCTTGAACCATAGCCATAAACAGGAGGCCTCTGAGTTGTATCAATACATTTTTCCGAAGGAAATTCAGGGTCTTTATCCAGCTGACTTAATATTCCATGAGAATTAACCATTGCTTGCCTATTAGTAATAACTCTCTGCTTAAAGTCACTTCCATCAGTCAAGGTTGCAGGACGAGTAGAGACACCACTAAGCCTTGGTGTCGTTTCATCCATAACAAAATCAATTGCATCACAACTTTGATATATCGTTGCTAAGACTCGTCTGGCACCCATCGAGCCTCGCGTATACATAGTGCCATATGCATAATCCTTATCTGCTTCATCGATATTACACTGTCCGGTAAACGACAAGCTTTCATTAATATAGTTATTAACTTCACTAGATGAAGGAAAATTTGTATAATCATCAGTAAGATCTTCCATCGCCTCTTGTGATGATCTGTCTTTAATTGGCCTTCCATCCGGACCAATGACATCATCAACAGCATCAAGAATATCTGATTCTTTATAGATACGTTCGGCCATCATCTGAGATTGACCATTTTGAATTTGGTCACCAGTCATCTGACATGACGTACTCACGGCCAAAATTATGAATATAGAAATAATGTGTTTTAAACTCATCTAAGTTCTCTCATCTCGGTAACTTATCGGTAAATTTCACCATAACTTTAAATGTAATATCAATAACTTATTAACTTTACTCAATAGTATTCATGGGATGTAAGAACTTGTTACAAATTACTCATGACGCTACCCTGTACTTTTTACACATAACGTTGATAGAAGGATGCACGCACAAAAATAAGGAAAGAAAATGAATTTTAACTTCAATGTATTGCTCACTCTTACTCTACTTCTATCATCTGTTAACACTCTTGCTATCGATAAGGTTGTTTACGGTGAAGATAATCGACTAGATCAATATGAAGTTATGAATCAAACAAAGCTAGATCTTCAAAGATCAACTCTAGCAATGATTCCAAAAAACAAATTAAAGAAACAAAAAAATCAAGACTCAGATACATACAAGGCCATCGACTCTAAAATCAACCTTTGTGAAGGCGAAAGATTTAATAAACAAGTCGACGTTGCAGACTGTTCAGGCTTTCTAATTGAAAAAGATGGAAGACAATATGTTGCAACGGCAGGTCACTGTGCAACTTCAGTAACAGATTGCTACGACAATTACTGGGTTTTTGATTATTCAAAAAAAGATCCTCGCGACGATGCTAGAACAATTGAAGCAAAGAATGTTTATTCTTGTAAGAGAATTGTTGTACAAAAGCTGAGCCGATACACTGGTGAAGACTTCGCCCTAATTGAATTAGATAGAAGAGTTGAAGATCGTGCACCACTTGAATACCGAACGAAGAAATCTGAAAACATTAGAAAAGGTGAAAAAGTATTTGTTATTGGACACCCATCAGGTCTGCCTTCAAAAGTAGCTGCAGGAGCCTATGTACGTGATGATAGCGACTTCTATAGCTTCGAAACAAACCTAGATACATTCTCTGGGAACTCAGGTTCAGCAGTATTCAACGAAGAAACAGGAATCGTTGAAGGAATCCTAGTTCGTGGAGACGAAGACTACAAATACAATGCTCGTAAAGATTGTTACGAAGCAAATGTTTGTAAAATGGGTAGCTGTGGCGGTGAAGAAGTATTCAGAATGAATAGAATTCTCTACCTAGGAAGATAAAACTATAAAGAAAACTTACCTTCCAAGCAAGAGTTCACACGTTCTTTTGCTTGGTTGAGATCCTCATTAAAAACTGCTCCAACTTCAATCGATAGATTCTCAAGTAGCATTTCAAGATATTTCGACTCTGCTGCGCCTTTGTCACTAATTTGAAGTAGCTGTTGAATATTAGTTACAAAAGTATCGATATCTTGTTTTTGAATATTAGACTTAAAGAAGTTAATACGATCCTTTTTAGAGTCAAACTCTAAAGGCTTACTCTCTTCAGTAATACGATCAAGAGTTTTACTTAATTCATTTTCAGAACTTAAAGGGCGAAAAGCATCTTCTTTTACCGTTGGAATCATTGTAGTTGAGCGACCTTCAGTAGACTCAATAATATAAAACTCTGCACCACTCATATCTTTAATTTCTGTTATAACACCAACACCAAAGTTTATTGATACTACTTCTTGTCCGATTTCTAATTTTGGCATAATTCCCCTTTCGTTAGATAATTATTATATCACACTTGAATTCGATTTTCTCTAAGGCATTTGATTCGTAACGAGACACGTCAAATGACACCATTAGCTTTCTAGATAATGAGTAAAGTGATATAAGCCTTTTAATATACATAAGTACAAGGGGTATTAAGAGTGAATAATAATTCTTTTCAACAGGCAATATTAGAAGGTATTCCTAAGGTTTTACCAAAATATAAGAAATATGAAGAAGATATTAACCACGCACCTAAGCGCAAGAAAATACTTAATCAAGAAGAAGAGAAGCTTGCCCTTAAAAATGCACTACGCTACTTCCCAAGTGATTTACATGCTGAACTAATTCCAGAGTTTAAGGAAGAGCTTGAAAAGTACGGTCGTATCTATATGTATCGCTATCGCCCTGATTATAAAATTCATGCGCGATCGATTGATGAGTACCCTCACAAGTCAAAACAAGCAGCGGCCATCATGCTAATGCTTTCAAATAACTTAGACTATGCTGTAGCTCAACACCCTCATGAGCTAATCACTTATGGTGGAAACGGTGCCGTTTTTCAAAACTGGGCCCAGTATCTTTTAACAATGCAATATCTTGCGACAATGACAGATGAGCAAACACTCGTTCTCTACTCTGGTCATCCAGCAGGATTATTTCCATCCCACAAAGATGCACCAAGAGTTGTTGTGACTAATGGAATGATGATTCCAAATTACTCAAAGCCAGATGACTGGGAAAAATTCAATGCACTTGGAGTAACTCAATACGGACAAATGACAGCAGGTTCATTTATGTATATTGGGCCACAAGGAATTGTTCACGGAACAACTATCACTGTTTTAAATGCTCTAAGAAAAATTTCTAAAGAGGCCGTTACTGAAACAGCTGGTAAAGTTTTTGTTACTGCAGGACTTGGTGGAATGTCTGGAGCGCAACCGAAAGCCGCGGTTATCGCAGGTTGTATCGGTGTTGTTGCGGAAGTCAATCCAAAGGCCGTAAAGACTCGCCATGAGCAAGGATGGGTTGATGAAGTTTTCACTGATCTTGATGAGCTAATGGCAAGAATTAAAAAAGCACAAGATAATAAAGAAGCTGTCTCCCTTGCTTACCAGGGAAATATCATTAACCTTTGGGAGAAGATTGCTGACAGTGATCTTCATATTGATATTGGCTCTGACCAAACTTCTCTTCATAATCCTTGGGCCGGAGGTTACTACCCTGCTGATCTTTCATTTGAAGAATCAAATGAGATGATGGCAAATAACCCAGAACAATTTAAAGTTGAAGTTAGGAAGAGTTTAATAAGACACGTAAACGCGGTTAATAAACTTGCAGATAAAGGAATGTACTTCTTTGACTACGGAAATGCATTCTTACTTGAAGCATCTCGCGCAGGTGCTGATATTATGAAAGAAGGATCTACTGAAGACTTCAAGTACCCTTCATACGTTCAAGATATCATGGGCCCAATGTGCTTTGACTATGGCTTTGGTCCATTTAGATGGGTTTGTACTTCTAGCACTCAAGAGGATCTTGATTTAACAGATCAACTTGCAACAGAAGTTCTTGAAAGACTAATGCAAGAGTCACCAAAAGAGATTACACAACAGATGCAAGATAATATTACTTGGATTAAAGGTGCTAAAGAGAACGACCTTGTGGTTGGCTCAAAAGCACGTATCCTTTATGCTGATAGCGATGGAAGAATTGAAATTGCTCTTGCCTTTAATAAGGCCCTTCGTGAAGGAAAGCTTAAGGCACCAGTAGTTCTAGGTCGTGACCACCACGATGTTTCAGGAACAGACTCTCCTTTTAGAGAGACATCAAATATTTATGACGGTTCTCGCTTCACAGCTGATATGGCCGTACAAAACTTCGTTGGTGACTCATTTAGAGGAGCAACTTGGATCTCTCTTCACAACGGCGGAGGTGTCGGTTGGGGTGAAGTTATGAACGGTGGTTTTGGAATGGTTCTCGATGGAAGCGAAGATTGTGATCGCCGTATTAAGTCAATGCTATTTTGGGATGTGAATAACGGAATTAACCGTAGAAGCTGGGCCCGTAATGAAGGTGCAACTTTTGCAATTAAGAGAGCGATGGAAAAAGAGCCTCTTTTAAAAGTCACTCTACCAAATCTCGTTGATGATAAGTTATTATAATAAAAAAGAGAGCTCCCATAAGGGAGCTCTACTTTTATTCTATGCCACAGCTCGATAGTTAAGGCTAAAGGGGTAATATATCTCCTGGGCATCTTTATTAATTATATCTTCGACCAAAGATATAAATTCAAATTCATCTAATCCATTTAAGGAAGCAGCAGTCCAAATTGGTGTTAATTTCTCTGAGAATAAATCGGCATTAAAATCACCATCAATCGTCGTTTCTAAATAGATACCTTGAACTTCATTTCTTGCTTCATTTAAAAATGTTTGCTTAAAATTATCTTTTTGCATTAAACGTCCCCTGAAAAAATAAGTAGCGTGTACTTCATTTCTACAAATCTATTTTGCTACAATTTTTAAATACTAATAATTTTTTTGGATACTCGTTTAATTTCAAGTACTTCTGAAGATGAACAATAAATGATCTTTGCTTTTGTCAAAAAAATTTCGTCACTTTTTCATGGCACCAAACAATTTCAGTTTAAGCCCTTTCAAAACTAACGATATCGTTAGGCTTTTGTCGCTCTTTTCCCATTGTTTTCTATTTCAATTCAATTTATATTGGCCCCATGAAAGGTATAATTCTTCTAAGTATTGCATGTGCGATTTGGGGTATGGGCTTTGCCGGAACTCGCTTTACTCTTGTTGACTATTCACCAGTATGGTCAAATTCTCTACGCTATATTTTTGCCGGTCTTTTCGCTTTATTAATCCTTCTCTTTAGAGGTGATTTTAAAAAGTTATCAAATAACAAAGATGAAGTTATCGGTGGATTAGTTTGCTCAGCGCTACTAATGACTGCTCTTCAACTGCAAACAGTTGGGATTGCACTAACAACAATGGCCAAATCAGGCTTCTTTACAGTCTTTTATGCCGTTATTACGCCAATTATTGCGGTTATCTTTCTTGGACAACGTGTTCGTAAAACCTTCTGGCTCCTTCTCATGACTTCAATGCTTGGGATTATGATGATGAATGGTATGGACTTTAATAATTTTAATATTGGTGATGGTTTTGTCATCGTATCAGCAGTCTTTTTCTCTCTTCATATTATAGCAACAGATCGCTATGCAAATAACGTGGATGCAATTCGTTTTAACTTTCTCCAATGTATCTTCATGGGGATTATGGGATTAGTTTTTGCTCTAATTTATGAAGGAGCAACAAGTCTTGAAGTTCTCTACTCTGCAAAGGCGCTAAGCTTCCCTTCTGCACTATGGGGATTCTTAATCGTCTCTATCTTTTCATCACTAATTGCTTTTTCTCTACAAATAGTTGCACAAAAAACAATCCCTGCTCATATTGTAGGTTTAGTCTTTTTAAGTGAATCAATTTTTGCGGCCTTATTTGGCTACCTATTCTTTAAAGAGACCCTGGACCCTACGGCCATGTTAGGAGCTTTTGTCATTGTAATCTCAGTAGCTCTTGTACCGCGTTTCACTAATATTAAAAAAGAAGATGATAATTCAGATGGTGTTTTTGATGAAATAGAAAATACCGGGGTATCGTCTGTTGTCAACGATACCCGAGTATTATGAAAGTAAAATACAGCAATTAAGCTGCAAGCGGTATATCGTCAGTGAATGGGAAAACGACGTTATCAAAGTGAGTTGGAATAATTTCAGAAACTAAAGTTGAAAACTCATCTTCAGTTAGTCCATTTATTTGGGCATCGGACCAAATAATCACTAATTTCTCATTAAAGACGTCACAGTTGAACTCGCCTTTAATTTTTGATTGAGAGACGATTGATTTAATTTCATCTCTTGCATGGGCAATAAAAGTCTCTCTAAAGTTTTCAATATTCATTTATAAACTCCTCTTCCTTCACTCATGATTGTTGAGCTATTAACTATTATGCGCAAGAAATGTCGAATTCTGAGATAATCTTTACTTTTATGTGATTACAGTACTCTATCTACTGCAACTGGGGATGAGTCGTAGTTAATTTATTTATTGAACATGATCGCGATTGCCTAGAACTTGCGCCACTGTCAATAAAAACATGAGCTTATATTCTCAACAATTTTAGATGAGACAAGATGTTAAGCCCTTCTTCTTCAAGTATTTTTGATGATATTCTTCTGCCTTTACGTAATTTTTAAATGCTTCTAATTTAGTTACAACAGGATTTGGGAAGCGATTACTTTCATCAAGGTCGTTTATGGCCTTTTCACCTTGAACTCTCTGATCCTCATCCAAATAGAAGATTACACTTCGATATTGGCTACCCACATCTACTCCCTGACGATTAAGTGTCGTTGGATTATGGTTTTTAAAGAAGACATCCAAGAGATTCTCAAATTTGATGACATTAGGATTGTAGGTAATTTTAATGACTTCAGCATGGCCAGTTGTATCAGTACACACTTCTTCATATGTTGTTTGATCCGACTTACCACCAGCATAGCCAACTTCTGTTTCAACTACTCCAGCTAACGTTCGGAAGGTCTCTTCAACACCCCAAAAACACCCTGCGCCAAAAACAGCTATTTGATTTTCATTTGATGTCTCATTGCTCATTGCAAACCTCCGATTTATTTCGTAATTTATCCCAAGTATGAGCAAGAAAACAAGAAAATTCTTAGAAAAGAAATTAGAGAAAGAGCTAGAGATAGCCAAAGAAAAAGCTGTTCACGGACAACATAAAATTATTATTGTCTTGGACCACTTAAAGGGTGGCTTCAACATAGGAAAGATCCTTAGGTCATGTGAAATATACAGTATTTATGAAGTCCATATTGTTGGAACGAAGTTCTTCGATGTCACAATTGCAAAGGGCGCTCTTAAAAGAGTGAAAACATTCTTTTTCGATGAGATTGAAGAATCAATTGAGCGAATAAATGAACTTGGTTACACTCCTCTCACCCTAGATTCAAAAGCAGAAACATTTCTAAATAAATGCGACCTTCCACAGAAGTCAGCATTTATCTTTGGTCACGAAGAATTTGGGCCACTGAAAGATATGCCAGGAATAAAAAGGTTAAAAATAAAACAATACGGTCTAACTGAATCTTTAAATGTTTCAATAGCGGCAAGTATTGTTATGTACGAATACACAAATCAACACGCAAGCGAGTAATTAAATATGATTGAAACAAATGGCCTCACAAAGAAATTTGTAAGTTACAAGAAAGAAGAAGGTTTTAAAGGTAGTGTAAAATCTTTCTTTAACAGAAGCCCCATTACAAAATATGCAGTAAAAGACTTCAGCTTCAAAGTCGAAAAGGGTGAGATCAAAGGTCTCTTAGGTCCAAACGGTGCCGGTAAAACAACTCTTATGAAAATGTTAACTGGAATCATCGTTCCCTCTGATGGAGAGGTTTCAATTGCAGGTTATAAGCCGTGGCAAAGAGATAAAGAATTCCGTAAGAAAATAGCCCTTGTTATGGGACAAAAGTCGCAACTATGGTGGGATATTCCGGCCATGGACTCATTTAAGTTACTTCAAAAATATTATGAAATACCAGATGATATGTTTAAGAAAAAACTTGGCTATATGGGAGAGCTTCTCGATGTAACGGAACTTTTTCATATTCACGTAAGAAAGCTTTCTCTCGGTGAGCGTATGAAGCTTGAACTAATGGCCTCTCTTTTACATGAACCAGAAGTTTTATTTCTCGATGAACCAACTATTGGACTTGATCTTGTGGCCCAAGAAAATATGAGAAACTTCTTAAAAGAGTATCACGCAAAAAATGACCTATCGATTATTTTAACATCGCATTATATGGCCGATGTACAAGCTCTTTGTAAGGACCTTGTTCTTATTTCAAAGGGGCAAAAAGCATACGATGGGCCTCTAATGAATTTGGAGAGAATTCTTGGTGACAAGAAGTCTGTTTACTTTAGCTTTGATAAATCAATTGATAGCAATGAAGAGTTTTGGACTAAGCTAGATTGTGATTTCTTTGATCACAATACAAGTGTTGAATTGAGAGTAGATAAAGAGGAGCTATCACAATTATCCGCTGCAATTCTTTCTAAATATCCAGTTATCGATTTTCATACAGAAAAGCTTCCTATTGAAAAAGTAATGAAAAAGATTATGGCGAATCCGGAGATCTTAAGTAATGTCTAATCTTATTAAGTGGTGGCAAACAATTAAAATTTCCGTAGTGAAGTATACGGCATATCGCCTAAACTTCTTTTTACAAATTATTGGACCTGCTATTGTCTTCCTATTTATTAAATACAATCTTTGGACGGCAATTTTTGAAAGTACAGGTCTTGATACTATTAAAGGCTATACTCTTAGTGCAATGTTAACTTACCACGTATGGGCCTTTGTTGTCTCACAACTTGCACAAGGCCACACTGCTCTAAACCTAGCACTTGATATTAGAATGGGAAGAATATCAACTTATCTCATCTACCCTTTTAACTTCTGGGAGTTCCACACGGCATCATTCATTGGATTTCAAATGATTCAATTATGTGTCACAGGTTTTGCAATATTCTTCTTTTCTCTTGTTGGAATCCTACCAAATATAGACTTTATAACTCTTTTAAATGGAGTTGCCGTTTGCCTCTTTGTAAGTCTATTCTGGTTTTCTCTACAATACCTAACTGGGGTTATGGCCTTCTGGCTTGAAGAGACATGGATCTTAAGGGTTATGCTTCAAATGATCACAGTATTTTTATCCGGAGCAATTATTCCTTTAGAACTCTATCCAGACTTCTTTAGAGAAATTCTCATGTACACACCATTCCCTTATCTAACCTACTACCCGATAAAAGTCTTTATGGGAGAGCCAGTTAGTTACTCAACGTTCTTTAGCGTATTAAGTCCTTGGCTTATAGGTGTTAGCGTAATCTGTACATTAGTCTGGAAACGTGGAATTAAACTTTATACGGCAGCGGGGATGTAATGAGTTTTAAAAACGAATGTAAGCACTACTTAAGCGTTTATTCAAAGTTTGTCTCGACAAGTACTTCAGTAGCAATGAGTTTTCGTACTAGCTTTGTTCTCATGATCTTTATGGATCTCTTTTTCTTTGCTTCAGCATATTTCACACTAGACTTTATCTTTGATCACGTTGATCAAGTGAAAGGCTGGAACAGAAATGAGTTCATGTTATTTTTGACATATATGCTTTTAATGGATTGCTTTCATATGATTATCTTTAGTCAAAACTTTTGGCGCTTTAGTGATGATCTAAAATCTGGTCAGCTCGACTATACAATCCTGCGACCTCTCAACTCAATTTTCAGTGTCTTCTTTCGCTATGTACGCCCGTCATCTCTTCCGACATTGATTCCAGCGATCTCTATATTTTGCTACTATGCTAATGCCAACGGCTTTACTTTAATACAATGGCTTCTTGTGCCCCCATTACTTATCCTATCATTAACACTACTAGCAGTTATTGAATTCGTTATAAGTTGTGCAATGTTTTGGCTTGTAGAGGGTGTTGGAATAAATTTCTTTAGAATGCAGATGCAACAATTATCTCGTTGGCCAGATCTAATCTATGGAACAATGACAAAGAGAGTTTTTTCTTTCTTTATTCCAATTCTGCTAATTGGCTCTGCACCAGTACGCTTCCTACTAGATATGAGTAAGTGGCACTACCTTCTGTTCATGGTAGGAGCAACGATAACCTTTTGGTTTGTTTTAAAGATTCTTTGGGAAAAAGGCCTACAAGTCTATGATTCAGCCTCTTCGTGACAAAGGAAGAGTACTCATAAACTTGAGGCCAGATTATTTCAGGCAGCTTTGGGGGCCGCTTCATCGCCAAGTATGGCAGTTTCAATTTCATCAATTGATTTATTAACGTGAACAACTTCATTTAAAAGTTTTCCAGCAACTTTAGACGCTTCCTCAGCAATACCTGTATTAGATCTTGAAGACAGATCAATACTTGAGATAGAACTTTGAAGCTCTTCAATACCTTTTGCTTGTTCAAAAGTAGCCGTTGAAATCTCGTTGATGGCCTTTGTTACATCATCAACACTTTCAACAATACTCTCTAGAATATCACCACATTCTCCCGCAACCTTAGTTCCAGAGTTAACACTATCTCTAACTTTTGAAACAAGTGAGTTAAGTGTTTCATTAGATTCAGTAATCATACGATTAACTTCCTTCACACTTGAACTAACCATTTCAGAGATATCAACAGAAGCGTGTCCACTCATCTCAGCAAGCTTACCGACTTCTTCGGCAACCACTGAGAAACCTTTACCAGACTCTCCTGCCCTTGCAGCTTCTACTGATGCATTAAAAGAAAGAAGTTTTGTTTGAAAAACAATATCATTAATAACCTGTGTTCTTTCTTCAATTTTTTCAATTAGACTAATAATCTGCTGCATCTTTTCTGTATTTGAACCCAACTCCTCAACCATCTCGACAATATCGCTATCTATTCCATTCATTGAATCAATCATTTTCTTAACGATCTTCTGTCCAAAAGCAGCTTTCTCTAAACTCTCTTTTGCAAGTTCGGTCGACTCTTGAGCATTATTTGAAGTCACCTTTATCATAGAACTTACTTGCTCGATTGCCGCAGAAGACTCTTGTAGAGAAAGGTCTTGGTTTCGAGAAGAGGATGTTAGATTATTTGACGTAAGTGAAATATTATTTGCACTTTTAGTCATAAAGTTTGAGCTCTTTGTTAAACGCTCAAGAGTTTCTCTAATGCGTAAAGAAATCTTATTAGCGTAAATAACACCGGCACTAAGACCTAGAATCACTCCAACAATAGATACAACGAGAAGTGTATAATTAAGAGAGCTTACAGTCTGATTAAATGCGGCCGCAGACGTTACGACTTCTTGAGAAATCTCTTTAGTGTAAAGATCCAGGGCGACTTGATAGCTTTCAGCGGCCTCTGGACAATGTACATGAAAGATCTTTAATAATTCTTTTCTCGCTTTAACACTTCCGTCTTTTGCCAACTCAATAGCTCTAGCACCAACCGCTTTAAAATTAATCCACTCTTTTTCAAGATTATTAAAGATCTCTTTTTCTTTTTCATCGTGGACTTTTGACTTTAGTTTCTTGGCGGCATTATCGTATTTTGCAATCATCTCAAGAGTGGAGTTGATCGCAGCCTCATTTTCTGAAGCGGTATTATTCTCAAGTCCTAATGTACGAACAGCAATTCTTGTTTTCTGATAACTAACATCCATTTCGTTGAGAAGAATACTGCGTGGAATAATATCGCGACTAAATTCATGAGACTCATCGCTCAATTTTGAGATTCCAAAATAGGAAACAGTACTGATCGAAATACTAACAATTGATAAAAAGACACATAGTAAAATTAATTTAAACTTAAAACTTTTGTTCATTTATCACCCCTAGTTAACGCAACTATCGGGCAATAAGATCAGTGACTTAAGCTTTGTTTCTATAGTTAACCTTAATTCAACTGTTAACCCCTAAAAAATGAACTGTTAACCCTGCAAGTTTAGCTGTTAACCTTCTAAGTTAAATAATGGCCTTTTATAAATAAAAAAATCTAGTGAGATTCTATCTTGTCACAGGCCCCTTGATGCTTAATTGGAATCCCCTTGCATCGAGCATTACATGAGCTACCATAAGTTTTTCCATCAACACCACAAACAGGTTTCCAAATCATAGGACATACACAAGTAGATGGTTTAGGCGGAGAAACATGAGAAGGCTTATTTTTCTTTTTTTCAACAACTTCACAAGCACCATTCTTTATATCAGTTGCTCCTGAAGACTCTGCCATACAAGCATTTGTATAAGTAACTCCATTGGCACAAACCGGAAGGTAATCTTTTGAACAAAGAAGAGCATATATTTGAAACTGAGATAAAATTAAAAAAAGAGATATTATTTTCATAAATAAATTATAACACAAAGGCTTCAAATGGCCTTAATCTTGGAATTTCATGCGCATCATGTTAATAATAGTGCCCTAAACGACTAGAAAAAGGATAAGTACATGGAAAACTTTATTGATCAAATTATCAAAAATTTAAGTGCCAATGGTTTCCCTCAAAAGAAGGTTTCTCTACCAACAGAGAAAATGTATGAAATCGCAGATTCAAAAGGTCTTAGTCTAAATAAAGTTCTCGATGAACTTCGTGAAAAAAAGATGATCGGTAGTGAAATTGGCCCAGAAAAAATCATCTTCTCAATGGAGAAGTTTGAGAATCAAGAAGATATGTATGCAAAGGCACAAGAGATGATGTCTCAAATGTCACCTGAAGAAATGCAGAAGATGCAAGAGATGGTTCAAAATATGACACCAGAACAGCGTGAACAAATGATGGAACAGGCCCGAAAGATGGGGATGCTCTAATAAAGTCATTCTTTAGCCTCCCACTTTCACAACTAGAGTCCTTTGTAATTGAGCATGGGTTTACAAAAGTCCATGCTCAAACAATTTATACTCAAGTTTATAAACACAGTAAGAAGTCGTTTCACGAAATTGAAGGCTTACCAAAGAAGCTCTACCCTCTTTTAGAAGAAAACTTTATTTTTGATTTTCTTGAAATAGCAAAAGTTCAAGAGTCTATTGATGATAAGACCATTAAGTTACTTTTTAAGCTTAGCGATGGACGCACAGTTGAAACCGTTTGTGTCCCCTTTCAAAAGAAGTACACTCTATGCCTATCTTCTCAAGTTGGTTGCTCAATGAAGTGCTCATTCTGTTTTACAGGAACACAGGGACTTACTCGCTCCCTTAAAGAAAAAGAGATCATTCTTCAATATATTCAAGCGTATAACTTCATTAAAGAAAAGTTTAATGGCCATCAAGCGGCTCCTAATATTGTCTTTATGGGCCAAGGTGAACCACTTCATAATATTGAAGAAGTAGCACAGGCAATTTCAATCCTGAGGATAAATGAAGGTATGGGCCTAGGTCCAAGACAAATCACTCTTTCAACAGCAGGCTATTTACCAGGGATAAAACGCTTTAAGGAATTAGGTAGTATCAACTTTGCTCTTAGCTTCCACTCACCATTTAATGATGAAAGAAGTGAACTTATTCCATTAAATAAGGCCTACCCTATTGAAAAACTAATTGAGGAATTAAAAGGCCTTAAACTTATGAAGCGACAATACCTTACTTTCGAGTACCTTGTTATCAAGGACTTAAATCATAGTAAGAAGCACTTAGAAAAGATTGCAGAGCTTTTAAAAGGAATGCCTGTTATCTTCAATCTCATTCCATTTAATGAATTTCCTGGTGCCCCTTATAAAAGACCACTGATGGAATCTGTTGAAGAATTTAAGGTTGGCCTAATGGAGCTTGGTTTTCATGCAAAAATAAGAACGACTAAAGGAGATGACATCCTGGCGGCATGTGGCCAGCTTACATCTGAAGAGCTAGAGGAAGCGCTCTGCTAAGCCAGCTTCAGGAATAGGACAGACATCAAGTTCTTCCCCAATCACATAACGATTCTTTGCTATAAACTGATAAATTCCATCACGAATGAAACGCGGGATAAAACGAAAGAGTTTAAAATATGTATGACCCAGCGTCACCATGATATTAATGGCCGCATCAGACTTCGTTGAAATCTTACCATCTTGATAGAAAACGACAGTTGATAAATTCTTAACGAAATCTTGTTCTAGATAATTTAGCGCCTTCTCATCTTGGAGATGACAGAATTTGATCCGTTTCTTGCGATCAATTCGATAAATAAATTTGATGATGCCATTACAAATCAAGCACTTACCATCGAGAAAGACGATATTCATGGTTTATATCTTACACTAAAGTCATTCAATAATCTAAATTGTAAAAATTATATTGAGACACATACTGATACATAGTTCATCTTTCTTATGCTAGATTTTGGCCAACATTAATCAAATATTTGAGAGAGAATTTATGAAGAACGCCCTACTTCTAACAACACTTGTATTTACCTTAGCTGGTCTCACTTCTTGTGGTGATCGCTCTTCCCTATACGACAACACTGGCCCAACATTAAATAGCCAAGGCCTTGGTGGAGTTTCAATTGCATCAGCTCTAAATGAAGCACCTTTTGTATGTGATCGATATTCAAAAGATGGATGTATAGATGAAGTCTTACTGATGGGTAAATTAAATCGTGGGCGACTTCAAACATGTGCATCGTTCTTTGTTGGTGATAACTTAGTTGCTACAGCAAAGAAATGTCTTCCAAGACAAGAAAGAGATCAATCATTTGGAGACTGGATGGCATCTGCATGTAAGCAAATTGCTTTCAAGGATTTAAAAGGTTTCACTTACACATGTGACTCAATTGAGAACCAAAGATATTCTGAAATTGTTCTAGTTAATACAAAACAAAAAAGTAATGTTGGATTCCTAGAAACAACATTTGATGGTGTTAAGTTTGGAGATAAGAATAAAACTTTTGAAATAACTTCATTCTCAAGAGGTGGAACAACAAATTACGCACTCTCAGAAGGAAAGTACACTCGAGCAAAGAAAGAATGTAAAGGTATTACAAATTCACTACTTACTACAATTAACGGAACAAAAGATTCTAAGAACTTTGTTCTTTCTAATTGTGCAATCGACTGGAACTCAACTGGTGCTCCAGTAATTGTAGATGGTAAAGTAGCTGGTATGCTTCATGGAAAGATTGAAGGTGATGCTGATTTCGGTGCAAAAGTAAGTGAAAGAGACGGTGTTGCTCTTGCTGAAAACTTTGCATGTCAAACAAAGTTCAACCCTTCAACTCCAGCTGACTGTAACCTACACCATGATACTCACAAGCGAAATGCTCTAACTAACTTGATTCAAGAAGCGCTTGTAAATAATGGTTCAACTTTTGAATCTTCATCAAAAGATATCACAATTTTTAGAAAAGATGGAGATCTATTAGTTCTTGAAACTCAAAAGCCAGCTCTATGTGCTTCAGTTGGAGACACAGGTAGCTTCCAAGCATGTAAGGTTAAACTTCCAATGAAGAATAAGTTCTTATCGATCATTGATATTGAAAATGTTGCTCTTGATTGTGAAAATCCTGTAGCAATAAATTGGAAAGCTGTTAATTATAATGATGAGCTAACAAGAGCACTAAGCTTTGATGATTTAAGTCTAAATGGTTATCACACTGATTTAAACTTTAAGAAATTAAATTCATGTCTATAAGTAAAAAGGCCGTCAATAAGACGGCCTTTTTTATTTAAAGTGTATTTTGTAAAAACTCTCTCATCATCTCCCAAGATTCTTTATCCGCTTTTTCATTATAAGCTAACGGTAAGTTAAACTTCTTTCCTTTTTCTGTCGCAGCAGGATTAGTAAAGGCATGAGTGGCACCTGGAAGGTTCACAAACTTCATGGAAAGTTTCGAATCTCTAATAACATTCTTAAAGCTCTTTATATCTTCTTTTGAAACAAGTGGGTCATCGGCACCATTAATTACAAGTAATTTAGCTGTTGATCCCTTTTTTACTGTCTTTATTCCACCTAGAGATCCATGAAATGAAACCACTGCTTTTAGATCTGCTCCTTGAGTTGCATTAAAAAGAACTACTGCCCCACCAAAGCAATATCCAATTGCACCTATTCTTTCAGGGTCGACACTTTCTTGCTTCTTTAAAAGTTCTACCGCAGCATTAAACTTTGCCTTTAACAATTTAGGGTTGCTAAAAGCCTGCTTTGAGAATTTCATCGCATCTTTTGGATGCTCAGCAGTTTTTCCATCACCATACATATCAAGAGCAATAGCATTATAGCCAAGATCAGCTAATTGATCGGCCCTCTTTCTGGCATAATCATTATGCCCCCACCATTCATGAACAACAACAATACCAGGGCGCTTATCATCAGCGCTTCCATTAAGTGCCATATAACCTTTGAAATTCTGTTCTCCTACTTGGTAGTCAACATCTTTCGTTGTGACTGATGAACAGCTTACAAAGCTGAATAAGAACAAAATAGGTAGTAAAATTCGCATTATTCCTCCTTAAAGATTGACTGGCCCAATGCAATTGGTTAATTATGCATTATGACAAAAGATAGCTTATATAATTTAACTTTAGAAATTTTCCCATATGATGAAGCAAAAATCATGGGAAAGTGGGTCTATAAAAAGTTAAATTTCAACCCTGATACATGGGAGCATGCGCCAAGAGTGGTACGTGAAAAAGCTAAGGAATATGACCTTTCTTTACTCAAAGTATTATGGCAAGGCCTGTCAAAAGATGGGACGAGAAAGTTTCTCCTAGGTCTTAAAGATAAGAATTCAATTGAAGCTGTTTTGATCGAAAGTGAAAATGACAAGCGACTACGATCAACTCTTTGTATCTCATCACAAGTTGGCTGTGCAATTGGCTGCACCTTTTGTCATACTGCCACCCAGGGCCTTACAAGACATCTGACGACAGCTGAAATTGTCGGTCAATACTTAACTGTATCAAGCTGGATGCGCGAGAATGTAGATAAAGATTATCAAATCTCAAATATTGTTTTTATGGGCCAAGGTGAGCCTCTTCATAATTTTGAAAATGTTAAAAAGGCCTGCTACCTCTTAACTGATCCTTTAGGAATTGCCCTTAGTAAGCACAAGGTAACTATCTCAACATCAGGATTAGTACCCAAGATTAAGCAATGGGAAGAGCTACCGGATGTGAATGTTGCCATTTCACTACATGCAATTAGAAATAACCTACGCTCTGAGCTTATGCCAATTAATAAGCGCTACCAAGTTGATGGCCTACTTGAGGCATTGAAAACAATTCCTGTTAAAAACTCTCGACGTATCATGTACGAGTACTTACTCATTAAAGATCTAAATGATACTCAAGAAGATATTGATGGCCTCATTGAAAATCTGCCTAAAAAAGAATCAAAAATTAATATTATCCCTTTTAATGAGTACCCAGAAAGTAAGTTCAAGAGACCAAGTGATGAACACATTGAATGGTTTCAAAGATCACTACAAGCAGCGGGACTAACCTGTACGGTACGAGAAACAAAGGGCGATGATATTTTAGCAGCTTGTGGACAATTAAAGACTCAGTACGAAAAGCTCAATCTTCCTAACTCAAACTAATTAACTAGTTTCGTTATTAACTTTTTATAGCTTATCCCAGCTGACTCTGCAGCCATCGCAAACTCATCTTTCATCGCGATATTTGGATTTGGATTGGCCTCAATAATATATGGGATCCCATTTTCATCAACACGTAAATCAATCCTAGCATAGCCATTTAACTCAAGAACTTTATATGTTCGCTTACAGATTTTTATTATTCGCTCTTTAACTTCTTTAGGAATATCTGCTAACTCAATATCGATACCTTTTGATTTGCGATACTTCATATTCCATTTGGCCTTCTCTGAATAGAGTTCAAGTTCAGGCTTATCAACTTTGTTAAAACGAAGTTCAAGAATTGGTAGAATCGTTAATCGTTTATTACCGATAACTCCCACAAAGAATTCACGACCTTCGATAAATTCTTCAACAATGACCTCTTCTTCGTATTTATCCATGAGATACTTAATACGTTCAAGTGCCTTCTCTTCACTTTTTACAATTGAAGCTCCACTAATTCCTAATGAAGCATCTTGGTATAAGCACTTAACGATTAGTGGGAACTTCAACTTCTTAGAAAGCTTCGTTTTTTTACGATTTTTAAAGACTTGAAATTGTGGTGTTTTTATTCGGTGATATGAAAGAAGCTTCTTGGCCATTGCCTTGTCACGTGCAATCATTAAGCCTCTTGGATTATTACCTGTATACTTAACCTTAAGTAGCTCTAAGTAGGAAACCACATTTTGATCAAAGAGAACGTTACCATTGAATTCCTCAAGTAGATTAAAAACAATATTTGGTTTGAATTCATCGATGGCCTCTCTAAGAGGCATTAAGTCAGAATAAAGACCTACGACTTTTACGTTATGACCAAGATTCTTTAAAGTCTTAATAACATTGTATTCAGTAATCCAAGGCTTATATTCAAACTCTTCCCGTGCTTCCTCCTCCTTAGAAATATCTTGAGGTGGAATTAGATCTGAATGGACAAGTACGAGAACTTTCTTTTTACTCACATGATAATCCTGTCGCGGCCCTCAGTGAAAAACTTTTTAGTATGACTTAGCAAAAGTTTTTCTAAGTTTTGAGTTCCTCTTTCATTTGGAATATATAGCTTCTTAACTGAAGTGATATTCTCCAAATCTTTAACAACAGAATCTATTTTATATTGATATGTATTAGTCTTCAAGGCGATGTTTCTAATTAACTTCTGGCGATTATTTTTTAGAACAACTCTTAAATCTGTTCCAGTTGTTGAATTATCATTTAAGTATGACTCAATATGCTTAAGACTTCGTCTCGTTAAAGACTGCTTACGTAGTCTCTTCTTCTTAAGCTGAAGATACTCTGCTACAGTTAAGGTGCTCTCCTCTATCGAGTCGACTTCTTTATAACAAACGACATTTGGCTTCTTACCGCGTAAACTCTTCATTTGAGAATCAACGTATTTAAGCTTTGTTAGAGCTGGCCAGTTTTCATATATATTTCTCCAATTTGATCTTGGAGTTAGCCAGGTTGCAAATGTTTCTGCAAAGTCTTCCTCAGGATGGGCCTGAGCATAATGATCTTCTAAGTGATATACATAATTCTTAGAGAAAACTTTAGGAGTATATGAATTTGGATAACGTTTATCATGATCACCAAAGATACTCTTTCTTCTTTGCTCGTCTTTTAAAAAGTAGGCATTATCCATAACATGCCCACATTCGTGTCGCATAAGCTTCATAAACCAGTCACGAGTTTCACCTTCGACATGACCGATGTACTGTCTTTCTAATGCTATTAAACGTGGGTGCATTAGAGTAAATGGTATCGCAATTCCAGAGATAGAATCAGGACAAAACCAATCATCACTAAGCCAAACCTTTGGTCGAACTAATAAATTCTTATTTTCTAATTCCTGATTTAGCTGATCTAAACAATTTGAAAAAATACTCTTATCAAATGAGATATCGAGTTCCCATAATTGGGCCCCCAATATATCTCTTTGATTAGAATTTTCTAAATTTAGTTTCTTCATTTGCTCTTCCAGTTAAGGGCCGATTATAGCTGTAACTGGAAGAAATTAAAGAAGAAAAGCCTTGGCATGAATTATTTATAAGTCATTAATACAGACTTGGCCGTTACGATTAATCTTGAGCTTAAAGTCGACTCCCTCGATCTTTGCTCGAATATGAGAGAGATGCGTATTTATCGTTTTATTGGTCACAACGACAGGTCCCCACGCTCCCATTACTAATTCTTCTAATTTGTAAATTCTCTTTCCCCCTGAGATTAAAAAGTAGAGAACCTTATACTCTGTTTTTGTTAAAGCTACCTCATTATCTCCAACATAAACCTTCTCCTCTTTGTGGTTAATCCTCAGGTTTCTAAATCCTACCCAATCATTCTGGATAATAAATGTCATATTTTTAACTCCTCCCCCTTCAATAAATTAGGTTAATGGGAGGCGAAAAAATTAACAACTTATAGATAGGAAATGTCTAAACAATTATCCTAATCATAGAAATATTATTTCCTACAGATATGAAAAATGGCTATAAATTCAATACATTACAGATCGTGTAAGCAAATTTGGTTGTTGCGATTTATACGAATCCTGAAATCAACACCTTTTGTTTTATGTCTTAGGTGCGTGAGGTGGGTATTGACAGTTTTATTTGCCACATCTACATCTCCCCATATAAATTTAACTAGTTGCTCCCTCGGATAGACTCTTTTGCCACCATCGAGAAGAAAAAATAGGATCTTACACTCGGTTTTTGTCAGCTCTACCTTTCTTTCATCAACATAGGCCACTCGATTTTTTGGGTCCAAGGACAGATTTCGAAAAGATAGGGTCTGATTATTTGAATTATTAAGTGGTTCCATATTCATTTCTCCTCCAGAACAATCATTGAGAAAATTTTATTCCATTGAACATGTCCATGTTTGTGAGGTAAAAATAAACCTATAGGGATTATTCACATATTAATTGGACTTAAGAGTAATTGATGAAAAATAAGAAAGTACTATTTTGGAGCGGTGGTTTAACCTCTCTTGCAACATTAAAGAAACTATTAGAATCACATAAAAAGGATGAAATTATTCTTCTTTGTCTTCTTAATAAAGAAGGTAATGAATTAGGTCATACAGGAATCCCCGAAGAAGTACTCCAGCTACAAGCTCGATACTTAGGTTTAAAATTAGTACGACTCTATCAAGATGAGTTAAGTAAAAAGGTCTTAGAGAAATTTGTCCAACAGGGATTTGAATTCTATTGTGGGTCTCGAGATGGCCACTTCATTGAAACAACCCCTCTACTGAATTCCCTAAAAATTGAAACTCCTCTTAAAGGTATTGCATATACTGAGTTAATGGAACAAGACCAGTCGAGAACAATTCTAACTTCAGTACAAAACGAAGAAGATCAAAGATTACTAGGTAAAGAAATAAGTGATATTTCACAATATCTACAACAGAGTAATCAGCAACTAGATACTTTTGTGATTTACGATCCACTCTTTCGAATCCGCATTCCATTTTCAAAAAATATTGTTGTTGAAAAAGATGGTTATTTTATCTGTAAGATAAGAAGCGTTTAGTATTCAAGAAGTTTTCTCTTAACTTGAATTTATTTTAACATTACCTCCATACTTGCTTGCCTCTTGGGTCATATAATCAATGGTGATCACTTTTGGAGGTTTTATGAAGTCAGAAAGTAAAAGAAGGAAGTTTCTCTTTGTTGGTGCTCGAATTGTTATGGGAACGGTTCTACTTCTAGGAGGAGTTACTCCAGGTCTAGGACTATTAACAGAGTCACAATTTACACCTGAGGCCCTTTCCTTTATTAATTCTCTGCAAGAAACTGGTTATCTTTACTACATGATTAAATCACTCGAAATTGTACTTGGGACAATGTTCCTATTAAATTTGTTCATTCCATTATCGGCCGTAATTGCAGCACCACTTGTAATTAATATCTTATTTTTTGAGTTATTCTTATGTAACTCATTTTTAATAGCGCCGATATTACTAATTGCCTGTGAGACAATCGTGTATCTAGAGCATCGTAAATTATTTAATTGGTTATTTAAGTATCAAGTTCATACACATACAAATGATTTAGATGCACCAGATATGATTATTCTCTCAGACTTAAAAGAGAAAGATCCTAAAACTTATAAAAATGTCGTCAATTCTCAGTACTATCACAATATATAATTTCTATCTTACGGCCCATTGTCTTCAAGCTCTTCTTGACAGACAATGAGCCTCCTGTGAAAATTCATGAATTGAAAAATTCAACAAGGTGAACTCTGTGAAATTCAGAGACTGTCCCGCAACGGTTAAAGTCCGATCCCTGTTTTTTAACTTTATATCTCGGAGGAAGATCATAAAAACGCCACTTATTCTATTATCTATAGTTTCATTACCAATTCATGCTGACATTTTTATCAAGGCCTCAAAGCTTGAAACATTAAAAGAAAAAATAACTAGCGATGTGACTGTCATTACCGCCCAAGAAATTGAAGACTCTGGAGCAACGACCTTGCAAGAGCTTTTACAAGGTAGGTCATCGGTATTCATACCCCAAACAGGAGGACTTGGATCAATCGCAAGTTTTAACTTAAGAGGACTACCAACAGGTTTTTCTAAAGTTATTATCGATAATATCGAGCTTGTTGATCCAACTGATATAAATAACTCTTTTCAAGTGAATAATCTTTTACTCGAAAATATCGAAAGCATTGAGATCTTAAAAGGAAGTCAGTCGATACTCTATGGATCAAACGCTGTTGGTGGTGTTCTAAAGATTAATACAAAGAAAGGACATAAGAACAATTCATTAAATCTTGAATACGGAAGTTTAAATACAGTTAAAGCTGGCCTTCAGAGCAGCGGCAACTCTGATAAGCTCAATTATGGATTAAGTGCGAGTTACCTCTCAAGTGATGGCTACTCTGCTGTCAATGAAGATAGAATCGAAAATGCAGAAGATGATTCTTTTAAAAACTTAAACCTCAATCTTAATTTAAGCTATCTTTTAAACGAGCAATTAGAGTTTAATTATCAAGGTCAACTTCTTGACTCAGAAGTAGAAATTGATGGTTTTGAATCCTCTCCACCGTATGGTCCAATCGATGTCGTTGAAAACGATCTTAATGAATACCTTCAATCAAATCATTACCTAGGGTTTAATTATTTTTCTGAAGATGAAAAAATAACGATAACTCCAAGTATTCGTTATTCTCATATTAAGAGAGAAGACCCTACGAATAGCTTTACGCCAATATATAAAGGTAATGAGACTCAGGCTAAACTTGATATTAAGTATAAGCACACTCTAAACCTAAGCCTACTTTCTGGAGTTGAGTACACAAAGCAAGAAGACGAAGTTGAGAATTCTCAAAGTGAATTATACTCAGTTTACACTGCAGCAAACTTAAGTCTTGAGAAATGGTTTTACGATCTTGGACTGCGATTTGATGACTTCTCATCAATACAGTCTAACAACTCAAACGTAATAGGTAGCGCAGGTGCAGGTTATCGAATTAATAATGAGATCTCTTTAAAGGCACATATTTCACAAGGATTTAAACTTCCTACACTTTATCAACTGGCCAACCAAGTTGATGATTTAAAACCAACAGATAGTATAAATACAGAGTTTATCTTTAGCTACAATACGATAATGTCTCAACTTGAGGCCGCTATATTTAACTATGATCTTAAAAATCAAATTGATTACGATACTACTACTTTTGGTTATGACAATATAGCAAAATCTCAAATTCAAGGGATTGAATTAAATCATTCAATAGAATTTAAAAATAGTTTTAATATAAAGACATCTCTAACTTTTCAACGTGCAAAGAATGAAACAGATGATTCTGATTTATTAAGAACACCAAAACAATTAGGAAGTTTAGTTTTTGGTTATCAAATAAGTAAAAATCAAAGACTGATTAATAATTGGCAATACGTTGGAAAGAGAAAAGATGTTGGTGGAGAGCTACCGTCCTATGTTGTAGGTAATTTCACTTATCATTATAAAAACTTTTCTTTTAAAGTTTTAAATATTCTTGATAAGGATTACGAAAACGTCGAGTACTACGGAACGATGCCTAGAAGCTATTATCTCTCTTATAAACTCTCATTTTGATGATATCTTTTAACAAGACTCATCGCGATGAAAAATGAAACCATAGAGCCAATATTTAAGAGATAAAAGAGGTAGAAAGCGTTGCCAGCACCAAAGCGATCGGCGATTGCACCAAAGATAAAGTGCATAATTGCAATACCTACTCCAATATAACTCATGGTACTACCAAGAACGACATGATTCTTTTTTGGAAATGAATTGGAAATCCAATCGACAATGACAGGGAAACAAAACGACATAAACAGCCCTGTCATTGCATAAAATATTTGATGTATCTCACCTAAGCTAAAACAAATTAATGTCGAAACTAAAGAGATAATAATTAACTTTTTCGATTCTAATTCAATCCTAAAAAATGCGAATCCTAATCGCCCAATCATAAGGAAGAGAAAGAAATAAGAAAGATAATTATTTGCTACGTATTCACTAAATCCATGGGCCTCAACAAGATAATACTTTATTCTAGAAGAAACCATAATCTCCGAGGCTACGTAACAACCGGCAAAAAGGCCAATTAAGAGATTCATGAAAAATGCATCCTTCATTGTACCGTGGTTTTCTTTTATATCTTGATGATGACTATCATGAGTAAAAAATGAATAAATCAAAACAATAGCACAAGGAATTGCTAAAAATTTAAAGTAGTGAATCCAACTAAGATTAACATAAAGAAATAGTGATAATAATTGAGGGGCAAGGAGTGAAGAAAGCCCATAAGCTCCATGTAGCCCCGATAAGAATCGCCTTTTTTGAAAAGGTGGTGCTCCAGAATCAACCATAAAATTCATCGTGATACCAGTAATTCCAAATCCAAAACCAGCTAAGGCACCAAAGACTAAACTTAAGTCGAAGTTTTGAAAGTCTCCTCCTGCACCAATACCATATGTTCCTATTGCCATCATGATCATAGCAACTCGAGTTGAGACAACAGGCCCTAGCCTAGGTAGCCAAAGAGAAGTTGAAAGGTATGCTAGAACAGAGGTAATAGACATTAGAGAAAAGATTAATGAGCCCTTATCAGGCCCAATTGAAAAGAAGCGAAGTAGTTCTGGATAAACGGCCCCACGTCCATTATCGATAAAGCTTAGAGCGACTAAGGACATATAGCCTAGAATTACGTATCCAAAATTTTTCAAACTTCTTCCTCTATAGTCTCTTACTTAAGCAATAAGAGACTTATCTTTATATAGTAACCATAATTGGTGGATTGCACGTGTCGCTGCTAAATGTAGACGTTTACGAGCAGTGTTATCAATTGGATAATTTTCCTTATCGCAATCTGGAATGATGACATAATCAAATTCTAATCCTCGGATTTGTTCTACTGTTGTGACTTCAATCCCAGGCTTCAGTGAGAAGTTCTCATCTAAAACAAGTCGAACACTTCCGACCTCTTCAATTTCTCGATACAGTTCTCGCGCCACACTCTCCTTAGCACAAATAATGGCAACAGAGGCTTTCGGTTCGCGATTCATTAGTTCAATAAGAGCACTACTCACTAGCATCGCCGCATGTTCCAAATGTTGAACGGATGTTTCAACAATTGGTCCACCATCTCGCTTTGAATCAGGTAATTGCTTAGGGGCAAGTGGACCTAATACATGATGAGCGAAAGAGACGATCTCTTTTGGTGAACGATAAGAAACATTGAGCTCTTCAACTTGAATATCATCGACATCTAATTCAAGGTTATGACATACATCGTGCCATGAAGTGAATTCAAAAGTGCGATCAATCTGCTGAACACTATCTCCAGCGATTGTGAAATTTCCATCACGATGTTTAATTTGACCAAGTAGCTTAAGTTCACTTTGTGAAAGTTCTTGTGCTTCATCTAAAAAGATATGCTTATAGAATTTAAATTCACGGCCAAAATACTTTAAATGTCCAAATTGTTTTACAATTAAATAATTATAAAGTGATAGATCGTACTTATCCACAAATCCGGTAACTTCACTATCTCGAGACTCTTTACTAACGTAATCACTATCAGAGTCCATTAACTGAATTTGTTTTGCAGTATAGAATTTTAAGTCCTTAAGCATATGTGACGTTACTTGACGATTAGTCATCTCAGGAAGTTTTTCCATTAGACTATAGTCTGAAAAGATATTTAATAACTCTTCTCGTACATTTTTAAAGCTCTTTAATAACTTTCTTAATTCTACTTTTAAGATCGAATCATGAGTCTTCTCACTAACTCTCTTAAGTTTTAAATAAAGAGGGCCATCTTGATTATCGAAGAATTCAAGGTCATGACCTTTAAGTTTTGCTCGAATTCCTTCTTCTTTCTTTTCAAGATATTCATCAATTAAACTAAGAAGCTTTGGATTTCTTTTAACAGTGGCAATTGAATCCATCGGATTATATTCAATCTTCTTTGGTATATTTCTTATATTTTGAAAAATAATCTTTTTAATAAGATCATCAAGAGTAGAGACTCTTACATTTTCAAGATTAGACTCAATTAGAAGCTTCTTTGAAAGCTTAACAAGTCCTTGGTTTGGAACAATAACCATTACATCTTGTTGGCGAATTCCATCTTCACGACAAAGTTTTGCAATCCTATAAAGAGCAACTGTAGTCTTACCACTACCTGCTCCCCCCGTAATTAGAAGTGGCTTATTCACACTTTGATTAACAAGGTCGTATTGAGTTTTATCTAGGAGTGAGATTACTTCTGGCCCATCAAATCCAGTACGCCCACTACCAAGGGACTGATTTGCACTCCCTTCTCCTCCAGCAAGTTTTTTAACTGTTTCATTTAGGGACATCCATTTATTATCACGATAAACAAATGAGTCCCCTTCTCGGTCAACTCGTACCAGTTGTCCATCTCTAACAGTTAAGATGGCCTTCTCTAAAATACGTCCTTCGATAACTCGATCATCGAGATCAAAGTCAAAGTCATCACCTTGTCCATATTGATAGAAGATTCTCGCCATTGGTGATTTCTTCCAGTCAATAATCTTAAACTTTAGCTCTTTATGTGAAAATGGTACGTGTCCAATAAGGAAGTCTTTTAACTTTCCATTTTGCTCAATTTTAAAGTGACCAAAGAATGGAGATTCCAGGCTTGGCATACTTTGGTGCTGTTCGTAACGCTCGGCCAATTGATTCAATAAATTCATCTGCTGGATAATTCCAGGTAAATCATCTTCCTTACAATTTAGCGACTCGTCGCGCAAAGCCTTGATATTATCTGCAATATCGGCCAGTGCTGCGGCGTTCAAATCAGGTAAACGTTTTACCAATTGGATTGTTTCCTCAAGGAATCCATTGATTTTTTCGATGTATTTTACATTATCTAATTCACTCATTCTTTATTTGCCTTCTATCAAATACATTGTTAGGCTGAGACTTTATACTCTTTTTTATTAATAAACACTAACAACATGAGGGCTTATTATGCCAAAAGTTATCGGATTTAACTACACATTAACGAACTCAAACAATGAAGTTTTAGATACTTCTTCTGAACATGGTCCACTTCTTTTTCTTGAAGGTGTTGGACAAATTATTCCAGGACTAGAAGAAAAGGTTATTGGAATGGCAGTTGGAGAAAAAGCAAAAATTGACGTAGCTGCAGCAGATGCTTACGGAAATAAGAATGACGAACTAGTTATTAAAGTTCAAAAGTCACAATTTCCAGCTGACGCTCAATTAAATATTGGAGACGTATTCCAAGTAAACCAAGATCAAGGTCTACCTCCATTTACAATCGTCGAACTACAAGGTGAAGAGGTTACTCTTGACGGTAATCACCCTCTTGCAGGACAAGATCTAACTTTTGATATTGAAATCACTGAAGTTAGAGAGGCAACTGATGAAGAAGTTGCTCACGGTCACGCTCACGGTGTAGGTGGCGTACAGCACTAAGAATTTACTTTTCTTAAGTTAAAAAACCACACAAAACCCTTTTACTATTAAATTAGACTAATTTTAGTGAGGGTTTTGTGGGGTATATTCAAAAATATCTTTCTATAATATCCATTCTATTTACTCCTAAAATAATTCAGGCCAAAGACCTTGGTGAAAATTTTAGTCTATACGGAAAGCTTTCAATGGCCGCTATTGGCCAAGCGGGAGTTCAGTCGCTAAATAATAACTCCTCTCGTTTTGGGTTCAAATATGAGAGAGATGACCTACTCGAGGGGTTCACCACTGGTCTTCGTGCTGAGTTTGGAATCAATACCAGCAATACGAGCCAAAGCGTTCAGGAAATTCCTAATACGACCGGTCGTTTTCAAGTAGATAATACTAGCGACCGGCCATTTTCAACAAGACTAACTTACCTCTCCCTATCCAAGGGAGACTTTGAGGCAACGATTGGAAAGAACTGGTCTGTCTGGTACGACATATCTGGCCTAACAGATATCTTTATGGTGACAGGTGCATTTGCCTCTTCAACTTATACTTCAAATGGTGAAGTTATTGGAACGTCTCGTGGAGTCGATCTAGTCCAACTACGTTATAAGCTAGGAAATATTCACTTAGGGGCCCAAGCAAAACTAACAGGAGATGAGTCAACAGATATAACCGACTCTGCTGGCAATGTTATTGGCCAGCTCGTCTTAGAACATAGTATTGCAGCTTCTATTCGCTATATCACAAAGAATATCATTCTTGGTGCAGCTGCAATTAATCTCATTACAGATAGCACAGGAAAAGATATTAGCGAGACATCGGTTTCAGTTGGAGCAAGATACATCTATAAAGAATTTTTTACGGCATTTAATTATGCTGATGCAAAGGATCTTGAGCTAGTGGATGGAAACTTTATTAGAACTGATGACTTTGAGGGATTAATTGGTTGGAATATCACAAAGAGACATCAATTAATGATCGGCTATAATTGGCAAAACTCTGATGAAGTTAATTATGAAGACTACGAAATGTCCTATTATCTTGCCTCTTATATTTACCGATATGATCAAGTTGAACTAGGTCTTGAGCTTGTCTTTGATGATAGCACTGAGCCAAGTGGTGAGCGCCCGGAAAACCATCAAGTTATCCTAGGCGCAACATTGTATTTTTAGAAGTTCTCAGGTGGAACTTTCTTAAACATAAACGCAGGGATTACACTTGCAACTAGTGTATAAATAACAAGCCCCGAAACGATCTCTAGTGGTATATCAAATCTTTCTCTTGAAATTTGGGCCATAACAAGACCAAAGATAAGAGTTGGAAGAAGTGACATAGTAATTTCCTTACGATCAGGCCAAAAGTCCTTCATAAAGAAATTCATATTTGAATATGTATTGATAATTCTCAATGGAATAAAGACTCCTAAGAAAACTAAACCAATGATTAATCCTTCAGTACTAAATAGGTCTTTTGTAAAACTAACCCCTGCTTTGAAGAAGTAGAATGGGATAAAGAATGAGAAGAACATTTGTAAGTTCTTAATAATTTCTTCTGACTTATCCGATTTTCCAAAGTGCTTAAACTCTGAAGCAATAAATCCAACGATAAATGCACCAACAAGATAATAAGTTCCAATTTTCTTTGTAATTACACCACAGATAAGAGCTGTAAGAATAAGAAAACCAACTTCTGAGTCTTTTGCATAAGGCGCTATATACTTGAAGAATAATTTATATGCTAATGGTAAGAAAACACTTAGTGCAATAAGAACCATTGTTGAACTTCCAAGGTTCACAAGGCTTTCAGACTGCAACGTAACAAAGAGTAATAAGATCGCTGCAATTTCTTTAGAGATGGCCTTTGAACGAATCCAATACTCTTGACCTTCTGAGAATCCATAATTTTTTAGAGAGTTTAAAATAAAACCTGTCGATGGCGTCATAATACCAAGAGCAATTAAAGTCGCAGGCCTAAAGGCAATTTCAAAGTAAAGAGAAATTCCAAAAGCAACTAAAAGCGTAATTGCTAACATTTGAGTTACTCCTAAAAATAACTCCTTCCAATTTTGCTTTAGCTCTTCTATTTCAACTTCAAAACCAGCAAAGAGAAACAAAGAAGTAATACCAAGACGAGAAAGCATAAGAAGAAGCTCATCTCCTCTAAACCACCCCAGTCCTAATCCAGCTCCGACACCCAAAGCAATCGAAGAAATCCCTATTGGGATCTGAAACCTCAGTAAAAGCTTTGGCAATATTAAGAGCACTGTAAATAGTATTAAATACTGTGCTTCAGAATTAACTAAGTGAATCATATTTAAATCCTTTCCAAATATTCTTTATAGTTCCCAGGAAAAATTCTTACTTCACCTTTATCGACTTCGTAAACCTGCTCGGCCAACTCACTCAAAAAGTGTCTATCATGGGAGACAAACATTATCGTCCCTTCATATCTCTTAAGAGCATCTAAGAGGACTTCTCTCGATTTAATATCTAAATGGTTTGTTGGCTCATCGAGAACCAGAAAATTATTATTTTGTGAAAGAAGAGTTGCAAGAACAAGTCGCGACTTCTCTCCTCCAGAGAGATACTTAACTTTCTTATCAACGTCTTGCCCGCGAAATAAGAATGCCGCAAGAAGGTTTCTAATATATCCATCACTAGCTGTTGGTAGATCCTTTCTTACTTCATCAAAAACTGATGATTCAGGATTTAATACCTCTAGTGAATATTGTGAAAAGTAGCCAAGTTTAATACTTGGGCCAATACTAACACTTCCTTTTGTTGCGTCTGTATGGCCAGTGATACATTTTAATAACGTTGACTTACCTGCACCATTAACACCCACAACTGCAATTTTATTTGTTCTTTTAACAGTTACTGAAAGGCCATCAAAGACATCGTGTTGCGCTCCTTCACTTAAAGGCCAAGACTTTGCAAGGTCCTTAATAATAACAACATCATCTCCACCTCGCGGAGGTGTTGGAAATTGAAAACTTATGCTTTCTTCTTCAGCAGGAACTTCAATGCGATCAATTTTATCTAATTTTTTCACACGAGATTGTACTTGTGCCGCATGAGAAGCGCGGGCCTTAAACTTTGCAATAAATTCTTCTTCTTTGGCCAACATATCAGCTTGCCTTGAAGCTTGAGCGATTAATTGCTCTCTTCTAATATCTCTTTCTTTTTCGTAGAAATCATAATTTCCCGAGTATGTGGTAATTCTCTTATGAGCGATCTCAATAATCTTATTACAAACATTATTCATGAAGTCGCGATCGTGGGTCGTCATAAAGATCCCCCCTTCAAAAGTCTTAAGCCAATCTTCAAGCCATAGAATCGACTCCATATCAAGATAGTTTGTCGGCTCATCCATGATAATAAGATCAGGACTTATCACAAGAACTCGCGCAAGGGCGATTCTCATTTTCCAACCACCAGAGAAGTCTTCAATCATCTTCCCGTGATCTTCTGGCATAATCCCCAGTCCAGTCAGAACTTCTTCAGCGCGAGTTTCGAGGTCATAGCCACCTCTTTTTTCAAACTCTGATTGAACATCACCCATTTTCATGAGGACATCATTCATTTCGTCATCACTCATATTGGCGCAATCGGCCAGCTTTTCTTCAAAAACCTTAAGTTTTTCACCTAATTTTGAAATTTTATCATCTCCAGACATAACAACTTCAAGAGCTGTTTGGCCCGCAAGCTCACCTACTTTTTGTGAAAAATAGGCCCAACGTAATTTATCGGGAAATGATACTTGTCCTTCATCTGGCTTTTCTTCTCCAATAATCATTCGAAATAGTGTTGTTTTACCAGCTCCATTTGGACCGACGAGACCAACTTTTTCACCTGGATTTATTTGAAAACTTCCTCCTGAATAGAGAGTTTCACTACTTTGAATTTTTGAAATATTGGAAACGTTAAGCATATGAACAAAAGTCCTTTATTTTTGATTACTTATAAATGATTTTCAGGTTGATTAATTTTATCACTATGTTATTAACTATGTCTTTAACATTTGCAATTTTGTGCAAATAGTTATTCTGGATTTATGGATTTGAGACTATAATTAAGCTTATGAAATTAGAGAATATTTTTATTAATGCAAATGGTGAAATTAAAAAGTCAGTATATTTAGTATTACTGATTATTCTTTTCTATTTTATTAATCACTTTGTCTCTTTTGTACTAAAGAAGACAAAGTCCGTTTCTACAGAGCAGAAAAGACGTTATGTTGTTAATACAAATATCTCTCTTACTATTTTATTTGCTTTTATTGCACTGTATATATATTCGGCAGAGATTAAAAACTTGGCCTTTTCACTCGCTGCTGTTCTTGTTGCAATCGTCCTTATTACAAAGGAATTCTCCCTTAATTTAATTGGTGGAATCTATAAAACTTTCTCTGGTGGCTTCATAATTGGTGATGCTATCGAAGTCGATGGAAGAAGAGGAAGCGTTATCGATCGCGATCTTTTTACAACGACTCTCTTAGAATTTGGGCCAAATAAGAACTCTCATAACTTTACGGGACGCTCCATCATTATCCCAAATTCAGTATTTCTAAGCTGTAAGGTAACAAATGAAACATTCTTAAAAAGCTATGTTCTCCATAGCTTTAATATAATATTAGACCCTCATGATGATTGGGAAAAAGCAGAGCAAATACTTCTTGAAAGAGCTGACTTCTATTGTTCAGAGTATTTTGAAGTGGCCCAAAGAGCTCTTAATAAGCTATTTACAAAGTCTCATCTTGAAACCCCTCTTTTAAAGCCAAGAGTTCAAATTACTTTTAATTCAAAGGAAGAAATTGAATTAAATGTAAGAATCACGGCCCCTTTTCGCACAAAAGGAACAGTTGAACAAAAGATTATTAAAGACTTCATGCGCGAGTTCTACAATTAACTAGCAGTGTCATTTTGTCTCTAGACAGCATCACTCCCCCGACGATATAGATTGTTCATATTTCGATAGGGGGAAATAAATGAAATCAATCTTTGGAATATTTCTTATCATGCTAATTTCTATTTCAAGCGCACAGGCAGGTATCTTTCCAACAAAACTTGCTCCTTTTGACCAAGCTGGGTCTTACTTTGATGAAGACCAAGGTCTTATTATTGGAAGCGATGGATTAAAGTATTGGCATGTGGATAACTATGAAATGCGAAATGAAAAAGGTGTAATCTTTAAGTTTGGACTATTCGCAATCAAGTCATCAGATGGAAAGCGATATAAGAAAGCAAATAAAAGACATATAAAAGAGAATTGGGATGAGAGAAGATATCCCGTTAAATTAAGTATGCGAATGCTCACAATTAGAGAAGATGCCGATGTCGACTTCAAAGAGTTATCAAGAGCAGTTGAAAATGGAGAAAGCATTTATCTCTCTGAACAAGAAAGAACATCACTATCTGCTTATCTTACAATGAGACAACATGATCAAGACAAATGGGATGGTAGTTTTCGCACAAGCAGAAGTTCAGGAAAAACTGAATGTACAACAATTGGAATGAATACTTTTTGTACGACAAGATCATATTAAAAAAAGCCTTCTAAGAAGGCTTTTTTTTTAATTTAAGTCTTTCATCAATGCTTTAAATTCTTCACCAACTCTTATTACTTCTTTCTTATCAGACTCTTCGAAAGCCTTAACGATTTTATCTGTCGTTGTTAATCGATATGAATTAACATCAAGCTTTCCTTTAAACCACTTATCCATATGTTTCACATGCTTTAATCGATCATCTAAGAAGAAAATCGCTTTATACTTCTTTTTTAAATTAGGTCGATTAATAAGGTAAGTAAGCATCTCACCTTTGTTTAACCCTGACGTTAAGAAGACACCATCTGCATAACGAACCTTTCGCCCATTCAGCTTAGTAGAAAATGGCAATTTCGGTGCATTTCTCTTATCAAAATCAACGCCATTTCGATTCAGTTCACGAATTGTTGCTGGATGATTAACAGGTCCGCGTGATGTTAGAGCAACAACCCCATAATTAGCTTCCTGAAGGCTTCTTATAAGCGATGGGATTTCTTTTTCGACAAGTAACATACGTGACAAGAAAGTCGCATTATACGAGTACTGAAGCACTCCCCCAACAGATTTTGCGATACAGTGTTTTGGGCATCCTTTTTTTATCTGATCTTTTTGCCAGTTAAACCACTGATCACTAGCAAAACTCGTTTTAAAACGCAGTAAAGTATTATCGATATCGTAGATGACAAGAATGTCACTTGGAGCGACTTTATTCTTTAAAGCATAGTGAGTTACTTTCTTATAAAAGTTAGTGTGTGAAGAGATTTCTTCATAAGCAAAAGTATTAAAAATTAATAAAAATGAAATTAAGAATTTCATAAGGTCTCCTTTCTAAGGCGAGAATCTTAGCAAGAAGAGCAACAAAAGACAAAGGCCTTCTTTTTTATTAGAAGGCCTTATTTTAGATATTAATTTTACTTAAGAAATAAGTTTAAGATGCCATATCATCAATATCAGACTCGTGCTCAAGCCAAGCACTTTCTGGATCAAGGATCTCGATATCTTTATGAGGCATCTTTTTGCGATTACGCATTTTCTCTTTTTTCTTTTGCACTTGCTTTTCAATTTTAGCAACTGCTAGGTCAATTGTTTTGTAGAGGTTTTCCGAATGAGCTTCAGCATGGAAGTCAAACCCTGGCCCTAGAACCTCAATTTCAGCATAGTGCTCGCGACCATCTCTTACTTCACAGCTCCACTTCAAATGGAGATTACCATCCAGATATTTTGCAATCTTCTCTGACTTTTCGTGGATTCTCTCATCAAGTGCTGGCGTATGCTCAAGGTGTCTAAAACTTACTGTAACTTTCATAAAATACATTCTCCTCTATGATATAAAGTATCTTGGAACTGACCTATCGGCTGTTTTTCCAAAATATCGAGCTATTTTACTTTTCTTTTTGACGACGACAAAATGCCAAGACTTTCTCGGTACTTAGCGACTGTACGTCTTGCTACTTTCATCTCCTCTTGACTCAAAAGGTCGGCAATCTTCTGATCTGATAGAGGCTTCTTTGGATTCTCATTGTCTACAAGCTCTTTAATTTTAAGCTTAACAACTTCACCTACGGCATCCACTCCACCTTTATCTCCACCAATTCCAGCGTTGAAAAAATACTTTAATTCAAACATTCCAATTGGTGTGTGCATATACTTATTTGAAGTAGCACGTGAAACTGTCGACTCATGAACTCCTAATTCATTGGCAACATCTTTTAGAACCATTGGCTTTAAATGCTTAGGTCCTTTTTTAAAGAACTGCTGCTGTTTTTTCACAATTGATTTTGCCACTTGGTCAATTGTTCTCTGTCTCTTATTTATAGACTTAATTAGCCATAAAGCCGACTTAAGTTTTTCTTCCACAAATTCTTTAGCTTCTTTATTCTGTAGGGATTCTGCTTGATTAAGCATATCCTGATACATTTTAGAAATTCTTAATCTTGGTACACCGTCGTCATTAACCTGAACAACGAATTCTCCACCGATTTCAACTACGTAAACATCAGGTGTGACATAATGAGTTTCACCCCCACCAACAAGTCTTCCTGGCTTTGGATGAAAATTATGAAGTAGTTTTGCTGTTTCAATAATCTGCTCTTCAGCAACACCAGTATCAGCTGTAATTTTCTTATAATCTCTATTTTTAAGATTCGTTAAATGAAAACGAATAAGTTTTTCTAGTAAAGGTGAACGCTCTTCTGCGATACGCGCCTGAGCAAGAAGACAATCAACAAGGTCTTGAGCACCACATCCTACAGGATCAAGTCTTTGCACAAGCTCCAGCATTCCCAAACACTCTTCACGCTCAAGGTTTGAAGTCTCAATTAGTTCATCAAACTTACATGAGAGATAACCATCATCATTAATATTTCCGATGATCTCAATTGCAAAATCAATTTCCACATCGTTAAGGTCTTCCATACGTAGCTGCCACTCTAAGTGCTCAGCTAGTGAAGCACCTTTGGAAACCATATTTTCATAATTAGGCATATCATCTGGACTAAGAGATGGTGTTGCCATATTTGGTTCATATGTAGTTGAGTTGTAACTATCGACATACTTTTGCCAGTCGATATCGTCACCACTACTCATCATGGCCTCTTCTTTAAAATCGTCGGCCTTTGCTTCTTTAGATTGATTCTCTAACTTATCTAGTTTGTAATCTCCCTCACCATGAGAAACTTCTTCTAGCATCGGATTTTCAACCATCTCCTTAGCAATAACATCTGTCATTTCTAAGTGACTTAATGTGAGTAGTTTAATCGCCTGCTGAAGTTGCGGCGTCATCACGAGTTGTTGAGACTGATTTAGACTTTGTGAAAGTTTAGTGGCCATAGTGGTTCCTTATTCATTTCGTAACCAGACCTCTACTTTAGTTTATTGGTCTAGCTACATTTTAAATTCTTCACCAAGATAGAACTTCCGTGCTCTTTCATCGTTTACAATATCTTCCGGTGTCCCACTTACAAGTAATTCTCCACTACTCATAATAAACGCGCGATCAACTACTCCAAGTGTTTCTCTAACGTTGTGGTCGGTAATGAGGACTCCAATATTCCTCGTTTTTAAGCTGTTAATAACAGTTTGAATGTCATTAACGGCTAACGGGTCAACTCCAGCGAAAGGTTCATCGAGAAGGACAAACTTTGGCTCTAATGCCAGTGTTCGTGCGATCTCAACTCTTCTTCTTTCCCCACCGGAAAGAGCTGAACCGAGAGACTTTCGGATATGTCCAAGACCAAAGTCGCTTATCAAGTTATCAAGAAGTGTCTTCTTCTTGGCCCTTGGTAAGTCTCGGTTTTCAAGTACCGAGTAAATATTGGCCTCAACCGATAAATCTCTAAAGATGCTAGCTTCCTGAGGAAGATATCCAACACCTTTTAGTGCCCTAATATGAATTGGCTGCTCCGTTAAGTCTTCACCTGAGAGATCAATACTACCCTCATCTGCTTTAACGAGCCCAACCATCATGTAAAACGATGTTGTCTTTCCAGCACCGTTTGGGCCGAGTAAACCGACAACTTCTCCTTGCTTAACATCGATGCTTACGCCTTTAACGACTTCTCGTCCGCCGTAAACTTTCTTTAAACCATGAGCTGATAACTGTGCTATTTCTTCTGACATGCTATTACCTTATTTTAAAATTCGTATTAGCATCATCAACTTCAATGGTTTCGATGTCTCGCCTAAGAACAATTGTGTTACCTCTCAATAAGTCTTTCTTTTGATAAACCCTTGGAAGACCTAGCAGAACGATTTTTTCTTCTGCCATAAATCCCTCGAGTCTCTCACTGAAAGCCTTCCTTTTGAAAGGTGGCTGTCCTTTAGGAGAAACAGTTTCCTCAATAACCACATCGTCATAAAGTGCATAATACTTGAGCTTTTTGTTATAATTATCTAGGTAGATTTCGCCATTTCGAGCACTTGCAACTAGTTGAGATTTAAGAAATTTTACATTTCCACTCAAATTGGCATTGCGCTTGCTCTTATCGACGACAATCGAGTTGGCCTCAAATTTGATATCATCTTCATAGGCCCTCGTTCGACTTACCTTTCCTTTTACATTTCCATCATATCTAACTAACTCATTTGAGAGATTGTATGAAAGATTATCTGCGCCAACTTCAATTTCATAAGCAGCATCGAAATTCTTAGATGATGATTTTGCATTTCCTTGAAAATTTACCATTTGGGAATTATCAGAATATGTCATTGAGTCAGACTCGATACGAATATTTGGATCTCTTAAGATGACATTTCCTCTTAACGAAAGATACTTCTTATTAACATTGATTACACCTGTGTAGGCATCATAATACATCGGCTGCGACTGATAGTCGTTTATTAGAACCCCACTCGGCTCTGTTAGAATCAAAACATTGGTTGTTAAGTTTTGTGAAACCTCAGCAGCATCTAAATGATAACGTCCTTGCTTATCAGACATTTTAAAGTACTTCACATTTTTAAAATATGAGTAGACGTCTTGATCAAGAAGCTCATTCATACTCTCATCAATACCTGTTGTATTGTAAGTAACAAAGAGTCCCATATATGTAGAAGCGAAGATGCCAAAGAGAAATAACCAAATTGACAACCTCTGTCCAACGCTTAGCAAAATAAATTCCTTAAAAATTGAGTAAATAATCAGCTATTTACGTCCTTCTATTTTACGACAAATATCCGCGTCATGCCAATTGTAAGTATTGGAGTCTTTTCCAATGGTTGCGTATTTGGTAGAGTTAATCGCTCAGGAATACACAACACATATGGGAAACAATAATATGACTTTAGAGATTGAGAAAATCGTGGCCGAAGGAGTAAAGCTAACTCCAATGATGGCCCAGTATCACGAGATCAAAACCCAATATCGCGACCACATGCTAATGTTTCGCATGGGTGACTTCTATGAAGTTTTCTTTGAAGATGCAATTAACGCTTCTAAGATTTTAAATATTGCACTTACTCACCGAGGAAAACTTGGAGAGCACAAAATTCCAATGGCCGGTATCCCACATCATGCGGCCGCAACTTATATTGATCGCTTTTCAAAAGAAGGATTAAAAGTTGCAATATGTGAACAGGTCCAAGATCCAAAAGAAGCAAAGGGAATTGTTGAGCGTGCAGTAACTCAAGTTGTTTCTCCAGGGATGCCTTTTGATCTCGATAAGACCGACTCAAAAGAAGATCAATTCATTGTCGCTTGTAATGAAACAAATGGACGCTTTGAAATTATCACAATCGACTTCACAACAGGATTCTTCAAAGGTTTTATTCTTGAAACTTTTGAGGACTTTATTGAAAAGCTTCGTGTTCTTGCACCAAAAGAATTTCTTACATACTTAGGTCAATGGGATAAGTATGAAAACGTTGCGACTTTAAATGAACACAACGGGACTCTAGTTACTCACCTTTCAAAAGAATACTTTAAAGAAAAGTACTCGAGTGTCTATATTGAAAAATTAATTCCGACTTATAAACGTGACCAAGTTATCAAAGAAAATGAAACGGTATTAGAACCAATTGGTGCCCTTTCATATTATATTTGTTCAACTCAAAACCACGAAGGATTCTCTCACCTTCATACTTTTAGCCTAAGTGATGAAACAGGCTCAATGAAAGTGACGATACCAACTCTAACTGGACTTGAGATTCTGCCAAAGTCTCGTGAAACCTATAAAGAGTCTCTCCTTGGTTTTATGGATAAGACAAAGACTTCAATGGGTTCAAGAAAACTTAAAACGATTTTCACATCTCCACTTACGAGTAAGGCAGAAATTAAAAATCGTCTTGATACAATTGAGTACTTCTTAAAAAATGATGAACTTCTACAAGATACGCGTGAGTCATTAAACAACGTACGCGACTTAGAAAGAATTCTAGCAAAGGCCGCGACAAATCGTGCAAATGCCGGAGATCTTCTTAATATTGCAAGTGCTGTTGATGTCTATGAAGATCTATTAAACTCTCTTAAGAAGCTTCCTACTAATGTCTTTGGAACATTAAATAAAGAAGCAAAAGAAAGTCTTTTTGAACTTCGCAATGAAATTAAGTTAACGATCAATGATGAAATTGGTGCAAGCCTCGATAAAGGAAACTTAATTAAGGAAGGTGCAAATAAGACACGTGATCGCCTTGCTAAAGTTTCACAAAATACGGCCCAGGCCCTTGTTGAGCTTGAAAATCGATACCGTGAAGAGACAGGAATTCAAAAGCTAAGAATTAAATCAAATAATGTTGCTGGATACTTCATTGAAGTTTCAAAAACTCATACAGATAAAGTTCCTGCAAACTTTGTTCGTAGACAAACTCTTGTTAATTCTGAACGATATGCAACAGAAGAACTAACTCAATTTGAGAAAGAAGTTGTGGTAGCTCGTGAGAAACTTGAAAAGTTAGAAAGAGAAATCTTTAAAAACCTAATTAAGCAAATCACAATGCTAAGTAATGCTATTCAAAACCTAGCAAATATTCTGTCCACAACAGATACTCTCCAATCACTTGCTTGGATTGCTCGTAATGAAGAATTTTCGAGACCGACAATTTCGGACAAGTCCCGTGACATGGATATTCACGGTGCATGGCATCCGTTAATTAAAGCTGCTATAAAAGATCAGTTTATTCCTCACGATCTCAAACTTAATGAAAAAACATACTTTGGTCTTATCACTGGTCCTAACATGGCCGGTAAGACAACAGTTATGCGTGAAATCGCAATCATTCAATTACTAACGCAAATTGGATCATACGTTCCTGCTGAAAATGCAAAAGTTAGTATCTGTGATTTCTTATTTAGTCGTCTTGGTGCAAGTGATGATATTTTAAAAGGTCAATCAACTTTCATGGTTGAAATGGCCGAAACAGCTGAGATTCTAAGGCATGCAACAGAGAACTCTCTTATCATTCTTGATGAAGTTGGACGAGGAACATCGACTTATGATGGCCTTTCTATTGCGTGGGCACTAGTTGAACATTTCATTGAAGAAACAAAAGCTCTATGTCTTTTTGCTACTCACTACCATGAATTAATTGATCTTGCTGATAGTTATCCACAAGCAAAGAACTTAACAGTAGAAACTTTAAATCATAAAGGAAATGTAAAATTCCTATATCGCCTAATAGAAAAAGCAGCTTCGCAGTCATTTGGTATCTACGTTGCTAAACTTGCTGGCCTTCCTCCTTCTGTTTTAAAACGTTCTCAAAATGTTTTAAAGAGCATGGAGAAAGAAACAAATATTTCAAAGGCCCTTTTAGGACAAGATGAGACTGCATGTGGTGAGCAACTTGATTTCTTTAATATTGAAGTAACTCAAGAAGTACCTGACTATTTAAAACAAGTTGAAGATGACCTAACAAAAATGGATATTAACAACTTAACGCCAATTCAAGCACTTAATAAGCTTCATCAATTAGTCGACCAAATTACTTTTAGCTAGATAATTATAGAATAAGCAATATTTTCCAAGGACGTGTTCAACACGTCCTTTTTTTTATTCCCATGCCTAGATGCCGATACGTAGGGCATGAGCGCAAACCAGAAACTGACAGAAATTTACGATCATTATAAACAATCAAAAGCGGCCAAGAAGCTTCGAAATGATAGGCTTAGAAAAAGAGCATATGCATTTATTTGTGACCTCTACATTATTGTCTTTGCCAATAAGGCCCTTTCATTTGTTTGGCTATCTTTTATAAATAATTATGTTTCAAATATTTCAACGTCACCGAGAGTTTCGACGTTTACGTTTCAAGCCCACACAACAAACCTATCCCTGGCGATCATGTTCTTTAGTTATTTCTTTTTTTCTTATTACTTAGGAAATGGACAAACGCTTGGAAAAGCTTTCTTTAAGCTAAAGGTTGTTAGCTCACGAGATATGACAGAAGAATTAAGTGCCCTCGACTGCTTTGGCCGCTCTATTGGATATGTCTTTGCTAGCCTACTAGCGTATCTACCACTTGCCTTAAACTTTGTTAGGAAAGATCAAAAAGGTGTTCAAGACTTTATCTCTCACACTCATGTAGTATGTATGGATGATTTTGAATATGCCTTAGCACAAGCGGAAGTATCAACTCCTGAAGAAGCACAACAAATCGCTCTCTTTGAAGAAGTTTCTTAGGGGCGCGGGTACCAATGGAACTTTCAATAGTTTAGCTCCTCATTTCCAATTGAAATCATCATAATTTTCTTTAAACTTACGTTTTAAATCGTTTTCACAAGATAAAATGATCAAAAGAGACTTATATAGGGCTGCTTAAGCACTTATAAGTAAGCTAAGTACCTGAAACCTCCATTGGTACCCGCGCCCCTAAAAGTCTAAGTCAGAAAAGATTTCACTGGCGCGCCCAACAACGCGAGACTTTAATTTCTCATCAGAAGTAGGTGTTTTTGATTCTTTATAAGGCTGCATCACAGACTTAGATGCGACTTTTGATTTATTATAGCCTTCACTATCGCTCTTAAAGAGATCTCTCTGATCACTATCTTTAGAATCCCATGGCCTTTTTACATTGGCCTTTAACTCACCTTTTTGCTTACGACGTGAGCGCTCTTCTTTATGATCGAGAATAATCTCCAAAAGAGATTCATCTGAACTCTCAATACGTTTTTTAATTTTGGATTTTGAAGATTTTTCAAAAGTTTTATTTAAACTTAGGGCCATAATATTCTATTTTATCTGCCCCTATGATTTCGTGCAACAAAGATCTTACTATTTGTCGTAAAGCTCTTTAATACTGGCCTTAAGCTGATCCATACTTTTTGTTTTAAGAATAACTTCATCACTATTTAAGAGAACCTGAACTTCTCGGTCTACAGTTCGTCCATTTTGCCTAACAATATTATCAAGTACTGTAATACTGCAATTATCTCTTCCTTCTATATAGTGATGTTTAACATTAGAGTCCTTTGTTTTCTCTGACATTCGTAGGTTTCGACTTGTTTGCCTCTCTAGAATCCATGCAATAGAAGCAGCATCGCAAAGTTTTGCAAGATCAAGTCTTGAAACATTCTCATAACAATCCTCTTCCAAAACACCTAATGCTTGTAGCTCTTCTTTTTCCATGAAGCTTAGAAGACCTTCATCCATAGCAATCTTTAAATAGTCTTTTGGATACTTCCCGTCTCCACATGGAACTTCTAAATTACCACCGAGTGCCTGATAATGAGACATCATATTTACATTATTAACAACTGCTCTTTCTTTGAGCTTTTTAATCATTTCTTCTTGTTCATAATTCATTTGAAGATATGAGCTTGCACCATTTGGTAGCATGGCACTACTTTCTTCCTTCCACTTATTAGTGTTTAGATAAACACCTTTTGCATACTCACAAGCGAGGTTATCGCCGAAGTTATTACGAAAAGACTCAGTAACATCAATATGTTTCTCAATTAGACCTGAAAGTGGTGTTGGTTTTCCACCTAAGGCCCTGGTCGTAATTTCATGTCTGATTAAATTCATCACTTTATCATTAGATAACTCCCCTTCTTCTAACGAGAGTTTCATTAATTTATAGTAACCATCAGTCAAATTGCCGCTACTATCCACACCAGTATACATAGCATATTGATTGGCCGCTTCGGCCAATTTCTCTCCGGAGAAATTATCTTTTAAGTATTTAACTAGACCGTCTACATCACCTTGATAATTAATATAAGCTTGAGCAAGTTCACGATCTTTATAGGACTCATCAGAAACAATATATCCCGTTGCCTGACTTGATCTGATTAGACGATCGATATTTGGGCTAACGGTATAACTTCCAACTCCTGTTTTAGAATCATATTCGTAGAAAGGAGTTGTCGAGCGACTAATTAAATCAGCAACAATTTCTTCGCGATCTTGTCGTTTTAACTCATTTTCAGGATCAACACTATTGAAGTATTCATCCAGATTAATAGTGTCTTTATCAGAATTGCCAATATGATATTGAAGTTGGTTCATTGCAAATTGCTTTGCAATCTCCTTCTTTTTCTTTGGAGTTAGCTCGTTAGTGATTCCAACGCCGTAACCACCCATACCGCTTCCAAAAACTCCCCCACCCATACCGCCACCAGAAGTAGTTGGGAATCCTCCGCCAGAAAAGCCTCCACTCGGATAGCCTCCTCCTTGGCCCTCATTTGCACCTTCCATAATGACACATTCTACACAGTCGGCCATCTCTGAAAGGTCTTCAAATAAACCATCAAAGGCAAGAGAATTTAATGAAAAATGAATAAGAATCGATAGATTAAGTGCTTTCATACTGCGCTTTTCGACAAAATTCTTTGGTCATTTTAATAATCAGAGAAAAACTAAATTAAAAGGAAATATTAACCTTAGAAGAATGCAACGATGGCACAAAGGACGACAAAAGCGATCAGGTTTAAGATTGCACCAAATCCTATCATTTTCTTCATTGAAACGAGGCCTGTTCCATAAACGATAGCATTTGGCGGAGTCGCTACAGGAAGCATAAAGGCCATATTGCAACTGAAAGCAATGACAAAAGCTGCGGTTGTTGTTGAAAAACCAACTTTTGCTGCAGCCGCAATTAAAATCGGAACAAGAATATTTGCAGCGGCCGTATTACTTACTAACTCAGTTAAAAGAATTGTAATGGCCACAATAAAAATTAGAATAACTGAAAAACTAAAGTTACTAAATATTGTAATGATATTATTTCCAACATACTCTGCAATTCCAGTTTTAAAAAGAGTTGTCCCAAGGGAAAGACCTGAAGCAAAAAGTAATAAAGTTCCCCAATCTATTTTTTTAATGTCTTCTTGTTCCAATAGCTTTGTCTTACTATAGATTGGAAACATAAAGAGTGAACACGATGCGATGATAGCAACCATGGCCGGTGTCACATACTTATGCAAATAGATGGTTAAAGCATTGGCCTTACCAAGAACAAAAGTTGCAATAGTTGGAGCAAACCAAAAGAAAACCGTTAATGAGAAAATGGCCATTAAACGAAATTCATTATTTGAAATCTTATGGTCCTTTCCTAAGCTTAGAATGAGATCCTTCTTATCAACCTTAGGTATGGACTCTGTAATTTTACTCTTGGCATAAAGAAATAAAATCAACATGAAACCACAACTTAAAGGCAAACCGTATTTAAACCAATCCCAAAATGTTAAGCTCTGCCCTGTATGCTGCTCTAATAAACCCATCGTAATGAGATTTGGGGGTGAACCTATTGGCGTTGCCATTCCCCCAACAGTGGCTGCATAGCCAATAATTAAAAGAAAATACTGTTTTGTAATATCCTCTTTCACTTTAAATGACTTTAAGATACCAAAAGCTATCGAGATCATCATAGCTGCTGTTGCGGAGTTTGAAACCCACATTGAAAAAGTAGCAGTTACAACGATAATTACCGCAAGTGTTCGATTAAAACTTCCATTGATAAACTTTGAACTTAATATTGCAATCGAAATTTTTCGATCTAATCCTAATTTCTCCATCGCGCGAGCTAAGAGAAAACCTCCCATAAAGAGAAAGATTATTGGAGAGCTAAAACTACTAAAGGCTTCCTCAAAAGATATAACTCCAAGTAAAACTGTTAGAGCAACTCCCATAAGACCTGATATAAATAAAGTAGTACTTGAAAGTAGCCACTGAACGACAACATAAGAAAAGATTGCTAAGAATTTTTTAGCATTTTCTTCTAAAGGTAAATTTGAAGTATAGACAAGAAAGAAAGCAATGATGCCTAAGAACTGAAAGATGACTGACTTAGCAGTGTTATTCTTCCACTCAGTTCTAAATTCATCATATAAGCTTTTAATCATAGAGTCTTCTTAAGTATCCTCCTGCCGCATTAGCAACAGGAGGAATATTGGATTATTTTAAGAAACTAAAGTGTAATTCATCAGTCTGCTCTTTTGAAGGAACAGAAGGAGCATTCGACATCATATCACTTGCTGTCGTTGTTTTTGGAAATGCAATTACGTCACGGATATTGTCAGTTCCTGCCTTTACCATTGTGATACGATCAAGCCCTAGAGCAATCCCACCGTGCGGAGGAGTTCCATATTTAAGTGCATTAACAAAGAAGCTAAATTGCTTTTCAACTTCTTCTTCACTCATTCCAAGAACTTCAAACATTCTCTCTTGAACAGCACCATTGTGAATTCTAATCGATCCACCACCTAGCTCGTAACCATTACAAACGAGGTCATATGCTTGAGCAGGAAGATTCTTTAGAACTTCGTTTTTCACGCTGATTTCTTCATTCATAAACTTATCCATTTCACTTAACTTTGGAGAAGTAAATGGATGGTGTTTTGCGTATAATCTTTCTTCATCAGCTTCAAAGCATGGGAAGTCATTTACCCATAAGAAAGCATATTTCTTATCACTATTTTCAATAAGCTTAAGCTCTTGTCCAAGGTGGCGACGTAGAGCATCCGCACTGTCGTGAACAATCTCTTCCTTATCAGCAAAGAATAACCATGTACCAGACTTTGCATCACCATCAAGGTCTGAAAGACTTGATAGAGAAGCTAGTACATCATCAGTGATAAACTTAGAGATACCACCAGATGCTTTCCCCTCTTCAACTTTAAAGAAGGCAACACCTTTTCCACCAAATGGCTTAACAATATTTACAAAACCATCAAGGATCTTACGTGAGAAAGTTCCCATCGTTGCAGGAACGAACATGGCCTTAACCATTCCACCAGATTCAATAGCATTTTTAAAAACACCAAATTCAGTTTCTTTAAAAAGATCAGAAACAACATGTTGCTTAAGACCGAAACGAACATCTGGCTTATCAGAACCATAATCTCTCATGGCATCGTTATAATTCATTACAGGAATCTCATAATCTGATTCTAATTCAAAAATATTTTTCATTAGATCTGTTGCAAGATTCTTCATGTACTCTTCTGTCGCAAAAGAAACTTCAATATCCACTTGAGTAAATTCTGGCTGACGGTCAGCTCGAAGATCCTCATCACGGAAACACTTACAGATTTGGAAGTACTTATCAGTTCCACCAATCATAAGAAGTTGCTTTAGTGTTTGTGGTGACTGTGGAAGTGCATAAACATGACCTGGATGAACACGAGATGGAACAACATAGTCACGAGCACCTTCAGGAGTCGACTTATATAGAATTGGAGTTTCAACTTCAATAAAGTCGTTTTCGTGCATTGTATTTCTAACGTCTAAAGTAATCTTAGAACGTAGTTTTAAAATATCTTGAAGCTTCTTTGTTCTTAGATCAAGGTAGCGATACTTAAGCTTATTATCTTCTGTTGCTTCAGTCGCTCCATATGGAAGAAATGGAATATTGTTAATATCACACTCTGATAGAACTTCTAATTCTTCAACATGGACTTCAACTTCACCTGTTGGCATATTCTTATTTAAAGCTTCTTCTGGACGCTTTGCCACTTCACCTTTAATCATAATAACTGATTCGAGGTGACACTTTTTAAGAAGATCAACGTCGCCTTTGAAATTTGTAAAGTTAAGCTGAGTTAAACCAAACTTATCTCTTAAATCGATAAAAGTAAGTCCACCTAGGTCGCGGTTCTTATTTACCCAACCGCATAGTGTTACAATCTTTCCGATGTCTTCGGCCCTTAATTCTCCTAAATTGTGAGTTCTCATCAAACCCTTAATCTGTGACATGCTAATCCTCTTGATATATAGTTTTTGTGTATGAAATTTATAGCAAATTCTACACATATTCTCAGTATTTTTTTCTACTCAGTCGTTTTGTTTTACGCCACACCTAGTCATGCTCAATTTATCAATAAAAAATGGGGTGTAAACACGATGATCACGCCTAGTAAGAAAGAAATTAAGGTATCCTGGGCCGTAAGCGAAAAAGAGAAACGCCAAGGACTAAGTGGACTCAAATCAGAGGCCATGAAAGAAGACGAAGGTTTACTCTTTGTTTATCGTCGAATGATGCCACTAAAGTTTTGGATGCCAAATACATTCTTTGACTTAGATATTATTTTTCTCGATAAGAATTTTAAAGTTGTGGCCATTGAAACTCTTCCTCATTACCCGGGCCGAGAAAACCCTAAGAAGATTCCAATAACAAAGCCTTATCAAAGCCAATTTGTCTTAGAATTACATGCTGGAATGGCAAAGAAATTGAAGATAACGAAGGGCTCCCAACTTAAATGGAAGAAAGCCCTCTCACAGAAGTTTCTGAATTCTCTGGGAATAGAATAAGATACTCATCACGTGCGATATAACCTAAGTGATCGCGAACAAGCTTCTTCTTATACTTATTATTTGTGCGAATTAATTCTAGCTCCTTCATAAGTCCCGCATTCTCTTCTTTTAAGAGATGGGCCTCATGATAGGCTTGATCAAGAGTAGATTTCTTATCAAAGTATTCAATAACGCCACCTTGAGAAAAAATTAAGCGACCTAATAGGAATAGACAAAATCCCCAACAAAGCTTAACACCCCAGCTCGTTACCTCGCCTTTCTTTCTCGACTTTGACTTAACTTTTCTCTTTGCTGAAACTTTAGCTTTTGGTTTCGTTAAAGATTTAGCTTCTGATTGTTGTGCATAAGTCGGCGCGGCCGGTGCTGTGGTCTTCTTTCTAAGTGGTGAAGACATTTCGATATTATTTGAATCAGTAATTGGTTTTCTTGTTGCTGCTGATGCAGTTGTTGATGGCCTTGCAGATGAAGACGGAGCAGACATTGATACTCTTCTTGCTCCGGCCGCTGAAGCTTGAGCTTCTTTTGCCATTCTCTGCTCTCTAAGCTTTGCTAAAACTGATGAACCAGAAGATTTAGGTGCTTCACTCGCAGCACTGGCTTGCATACGTGATTGAGGAGATGGTCGACTTCCTGGTGTTGGAGGTGGAGAACCTGCATCACTTTGACGTCTTTGCATCTTTGCACGATTGCGCTCGATTGCTTTTTGCATCGCCGCACTTCTCGAATTAGACTGATTTGAACTAGTTGAATTTGTAGAGGCACCAGACGACGCTGGACCACGGTTCCTTCCTAGTGAAAATTGCAAACTTACATCCTGTTTTTTGCTAAGCATTCCTCATGAACACTTTTTTTCCCAATATCAATATTTTAATGCGTTTCAAAAAATGACACAAGTCTTTTTCCGTAGGAAATCTTCTCGTGACGCACCGTCAAAAGCTTTCGGCCATTATGACAGTAAATTAAATCCTTGATCCGTATTAAGTGATTCTACACGAAGCCAAAACTTACGAATTGTAGCTAATTCTTTTAAGTAGAGGTTCAAAGTGCCATCAAGCCCTTTTAAGATGTGAGCATCACGATCTAACTCACCTTCTTCAAATAGTGCTGATAATTCGTCAAATACTCGGTGAAAGCGATCTTTTGGCTTAATAATAAAATGCTTTTCTGAAACATTGTATTCAAGAAAGGACATTTTACTCTCAAGATATTTCTCTAAACGAGAAAATAAGATGCTAGCAATGCATACATCACCAATTGGCCCAAGCTTTAAGCGCTGGCCATTTCCTTCAAGTTTATGACTTTTGAAATTGATGCGAATCGCATCGTCACTTCTTTGATACCACCAGCTAAAACCAGGGTCAGAGATATTACAAATGAGATCTTCTTCTAATGGGAATCTCTTATTGAATACCTGATCAAAAATAACCTGAGCAAGGTCAAGGTTATCAACTTCATAATAAAGAGACTTAGTAACTTCATCTTGGTCGATACGTAGAGCTTTTAAGGTCGCAGTATCACCAATTAAAGCCGCCTCAAAAGTATCACTGATATTATCTGTGATCACTCCACGTAGACTAAAAGTTGAGCTACTTTTAACGATATTAAAAACGAGTCCACAAGTTTGCGGATAATCTTGTTTTTGAACTTCTTTATTTATTTGTTCAGACGAGTGGCCGAATAAAAACTCATTTCTAAAATCGTCGTCTGCTAAAATTTCGTCTTGTGTATTAAGGTTAAATGTCTCTTGTGTGAGAAAATCAAACTCGTTGTGCACCAACCCCTCCGTAGGTAATACATATACTTTATAGTCTAAAGGGTTTTGCTACGTGTTGGCAAGAATTTGGACGCGTTAAAAAATTGCGACAAAAATCTTTAAAACGAGAATAACAATCATTGGAGAGATATCGAATGGAATATCCATCTCTGGCAACATTCTTCTCACAGGGCCACAAGTATAATCTGAGATCTGTTTAATTCTAATGGCAACAGGATGAGATTTATATTGTGGAATATAAGAAATGATGACATCGATGATAAGAATAAAAATGTAAATATCGATTAGTGTGCGAATCAAAATTAATCCCCTTGATTGGCAATTAGAATATAGAACTTCCTAAAAAAGTTCAAGCACAAGCAAAAGATAAAACCTAAAACTATTTAACAATTGGAGAGCTTAAAGCTTCTTTAGGTGCTTTATTAAGCTTAGTACAAGCAATTTCGTACTTATTCTGACAAGAAAGCTCAAGATATTTTTGTGACTTGGCCGCGAGTCCATCTTGATGATAAAGATCAGATAATAAGAAGCATGCTGGAGCATTATTTTCATTCTCACAAACATAGAGAAAGATATCTCTTTTAAAAAGAACATAACTTCCACCCAAGAGGAGAAAGAAGACGCCAAAAAATGTCCAATTCTTCTTATATCGTTTCATCATTCAAATAAACTCATTTGTGATCCCATGACAATATCGTCAAAGGAGATACCCATAAATCTTAGCACATCCGTTGCGACTGGAGATAGTTGTTTATCGATATAGTGCTGATAATCAATATCACGAGGTGATAAATCAATTGGTACTGGCCCGTGTAACGTCATCAAGTAACTGATTTGACGGATATCTTTATCTGGCTCCTTCTCTTTTAAAAGTTTTGCAGCTTTTACATGAGGAGGGTTCGACTTTGTGTATTCACTGATATCTTTTGATAGTCTCTTGGAATAAACAAGATCCTGATCATAAATTCCATTCTTTAAGTCATTCACATAACTCTTAATATATTCATTAAGTGATTCGTCTTTAAAGAACATTTTATAAATTTCAAATTGAAAATTCTTTGCGGCCTTTGTCCAATCCGAGCGAACAAACTCCATTCCAGAAAAGTGTAATTCATCATTACCAAGCAATCCAGCATAGCGTTTTTTAGCTCCTTGCTCAGATCCCCTCATCCCCGGAATAAAAAGCTTTTTAAAATACTTCTCGTATTCCATCTCTAGGAATGATTCCACATTGAATTCTCTTTTAATCAATTCTGCAAGATGATTAGTAATTTTCCTCGCAAGAGAGTTAGCTGCTTTATCTTTTTGAGAAACATCTAAGAATTTTAATTTAACAAAGATAGAATCAGTATCACCATAGACAACCTCATAGCCCAAACTTCTAGCATGATTCATGGATTCATTAAGTAACCACTGGCCAGTTGAAGTAATTGAAGTGGCAAGATCAGCATGATAAAAACGACATCCACCAGAGCCCATAACACCGTAGAATGAATTCATAAGAATCTTAACGGCTTGAGAAAGGTTCTTATCTTGGCGATGCTTTGCAATCTCTCTTTGACCTAAGAGGTAATCGATCTGTTCAGGTAGAATATGTTCTGTTTTTGAAAATGAAACACCATTCTTTAAACGTGTTCCATTAACATCTCCTCTTAAACGAGAAAGAGGATCGATTTTAAATGTTTTAATTATTGTTGGATAAAGAGATTTAAAATCTAAGACGACAACGTGCTCGTGTAATCCCTTTGTTCCTTCAATCACAAGTCCACCAAGAGATGCACTTTCTTTATCAATATCTAAAGTATTACCGGCGATAAATCCTTTACGATGTAAGCGTGGTAAGTATAAGTGATCAAAAGATCGAGTTGAACTGGCAAGTCGATCAATTAGCATCCCGCTATATTGAACACGACGAAAGAGATGATCATAGATTTGTAATTTTTCATAGATATCTAAAACGAGTGTACAATCGAGAATATTATACTTTGCTAAGGCATGCTTATCTTCATTAAAACGTCTTGTGATCTCTTCGACTTTCTCCATTCCCGTCGCAGAGATATCTTTATTCGTTCCCAGAACTTCACTTGCAACTGTATCGAGTTTAAAATTTTCAAATGAGTAAAAGGCCGATCTTAATGTTGGAGGGCCATCAATAACTTGGCGTCCAGCTATTGTAGAAAACCAGCCGGCCCCTTTTCTTTCACGTAAACGAACTTGAGAGCCATCACGGCCGAGGTTTAATCTTAAGCCTAGTTTTTGGCATTTTCGATCAAGAAAGTTTAAGTCAAATCCAACAACATGCCACCCCACAATAAAGTCTGGATCGTATGTTGGAAATTCATTAATAAATGCATTCAATAATTCTTTCTCACTCCCATAGAAATGAGTTAGCTCATCATTTGTATATGTTCGAGACTCATCAAGCATATAGACTTTCTTATACTCAGCCTCACCGATTTGATGGATAGCAATTGAATAGAGATCATCTCCCATACTCGTTTCAATATCAATGGACATGATATTAAACTTTGGTATCTGATGCTGATCAGTTAATGCTTTAATTTGTGGATTGGTAAAGACACGAGTTTTACCGATCTTTTGACATGGACCTTGAAGCATAACTTCACCATTTATGAATCTCTCCATAAGAAAGCGCTCATTTGGTCTAACATCACTTTCATAAGTACGAATACCGTTTTTATGAAAATGCTCACGTGTATCGAGAAGGTCTTTGTGTTTATTGAAATAAATTCCATCAACCGTTCGGCCATTGAAGGCCTTAAGGCCAAGTTTTCTTCTCTCTCCTTGAAAACTCATATTCAGTTTCACATCAGACTCGATAAAGAACAGAGGTTTTTCAGTTGTGATAATAACTTTAACAACATCCTCTGGAGTCTTAACCCAATAGACTAACTCCATATGATCGTTGCGATCAATAATTTGGTCTTGAAGAATAAAGCCTTGGCAATGAATGATTTCCGTCATGAAAATACACTATCCTATTAAATCTGATTTGTCTTTTTTTATACATTTCTTAAGTTTAGTGATTCGTCATCTCCCCGATATGCAGGGCATGACAATAACAATCGTATTTACACTATTTAATTTAGTTTTTCTCGTGGACTACTTTTCGGAAAAGGGTCAAAAAGGCAAGAAGTATCGCTTACTTAGCTATATGTTTCTTGGCGTTTTGTCCCTGCTTTCGATCCAAGTATTCCAAAACGCTGCAATGCCTGTGGTATTCGGCTTATTGGCCCTCTGTTCCTTGGCCCTAACCCTTGTTAATGAATTTATTAATCCCCCTAAAAACGCTAAGGAACGTGTTTACAATGGATGTGTCAATATGCTCTTGCCGACAGCGTTGCTTTTCATCGCACTACGTTGGTTCCCGTCGGCTTCTGACACTAGTGCATTACAAGGAGGACCCGACACAAATCGAAACATCTTCATTATCCAAACTCTCTTAGTCCTTGGTTTGGCCTTTAAGTATGCCCCTACTCTCATCTTCACAAAGAAGGCCTCTAAGGAAATTAATGAAGACTTAAAAACTATCAAGTTATAGCCTCTCCCTCAGGCTATTAAAGTGGCCATGATTATCTCAAATATGCTAATGTTGTTGCACTTAAACGGAGATAATTATGGCCACTTTTAAATCAACAAAACACTTTTACGGATTCCCATGTACTCACCGTCAGTGGAAAGCAGAATCTCACTGCCGCTTTGTTCACGGATACTCAAGATCATTTCACTTTGAATTTGAATGTTCCGAGCTAACAAAAGAAATGTGGGTAATGGACTTTGGTGATCTTAAAGATGTGAAGGCATGGCTTGATGATATGTTTGACCACACTTTCCTGGCATCACAAGATGATCCATTTATGGAAGAATTTAAGAAGCTCGATGAAGCTGGAGTTGTTCAACTTCGCGTTCTTCCAAATGCAGGAATGGAAGGAACAGCTCAGTACGTTTATGAAAAAATGAGCGAGCTAATCAAGAAGAAAACAGACGGTCGCGTTTGGATCTCTCGCCTTGAAGTTAAAGAGAACGAAAAAAATTCCGCAGTCTATCTTCCATAATTCAAATATTAATTTTAAGTACGCGGTTCCTAAAGTGATTTCTGGGACCGTGTACCTAAAGTAATACCTAAAGTAAACATGAGCACGATCAGCAAATAATTCCATTGATTTTCTTTAAAAAATGAAAAATTAAGAAATATTAAGGTGTTTTCGATGAGATAAAGTATCGAAGACACTTGAATTATATTGCTACGAGTAATATATAGTTGACTAAAAAAGAAAGGATCAAAGTTATGAAAATTGCGCCACTAAACTCTTGGATGGATATAAAAGAAAGACCACTCGTTATTGCAGGACCATGTTCGGCTGAAAGTGAGGAGCAGGTTTATCAGATCGCCAAAGAGCTAGTTGCCAACGGAAAAGTTGATGCCTTTCGTGCAGGAATTTGGAAACCAAGAACTCGCCCAAATACATTTGAAGGTGTAGGCCTTGTTGGGCTTCCTTGGATGGAGCGAGTAAAGAAAGACTTTGGGATTCCTATTACAACAGAAGTTGCAAACGCTTCACACGTTGAACTTGCCTTAAAACATAACGTTGATATTCTTTGGATTGGTGCTCGTACAACAGTTTCACCATTTGCCGTACAAGAAATTGCTGATGCCCTAAGAGGTGTTGATATTCCAGTTATGGTAAAGAACCCAATCAACTTAGACCTTGCACTTTGGATGGGTGCTATTGAAAGATTTTCAGCAGTAGGCCTTGATAAACTAGCTGCCATTCACAGAGGTTTTTCAAGTGCTGAAAAAACGAAGTATAGAAATAAGCCTTACTGGGCAATTCCTATTGAACTTAAAAGACTAATGCCAGAGCTTCCAATTATTTGTGACCCTTCTCACATTGCTGGGAATCGCAATCTGATTGGAGAAGTTTGTCAGAAGGCCATGGATATGAATATGGATGGTGTGATGGTTGAAACACATATTACACCGGAAAAAGCACTAAGTGATGCCGCTCAACAGGTAACTCCAAAAATGCTTCACGATATTATCACTCACCTACAAGTAAGAGATGCTATTGGCCTGAATGATGGTTTTGAAGATGAGCTAAATAAACTTAGAAATAAGATCGATCAAGTTGATAATGATATTCTAGAGATGATGCATATGCGTATGAATATTGTTAAGCAAATTGGAAAGCTTAAGAGTGAAAATAATGTAACTCCACTTCAAGTAGGAAGAATGGATGCTCTTATGAAAGACCGCCTTGAAAAGGGTAAGAAATTTTCTCTCGACCCAAGATTTGTTGAAGAACTCTACCATGCAATTCACACTGAATCAGTTAGAGAACAAACACGCATGATGAATGATTTTAAAAAAGAATCTTAGTTCATATAGATAGGTGTTATAATCAAATTATGAAAGTATCTGATCGAGTAAACGGAATTGCTCCGTCTGGAAGTATCCAGGTTGCAGCACAAATAACAAACCTTAGAAATCAAGGTAGAGATATTATTGGCCTCAATGTTGGCGAGCCCGACTTCTCTCCTCGCGAGAGTATTCTTGAAGCAATTTATGAGGCCCTAAAAGCCGGAAAGACAAGGTACTCCTACGTTCGTGGTGAGCCAGAACTTCGTTCGGCCATTGCAGGATACTTCAACATGCGTTGTAAAACTGATATTCATCAAGAAAATATTCTCGTGGGTAACGGATCAAAGCAGATTATTTTCAACACCTTTCAATCAATTCTTAATGACGGAGATGAAGTCATTGTTCCTATTCCATATTGGGTAACAATTCCAGAAAGTATTAAGCTTGCCGGTGGTGAATCAGTCTTTGTTAATTCAAAAGAGAATTTTCACTTAGATATTAACGCTATTAAAAAAGCAATTTCTAAAAAGACAAAAGCAATCTATATCAACACACCTAATAATCCTTCAGGAGTCGTTTATACAAGACAAGAACTAACTGAGTTAGGGAAATTATGTGTCGAGCACGATCTCATGTTAGTAAGTGATGAGGCCTATGAAAGTCTCACTTACGACACAGAATTCATCTCACCTCTTATGCTTGGTGAAGAAATCGCCAAGAGATCCGTATCAATCCAAAGCTTTTCAAAGACATTTTGTATGACTGGATTTCGCGTAGGCTATATGGTTGCTCATGAAGACTTCATAAAGAAAGTTGATAGTTTCCAGGGCCATCTTTGTGGAAATATCCCTTCCTTCACTCAACTTGGAGCGGTTAATGCAATTAAGCACCAAGAGGAAATCATTGGAGAGATGTTATCAACGATGAAAGAAAGAAGAGATGTAGCCTTTAAGCTCTTTTCACAATTATTTAAAACAAATGAACCTCAAGGGGCGTTTTATCTATTTCTAGACATAACTCCTTATATTGAAAAAGGCCTTGTTAAGGACTCGATGGAGATGGTGCAAAAGCTCATTGAAGAAGCAGGTGTTGCTCTTGTTCCAGGAAAATTCTTTGGTATGGATAATTATATTCGTCTTGCCTTTACTGATACAGTAGAGCGAATCGAATTAGCTTATGAAAAAATTCAAAAGGTTTTAGCATAATGAAAGTTGGTATAATTGGTTTTGGACGACTAGGTAAATTAATATCAAAATACCTCGAAGAAGATTTTACAGTTGAGGTTTACGATATTAACCAAGACGTAAAAGAGGAAGTTGAAGCACTGGGATGCCGCTTCAAGTCTCTAGATGAAGTCTGTAAGAATCCAATCGTTATACCATTTGTTCCAATGAATAAATTTGAATCAGTAATAAAAGAAATAGCTCCAAAACTTTCAAAAGATGCTCTCCTTGTGGACGTATGTTCTGTTAAGGAGATGCCCGTTGAAGTTATGAAAAAGCATCTTCCTGAATCAGTGAGTATCCTTGCAACTCACCCAATGTTTGGGCCAGACTCAGCAGGAGAAACCCTATTTGGAACAAAGATTGCTGTTTGTCCGGTACGAATTGAGGACAAACTCTATCAAAAGATTTGTGCGTTCATGCGCTTTCATGGAATTAAAGTTATAGAAACAACAGCAAGTGAGCACGATAAACAAATCTCCCACTCTCTTCTACTCACTCACATGATAGGAAGAACATTGATGGATATGGATGCTAAGAAGCTTGCCATCGATACAAAAGGATATCGTAGACTTCTTAAAATTCTAAAAACCGTTGAAAATGACTCTTGGGAGTTATTTGCAGATATGAATGAACATAATAAATACGCCAAGGAAACGAGAGAAGAATTCCTCGCTTCTTTTAATAAAGTGATTAAAAGGTTAGAAGATTGAAAGTAGCTTTTCAAGGAACGAAAGGATCTTATTCAGAAGAGGCCCTTTATAAATATTTTGGAAAAGATGTTGAAGCTATTGGTATTGCCCTAAGTGAAGATGTCTGCCAAGCACTAGAAGACGAAGACGTCGCCTGTGCCATCTTGCCTATAGAAAATAGTATTGTCGGCAATGTCGATATCAATATGGATTTAATTTTTAAACATGACTTCTTTGCCATTGGCGAACTCTATCTAGAAATTAATCATTGCCTCATGGCAAATCCGGGTGTGGAGACAGAAAAAATCAAAGCTGTCTATTCGCACCCGATTGCCTTGGCACAATGCCACGGCTTCTTCAAAGAAAAGAAGCTAAAGCCTGTTGCCGAATTTGATACAGCAGGTTCTGCAAAAATTATCTCTGATTCAAAATCGGAAACAGAAGCCTGTGTTGGCTCTCGTCTTTGCGCCGACTATTACGGACTAAATATCATTCAAGAAAAGATCCAAGATGAAGCGGATAATTACACTCGTTTTCTAATTTTTGTAAAAGAGAAAAATATTCCAACAGGAATTGGAAAAGAAAAGACATCGATCGCTTTTACAACAAAGCACCATCCTGGAGCACTTCTTGGATGCCTTCAAGTCTTTGCAAGTTATAATATCAACCTGACAAAACTTGAGTCTCGCCCTATTCCCCATCAACCTTTTAAGTATATCTTCTATGTTGATTTCATGGGTGCCCTTCATGATAAGAAGGTGCAAGAATGCCTTAAGGAATTAAAGCGTGATGCAAATGATATTAAGATTCTTGGAAGCTACCCTGCTGGTTCTTTTTAGGCCTTAACTTTTCTTATAACGACAAATGATGTGTCATCAAACTTAAGCCACTTATCTTCAGTTTGAGTTTTACAGAAGTTAACGAGATCCTCAAAAGATTTGTCAAAGCCACCTTGACCAATAAGCTCAGTAAGTGTGTCGTGGGGAATATTATCAAAGAGTCCATCACTACCGATAAGTACAGTGTGCCCTTTTTTCATAATAGACGATGAAGTTGACTCAATTTTAATAAGATCATCACCCATAAGATTATTAACGTAATTTCTTTCAGGATGGCTTAAGGACTCCTCTTGCCCAAGGACTCCGGCCTTAACCATATGCCCTACTCCTGAATGTGGAGTCGAAGTATAGAGTTCATTTCCATGAGCATTCCAATAAAGAATCTCAGAATCGCCCACGTGATAGAATCTGATATTATCATCTTTGATTTCAGCAAATGCCAATGTAGCACGTGCACCGGCCTTTAGATCATTAACTTTTTGATTAGCGGCCTCTATTAAATCAAGGCTACTAGTGTTTGCGCTATACTTTGATATCTCTTCACTGATGGCGACGGAAGCATCTCGTCCTCGAGGATGGCCACCAGCACCGTCAGCAACACCAAATACGAAAGACTTCTCATCCCCACTTATAAAAAGAGAGTCTTCATTTTGCTCTGTTCCCTCTTTGTATTTATGACGAGAAATAAAATAACCAATTCGGTAATCTCCAAAATCAAAGAGATCACTTTCAAATTCGTTAATATCACAGATAATCTTCTTAAATGGCATCCGACCAATCCATTGTTTCTAAGTGAGAACGAAGCATTCGTATATTTTTAAATCGTTTTAAGATCATCCCTCTTTTAAGTCCACAAATAATGTACTTGATGGAAGGTGATAACTTTTTGTAATGCTTTTGCCCTCCTAGAATATCATAGAAGATGCGAATGATTTTAATAATATCTTCATCCCGATTCTCTTTTTTTGAATCACCCCAATGGTGAAGGTCAATGATCTTAAGATCAAACTCTAAACCGAAGCGGCGAATGATGATATTTTCAGTGTGGAGGTCTCCGTGATACTCACCTTCAAGGTGAATGGACTCGACACCACAAACAATGGAATAAAGTAAGTGAATTGCAGAGAAAACGTCTAAGCGCTTTCCTCTTTGTTTCTTAATAAAGTCATCTAGCATCTCCCCTTCAATAAATTCTGAAACAAGACAAGCGACCTTCTGACTCTTAAGTGTAATGATTTCGTGAGATAAGCAGTCCATGACAATTGGACTATACATAAGTTTTTCAAGTTTTAAGGCACTACGAGTGCTAACTTTAAATTTTTCATTTCTTTGTGGAAAATATATTTTAACAGCTCGGATGATATTAGTGTGCTTTTCTCTAACTTTATAGACTTCACCTTCATATCCAGCACCAAGTCTTTCAACAACAATATAGCGGCTAGCGATTCTTCGCCCAGGAGCAAGATCAAATGACTCGATCATATCTTTTTTCTTAATGCTCGCCATACTGCTCTCCAAAATTCATTTTCTCTAACATATATTTCTTAAATAATTTTCTAATAACAAAGATCTCAGCAACTAAGAAAACAAGAAACACCAAATAGAAGCCGATAGACTTGAAGAATGCCCAAGTCGAAGTTGTTTCATAGATTGCTAAGTATCCCATAAAAATACCATTAATTAGCAAAAAGAATGCTAGATGATATTCTATTTTTTCCATAATAAATTCAGGCATGGGGACTTTTTTCTCCATGTCCTTCATCATCGTAAGCATCAAACTCTTTCCTCTTTTTAAATTAAATATCAAGAATGAAGAAAGAAATATTCCAGTAAAGAATGGTTGAAGTTTAAACCACACTCCATCTTTTCCAATTAAAGAAATTGGCCCCAAAATCAAGATAATCACAAAGTTTAGTTTTGAAATTGAGTGGATATGTTTAAAGAATATCTTTTCAAAAGCGATTTCTAAAATAGCAAGGGATAGCCCACCAATAATGGCGATCTCTACTGTTTGCGTCTCCTCCAGATACCAATAAAGCAGTGCAGGCAAAAACGAGATTAGAAATAAGTTATTCTTTTTCATAATTAATTTGAATTATGCGACGTTTTTTCTTTTCTGGCAAAACTCCTCAAATTCATCGCGAAGATCACTTGGTTCAAGGATCTCAATATTATCACGCATAGAATAAAGCCAATCAAAAAGGTAGAGAGACTTCTCAACTGACGCTGCCCAAATTAACTCTCCATATTGATTGGTCGTGGAATAAGGATGACCAAGAAAAATCAGATTACTTATCGGTGGAATTTCAAATCCATATTCAACCTTAAGAACGAGACGTTGGTCACTACCATCAATATGCCTTAAGGCATTAATATACTCCTCTATCTCAAAGCGAGAATAGAGAGAGCGATAATCGAATTCCTGGAATTCAATATCCTCCACCTCATTCATATCAATTGTGATCAATTGCTTAGTCTGAACATCCTCACTAATTACCTTATAAAGATTTTGGGAAAGAACAACTCGCCATGGACGAACTTTCTTCTTTGACTGGTCCAGGAATTTGAATTCACAAACCCTCCCATCTTTTGATGCAGCTTGAATATCTTTAATCAATTCACGGTGACCATTATTTTGTAGAAGAATATCTCCATAATCACGACGCCAAGAAAGTGGCATAAGAAGAAATTCTTCATTCTTTGGACGAAGGTCAATTGCCAGTCCGTAGAAGTGAGATTTCTCATAGAAAAGATAAAACTCATCACGATTTATTTCGTTTTTTCTCAAGAAAGACACAAGGTCCACTGGCTTTCTGATTTCTTCTAAATGGAATAGGATATTCCAAAAATTTTGATCTTCAATAGACGAAAATGACGTCATTACAGCTCCTTAAATAACCTACTATATTTATCGGATATGGCCATGATTTCCTTTAGTGATTTTTATAGAAATTAATGAGATAATAAGGCCATGGTACTGAAATCATTACTAAAAAATCCAGTGCTAGGCTTTGGAATCTTAATTTTTATTTTATTTTTATTTCAGCTTAGAGACAACAACATGTTTGAGCAAAGGGCCCAAAGCATGAAGGCGACGTCTTGTCGCTCAGTAAAGGTGCGCCTAGACAAGTACCTTCACCCTTCTTGGACTCTAAGATGTAATGATAATAATTTAGAAGTAACGATTCCAGCAGACGTAAAAGTTATTCCAGAAAATATCGAAGATAAAGAGATTCTACGTAAGGAAATGTACAAGGCGTTGGCAAATTCTTATATCTCTATTGCAAAGTACGCTCTACCAGAAAGCCTTGAGAGAACAATGATGGTTGTCGTCAAATTAGTTCACCCAAAGATGGTCCTCTCTTCGATTTCTGAAGGAAAATATGTTGTAAAACTTGCTACACTTAAGAATAAGAATAACTTAGCTCGCCACATCCACCAGACTATTCAAGTCCAAGAGATCACAGAATAAATCAGCTGTTTTTGCTTTAAAACAAGACAAGTGGCCATTTACCTCTAAGCAATATTGATAGGCATGAAGATAAAGACGCTTATCTCCACTTTGATAATTATCGTTATAAATAGGGTCCCCTACAATTGGAAAGCCTGCATTTGAAAGTTGAACACGTATTTGATGACGATGACCTTCATATAAACTGACTTCCACAAGACTAAGATCCTTGCTTTCATGATAATAAAGAGGACGAAGCTTTAGACTTGCTTCACTACCAGCTTCACTAATAATCATCTTCTCACCTTTTACTCCTGAGGAGATGAGTCGATCTTCTAATTTTAATTCTTCTTCAACTTTACCATTAACAATTGCAAGGTAGGTCTTCTCCTTTGCAATCTGTCCAAAAGAGTCCCTAAGGTTTTGGTGAATAAGCTCATCTTTTATGTAAATTAGCACACCACTTGTTAATTGATCTAAGCGATAAAGTAGGCCCTTTTCATAATCTCCCCCCTTCTTACCAAGGCTTGAAAGATTGAATCTCTTTCTCATAAAGTTTAAAACTGTATTGGTTTCGCTATAATCCATTGGATGTCCATGGATTCCATGAGGCTTATTAACAACAATGAAAATATCATTTTCTTCAATCACTTCAATTTCTGGCCCATGATAAATTGGGTTTACAAGAGAGCGATTTAGAAGATCATGTGGAAGGTAGAGCTCACCTTTTTCCTTAAGTGAGGATTGAAGAGCATTCTTAGAAATATATGAGGTCTTAATGGCCTTATTAGATAAAAGGAGCTCCTCTTTGAGAAACTCCTTTAAAGTATTTTTTGCATTTAGATTACAGAAATTCTTATTGTGCATCGACTTTATGGCCATTGTCTTCAAGGTCACGTTTTCTAATTAAGAAGACAACCTTGCGATTTTCACGATCAACTTCCATTTGAGAACGACCTGGAAGATCAGTTAAACGTGTATCACCATAGAATACTGTTGAGATTCTCTCTGGTGCGACACCACGCCTAATGAGTGATTTTGTTACGGCCGTTGCTCTTGCTGAAGACAGCTCTAAAGCATCACTTTTTCCATCTCGAGAGACTTCACCGCGAGCGGCATGCCCAATAACAAAGACCTTCCAATTCCTCTTTTTAAGAAGATTTATCATTCTCTGATAACTTGAAACCGCTATTTTATTTGAATCAATTTCAACTGAGCCTCGCTTAAAATAAATCTTATCTTTAAGTCGAACGGCAATGCCCTCAGCTTGCTCATACACAGTGACGTTTTCATTGAGGTTAAACTCTTTAAGGTCATAGCGCATATTCTTAAGGCTCTCATCTGAGCCGCGATTGATTTCATGCTTATCAAGGATCCCTTCCATCGTTAGAAACTCAATTGGAAAAGGACGGATAGGAGTTTGAGATTCCATCATTGTTGGAAAATTATCTGGAGACTTACCTTTTTGGATAACTTCACCTTGTTGAAGAACGTTACCTCCAAAGGCATTACGAATCGAACCTAGAGCGGCTTCATACTTTGCTGTTTCTGTCTTTGCAAACGATAATAGAAGTACGAAGAATGTCAGTAGAAGTGTAACCAGATCGGAGAACGTGGCCATCCACCCCGGTAAACCCTCTTCACACGGTGGACATTTTACATTTCCTTCATCTACTGCTGCAGCACTTTCATCTGCCATGGTCTTACTCCTTGATCACCAAATTCGTATTTAATCCTCAAATACTTATTTTATTCTTCACCACCGCCGTCATCGTCAGATGATCTCTCACTTGGAGGTAGGAATGAATTTAATTTTTCAATAATCATACGTGGGTTCTCACCCGCTACAATCCCTAGTGTTCCCGCAATAACAATACTCATGGACATAAGCTCCATCTGAGAACGATATTCAATCTTATTCTTAACCGGGTTAGCAAAAATGTTGGCAATGATAGCACCATAGAACGTTGTCAAAAGGGCAACGGCCATGGCCGGACCAATGGCCGACGGATCTGAAAGGTTCTGAAGCATTTGTACCAGACCGATTAGGGTCCCGATCATTCCCATGGCCGGACCGTCAGCAGCAACCCCACCAAAAACATCTGAACCTGTTTTGTGACGAGACTCCATTGAGTCGATATCCATTTGTAGAATTGATGCGATAACCTCAGGTGGTCTATTATCTGCCGCTAGTGTCATGGCCTTCTTCATAAAAGGATCATCGATCTCTGCTTTTTCAAGAGCGAAAACCGACTCACGACGAGCTAGCTCAGCTAGTTCTTTAATCTTATTAATTTTCTCTTTAGGATCAACTGCAGTAAAGAAGATCGACTTCATGGCAATTGAGACAAGGCTTTTTATAACTTCCATTGGCCAGCGATAGAGTGTAACCCCAACAAGACCGAGGAAAACAACTAAGATAGAAGGTACGTCAATGAAGATCGAAATCGCTCCCCCTGACATGATGGATCCCATGATCCCACCAACCGCTAAAACTAAACCAATAACTGATGCTATATCCATACAACATTCCTGTGAAAATATTCCTTTATCAATCTAAGTATCGGAAATAAGAACGCTGACCTTAACAAAAAATTAGTAAGTTCTTTAAATTGCTATGTTTGGAAAAAAATACCGCTGAACGCTTTATTGAATTTTGGGGGTTAAATAAACAAAATGCCCTTTAAGCAATACTTAAAGGGCAAAAGGAGATTATTGAGAAACAAGTCCTATGTTTCCAAAATTTTAACTGACTAGTTTAATCGAGTAGTATCGACGCCATTTTCTTCAAAAGTCGCGTCTAAAAACTTTAGCATCTTTGCTCTCAATTCATCCATTGAAACGGTGTCATCAACCATCAACTCTTTCTTAATGAAATCTGTTGGTACGCCTGATGCTTCAACTAAATCTTTTAATTGCACCATAACTTCCTTGTTGTGAGTATTATCGATATTTGTTGTGTTGTCTTTGTTTGCCATTTCCATTGACTCCCTCTCCAGTGACAAGTTTTTTAACCTATTCCTTGGCAAAGCAATCCTTTGCTTCACTTTGTCACAAAAAAATCATATCTAGCGTCAAAGATGAATGTCAAAACTATCAATTTGATTGTAAGATTTTATTAGAAATTTACATCTTTAAAGAAAACCTTAAGAAAACTATTAGTTTTTTCCAGTAACTCATCGAATTCACTGACTTCTTCACTAAGTAGTGTAATACCACCCCCACTTCCGTAACGGGCCGCACAAGTGGACTTAATCACATCTAAAGAGCGTATATTAATCGATGCCTTAGCTATCTTATCAACGGCCAAAACGGTAGAGCCCGTATATAGTCCACGCTTTTGCGCTTCGATTTCTTTGATTAACTTTAAGACTCTCTTCTTTGGAGCACCGGTGATGCTACCACCAGGAAAGATGGCCTTGAGTACTTTTGGAATATTTAAATGATCTTCTTTCACACTTATTCGTGAGTATTGATGAATTAAGCCCGGTACTTCAAAGAATTCACGCAATGATTCGACAACTGAGAAATTCTCACCAATGCCAGAAAGGTCGTGGCGTAAAAGATCCGTAATAATATTGAGCTCACTTTCATTCTTTACATCACCAATTAAAGAATCACGTCCCAACTCTTTTTTTATTGTTCCCTTAATAGGCCTTGTTACGATTTTCTTTTCAATAAAATCATACTCAAAAAGGCACTCTGGTGAATTACTTAGAATAAGTCGATCTTGTAGCGGCAGGTTTATTAAATGTGCAAACTCTCCCAGACTTGAAAAGATTGATTCATATCGAAATGACTTCTCTAATAAAGAAATATCATTAACTTCTAATGGAATTATACGAGTAAGGTTTAACTGATAGCAATTGCCATCTAAGAGGTTTTCATAAGTTGCCTTGAACTTATTACGATATTCATCACGAAAGCTTTCACAAGTAATTCTTGCACCACTGAGTGCATCATCTTCAATCGTGGTGAGCTCACTAGTTGATTCAAAGTTTATGAATGTAGCAAGATTAACCTCTTCTTGTGTTAATAAATCATCCCACTGAAAGAGATGTCCTAATTCATATTCTAGAATTTGAACTTGCCACTTTTTATTAAACAATTCATCAAATGCTTGGGTATCAAACTTTTGAACTTCATTTGTTAATACATTCGTAATGGATTTATTTGTAACTTGAAAATATTGGACAGGCTTCTCAAGTTTTAAGAAGCCTGATTCTGTTTTAAAGAGAGCGTAGCTCTTATCCACCTGGTTGGTCTTCAGCACCATATGCAATGTTCTCAAAACTAGTATGAGCACCAACGAAAGTTAGCTTCGCTGTTCCGACTTCACCACCACGGTTTTTACCAACAATTACTTCTGCAATCCCTTGATCTTTAGTATCAGGATTGTAGTACTCATCACGGTAAACGAACATAACGATATCGGCATCCTGCTCAATTGAACCAGATTCACGAAGATCGGATGTCATAGGACGCTTATTTGGTCTTGCCTCAACACCACGGTTAAGCTGTGATAATGCGATTACAGGACACTCAAGTTCTTTGGCCATATTCTTTAGGCCCCTTGAGATTTCTGAAATCTGCTGCTCACGAGGTAGGGCCTTATTATGTGAACTCATTAGCTGAAGGTAGTCGATAACAACTAGACCTAGACCTTCAGATGCCTTAATCTTACGACAGGCAGACTGAATATCAAGTAGGTTTGTACCAGCATTATCGTTGATATAAATTGGAAGTTCAGCAAGTTGCTTAATCCCCTGCCCAATTCTTCTTAGATCTGTTTCTAAGAAATCTTTTGTACGAATTCTCTTAGAGTCAACTTTAGCTCTTTGAGTTAGAAGTCTCATTGAAAGTTCTTTTGCCATCATCTCCAGTGAGAATAGAGCAACAGGAAGCTTTGAGATTTCACATGTATTTTGAGCAACGTTAAGAGCAAGGGCCGTCTTCCCCATGGCAGGACGGGCAGCAAGGATAATTAGCTGACCAGCTTGCATACCAAGTAAAAGCTTATCAAGTGCAGGATAACCAGTAGGTACACCTTGAATCTCACCGGCTTTACGTGAAGTATCCTCAATCTCTTTAATATTCTCTTTTAGACATTCATTAAGCTTAACCATACTTCCTTGCTTGGCCTCATTTGTAAGACCAAAGAAAGTTGCTTCAACTTCTTGAATGAAATCCTGCGCATTTCCAGAAAAGGTTGCACCCTTATCTGCAACTTTACGGGCCTGACGAACTAGATCTCTTAGAGATGCCTTATCGCGAACCGTCTTTGCATAGTGACGTAGGTTTACACTTGAAACCTGATCTTCTGTAATATCGAGGATAAATCCTTGTCCCCCAATCTCCTCAAGACGATTATGCCCTGAAAGATGTGAACAAATTGTTACGTAATCAACTGGACTATTTGAATAGACCATATCTTTAATAGCATCAAATACAATTCCATACTTTGGATCGTAGAAATCTTTTCCTTCCAGTTTTAAGTCTGAGATTTCATCAAAAGACTGACTGTCTAAAATTAGACAAGAAAGTAGCGACTTTTCAGATAAAGTATCATTAGGAAGTGTGATTCCCTTTTTCATATTTGTATTGTTGCCGTTGGATAAGTCAACCATATCTGCCCCGTAATATGATTAAGTAATAGAAAGAAAAAGGGAGGCTTTAAGCCCCCCTCTTAATATTTAGCAAAATTAGCTTCTAAGAATTTTGTTAGCTTCCATTTTAAGCTTTTCATCTTCAGTCATTTCAGCTTTTTCTTCACCGTCAGTACCGTTTTCAGCTTGTTCTTTTGCAAGAGCTTCTTTAGCAGCTTTAGCAGCAGCTAGTTCTTCAGCTTTTTTCTTGTTCTCTTCTTCTTGCTTTGGATCCATTTTTACAGTTACTGTAAAAGCAGCTTCAATTCCAGAGAAGATAGTAGCTTTAACATCAAATTTACCAACTGAACGAATTGGCTTCTCTAGAAGAAGGTGTCTTCTTTCTACAGTGTGACCAAGCTTTTCAAGTTCTTGTGCAAGATCGTTAGTTGTAACAGAACCAAATAGTTTACCGTTAGTTCCAACTCTTTTTACAAGATCAATATTTAGACCGTCGATAGCTGAAGCAACTTTCTTTGCTTCACCTTTGTTTTCTTCTACTTTTTTAGCAAGTAGTTTTTCGTAGTGCTTAACCTGTGCTGTGTTTGACTCATCAGCAAGAACTGCAGCACCATTTGGGATTAGGAAGTTTCTTGCATAACCAGCAGATACGTTAACGATCTCACCAACGTTACCAAGAGACTTTACAGTTTCTTTAAGAATAACTTTCATTTTATAGCTCCTTATTTTTTTTAAAAAATCTTCTAAAGTTGGCCCATCCATCGATGAGTCCAACAATCGCAATAAAGCGATGGGCAAAGAAAATAGTCATGATAGCAAGAATTGAGCGAACAAAACCTGTTACCTTGATGTATTTTAGGAAATCGAGATAAACCCCCATTCCTTGAAAGAAGTAAAATACGCCTAAGCACATTAAAATGTTAAGGCCTACAACCTCAACAACTTCTCCTCCTAAGTATTCCCCGCCTAGAAATAATGCTAAACCAGCAATCAAAATATATGAAAAGAACTCTGGTACTTGGAATTTCACAAAGTCTTTTAAGCTATACTCATGCCCATGTAGCATTTTCCACATTTTTGCATTTCTTAGTAACATGAAACTTGTTAACCAAAGGATAAAGAATGTACCAACAAAAACCACTGAAAAGAACCATTGATAAATCATCTTGATGATTTTCTCTGGATGCTCCATAAGGTCTTGGTAAGCTATTGCCATCTCCCCACCACGAGCAATGAAGTCTTCATAGTCAGGAGCACTCTTTAATTGATCAATATTTTCTGTAACAGTTGTTGTAATCGCTTGAGAAAATGTCGATGGAAAAATTAATTCAACCATCCCAATTAAACTAAAGATTACAATTAATAGTAAAAATCCTCTTCTTAATAACCCTGTAACAGGATTTTCATTGCGAAGAATTGTTGAAGCACTTAGGAATCCAATAATCACAGCATAGAAAACAACATAAGCTGAATTCGCCAGAATTATGAGCCCTTCTCCAAATTGCGCCGCAATTAATGAGAGAATAATTACTGAACCAAAAGTTACAAAAGTCTTTAAGTTCCCGTATAGCAAGAATGCAAATGCAGCAGGAAGTGGAGCGAAGATTGCAAGCGGACCTGCTGTGCTCAATATCAAACAAACCACGCACAAGAAGATAAGCTTCCCAATAGTGAAGTTCTCTTTTGAGATTGGTGTGAATGTATTTGGCTTTTCTTCTTTCATTTAATACTTAATTTCCACTATTTCCTTAATTACATTAAATCTTCAATCACATCTTAGTGAGCGAAGTCACCTCTAACGTGAGATACTAGACCAATGTTTCTTGCTCTTTTAATAGCACTTTGGGCCCATCTGTGGTGCTTAGTAGAAACACCAGTTACTCTTGCTGGTTGAATCTTACCAAACTCGTTAACAAGCCAGTTATAAGTCTTTGGATCTTTCCAATCTGCAGTGATGCTATTTGCTTTGAACCAGCAGTGCTTTCTCTTAGCAAATCTTCTCTTATCTTTTTCTGCACCTTTATCTAGTTCATCAGTTTGTGAACCTGGGTGAGCTTTTGAGAATGGAGTCTTGTAGTTTTTAACAGCTGTTTCAGCATCTGCTTCGTCAAGTTTAACGATTAGGTACTTGTGTACGTGCTCGTTAATTCTGAAACGTCTTTGAAGTTCAGTGTTAAGGTCTTTGTTTCCTGAAACGATGAAATAGATGTAGTTACCTTGTTTCGCACCGTTCTTGGCAGTTTGAGCAAAAGTTCTCATTCCCCAATCATCAGTAAGGTGAACATCACCATCATAAGATTTTGCAACTTCAGCAACTAAATTTTTAAGTTTAGTTTGTTGCTCTTCAGTAGCGCTTGCGTGAGCTACTAATGCTAACTCATAAATCATACTTTATCTCCTGGACAATAGTTGTTATTGGCTTCCCTACCACAGGGAAGCGAGTAAAATTAACGGTCAAATGTGGTGCTAATCTACCAGCAGCAGTGGATTAAGTAAAGAAATAGTCAGTGAAAAGAAGAATTTATCACGTTGACAAGTGTTTGAAATTACGAGGTTTAATTCATCCATTCGAGAAGGACGTCGATTTTGGCATTGATGTCATCGATTTCGAGGATGCCCTGCTTCAAATCAGGGGAAGTTATAACAAATTCAGTGATGGCACCAACAAGAACAATCGGATCTTCCGCCGCGTGCATAAGAGCATCATACTCGGCCTGATTTTTAAAAAACGACTTGGCCCATTCACGAAATACGAGCTGCAGTTTTTGCAATGAAATCATATGCTCTGGCATCACTGTTAAAAACTCAGGAATATTTTCCACTTCGATTGTATTATATGGAGCATCTTCGTTGTAGACACTAATGATTTCACCTTTTGCAAATGGCTCAAGAACAACGAGCATACTGCCATCTTTCGACTTTTGAAGAATCTGCACACGGCCAAGGCCAGTAATTCTTCGCACACTTCCATACTTTTCATGCTCTATAGGAATACTTCCGTGATCAGCTGAAGCATGCTGGCCGAGATTAGCATATGTTAGAGCAACCGGAACCCCTTCCATTTCAGCATCATGAATCATGCGAATATAGCGGGGTTCAAATATATTGAGGGGTTTTCTCAGAATTGCCTGATACGAAACTTTATGTAATGGGAATAGAAATGCTCTCATATAAAGTTCCCTATCGTACGGCCAGGATGCGAAGCAACCCGGCCATTTTTAGAAAATCTCGTATTGTTCAACGTGATACGAGTTCTCTGAGCGAATCTGTAGCGTTACGCTAAACACTTCTTCAATCGTCTCTATGATATCCAGCTCTTCACTACAAAGAGAAGCTGTAACCTCAGGATGAGCGTAGATTGAAATCTTCTTCTGCTGTGGATTGTTACGAATTTTCTTTTTTAGTTCGCGAACAATCTCGTAACAAACAGTATGTACTGTCTTAACAATTCCATTTCCTTCACAATACGGACATGGCTCACACATAATACGAGTCAGGGTATCGCGAGTTCTCTTTCTCGTCATTTCAACGAGTCCAAGTTCAGAAATAGGTAAGACCTTTGTCTTTGATCGATCTTTCTTTAATGCCTCAACAAGGGTGTTATAAACGGTTTCACGATTTTCAATTTTTTCCATATCGATAAAATCGATAATGATAATCCCACCGCAATTTCTAAGCCTTAGCTGATAAGCAATTTCTTTTACGGCCTCAAGATTTGTTCTTAGAATCGTCTCCTCTAAGTTCTTGCGCCCAACAAACTTACCAGTGTTAACATCAATTGAAACAAGTGCTTCAGTTTGATCAATATTAAGTGATCCACCAGAGCGAAGGTAAACTTTATTACTTAGTCCCCTTTCTATCTCAATTCCTACACCAAACTTTTCAAAGATTGGATTAGTCTCATCAAAGAATTTTGCCTTACCTTTAATCTGTGGCAGATACTTAGTAGCAAATTTCTCAACTTCCTTAACGCCATCTTTGTCATCGATAATAATATTATCAACATCTTCATCAGTTATATCTCGTAAAACTCTCTGAATAAAAGTTAAGTCTTCATAACAAAGAGCTGGAGCTTTTTCTTTTTCTGACTTCTTTTGAACTTCTTTCCAGATTTTAGTGAGCATATCGTAGTCAGTTTTAAGAGTTTTATATGAACTCCCCTCTGCTACTGTTCGTGCAATGACACCTTTTCCTTCTGGACGGATTGTCTCAAGCATCTCTTTTAAACGATCACGCTCTTCTTCATTTTCAATACGACGAGAAACACCAGTGTGCTCAATAAATGGCATGTAAACCACATAGCGTCCTGGAATTGTGACATGACGAGTAACTCGTGGCCCCTTTGTCGAAATTGGCTCCTTTGCAACCTGAACAATAATCTCATCCCCTTCTTTTAAGAATGATTCAATCGTTGCTGTCTCTGGACGCATACGCATATCAACTTCTTCCGAAAGTGTTGCTAGCTCATCAGGAATAACAAGGCTTCTCTCTTTCTTTTCCTTACGAATCTCTTCCGCTTTCTTGGCCATCTCTCTTTGTTCATCAAGAGTTGGTAAGTATGCGTCATCAACGTAGAGGAATGCTGCTTTTTCGTAACCAATATCAACGAATGCAGACTGCATTCCAGGAAGAACTCTTAAAACTTTTCCTCGGTAGATATTCCCTAGCCTTGGATGAGGATTAGAGTCTGCTTTGACTCTCTCCATTAGAAAATCGAGAATCTCTCCATTTTCCATCAAAACAGCACGCCATTCGTTAACTGTTTTGTTAATAATCAAATCTTTAGACATATATATTCCTTTTAAACTTTATATCGTTCTTTCGATAACGCGCGAGGCAAATCGGCGAGCGCAGCTCAAGCCAAGACTTTAACCTACTAATAATTGTACGTGTGAGCAAGGTTTTACGCTAGAAGATATAATATTCCGCGTTAACCTACTCAACTAATCAGTTTTTTGTAAAATTAGAATTTTTAGATAAAGATACCTGCCACACAAGCAGTCATGAAACATGCTAGTGTTCCAGCAATTAGAGACTTAACCCCTAGTTTTGCTAGGTCTTGCTTACGATTTTCAGCAATGCCACCAATACCACCGATTTGAATTCCGATTGAAGAGAAATTAGCAAAACCGCAAAGAGCATAAGTTGCAATAGTAATTGAGCGCTCTGATAAGTTACCCATATTGTCCTTTAGATCAAGATAGGCCACAAACTCGTTTAGTACGACTTTTTTACCAAGAAGCATTCCAACAATTTCTGCATCCTTCCACTCAACTCCTAGTAACCAAGCAAATGGAGCAAATAATTTCCCCATAATGAGCTCAAGAGTAATTCCTTCTGCTCCAAATAAACCGGTTACATAACCAATGGCACCATTAAGCATTGCTACAAGAGCAATAATGGCAATCAACATTGCACCAACATTAATAGCAAGTTTTACACCTTCACTTGCACCGTTGGCAGCAGCATCGATTAAATTAACACTATTATCTTTTAATTCTAATTTTAAATCACCTTGTGTGAGAGACTCTTCAGTCTCTGGAATCATGAGCTTGGCACAAACAAGTGCTGCTGGAGCTGACATTACAGATGCAGACAGTAAGTGAGCAGCATCAATTCCAAATCCAACATATGAGGCCAAAACCCCACCTGCAACCGTGGCCATCCCACCAGTCATCAGGGCCATTAATTCAGATTGCGTCATTTTCGAAACAAGTGGCTTAACCACTAGCGGTGCTTCAGTTTGGCCAGCAAAGATATTTGCAGCTGCTGCTAGAGACTCTGCACCAGAAGTCCCCATAACCACTGACATTACTTTTGCAAAAGCTTTGATAATGATTTGCATTATTCCTAAATGGTAGAAAACACTCATTAATGATGACATGAAAATAATGGTTGGAAGAACCATAACAAAGAAAATGAAACCTAGTTTTGGTACATTTGTTAATGGCCCAAAAATAAAGTTAGAGCCTTCATTAGTATAATTTAAAATGGCCGTAAAAAATCCACGCGCACCTTCAAAGAAGTTTTGCCCAACAGATGTTTTTAAAATGATTAGTCCAAAGAAAACCTGGAGAAGCACACCTGATATAACAAGTCGCCAATTAACTTTTTTGCGATTAGTCGATAAGGCAAAAGCGATTGCTAGCATAACCACTAGCCCAAGTACTGAGATAAGTCTTTCCATTGTGTCCCCGATGTCAATTCAGGGCCATTATAGATTGATTAAAAATTGAATGTCCATCCCACTTTCGGATTTACACTATTAAATTTCTTGATATCTTTAGCTGTATTAGTAGCATGCCAATTTAAACGACTCTTTGTGTCGAAATTCTTAATACTTGTTTGCTGAATTGTTGCTTGAGATTTCTGAGCTTGATTATAAGCAACAACACCAACTCCAATGACAATCCCAACTGAAGCACCAACAAGAATATTCTTTAAATGGTCACTAGGCTCTTCAACAAATGAAAGTGTTGATAGACCTAGAATTGCTCCACCAAGACCGAGACCAGCAACTGTTGTTAGATCTCTAATCCCCTCTTCTTTGAAATCAGTTTGAGCAATTGAAGAAAATGAAAAACAAAGCGTTAAACATATTATAATTAATTTTTTCATGAACATGTAAATCCTAAAACGTTGGCGCAAAGCGCATTAAGTTTCATCATTGCCACCTCTAAAGGCCGCCATTATAATGACTCTTTTACTATTCTATACGCAGAAGTAATTTGATGCAATAAATGCGCGCCAAATTATGGAAATTGAAAATAAATTAAAGGAATACTATGTCACAAAACTTCAACGCATATCAGATCATTTCGAAAAAAAGAGATGGGAAGAGATTAACAGACGAAGAAATAAAATGGTTCATTAATGGAATCACTAATGGCGACGTCGCTGACTATCAAATGTCTGCACTTCTTATGGCCATCTACCTAAACGGGATGAATGTAAAAGAAACAGCGGCACTAACAGATGCCATGCTCTACTCTGGAAAAACACTCAAGTTTAAAGATGTGAACGTGATCGACAAGCACTCAACAGGTGGTGTTGGTGATAAGGCCTCTTTTATTCTTGGGCCAATCGCTGCAGCATGTGGTGTAAAAGTTCCAATGATGGCCGGGCGAGGACTAGGTCACACTGGTGGGACAGTTGATAAAGTAGAATCAATTAAAGGATTTAAAACATCACTGACTCTAGAGCAATTTAAGAAACAACTTAATAAAGAAAAGATTGTTCTTATTGGACAAACAAAAGATATCGCTCCAGCTGACAAGATTATCTACGGACTAAGAGATGTAACGGGAACTGTTGAATCAATTCCTTTAATTACAGCTTCTATTATGAGTAAGAAACTTGCTGAAGGTGCCAACGGTATTGTTATGGATATCAAAACTGGTGATGGTGCATTCATGAGCGATCTTAAAGATGCAAAAGCTCTAGCAAAGAGTTTAAGAGATACAGCAAAGCGTTTTGATAAGCGTATGGTTACAATGATTAGTGATATGAACCAACCACTTGGTCAATATATTGGTAACTCACTTGAGATTATTGAATCAATTGAAACTCTAAAAGGAAATGGGCCAAAAGATTTAACGGACCTAAGTGTTAAGCTTGCTGGTGCCATGGTTTATATTGCAGGAAAAGCAGAGTCAATTAAAGAAGGTGAAAAGAAAGCACGTGCAGTTATTGATAACGGAAAAGCACTTAAAGTTTTCAAGAATCTTATAAAAGTTCAAGGTGGTGATGAAAAAGTTTGTGATGACTACTCTCGCCTACCTGTTGCAAAACATAAGACAGTTTTTAAAGCACCTAAGAAAGGTTATATCTCAGCTATCGCATGTAAGCAGATGGGACTTCACTGTGTAAGTCTTGGTGGTGGACGTTCTAAAGCAAGTGATAAAGTCGATTTTGGTGTTGGTTTTGTATTAAATAAGAAAGTTGGTGAGCAAGTTGCTAAGGGTGATGAGCTTGTTGTGATTTATCATAATAAGAATCAGAAAAAACAAGTAGATGGTATTTTAGCTGATCTTAAAAAAGATATTAAAATCACTACTGCTAAGCCAAAGCCAACTAAGTTAATTTTTGAGACGAAGGAAATCTAATGAGTGATTTACTTAAAAGACTTGAAGAATCAAAAGACTATATTGCGAGCAAATTTGATAAGACACCAGTGATTGGAGTTGTTCTAGGTTCTGGTCTTGGAGGATTTGCGGATCTTTTAGAAAATAAAGTCGAGCTTCCTTACGAGGAAATTCCAGGTTTTAAAAAGACAAAAGTAAAAGGACACAAAGGACAATTAGTACTTGGTGAGCTTTCAGGAAAAGTTGTTGCAGTTATGCAAGGACGAATTCACCGCTATGAAGGACACTCTCTTGATGAAGTTGTTTTTCCAGTACGTGTTTTAAAAACACTCGGTGTAAAGAATCTTATTATTACAAATGCAGCAGGTGGAATTAATCTTGATTATGGATCAGGATCTCTTGTTCTTATCACTGATCATTTAAATATGACTGGCGAGAATTGTCTTGTCGGTGAAAATATAGAAGAGCTTGGAACTCGTTTTCCAGATATGACTTATGCATGGTCACCTGCTCTTCGAGAAGTGGCCTTAGCTTCAGCAAAGGCAATTTCATATGACCTGAAAGAAGGTGTTTATGTTGGTGTACTTGGACCAACTTATGAAACACCTGCCGAAATTCGCATGTATCGTGGACTTGGTGGAGATCTCGTTGGAATGTCCACAGTTCAAGAATGTATCGCTGCAAATCATATGGGATTAAATGTCCTAGGTATCTCTTGTGTGACAAATATGGCGGCAGGGATTGAGAATACTGTACTTAATCACGATGATATTAAGCATGAAGCAGCACGTGTGATGGAAAAGTTCCTAGAATTACTAAAAGAAACAATAGCCCAAATTTAATAATTTCTCTCTACCTCGGTAGAGAGAACTTTGTTATAATAAATACAATATCTAACCACGAGTGAATACTCGGCTTTCATGGATTGTAAATGGAATCAAATTCGAATCAATCATCTAGAGAAATGCTCGAGGACATGAATTTTTGTGTCTTTGATCTTGAAACGACAGGTGGAAATCAGAAAAAAGATAAGATTATCGAAATCGGGCTCGTCCAAATTGATAACTTAAAAGTTGGTGCTACAAAAAGTTTTCTCATCAACCCTGAAAGAAAGATTCCAGACTTTATTCAAAAACTAACTTCAATTTCCCAAGAAGAAGTAGAAGATGCACCAAAGATTGATGAAGTCATCGAAGAGGTTTTAGAATTTATTGGAGATCGCGTTCTCATCGCACACAACTCTTCATTTGATATCCCATTTTTAAATTCTGTTTTAAAAAGACTTGGGAGAAAAGAGCTAGAGAATAAGGGCCTTTGTACAAACCTTATGACAAAATACCTTATTCCAACCCTCATGAACTCAAATCTAAATTATATGTCGAGAATCTTTGAAATCTCACATAACAAGGCCCACCGCGCTCTTGATGATTCAATTGCAACAGCGGAGCTATTTCTAAACTACTTAAATATATTTATTGCTAAGGGTATCAAAAAGATCAACCATCTCTACTACCCTAAAAACCGCTATGAATTGGACCTTTGTAATTTCAAAAAAGCATCGAGTAACTTAGAGGAAATTCGAGATAAAATGAAGTCGATTTTTGCTCCTTTTGTTATTACAGTAAAAGGAAAGAATGGAATTATTCTCTTCTCTTATCCTTGTACAAATAAAGAAAATGAAATTACATATATTTGTGATCGTATTGCTGAACTTGACTGGCAGACAATCTCAATGAAGCTTTCAGGACCAATCCTTGAATCTCTTATTCGATTCAATCATTCATATGCAAAAATGGATGAGACGGACAAAGAGAAATCAATTGATCTATTAAAAGAGAACCTCATTGGTAAAGAAAGCCTTGAAGAGCTAAAAGGCCAATACAAAGAAGAGTTACAAAAAATAAAACAATGTGACTTTGTTCTCATGAATCACCTGGTACCAGAGCAGTATACAATCTATCCTCTAGGTGCACTTGGTATTCGCCAAGGACTAATCTTTCGCTATCCGGGACACGATAAGAAATTAATTCAATACATTAATTCAAAAACCAACCGCAAGAAGTCAGGGAAGCTAAAAGAAGTTAACTTTCCAAAAGCACTAGCTGATATTACAAATCTCTATATGGCAAAGTGCATGAGAGAAGAGCGTGAACTTATCATCTTTAAAGACTCTTTTGCTTTAAAGAATAAAGAGTTTTTCTTTGTGGAGTTTGAGAAATTCACACAGGCAAACCCTAATAAGTATAACTACCCAAAGGCCTTCATTTAGAGAAGATTATAGATAATTATATCTTGGCCAATGATATCCACTCGGGAATTTTCAAGTCCTAATAAGTGACCAATCAGTCGCCCTAGAATCTTACTCTTTTGACCTTCTAGATTTAAATTTTTCACATTTAATTTGATGTCACTTCCATTTAAAGTAAAAAAACACTTTATAGTACTATCCCCTTTTTCAATGAGAAGTTCATGATTTTTTAAAGTCATCATCTCACTTAAAATTAAATAAAGAATAATTGGTAGTGAAGCACCACATATTTTTGCATTTTCTAATTGTGCTGAAACATTAGTTTCGATTGAAATCCCTGATTCAATTTTTCGATTACTAAGAAGTGTTGTTGCTTGCTCTAGAATTGTTCCAAAACTTTGGTCGAAACCTTGTTTTTCTTTAAGACGTGAAAAACCTAAGAATGTACTCACTAGGTTTTGACAACGTTTCGCTGAAGCTTTCATCTCTTCTAAAGTTGCAGCATCTTCTTCGGCCCAGTCTTCGAGCTCTAACATATTAATTGCCGCTAGAATTCCGGCCAATGGATTATTTAATTCATGAGCAATAGAGCTAGTAATAATACCAAGCTCTGAATGTGATTTTGAATAATTAAACTCCTGCCTTACAAGACAGATGATTTGTAGATGATTAGATGTTGACGATAGGATCTTATACTTATTTTCATCAATATCAATCCAGCCACTATCAACAGACTTCAGAAGTTGTCCTGGAGTTATTCCTAATTTTGAAAAATGATCGTTGTGAAAGTTTACAATATCATCATTTAAAATTACCACCGGAAAGCTAAGCTGATTGATCAGCTCACTGATACCGATTGCTTCATTTGCCAAGTCTTTATCATTAGCACTGATAAGGGTGATGGCATTTGCGATTCCAATGGCAAACTCTTGAGTATTTTCACCTTTATTTTTTAAAAGATAATAATTCTCCTCATCTTCAAAACAATAGTCTTCAACGACTAAGTAATTTTGAGAAGTATTCTTTTTTATTTTTGTAATAGCGAATTCATTCTTAACATCATTGAGTTTAAAAATTGTACCGATAAAGTTACTATCACTTTCTTGATAGACCTTTTCAAGTATTACCCCACCTTCTCCAAGTTCATCTAAATTTGTTAAGTGCATGCTTTCATTTAACTTATAAAGTCGCTGTAGAGCGCGGTTAAAGTGCACTAAGTTCTTTAGGTGATCAATACTTTCAACTTCTATAAGACAAGATTGAAGCTTTATAATAAGAGGTGATCCTGATTCTATTTCAAACTCAATTGGATATTCTAGGTCTTCATGAACTGGAGTAAAGCCAGCATAAACGAGCTCTCTTAAAACTTCTTCCTCAAGTGAGATATTAGTATGATAGTAGAACTTATCAACACCACTTGAAGTCGCATTGGCTTTTTCAGCACCTAGCTCCAGTGAATTAATCATGCCTTTGTCCCCTTATGAAGAGTAACCTTGCCATCGGCATAATGAATATCAACATCCACATTTGATAATTTATTCATCTCTTTTGCACTTCCAATAACCTTATCTCCAATTTGAGTATAAGCATAACCACGAGTTAAAACGTTACGAGGATTCAATGCTGAAAGAATCTTTTCAAATTCTAGGTTGCGATTTTTAAATACTTGTACCTTTTCTTTAATAGCACGAGATAGCTTTTGAGCGATACGATCAAGCTCATAGCTATATTCATATAGTGAAAGAATTTGTTCCTTTCTTTTTATTAAATTAAGTTTTTCAAGATCGTGTTTATATTCTGAAATCTTTGATCTAAGTGCTTGTAAGAAACTTAGTGGTGACGTTTCGGCCAGAACTTCATATCGAGTTCGAAGTTGGCCATCCATTGCGTTTTTAAGATCTTTTCTAACTCTATTTAAATCAGTTTCAATTGATAAAAACTTCTGCGTTAAAACTTCTGCGGCCGCTGATGGGGTCTCTGTTCGTAGATCTGCTACATAATCAGAAATTGTAAAATCAACTTGATGTCCGACAGCACTAATGGTTGGTATTGGACAATTATAAATATCCCAGGCTAGAGCCTCATCGTTAAATGCCCAAAGATCTTCCATGGAACCACCACCACGAGTTAGAACAATAACGTCCAACATATCCTTAGTGCGCCCCTCTTCTTTTGCCTTGAGATGATATGCAATTAATTTCTCTAATGCTTTTCTGATTGAAGCTGGTGCGTTATCCCCTTGAACAAGTGCCGGTGATAATAAGACTTGGTGATAATCAGACCTTCTTGCTGCAACATTTAAAAAGTCTTGTAGTGCTGCTGCGCCACGAGCAGTAATAACACCTATTTTCTTAGGCATTGAAGGAATTGGTATTTTTGAACTCATATCAAAAAGACCTTCTGCCTGAAGCTTCTTTTTTAGTCTTTCAAATTGCTCCTGTAGATCACCTTTTCCAGCTGGAACGATACGCTTAACAATTAACTGGAACGATCCTCTTTTTGGGTAGACCGATACTGAACCAGAAACGATAACCTTGTCTCCGGCCTTGATATTTTTAATTATCGGATTTCTCATGGCGTCCCCTCTAAAGAGGGCCATATTCATCAAAGCATTTGCATCACCTAGTGAAAAATACCAATGCCCAGCACCAGAAGAACTCAAATTTGAGACCTCACCTGTGACACTAATATTTTGGTAATTAGACTCGAGATTATTTTTTATATGGGTAATTAATTGGGATACAGAAGGTACTTTATTGGTCATTCAATAATGATGTCTTGAAAGGTGCGAAGTGAGAAGACGGACAGCGTCATCCCACTTCGAATATTTCTACATCTTCTTGAATTTATTAACAGTATTTAAGAATTTAATCGCCTGAATAACCTGATAGTCCTCTGAGGCCGAATACTTTCTATCTTTGTCTTTATTCTTGATATGTTTATTAATTTCACGTGCTCTTTCAATTCTCTTTTTACGAGCAATTTTCTCACGCTTAAGTCGCGCTTTTTTCTCTTCTTCAGTCTCAACAGTAGCAGTTAGGTGGTTTCTTAAATCAACTTCACGAATTCCACCATCGTCATACATATTCTCTTCAACAAACTCACCTTCGACCTGAGAAACCATAACATCTGGTTTGATCCCAAGGGCCTGAATCTTTCTTCCCTTTGGTGTCATATATTGAGCAATAGTAAGCTTAATTCCTGCATCTTCCGTAATTTGAGAAACAGTTTGCACACTTCCTTTACCAAAAGAATTTGTCCCAACGACAATTGCACGTTTATGATCTTGAAGAGCACCTGCTACAATTTCAGAAGCTGAAGCACTTTTTCCATCAATAAGAACAGCAAGAGGACAATCCAATTCTTTATGTCCACTCTTTTTCACATAACGTATCTCTTTATTCTTAGGGTCACGTCCTTCTGTTGAAACAACGACTCCATCATTTAAGAAAATTGAAGATAGATTTACTGCTTCATTTAAAAGTCCACCAGGGTTTGATCTAAGATCAAGAACAACACCTTTAAACTTCTTACCTAATTGCTTCTTATGCTTTTTTAATGCACGAACAACATGTCTTGCAGCATCTTTTTGGAATTGGCTTAATCGAATGACTACATAATCTTTAACAGCATACGACTTAACAGGTTTCGTTTTAATTTTTTGTCTTTTAACATCAAAGTAACGGATATCTCTTTCACCAGCTCTAAGGATACCTAAATTAATAACAGTTCCAAGATCACCTTTCATGCGATCAACGGCTTCATCAAGAGTTATACCTATTGTCGACTCATTATTAATCTCAACAATCTTATCTCCTGGCTTTAGTCCTGCTTTTTCCGCAGGAGAATCTTCAATTGGTGTCGTAATAACAAGTACACCATCTTTTTGTGTTACTTCAATTCCAAGACCACCGTATTCACCACTTGTATCTTCTTGCATCTTTTTGAATACTTCTTTATCTAAGAAAGCGGAATGCGGATCAAGTGTTTGAAACATACCCTTAAGTGCTCCATCAATGAGCTTATCGATATTAACTTTTCGATAATAATTTGTTTCAATAATATGGATAACTTTATTAAAGAGCTCTAGTTTTTCAAAACGTGAAGCTTGTGAATCCTTTTCCTTGGCAAAGGTAGGAGTAACTAAGGCACTTAGAGCAAGGGCCAAAACTATCTTCTTCATATATAAATCCTAATCTTATAATTTTATTTTATCGTTAATTAACTGTGCTGTATTTTGTGCAGTATTCTTCTTTCTAACTTCAAAGTAAACCTTACTAAGATTTCCTTTCTTGATAGAAAAACGAGTTTTAGCAAGCGTAGAGCCAAGTTTAACCTTTTGTCCTTTTTTCACACTCGCAGCAAAGTCGCCAAGATAAATACTTCTAACATTTCCACCATGAGCAACCATAATGACATTACCAACATTTGCAAGAGAACCTACATACTCAATTGTTCCCTCTTTAGTAGCATAAACACCTTCGCCACTTTTTACTGTATAAGTAATACCTTTTGATCCATTTTCAGCTGAGATATATTTCTTTAAAGGAATTGCAAAATTTGCTGCTAGAGTTGCGGCAGAAGACTTACTCCCCTTTTTCGCTTTTGCAGCTTTTCTACGAGCTCTTTCTTTCTTTGCTCTTTGTTTAGCAAGATAAGACTTTTTTAACTCACCATATTCGTTTTTAAGTTTTTCATGATTCTCTTTTTCAGTAAGAAAGACCTTAACTGTTGAATTCTTTTCATTTTCAAGATTTCTAAGAACTGAATAAAGTTCTCTTTCAACTTTGGCAGTCTCTGTTAAGCGTGTTCTTAAGTCAAAAACTTTTTTCTTTAGTTTTGTACAATATTCTATTTTAGACTGAATCTCTTTCTTTTCTTTCTTTAAAGATTTTAAGAGTAGTTGATTTTTTAATAAGTCTTCATGAGTTGAATTTTCAAGATAACTTAGGGCCACATGACGAATTGCTTTTTTAACTTTCGTCTTATCATCTTCTAACTCATATAATGATTGATTAAGATTTTTTTCTATTTCAAATATTTTATAATCAAGATCTTGTCTTGACTTCATTGCTTGCAAGTAATCTTCATTCTTTATTTGTAGCTTTTCTTCAATTGAACGAATCTTCTTTTTATAAGAATTAATCTTTTCTCGACTACTATTAACCTCTTTCTTTACAGCGTTATAATTTGTCGCTGCATTAGAGTTTAAAGCAATTGAAGATGCAATTAAAAATGAAAGGAGTACTAAGCTTTTTGCCATTCAAGTTTCCCAAGCGTATACAAAGCTGATGTTGAAATTAATAAAGCGCATATAGTTGCGACCAAGATTTCATTTGGAGCAAAGAAAGCAAATGAGATAACAATTCCAAAAAGAGTCCATATAAGAATATTTGTTAAATACATCTTTAGAGCTACGTTCTTTTTTCTTTGAAATTTCTCAATTAAATATGACACTTGCTTAAGGTCTTTTCTAATTGCAACAAATGCAACGATCCAAAAGATTGAAAGAACAACGATAGCAACCTGTAATGGTCTTCGCTTAACTTCCGTCATAACTTCCTTCCATGACTGGTGATTCGAGATTTTCTTTCTAATACCACCTAAAACGACGTTATCTTTACCTGTAAGTCTCACTAAATACTCACGTATGAGATTAGTTGAACTCTCCGATACTTTCTCATCAAGAATAATTTTTAATCCTTTCATTGAGATAACTTCTGTAATTTCATTCTTATCTAGATCAAGAACATCTTTTAACTGTTTAGTAACATTTAAGTTTTTAGAAGCACTAATACTTTCGATTGCCTTAACACCTGGAAGACCTTTAATTTTTCTTGTAATACTATTTGTATTTAGGTCGCCATCAACTAGAGCATTAAAGTAGTACTCATTTTGCATTGATGGAAGAGCACGAGAGATCTTCGCCTCAAAGTGATTATAATTTGATACGGCAACAACAAGAGTCATTGTTAAAATAGAAAATAGGATTTGACCAAAGAGATTGTTCTTTGAAAATCTTGCTAATTCCTTTAAATAAAACATGCATGCCCCGAATGAATAAGTCTAGAGTTGTCTAAGTGAATAATACGACCAGTGAATCTTTGCACTAGCTCGCGGTTATGAGAGGCCCAAATAATCGTTGTTCCTCTTTTAGAATTATAAATATTTAATAAATCAAATAAGCGCTTCGTATTATCAAAGTCTAAAGAGCTTGATGGCTCATCAGCAATGAATACATCTGGCTTAGAAAGAAGTGCACGAATGATGGCAACCTTTTGCCTAAGTCCCCCATTGGCATCTTTTGCTTTTAATTTTATACGATTTTTTATTCCAAGAATTTTTACTAACTCATTTAAATCACTTTCAAATTCTTTTTTTGAACGATAAACACTTGGATCAAATGAATACTGAAGGTTTTCTAGTAAGCTCATGTGCTCAACTAATCTTAAGTCCTGAAAAACCTGAGTTGTGAAAACGCGATCATCAATCTTAATATTTCCACTTGTTGGTGCAATATTACCTGCGAGTACGTTTAACAACGTTGTCTTACCAGCTCCTGAAGCTCCCGTCACAAAGACGATTTCACCTTTTCGAATCTGTAAATTAATTGAAGAGATGGCCTTGATGCCACCAAAATCAACCGTTACATTTTCTAGGTTAAAGCACATATTGGTGCTGAGGTTTTGATTACCAAAGAGTTGATGAGTTTGATTTGCGTAACTGCTTGAGATCATTGATATGAGTCCTTCATTATAATATTCAAATCTTCCTAACTTGAATGTGGGCAAAAATCCTCTTTGCCACAGTACAATTTTATAACAAAATCAAATATTAAGCAAAGGTGGATGAAAAAACCAACCCACCGCGTCAGTTATAGAAAAACTTAACATAACTCACCTTGAACATGGCCAATTTCGAACGTAGAATCATATAAATTTGATGCTCAAGGAGTCAGAAGTGCTTGAAAAAATTAACAATAGACAAGTGGATCCGAAACACCTTTCATCTTTTCTTAGATCACGAAATTGTATCGATGATTCAAGTGTCGATAATTGTCTATCATTTTATGACATCATCTATGTAATCCAAAATGACACCAATTCTGAAAGTAATCGCTTTAAAACCGAGTATATTGATCAACTAGAAATCAATTTAACTCTTGCTTATACTGATCGCCAATTGTGTGAAGAACAAATTCAAGAAGGTCAAAGGATTCGTCCCATTACAGTGGGAATGCTTTGTCGAGAAACAAAATCAAAATCTATCGAAGTCGTTGGGCTAAATATGGATAAAGATCTTGGTATGACAAATTTTGAAAACTTTATCTTTGTTCCACCATTTGATGAAATTACTGGCCAATATATTTTATCACCAAGAGATGAGGCCATATCATTATTATCAATTGATAATGAATCTCACCGCTTTATGGGTGTTGAAGCAACATTCTTTTCAATCACAAATAAAGGCCTTGTCACTTTTGGAAGTGAAGAAAGACAAGATTATCTCAATAACCTTATTGATAATTTAAGCTTTGTTATTCCAAGAATACCTCAGCCAAAAGGTAGTGCTAATATTATTTGCCTGCTATTAAATCTTGAAAACTCAATTGAAGAGAGAGCTTTTGTTCGCGATTATCCTACTTTTGATAATTATACAGAAGTCCTATTTGTAAATTCAGAGCTAGACTTGCTTACGGGAAATCTCAGTACTATTGATTACGATGGTGCAAGCCTTGAAGGTATTTATCTACCACTTATAAAGAGAGCGAAGGGACGTCTAAATTAATTAGATAATCCCTTCATCCTGAAGAATTTGATAAGCTCCATCTGAGCAGAAACAATTTGGCGTGTAGCTCATGGTATTTGATAGCTTAGAGATTATTGAGTTCTCCACATCTGCTAAGAGCTGTACCTGGCCATCATCAAAACAAATTTTTACAGGATCTCTTTCAAGTAAAAGATTCGTTTTATTTGTTTCCTTTGCTAACTCTCGAGGACTTTTAACAAAGATAATTTTCTTCTTAGGAAGATCAGGGATAACCCAATCAGCAGCTCCACCTTTCATCTTTACAATATTGACAATATCTTGGGCCTTATTTTCTGTTTTCTTATAGAGCTTGTCATTAAAGCCAGTATTATCTTGTTCCAATAGGCTTTGTGAGAATTCGCTAATATCAATATTCTTAGCTCCATGACGAAGAAGAAGGATTTTTGCCATATCTTTAATATGTGGATAACCATCAAACTTTCCATCAACTAATAATTTATGAATCGTATTCATAAAGTATGAATCATTGAAACCGTAGAATCTCATTGGATCGTTACTGATAATATCTAAGAGTTCACTGTAGCGATAAATATGGCCTTTCTCTAGCATATGATAACAAAGCGTATCAGCGATAGAGTCATATTTTGATCCACGAGGAGAGCGAATAACTTGTGAGTACCAAGCAAACCTTGCATTTAGAAAGTCCTCAACACAGTGAAGAGCATTTTCTTTGATTGCTAAGATATCATGTCCCGCAACTTTCTTCGTTGTGAAATGATGAAGAAGATACTCACGATCATAAGTTCCATATTTCAATCCCGTATAATGAGCATCTCTTAAAAGATAATCCATACGATCACAATCAATTTCAGAGTGTAGAATTTGATTGGCAAGAATTGAAGAGTGAGTTCCTTTTACAAGATCTGAAATTTCTTGTGGATCAATTCCATGATCTTTAAGAATACGTGTTAGACCACCTTCATAATCAGTATTTTTAATAATAAATGAACCAAGATTTTCGTGGTCATCTTTAAGACCTTTTCCACCTTTCTTATTAGTAGTCTCCCCTATTTTGATATAGGCCATCTCAGTTGTATGAGAAAAGAGAAAAGTACCAATATCGTGGAGTAAGGCAGATATACGAATGGCCTGATGATATTTGGCCTCTTTGGTTACTTGAATTTTTTGAAATAACTCGTGATCTTCAACACCTCGTCCAACAGATCTTAGAATATGATGAGCATTATTTAAAACACCAATTGAATGGCCATAGCGAGAGTGCTCAGCACCATGAAATACATAGAATGAAAATCCTAATTGTTTGATCCATCTAAGACGTTGAAAGAATGGGCTGTGAATGATTTCCATCTCTAGAGGAGTTAAATCAATAAAACCATAGAGAGGGTCATAGACCTTTAAACCTTTTTTGGTTTGTTCAGCAACTTCCATGTTGATCCTTTGAAAACTAAGATGCCCGTAAAATACGGGCATCTTATATTGTATGATATTTTTGCGACTTTTTGAGAAGATTTTAAGATTTTTTCTTTCTTCCTCTTTTCTTTACAGGAGTTGTAGCAACTTTTAGAGCTTCGAACATCTTCTTAGCTTCAGCTCTTAAGTTATTTTCATAGATAAAGCGGTAGAAATTCTCTAAATCTGGTGAATTTCTGAAGTTCTTCGGTAGTCTATTGTCTTCTGTTGACATGGTTTCTCCTTATTAGACTGACATATTAACTTCAAAAACACGCTTTATCAATTCTGTTTAATCTACTTTTAAGCTTCCTTAGCTTCAATCATTCCGTAGCTATGCAGCTTGTTATAAAGAGTCTTTACAGTAATACCAAGAACTTTTGCTGTTTTAGTCTTGTTACCACCTAAGTGCTCAAGTGTATGACAGATATGCTCTCTCTCAATTTCACCAAGCGTCATTTCTCTAAATACTCTAATTTCTTCTTTTTCTTCATTGATCTCTTGTTGCTCAACTTTAATGCTGTCAGCAAGATGGTCTCTTTCAACAATTAGTCCTGGAGATAGTACATAAGCTCTTTCCATGATTGATTGAAGCTCTCTTACGTTTCCTGGCCAGTTGTAATCTTCAAGAAGTTTAACAACACCTGGAGACATCGACTTTTGTGTTTCAGCTGACTTTCCTAGGTTTAGAAAGTGGTTAGCTAGAACTTCGATATCTGACTTTCTTTCTCTAAGAGATGGTACTCTTAGACCAATAGTTGATAGATTGTAGAATAGGTCTTCTCTAAAAGTTCCTTCCTCTACTCTTTCTTTCATATTATGTGCTGATGCAGCAATAATTCTTACGTTTGATCTTAGTTTCTCATGAGTTCCAACTCTAGAGTATGCTAGGTCGTTGATGAAGCTCATAAGTCTTGCCTGAATTTTAACAGGCATTTTTTCAATATTATTAATGAAGATTGTTCCACCGTTAGCTGCTTCTAGGGCACCTTTCTTTACTCTAAATCCTCTAACAGCATCAACTTCTTCTTTTCCAAAGATTTCTGCTTCAAGGTAGTCATCGTTCCCCATTGAACAGTCTACAACGATGAATGCGTGGTTCTTTCTTTCTGATCGACAGTGAATTCTTCTTGCGATCATCTCTTTACCAACACCAGTTTCACCGGCCATATAAGAGTTAACATCTGATGCTGCTACACGATCAACAGCAATTAGAAGCTCTTGCATGATTTCTGATTTACCAATGATTTCTTTCTCTTGAGTAGTTGAACGAGAAAGGTTTACACCTGGTACAGAGTTCTTTAACTCATGGTCTTTTTCTTCAATTTTTTGCTTAAGTGACTCATTTAAGAATTTAGCTGAAAGATACATCTTCATATTCTTAAGTGGCTTTTGGATAGCATTTAGTCCTTCAAGCACAGTATTGATATCTTCTTTCTTAAAATTAACTTCTTCGTTATTACCTTTAAAAGAGATTGTTCCGATGATTACACCGTCAATGATCATTGGTACACATAATTCAGAGTGTGAATTTTCTTCTTTAGTAGAAGCAAAAAGTGGATCTCTTTGTACATTATTTGAAAAGTAAGCTCTCTTAGACTTAATTACATGTCCAACAGCTCCTAGTCCTTTTGAAACTCTCTTAGCGTTTTTAACTGCCTTAGCATTCTTAGAAACGATTCGACAACTTCCATCTTCGTGAGCAAGGTTGATGATGATTTCATCGCATGCAATCTCTGATTTGAAGAATTTTGATAACTCACTAAAGAAAATCTGCTCATCTAAAGTTGTAAGAAGAGTAGACAGTAGGTTTTCAATTTTTGTTGATTCTTTTTTCATTTCGATTGTCATGTAAAAACTCCCGTGTATTTTTTATTGTGTGTGTCGCATAGTGTTAAACTATATTCATGATACAGTGCGTCTGAATTTTTTACAAGACTAAAATGCTCGGGTGTTCAAAAAAAATATAGATATACAGTAATTACAGTGACTTAAGCCATCTACCACTTGTACACTTTCCGAAGTTTGAGGTCAGTGGACCCAGGATTTTACCCCAAGTGTCCATAATATAGACATTCTGAGTGGCCTTAGATTGTGAAATTACCCTCAAACTTGTAAAAATAATGAACTGTCCATCTTTTGAGTACTCAGGATCCTCATTTGAGCCGAAATCCTTCGTTAATCTCACTAGGTTTTGGCCATCGGCCCCTACCTTAAACAGGTCAAAACGGTTATCAAGCCAGCTAGAGAAGACAATCTCAGAGGCATTTGGGTGAAATCGTGGAGTCGCATTATACTTTCCAACGTAGCTGATACGCTTTACATCCTTCTCTAATCCGGAAGGATCCATCGTATAAATCATTGGTTTACCAGGTCTTCCAGAAAGGAATGTAAGGATTGTCCCCTCTGCATTAAGAGATGGGTCCACATCTGGTGCAAATTTCTTTGTTAATCGCGTAAGCTTTCTTGTCTTTAAATGCATACGATAAAGTTCTGCATTTCCTTGGTGAGAAAGAGTTAAAATGATCTCTTCCCCATCGTTAGTAAAGATTGCACCAGAGTTAAGACCTTTACGTTTAGAAAGGATCTTTGTTTTTCTAGTCGCAACATCGTAGATCATAAGGTTAACGTTCTTCTTTGCACCTTTTACTGATTCATCTATTAAGCTGTAAACAATCTTACTTCCATCATGAGAAACAGCAGGAGAGATAACAACTCCATTGTGCCAAGTGAGTCTCTTTGGGTTTGCACCGTCAAAGTCCATGATGAAAAGTTCTTTCTTTCCTTCTGGTAATTTGTGATCTGAAACAAATACAATCTTATCTTTAAAGATTGATGGCTTTCCTACAATAGCGCGATAAAACTTGTCTGCAATTTCATGGATTGCATTACGGTTATTTTGATCATATGCAATACTTCCTGTTACTAATTCTTTTTCGTTTGAAGTATTCCATAAACGATACTCAAGATTTGTTGTCCCGTTATCACGGTTAACACGAAAGCGAGCAAGAAAGTTTGTCTCCTTTGCTTTATAAGTAGAGAATCGTACATTATCAAAAGATGTTTGAGAGATTCGTCGCGGTAGAACCTGAAAATAATTTGAATAGAACTTAAAATCGTTTCTTACGATATTTATGTAATTTTCAGCAGCTTCTAATTCATTAGGCGTAAATGCACCCTCAGAGAAGACTTTTTCAACTAATAGGGTTTCTTTTACAACTTCTGCTTCACCAACGGAAACAACAGTTAGCCCATTTTCAGCAAAAACATTTGTAAATAATAGTAATGATATAAAAACTCTTAAAATATACTTCATTGTACCTCCTATATAGGGAAGGCCAGAACAATTTCTCCAGCAACTAACCTATTGGTGATTTCCTTATCTGGTCTAGGGAACTTCTTAACGGAACGAATTGAGCTAATTGCTTTATTATCGTATTCTTTATTACCGCTAGACTTTATAATTTTATAATCTAATAACTTTCCTTGGGCATTAATAAAAATTTGCACATGACAAGATAGCTCTAAATTTGCAAGATAAGCTGGAAGCTTCCAATATCTTCTAACCTCTTCCATTACACTTAAAACATACTCATCAAATGCACCTTGAGCCTGGACACTACTTGTTCCAGTATATGAGCTACCTTCACTTAATTTATTACCAGCAGCGATAACACCGCTATAATCAGTATTATCTTCGACTTCTTCTATTTTTTTAACTTTCTTTCTAGGCTTATTGTCTTCTTTAACATCTCTTGTGGCATATTTAGAAAGCATATCGGCCAATGACTTTGTTTTCTTTTCTTTCTTTAAAACTGCCTTATCACTTCCACCTGTGTCTTTCGTTTCAACCTTAGGTTTTGCCACTTTATTCTTTGGTGGTGGGCTTAGTTTCTTTAATTCCTGATAAGTCATCTTAGGCATGGCCACAACATCAACCTTAATGGCCTTTCCAATGACTCTCATTTTATTAAGGTTTGCTTTCTCTGGATCAAAAGGAGTTCCTAATTTCATGATCGAAAATAGATACAAAGCCGTCACTAAGAGAATGTGTCCCCCTAATGATATTGAAATGTATTTATTAAAATTATTTTCGATAATTCTATTCCTCTAATTCTGTTACCAATGCAATATTGTTAATATTATTTGATTTCAGATATGACATGAGTTTTGCAACTTTTCCATATTCTAACTGATAATCAGCTCTTAAAAATAAAGTCTGAGACTTTGTTTCCTGAAGCTTCATATTTAAAACCTTAATCAGTTCGGCCATTAAGATCTTATCTTTACCAACATAGAACTCTTCAGAGTTCGTAAAACTTAAAACAACTTGAGACGAACTTAAGTTCATGACATTCACTTCCTTAGTTTTTGGAAGAGTTAGTTCAATACCATTAAGCATAAGAGGTGCCGTTATCATAAAGATAACAAGGAGAACCAGCATAACATCCACGAGGGGTGTTACGTTGATTTCTGACATTGGCCCATCGCCATTTCCACCTGTATTCATTCCCATGAAATACTCCTAAGACTTTGAAGAAATATAGCGTTCTACTTCATTAATAAATTGATTACTAAAAATATGAAGTTGTTCTCTAAGTTTATTTCTTCTTTGACCAAATTTATTAAAGTACCAAGTTGCAGGAATCGCTGCGACTAAACCAACTGCTGTAGCAACTAGGGCCTCAGCAATACCAGGTGCAACAGTCTCTAGTGTCGCTCCACCACTAGCAAGCCCTGAAAAGGAATCAATAATCCCCCAAACGGTACCAAATAAACCAACAAATGGAGTAATTGATCCAATTGAAGCTAATGTTGTTAGATTTGAACTCATCGTCTGATCGACTTCAACAACTTCATTGCTAAGAGTACGCTCCATTGATTGGTTTGCTATCGAAGCATAGTGTTCTTTAATAGCAGCATAATTTTCACCCAGAGCAATTTCTGTTTTCTTTAGTTCACGATAACCAGAAAGAAAAACTCTCTTTAGTGGACTTTCTTCAATGGTCTGTGCATCGTGATATGCTTCTTCTAATGAAGTTACTCCACTAAAAAAGTTTTTAAAGTCATTATTGGCCCTTTCCGCTTTTTTGAATGCAGATAGCTTTTGAAAGATAATTGTCCAAGACAGCACTGAGGCTGCAACAAGTAATAGTAAGTCGATTTTTACGACAATACTAGAATCAAGTAAGATTTGAAAAATATCTAAGTTGTGACCTTGCACTATACTTCTCCTTGCTTACGTAAAAAATATGAGTAAGCGATTGTTACAATTAATAAACTTATGGCCGGCATTAGCAGGCTCGTTAAGCGTGAGAAAAACATCGAGTAATATGTCCCCCACAATGGATCATGACCTAAGAATGCAAAAAGCGGAACAAAGACTATTGATACAAAGATCATTCCCTTTAAGACTGAATAGTTAAATAAATACAGATGAATATAGGCCATATAAAATAATAAGAGGTGACCAATTTCTAAACTTGTATTTCTTGGAAAAAGAACAAATAAAGAAAGATAAACAAAAGATCCTTCAACAAATATATGAAATAACCTTCCAACTCCCCTTTTCTTCTTTAGAAATAATTTTGAATTTAAAAAATCAAAGAAGAAAAAGGCAAAAATTAAGATATTGTGGATAATTAACTGAAAAACAGAAAATTGAACATTCTCTAAATGACTTGGACGAATAAAGAATAAGAACACCAAAATTGAAGCAAACGATACTAAGTAAGTAGGTGTCGTAATATTATTATACCAATCAAAAGAGAGCTGACTTCGAATATCCTTAATTCGAATATCTGAAAATAGATATGCTGATGCAAAAAATCCCAGAATTCTGGCCATCACGAGTAGTTGCCATGAAAAGTCATATAGCCAATTTTCTACAATTATCAATTTATGGCCAAGACGAAAGTGAAAGAATGACGCTATAGAAACTAATATAAAGTAAATCACCCAATACATAAAAATTGAGATTGCATACTTTGAGGTATAAATAGCTTTTTCTTTGGCGAATAACTTCATATTAATTAGTCGTTGGGTCTATCCATTTTAGCTGTAATTCAGGCGATGGATAAATCTTTGAATAATGCTTATAAAGTAAGTTCCCCTTTGTTAAAGAGTCGATCTTCTCTAATAGACTATAGTAATTCTTCCAATATTTAGGATTATTTTTCAAAATAACATCCATTTTCTTCGTTACTGTAAACTGATCTTTAAAAGAAAAGCCAGAGTTAAAAGCAATATCAGAATACTTAGCTAGAACCTTTTCAAATGCTTCCTTTGGGAATTCTTTCTTATAAAAGTTACTATTCATTAACTTCAATAATGTCGCATCATCGAATTTACTAATAAATTGTTCATTTTCTAATCTTAATAAGTCCTCAAACATTAACAGAGATATTTGAAGTTTTGATAAGTCCATAGCACGGATAAATGGAACACTTACAACAAAGAGATAGTCTTTTCTTGAAAGTGGAAAACCAAAATGCGTGATATTAGCAGAGTTCACATACAGAACTTTAAACTTTAGGCCAAAGTAGCCAACTTCTTTTAGGAAGTTTTCAAAGTATTCAGTAACTCCAAATTCAGGTTTATGAAAATCCCACTTTAGTAGGTTTACATTTTTGACAAGCCAATACTGAGTCATAATTTCCCAGAAATGTCTTCCTCCTGGTGTATTATAGAAAGACTTCTTCTTATCTTCGATCGAGTTTTTCTTTTCCTGAGCTTTAATCTTTTTCTTCTTGGCAACTTTTTCAAGGCCATCTTTTTTTAATACTTTTTGAATTTTATTAAAATTAACAAATTCATTTTCGACAGGTAGTTCACTTTGATCTGACTGAGCAAATGGAGATGAAAAAGATGTAAGAATAAATCCTAAAATTAATAACCTTTTCATTATCGACTCTCCCCTCTTCTTAATAGATCCTGGAGACGTCCCCAATAGTGAATTTCAGTTACACCGATTTCAATATTATCAAAGAAGCGGCGATATAAATCCTGCCAGCATTCTTGTGGTTTTGTTTTCGATAAAACATCCACACTCATAAAGCCTTGGTAATTAGAATATTCAACATTGTAGAAATTCGACAGTGGAGCACTTTTTACATAAAAAGGTTGTCCACACTCAAAAGTTGAAAGAACCCTTGAGAACTTCGAAGGATTTTGATGTAGCTGAGAGTATACAGTATTCACGTAATAAATCGTCTTCTTAACATTGGAAGATTTATCACTCTTTGCTTGCCCAAAAGCTTGGGTTGCAAATAATAGGATTAGAATAGTTTTCTTTATACTTTCCATCTGAATTGTATCGTTTCCCATTCATGACATTGTGGACAACGCCAAAAAATATCATCTGAATTATAACCACATTCTCGACAATAGTGCTTTGTAACTGTTTGGCGCATATTATCGAGTAGTCCTTTCATTTGTGTAACAGCTTCTTCTTTTTTACCGAGCTCAATTAAGATCTTAATATATTCAGACTTAAGAGCATCAGAAGTAGTATTCTCACCTTTTTCCCAAGCACTTAATAATTCATAAGCTTTATGGAGTTGGTGTTGTTGTTTAAAAAGTCTAATCTTAGTTAAAATGATCGATTCATTTGAAAGAAGATCAGCATCATTTAATTCTAAGAAATATTCAACGACTAAATTAAGTCTCTTAAAATACTTTTCCTTCTCATCTTCACTTCCCTTAAATCCTTCCTCTAAAGACTCAAAAGCAAATGAAGCATACATTGGTTGCTCTTTTAAAAGCTCTAATAAGTTAAGCTTAGCCTCATCAACATTACCTTCATGAAGAAGAATTCTGAGCTTTAATATTTTAGCCGATACAGAAGGAGCAAAACGAAAGCCATCTTCTAAGTCTTCAGCCGCTTTTGAAAGCTGTCCATTCTCAAATTGTTTCTTGGCCTTTTGAACAAGAATATGAGAAATCGTTTCTGATTGATTTTCGTGTCCTACTTTCGATAGCATAATGCGATAATTATATGCCTGATCCCAGTCACCAATATCTTCATAAATTCGACAAAGAGATTGAATAACATCAAATTCATCGCGATTGATTTTTAAAACATCTTTATATGTTTCAATGGCCTTATCAACGAAGCCACCTTTATCAAAATCAATTGCTAACTCTTTGAGAGCTCTTATTCGATCAGACTCAGAGATATTATCCCTTGCGATAAGAGAGCGGTGAATACTAATGGCCTTTTCAATTTCACCATTGCTTCGAAATAGTCCACCAAGCGCGAAATATGTATCGATTGTTTCACGGTTAATATCAACAGCACTAAGGAATTCTTTAATAGCAAGATCACGATTACCTGAGATTAGATATTGTGTAGCATTTAAGAATACTTTTGACTGAGCTTCGAAAATAGAATTTCGATATCTTTTTGAAAGTTTTACACCTGTATCCTTCTCACTAAAGTAGTGATAAATCAGGATAAGAGTAAAAACAAAGGCCACAACAGCTAATATATGATCTTGTAGCCAATTTAAGTAGATATGCATTATACCTCAACTATTTGTACATGATATTCGTCGAATTGCTCATTTTCACATATTCAACAAAGCTAGAAACAGCACCCTTCACATCCTCTAGATCTTGAATAAGAGAGAAGAAGTTGCTTTTCTTTTTAATTTTAATTTCACTTAGGTTTAAGTCACCTTCAAGCTCAAGTGTTTTATGCAGACCACGTGCACATGGCCAAAGTCCAACAAGATCATCTACTAGACCAAGCTTTTTAGCTTGTGCTCCAGAAAAAACCTGACCTTGTGCAACTTCATTAATTGGTGAAGTTAAGCGCTCTTTTCTTTGCGCTGATACGTCATCTATAAATTGCTTGTGAACGTCTCTAGTCATTCTCTCCATAAGATCTCTTTCTTCTGGTGTCATGGAACGATTTGGCTGACCAATATCTTTATAGCGACCAGCTTTAATTGTTTGTGGGTTTACCATGGCGAATTTATATAATTCTGATAAATCAACAAATTGCATGATTACACCAATTGAGCCCGTAAGAGTTCCCGGTGAAGAGCAAATCTTCTCTGTAGCTGCGCCAATATAATAACCACCGCTTGCAGCAATTGATGAGAAAGAAGCATAAATAGGCTTAGGCTTTTTTGTTATTTCTTTATACTGACCAACTCCTCGAATACGAAGAATTTCTTGATAAATTTCTTGAGTTGGAGCAACAGCTCCACCAGGTGAATTTACTCTTAAGATAATTCCTTTTACTGCTTCATCAGCTTCTGCCTTATGGAGAAGTTCAATGACTTTCTTAGACTCCATAATGACACCCTCTACTTCAATGAGAGCAATCTTATCTTTTGACTTCGTTGATGATGATGCAATGTAGTCGTTGCTACCCTTAAAAATATTTACCGTATATACTGAAAATAAAATAAGCACGACAAAGAAAACCGCCACTAAGGCCATAAGGCCCACAACTGCACGATCTTTAGATTTATTATTCGACAAAGCATCCTCCCTGAGCTTATAAAACCATACCTCTATCTTCCCAGAAATATTGGATTTCGTAAACTTTTTAACATGTTACAAACTTGCCTATTAAAGTAAATCTGCTGCATTCCGAAAAGTATATTGGATATTAACCTAATGGGAATATGTGAGGATTTTATGAAATCAGTAAACTTTAAACTTTTGGTATTTACTACCTTAGTAATACAGTCGGGTTTATGTTCTGCTGAGAAATATGAAGCACCTGCATTTTTTCACTCAGAATCAAAGAAGCCCATCTCATTTAAGCAGAGAGTAGTTAACAAAAAAGCTACAGTAAAATGGCAAGATGGTTATACTGTTGATCAAGATGAGCAAGTGGAAAAGTCAAAACGTCTTCCATCATCAAAGAATTCAAAAGTTAAATACTGGGATTACGAGAATAAGAAATAATCGTCTTTAATTAGTCCCAAAGATTCGCATCTTTTTCAAGCTCACTCTTTAGCTGTCCACATGCTGCAAGGATATCACTTCCCTTTGTCGTTCTAATAGTCGTCGTTATTCCACCATCTTCTAGCTGGTTTTTAAACCAATTGATTCGACTTACACTTGGACGCTTGAAGTTTGATTCTGGATATTCATTAAATGGGATTAAGTTTATTTTTGAAACCTTTTTTGGAAGTAGATTCAAGAGAGCTGTCACATCCTCAGCTCGATCATTATACTGATCAATTAATAAGTATTCATATGTGATATAACGGTGTGCTTTTAGCGGAATTTCCTTAATGGCACCAAGAAGACGATCTAAATCAAATGCCTTATTAATTGGCATTAATTCAGTACGAATATCATTATGGGCAGCATGTAGAGAAATAGCGATATTCACAGGCGGAAAATCATCTAATTTCTTAATCTGAGGAACAAGTCCGGAAGTTGAAATCGTAACTCTTCTTTGAGAAAGACCTAATGCCTTTTCATTAACCATTAGCTCAGTTGCTACTTTTACATTTTCAAAGTTATGAAGAGGCTCACCCTGTCCCATAAAGACGACATTTGATAGACGCTCTTCTGGCCCAACCTTATCACGTAGAAACTTTGTTACGGCCAGGAATTGACCAATGATCTCACCTGCTTCCAAATGTCTCATTAGGCCCATTGTCCCTGTATGACAAAAGGTACAGCCAATAGCACAACCAACTTGAGAGGAAACACATAGAGTCTTGCGGTTTGAACGAGCAGGAATCATAACAGTTTCAACAGTCTTATCATCTCGCATGGCCACAAGAAATTTTCTCGTTCCATCCTTTGATAGGCCATTCCATACAATTCTAGGAAGGTTAAAATCAAAGTTTTCAAGCAGAAGATCTTTTAGATTTTTGGAAATATTTGTCCAATTTTCAGGGTTAAACTCATATTTTTCATAAACCCATTTAAGAATCTGAGTGGCCACAAAAGCCTTTTGACCATTACTTTCAAGAAATGATTTTAATGACTTAGGTGAAAGTGAATAGAAAAGTGGCCTTTCCATTAAATACTCCAAAAAATGCTAAGTGCTATATATATGGTCAGTCCATAATATTTACAAGCTTGTCTGTAGTTTTTTTGCGATTTCAGCTAGATTTATAGTTAGATTTGGAAGAAATACAATAAAAAACGGTGAAAAAGGATTCGATTTGAAAAAGTTAAGCATTTTCATGATTTTAACAACATTCATTAATATCAATGTTCATGCAGGAAATAACCTAGCAAATCTCATCTTTAAGGTTCCAGCTAAGTCTCAAATATTAGAATCAAATAGTTCTATTAAGTGCCAAGACTGCACAATTCCAGAGCGCTTTACTGTATCTGTTTGGAATATGTACAAAGGTAGTGAACCAAGTTGGCCAAGAGAATATCAATCAATGGATGCGCAGAGTGATCTTATATTAGGTCAAGAATTCCTTCTTTCCGGGGATATGAAAACAGAACTTGAAAACCCAGTTAATTCAGAAGTTGTTATGGCCACATCTTTTATCAATACTAAAAAAGAAGCAACAGGTGTCTTCACATCTTCAAAAGTTAGTTCAATTTCAAAAAAAGCATACCGAAGTCAGTCACGTGAGCCTCTAGCAAATACACCAAAGATGGGACTTGTAACAAGCTACCCTCTTTCAAATGGCGAAGTCCTTACTGTCGTAAATATTCATGCTTTAAACTTTGTTGGAATAATTCCTTTCTATAATCAAGTCTCTGAATTAATTGATGAGGTGAAAGATCTAGAAGGTCCAATTATTTTTGCAGGCGACTTTAATACTAATACTCCATCTAAAACGATTTCAATGAATCTACTTTTTAAAGCTCAAGGCTTTAAGAAAACTGAATTCTCTGGAAAAGATGATCGCCTTACTTTTCTAGGGCAAAAACTCGATCATTTCTGGTATAGAGGACTCCAACAACTAGAGGCCCGCGTCTTAAATGAAAATGAAGGATCGGATCATAAACCAATGCAGGCTACCTTTGAAGTCAGTTATTGACACTATATCTAAGAAAAAGAAAATTTCACCTCTCTATTTTTGCTTAAATACTAAAACTTAGAGATAATCTTAGAAATTAATATTTCAAACAAAAGGATTTGTTATGAAAATGCTTATGATAAGCATACTAATTTCTATGGTATCACTACCTGCTTTTGCATCAGTAAATAATAAACACTCTTTCATTCACAAGATTCCAGCTAAGAATAAGATTATTGACTTTCACCAAGGACTTTCTTGTCGTGATTGCTATTTTCCAAATGAGTTCAAATTAACTGTATGGAATATGTATAAAGGAAAGAATGAAAGCTGGGCCAATGACTTTGATGATCTCATGTATGAAAGTGATATCTTGCTAGGACAAGAGTTTAAGCTTAAGGGTGAAATGAAAGATAAACTCATAAACCCTTTTGAACAAGAGGTGATTTTAGCAACTTCATTTATTAGCTGGCGTAAGTATAAAACAGGTGTAACAAATATTTCTAAATACCCTACAGTACAAATAACACCCCTAAGAAGTAAGGTGAAAGAACCTTTTATTCGCACACCAAAGCTCTCTTTAGCAAGCAGTTATCGTCTTGAAGATGGTAGAGATATTACTTTTATCAATATTCATGCAATCAATTTTGTAAGAAAGAGAAAGCTTGAAAAGCAACTTAAACAAGTTATTGAATATATCAAAACAACTTCCGGACCAATTGTATTTGCTGGAGACTTTAATACAAATTCTAAAAAGAAAATTAAGATGATGAGGAAGCTATTATCAGAACAAGGTTTTACTGAAGCTAGTTTTACTGGCAAAGATAAAAGAATGAAATGGCTTGGTAATAAATTAGACTATATTTGGTATCGTGACTTGGAGCTTATTGAAGCCAATGTCCTTGGACATATTCAGGGTGCAGATCACAAGCCTCTGCAAGCAAGCTTTAGAATTCCTATCGAATAATATTCGATAGGAATCCCCTTTTTACTCGATCAGGGTTTTCTAAAATATTTCCGTGTTCAATAAACTTATCAATTAAATCTCCAATCTTATTTGAAGCCTCTAAAGAATTATTAAATGCCTCTGGAGATATAAGGCAAACCTTATCTTGTTTAAATTGTTCGCTTAAATCGTAACTAAACTTCGTTAGCTCTTCTTCATCAAAGAAACCACTGATATACCCATCAGATGTAACTTCAATTCTTTGATCTAAGTCGAGATCATGAAAATTGATCGATGTTTTAAGAGTAAATAATGCACGAATCAAAAAGAGATTAACCTTTTCACTATACACGTAACTTACATAGAGAATTTTATCTTCACGTGATGCCATAATTACTCCGATATAATCCCAAAGTCTAAAGAGATTGTCCCCTTAGGCATAAAACTTAATTCAATCTCATGAGGAGTATTCGTGATTTCAACATGATTTTGATCGATCATTTTTTGAAACACATATTCCGAAGGATACTTTAAGCTTAATTTCTGTTTATAACTAGAAGGATTAAAGAAACTAACTCTTTTAACCTTGTCATACTTTAAGTCTGAAGAGGCCACTCCTCTTTCCTGCCACTTGTATCTGATTTCACCACTATGAGAAATTTGGCAAGAGCTATGGCCAATACTTGTTGTCACTTTCTTCCAGAAATTATCGAGTTCATCATCTGAGCTTTCTGAGAAGTCATCACTATTAAATATTAATAATCTTCCCTCACCCATTGTGATGGTATTTATCTCTGTTAGATAACGAATCTTTTCTACACTTAATTCATTTTCAAGATAGAAGGATTCAAGTCTTCTTTTTAGGGCCACATCGAGCTTTGCAATATCAATAATAACCTTTCCACCACTCATAAAGAGCTTAAGCACCTTCCCCAATCTCTCAGTCGATATCTCACTTCCATTAAAGTAGAAGAATTGAAACGAACTTTCGACATAGTCTTCCCAATCAAAATTTTCAATATTAGAAAATCGATAATCCCAACTAAAGTGCTTCTTACAGAAGTCTAAAAAACCAGATGTTGCAATTTGATCCTTACTTCTTTGATCCTTTACATTGTGAAAGATATTGACGGCGCTTGAGGCCTTAAAAATAAAATCATTATCCGCAATTATCGTTTTTTCATTAAAAAACTCGTCTAGGCGAGATGAATTAATAACCTGCTTTTTCAAGTCAGAATAAATACCAACTTTATTACGGTTAGGAAGTAAAATAGAAGAAGGCATAATGCCATTATCGAGACTCTTTAGTGCATCATCGATAATTTTAGTATCACTAATCTGATCTAGCATACGAGCTTCAATTGAATTCATCTCCCCTTCTAAGAAAGAGAAGTTCTTCACTCCCTGCCAATTTTCTTTTAGTGAGTTTTTAGAAATATCTTCATAGATACTTGAGATCGTATCATTGTATTCAATAATAAAATCCTGCTCTTGATCGGCCGTAATCTTGTCTAGTTTTAACTCAGCTTTTTTCATTTCAATAAATTTGGAAAAACCACTATTAAAAGCAACTGATCGATCATAGAGATAAGAGCGAAAATAGCCATGAGTATAATGACCACAATTAGCACCCCAAAGAGGAGCTTTTATTTCGTTCTTTTCAAAGTATTCAGAAAGCTGAGAACAAAATCTTGAAAAGCCTTTATAGACACGAGGATCATAAAAACTATAGAACTTATGTATTGTTCCTTCACTATCTGCGCTTGCTCGATTAATTCCATACTCATCACAACTTGCCGTGCGGGCCAAGAGATATGGAATACCACCGTTTGGTAAATAAGGAACAGGAGTAATCGGAAGTAAAAAGATAATCTCTTTTTCTAGCTCACGACAGATATCATAGAGTCTTTTGAAGTCCGTTTCGGGCTTTTGATCCGCAAAGTCGATCTTATCCCCAGTATCCGTATGGAAACTCCAATTAATTGGTACGATTATCTTATCAGTTAATGACGTTTTCTCGATTTTGGACTTCCACAGGGAAGCGGAAGTTTTCCAATAGAAGAACCAATTCTCCCCTGGAAATACCGTGTCCTCATCCTTGACTACAGGTGTTGTAAGCATCTATCTACTCCTTAAAAAAATTGTAGGGCATGTGAATCGCTTTGACAATTTCAAGTACTTACAAATTTCACCTACTTAATCAATATATTGTATTGTCAAAAAAACATTTACCCTGCCGTTTGCCATCGGATGTAAGACACGGTAAGTTATTTCGACTAAAATATGACAGAGGGGAACAGATTTATGTGGTATTTCACAGAGGAAGAGAAACAAATCCAAAAAATGTGTCGCGACTTTGCTAGACAGGAGCTTGCTCCAGTTGCAGAAAAGCATGATACAGAAGAAAGCTTCAACATGGATGCTTTCAAGAAGATGGGTGAAATCGGAGTCCTTGGTATTACTGCTGATCCTGAATATGGTGGTGCAGGAATGGGTGCTCTATCAGCAACGATTGTTATGGAAGAATTTGGAAAGGCCTGTGCTTCATCTACTCTTTCATATCTAGCTCATTCAATTCTTTGTGTTAACAACATCGAAAACAATGCTTCTAAAGAACAAAAAGAGAAATATCTGCCAAAACTAATCACTGGTGAGCACATCGGTTGTATGGGAATGTCTGAACCAGAATACGGATCAGATGCAGTTGGTATCCAAACAAAAGCTGAAAAGAAAGACGACCACTATCTTCTTAACGGTACTAAGATGTGGATCACAAATGCTCAATACGCAGATATCGCTTACGTTTACACAAGAACAGGAAAAGAGAGAAAGAACCTTTCGACTTTCATCCTAGAAAAAGATAAAGGTCACTTTGACTTTGGTAGCCCTATCCACAAAATGGGAATGCGTGCATCACCTACTGGAGAGCTAATCTTTGACAACGCTAAAGTTGGACTTGAACAACTAGTTGGTAACGAAGGTGATTCAATTTATCACATGATGAAAAATCTTGAGATTGAAAGAATCACAATTGCAGGTATCTCACTTGGTATCGCACAAGCTTGTGTTGATCAGTGTATTAAATATGCTAACGAAAGATCACAATTTGGAAAAAATATTGGTGAATATCAAATGATCCAAAAAATGATCGCAGAGATGGCAACAGAAACTGAAATGATGAGAAACTTCCTCTACAACGTAGCTTACCGTTACGATCAAGGAGAGAAAGGTCCAGTAGTTGCAGCTCAGGTTAAACTTGCGATTCCAAAGATGGCAACTAAGATTGCTCTTGATGCTATCCAACTTCACGGTGGATACGGTTACTCAAGAGAGTTCCCAGTTGAGCGTATGATGAGAGATAATAAGCTTAATGAGATTGGTGCTGGGACAAATGAGGTGATGATCATGATTATCGCCAAGAACCTACTCAAGGCCGCTCAAGCGTAATTCAGAATTAAATTTTCATATAATAGGCCAAGTAGTTTCAAGTACTTGGCCATCTATTTCGATAAATATTACAACTCCATTGCGACGCGCAAAAACGTTAGGTAGTATCCCTCAATTCGATGGGAGGGATAATGAACAACAAAATCAAAAAATTAATACTTCTTGCTGCTGTTTCAACACAGGCACTTGCACTTGTAAAAGTTGATGGAAAAGTCGATGTCTATAATTGTAATGAGTTAAAGCGTGGCCAAGAAATGAGAGTAAACTTCTCACCAAGCTTCAGTCGTACACGAGTTGAGATGAAGTACACGCTTAAGCGTGCAAACGTTGCAGGCGAACACTACCTCGCTTATATCAATTTAAATATAAAATCTGATAATTCCAAATTACGCACTCGTTTACTTAGACATATTAAAAGCTGCTATGAAACCAAAGGATCAAACCTTGTTGATGGTGCAGGAAGAAAACTAAGTTTAAGACTATGGGATAAGAGCACTAGAGTTGATAAACCACCAAAGGTAAATATCGGTCTCCAAGGTAGAGGTGCTCGTTCAAATTCGAGAAATTACGCTGTTGATTTATCTTGTGGAACTGTTGTTCATGAAGCACTTCACTTAATGGGCCTAGTAGATGAATACGAAGAGAAGTGGAATGCTTGGAATCCAAATATTCTTGCACGTGTAACATCGAAACCAATTGTGAGTACAAGTACAGGTGCACCTGTTGCAATGAATTGTCGTGTTTTAGGAGCTAAGCACTCCGTTATGAGAAACCACGGGTATTTGAATTATAGAAAAGACGTTATATTCACAAAGCATATGGACACAATTATTTATGCAAATTGTAAGCCTAAGAATAAAGATGTTTATTCATGTATGAAGAATGCTTATCGAACAACAGAGGACCATGGTGGATTCTATGGCTGTCGAGAGATGGATAGTTCATGCTTTGATGAAAATTGGCAAGGTTATTAAAAATATAAAAAAAGCAGCTCTTAGAGCTGCTTTTTTATTTATGCTACTTTTAGATGTGAATCACTATTTGTTTCACCATATTTTTGACTAACCCAATTATGAACAACAGAGTCAATCTCGCTTTTAAACTCTTTATCTTTACTAATAAGAGTTCGAACATATGAAACAAAATCTTTCCAATTATCTTCTTTCTCATTCATCACTTTATTTAAAAGTGTTTCATCTCGCTCAATAGTTTCAAATTCGATTGATATTAGATCTCTTGCCTTAGTACCATCTGGCGCACATATATCGAGATAGTAATTTCTCATCTCTGCATCTAGACCCATTAACATTGCAACTCTTTTCTTTAAGTCATATTGAGTTAAAGCTTCCTTTAGGAACTTCTCAGGTAAAGAATCAATTAACTCTGCCGGATAATAGTCCCTACTAAGACTTAAGAATTGCTCAAATGTAACATTATCTTTTAAAGTCTCAAATATTGATTTCTCAACTTTTGAAGTTACCTTAGGAAGTATTTCAAATAACTTCTCAACAAATGGTAAGTTAGACTTTGTTTCAATATACTTACTTAAAGTATCTTTAATCTTAGCCTGTCCATCTCTTACTTCCTCTTCCTTTATAACTACTGAACTTTGCAAAATCTCTGAAACGATTTCATCATCACAAGTCGATAAAACCTCTGCGACAAAACTATCATTTAATGCATTAAGAACAAGTGCAACAATATAAGGTTCTTCTTGATAAACTTTTTTAACTACATCTGAATTAAGTTTTAAAAGTAAATCATAAGTATTTGGATCTTCAATAAGAGAAGGAACAATAACACTTTGAACAATTTGATTACTAATGAAGTCATTGGCCCCTGTTAGCTCATTTGCTGTCAAAGGAGAATTCAATAGATCACGCCATGCTGCCCTTTCAGGTTCACTAAGCATCTTAAAGATCTCCTTAAGTGCATTATTATCAATTTGTTGAACCAATGCTCTTAACGCTGCTTTAGAATTCTTATCTCCTTGTGCTAGCCATTTCTTAACAAGTAGAATTGCTTCTTGAGGAGTATTTTCTACAAAGACCTTAAATCTCTCCACCCCATTTAAAGAATGTACACCAATACCATCACTTCCACCGCCTCCCCCAGCTGCGATGGCATCTCCTGAGCTCCCTTCATCTTCATCATCGGCACTATCATTTTGCATAGTAAAATTACCACCCGATTGAGAGCCACTGCTTAACTCAAAGAATTTTGATATTAATCGATTTCCCACTAAACCAATAAGTAAAACACCTAGAACGATTGCAATAATATTCGAGACACCACTCAATGCACTAATGAAGTCTTTTGGTGTGAGTGTTTCTTTCTCTTGTATAGGCATTTTCACCGTATATTCAAAAGTGAATTTTGGTTTAACACCAGATACCCCCAGCTTAATTGATTGAATAAGTTTTTCAATTCGTATTCTTTCTTCTTTAACGATAGACTCTGGAAGACGAACGAGAATATTAACAGCTGAAATATTTTTAAAAATATCGATTGAAGTATTATATTTCCACATTTGTTCTACAAAGCTTGGCTTTTCTCTTGTTGCTTCTTTAAGCTTTGAGATTTCTTTATTTAATGCTTCTTTTTCCTTTTTGAAGCCTTCTTTAATTCTTTCAATTTTGGCCTTTGAATCATCCCCCATTGTTAGTAGGATTTTCCCGCTTGGTGAAAAGTCATTGAAATCATCAATTAGAGGAGCTTCCATACCAAACTTTGAAAATACAACAGTTTCACCATAATCTGCTTCAGGTAAGTCATTGGTGAACTTAATTTTCTTACCATTTTTATCTAATTCTTCTTGCTCTTTTTTTGCTTTAGCCTCTTTTTCAGCTTCGACAGTTTTACTTTCAACACTATCATCGCCTGAGACGCCTTTATTATTAGATTTATTTAAAGGAATATTAAACTTTGGAACCTCAGGAGCTGTTGTAGCAATTTCGACATCAACAAAGTAGTAATCATGATTAAGAATAACTCTAACACCACGATTCATCTTGTCGTAAACTTTTGCTTCTAACTCACTTCTTTGCCATTCTAAGCTAGGAAGAACACTCATTCCTGAATTTGCAAATACCGTTAAACAAGAAACTGATATAAGTACTACTAAAGCACGTAATCTCATTAATTTTCACCTTTATTTGAAGCAATATTAAATTTCTTCTCCAAATATTTTTTCATTCTATAAGCTTCCATATTTTTTGGATTAATCCCAAAAGCTTTTCGATAGAAAGATAAAGAGTTTTTAAAGTCTTTTTTCATATATGATATTGAACCTTTCATTTCATGAATAATTGAAAAATGAGGAAACTTCGCCTCTAGCTTCTCTAACTTTTTAAAAGCTAACTCTAGATTCTTTCCTCGCATTAACCTTAGTACATCAAATAAATCTGCTACTAAGAAGTCAAAGTCTTGAGCTAAACGAATATTCTTCTCTACTTTTAGGTTTGCATTTATATCAACATCCCCTTTTTTTAGAAAAGGAACAGAAATACTATATGCTTCAAACCCAGGTTTAAATACTTCAACCTGAATTGGTCCATCACTTCCATAATTTGATTGAAGTGTTTCCATCTCAGCTTTGTATGGTGTCTGACCAATCGAAACTTTCTTACCATTCTTATCAACAACATAAACATCACATTCACTTGGATTTGAATTGATCGATATTGTTGCGGCAAATGTATTTAGTGTAGTAATAAAAATAATAAATAACTTCATAAAAAATAATCCTTTATAGATATTGGCTTATACCTACAAAGACCCCCATTTTAATTCCCGTTGTGTTGATTCCTGTTGCTCGACCAACAGTTGCTTCGGCCCTTATTCCTCGATCCTTTCCCCAGCGCCAAAATCCACCAAGATTTACACCTAGATCAAAAAATATGTCTGTAAACTTAGCTGACTCAGTGTTGTAGACAACATAACCAGGACCAACAAATGCTCCCCAGTAATATTTACTTGAAGGAGTAATCGTTAGTGTTTGACCACCATTAGTATAAGAATACTTTGTACCGATCTCGCCAAAATACCAATTAATCCCTACCACAGCTGAGTAAACACCAGTTCCTTCGGCCGACATCATAGGAAGAACACCACTTACATAATAACTTTTTGTAAGTTCTGACTTAAATTCCCAGTTAACTTGAAGAGAAATTGCCGATACAGCAGCTGCAGCTGCTTCAGCTGATTCATCAGAGGAGCCACTTCCATCCGTACTCACAAGAGCACTTTCATTTGGTGTTACAGAATGATTCATCATCCCTAAAGACACACTTGCGCTGTTATAAAATTTCTGAGTAGCTAAAACACAAAATGATAGTGAGAATAAGAAAGTGATTTTTAAAATGCTATACATCACTTACCTTGTTATCAGCTTTATGCCATTGAACTCCATCAACATCGGCAACATTTAATTCGATAAACAATGATGACTTATCATTCTCTTTTCTATTCTTAAGTGTAACTGAAACATATAATTCTTCTAATCGATGCTCGATTTCATGACAAATTTCAGAAAGCTTAAGACTTGCGCCATTCCACTTTAGTCTTGTCTGAAAATCTGAAAGCTGGAAATTAAAATCCTCAATCCTTGCACTGATTAATAGAGACTGACCTTCTCTTTTTAAGACTAGATTTGCATGACTTTTAATATCTTTTAAATTAATAACTGAATAAACTAATTCAACATAGTCATCAATTAAGCGACGTGCATCCTTGTTACTAGAATAAAGATATGCTTCATCTGCATAAGTTGTTTCAAGTAACTTTAAACTAGAATTTTCCCAACGAATGCTCTTCTTATAGATAGAATCCTCTAGATAATTGAATACATCAAACTTCTTTGATTCCATTAACATCGTTCTATTCTGTGCAATATTATTTAATAATTGAGAATTGATTTTGTATACCCAACAATAACGATACCCGGTCTCTCTATCCATGCTAGTTTGCATAATAAAATCACTATGAATATCGTTCTTATATTTGAAAATTTGTGGCATTGATTTGTTAGCTCGTTCCTTCTTAAAGTTACACTGTAAGAATTTTTCCCAGGCCAAGCCTATAGCATCGACTTCACTAAACATTTTTGTGAAAACTTTATTAGCTTTTAAAATGATGTCGTTATCATCAATTACTACGATTCCAAGTCCAGATAGGTTTTTAAAAAGATCTATCCCTTTTTCACTCGCCTCATTATCACTCTTCACTGTTCGACTTGACTTAAATAATTCCATCACAAACGACCTCTTTCTTGTTGAAAATTTTATTTACTCTTTCAAGGTTCTTATAATTTAGTTTAATTATTAATTTATTTGATCCTGTTTCACCTTCGTATTTAGCAATTGCTACACCATTTACATTGAAGTTTCTCACAAGATTATTAATTTTTTCATCGACAATTTCATTTGAAACGCCACAGTCAAACAATCGTAAAGATAAAGCCGTTGGCGTAACATATAGGTTTACCTTTTCTAAATATTTAAACCCAGAGCTAAGTTTTACAATTTCTGCAGCAAAGAATTGATATGACTTAATTGCGTTTAAAATTTCATTCTCACGACAGCTCTTTAAGATATTTGTAGTAAGTTCCACACCACTTTGCTGAAATAGATACAAACTAATTTTTAGTAAGCGTTTAGAATACTCATTAAGATCGAGTTCTGTTTTATTGTAATTATCACCAAAGTAAATCAAAGTTTCGTCAACAACGTTCTTGGAACGATGCTCACTCTCATTTAAAATACCTTCAACCTTTTCTAATAAATCCACAAAAGTTCCCTAATTATAAACAAGTCGAACACCAGCAACTTGGTGTTCTGTATTAAACACTTTACTTGATGTTGAGCTAAAGCTAGCCATCTCAAGAAATAGTCCAGCTCCAAACTTCTTATAAAAATTAACACTCATATCTAATGTCAATTTTGTTCCTTCAATCACAACACTATTTCCATCGCTACTTAAATCAGATGAACCTACAAGCGCTTTCTTATAAAAGCCTTGAGTTACCACTTTTTTTCCCCACATCTCATCAATATACTTAAGCCCAACACCGGCCCACAATGTTGAATTTGCAAAGCCCTTTAAGCCTGCTCCACGATCAGAAATACTAGCGAAGCTGATCTTTTCATATTCAATATCAACAGATCCAAAGAATGTGTTTGTGAATAAAGTTTTATTATATGAGCCATATAGAGAGAAGCGAGGGGCAATGCCGTAAGGGTTTTCACTTAGAATAGAAGAGAATGCTCCTCCAACACTGAAGTACTCATCCCATTCCTCAATCTTAATATTACTCAAATAAGTGATATTAATACTAGATAGATTTGTTAATGACTTCACCTCTTCGCCTTCACTAACAAGGTTATTTGCATTTGTTGTTTCTTTTAAGTAACCGATTGCGTAGAAGCTATCTGGAATTAATGTTAACTTACTGGCCTTCTTCTCTTCACGCTTAATATTTCTACGTAAATCAAGATTTGGTGACTTAAACTCACTAATTTTGGCAGTCTCTTTTTTTGACTTTCTCTTTTTCTTCTTTTTAGATGCAACTTTTAATTCGTCTTCCTCTTTAACAACTTTTGAACTTTCTGTTTTAACTGCTGCTTCATTTTCCTTATTATCAGTTGTATCAACGCTTTCAGATGGCGGTGTATCGATCTCAGGGCCTAGCGAGTCATTCTGAGACTTTTCAATATCTGCAATAAGCTCTTTTCTAAGTTTATTTACCTTTAGCTCATTAGTTGAGAGATCAAAGTTCTCTCCATAGAAGAGCTCATATAGCATTCGTCGAGATTCCAGTTGGAGACGCTTGCGATCAATTGAAGTTCTCTTAACAGATGCAATTGTCTTCTTTGCAGAAATATTTCTTAAAGAATAATTAAGCCGATATCCCCTATCTTTGTTACGATCAGCTTTAGCGATGAGTACATAGTTATTTATTTCAAATACTGAATGTGTACTATTTTCGTTTAGAAGGACCTCAAACTCATTTGAGGCCAGAATAATTTCCAAGGCAGACTTACGTAGGAAACGCTTATCCACCTGTTCTAAATCATTGAGTCCATCAAGCTTTAAGGACATGTACGGACGTACGTCTGCAAACCCCTTAACGCAGAATATAAACAAAATGGTGAATGTGAGAAAATTGAACACTCTCATCAATCACCATTATATTTTAAAACTAAATTTATTTTAATCAGGAAAATTTATCTCTTAAATAAAAACGATTACTTAGAGATGATTTTTAGAAATCTGACTGCTTAATCTTACATCGAGCGGCCCCGTTGAAGTCATCATACGTATAGACGACTGAATCCATCGGGAACATATCTCCACCAACAATCATTGATAGGATATTACACGCACAAGTATCACAATCTTTAACATACATAATATTATCAACACTATTGTATTTACTAGTTTCACTACAATTAAAGTCTGGAGAAAATAGAGGTTCTACATCTGTTGCTTCATCATCTAACCAATGAGGAAATGCGTAGAACATATAGTCACTATTGTTGCTATCTGAATTAATTAATAAGTAATCATTATAATCAATTAAAGACTTGTACTTTGTTCGATTTACACCCTGCTTTTTAATTGTGCGACTTGATGCTGCACACGACTGCCTTGCACTTTCTTTATTAGCAAAATCAGGTACGCCAGATCCGTATGGTAGAGCATATCGGTCAATAATCATTTTACTCTCATAGTCGTAAATTGCAGTTTCATCTGGTACCACAATTTCTTTCGTCGTCATTGTTGGCGCTACAGATAAGTATTCCGTTCCACCAGGAGTTTGTCTCACAGCTGCAATATAAATATAGTGGAAACGACTAGGAGCAAGCCCGGTAAGTGTTATATACGTTTCATTTCCAACAGTATCAAAATAATCAACACCTGAAGCATCAAAGATATTATCAAAGCTATTTGAAAGTTGTGAATAGAATACTCGATAACGAAGTATACTTCCCCAGTTTATATTAGAAGGAGTAAACGCTTCCCATTCTAAGTAGACCTCACCTTCAGAAGTTACACTTACATTAGTAATTGAGTCATCACCAACAGAGCTTCTATTTGGTTCAACAAATCCTGTTATATAAATTGGCATCGTTGTACTCGATGCACGCTTACTATCGTAATATTCTAAAACAGCATAATTCTCAGACTCTGGTATCTTTTGACCAACATATGATTCATCAAAATTATATGTAATTCTGAATATACAATTTGCTCCTGTCGATTGATTAAATCCCCATTCATCAACAGAAAGTGGGCCACCTTCATCATCCCCGTAAAAGCATGCTCGATTGGCCTCGATCTGAATTGAGCCTGTGTTATAAATAGTATGATAAACTCCAGCTGGAATCACTGCATTTTGATCACCAACATAGTTACGATACTGCTTTAAGAAACTTGCTTTTTCAGCTTTTGGATTTTGAAGGTTTACATTTTTTACTACTGTTCCCCCCGGATATGTAGTGAGAAGAGGGTGGTTAGTATCATCATAAAAACCAATATCAATTGGGAAAGCATCTTGAATGAAGCCACCATTTTCATCAACGATATTATTTGTCGAAATACTTCCTATTTCTACTTTCGCTGGATCAACAGCAAGAAATTCTATCTGAAACATTTCACTATAATACTGATCTGAACCTAGATCATAAGATAGAACCCCTACTCTGGTAGTTTGGTTAGGCTCACTCAAGGAAGCATTATGCTTAATATCAAAGTAACAAGTAGCTCCTGGTGCCAGTGGGCCAGTACATGTTGAACTTTCTAGAATATAACCTAATCCACCTGAAATATTTGCATGTACAGAGGCTCCTGCTCCCGTTTTAATATTGAAATTCAAATCTGTAATTGTTGTTGATCCAGTGTTTTCAGCAAAGAATCGAGTTTTTGCATAAACTCTTGAGCCACGTACTGCTTCAATTACAGCATAAGTACTTGTATCAAGTTCGTTCATTTTTAAAATATGACTAGATGAATCTGGAAGAAGATTTTCAGTATGTGAGTCAGTTGCCTCATCATATAAAACTTCAAAAGGCTGAGAAGTTACACTCAGTCTTCCATTAGTTGCCGCAACCGCTTCTAAGACGACTGATATCGTTAATGTTTTGATATTGTCATTATAAGAATACGTATCTCGATCAATCAAAGTTTGAGAGCTATCGAGATAATCAACGTCAACTGTAGCTAGATATAGTCCCGGTGCAGTTGGTGCAAAGTTTAATTTTAATATACCTTGTGAATTTCCAGAGATATAACCAGTTGTCTGATTGAGTGTTATTTCACTATCTCCAGTGATTGAATATGAAAGTGATCTTGCAGGAAGAACACCACTATTTGAAAGCCTCATTGAAACAACATTTGTTTCATTAGCATAGTAAGTTCCACCATAGAATACATAATCAAAACTTGTATCAAGCTCAGGTGCAATTCTATTTATAGAGTTAGATAATGCATAAGAGATTGGAGGAGCGGCTTGATTCTTTGAAAGATCTCGATACATTGCAGGCATAGTTGAGGCAGCTAAAGTATTTCCCCATTCTCCAGCAAGAGGTGCTTGACTCGGAAGACTAATCGCCTGTCTCCATAAAAGAGCACTAATCATAGGCTCAGGCGCATCAGGAACTAATCGAGCAGGAGAACGAGAACCACTACGCATTGGATATTGAGAAGTTGCTGATAATCCACCATGTCCACTTAAAGATGGAGTATAACCTGTTGCTGCATCAGCTATTCCATCACCATCATAGAATTCAAATGAAAAGTTTGTTTCACCTGTTATATTACTATTAAATGTTCTAGCATCATTTGTACCGTTCGTATCAGTATCAAACTCTCTTAACCATCTTCGATCAGCATTATTATAGTAAGACTCACCTATCTTATCGACTGAGTTTCTCTTTATTTCAAAAGTTAGAGTACAGATCTCTCCTGGAGATAGAAGAGAAGGTGCATTATTACCTGGTGTTACAGAGACAGGTCCATTCATTCCACCAAAATCTAAAATATCATAGCAGTCTTTATCTGCACCACTTATAAGAGCACTTGTTGGGTTATCAATAATACGATAAGGCCTTTGATTTGTTGAAGCTGAAGGACTCCAACTTGGATGACCAGGAAAATTAATCGGATCACGCATATTAATATAAGTAATCCCACCCGTACCAACATTTTCCAATTTCATATGGAAATACTTTGTATCCGTTGTGGCAGGGATAGACATTGTTGTTCCAGCAGTCATTGAATAATCACTAAATGCAAGAAAGCCTTTTCTAACAAGTAAGGCCTTTAGCCTCATTTCAATTTCTTGTTCTGAACGTAGTGACATATCATCGTTATAAGTGGTTCCGTCTGTGTACTTAATACGGAAAATTTTATAACGGTCTGGGAATACTCCCATATGGTCATACATTGCACCATTCTCTTCTAATTCTGCTGCTACACTATCTGGATTAGAAGAAGCAAGTGGATTTAAATCAAATAAAATATCACATTGACCATTACCACCAGCTAAGTATTCACAGTTTGAATGCTTAACATTTTGATAATAAGTATTGAAATGATAACTTGATTCAGTAATTGTATTTGGAGTTGGAGATGCTCCGTCCGATACAGATGTAATTTCTCCTAAAGTTGTCCCTGTATTTAAAACTCTGATCTTCATTCGACTTTTGTAATTTGAATCCGCAATCAAAGAGACTCGACCTAAATTAAACTCAAATAGATCATTATCAGTTGGATCCTGATTAGTGTAAGTGAGGTCTCGATATTCAATATTATCAAAAGATAGTTTTGCCGCAGAATAATATTCAGCAACATCAAACCAGAAATTGTTCTCATCAGAACTCTGATCATTAAATATATGGATTCCATCTTTCCAAGTACTATCAAATCTTACATTGAGTTTATAATTATTAAAATTACCATCAGTTTCAAAAGTTACACTTGGATGAAATACAATATTAAAAAAGCATGACTCACCAGGTGCTTCAATTGTTCGCCCACCAACCTCACGAACACCAGCAGTATCAAGAGTTCCATCAGGATTTCTACTATATCCAATAGTTGAAACATCAGTTACACAATTTGCAGTATCGGTAATTTTAAAAGGGTTATCAGGAAGAGATAACTCGTTAGCCGGATCAGTCAAATCACTAAGAGGACTACGACAAGATAGAAGTGCACTACCATCTCTTATACATCGAGCAACAAGATTATTTGAAGGATCACGAATATCAATACTAGATATAATCGCTTCTTTATAACCTTTATTTGTGATTTTAATTGTTAGATCATCAAGGTTTCCAACGACTATATCTTCAAATTCAAGATTTGGTAGACCGCCAATAGCAATTCGGCCTTCAATTGTAGTTGAGACAGCATCGAAGTAAACATTAAGAGCACTAATCCCACCTTCTGGATCACGATTATAATCAAATCTAATATTAGAAGTATAATCTAAGTCAACGTTACCGTCAGGAGCACCAACACCATAGTTCTTTGGAATGAATTCGACATCAAACTGACAAGTTTCTTCACTCTTTAGTTCCATGCCACAAGTATTATTTAACATTGTAAATGCACCTGAGGCCGTATTGTCATTCTTTGTAATAGCAATACCTCTGGCCGTTAACTCACCTGCATTTCTTACAACGAGAGTTTTTCTAAGTACTTCGGGCTCAGTTCTTTCTACAACGCCAAAAGAGTAATTAATTTCATCTTCAGCAAATACGAGTGAAGCTGAAGTCCCTGTAAAAAATGATAAGCTTTTTGTTACCGAATATTCATCAACAAGTGTCTTATAAACAAAGTCAAGAGGTTGAGTATGTGAACCGGATACTGTTGCCCCATAAAAGAGACGAAAAGTACATTCTTGCCCAGGAGTAACGATAACTCCACAAGTTCCTCCAAATCCAGGACTTGCAACGTTTCCATCATCTTCAGGAAAGAACTTAACGGCTGCAGATGAGTTTTCATCAATATTTAAAGCGACATCAGTCAAATTATAAGTTGTATTATTCTTAATGCGTATGTAAATGTCGTCGCCACTTCCACCTAATAGGAACTCACCTCGCTCTAATCCACCGATGATTTCAAATTCAACAGGCTTATAAACACCATCATTCAAAATAGATGCTGTTTCAGAAGCTTTCTCTACCGGTGTACAAGATGACACCAAAAGAGTTATGAATGTTAAGATATAGAGCATACGTACCATAATTTTTCTTTTATTTATTCATTACTTTCTTCAATTCTTACTGCACAACGTATACCGACAGTTGTATAAGCTGATTCATTTGATTCACTCACACCTCTAATAAAGGCATTGTAGCGACCTGTTCTTTCATCCTTTGAACTACCAAAGTTTTGAATATTCATACGACCTCGATTAACTCTCCACCAGACACGATTTGCAGAGATTCCGTCATTATCAAGAGAGGACTTTAATGCTCCTCCATTATTATCTGCATAAGTTGTCGATGTTCCTGTACCAGCATCAACTGATTGAATAAAGTTGTATGAATATGCATATGTATCAGGTGATTTGTATTCATCAATATTCACATTAATTTCAGACATACCATCTGAAAAAATTTGACTATTACCTACTGGAAAATCAGAGATTGTGAATTCAGAAGGAAGAAGAGAAAATGAGGTAACGAATTCATCAAGTGTAATTGATTTATTGTCATCACTTGTATTACAAACAGATCCTTGACACTCAAGAGGCATTCCAAAAATAGGACTAAAGTAACGGCCACGTCTTGGATCAGCTCCAATATCTCTAGCACGAGATTTAACATTATCAGTCCAGAATAATGACATCGTATCATTATCTGACAATGGAGGAGCAAAGTTTGTTTGTCCAAAATCAAAAAAGAATCCATCTCCGCCGTTTCTTAAAAAGCCAATTGAGCTATTGTCGAGTATATTTTCTTGTCCAACAACACCTGTATTAACATTTCCAAAAATATCAAATATCGGAATTTGTGTTCCACTAACACTATGTGTATTTGATCTCAGAGACCCAAGTTCAGAAACTGAACATCTCCCAGTATCTGGAGAAGATTGAACCCATGCTGTCAAAGAGCTATCATAGGTTGCACCACTACCAACAGAGATTGAATTTGAAGGTGCACCACCTCCAACCATTAGTTGTTCTCCGCTGAAGTCACAATAGAATTGCTCAGAAGAAAACTCTGCAAGATTTCCAATCACATCCTGTAAACCAAAGCGAGATATACATGATTGCGTACTATGAAATTGTCCATCAGCATCGTAAAAACTAGACCCTGTCATAAATGGAGGATTACTAGGATTTGCAGCATCTCCATTAAGATTAGAAGTATATCGAGTCTGTATTGCTTCACCAGAATAGGTTTCCCAGTAATGAACTCCGTCCTCAATATCTCTTCCTTCAACATTACAAGAAGAGTTTAAACTTACACCAGATGTTTCTGCAGCTTGTACAAAAGTACCTTTTTCAAGACTATCAATTAAGAGATCATCGAAATCCTTAGGGTATCGATTTGCAACGATTCCTTCTGTTCTTCTCATTAATCGTTTTTGTCTATCACTACCGACCTGAGTAAAAGTATTTGAATCATCATTATAAGTACCAATTTTAACGGTATAAGCTTCACAGACGGCATTTGACTGCTCTTGAGATAGACCAGTTAAAGCAGGTAGTTTAGAATCATTCGAAGAAAAGATTCTCGCAACTTTTGTATTCCCTCGGTATCGAGAAGATCCTGCAAGATCTAAATAAGTCGAGTTAGGCACAGAGTTAGCGCCTGAATCATATAGCGAGTTATTTGAAATAACTTCATTTAGAGTTGAATTCATTATATCGACGTCAGCTCCATTATGCCTTAAGCGATTAAGCTTATTTACAGGTAACCAACGTGACTTTAAGCGCCCACTTCCCATTGCACCAATAGAGTTATCTTGGACAGGAATATTTATTAAACATCTTGATGGTGCATTCTTGTAAGATAGACTTATATTATTGCTGTCCATATTTGCGGCACCACCAGCACCACGATAGTAGCCGTACGTGCTTTGATCATAGATAGAATTAGTTCCATTTCGATTATAGAAAACGGCCGCAAATTCACTTTGCGTTGCCGTTCCATTATAAGAACTTGAATCACCATATGGATTAAAGAAATTCATAGCAATTTGATCGGCATCACTACAATCTTGAAAATTAGTACTATCAGGCGTTCCTGGTGCAGAAAATCTTCTAAAAAGTGAAGTTGCAGGATTACTACACGTACTATCTCCAGGAAACATCATCGTGCTATCATCGCCTATACAGTCACCAACTCGGTACTGACGTCGATCGGCATAAGATGCACCAGGGGCAGGATGATCTGCTCCACTCGTTTGATTTGTACCACTACTTCCAAAAGGATTGAAACAACCTTTAAACTTTGTTCCATTATCATTTAATCCAAAGAAGTCAAAAGGAGCGCCAGAAAGATTACTGGATTCATTTCCATAATCACCTCTTGTGAAGTTACAACCTAATTCAAAGCGATCAATTAACATTGAAGGTCCAAAATCGTATACAGTAGTACCATTAATCCATGGAGTACTTAAGCCTCTGGCCCCAACACCATTCCAGCTACATGTGTAGTATTGGCTAACATCTGTTGTATGATCCTTACCTACTTCCATACATGTTTGACGATTGGCCATTAAACGATGAACTAAGGCCATATTCTCAGGAGGTAGAACAACTTTTATAATATGCTGTGGATTTTCGTTTTCTCGATCATATTCAAGCTCACTCCCCTTAAATACAGGAACAACTTTATAATAATAAATTCGAGCTCTATTAAATTCATTCTCATCACGTAAGCTTTTTACTGAATAATCTGTAAACATTACTGCCTTGAATGTATCAACAGCTGCATTTGATCTCTTTCTTTCTGAATAATCCTCAGGATGTAGTAAACCTTTATTAGCAACAGTTTGAAATTCAAATTCATCAGAAGTGATATCCTTCCAAGTTAATTGATTATCATCTGAACGATAAACACGATATCCAACCTCTCGATCTCTTTTAATTGCTCCTGTTTCATATGTCGTAATCATATCTGACATTGTTGAAGAGCCAGAATTAAAAGTAATATCCTTCCATGCAATGCGGATCATCCCAGAGTTTGAATACTGATGAACACCGTTACTAACATCACCGTCTTTAGAACCATAAGCCCCATTAAAGATATTTGAGCCGTTAATTTGACCAAACTGATCTTCAAATGCAGAAGTCGGCCCATATGTTCCATCAACAATTTCTACCTCAAGAGGCTGACCGTATTTATTAAGAGTTTCGAATAAATATTCTTTTTGTCTATCTGGGCCAGTAGGCGTAATTAATCCATCAGCCTTAGGTCCAACAGCAAAAACATCAACCCATTCTTCAAAACGAGGATTAGGGATTGGTATTGTACAATTACCAACTCCAACATTGAACTCTCCATAAATAGGAGTTCCCATTGTAACGTAAGGAAGCACACCAAATTGATAAGTTTTACCAGGAATTAAAGATGGTATTGTATAATTAGTTGCTGTAATACTATCCACACGAGTATAGCTAGCATCACCAGCAAGAGCATCTGAAAACTTAAAATCTGTACCGTCATTTTCTCGATAAAAAAGTACATAGCTATCGTAAATACCATTTGTAGGAGCATTCCATGATACATCTAAAGTATCAGTTCCCATTGTACATGTATTTGTATTTACTCCTGGAAAATCATCAATAGTTGGAACTTTAATAACTGGAGTTACACATCTAATAATGGCATTTTCTAAATCGCTATTTGTATAATTGGTCCCAACGATTCGTGGAACAGCAGAAAAACAATACTCTCTATCAGCGACAGTATCACCTGGAGCAAAGAAGTTTGACTGTATCGTAATCTCATTGAAAGTAGAAAAACCATTATAGCTAGGTGTTGGCTCTAATCGTGTCAGACCATTACAACCGGGTTTTCCACTTGTATTTGCAACATTGTAATTAAGAACAGTTGGTGAATTATCCGTAGAGCTTTCGTAACAATAAATATCAAATTCATTAATATAACCAGTCTCAATAACAGGGGCATCAAATTGGATTTTAATTTGGTTTAAGTTTGCAATGTCTTGAGGACTATTAATTTTTAAAATACCTGAAAATGAAGCCATTTTAGGAACCACTCTATACAAGACAGGATTACCAATAATTCTTTCTCCATCTCCACATGTAATAGTTCGACAAGCGACTAAGAAAGCACGGTAATAAGCATAACTATCAAGATTGATAATATCTGTAGATAAGTCATCAGCAGCTAAAGTTTCATAATCAGAAGAGGCATTTAAGTTATCAACATAAACTGTATCAACAGCTGCTGCTGCACTATTAGACTCAGCTATTGCCTGAGAGTCTGTAGCATCGGCCATTTTAACATTATAAAAGCGATAACCAGCAAATGGGCCAACAGCGCTAACCCAAGAAAATCCCATTTTTGAAAGTCCAGCATCTCCATCAGGTGTTATTGCTTGAAGTGAATTTGTATTCCAATCAAATAAACCTCCGGCCGATAATGTATCCACGGCCATTACTTTATTATTCTTTTCAGTTTTATAGCCTTCAAGAGTTCCATATGAAGCATATGCTTTATGTATTGCTCTTACTCTGAAATAATACTTCTTTCCTGGCATTAAACCTGTAATAACTCTTTCTCTTTCTGTACTTCCACTTGGAGTAGATGATAAACTACTAGGGTTTTGCTCTCTTTGAATTGCTGGATGGTTATCTTGAATTAAATCTGAAACACCACCATCTTCTGCTGCTATATAAGAAATTGTATAAGCTACTGGATCATTTGGTTTAGCATTAAATGTTGATCCCAAAGTCACAGCTGGTACCCACTTAACAGTAACAGAATTTTGACCGGCAGAACCGACGACAGGCTCAACTGATGAAATTCCAGCAAAGTCTGCTGTATAGTTTGAGAAAGTTCGAGTTGCTAATGTACGATCATTTGCACTTTGACTACCATCTCGTCCATCACGTACTCCAACAGAGAACGTATAATCTGTATTTACGTCTAATCCTGTTGCAGTAAAGATATATAAGCCTTCATCTGTTAGCATTAGGGAGTCGGCCTTAACCTCAATTGGTACGATTGAATTATTAATTTTAATTAAATAAGTTAATTCTGAAGTTGGCCCAATTGCTGGGTAAAAATATAATTCCACCTTATCATGTGAGATTGGTATTACTTTAGTGAGACCACTAAATGAAATGGCCGTCTTTCCACTTTCAGCATTCCTTGCTTCTTCTAAATTTGCATCTTCAACTTTACCAATACAACTTGTAATTGCAGTCATTAGTAAAATCGAAATAAAAATCCTTTTCAACATTATAATAAACACCTTTCTCATTAAGGAATCGACACTGTCTGAGTGCCAGAATTATATTCAGAATATAAATCTTCTTGTGATAAATAAGTTAAAATACCAAACGTATAGTTACCGCTAGGCATAAATGAAAGCGTAAAGCTAATATCTGTATAATCGATTTCATAACGTAAATAGTCTGCATGGCCATTAACTGCATCGCTAAAGCTAAATGGCCCAGCTGTTACTTTTACAAAAATAACATAACGATCAAATACACCCTCTTCTGGTGGTAACCATGAGACAGTGCTCGAGCCTGTTCCGGCATCAAATTGTAAATTACCAACAAATCCTCCAAAGTCTTCAACAGTTGGTGCAACGATTCGAGGAAGAATACAACTTGTAACTTCACTTGAACGATTTGGTGTAACGATATTGTCGATGTAGACATAAGGAATAAGTGAAAAACAATATTCTTCAGATGCATTCATATCAACACCTCGAATAGAGACTTCATCATCATTAAATAAATCAATTTCAGAACTATAAATTGATGTTGGATTACTCGTATCTGGATGGTTGATAAATGTATCAATAGAAGGCTCACCTGTTGAACGAGCTTTAACCTCAACTAATAATCCGTCTAAAACACCTGTTGATAAATCAACCGGATCATATTGAAGATATACTTCATTTAATGCCCAAAAGTTCTTTGGACCTTTAATTTCAGTAATTCCAGAGAATGATGCATTAGGAGGACTTGTACGATGTACACCTGACGACGTGTACTCGATATAGTTACCTGGAGTACATGTGCTATTTAAGCATAGTAAAAGATATACTTCGTAATCAGTATATGATTCAAGTTCTACTATCTTTGTCTGGTTAACATCAAAAGATACTTTCTTACAGAAGTAGGCAGGATCACTTGTTTCCTGTCCATTACAAATGTCGTCACGTCCATTTTTATAAATAGACCAACCTGAACCAGTTGAGTTCTCTTTATAATAAACTCGGTAATGATCAATGGCACCTACACCTTGAGACCAAGACAAATTTAATGAAGTTCGACCTGTTTGGTCTGCAGGAACCTCAACCTCTAAACTTTCAAGATCAACATTAATTTCAGATGCATCATCACTTAAAGTCTCCGCAATAAGGTAGCGATTATTTGATTCTTTTAGATAGTCTGGATCACTTCCATATGTGCTATAGCCGTGATGTATAGCTCGTACCCTTACATAATAAATCGTTCCAGGTAATAGTCCATTTATCTGTTGTGAAACTTTTGAACTACTTACATAATTTACAATTCGAGCTGGTGGTGAAAATGAGTCATCATCAAAAGCAATAGGCGTTGCTAAGTCAGAATTAATTAAAATTACCTCGTATTTTGAAGGGTCGACATCATCTGGAATAAACCCACCAACAATTTCAGCAGCTGGCCACTCTACTAATAATGAGTTTTTAGAATCCCCTCCAGATAGGTTCCTAACATTTCCGACACCAAAGAAGTTTGCTGTCTCATTTGAAAATGTTTTAGCACTTTGAAGGGCATCATTAACAGACTGAACACCGTCACTGTCTTGGGCCTGTACATTAAATAGATAAGAGGTGTTAATATTTAAATCATTTACTGTATAGCGAAGTAATCCTCGATAGTCTGGTATGAGAGTTTCACCTGGCACTGTTATAGGGTTTGCTGCTCCATCGTAATTAATGACATAAGTAACTTCAGCTGCATCTACAGTTGACGGAGCAAAGTAAACCTCAACTTTATCAGGAGCAATTGGTACTGCTTCAACAATCCCTTCGAAGTTCAGTACTGTATCACCAGAGTTGATTCCCTTAGTCTCTTTCGAGTTCGCATCCTCAACCTTCCCTATACAAGAAGAAAGTAGCGTCAGGATCGTTAATATAAATAAAAACTGTTTCATAATTTTCGTAAATCCAGTAAATTTCATTTAAAAATTCATTAAACCTATCGTAATCTTATTTAGAAAATTCAGTTAATCAGGCACATGACTATTACAAAGGAATTATTTGCCTACCAATAATTTCAATTGCTTAGAGATAAAATCTTATCTCTCGGCTTATGGTCGATGTCTTGGCCATTTTTTGAATATTTTCATAAAGCGCAAAGAATCTGGGGCGTGAATTTCTTAAATTGTGTTTAAGTAATATTAAGAGGTTCCGATATCTAACTTGAAATATTAATTATTTACAAGGAATTCTTAATGAATATTTTCTCAATCATTGGGTTAATCATTTCTGCCGCGATCCTCTTTGCGGGCCTAAAGCTATCTTCTGATAACTTAAATTTATTTTTTGATGGTCCATCACTATTTATTGTTCTTGGTGGGACATTTGCAGCAACATCTGTTGCATTTCAACTTAATAAAATTGGTGGTTTATTAAAGATATTTATCAAGCAATTTCTTGGTGGAAAAATGGTGGACTCGCCTGCTGTAATTAAAGAAATCATGCAGATTTGTGAAGCATATCGATCGGGTGAATCAGCAGAAAACTTACCAGGTAAAGCAACTGATGAATTTTTAAAAGAAGGACTCGAGTTAATTGCTGATGGTTTTTTATCAAAAGAGAAAGTTATCGAGATTCTTGAGCAACGTGCATACAATATGAATCAACTAAGAAGTGAAGATACAAGAAAGATTAAGACTCTTGGAAAGTTTCCTCCAGCATTTGGAATGATGGGAACAACTATTGGGATGATTGTCCTTCTAGCAAACCTTGGTGGTGAAGATGCCATGAAGATGATTGGTCCGGCCATGGGAGTTTGTCTAATTACAACTCTTTATGGAGTTATCATTGCAAACCTAGGCTTTATCCCTATTTCAGAAAATCTTGAAGAAATTCAAAGAAAAATGGAAGCTAAAGACAATATTGTACTTGAGGGTGTTAAGCATATTTTAGAAAAATCAAATCCAGTTTTAGTGGCCGAGGAACTAAATTCTTTCCTTTCACCTAATGAAAGACTTGATTGGAAATCTGCGAGCTAATTATGGCAATAAAGAAGAAAGCACCACAGCAAGGCGGAGGAGATGATGAAGGCGGTTGGCTAGTCTCATATGCAGATATGATGACACTAATTGCTTGTTTCTTCATTCTTATGATGGCCTTTGCTAATTATGATCCGGTTGGCTTTAATAAGAAAGCAAATGAACTTTCTAAATCATTCCAAAAAGGAAAGTACAAAAGCTCCGAAGTAAAACTCAATGAGATCTGGGAAGAAATTTCAAAACATCCTGAGCTTGATAAGAATTCAAAAATCTCCATTGTAGACAATCAATTAGTGATCTCATTTTCAAGTAGTATTCTGTTTGAAGAAGGAAGTGTTGAGCTTAGCTCTAGTAGTATTGAATCACTTGATACGATGATTGATATTATTAGAACAAAGAATCCAAATTATCGAATCATTATAGAAGGACACACTGACTCAAAGGAAGAAAGTAGAACTCAGGGAATAAATGGTCCTTGGCAAATAGGTGCAATTAGAGCAGCAAAAGTCTTATCTCGCTTTGAGTACTATGGTTTTGGACCAAAGACTCTACTTGCAATTACTAAAGGTGACTCTGAACCACTATTAAGTGAAGAAGATTTTGAAGCTAAGAAGAAAAAGAATCCAAATGCTTGGAATCCTAATCGTCGCGTAATGATTAAGGTCGTTGAACCAAAAGACCCTAAGAGTAAAATCAAATTTGGTTTTGGGATATATTTTAATGACAAAAAATAAATTATCAGATGTTATTAAATTTATTACTGTATTCGTATTATTCTTAGCAATAACTCTTCCAACATATTACTATCTTAATCCGTCTAAAGCGCAAGAAACAATAAGTGAGCTAAAAGAAGAAGATAGATTAAAACGATGTGAAGAATATATACAAGAATGTTATCGACGAGATCTCATTCAGCTAATTGGCTCCGCACGACTTATTGATATTGTTAATGTTAAGGACTTTATCTCATATCTACATAAAATGGATCTAAAGAAAGTTGCCACAAATGAAAAACAAGCAATTGTTAATCTACTCTATTTAGAAAACCTTGTGATTTACCTAAATCATTCACGTGAAGTAAAAGTTGATCGAAACTCGATTGATTTCTTTGATATATTCTTTATCAGTAAAACTAAGAAGGATCTGAAAAAGCTTGTCGATTCAATAAAGAAAGAAGCACGAGAAGTTGATCTCAGAGGACTTCCAAATGAGATTATCTATCGTCGAGATATGGCCTTAAAGTCTATTGCTAGCTTTGAATATGGAAATTAAAACTCCATACTACTATCGTGCCACTCTCCTACCTCTAGATCACCATGACTTGATTTAGCAGGAACAGCTTTAAGACTCTTATTTACTTTTTTAAATGACTTATAATTTACCACATGAGTACTTGCTGAAGCAGGTGCTCTTGTTTTGATTTTATCAACTTCGGCCATCATCTGACGTCCCATCTTTTTAATCGTTCTAGTACTATCTAGATTGTGAGCATCAAGTCTTTGCTGGTAATCCTTTTCTATTTGAGCAAGCTTAGTCTTATATTGAAGCTCGGTCATTTTTAGCTTTTTAAGTTCCGATAATTCGTTTGATACTTTAGTAAGATCACTCTTACTCTTAGCGACGATGGCCTTTAAAGACTCAATATGACTTTTCTTACTATCAAGTGTCTGACTAGCAATGGCCTGAATTTTCTTATCGGCCATATATTTCATCTTTTCCATTTTAAGCTTATCAAGCTCTTGAGACATACTTGAGATGATTTGATTTTTCTTTTTAAGTTTTACACTACTTTGATACTTACCATAACCTAATAGTAGAACACCCACTAAAAGAGCTATATTTGACGTCGAAAAAATAGATGCACTACTCTTCTTCGACTTTGTTCTAGATTTGCGAAGCTTCTTCGTTGTCGTTGAATACTTCTTAATACTGTCTGGTCTAAATTCTTTTAAAGTTTCCATGTACCTATTTTAAGTAAGATCTGGAAATTAACTAAGGATATTAAGGGTGAAAAAATAAAATTAGATACTTAGAGTAGTTTTTGGGAGTAGATCCTAGGCCAAAAAAGTTGGCGGCCTAGGACAATATTGGTCTAACGACCAAGAAACTGGTTAGCAAATTGCTTTGCCATAGGATTAATAAGTAAATGCATGATTGTGATAACTGCAAAAGACGTGACAATTATCATGTAAGGAAACGAATTCGTTAATTCAAATTCTTCGGCGCTTGTGGCTTTAGCTCCATGGCCTAAATTAACATCATGTTGTCTCATAGTATTCTCCTTGCTAGCGCGTGGAAGGGAGTTTCACCCTTTTCTATATTGTAACGTAGTTTTCCACTAAATAAAACCTAGTGAAATGGTTATTATGATAACCTATTGTAATCACGTACTAAAAAAAACAGACTTAGATCATTAAATTCATAAAATTTAACCATTTAAGATTTATTTGGTAGTGTATGTGGATTTTAAAATTAAATGAACAATTCTAAAGGTTTAGCTATGAATGATATGCAAAAAGAAATCGTTGAAGGCCTAAAGCGCTTTCGCCTAGAAAAAATAGAACCTCTAATGGAGCACGATGACCTTGAAGGTAAATTCCGTATGGAGATCTTCAACGAACTTGGGGAACTTGGCTTTACAGGAATGACAGCTTCAGAAGAATACGGTGGATTAGATTTACCATGTCAGGATTATAGTTACGCACTTGAAGAGATTGCAAAATCATCAGTTGCCTATGCTGTAACAATCTCAGTTTCATCAATGGTACAAACGATTATCAATACTTTTGGAAACAAAGAACAAAAAGAAAAATACCTACCTCCTCTAACGAGTGGTCAGGCCATTGGTGCCTTTGCCCTATCAGAGTCAGGAGCAGGCTCAGATGCAGCAAGTTTGAAAACTACAGCTAAGAAAGTTGAAGGTGGATATATCCTTAACGGTTCAAAGCTTTGGATCACTTCAGGTGGAATTGCTAAAACTTATGTTGTCATGGCAAGAACTGGAGGAGAAGGAGCAAAAGGCGTTTCTGCATTCATCGTTGAAGATGGAACAGAAGGTTTTACTTACGGTAAGAAAGAAAAAAAGATGGGTTGGAATATCTCTCCAACTCGTGAACTACTTTTCGAAAATTGTTTTATCCCTGAAGAAAACTTGCTTCAAAAAGAAGGTGAAGGTTTTAAAGTTGCCATGAGTGGGCTTGATAAAGGTCGTGTTGCGATTGGCTCAATCTCAGTTGGTTGTGCTGGGCGTGCTCTTGATGAAGCAATTAAATATTCATTAGAAAGACAGCAATTTAAACAGGCTATTTTTGACTTCCAGGGACTACAATTCATGATGGCCGATATGGCCTGTGATGTAGAAGCTGCAAGACTACTAGTTCAAGCAGCAGCTAAATCAATTGATGATGGAAAGTCTAATCAAAAACTTGCTTCAATGGCAAAAATGCGCGCAAGTGATACGGCCATGAAAGTAACAACTGATGCCGTCCAGATCCTTGGTGGTGTTGGTTATACGAAAGAATATCCAGTTGAGCGTTTCATGAGAGATGCTAAGGTTCTTCAGATCGTTGAAGGGACTAATCAGATTCAAAAAGTTGTTATTTCAAGACAACTTAAAAAGGAATATGGGCAATAATGCAAATCGAATTTAATTCATATATCCAAGAATCTGATAAGACAGATTTAATCCAAAAGGAAGTTGATAACTTTCTTGCATCGGAACGTTTCGATTTTGTTAAAACGCTATCTGATAAAAAATATCAAAATCAATGTCATACTATCTTTGAGCGCTTTAAAGATCGCTCACACTTTGTTCAAATTGGTATTGGTGGAAGTTCACTTGGGCCAGAAATGTTAATCTCGGCACTATCAAAGAATACAGAGCGCACATTTCATTTCATAAATAATATCGACCCAGATAAAACTGCTCAGCAAATCAATCAGATTAATTTTAAAGATGCCCTTTTCTATGTTGTATCAAAGTCTGGTGGAACTGCTGAAACACTCGCATCATTTGCCATTATGGTTAATGAGCTAAAAAGTCATGGTGTAAAAGAAAGTGAGCTTGCTAATTACTTTGTCTTTGCCAGTGACCCATCAACATCTCAATTAAGAGAGCTTGGTGATGACCTTGGAATTACAACTTTAGATATCCCAACAAATGTTGGTGGCCGCTTCAGTGTTCTTACTCCTGTAGGATTACTACCTGCTCTATTTGCCGAAATTGATATCGAAGAATTATGTCGTAGTGCTTTTTCATTTGGAAGTGAATTATCAAATCTTGATAGCTTCAAAAAAGCGGTATCCATGATTTTAAATCATCATGAAAATGGTTATGACCAAACTGTCTTTATGCCTTATTCAAGCCGCTTAAGAGACCTTTCGTTTTGGTTTATTCAGCTGTGGGCAGAGAGTCTTGGGAAAAAAGACAAAGATGGAAAAAGAGTTGGACTAACACCAATTCCAAGCTACGGTGCAACAGACCAACACTCACAGATGCAATTATTCATGGAAGGCCCACTTAATAAAGTGATGCTTCTAATAAATATCAAAGAAAGTGAGCAAGATTTAAAATTAGAAAATCAATTTGATCACCCAAAACTTCAAAAGCTCAGTGGATTCACTTTGAAGAATTTAATGGATTCAGAGTTTTTTGGAACAAAGAAAGCACTTGAAGAACAAAACGTTCCACATATTGTTTTTAATATAAATAAACTTAATGAAGAAAACTTGGCCAAACTAGTTATATTTTTTGAATTTTTAACGGCCGTCACAGGTTTTTGCCTAAAGATTGACCCTTTTAATCAACCGGGAGTTGAAGCTGGGAAAATATATAGTTTTGAATGGCTTGATAACCTATGAGAATTACTCGGTTTATCCACATAGAAATGTTTTCCAATCTTGATTAAAATTGGGCCAGTGGTTAAAATTTACGGGTATATAACGAACTTCATAAAGTATTGAAAGGACAATTTAATGAGTGATGACGCTACTCTAGTTTTAACTGATATTAAAGCAGCCTTAGCTTCGGCAAATAAAGAAGCTGAAGATAAGCCAGCGGCCCTTCTTGTAGTAGGAGGCGAACTCAACGGAACTCTTTTTGATCTTACAGAACAAGAACTTACTGTTGGCCGTAGTGCAAAGTGTGAAATCCCACTAGAGTTCAATGGTATCTCTAGAGAGCACTTTAAGCTTAACGCTACTGAAGAAGGTTATAATGTAGAAGACCTTGGTTCACGTAATGGAACTTTTTTAAATAATAGTAAAATTGAAGCTCCTACTGAACTTCAAAAGGGTGACATTATTAAAATGGGTGCTATTGCACTTAAGTATCTCCCAAAAGGAGACCCAGAGAGGCTTACTTACGACAAGCTTCAACTAGAAGCTAATACAGATGGATTAACTTCTTGTTATAATAAGTCATACTTTAATAAGAAACTTGATTTAGAAGTAAAGAAATCAAAAGTAACGGGAACTCCCCTATCTTTAATTGTTTTCGATCTAGACCATTTCAAAAAACTTAATGATAATTACGGACACGATGCTGGTGATTATGTTTTAAAAGAGCTAGCTGAAGTTATTCGTACAAATGGAATTAGAGAAACAGATATTTTTGCTCGTTATGGTGGTGAAGAATTTGTTGTCTTACTTCCAAAAACTAATATTAAACAATCATACGAAATTGCTGAGCGCCTAAGAAAGGCAGTTGAAACTCACGATTTTATTTACGACGATAATAAGTTGCCTGTAACTGCATCTATTGGCGTTTCCGACTACAGACAAGGAGTTAGTAGCGGAACAGATCTTTTTAAAAGAGCCGATGCTGCTGTCTACAAATCCAAGGAGGGAGGAAGAAACCAGGTTAATTTCTATCGCGACTAGTTCGTACTAATGGAAATAATAGAAAATACTAAAAATAGAATTAACCTTCTTCCTGAACACTTAATTGATCAAATCAAGGCCGGTGAGGTTGTCGAGCGCCCGGCCAATGTTCTAAAAGAATTACTAGAAAACTCAATCGATGCAAATTCGAGTAAGGTTCGAGTTACCATTTTAAATAATGGCCTTGATCTTATTGCTATTGAAGATAATGGTGATGGTATGTTCTTTGATGAACTACCCTACGCTTTTTGTCGTCACGCAACTTCTAAAATTAATAACTTTGAAGATATATATCGCCTAAATACCTTTGGCTTCCGTGGCGAGGCACTTGCTTCAATTTCATCTGTTGCAAGAATCTCATGTCACTCCGCTCCTCGCGCGAACCCTGAACAGGGAGCTAAATTTGTCATTCATGGCGCGCAAACTGTCGAGCATTCAAAATATGCAAGTCACAAATGTGGAACTTCTACATATGTAAAAGATTTATTCTTCAACACTCCTGTACGATTGAAGTTTGTAAAATCAGGTCAGAGTGAAAAGAATGCACTTAAACGTGTAATCAATTCATTTCTTATCAACTACCCTCACGTTGAATTTGCGATTACATGGGAAGATAATGACCCTGAAATATATAGAGCGCAAGATGATATAAAAACTCGAATAGGCGAGATTTTTAAAAAGAAAAGTCGAAAACATCGCCCTGAGATATTTGATACTGATGGAGAATATCTTGGATCTCACTGTAAAATGTATATCTCTAAAGACTCGTCTAAAGGATATAGCGGAAAACAACAGTATCTCTTCGTCAATAATCGACTCTTCACAGATAAGAAGCTTCATCAAATTATCATTCGAAATATGGAAAAGATTTGGCAACCAGGTCAAACTGGTGACTATATCATGCAATTACATGTTCCAGAAAATGAGATCGATGTAAATGTACACCCAAATAAAACGATTATTAAATTCTTAAAAGCAAACGAGATTTTTTCTTTAACCAGCGCTACTGCAAAGAAGTTAATCTCAGAAAATGAAGATAAAGTAGAACTCAATACACTTGCTATTGATGAAGAAGAAACAAATTTAAACTCACTTTCAAATAGTTTATTTAATACAGGATTTTCTGGGCATATCGAATCAAACTCTAATCAATCGAGTTTAGATCTCTCTCGCTTTCAACAAGAAATCGATGGCCATGGTCAAAGCTCTTTATTTGACTCTGGTGTTCAGCACGAATTAACAATTTGTGCTCTTGGAGATAATTTATTTCTCTTAAGTCACATTGATCGAGGAGCATACTTTCTAGATGCACAGAATTTAATAGAGAAACTAATGGAAGTAGTGGATCTCGATAAGATGACTCCTCTTCTTATTTCTGAACCAATTTCATATGATCAAAAAGAGATGGAAAACCTTCCGCAATACTTTAAATTTGGCTTTGAAGTTGACCGTCTAGATGAACATACATGTGTTCTTCGCTCTGTCTCTCACCTCTTTGAGGACCTACCTTATGCAAAGATGTGTGAAAATTTATTAAACGGTGAAGAGATTATAAATGATGTCTTCATTCAAGGAAGTGATATTAGAAAGCTTTTATCCATCATTCCTTTCTACGATCTTGTGGAATTAAAACTCGCTAAAACGATTAGTGCAAAAAAACTGAAGAAGTTACTCAAATGACAAATAAATTAATTCTCATATTAGGTCCAACAGCTTCTGGAAAAACCGGATTAAGTATCGATCTCGCCAAGAAAATAGGTACTGAAAAATGCCATGTTATTAATTTTGACAGCGTCCTCTTCTATAATGAACTAAATATCGGTAGCGCCAAGCCAGACGAAAAAGAAATGGATGGTGTCACTCATCATCTGGTAAGCATCTCTCCTATCACACAGGAGCTCAATGCTTCTGATTTTGTCGAACTTGCAAAGAATAAAATTAATGAACTCCATAAGAAAGGAATCGTTCCAATTTTAGTTGGAGGGAGTGCATTTTATCTACGAAGCCTTATTAGAGGAATGTATGACTCACCCACAACTGATGAGTCCATCCAAGAAGAAGCAAAGAAACTCTATGAAGAAAGTGGAATGGAGGCGATCGTTAACTACCTTTTAAAGAACGATCCTGAGTCTCTTGAAAACCTCCATGAGAATGACCACTATCGTAGAATTAGAGCTTATGAATATCATCGCATGACAGGTAAGAAGATTTCTGATCAAAAGAAAAGTGCTGATGAAGCAGGCGCATATGACTTCTCAAAGAATATTCATGGTTGGGATACCTTGAATATTTGTCTCGATCTTCCCAAGGAGGAGCATTGGGAAATTATTCTAAAACGTACTAAAGATATGCTTAACCAAGGCCTTATTGATGAAGTCTTTCAAATTATGAAAGACCCTGCCCATCACAAAGAACTAAAAGCATTAAAAACGATTGGATATAAAGAAACAATTCAATTTCTTGATGGTGAAATTAAGGATCATCTGGAATTATGCGAGAAAATTTATTTTGCAACGAGACGCTTAGCAAAGTCTCAAAAAACTTTCTTAAAGAAAGTTTCACCTCTTAATCGATTTCATCCTATTAGTGAGCGAAATGATGCCATTAAACTTGCCTGTAACTTCATAAATGAATAAAGTAAGACAATAAAGAAATTAAAGAGGTCAATTTTGAAGAAGATGAAAATTATTATTATTTCTGATGGAACGGGATCAACTGCAAAGGCCATTAGCCGTGCGGCAATGACACAATTCCCAGAAAGTGAAGTCTTCTACACTGGTTTTAAAAATGTACGAACAAAAGAACAAATCAAATCAATCTTTGATGAAGCAGCGATTCATCATGATCTCGTCATCTATACAATTGTCTCAGCTGAATTAAGAGAATATACAAAAGATATTTCAATGAAAAAGCATGTTAGATCCCTGGACCTTATGGGACCTGTCTTAACAACTTTTTCAAACTACTTTCACCAAGAGCCAAAAAGTGAACCAGGTCTACTTCATGCGGTAAACTCTGAATACTTTGATCGAGTTGCGGCCATGGAGTTTACTCTAAATCATGACGATGGAAGAAATGTTGAAACTCTTCATCTGGCAGATGTAATCTTAGTTGGTATTTCTCGTACTTCGAAAACACCACTTTCAGTGTACCTCTCTCAACACGGTATTAAAGTTGTAAATATCCCAATCATTAATGGACAAGAACTTCCTAAAGAACTTTATGAAATCGATCAAAGAAAAATCTTTGCACTAACAATTGATCCTGAAGCTCTTTATTCAATTCGTAAAAATCGCTTAAATAAACTTGGGGCAACAGAGCACACTGGTGACTATGCCGATACAAATAAAGTTATCGAAGAAATCGAATGGGCCAATCAAATCTTTAATAAGAATAAACGCTGGCCGGTTTTTGATGTTACTGACCGCGCTCTCGAAGAGACGGCCACTGATATTATGAAGTTGTTACAAATGCGAAAAAATAACATATTTAAACAACTTATGAGTGAGTCAGACGAATAAGTCACTAGAATTACGAAACTCTCAATAAGAATTAATCTAGCTTTTCTTATTATTTTACTAAATTAAATAACCCTTTAAGCCGAAAAAGAGTATACACAGATATATAGGCTGTGAATGTTACGTATTTAACAAAGGGTTCATCGTGTCTTTAAAGCGTTTATTTTCTGGTAAGATCAAGGTCAAGGGAGCTGGGGCAGATGTTCTCTATAAATTTGTAACAAAAGAGCCCACTCTTGATGAGATAATGATGACAAATTTTAGGGACCTGCAATTTAGCGAAGAAGAAAAAAGGGTCCTAACCGCAAAAAATCGTCGTGACATCTACCGCTTTCAACATCTCAATCAAAAAGAAATCTCTAAATACGCAACTAACCTTTTAACACTCATTAAAAAATCAAAGAAAGATAGAGTTCAAGTAGAAACAGATCATGCAGGTACACTTATTTGTCTTGCACTAATCTACTCGGGAAAGATTCCATCACATATTGATGTCCATTTTAAGTTGAAATCTGCTCCGCTGAGTTTATTTCCAAAGCAATTAGCTAAGAATAGATTTCCAGGACATAATGTTTCAATTTCAATATGCAATTCAGAAAGTTGGTTAACAGACTTTCGTTCTCTACAGAAAGTTCCTGATCATATTGAACTTAGTCATATTTCACCACAAGAAGACCTCGATCTCGTTGGCTAAACATTGACAATTGGCGACATTCCTTCAATCATTTAATGAGTGAGAAAATTAATCTTTCTTCTATTTATTTGTGCTAGTACGCTGGCAAATTATCCGTATCTAGACTTTGATACATCTAGCTTAAATTTAAGCCCTTACACTTATCGGCGCTACGTAAGACCTCAGCTAAGATCAATGAAAAAAGACTTCTACTATGTTGTTAAGAGAATCACTTATACTTCTCAAGACTTCATAAACCTTAGAGAGAATAGTCTTAATTTAAATCTTGCATTTGAAAGAGCATATGAGAAATGCCGAAAAAATCAAAAGCTATGCTACGAGGAACTAAAAGATGTGGTTGGCCGAATTCAAGCAATTGAAAGAAATATAAAAAGTCTCAGAGAAGACTTTACTAAATTACCTCAAAAACAATTCGAAAAAGTTGATGACTATATTGCCCTTTTAGCAAATCTTGATCAAATTGATAGCTACAGTCTTCAAGTTCAAACTTATATACAACTTCTTCATTTAACTGATAAAACAAACTTTGCCATCTATACTCCACGTATTGATATCTATCGTAGTTATGTGAAGCAAATTTTTAATCTTGCTAATGATTCATTCCTCTATATCCTTCCAACAGATCTCAAGCCATCTTTTGAGCAATTTATCGATAAATTTCTCTCCCCAGTAGAAGAACATATGATTCCGCAAATGAAGAAGGATTGGTTCTTTAATCGCTTAGGTGATTTAAATATGCAATGGAATGTTTTCCACATGGATCTTGAAAAAGGACAGACGGGATTTCCAAAAGAATACGTTAGAAACGTAAAGATCATGCACCGTCGTTGGAATAGTATTTTAAAATTGATGTTTTAAATAAAGAAGGCACCCGTTGGGTGCCTTCAAGTATATAAGAATTTTAAATCTTAATTAGATTTTAGAACCTCTACCATACTTCGTCTGAGTTTTCTTTCTTCTCTTCTCAGCCGCTTGTAGCTTTTCTTTATTTCTAATAGAAGGCTTCTTATACTCTTGTCTCTTTCTGTATTCTCTAATAACACCGAAAGCTTCGCAGTATCTCTTGAATTTCTTAAGAGCTCTTTCCGCACTTAATCTTTCATCGATCTCGATTTTGATTGAGTAATCTTTAGACATAACATTCACCTCCTTCTATTTTTTTTTCTCAACGCCTTTAACGACGAAATTGCGAGATTTATTAGCGCCTAACTCGGCACAAATTTTGTCTAGCTTTAATTGATATGCTAAATTACACGACGGCCCCACAGTGTGTCAATGGCCAATAAACATCAGGTAATATATGCAACAAGGCTTATTTAACGCAAAAGACAACAAAGTTACTCCACTTGCCCATCAAGTAAGGCCTAAAAGTAGGCAGGATTACGAAGGCTTTGACGCACTTGCGAAGCGTTTTCCATTCCTACGTGGAGAAAATATCCCCTCTCTCATTATCTGGGGACCTCCGGGAAGTGGGAAAACAACTTTGGCAAAAGTACTTGGCAGTGAAATAAACGCTAATTTCTACGAATTCAGTGCTGTGTTATCCGGTGTCGCCGACTTAAAGAAGCTCATTCAAAAGGCCCAAGAAGAGGCCCGTGACTTTCAACGAAAGTCCATTATCTTTATCGACGAAATTCACCGTTTCAATAAGGCCCAACAAGATGCTCTTCTTCCTCACGTTGAGCAAGGTAGCTTTATACTAATAGGAGCAACCACTGAGAACCCACGACGTTCAGTCAATCGCGCACTTCTATCTCGAATGAAGATCATCGAACTCAAATCATTTTCTACAGATAAAATTCGCTCTCTAATAACGAAAACTATTGAAAAATTAGATCGTAAACTCTCACAAGAATATATCGATCTAATTTGTGACTATGCAAATGGTGATGCACGCATTGCTCTAGGAAGTCTTGAAATTATCTACTCCCTCGATCAAGACGTCGACTTTGAAACAGTTAAAAATATTATAAAAGAAAACTCTCGTAACTTTGATGCTGGAGGAGACCGCCACTACGATGTCATTTCTGCTTTTATCAAGAGTATGCGCGGAAGTGATCCTAACTCGGCCATTTTATGGCTTGCTGTTATGCTTGATGGTGGAGAAGATCCAGTCTTCATTGCAAGAAGGCTTGTGATTTTTGCGAGCGAAGATGTCGGAAACGCCGATCTAAATGCACTAACAGTGGCGACAAATGCTCTTCATGTTGTTCAAAATATCGGTATGCCTGAAGCACGTATTACACTGGCCCAAGCAACAACTTATTTAGCAAGCACAGTAAAGAGCAATGCTGCCTACATGGCCATAAACGAGGCCCTCGCTTACGTAGAAGACTCTCAAACAATTGAAGTTCCAGAGCACTTAAAGAACTTTCCCGATAAGTACCATAAAGTGAAATATCAATATCCACATAGCTTTGAAGGATCATTTGTCAGACAACAATACTCTCCAGAAGGTACGCCAAAATTTTATCACCCAAAAGAAATTGGTGTGGAAAATAATATTAAGAAACGTTTAACTGAGCTGTGGGGAGATTAATCCCAACGCGAATAAATAATGAAAGCATCAGTTTGTAGATCTTTTGTAATAAAGAAGAAACCAATATTTGATTCAATATAGCAGCTCATTGAATAGTCTTGACCAGGAACTAGCTCTAGGCATCGACTCTTTGCCCTTCCTGATGGCGTCTTTGAGAAGTTAATCGCATTCCTACTATTACAGCCATAAAGCTCTAGGGTTGCGCGAATAAGGGCAATTGATTCCTCAAGAGGCTTATCTTCAAGATCAATATCAACTTCATCCATATTTACTTTGAAGGCACGACTATCCACATTTAGGTCATATGTTAATTTCTTAATACAATTTAAAGATGCTTTTGTGTAAGCAGTAGCATTAAAAGATATTAGTAAACACGCTAGTAAAATGTATTTCATAATAAGTTCGCCCTAATAAACTATATTCTTTGTTAGAGAGTCTTATACAAAAGAGCTCCTCAGAAATCTACATTTTTCGTATATATTTAAAAAAATGACATCTTAGCAACGCGTCTAACTACTGTTATTAGGTAGATATGGATATTTTATTAGAGATACTTAATTTTAGTATTAGCCATTTTAATAGTTTTGTCCTATAAATGCTCCACACACAAAACATCATAGGGAAAACCGAGGGGTAAATGATGAAATTCACTATCGCACTAGCAACACTACTTTTCGCACTTACGACTAACGCAACAGAATTAAACAACTACTATCCAAAAGAAACTGAACTTCACCTATCAATGAAATCAAATAATAGTGAAGCTCTAAAAGAGCATCTTTTTGATGTACTAAATTCAATGCACCAAGAAACAAATGGTCGTGACCTATTAGGATGTGACTCAAATAAAAGAGGAAAGTGCTATAGACAAAGAAGCCTTGGTTATAAAGGTGCTAGAAAAGTTCTTTTCGGAAAGCTACACCTACAAGAAGATAACAATGGATATTTCATTGAAGATGTTTACTGCCAAAAGAAACTTAGAAGACGTCAAACACGTTCAATGGGACCAGGACAAATCCCTAATTCAAATGTTTTAAACTGTGAGCACACTTGGCCACAATCAAAATTCTCAAGAAGATTTTCAAAAGGTCTTCAAAAATCAGACCTTCACCACCTATACCCAACAGATTCAAGAGCGAACTCAGTAAGAGGAAATTATGAATTTGATAATGTTGATGGTTTCCCTGTAGATTATGAGAACTGTACAGCTTCTCAAACTCAAGGTAATGGTGCTTTCGAGCCACCTGCAAAACACAAAGGAAATGTTGCAAGAGCACTTTTCTACTTCTCTGTAAGATATGATATCCAAATCTCAAGTCACCAAGAACAAGTACTTAGAGAGTGGGATAAGCAAGATCCAATCGATGCTGAAGAACTAAAAAGAAATGAAACAATCTTTAGAGTTCAAAACAACAGAAACCCATTCATCGATATTCCAAACCTTGCTGACAGAATCAGTGATTTCTAGAAATCAACACTTTTAGATATAAAATTAAAAAGCCTTCTGAATAGAAGGCTTTTTTTTATTTAAATATACTTATTACTTTTTGAACTTCTTGCTGACCTCTCTCATTGAGTCCTTCAAGAAAGACTGTTGCAACAGCTGCATTGGCCAATGTTACTAAAACACTAAGAAAGAATAGAAATTTGAGCATGGGGAGACTCCTTTTCCCGTTAATAATATATTTGTAACATTCGTATAAAATTTTCTCAAATTGTAAATTATTAAGATTGTGTGAAGATAGAATTTTAAAGAAAATAGGAGTATAAGAAAGTATGTTTCAATTTATACGCAATCTATTAAATCAAAAAGGTTTTAACGCCAAGGCCAAACGAGCATTCACAAATTACTATCGCTTTGCAAGAGAGTCTAAATCGTATCTCTCTTATTGCAATAAGATGCATGGTATTGAGTGCTTCATGCAAAATAACCTCTCAAAAAAGCAATTTGAGGCCCTCACGGCACACTTTAAGCCCAATATGAAAGTTCTAGATATCGGCTGTGGAACTGGTGATCTCACCGAGTACTTTGCTAAGAATTATAAGTTAAAGGCCAAAGGAATGGACCTTGTCGAAAGTAAATTCAAATATAAAGAGGCCAATTTTGAAATGACATGGCTTGGAGAGAATGAGTATGACCTAGTCATCTCATTAGATGGCTTCTACATGCTAAATGATCTATATCGAACTCTTAATAAAGTAATGGATAGTCTTAAGCCAAAGGGAAAGTTTGTTCTTACCTACACCTCTGAGAGACCATTTGATAAATCTCGTCTTGGTAAGGCATTAAAAAAACGAAAACATGATGTAAAAGACTTCACTCAAGATGATAAGGTCTTCAACAATAAGGCAAAAGATCTTCTCGAAGAAATGAAGTCTTCTTTTATTGAAGAAGGTAATTCTAGTCTATTTCATACTAAGTACAACGAAATCAAGAAGAATGTTGATTCACACCAAAATGGAAAGATGTATCGCAGTCTAGTAACAATTTATAAGTAGTTAGAAAGAAGAAATGTTGGCCAAGAGTCTTATTTGTCAGGCTTTTGTGAACTTGTTTTACTTTGATATCTTCAAACTTTATATTTTAAAATATGAAGACTATCGTACTCATCTCTTTTGCTCTCTTTCTAACATTTAAAACCTTTGCAAGTGAAATCAATAATATTGCGATCTCAAGCCATGTGAATGAGTTTTCAATCGTTGATTCAAAATATGCAAGGGAGATCTTTCTAGGACTCCCTGTGAAAAACACCTATGCGGACCTCGTACATGGATTAGTCTTTCGCTATCATAAATACTTCTTTTGCGTTAGAGAGCCTTCACATAAATTTCACTGTCACCTCTACTTAAATGGCCTAGGACAAGGGAAATTATCCGCCTATGATACCGATACTGATTTTGGAAAAGGGGCAATTAGTGAGTTTTTAGGAACAAAGCGTGAAAATGGTAAAGCAAAAATCAGCTACGATAACAACCATCTAAGAATAAAATTCTCTGGAAAATTGGCCGAAAGGTTCTGGCTTAAACTCGATCTCATTAAAGATAGTTTTCATAATATAAATGGTAAAAAGTTTGAGCTAAGAAGTGGAAAGCATCTAAATTGCTATATGCATTCCGGTGAGAAGAAATCCGAATATAAATGCCAATTCAATGTTCCTATAAAAGAGAACATAAAAGACATAAAAAAGGACCTCATTTGAGGTCCTTTTTCTATATTAAAATGTTTTTATTCGCCTAGAATAACCCTTCCCAATCTGTTGTTTGAAGAGTGTTGATTACGTGTCTTAGGAATTTTGACCCGACTTCACCATCAATTAGTCTGTGATCGTATGTGTGAGTTGCATACATCATCTGACGAATAGCAATTGCATCATCTTCAGTAACAATTGGACGCTTCTTCATTGTACCAACACAGAAGATACCAAGTTGTGGTTGAAGGATAACTGGAGTTGCCATAAGGATTCCAAAAGAACCATTATTAGTGAAAGTATAAGTTCCACCTGACATATCATCTAGCGTAAGCTTCTTAGCTCTTGCCTTTTGTACTAATTCATCTAGCTTTCTAGCAATTCCTCTAATATTTAAGTTATCAGCACCTTTGATAACAGGAACGACAAGTCCGTTACCTGGAACAGCTACAGCACAACCAAGGTTGATATCTTTCTTCATGTGGATTTCATCACCAACAATTGAAGAGTTAACCATTGGGAACTCTTTAAGAGCTTGCACTAGAGCATAAAGGATGAAGTGAGTGTAAGTAAGAGAGAAACCTTCTTCTTTCTTAAACTGATGCTTAAATCCTTCTCTGAACTTAAATAGTTTTGTCATATCAACTTCATCCATCGAGTTAACGTGTGGAGAAGTCATCTTAGAAGCGATCATATTCTTAGCAATCGCTTTTCTCATATTATCCATTGGGATTACTTCAACTCTACCACTTGTCGAAGATGGTACAGAAGAGGCTTGAGGAGCTGGAGCTGTTTTTGGAGCTGCTGGTGCTGACTTCGTAGCCGCTGGCGCAGGAGCTGCCTTAGGAGCTGAGCCTCTACTTTCTAAGAAGTTCATGAAGTCGGCCTTATTAACACGTCCGCCTGCTCCACTTCCTTCAATATGTGCTAATTCATTAAGATCAACACCATGTTTTTTAGCAAGGTTTCTAACTAAAGGAGTATAGAAACGACGTCCACCTTTTGTCGTTGGACTTGGTTGAGATGAGCTTGCTGCCGGAGCTGATTCTTGAGCTTGGTTAACAGCAGGTGCACTTGCTGCTGGAGCAGAACTCCCAGCGCTTCCCTGAGGTTTTGATGGATCTGTTTCAACAGATGCGATTTTTACACCAACATCAATTGTCTCACCTTCTTCAAAGAGAATTTCTTCAATACGCCCTTCAAATGGTGAAGGGATTTCAGACTCAACTTTATCAGTCGAGATCTCAAGAAGAATTTCATCAATTTCGATCATATCACCTACAGACTTGTGCCATTTCGTGATTGTTCCATTTGTAATAGACTCACCCATTTGTGGCATAACAACATCTTCAAGAGTATCTGAAGATCCTGTTGCTGCAGGAGCTACTTGTGCTGGCTCAGCTGCCGCTGGAGCAGGAGCTGCTTCTTCAGAAGAACCTGATGCTGAAACCTCTGCATTCATATCATCGTCAACTGCTGCGATTTTTACACCAACATCAATTGTTTCACCTTCTTCAAAAAGAATCTCAACGATCTTTCCAGAATATGGTGATGGAATTTCTGATTCAACTTTATCAGTTGAGATCTCAAGAAGAATCTCATCGATTTCAATTGTGTCACCAACTTGCTTGTGCCACTTTGTAATCGTTCCGTTTGTAATAGACTCACCCATTTGTGGCATTACGATATCGTTTTTCATAATCTTTATCCTTATATATTAAAATTAAAAATTGATCGATCTTCCCTTAGCATTAAGTACAGATTCAGCTAAGAACTCTCCAAGAGTTGGGTGTGGATGAATTGTTGCAAACATTTCTTCGTCAACACCTTCCATTTGTCTAAATAGAACATACTCATGAATTAATTCTGTCGCGTGAGTTCCTACAATGTGAGCACCAAGCATTTCACCATCTTCACCCATTAGAGTTTTTACAAACCCATCAGTTTCATTAGATGCCATGGCCTTACCATTTGCAGAGAATGGAACCTTACCAGCAGTGTATTTAATACCTTGCTCTTTAAGAGCTCTTTCAGTGTAACCAACAGATGCAACTTGTGGCTGACAATAAGTACAACCAGCAACATTCATCTTATCTAGTGGGTGTGGATGCTCACCTGCAATTTTTTCAGCAGCGATGATTCCCTCGTGAGAAGCAGCGTGTGCTAGTAAAGGAGGACCCGCAACGTCACCAATAGCAAAGATATTTGGAATATTTGTTTGGTAGTTATTATCAACTACAACAAAACCTCTATCAGTTTTTACACCAACAGTTTCAAGTCCAATACCTTCGATATTTCCTGTCATACCAACAGCAATTAGTCCCATATCAAATTTGTGTTCAACAGTCTTTCCACCTTTAACTTCCGTGATTGTAATGTCATTTCCGTTATTTTTAGCAGATACTTTTTCAACACCAAGAGACATCTTGATTCCGTATTTCTTATAAGCTTTTTCAACAGCTTTTGAAGACTCTTCATCTTCGATTGGAAGAAGGTGTTTTTGTAGTTCAAAGATATGAACGTCTACACCAAATGCATTCCAGAAGTAAGCAAACTCAACACCGATAGCACCAGCACCAATGATCCCAATTGACTTTGGAAGCTCTTCCATTTTAATCGCTTCCCAAGCACCAATAAGTCTCTTCCCATCATGCTCAAGTCCAGGAAATGAACGATAGTGAGCACCAGTTGCAAGGATGATATTTGTCCCTTCAATCGTCTCAGTATGTCCTCTTTTAGAAGTAACTTCGACTTGAGTATTAGTTCGAAGTTTACCGTAACCTTCGATAACTTCGATTTTATTTTTCTTCATTAGGTAAGCAACACCACCAGAGATCTTATTTGAGATCCCCTTAGCGCGTTTAACAGCTTGACCACCGTCTAGGCCCTTAAGCTCAACATCGATACCTAAATCTTTCATATCTGCTAGCTCGTGAACACTGTGAGCAGCTTTAAGAACCGCTTTCGTAGGAATACAGCCACGGTTAAGACAAACTCCGCCTAATTCTTTACTTTCAACGATAGCAGTCTTTTTTCCAAGTTGGGCAGCACGGATAGCGGCGACATATCCACCTGGCCCTGAACCAATAACAATAACATCAAATTTCTTCATAAAATATTTCCTCAAACTATTGACCGTAAGGCCCATAATCAGTATTAAAAGTTTAATTTTAAGGTTCTTCAACGTACTAAAATTAATTAAAATTGGCATGACACATTGCTACGACATGCCAATATTTACAAAACGTTGGAAACCCCTACTACTAGCTTCATTAAAGGAATTACTATCAATTTTACTCAGAGCGAAATTAAAAATATCAATAAGTATTTCCCAGATGGGCTTATAGCAATAGATTTGGAAACTTCAGGGCTTTCTCCTTTAGTTGACGAAATTATCGAGATTGCGGCTATTAAAGTCGTTGGAAACAAAATAGAAACTTTTGAGTCCCTCGTAAAACCTAGAAACCCAATTCCTGAATTTACAACGAAAATCCATGGAATCACTGATGACATGGTTAAGGATTCACCTTCAATTGAAGAGGTATTACCTAAATTTCTCGAATTTTCTGGAAATACGCCACTTGTTGCTCATAATGCAAAATTTGATATTGGCTTTATTGTCTTTGCCATGCACCAGCAAAAGATTGAGCTTCACAAGGCCAAGGTATTCTGTTCATGTAAATTATCTCGTAAGTATGTGAAAGGAAGTGAGAATCATAAGCTTTCATCACTTTGTAAGCACTTTGAAATTCCACTAGAAAATCATCACCGAGCACTAGATGATACAATTGCCTGCCTTCGTGTCTTTGCAAAGACCCTTGATGAAGTGAAATCAAACCGTCAGCTAAAAGAAGGCGAAATCTTAAATATCCGTGACTTCACAAGGGCGAATATGGCCGAAGCACCTGAGATTATTCAACAATTACAAAAGAAGATAGCAAATCAAGAAGTAATCGATATCAAATACAAAGGTGGAAGCTACAAGGGTAAGTTTAGACCAATAAAACCTGTTGCTCTTCTACCGATGCCAGCTGGAGATGTTCTCTATGCCCATTGTTTACTCACTGATATCTATAAATCTTTTGCTATTAAAAAGATTCAAGATCTTCGTGATCATGTTGATAAAGACTCAAAGTAATTATATAAAGACGTCATGCTAGCAGGAAAACCACTTTCATATAAACTCCAATTTGTTGTGATCTTCATTATTCACATCGCACTTCTTTATTGGATCTATTGGCTTCTTCAAAATACGGGAGCACTCTCAACGATGAAAGTCATGCTTCACTTTACTGGGATTGCTATTTACGGTGCACTCTTAATTCGTGGATGTGCCGCTTGGGCAAAATGGCATCACCTCAATGACATAAAAAAACTTCACGACAAACAAGATAAAGAAAATAATCAAAAATGAGAAAAGGACTTCGCTCTACAAATGAAGTCAATTCGCACTTTGGTCTTAATCTAGAACCATCTTCATATGAAGTATTCATTCCAAGTCATATGAATGAACTAATTCAAAAAGAAGGACTTGAGGGCATACACGCAAAACAATTTCTCCCATCTAATTTAGAAAACTCAGACGATGGACTAGAAGATCCAATTGGAGATCAACAAAAATACGTCGCCCCCCAGCTTATCCATCGTTACGATAACCGAGCGCTATTTACACCAACGACAATTTGCCCGGTCATTTGCCGCTATTGTTTTCGCAAAAATGAATTAAGTAGTAAGCACGAAATTTTTAAGGCCGACTTTGAAAAAGTTATTTCCTATCTATCAGTTCATACAGAAATAAATGAAATAATCTTCTCAGGTGGAGACCCCTTTATGCTTTCAGCATCTAAGATAAAGTTCTACCTTGAAGAATTTAGCAAATTATCACATATACAGTTCATTCGTTTTCACACTAGAACACCTATTTCTTTACCAAAATATATTAGTGACGAATTTATTGAAGTTATTCACAAATTCAATAACAGATTTAACGATATAAATGTAGTTATCCACATTAATCATATTCAAGAAATCACAACAGATGCTATGGACTGTATCAAAAAACTGGGGGCACACTTTGGCCTTCTCTCACAGTCTGTCCTTTTAAAGGATGTTAATAATAATGTTAGAGACTTAAAGGATTTATTCCTTAAGCTTCATGCATTAAATATTCGTCCCTACTATCTTCACCATCCAGATCAGGCCAAGGGTGCCATGCACTTTTACCTATCAATTGAAGAAGGACGTGAAATATATCGTAAACTGCGTCGTGAAATTCCAGGTTGGCTTCTTCCGCAATATATTTTGGACTCACCTGACGGGTCGGGGAAGAAGAACTTATAATTTTTTAATTTTGAGTATTGACAAATTTTTTCCTCAGCAATATATTTCTTCCACTCAAATAAGCGCGTGTAACTCAGTTGGTAGAGTGTCACCTTGCCATGGTGGATGTCGCAAGTTCGAATCTTGTCACGCGCTCCATTCTCTAATCTAATTTAAGATACTACATACTAATCGAAGATACGCGGCGCTAACGCTTGCTTCACTTTTTGAACAAGTTTACAAGTTAATCGAAACTTTTCTTTGGAAAGAATTAAATTATATGCAAAAGAGAATGCAATTATAATTGGGACGTAATCTAGTTTTCAAAGGAGATAAACGTGTCAATTGAGCATATTATCCAAAAAAATATTGTAACAATTAACTCTGATGCTACCATCCACGATGCTGCAAAACAGATGTATGAAAAACATGTCGGAGCCATCATAGTAGTCGGTCACAAAGAAGGAAAGAAGAAAACTCCAATGGGAATTTTAACTGATCGTGATATCGCCTTATCTTTTGGAAAGAAAGGAAAGATAGAACCCTACTCGAAAGTAAGTGAGATCATGACCCCAAATGTAGTGATGTGCTCTCCTAAAGACAGTATCGTCGATACAATTAAGAAGATGCGAGCCAATGGCGTTAGACGAATCCCAGTTGTTAATGAAAGAGATCAACTTGTAGGAATTATTTCTGCTGATGATGTCATACAGAGATTGGGAAATGAACTTCACGATCTATCTGAGATTATCAATCTAGAAATAGAGAAAGAAGCCTATATTTCTAGTCCCGTAGAAAAGGATCGCCAACTCAATCCACAGATAAAAATTGTCATCTAGGAAAGAACTATGTTCAAAAATCGCAAAGAAGCAGGCCAACTTTTAAGTGAAGAATTTAAAGAGAAGCTACTTGAATTTAAGAATGTAGCAATCATTGCACTTCCAAGAGGAGGTGTTCCCATCGCATTTGAAATTGCGAAAATGCATAAGCTCCCCTTAGATATTTTCTGTGTTAAGAAGGTGGGAGCTCCAAATAATGAAGAATTAGCACTTGGAGCAGTTACGGAAGAAAGTATTGGCTACCTTAATCAGAGGATAATTAACCATTTAAATATTGATGACTTACAACTTCATCGTCTAACAAAGCAGAAAAAAGAAGAAGTAAAAAAGCAAGCTCAAGAATTTCGAAATAGCAGGCCACCGATTGACCTATCAGGGAGAAGTATCTTTATCGTTGATGATGGAATAGCAACAGGTGCAACAATGAAGGCGGCCATAAAGTTTTTAAAGAAAGACCATAATATAAAAAATATTTTTGCAGTTGCACCAGTTAGTTCACGTCAGTCATATAATGAAATTATAGACTTAGTTGATGATATTTTAGTCCTAGAGACACCACATAATTTTCTTTCAGTTGGTGAGTTCTATCTTGAATTTCCACAAGTTTCCAACAAAGAAGTTTGTGAGTATCTAGAGACATCAAATGAGCTAAGAAGACAGAAAGAAAAAAAAGATAGTATACGTAGATTTGAAAATGAAGGTGGTGCTATTTATGAATCACAAGACTTTACGATTAATAAAAAGCACTACCATTCAAAATAAGAATTAATTATTCATCATCTGCTAAATATTCAGTTCCAAGGTGAGCAAAACTCGTCCAAGGGAAAATATCTGAGACAACTTCTTTTATACTGTCGTTGATATCACCTGTATCTTCGATAAGAATTTGTGTCTCATTTAAATCAAAGAACGCATTCTCTACTGACTTTGAGACGATTCCAAATACAGAGAGACTTTTCTTAAAACTCTTTGTCTTAGAATTGATATCTTCAAAGTGTTCTTTAAAGTCACATATATAAACACTATTATTTTCAAGTTCTGTGCTTCCATCATAGACTTGAATATTAGGAACTGATTTAAATTCTTCGCTAATCATTTCTAAGAAATTACCGTTTCCTTCAAAGAAAAGAAATACTGGAGGCTGATTACCACGTAGTTCATCAAGAGAAGCTATGATCTTTTTCTTATCACTGAAAGATCCGACAAAGAAGCGGGCCTTAGTTTCAGGATTCTTAATATCAAAGCTCTTTTGGAATGAGCGATCGACCTTTGTTACAACTGGAGCGGCATTCAAGAAAGACATCTTAATCTTATTTTTAATTTCTTCTGCTCTTTCTTTTAAATTATTAAGTGCAGGCTTCTCAACAAAGTCACATGCACCGTTATTAAGAGTTTCTTGAGCATAACGAGTATCCTCACGTGAAGCACTTGAAACCACAACAACATTTGGGTGGCCAGAGCGGAAGTTCTTCTTTAAATATTCAACACCATCCATCTCAGGCATATGAATATCAAGAGTCATAGCATCGACCTTATTATTCTTTAAGAACTCTTGTGCTTCTAGACCATTCATTGCTGTTCCAACAAGTTCAAAGTCATCATCTTTTTCAAATATTTTTGAAAGTAGCTTAACAACTGAAGAACTGTCATCAACAACAAGCATTCTAATAGGCTTAGGAATGATTGGTGTTTTTGCAATTGGTGAAGTTCTAGGTACCGTCTTATCTTTAACGATAGATAGTGGTCTAGGTTTTTCAACAACTTTCTCTTCAGGATCAAGACAATAAACACTTGGCGCCATTGTTTGAAACTCTAATTTTGTATGTTTTAAAGATTCACTAATACCAGTTATAAATAGAGCATTCTTGTGTAAAAACTTTGAGAAATTATTTACAATCTTTTCAATGGAAGTTTGGTCAAAGTAGATAAATACATTTCGACAAAATACGATATCGAATTTCTTTCCACCAATAAACTTTTCTGGTGCAAGAAGATTCATCACACCAAAGCTACAATTTTCTTTAATATGAGAATTAACTTTTGCAAACTTAGAGATCTCTCCAGACCCTCTCATCCAATTCCCTGTTAAGTAGACAGTAGGAATCGATTTAATTTCACGGTAACGATAAACACCATTTTGAGCAATCTTAACACTCTCTGGATCAATATCTGTTCCAACGATTTCATATTTCATACCTGGGTAATTCTTTAAGTGATGATTAAAGAACATGGCCAGTGAATAAACCTCTTGTCCACGACTACATGCTGCTGATAGAACACGTATCGTGCTATCTCCCCTCTTTTTCGCATTGGCTACAATGGAATCAAGATTTGTAAGGAGATATTCAAAATGAGTAAATTCTCTAAAAAAGTATGTATGGTGAGTCGTAAGCATTGAGATAAGTTGCGAAGACTCTTTATTATAGTTCTTAGTTAAATATTCATAATAAGATTCTGGAGTATGAGTACCCAAGGTCATCATGCGCTTTTTTAAACGACTCATAACCATAGATTGTTGCGCTGGACCCAGTATATTCCCACTTTCTTTTGAAACAATTTCAGATACATAATTTGCTAAACTGATGATATCCCAATCATTTCCCTTCTTAAACGCTTCACTCACAGATGCACTCCAAATAAAAAACTAACTCGACATTAAGTTCCTTAACTTTTCGACATCTTAAAAAAAAACTTTACTGTAATTACGACGACTTATGCATATTCTTTTGACTCTAAATAAATAGAAATGAATTCTTCAAGTAAGGTTTTGAAATCTTGTATACAGCCAATAAAAAATATCTCGAGTTTTTTTACACTAACTTATCTGATGAAATAATTTTTACGCCTAATTGGTCACTTAAAGCGGATTCTAACATTGTCTGAGCAATCCTCTTGGCCGGATTTAAACGCAACCTCTTAGGCAGTAGTGGACCTAAAATTTTTAAAAAGCTCTTGGCAATCTCTTCTGCAAAACGAAATTCATCCCTTTGGCCACCAATAAGCCCCGGTCTGACAATTGTTAAGGCATCAAAATTTAAAGACTGAAGTCCTTCTTCCACTAGTCCTTTAATTTTATTATAAAAAACAAACGAATCGCTATTGGCCCCCATTGCTGAATTTAATACGTAAGATTTAGCGGCGCATTCTTTTGCAAGCTTTCCAAAAGTCAGGGGATACTCGAGATCAACTCTTCTAAATGCAGCTTTCGATCCAGCTTTTTTAATTGTTGTCCCCAAGGCGCAGATAACAACATCACATTTCCAAGAGCATACTTCTTCTTTTGTAATTTCATCAAAGTTAATTATCGGTGCAAAAAGCTTTGGATGTGCATCTATATTTTTACGTACAGGTGCAATAACTCTTTCTACACGATCATCACTTAAGGCCATCGACAAGATATGACTTCCAACAAGTCCTGTAGCACCTAGAATTAAAATTTTCATATGACCTCGTATCAAATATTAACTAAATATATAATTTCAATTTATCCTATATTTTTCTACAATCAAGCCAAATGGTAAAACTTAAGCGATCTTTAAATACCTTTCAGGTAACAATGTATGGAATTGGTACAATTCTTGGTGCTGGTATTTATGCCTTAATTGGAAAGATTTCAGCAACAGCAGGAATGATGGCACCACTGTCGTTTATAGTTTCGGCAATTTTAGCAAGTATGACTGCTTACTCTTATACTCAATTAGTTAAATTATTTCCCAAAAGTGCAGGAGAAGCCGAGTATATCTTTCAAGGATTTCATAGCCTGTTGCTTTCAAATATTGTTGGCTGGCTTATTGCCTTTACTGGTGTCGTCAGTGCATCAACACTAATAAAAGGGTTTGTCGGCTATTTTCAAACATTTATTCATTGGTCAGATTTTTCAGTTATTTTTCTAATTATTATCTTAGTTACTGCACTGGCCATAAAAGGAATAAAAGAATCCATTAACATCGTTATCTTCTTCACTATAATTGAGATTGTTGGCCTTATTTTAATATGTGGGAGTGCATGGCAAGACCTCTCGGCCAATAAATTTATGCTTCCTGCATTATTACAAAATTTTTCGTGGTCCCAATTTCCAATGATTATATCAGGCGCATTCTTGGCCTTTTATGCATATATCGGATTTGAAGATATGGTAAACCTTGCAGAAGAAACAAATCTTCCTGGCCCAACTATAAGTCGCTCTATTTATATAGCAGTTCTTGTATCGACGATCTTATATGTTTTTGTGGCCTTAGTTGCAATTGCAAGCATTCCCTTAGATGAGCTCAATCAAAGTAAAGCGCCACTTAAAGATATGTACGTCCATCACGGAGGCAATGCCCTTGTCATCAGTGCCATTGGTATCTTTGCAATCTTTAACGGAATCATTGCTCAAGTGATAATGGCCTCTCGAATTCTTTATGGCCTTAGACACCCATTAAAATGGATGAATTTTTTATCAGTAATTAATAAAAAAACACAGACACCAATTAATGCAACTATTGTCGTTGCAATAATTATTTCACTCTTAGTAAGTCTCTTTCCTATAAAGACACTTGCTGCATCAACTAGCTTCATCATTCTAATCGTTTTTACCTTAATCAATCTTTCACTTGTTTCCTATCGTATTAAAAACCGTGAAATCCAATTTAGGTACTTAACCATTCCTATTATTGCCAGTATATCAAATATCGTCTTTCTAGCTTTTACTGCTCTCTACTAATTTACATTCAACAACCATTATTATTTAATAAATAGATATTTCATATACCAATACGGGGCATCAGCAATGAAACTTAAAGTTTTACTAATTCTTCTTTTCTTATCGTTAAATACAAATGCGCAATATTCATTCACAGAGTCACAAAGTACTCCAATGAATTGGAAATCTATTGAAAATGATTTTGCCCAAGTTATTTATCCAGAAAACTATAAGGATCGAGCAATCTACATGGCCAACCTAATAGAGCATTATTCAAAATATGTTGGACTTTCTTATGGTGTAAAAAAGCCTGAACAAGTGGCCTTGATCTATCGACCAGAGATGGCCAATCCAAATGGTTTTGTTACTCTTGCTCCACGACGTACTGAATGGTTTGACTCAGCACAATTTTCAAGTCGTCTTAGTTCTTTAGAATGGCACGAAATGCTTTCAATTCATGAATATCGTCACGTTATTCAACAAGATATTTTCAATAAGAAAACAGTGAAGTTTTTTGATATTCTTATGGGAGATACAGGACAACAGGTTCTTTCATTTCTTGCAAGAAAGCCTTGGTATATGGAAGGCGATGCCGTCTATACAGAGACTAAGTATACTCCAGCAGGTCGAGGACGCTCCCCTCGCTTTATGGCAAGACTTAAAGCGCTTCTTCTTAAAGGCGAGACTCCAACTTATGATCAATTTGTTGGTGGCACCTACAATGATCAACTTGTAAACTGGTATATCTATGGATATGTACTGGTTTCTTATGGGTATAAGAAATATGGTGATCAATTCTGGAATGTTGTAATGAATAATGTTACAGCAAGGCCTTATCCAAATGGAATTGTGGGAGCTATAGAAAATTCCTCAGGAGTGGATTTTTATGACTTCTACTATGCTGCCTTTGATGATCTAAGAAAAGAATGGATTGGAGATAAATTTAATAATCTTCCTGTTTCTGAATACAATGTAAAAACAAATCAATATAAGAATGGAGCTAACCTTTTCTACGTTGAGTACGACTTAGATAATCATTACCGTCTTATAAAAGAATCAAAAGATGAAAAGGAAGTTCTAACAGATATTGCTTATAGTGAAGACTTCACAAGACTTAGCTACAGTAAAGATTATGCAATTCAATCACAATTCTTACCTCATTGGAGATATGGTTTTAAAAGTTACTCTGACTTATCACTTATAAGCCTTAGGGATGGAGATAGAAAGTATATTACATCAGGTGAAAGATTATATAATCCACATTTCAACAAAGATGGCTCGAAAATTACAGCAATAAACTTTGATAAAAATGGAAAATGGATTATTCAAGAATTAAATTTAGAAGGTAAAAAAATTAGGTCTATCACAAATTCAAAATATGATTTCTTAGAAGCAATAAATCTCAATAATAATGAAGTTATCGCCATTGCGACAAGAGATGGGAAAGGTAAGACAATTGTTAAAGCAAACTATTCAAACAATCGAGTTCTAGAATTAATTCCACCTACATATAACAATCTCTATGCGTTAAATTATGATGGTAAAAACTCTGTTCTTTTTGAAGCTCAATATAAAGGGAAAATTGAAGTTTTCAAATTAAACACAACGACAAAATCGCTTGAGAAATGTACTGACTCAAATATTGCTTCATACTCGCCAACCTTTTCAAATGGTAATTTTTATTTTACTGAACAAACAATTAACGGAAAGAGAATAAGAAGCAGCTCACTTAATTCATGTCGAAGCCTTGGGATCAATTCTCTAGTTGATCGCAGTCAGTATTTTGCAAAGAATGACCCAAGTGACAGCTATAACAACTTTGAATTAATTGACATTAAAGATAGAAAAGAGATTCAAACAAAGAACTCAAATAATTATACAGAAGAAGATTATAGCGGGTTTGATTGGAGGTCTGCGACACCTCATTCTTGGAGTTTCTTTGTAGGTAATGGTTACGGCCTTAGCCTCTATGCAGATAATTATCTTAGAGACTTTAGCTGGAATGTAAATTTAGGTTATGAAGCTTCAGAAAACTCTCCCTATTCATCAGCAATAGTCGATTATAAAAGGTACTGGCCAATTCTAAGTGCAACCGTTGATCTTAGAGAGAGAATGGTAAGTCAACTTGCAAGTGATACTGATGACTATGGATGGGATGAGGTTGCTTATGGTATAAAAGTCGAATTACCATTCGTACAAAAGCATAATCTTTATAATTTAAATTTGAGTTTAAGCTACCAAGCTGAACAAGTCATGACTGATGAATATATCCAATACGACACTAAAGTTTCTGGTGAAGCGGATTTTATCAGACAATCAACAACACTATCATTAAGTCTATATAAGGACTTTACCACTCGTTCAATTATTTCACCTTGGAGCTTTTCACTTCTTGGGATGTACCAAGATGCTTCAACAGATGATGAAACAGGACTAGAAGATGACTATCGCTGGTTTGGATCGTTTTCAATAACAACACCAGGGCTTTTTACAAATAATGGAATTAAGATCTCAGTAATCGGTGAAGAATATGGTGATGGTGACAACTACCGCTTTCAACCATCTTCAAATGAATTTATGGGTTATGCATACTCTCGCGGATATGATTATTTTGCGTCTAAGAAGTATTTAAAATCGAGTGCAAATTATCTCTTTCCACTCTTCTATCCTGATTATAATATTGCGGCTCTAATTTATTTTAAGAGAATTTATTTGAATCTCTATTATGATATCACTAAGGCCAAATTATCAGATACAAGAAAGAGTATACAATTAAGTAGTTATGGAGCTGAGCTCGTCTTTAATACAAATATCTTAAGGGCATTACCTGTGGACTTTGGGGTGAGATATATTCATAAGTATGAAACACAAGAAAATGAATACGAAGGTTACTTAGGAACAAGTTTAGCTTTCTAATAAAAAAGGCCCTCTATCGAGGGCCCTTTAATCTAATCTTCTTTTTCTAATTTAAATTTCTTTCTAACTGAGCTCTTGATACTTTCTTCAACTAAACCACCCATCTGGGCCATTACTCTCATAGCGATATAGTAAGGCATTGGCTCAATTTCATTCATTGTTTCCTTAGCTGCAAGGTAATCTTCTGAAGTTACAACAGCATCTCTTGAATAAGGAATATAATTAAAAACAAGCTCTTCAATTTTTTCAACACGAGTTGAAGGTCTTGGATGCGTTGAAACAAGTAACTCTAACCAAGACTCTTGACGATCACCCATTGCTGCAAAAAACTTTGATAGGCCATATGGTGAATAACCAGCCTCGTGAGCGTATTGAACACCAATTTTATCCGCTTCAAGCTCTTGAAGACGACTGAATCCCATAAGTGGAATTTCTTCTAATTTATCATAGATATAATAAGCTGCTGCTGCACCAAAGATATTAAACTGTGCCCATACAAGTCCAGCTCCAACATACTTTGTAGCAATATTTTTTAAGTTTCTTGAAACAGATTCTGTTCCGTGACGTTCAGTAACGTGGGCCCACTCATGTCCAAGAACACCGGCTAGCTCAGCTTCTGTTTCGAGTGCTTCAATTAGACCTCTAAATACAAATACATATCCACCAGGTAAAGCAAATGCATTCTCAATTGGTGCATTGATGAAGTAAACCTTCGGTTCAAGATCAGGCATATCTGAAGCTTTTGCAATTTTAGTAAGCATCTTCTGTAAATACTCGGCCATTTCACCGTCTTTATAAACATAACCTGAAAATTGGCTACGGATTGCATAACTGGCCTCTAGACCCATATCTTTATCTGAATCGAATTTAAAGAAGTTACGGCCAAAACCATTATGTAGTCTCCCCTTCTCTCCAATACGATTGTGGTTCTTATATTTTCCTACGAACTTACATGAAGCTAAACTTTTAAACTTAGACATATCAATTGTTAATTCACTACCATCAACTTTAAAATCAACAGTATTAGAGCAATTAGTAAGTTTGAATTTTTCACCTTGAAGCTTAACACTTCCTTCTCTTCTTAAATCAACAGTTCCTTTTTCAGAGTTATAACCTCTTACCTCGAACTTCATATTGATTTCTGTAGCAGGTAGCTTGTTTACACTATTTGCATAGAAAGCTTCTGCATGAGTGTAATCTAGATCCATTGAAAGATTACGTGGATAAGTTCCTTTGATTTCAAATGTTTCTCCAGATGATCCATTGAAATTTAATTTTTGACTATTAACCTTGATCTCACCACTAAGTGCATCAGAGTCAAGAGAGTGTACAACCTTAACCGTTGTTATCTTCTCTGCATTACACGATACGAGTAACGCAAGAACCGCTAGCATACCTATATTCTTCATACCTATCTCCTAATGTTTGGAGTATCAGTATCAATCTTTAAGAAGTTATGCCATTGAAGTGTAAATAAGATAGGAATAAAAGAGGCAATCATGACTCTATGGACTCATAAAGCCTCTTAAGATGGTATAATTTACAAGGTTTTCCGTACATAAAATAGGAAATAAGAATGAGAAATCGACAAGAGAGCACTAAGTTTAACATATTGAAATTACTACTAGTTATTTGTATAACTCTCCCAAGCTTTGGAGATGAGATTAAGAGCTTTTTGGATGTGGCCAAGAAGCATGTTGGAGAATATGAAGTCATCAAATCAAATAGTCGATTCTGTGACTCAGGTACTCTCGCTTTTCTAAATTCTAGTAAACCTAAAGATGGCCTTAGAATTGGACAGACAATTTTCTTTGGCCCATTTTCAAAAGAAAAACAAATTGAGAAGACTTCTGACGGTTGCAAGTCGACATCTCGTTATAAGTTTGAAAATAACAAGGTAACTCAATTTTCTGAAATCATAGAATGTCCTAAAAATTTTAAAAAGCTTGAAGCCAAAAGTACTCAGGTATTAAGTTTTAGTGATGAGCAAGTCTCTTATCATTCAGTCGAGAGTAAGATCAAGTGTATATTTAAACGCAAAAAGGGAGGTAACTAATGAAGACTTTAGTTATACTCTTTTTAAGCTTTAATTTATACGCAAATGAAACGACTCCGTATTCGACAGCTCAATTTTTAGAAGAAATAAATGTTGTTATTGATCAAGTTGTGGCGCCTCCTGAAGAGCCATGTATAGACTGTAAAGTAGAAGATAATCTTATTTCAGAGGCAGATCCGTTACCGACAACATTTCGACGAGGCTCTCTTTATTTTAATAAGATGTGTGAGAACTTTGTAAAAGAAGATGGTAGCCTTGGTGTATGGGGAGATATGATTGTTAATTATATCGACAATACAGAGGGAGCATCGGATATCTACCTCTATGATGAAGTGAGAGGAATGACAGCAAGTCCATACACTTGCCCTAATTGGTACAATCTAAATAACCAGCAAAGAAAAAGGTTTTGGGTTTGGATGTTTGCTTCAATTGCACAAGTTGAATCATCATGTGATCCGACAAAAGTAAATACAGGGCCTGTTCCTGATGCCACAGATCGTCCAACGGGACTATTTCAGCTCAATCAAGTTAAAAGAAATAGAATGTGGCGCGGAGAAAATTGTAAGTTTGAAACTGGTTATACCGCAACAATCAAACCAGAGAATCAGATAAAATGTAGCATGGACATTATGATGGAAATCCTCAAAGGAAGACGCGGAATATATCGCGGCTCAGGTAGAATTTTTCCAACTAACTCTTATTGGGAAAAGTTAAGACCTAATCATAGTCAAACTGGTGGGCCTATTGGTGAGCTGGTTAGAAACTACCCTCCTTGTAAAGCAACCCCTTAAGTTATTAAATCTCTGTCAAGAAATTGAGTTTAAGCCTCAATTTCTTGGCAAAATAAAGCGATACCGGAAAGAATCTCTCCTATAAGTAACTAATATTAAATTAGTTAACAAAGTTAAGTTAAAATGTCGATAAACCACTGTACTAACAGGGGATTTAGTTGAACGTTGGCGAAAAATTAATATATTCTTTAGTCATCTCATTAAGCTTAATACTTAGCTCTAATATAGGTGCCTCTACAGACCTCATCGGATATTCGGGAAGGCTTGTGCAAACTGATGGAACCCCTATTACGGGAACTGTCGACTTACGCTTTGAAGTCTTTAACTCTACAGGTCCGACTCTTCTTGAGACAATTAATATTAATTCTGTAACACTTTCAAACGGAATCTATAGCACAGAACTTGTAATACCAAATTATCAAACTCATGTTGAAGACCTTACTGGTAGTGAAACTCTTTTAATAAGAGTAACTGATGTTACTAATGGACTCACTTTTGACTATCAAAAAATACTTTCTGTTCCGATGGCATTCTATGCAAATAAGGCCGTAACGGCGGATTCAATTGCTAACGCAGCAATCACTCCAGATAGCCTCGACTTCGTTGGCGGCTGTCTAGATAATCAGGTTTTAATTAAATCAGGTAATCAGTTTGATTGTATCAATCAAACCGCGGCATTAACTGTTGATAGTACATTAGTAAATAATGCTGGAGTTTTAGGTCAGGCCACAGTTGGTACAGCGGGAACTTATACATCAGTTACAGTTGATCAATATGGACGTGTTACAAGTGGATCAAACCCAGAAGTGGGTTCAGCAGATATTACTGATGGGTCTATTGTTGATGCAGATATTAGTTCAACAGCAGCAATTTCATGGTCAAAGATAAACGCCCCAACTATTGATAAAACTTATGTAGGCCTAGGTAATGTCTTAAACGTTGCTCAAATTCCTGCTAGTGATCTCGACAACTCGGGAACTCTTGATTCTTCAACACAAGTACCAAGTGAATTAGCGGTAAAAGGATACGTCGATACATATGCTGATGCTAAAGTTATTGATGACATGAGTGGGACTCAAACGACAATCGCTCCTTCTGTTAATTCAGTTAAAAACTATGTAACGACAGAAATTGGTAACGTTAATCAAACACAATGGACAACAACAGGTAGTGATATTTACTACAATGCTGGACTTGTTGGTATTGGAACATCTACCCCAAGTGCAGAACTTACAATAGAAGATGGATCATTATTAATCGATCACACAACTAATGATAAGAGGTTTCGAATTTCTCAAAATGGAGCTGCTACATATCTTCAATTTGGTGACAGGTTAAACAATGGTGGCCAGCTAAGGTTTTCAACTCCATACACTGGTGGAACAACTTTCATGACACTCGACTCTACAACTCAAAATGTAGGTATTGGTACAACTTCACCAACAGAGAAACTTGAAGTAAATGGAAATATCAAAGTGTCTTCGACAAGTGATGTTTGTATTGATGGCGGAGCATGTTTAAGCGGTGCTGCTGGTGGTGATATTACAGATGTTGTCGCAGGGACTGGTTTAACGGGTGGTGCGACGACGGGATCTGCAACTTTGAATGTTGATGTCGGTACTGGCGCGAATCAAATTGTACAACTAGATGGAACTTCAAAGCTTCCAGCAGTTGATGGTAGCCAATTAACAAATCTTCCAAATCCAACTTCATCAACAACTTTATCAGACTTTGCTACAGGAGCAGACTCACCAATTACAAATACTGATACTGTTGAAACGGCCTTTGAAAAAACACAAGGTCAAATTAATGGTAATAATACCGATATTGCCACGAATACCACAAATATTTCTTCCAATACTTCTGCACTAACAAATAAGGTAGACAAAACAACGACTGTTAACGGACAGGCCTTAAGTGGAAATATTACTTTAGATAGTGATGATGTTTCAGAAGGCACAACAAATTTATACTTTAATGACTCACGAGCACAAAGCGCTGCAGTTATTAATTCGACAGCAGGATCAGAAACAGTACAGGCTCCTTCTGTCGATGCCATGAAAAACTATGTTCTCGCTCAGACCGGTGCTATTAATGAGTCCCAATGGATAACTTCTGGAAGTGATATTTATTTCAGTTCAGGGAATGTAGGTATTGGAACGAGTACACCTAGTACAACGTTAACTGTTAATGGAAATTCAACAGTTTGGGGAAAGCATGAAGTAGATTATAATGGAATTAATGATGCTTTACATGTTCATCAAGAAGGCACAGGGAATCTTTTATCTTTAAGTACAGGTGTCGGATGGGATCAAAAGTTAATCGTAGATAGTTCAGGCTTTATGGGGATAGGCACATCTTCACCGAGTAATGAATTAGAAGTAAATGGTATTATAACGTCTAATAACTTTGGTCTAAGCTTACCATCAGGAAATGATTTTAATACTAAAAGCTTACCAGCTGGTCTTTATCGATCAAATACTACAAGTAATGGGTCACCTACTCCTGGAGAAAGTGGAGCGCTACTAAACATGCAAAGTGGTGTAGAAAGTGGCGCAGTCGCTCAATTACATATAAAAGCAAACAATACAGAGAACCCACGTGCATTTATACGACATAGCGATAACACAGGTAATTTTAAAGACTGGCAAGAAATTATAACGGCTAATGCTTTAGGAAATGTAGGGATAGGAACGGACTTACCAACAACAAAACTAACTGTTGATGGAAATATCAATGTTACAACAGGTAACGATATTTGTGTTGATGGTAGTGGTTGTTTATCAACAGTTGTAGCAGCAAATGGAGAACCAAACACGGCATCAAGTGCAGGTGGGGCATCCCTAGTATTAACAAAAACAGGAACAGACCTACCGTTTAAAGGTTTAACTGCAACAACAGACATTGCATTAACAGAAAATGCTAATGATATTCAAATTGGTGTAAATACATCAAATGGTGCAGGTGAACTTCTAAGACTTGATGGAAGTGGAAGAGTTCCGGCCTCGAATGTAATGAGTACACCGCTTACCGGCTATACTGTTGGAACAAACTCAGTATTGGCCGCAACTGATACAATTCTTGATGCCTATGGAAAATTACAGGCACAAATTAATGCAAACTATACGGCCATTACGGGCCTTGATACTGATGACGTGGCCGAGGGGACTAATTTATACTTCACAACGGCACGTGCTCAAACAGCAGCAGTTGTAAATTCAACAGCTGGAACAGAGACGACTCAAGCACCATCTGTTAGTGCAGTTAAGAATTATGTAACAACTCAGATGGGGACTATTAACCAATCTCAATGGACCACTAATGGAAGTAATATATATTTCAATACTGGAAACGTTGGTATTGGAACGACAACACCACAAAACCTTCTCCATGTAAGCGGAGCACTTAATTCTCATATTTACCTTGAAGATCGTTCTGGTGGAGTTGATAACAAGATCTGGTCATTTAACAACAATGACGGAGTATTATACTTAGGTCAAAGAAATGATGACGCCTCTTACAAAAATACACATATGACAATTGATACTTTAGGAAATATTGGTGTTGGAACAATTACACCATCTGAAAAGTTACATGTTGCAGGAAATGTGATTGCAGCTTCATATCTTTATACATCAGATGAACGCTTCAAGGAGAATGTCGAAACCATTATTGATCCACTTCATAAAGTTAGATCATTAAGAGGTGTAACTTTTGACTGGAAGACAGATGATTTTCCTGACAGAAACTTCCCGCAAGAGAAGACTGTTGGTTTTATTGCTCAAGAAGTTGAAAAAGTTCAACCAGAATTAGTTAAAACAAGTAAGGATGGATATAAATCAGTTCAGTACGGAAATATCACTGCACTTCTTGTTGAAGCAGTGAAGTCAATCTCAGAGCAATTAGACAAGCTCTTTTCAAATGATGAGGAAGTTAAAAGAGAAATCGCTTCTTTAAAAGAAGAGAATGAGCAATTAAAAGCTGAAATGCAAGAGATGCGTGCTGCTATTAAAGAGTTACAAAAAGCAAATAAAGAATGAACTTCAAAATAGGTCTTCTATTTACTTTTATCTTCTCTCAAGCTGCCTTTGGGATTAATACTGTTGATACAGGTTTTAAACTTACTTCAAATGAATTGCGAACGATAGTTGCTCATGGAACTTGTAAGAAAGTTTGGAATACTTCATCAACTAAAGAACATTTTGTTGCAACTAAAACAAATGTTGAGTGGATGAATTTCTATGCTAACAATCCCTCTGACCTCATTATTAGAGATTGTAATGTTTCATGTTCGACCATGAATAAAACAGGTAGTTATGCAAGTGGTGTCTATTCAGTTGATATCGATGGGGCAGGCCCATTAAGTGCGATGAATGTCTATTGTGATATGGATAATGACGGTGGTGGTTGGACCCGCGTTTTCAAACACAATATTACTGGTGGATACTTTCCAACTGTAAATGATGCTCTTATTTATAATCAAACAACTCCAACAGCAAACCTGTACTCGATTCTTCAGTATATTGATGAATTTGAGAATCTCAATCGATTCACTTTTAAAATTAACTATCCAAATGAATCATGGCGAAATATTTGGTCACAATATACAAACCCAATCTATGACACTCCTGTTTCCGGCTATCGCGGTATCTCTATCGATAGAAATGAACAGCGTTGGGGTGGACTTGAGTTAGGTAATAATACCTTCGCCTACTCTAATGGTAATTCTTCATTGCTTGATGGTTCAGTAAATCACTCAAATTGGTATTATGCAATTGGTTCAGATGCTGTCTATAAAACCGGAATTCCTTCAACTTATAATAATGATACAGGTACTGCTCTTGTTGAACTCTACCTACATGATGAAGGGATGAGACCAATGTCATGTCAGCATATTCTAGAGCTTGGGGAATCTAAAGGTTCTGGTGTCTACACAATTTATCCAGACCAAGTAACTGCTACTCAAATATATTGTGAAATGGATATCGATAATGGTGGCTGGACTCTCTTCTATGCCAATGCTGCTGATGCCGCAATGACGACTAAGAAGTCATATAACGAAATGAAAGATGAGTTTACTGGGGTAAATATCACAGCATCTAACTTTGCAGATATTAATACCGTTGGTATGCATAATTTCTTTGATTTTTCGGCTACTCAAATGATGGCAAGAGATATTACTAACTGGGGAGCAACTGACTTCTCCACAGTAGAATTCTTTAATCCAAATGACTTTAATATTGTTGTTGATATGAAATCTGGTCAAGAACGCTCAACTCCAGGTGAATGCGACATGCTGACAGGCGGTTCACAATTTCGCTTTAGAAATAGTAATGGAACTGATTATTACCTTGATCGCCACGCTCGCTGGGCAGGTTTTGGATGGGGAGATTGTCTTCCAGGATATACGCAAACATCAACCTCTGATGTTCATGACCAACCGAGACACTATATTTATCATATTGATAATAGTGATGATATTAGACGAACAAGAGGGGTTGGTTCATTTAATGCAGGACAAGCAAATGTAAAAGCACGCTATTTCTTAAGAGAAAAATATGACCGTCCTAAAAACTGTATGGATATTCTCTTAAGTGGTAAATCTCGTGGTAATGGAAGCTATACAATTTATCCAGAAGGCAGTGCTGTTACTGTTGATTGTGACATGACGACAGATGGTGGCGGCTGGACAAAAGTATGGCACGGTTACCCTACTCACGCAGTCAGAGGTGAAACCTCAGCAGAAATTTATTCGAAATCAAATTCTATAGCCTTTAATCAAATGCGTATTGAAGGTGTAAATACAGGCTTTGATATTACCGATAATACCTGGGAGACTGCATATTTAGATAAGACAATTCCACAATACTTTCAACAAGTAGCGGCCCTAGGGGATGCAACTAATCCTAATGTCATGTTTGCGGATATGGATGGAAATGAGAACGTAGGTTTAGTTGGTCAGTACTTCTTCTATGGCTATGGTAATGGCTGGCGAGTCTTTTATAGTTGTATTAATGTTGACCCAGTTACAACAGACCGAGTATACCTTGGTGGTGGTTACGGTAAGCGATGTGTACCTAGAGACACTTTTGTGACCACCGATATATCGACATGTGCTAGTTCTGGAAATAACTATTGTACAAGTGCCTTTACATCAACAGAAACTGACACCGGTCTTGGACTAAACCTTAAACAATACCAAGAAACAAGAGTATGGGTCCGCTCACTTCCTTCGATGAGATCGTGCCGTGAAATTCTTGATCGTGGCTATTCTGCTGGAACAGGCATTTATCTTATTGACCCAGATGGCCCTCTTGGAGCAAATAGTGCATTTCCTACAGTTTGTGATATGGAAACTCAAGGCGGTGGTTGGACGCTTGTATGGGGAAATACTAGAGAGGGAACAAATAAACCAACTACGGGAATTAGTTATAGCCAATCTATCTCAACACTTCCTCGTTGTTCATATGATCAATCTGCTTCAAATGACTTTACTGGAAAGTGTTCTCCGATCTCAAGGCCAAGTATTGGAGCCGAGTCACTAAATGAATATTTAGAAAACTTAAATTACTTTGTTGGCCTAGATCACTGGGATAAAATTTCAGGAAACGAGGACTTTCAACTACTCTATTCATGGGCCTATGACTATGACCAACCAATATCTCAACAGGCGATTATGACAGTAAAGAATTTTGATCCTGCTGATAAATACCGTTTAAATATTGAGTCCTATCAACAAGTCCTTGGAAGTGTGAAAGCATCCATGGCCACAACACATAATGGTAACCAGTGGACAACTTTCGATCAAGATAATGACTCTCATACAGGAAACTGTCCTTCCTTCTATTCTAATACTCCATTCTGGTATCAAGCCTGCTGGGCCGGAAAAATACATGGAGGGGGTGAAACCAGTGGAACAGGATACTTTAACGGTGCATACTGGTATAGTACTTCAAAAGCATGGGCGACAGACCCTGTTGCTGCAACAGGTGCAGGAAATGGTTGGTTTATGATTCGAGAAGTAAATTCTTATGGAGGCTATAAATCCTCTTGTAAACAAATACTCGAAGAAAATCCAAATGCACCTTCAGGAAATTACACGATTAACTTCACACCTGGTGGCAACACTTTAAGAACTGTTTATTGTGATATGACAACTGACGGTGGCGGCTGGACTTTAGTTGTGCGCTCAAGTGGTGTAACAGATCTCGATAACTCAATTATGGTTAGCACTGTCGCTGACCATCTCTTAGTGCATCGAAGTGTTCCTAATACAAGAGCATCTATTAATCCAGAGCAATTCTCACGTGCAGTTGGAACAACTGATGCCATGTTCATTTCACCTTCTTACAATGCAGGAGCACCAATAATTGAAAATGGTACAGGGGTATGGGATTACGACTATACTGATTGTACCGGAAACCTTCGTCATACCAGTCGTACGGCCGGCTGTACAGGCCAAAATGCCAATGATAACTACACAACGGCCGATGCCTTTAATATCGCGATCAACTCAGGTAACGAAGGTATTGTTCCAGCATACGGAACAGAAGTCTGCTACTCAGGAAAGGGTGCTTGTACATTTGAATTCTATCTACGCTAATTTAATCCGCTAAGATCTTAGCAAGAAAGCAAGTCTTTCCATCCGAGTGCCTAACTCCTTTATAAACAATATCGTGATTAAGTTCACCTTCTTCATTTCGAGCGCGGTAAATATCAATATCATCACCTAGATGAGTCTCGGCCATAAAGTTAATTTCAAACTCATTTAGCTTTGCTGTTTTATGTAATTCAATTGGAATTGAATCTAAGATCCACTGAGAATACTTTGTATTATTCACATGCATATTAAGGTCGAGATCACTATTTCTAACGACAATCGTATTAACTTTTTCAAAGTTTTCGCGAGGCTCTACCTTGTGTGCAATATAATCTAATTGATAATCTGTGCGGGGATTAATTCTCTCTAAAGGGAAGTCTGGCTTCTTAACTTTTCTGGTCTTTCCATCGAGGATCATCCACACTGTTGAGCAATCCCCTATTTTTTCACCATCTTGAAAAATTTCAAAATCGCGAAAAGCGTACATGCCCTGAGGCTCGCGTGACCAAGTTTGAATTTCCAATTTTTCATTCCAACCAGGAAATCTCGTCATACGAAGCTTTTGTCTTACAAGAACCCAAAAAGACTGGTCTCTAATCATATCCTCAAGCCCAAAGCCCATCTCCTCAGCGTGAACTGTAGCAATGTCCTGCAAATAGCCAAGAATGCCGTAGAGGCCTAGCTTCTTGTTGATATTAACGCTATTGATACTAACCTGATAGGTCTTCTTATATATTGATTCTTTCATGCCTATATTTAAGCAAAAGCGCATTGGTTTTGGCCAGTGTCTAAATTATGAACACCAACTATGGCATTTTTGCACGATATTTAGGCTTTTGAGGCTATTTTCTTGGCACGCCTATTGCAACATATAAATTGTATCAATGGGAGGAATTATGAAGGCTTGTTACAAAAAGCTATTTATTATGAGTGCATTATTTCTATCGAGTACTTACGTACAAAATGAAATGATGATTTCAAATAACGTAGAACGCACAGGACACTATCGTGAAATTGCAGGTGAGCAAAATGTGCAAGAAATTACGGTCTCTAATTACCAGGTCCATCAAAAAGGAATCTTTGACCTTTGGTTTGACTCCGCAAGACTTTTTGGAAAGGTTGAGCATGTTACAAAAGTTGAGATTCAATTAAAAGATAAGAAATTAATCGATGATTATAAAGATCTCACAAAACGCTTTGGCGAATTGCAAGAGAAGTCCAGCACAATGACTGAAGAGCTTGCTAGAAGTAGTGAGGAGATTTCAAAACTTAAATCACAATTGAGTGAAGTCCAATCATCAACAGACAATGTCGATGAAGCAATCAAACAAGAGAAAATTCAGGCCCTCGAAGAGCTTATCGAAGCTCGAACAGCTGAGCTTGAAACTGCAAAAGAGGCTATCTCTAAATTTGAAGAAACAAAAGAGAACTTAAGACTAATAAGTGAAAAACTTATTACTCTTCAAGAAGAAAATGAAGCATTAAAAGAAGAGAACGCAAAACTTGTTTGTGAAATTCAAAATGCAAAATCAGAAGTTAATACTGATGAAATCAAAAAGCTTCAAGATGAGTTAGCTAAGATTACAGCTGAGCTAGATGAATATAAGAAAGAAGATTCAAATGAAGAGTCTCCTAAAGTAGCTTCATCTGAAAAAGAAGAAGATAAAAAAGAGAAGGAAGACAAAGATAAAGAAGACAAGAAAGATAAGGATGATTCTGAATTTACAGAAACAGAACTTGCCCTTATTGAGTATATTCAATCAATGCAAAATGAAATTGCACAACAAAGACAAGAGCAGCAAGCATTCATGATGCAACAATTAATTAATCCAATGGCCCAGTCATTTACAAAGCCTCAGATTAATTCGTACTTTGGATCATTTGATGCCTTTAATAATCAGCAAAGTGATTATATGTCTATGATGCTTGATTTAAGACAGCAGACACAATTTATCCAGAGCTTGAACGCGGCCAACAATTGGAATTACGGTTACAATGACTATTACGGACAAGATGCACCAATGATGAGATTCAGTGAATCAATGCCTTGGGGAACGCAATTGGCACCAGATCAAGCGATTCAGGTAAAGAATTATGATTACTCACGCTACGGTTTTGGATGGGGAACGCAAATCCCAGCTCAAAACTTTAGACTAGGAGCTTCAGCTACAAAAGGAAGCTACGGTGGTATGAATTCAACTGGCAATACTTCAATTATGAACAACCAATCAAATGTTTTAGATGCCTCAAGTACAGGTGACTTTAGGCTATTTTAATACCCCACCCCCTCCATTTATTTGATACATTGGCCGACTTCAATAGTCGGCCTTTTGTGATTTAATGGAAATTTTTGCCATTTTTACTAAACTTATTCATCTATTCTTCGAAGAGATACTTGTTACATTTAAGAAATAAGGTCTATTCATGAAAGAATTAAACAAAACTCATAGTAAAAAAAGACTCATTAAGAAATGCCATATGTGTGGCCACATGCATGACACTGCTACAGAAGTTCAAAAATGTCATAGCTGCAAGAAGTCATTTCTTCCTTCAAACTACTTTAATAAGATTCATGCTTCTAATTCTCAAGAGTTTAGAATGCTTTTCTCTGAAGTTAACGACCTGCACGAAGAAGACGTTATAAAGGGTATTACCGTCATTTGGTAAGACTTTATTAATTCTCGTTCTCTACTTAACGTGATATCGTTCAATAATGGAGAACACAACACACACAAGTACTGAAAATACCTTTAATTTACACCCTGTCGTTCAAAGACTTTTGAACAAGAAAGGCATGTCTCATGAAGATATTCGTGAGTTTCTTTCTTGGGATTTAAAAGCTTTGCCCAATTTTGGGGAGCTCATTGATATTGATGTAGCGGCCAATGAAATTATCAAGTCACTTGATGCAGGTGAAAAGATTGCAATTTACGGTGACTACGATGTGGATGGTACAACTTCATGTGCTCTCTTCTATCAATTCTTTCAAAAATTAAATCGTGAAGTTGAACTCATACAACCATCACGTTTTATTGAAGGCTATGGCCTACATAATTGTTCAATTGATCGTGCTATTGAAGATGGCATTGATCTGATGATCACTGTTGATTGTGGTATCTCCAATGTTGAAGCCGCAGCTTATGCAAAAGAGAAAGGGCTTAAATTAATCATTACAGACCACCATAAAGATGGGCGTGAAACAATGCCAGATGCAGTGGCCGTTGTTAATCCTTCTCGTCGTGATGAACCAGCAGACTCAGACATGAAACCTCTTGCTGGTGTTGGTGTTGCATTTGCAATCTGTGTTGAAATTAGAAAGATCCTTCTTGCACGTGGTGAAGATATTCCTTCAGTTTATGATCTTCTTCAATATGTTGCTATTGGAACGATTTGTGACCTTGCTCCTTTAACTCCAATGAATATGAAGCTTGTTCGTCATGGAATGAAGCTGATTAAAAATACTCAATACGAAGGAATAAAAGCATTCTTCGATCCTACAGATCGTTCAAAAGATGTTATTCCAAGTGAGAAATTATCTTTTAATGTTGGCCCTCTTATTAACTCGAAAGGTCGACTTGATCATCCTGAGATCGCATTAAAACTTTTAATTTCAAAAGATTATAACGAGGCACGTGAGTACTATCACCAACTTGTTAATTGTAATACAGAGAGAAAGGCCATTCAAAAAGAAGTCTTTGAAGAGGCCCAACAACAAGTTATCGATGATATTAAAAGAGGTGGAGGAGATCACGATATCTCCATCGTCTACGCTCCTCATTTTCATGAAGGTGTTATTGGAATTGTCGCTTCAAAACTTGTTGAAACTTTTAAAGTACCTGCCATTGTTTTCAGTGATGCTGAAGATGAAGGTGTTATCAAGGCCTCAGCTCGTTCTGCTGGAGAGCTAGATATTTATCATCTCTTAAATGAGCATCGTGATTTCTTCTTAAAATTTGGAGGCCATAAAGCAGCAGCAGGCCTTTCCATGAAACAAGAAAATTATGAAGCCTTCAAACAATCAATGAATGAAAAGCTTCGCGCTATTCCCCTGATTCAAAGAACGGTACAGAACTTCTATGATCTTGAAATATCACCTAATGAAATCGACCCTGCTCTTCTAAGAGGACTTGATGCCCTTGAGCCTTATGGGATGGGAAATGCAAAGCCTATCTTTAAGCTTAAAGGAGCAATGCTTAAGAGTTATGATCTACTAAAAGATGTGCATGTTCGCTGGAACTTCACTTCAATTACAAATCAGAAAATTAATCTTAAGGGAATTAGCTTTAACTATATGACAAAATGGGGAGCGCTTACGCCAAATGAAATATTTGAGCGCCAAGCAGACCCTAATTGTGAATTAGAAGTCTACTTTACGCTCGCTTTAAATTACTTTAATGGTAATAAGTATATTCAACTGATGGTTGATCGAATTGAGATGAATTAATTAAATTCTAAGGTCTCTCAATGGTTACTTTTTCCATAACGATGTCATGCATTGGACGATCGTGCATACCTGTACGAACTGCACCAATCTTCTCCACAACATCCATTCCTTCAATCACTTTACCAAAAACAGTGTGGCGTCCATCTAAATGTGGTGTTGCACCTAGTGTAATAAAGAATTGAGAGCCATTTGTTCCAGGCCCTGCATTTGCCATTGAAAGAATTCCCGCACCTTCATGACGAAGTTCTGGAAGACATTCATCTTCAAATTTATAACCTGGTCCACCCATTCCCGAACCTTCTGGACATCCACCTTGGATAACAAATCCAGAGATAACACGGTGGAAAATTAGCCCATCATAATATGGCCCTTCTTTTGCTGAAGTCTTCTGTCTTCCCTCTGCAAGGTTAACAAAATTCCATACCGTTTCAGGACATTCCTTTGCATAAAGTTCAACTTTAAAATCTCCCATATTTGTCTGGAAGTTTGCGTAAATACGATCTAATTCTTCTTTGTGAGAATCTTTCTTTGTTCCTAAACCAAACATTGGTTACTCCTTAATATTTAATAAATTTATAACGACCTTTAACGAATGAAGGACGTTTTGAATTAGAATATATTCTAATATTTTTAACACTCTTTTCTAAATAGCTTCTTATATATAAAGACTCTTCTGATGTTAACTCTCCAGCTTCATCAAAGTAAGTTAAGTAACTAAAGTCCACAAAGAAAGCACCTTCATAAACTACATTTGCCTTTTTCATCATTGACTTCATTTCATCTTCTAGAAAACAAGTTGAAACAAAAATAGGTCTACCTTGCAGCATTGACTTAGAATTCATTAATCGTGAAAGTCTCGATAAGTTTTCTCGGTAGCTATCAAACCAGATAATATTAACATTCTTAAACTTTGGTCTTTTTAAATATCCACCTGTTGCACTTACAAGGTCATTTGCACTAAAAAAGATTTGCTCGACTTCTTTTAGTGTTGGACTTCGATCCATTCCCTTTGCCTTTTCACGGTAGATTTTGTTAAAGGCATATTGAATTTGTGAAGCATTCTGGTGATTGAGAGAAAAACTCGTCATTAAGTTTTTAATATTTAAATAACGGATTTGAGTTGAGCGAGAACATTGAGATGCACTTGAATAGTCACGCCATTGAGGAATAAGAGGAAGAAAGTATACTGCCGCTCCAGAGTCTCGATAATACTCATCTGTCTGAACTCTCTCAAAGTCACGCTCGACCACAGTTGAGCACGAGAATAAGATTGTTAATAGTAATAGCGAAATATATTTCAATTCTTAACCTTTAATTAATTTTGCTTAGAAAAGTATTTTAACATATCTTCTTTAATTTCATCTAATGACATATCAATTAGTGAATAAAAGCCTTCTTCATTGTGATCTAAGCCTCTTATTTTCTCCGTATCAAGATATAAACCTTGATCAACACAAATTCGATCACAGGCCAATGTCTTTAATTGCTCTGCTCCTCCAAGAAGTTCACTACCTTCGATCGTAACAAAAAGTCCTTCTCGATCTAGCAGTTTATCAACTGATGAAACAACAGCACTATTATAAATCATGAGACGTGGCTTTGGTTCGGCCGGAGCTGGAGTCTTTGCTTTAATATGAGGCTCAAGAGAGCGCCACTCCATAATCTTCTTTTCAAATTCAGTGACTTCAGAATTAAATTGTTCACGATCTTTTGCAAGAAGATCTCTAAAACCATCAATTAATTCTTTATCTTTTAAATCAATCCCATCAAACGGGATCTCTTCACTTGTTACAAGTTGAATTGTCTTTGTTAGGTCTTCGAGATACACATCCTTAAGCTCATTAAGGAGCCTTAGGTTCTCGCGTCCACTTCCAACAAGACATAAGTTACGTGCTTGCTTAATTGCATCAAGACAAGACTGATGCTCACTGTGATAAGTTAGTCTCTCATCATTTCTTAATGTCTTTTCATTAAGAGCACAAACATTCGCAGCTCCCATAGCATTGGGACGATATAATTCATTTGAGAAACAAACGAAGTCAAAGTCTTCAAAGGACTCAATTGAGTTTTTTAGAGACTCCAAAACATCTTCACCAAGTTTTTCAAAGATCTCAGGATTCTCTAATTTCTGTCTTTCTATTTCGCTGGTTGCATTAACGTTGAAAACAACTCGAAACGTGTCGGCCATTCGAGATCGACTCTCAAAGCGATGAGAAGGGGCAATAAATCTTTTGTGTACGCGAGCAATTTTCACATTCTTATGTGAAACACCACTTAAATCCATAGATGGATTAAATTCACCAAAAAGCTTCACATGAACACCAAGCTCAGTAAAATACTGGTAGGCGTCAAGAGCCTCTCTATCACTTCCTAAAATAGCTATTTTCATGGCCCGATATTATAAGGTTCAAAGCCTAATTGCAATTAGATAAGCGATTAAATGAACAGTGACTTCATCTCACCATTATCCACTACTGAATACTCTGAGAATGCATAGATAAAGTTAATGAACTGCTCCATGGCCTTGAATGAGTGCATTGATTTATCAAACTCACAACCATATTGCATATAAGTGACACCATCAGCTCCCTCTGTCAGTGCGCTATGACGAATCGTAACGATTACAGGAATATAAGAACCTTTAGTGAAGTAGAATTTAAGCTTGAGGTCTTCCCCTAGCTTAATTTTTGTATCTGTTTTCTCATTCCATGGAACATTAAATGAAAGTCCATCTTTTGAGATATCAACCATATTAATAGGATAAGAATAACCGTCTGACTCAATTACCGAGTAAGCTCCCATAAAATTATTGAAACAAATACGCTCAAAACTACGACGTTTCTTTTCAATATTTTCTTCTCTTTTAGCTTGGAAGTTGATTACTTTATTGTCAGACATTTCTACCCCTTATAACGATAAATTTACTGACTTACTTGTCGTCAAAAGGGAGAATTTCATGAGGTAAACATTAGATAAATTCGTGCTTGGGCAAGAAATTCCATACAAACAAGTTCATAAAATCAATCACTTAGAGTATTTTTTCTTCTTTTGCCAAAATGGGGTCTCAGAGATCTCGGAATAGAATAAATGATAGCTCTCAAGTCGAGAATGAATCATTAATCCCTCTTCAGTATCTGGATCATATTCCTCAGAATAAAAGGCACAGCCTTTATTGTGAGGCTCATGGGTACAATTTGAGAATTGGCAGTGGCGTGAGATCTCTTTTAAGTCTGGAAAGTACTCAATTAGTTCTTCAGGATCGATATCATCTAAAGAAAATGAACGTATACCTGGTGAATCAATTAGATAGAAGTCACCTAAATCAACAATTTCAGACCAAGTTGTTGTGTGAGAGCCCTTACCGACTTTCCCAACCTTCTTTGTCTTTAACTCCACTTCACCATCTGAAAGACATGAAATCGTCTCCGATTTACCCACACCCGATTGGCCAACGAACAGAGCGGTCTTGCCCTTTAAGGCCTCTTTAAACTCGTGCATTCCACCTTTAAGATATTGAGTTTCGTAATCTTGATCTAGAGCACAGATCTCAAAGTACTTCACTCCTAACTCTTTAAGACGTAGTACTTCGTATTGAATATCAAATTCTTCAGGGTCATAACCATCCATCTTGTTAAAGACGACGATAGGCTCGACTCCCCATTGGAATGCTCTTACAAGGAAGCGATCAACGATTCCTCTTTTAAACTTTGGCCTTGCTGCACTTGAGAGAATGACCAGATAATCACAATTTGCTGCGGTAACTTTCTTTTTTGAAACTCTTACAAGAACTCTAAAAATCTCATTCTTACGCTCTAAGGCTTCCTTGATTAGATACTCACCCGTTTCAGGGATCGTCTCTAAACAAACATTATCGCCAACCACCAAGGTCTCCCCTTTCTTCAAAAGGTTACCAAGGGCAGTTGCTTTAACAACATCCTTCGTCCCCTCGATCAGACAGTCGAAGTCACGCTGATGAGAGCGAATAATTTTGGCCTTAATTGCATTTTCTGACATAATTTCCTAGTGATTTTGTATATATAAACTTTACCATCACTTCAACATATTTTACATCTTATATTGACAAATGTGGCATGTGCCATTATTTTAACTGAACACAAAGTCACTGTTACGCACTCGTAGCTCAGCTGGATAGAGCATCCGCCTTCTAAGCGGACGGTCTCAGGTTCGAATCCTGACGAGTGCGCCATTTTTCTTACGACTTTACACTTCAAAATATGAAACAAGAAACATTGAAATTTACAGTTATCCTAGGGGCCTTTTGGGTTTTCATTATGGGATTTCTCAATCTAATTCTAAAAGAAAACTATGGCCTAGATTACGACTCAGGATGGGCAATCAATTCACTTATTTTTCTATCAAGTGCTCTTGTTTTTAATTACACAACAAACTCTCTTAAGATCTCAAAAGAACATATCGCTTCTTACTTAAAGATCATTGCAATCTTTTTGGCCATTGCCCTTTGCATTGATTATATCTTTCCAATTTCTATTATTAAAAAATTAGAAATTACAAATTCAAAGATTTTATTCCCACTCTTTAGTTGGAATATCTTCGTTGCAAAATCTAGTGATATTATCTTTCAACAGATACTAATTAATATTCTAGTGGAATATTATATTAAGACTTTTAATCGAAGAGATAGCGTTAAATACTTTGGAATATTCTTTGCAATTATTCACCTCCCACTATTTTACATCTTTGGACTGAAGGCCCTTTATTTTATTATTCCTTCAATTCTAGGGGGAACGCTCTTTGCTTACCTGATTGCTTACTTCTATCGTGGCTACTTACTTTCTCTCGGCTGCCACTTCTTCTTCTATATCGTTCTAGGCATTGTCTTAAGATATTATAACTAGTTCATATCGTAAGTACTTAATTTTTCTTTAAAATTACTTAGACAGTTCAAGAAAATCACTTCATCTGACGATATGATACGTATGAAAAGAATTAGCCTAGCTATCCTTACATTATCGACACTTGTAGCTTGCTCTCCTAGTTATGAGATTGCTTATGAAGTTGACTCATGCGTGAAGGAAATCGATACTCGTTACGCAAAGTCAGGTCGTACTCCAAGCTCTATCTATCGTGTTGATGATATTGTCATCAACGAGAAGAGCAAAGAGCCAGAGATGAAAGTTAGCTCATGGTCAAATTCGCAGTGGTATTATAATGGAAAGAAGAATCTTTCTTATTTTAATGATACAAAACTCTTCACTTACGAATCAGTCGATTGCCCAAGAAACTTCGGTGATAAATATCGTAAGAAGAATTTAGGAATTGATAAGAGAATTAAGAAAATCGATCTATAAAAAAAGGGCCTCATCAAGGCCCTTTTTATTTTCTAATTATTCAATACGTTTTAATAATCGATCATATGCAGTCTTTTTATAGCGCACAGAAATTACCTTCCAGATATCAACACTCTTATCTTCAATAATTTCACCATCTGGAGTCTCTTCCATATTTGCAACGGCCTGAGCTGTTTCATCAAACTGAGCATGTTTTTGAGCAGCATACGCTTGTGCATCATCTGCACCAAAATCAAATTTAAACTTCTCTGCCTTAGGTGCCTTATACTTACCTATTCCATTTCCACCTTTAGCTTTTGCTGCTAATCCATCTTGCTGACCAGCAGTCTCATCACCATTTTCTTCACCATCTTGTTTTGGTGGTTGTGATAAGTATGGAAGGGCCGACATAAGTCCACCTTTACCACCAGCTTTCTTATTTAAGCTATTAAAGCCCTTACCTAAAGAAGCAAGTAATCTTTTCGTGCCTTTGTTTCCATTATTCTGTTTATTAATACGTTCTAACGTTTTTTTAAGAGCCTTCCCTGCTTGCTTATTTATAGCATTTGCGCTCTTACCCATTACATCAATCGCATGTTGAGTTTTTGGACTTATTGTATCAGCACCATTTAGCCCATTTGTTGCATCAACCATGGCACCAGTAAACCCGCCTGGTATTGAAAAGCCAACATTACTTAATCCTTTCACACCATCTACTAAATATTTCTCAGGAGATGGACACGCTTTAGATCCATTATTTGTTCTAATTTTTGGAAGTCCTCCAACACACTCTAGCTCTGTTCCAATCTTTTGTGGTTGATAAGCTGCAAATCGAGTCGTCTTCTTAGATAGGTTCCTAGTCGCTACCCTTGTTACAGCTTGAGCAGACTTAAATTTTTTCAAAATTGATTCTATCTTTTTAATATTATCATCAATTGCTTTTGCCTCTGCTTTTGTTGCTTGTGATGTTGCAATAGCTAGGCCACTAAAGCCAAGCCATAACCATCCCCTTTTAGCACTAGAAAGCATAAAGTTTGTCATATATGCACCAGTTGGAACAAGGTATGCACCTATTAGTCCAAGTAGAACTCCGAGAGAATTCCCCATCCCTGCATAAGCCTTCCCTATAAGTAAGCCGAGGACTCTCGTATAAAAATTATTACTTTTTATATTGTTTGAACTTGTTACTGTAACAGATGCCATTTCACCGCTTTCTTTTAATGACTCTTCAGTATAAATAAGGCAATTATTATTCATTAAAGTTGTAGCCTCAGTTAAATTTGTAATAGCACCTGTGAGTGCCGTTATTTGCCCACTCGTCGCTCCTCCTGTTGAGCTAGTTGTCGCTTTACATTCAGCCAGGGCAGCTTTACCAGCTGCTTCTGTTCCAATTAAGCACTTTGAAGAAGCGCCTGACTTCTTTTTTATTAGAGAAACAAATGCTTTATATTGTACTTCAGAAGGTCCCGGTGCAAGCTTAAGAGCCTCTATTTCAGCGACACTAACTGTAGGTATTTCACAACTAGCACTTTCTTCTGATAACTTTGCACCTCCAACAGTAGCACCACATGTAAGCGCTGTTGAAGCTGTTGCATTAGCAGCTAAAAAAGCTGCATTTGCTGACTGTGCACATAATTGCCCAAATGAAAGTTGCTCATTCTGCTTCCAGGCTGCTACACCAGCTGCGATGGCAAAAGCAGCACCAGCGGCAAGTTGAAACTTGGCCTTAGATTCTGCAGTTTCTTTCATCTCTTCGAGAATAGCTTTCTCTTCCTCAAGCATTTGTTGTTGAGAAACATCGACTGTCCCATCTTCGGAAAGGCCTTCATATTCAATTTTACTTTTACGATCTTTAAGTGATTCAGTTTGTTTAAACATGGACATTAATTCATTACCTAGTAAAATTACAGCACCTGCGATAGCAGGGTACATATCCATTGGTTTTGAAGGTTGGAAGTAGAACCACATTTTAGAAGTAATATAAGCAACAGTTCCTAAGATGATTGGAGCAACAACTCCATTACCAAAAATTTTAAAAAATCCATCTGCATCTTCTTTATTATAAGTCCCACTCATTTCTTTTCGTTTTTGAGTAATTGCATCGGTATCTGTTTCTTGGGTGTTTTCGAGTACAACCGTTCCATCATTTGAACGAACCTCCTCCTCTGTTTCCATAGATCCACCAGACTCCTGCTGTGGCTCAGTTTCAGGCGCCTCAGCGTAAACTTGAGAAGACTGAATATTGATACGAGCCTGTTCAATATTGATAGCAATATTTAAATTGATCATCGAAAAGATGATGGCCATGGTAAATAATTTATTGAGTACGCTTAAAGTTCTCATAAGATCCCTCTTTATTTAATACTATTTTATTATAGGGCCTTAAGAGATCCTAAAAAAGCAGGAACTTAAGTACAAACTGAGCAATTACAGTCACTTAGTATAGTTTTCAAGTGCCAAATAAATGGGTTTTTTAGCCTTATTTGAGAATAAAGGAGCGATTCTTTTTTTCGCGCACCAAAGCAACCCTCTGGTTGTTCATTTTACGTCCGCGATAGCTTGGGATATTTGGATCAGAGGCAATATCAATTTGTTTTTGAACCATGGCCTTAAAGGCCGTAATCATTGAGTCTTGGCTTCCATCTAATTCTTCAACACCAAATTTTCCAAGTTCTTCGATTAGGACATGCACCGACTCAACAGTAGAAAGCGCCTGCTTATGAGGTTGGTGCTTAATGAGAAAGGCGGACTCTTTGTCTGATGAAAATGAGATACGAGGAAGCGTATTGATATTTTTTGATAGCTTCATCATCTTCTTGGCACAAGGCCAAGTTCCATCAATCACAAAGATCAAAGGCTTCTTCTTTGAAAGAAGCTTGATATCATCTTCAGTAGGAGAAGAGATATTAAGCGCATCCTCACCTGGGTATAAGACCATTGGATAATAGTCATCATCTTCAAGTAAAGCGTTTACTCGCTTATCTTGAGTAAAATCAATTCCCATAATGAGTTCACTATTTCCTAGAACTTTATGAGTCATTCGCCCAGTACCAAGTTTTTCCTTCTTGGCCTCCATCGGATGAATAAGAATCACAAACTTAGTATTTAAAGTAAATGGCCTTAAATGATGACAGACGCAAAGAGTGCTAGGTCTTGAACAACCCATGCACTTTTTGCGATATGTATTTGTGTCTTTTAAATCTTTTAACATAAATTATTATTTTACTACTTTATCCCACTCTTCAGTGCTGAAGCCACGTAATGTCTTCTTACCCTTTTCAAGTATTGGTCTCTTAATAGCAGATGTATTTTCTATTAGAAGTTTAATCTGTTGTGCTTTAGTTGCCCCTTCAAATTCATCCTTGATCTTTCTAAATGTTGGACCTCTTTTATTTGCAGGTAACTCACCAAAAGCTTCGTCCCATCTTTTTAAATCTTCTTTAGTTGGAGGAGTTTTCTTATAATCAATAAACTCGTAACTTGCACCTTTTGCATCTAAATACTTAAGAGCTTTTTTTACAGTGTCACAATTTTTAATTCCATAAATCTTCATCATAAATCCTTTTTTAAAATAACGACCTGTCGATTAATTATCTCAATACTGGCACCTAATTCTTTTGCGATAAAGGTAAAGACGTCCTCATTAAAGAATCCTACATGAGTCTCATCCCTTAGATACCACCAATTATTAAATTTATCTTTATCTTCTGGAAGAAAGTAAGTCATTACACCTAAGAGCCCACCAGGCTTTACAAGACTCCAACATCTTCTAATATCTTCATATGGACTATAGAAGTGTTCCCAAACCTCTGTGGAAGTTACAAAGTCGTAACCTTCTTCAACTAAGAGAGACTTATCATCGGCGTAGTAAATATCATAATCTTTAACATCATGTCCTAGTTTTGCCATCTCTAAAGACAAAGTCGGGCCAGGGCCACAGCCAAAATCTAATCCTTTTGAAGGACGATGAAGTCTTTCATTTAAAGGTAGAATAAGGCGATTGAGAAAGTCCACATATCCTTGGTCGACACTATCATTATTATGATTGTCATAACGACTTTTTTCAATTTTTGCTTCTAATAATTTATTGCGATCCTTAAAAATATAAGAACAATTAAGGCACTCAAAATAATCATTTTGAATGGCGTGCGCATAAAGCTGCGTAGAAGTTTTTAAGCAAAGTGGACATGGCATATTGATGTTTTTATTACATCAAAGGGTCATTGAAAAGGTTTTTAAGCTGCTTTAGCCTAAACCTTTTGAAGTTTTTCTTCATTGATTTCGTTAGTTTTTCTTGAGAGATTCTATTGATTGCCTGGACAAGCATATGCGGAAGAGCTCCCCCTTCCCCACTTAAGTTAAAAGCAGCTATCGTTATTAAGTCTGGCTTTTTAGTCTTTAATAGGCGAATCGATTGGTAGTGGCCACTGCTTGTATCACAAGCGCTTGGATCACTAACGGCATAATTTGTACGACATACACTTGGTCGATCAAAGTAGACCTTACAAGCACCGTTTTCATCTAAGAAGACACAGCTCCTATCCTGGAAGTCCTGTTCAAACCAAGCTTCAGTACTATCTTTTTTCAAAGACTGCTTAACTAATTTTTCAACATCAATCTTTATTCCGTCTTCTAAAATGCTAATTGCAAGTAAATCAGCTTCATCACGATTTACAGAGACCTGAGTATGACAACATGCTGAACAGCCCTTTCGACAAGAGATTAATTCATTTACATCAGCATCAGCAATTATATCCTGAAGAGACTCATCAATTAATTCGTGGGAAAGTTGGGCACGTTCGGCAGAATCGTAGCGCTTGGCCATTCTCTCATAAGAAGCGATATAGAAACGTCGAAACTCTAATAAGTTAGAGAATTTCTTAAAAGTTTCTAATGCTCTTTGAGGATAATTCAGCTCAGCCTCCTGATAAAGCTAAAGTGTCTTAGCTAGAGTCCTAGTAAGAGACTCAAATAAATTATATCGCATCAACAATGAACACGAACCAGGTAGGCAATAATCTCTATTTACAAACAGAACGTATTCACTTTAACTAACACAAAATAAATTACTGGATTTTTCTTCTATACTATCGTAAGATTCAAACAATCGTTTGAACTAAACATACGTTTGACTAAAACCTAGGACTTTTATGAATATTTTCAAGTACTTATGCCAAGGATTATCATCTTCGATTCTCCTCGTACTATTAATCAATCAAAGTATCCACGCAGAGACTATTACTGTTAACGAAGAAACATTAGTAAACTGGGCCGGCCAAGAGAACTTTAATCGCTTAAGGATATCTCTTGATGAATTAGCAAAGAAGCAAGAAAGGGCCAAGTATGATGAGAACTTTGGTTTTACTTTTGATGCCGAAGCAAATTATCAGGAAACAAAAGAGCAATCGTTTGTTCAATTTATTCCAGTAAGCTCTCCTGTGGCAGACTTTAAAGCAAAGTTATCAAAGAACTCAAAGTACGGACTTCAGTACGGTGTTGTGATGAATAGTAATCAAGTAACAAATAATCTCTATAAAGATGGGACAACAACATCAGCTGGAGCCTTTTTAGCTTTAGATCTTTATAAGGATTTCCTGGGTTCAACTTCTCGAGTACAAGATAAGAGCCTTTTAGTACAAGAAGAAATATCTAAAAGACAAAGATCAATTTCAGAGCATACTTTTATTCAAGAAGTTAGAAAGCTCTACTGGAAGATTGTGGCCAATAATGAATCCACAAAAATTGCACGTGCTCTTTTAAAAACAACAAAGAAACTCGAAAAAGATACAAGAAAGAGATTTCAAAGCAACATTGCTGACAAAGGTGATCTTGCTCGAATTAGCTCACAAGTTGAAGCACGTAATGGGCAACTCTATCTTTTAGAGTTTGAACGAAACGAGTTGATCAAAACTTTAAAGTCACTCTTTCCAGATAAATTAGGTGGTAAAGATCTTAGATTAGCAAATTATAATCTTGATAATACAGTTAATGATGTCATGGCCTGTACGCAGAAAATAGCACAACACATGACTTCCCTTCCTCTTGAATACACACAATACGATGAGATTCTTGGCCTTCTTCAAAAAGATTTAGAACTTTCAAGAGAAGTTAATAAGAATTATGACAAATCAAATCTCAAGCTAATTTCGCAATTTGAAGTTGTCGGGAAAGACTATAGTTATTCAGATAGCTTCAAAAAACTTTCAGATGAAGGAGATAGCCGTTTCTCAGTAGGTCTTCAATGGACAATGCCAATCGGTGGAGAAAAAGATAAAACAAAGGCCATCCAAGACGAAATTATTAGAAGAAGAAACCTAGCTGATTCACAAGAGGTAAAAGGGAAACTAGATGCATTTCATGCTCAAACATTAAGATCAGTTCTAACTCTTCAAAATGTAATTCGTGCACAAAAAAGAAATGCGAAACATCTTAGAGAAACGTTAAAAGATTCTAAGAGAAAATTTAGTCAGGCCCGTCTAACTTCACAAGATCTATTAATTGATGAGAACCAACTCCTAAATTCAAATCTTGATGAAATTAGTACTAAGTACCAAGTAATCGAAACAATTATTAATTATTTTACAGTTTTTAATCAAACTCCATGCAAGTTAAACAAAAGAGCACAACTATGAGTCTTGTATCAAAATTCTTTATAGAGAATCATAAATTTACAATCGTTGTTACCTTCTTCCTCTTAATCTATGGATTAATGGGACTAAATAAAATGACGGCCGAATCTTATCCGACAGTTTCCTTTGCAACTGCTGTTGTGACAACAGTTTATGATGGTGCATCGGCAAATGACATAGAGATTAAGATCACAAAACCGATTGAAGATGAAATCAGAACTGTCTCAGGAGTAAAGGACGTTAAGTCAACTTCACAGGCAGGGCTATCTAAAATTGTAATACGTGTTGATATGGATAATGTTGATAGCGTCGATGACGTTATGAGCGATTTACAAAAGGCGGTTGATCGAGTTTCAGACTTACCGACAGATCTTCAAGATGCTCCTCTCTTTCAAGAAGTTAATTCAGAAGAGATTCCAGTATATCAAATTGCACTTGTTGGACCTAATAATATACGAGAAAGAGATGCACTGGCTGATGTTCTGAAAGAAGATATTGAAGATATCAAGGCCGTTAAAGGTGTTACTCTTGATGGATTTTCTAAAAGAAGATTTGAAATTATTCTAGACCTTAAGAAATTAAATCAAATGCATATTGGAATTGATGAAGTTTTAAATAAGTTAAGACTTCGAAATGTTAATATTCCAGGTGGTACACTTAAATCAGAAGATGATCAAAAGCTTGTTCGTATTGAAGCGAAAGTTCAAAACGTGGAGCAACTTCGTAATATTTTAATTCGCTCTAACTTCTCTGGTTCAAATATCTTCCTAAAAGATGTGGCAAAGGTTGTTGATGGTAAAGAAGAGAGAAAAGTTATTACTTCTTATAATGGAGAAGAAGCTACTTTAATTACAATCTCTAAAAAAGCTGGTGAAGACACAATTCAAATGGTTGAAAAGATCAAAGAACATATGAAGGAATTTGAAAAGAGATATCCTGAATATAAGTTCTACGTTTATAACAACGAAGAGATTAAAGTTGTAAATAAATTAGAAGTACTTGCTTCTAACGCAATTTCTGGTTTATTGCTGGTCGTTTTCTTCCTCTTTATCTTTTTACCAGGAAGAATTGGTTTACTCGCTAGTTTCTCTCTCCCTCTAGCAGTATTTGGTACTCTAGGATTTATGCCTGACTATGGCCTAACGTTAAACGCTATGACTATTCTAGCACTCGTTATTGCCCTTGGTATGCTTGTTGATAATAGTGTTGTTATCAGTGAGAACTTTACAAGATTGATGACTGAAGAAGGATATAGTGCAAAAGATGCAGCCCTAAAGAGTGTTAAGTCACTATGGCTTCCTATTACAGGGACGGCCATGACGACAATTGCGGCCTTCCTGCCAATGCTTGTTACAAAAGGAATCATGGGACAATTTATTAAGGCAATCCCTATTATTGTTACCGCTTCTTTAATACTTTCTTTAATCGAGTCTTTTTTCTTACTTCCAATGAGACTTGCAAAATACTCAGGTTCAGCAAAGAAGACAGGTAAAGAAAAGAAAGCTGATTGGTTTGCAAAGTTTCAATCAAAATTTGAAAGCTTAATGACTGTTGTAGTTAGACACCGTTATATTTCGGTATTCTTCTTCACTTCAGTTATTATCGGTTCATTAGTCTTCATGGCAGTTGGTAATAAGTTTATTCTCTTCCCTGCGGATCAAACTGAAATCTACCTAGTTCGCTATGAAGCCAAAAGAGGAACTCCAGTTGAGCAAACTGAAGAATATATGCTTACAATAAGCAAAAAAATTAAAGAAAAGATTGGTGAGCAGGCCAAGCATATTGTTGGTTTTGCAGGAAAAGCTTCAGTTGGATTTTCAGACCCAAAGGATAAAGAGGGAAATAACGTTGGTCTAATCTTTGTCTATGTGAATGACTATGCCAAATTTAATATTGCTGAAACAGTAATGTTAAAGAAGTTACGTGAAATCAAGATGCCAGAGCTAAAGTCTCTAACTTTTGAATCTCAAGTAAATGGACCTCCTGTAGGTGAAGATATCCAAGGTACCTTCAGATCTAATAGTTTTGAACAACTTGATAAAATCATTGGAGAGATCTCTAATGAACTCGGCCAAATCAATGGAGTCCTAGATCTTAAAACTGATGATGTATTTGGTGATGAAGAAGTTTACGTTGATATTGACTATGTAAAAGCTGATCAATTAGGTGTAACAGCATCTCAAATTGGTAATGCAGTTAGGTCGGCAGTCGCAGGAAGTATTGCAAGTACAGTAACTCTTGATAATAAAGATGTTGATCTTGAAGTAAGATTTAAGAAGGCCCTTCGCGGAAAACCAAGTGATATCTTAAACATCAAAGTTATGGATAATCGTGGCAATCTCATTCCTCTAAGCTCTGTTGCAAAAGTGAGAAAAGAAGAAGGGACACCAAATGTTAAGAGATATGACTTTAAACGAGCAAAAACGCTTATTGGTTCTGTTGATAATATAAATACAACATCAGCTGCTGCAAACTCTAAATTAAAAGAGATCTTTGAAAGAGTATCTTCAAAATATCCTGGGGTATCACTACGTTTTGGTGGTGCTGCAGAAAGTACAGCGGAGTCTCTACAGTCACTAGCTGAAGCTGGTGTGCTAGCAATTATTGCGATTTTTGCGATCTTAGTATTCTTATTTAAGAGTTTTTTAAGGCCAATGATCATTATGATGACAATACCACTAGGCTTTATTGGTTTTTCAATTGCTTTTGCAACACCAATTCTAAGTGGTTACCCTGATCGATCACGTCCTATTAGCTTCCTGGCCCTTATTGGTATTATTGGACTTGCTGGTATTATTGTAAATTCAGGGATTGTTCTAATTAGTTTCATTGACGAGCTAAGACAAGAAGGTAAATTGAGTCTCGATGAAATCCTTGTTAAGGCTTCTGGACTAAGGCTAAGAGCAGTACTTGTAACTTCACTTACAACTGTTTCAGGTCTATTACCGACGGCTTACGGAATCGGTGGTTCTGATGCGATGCTTGTGCCAATGACAATGTCAATGGCATGGGGTCTTACTTCAGGAACGATAATGACTCTAATCTTCATTCCTTGTGCATATGCAATTATTGAAGATGTCACAATATTTGGAGAAAGAATTAAAAATAAATTATTCAAAAAAGAAAAAGTCGAAGTCGAATCAGAAGAAGAAATAACAACAGATGTAACCGCTGAAAAGGTTGAGGTATAAGATGACTATTTCAACTAAAGAAACCATATTACAAGTAGCAAGTCAGTTATTTGCAGACAGTGGCTACGATAATACTTCTGTTCGTGATATTGCAAAAGGAGCAGACGTAAATATATCTGCTATTAATTACCACTTTAAATCTAAGGTAGGTCTTTTTGCTGAGGTATTAAATCACAATATTGAAACCTTAAGGTCTCAATTCACAGAACTCTACTCTGTTGCAACATCAACTGAAGATTGTGCTGTTAGAATCTACTCTCACTTTGAAAAAGAAAGTAACACTTTCTATAATTCAATGAAGATGTTTCTAGTAAATAATCTTCCCTTAGAAAAAGATATTATTCCTAAATCATGTTCAGGTGAACAAAAAGGTCCTCCAGGAACAGAGATTCTCATGGAGATGATTAGGAAAGAGATCGACTTCAAGGGAGAAGAAACCCTTCTTCTATGGGCCGCTAGAAACATTATGCACAATATAATCATTATCTCTTTAGTTTCTCAGTCTTCTTTTGTGAAGATGATGAATAAAGAGGTTGCACACTTCTCAGAAGAGGAAAGAATTGAGTCTATCCGAAGAAATGTGCGTTCAACTTTAAATTTTATCAGATAAATCCGATCAGACACATAGAATAAGGAATTTTCTATGTGTCGATTATTTGGATTTAGATCAGTAATATTAAGTCAAGTTCACCAAAGTCTAGTTCAGGCCGATAATGCCCTTGAAGTGCAAAGTCGTGAACATCCACACGGCTGGGGAGTCGCATATTATGTTAGAAACTCTCCACATATTATCAAATCCACATCTGCTGCCTTGGAAGATAAGATCTTTAAAAAGGTATCTGGCGTCGTTTCTTCACAAACAGTATTAGGTCACATAAGAAAGGCAACTATTGGGGAAACCAATATTCTAAACACTCACCCATTTCAATATGGACACTGGACTTTTGCCCATAACGGAAATATTAAAAACTTTGATAAGCACAGAGAAAAAATTATTGAACATATCCCTGAGTATTTTCAAAAGTTTATTCTAGGAACCACAGATAGTGAAACCCTCTTCTATTTCATACTTAGTAAGGTCTCAAAAGATATCAATTTAAGTGCTGAAGAAATAAATATCGAAGAATTTACAAATATTATTAACGAAGCAATTAATGAGCTAATAGAGATTATTGGTGATTTAAATTTTGATGAAGATGCTCCACCGACAGAAAACTTCGTTTCATTCATTATTACGAATGGGAACCTAATGTTAGCATTTAACGGTGGAAAGAAACTCTACTACTCAACATACAAGAATAAATGTCTTGATCGCGATACTTGTAGTAGTTACTCTCCAGAATGTGAAGCACCAACTAAAACAGGCTTTGTTAATCACTTAATTTTTTCAAGTGAACCACTCTCTGGTGATAATATTTGGATTGATCTAGGGCCTAAAGAAATTCTAGGCATCGATTATAAAATGAAAATTTTTAAAAAGACATTAGACTAAGATAGGTACTTATAATACTTATCCATCTTATAAATTTTCATACGACATAAAGAAAAGTCATATAGTACCGTTTCAAGTAACTCAGGATCAAGTCGAGACTCTTTAAATGAGTCCCAGAGAGCCTTATACTCAGAAGAACTGATCTCTTCATCTGCAAAGATAATATGACAGATCGCTAAATACTTAAGCTTTGAGTCCTCTTTCTTAATCCCTTTAAAAACTCTCTCAATATACTTTTGATTTAAATACTCATTAATCTTATTTAGATCATAACGGTCATTTAAGACAAGGTTTATAATTAAAAGAATTTCTTCTTCAACAACTTTTCCTGCAACGATCTCATCGATATCTTTTATTACATCTTTTTCTCTACCATCTTTGAAAAAGTCAGCAAGTACATCGATTCTCTTCTGATCAAGTGATAAAAAGTGTTTTGCAAAGGTTAGAAATAACATATTTGTCATATCAAATAATGGTCCTTTGCTACCGGAAATTGTTTTGATGAACTTATAATTATCTTTGAATACTTTAGGTGATTGAATCAAAATGCTATGTAACCAAAAAGCTTGCTCAATTGTTTTGATTTCAAAGCCCTTATAATGACTTAAGAACCAATCCTCTTCTTTCTGAGAGATTTCACCATCTGCAAGTAGAATTATGAGAGATAAGAATGGCGCAATTGTCTCCCACTTATCATCATGAAATTCACCTAGATGCATCTTCTTAATAACAGACTTCATAGCGGCCAATTCTTTTCTATCAACGTTACCATCTGATTTAATTGCAGCGATAACTTCTTGAGAAAGCTTCTTGATTTCTTCTTCAGAGTAAGCATTTACTGCTAATACATTTTTAATATCAAAAGAATGAATTGGTATATTTGGCATATGATCACATATTGATCTTAATAAGTTTCGTAAATACGAAAACTCAGACTCATCTAAAACGCCATCATTTGAATAAGAAATCATTAAAGAAAATAAAAGAGCATTTGAATAGTCTCTTAATCCTGATTTTCTAAAATATTGTATTTTATAGAAAGTATCCTTAAGCTTTTCAAAGTCCTTGTCTTTTATCTCTAATGATACAAAGGCTTCATGCAATACTTTAGGAGCTTTGGAGTTTTTAAGCTTAACTGCGAAAGTTTCAAATAAACGACTAAAGAGCTGAAGTTTTTCCTCGTAATCACAGATTGAATTTAGATACTTAAATGAGCTTTTCCAGCGATTAAAAAAGTTTTGAGACTTATCAAGCTCATCAACTTTTTTCTCGACTTCATTATATGATAAGAAAACCCATGAATAGAAATATGCAAAGAAGTTCTTTCTAAGAACCTTATTGATGTGCAAGTCCTCACAAACTTCATGACACATTAATATGATTGCATCTTCCTTTCTCAACGCGACCTTCTTTTCTTATTATTAAAAATCTTTATCTTTGGTACATAAGTATAACATGCTCCTAGATAAAATGAGCATATGATAAAATATATCCAGATCATAGCGACTAAAAGGTTATAAAAGCTTCCATAGTCTTGTATTAGATCTTCTTTAAAATAACGTAAATATATCCAATATGTAGATTTACCGGCAAAGAAGCACATCATAAAAACAGCTGCACCACATAGAGCATCTTTGTAGCTAACCTTAATTTGGGTAGAGAATTTGTAAACTAATCCAAAGGTTAAGATTGTAAATGGCAGAATAGAGAGCTCAATAATGTAATAAAACGTACTTGCATGTTGTGTTACTTCACTTAATAAGCCTACAACGAGGTTTTTCTCATTTAAGAATGCTAAGGCCAAAAAGAATAGGGCCAAGAAAATACCAAAGAAAGCTGAGCGTAAATCATCCTGAATCATCCCACCATCGATATCAACTTTTGATAATGTATTGATACCAAAAATAAATGAAGTGCTGATACCAAGACAAGCAAAGAACCATAATACGAGCTGATGCCAATCGACATACGGACTTCTAATCTGTTCTTCGACAACCTCTCTTACAGCGCTTAAGATCGAACTATCAACCTGTGGAAAGTTAGAAAAAATCATTGATATGATATGATTTTTAGCGACATCGTTATCATTTAAGAAAGCACCAACGATTGATATTAAAATCATCACAGCTGGACCGAAGCTTAAGATGGTGAAAAAAGTAGTAGCTCCAGAAACGACCTCCCCCTTTCTCTTTTTAAAAAGAAATATTGAGGCAATGAATCGCATTGTAAAAGACTTACAAAAATCTAAAAAGTCCTTTTCGATCTTATCCGGATCGACTCGAACTGATGTAACATATTTCTTTAACTGATTCACTTCTTAAGTTCCCCTTTCAAACTTAATCAACACATTATCCGACCAAGGGACTCGGCTTCTTTGCTTTCTTATAGTTAATCATCGGAATTTTGCGAATATATCTTAGGCGATGTTCATTATTTTCTAAGTAATATTAGTAATTTGTGAACTTAATCGGCTCAACTATAGAATCTTTCTAAAAGCCAGAGAGGCCAAGATTACCACCTCAAACTCTCTTCTATAAAATGATAAAATAACTGTGTGGATTCAACCACTTCTAGGACGGAGATAAAATGAATAAATTAGTATTGGCCATTTCACTTTTATATCTTTCATCACAATTCTCTTTCGCAAGAAAGCCAGCGGTAGAAGATACATTTGAATCTTCAATTGAAGAATATAAGGAAGTTGAACCGTCTAAGGCCAAAGGTTATGATTTTTCTCCAGCTAGAAAGCCTTCAGGCCAAAAAGAAGAAAGAACACATAACTCAGATCTTTTAAAAGTTGAATCATATACAGAATCAAAAACTTCAGAGAATCTACTCTATCTATTCTTTATTCTCTTACCAGTATTTGTTAGTGCATATACGTTCTTTAGAGCTAATAAGGACTCGTATGCTGATAAGCTTAAGACTGATGCACATGCACCAGATAAGTCGAATGTAACAAGTTTAGCTGATAAAAGAGAAGAACAAGAAAAAGAAGATATTAAAAAGGCGTCATAAGTTACGCCATTTAACTCCCTTTATATGTGAAAAATACTTGTGAACAGAGCCACTAGATATAATTAAATCTAGCTGACCATCGCTATTAACATCTTTAAAGTTTACATGATGTGCTCTCTTATAATGACCATAGTTATCGGTATTTTCAGTCCAAATTTTTCCTAGCTCTTTTATTTCTAGGTTTTTAAGACTTCCATTTTCAACAACCATCGCCCAAAGAGATGAAGAGCCGTATTTATCAATATAACTAGTCTTTCCATCATATAAGTAAAAAAGAATCGCCATTTTATCACTATTAATTTTTCGACGTCTTATACGATATATATACGAATCAAAACCAGAAATTGGAAATTTATAATTAAATATCTGCTCACGATTTATATTATAAATTGTAAGATGTGGTATCCCATCCACTATCTTAGTGCCAATATATTCTCTTCGAAAGTCACCATTGAGATCAATTTGATAAAGAGCTGATTTCTTAACGTAATGGTCCTTATCTTTTGAAACCTCTTTCTTCTCATTCTTTGCATCATAATATTCTTTAAACAACCAAGCATCTTGTGCGTTGACTGACACAAGTGGTAATAGAGCTGAAAATACGAGAATTCTTTTTATCGACAACATATGTCAATTATAACAACTCCCATAAATGAAACAATACTATCCATATTATTCCCCTATTCTAGTTAAATCTTGAGCAGATAAGGCCACAAAGGGCCTCTCGACATTGACGTATCGCAAGTAAATTCGCTAATATCTTTGAATACAACGACAGAGAGAGGACTTAATGCAACGCCAAATTGGTTTCATCAAGAATCAGAATCAAATCATTATTAGACAACTTGGAAACACTTCAAAGAGTAAAGTTGTGGATTTCGATGAGTTATCAAATGAAAAATTTGACTGCATTTTCTACAATCCTGAGCAACTTGAAGAAGAAAGTATACATAATTTCCTAACTAAGGAATCTAAGCACACTCCAGTGCAAGAGACACAAAACTTCTTTAACGGGCCAGATCAATTTGAATCAGAATCAAATGAAAGTCTTGCTCAACTCTTTGAGAAGGTATCTGGAAACTGGGTCCTACAAAATAATATTGTTCTTCTGGATGAATTATTTGAAGTCGTTGATCATCTAAAAGCTCTTTGGCCAAATGATCGAACTGCATTCTTTGAAGAACTATGGCATATTTTCAAAGTGAATCTTGGAGCAAGTAAGCTTAAGTTTATTTATAATGATATTGAAAACGCATCAAAGAATAATGACAAAAAAGTCCTGGTTCATATAACAATTGATGGAGAGCGAGTACCAAATCCAACAAAGGGAAAAGAATTCGAAGAGAAGCTTATGAAGCACTTTGAATCAGAATTCGTTAATCCTTTTCAAATTGTTGAATACGATGAGAATAAAGGTCAGCTAACTGTTTGTGGAAATATCTACAAAAGCCCATTCTTGGTTATGGCAAATATCTCTTCTATTTCGAAGTTACAAGAATCAATTCTAGCCACATTAATTAAAGCAATTTCAAGATAATAAAAATGGCCCGATAACGGGCCATCTTCTATTTAATAATCTCACGTATAGGTCACTCCCAATTTCTTGGGTAGCACAGCAGAAAACCATTATAGTAATTTACATAGATCAACAACTTTTGAGTTAGAGATCTCAAACTTCACACGATAAGGAACAGAGCTTTTAGCACTTTCAACTGTAACTTCATATTCCTTAGGGACACTATCCCCTTGTGCATTTATCCCAGTAGCAAGTGGAATTCCTGGAACAAAGCGAATTGGAAGCTTCTCTTCTCGTTGTTCACCGAATAATTCAAAGCTAACTTTTCCTACTAAACAAGCTGAACTCGTTTGTAGATATCCATAGTATGCAATCGGCATAGACTCGACCTTTATACTTCGAGACTCACCTTCTTGAAGACTAATATCGTGGATAATGAAGTGCTCTCTTCCACTCTTTTCTACTCTAATCGTCATCAATTCGTTAGTTGATAACTTAATGCGATTTAGAACATCAACTTCTTTTTGTTCACCATTAATATAGAGCTTATCTTTATTTCTATTAAAGTTCTTTAAAGTTAACGTAGATTTCACACTACTTGTTGGCTCTCTCTTTGAGCCCTTTTTTGCGACCTCGGCCTGCTTTGTATTCTCAACTGGCTTATCACCTAAGAAAGGGATCTGGTCTTTAGCAAAATAAACACCAACAGCAAGAGCAGCGATCGAAGCAACGTGAATTAAATAAGACTTTTTCTTCTTAACTGGTTTTTTCTTTTTCTTTATTCGTTTTATTTTTGTTCCAGCACTTGTCTTATTAGACTTAATATCAATTGTGTTAATTTTTGTTTTAGACGTTTTAGAAGCCAAATCAAGCTTAGGCATAGAACCTTCTACTTGAATATCTGTCTGCTCATCAATATCTAACTCAAAGAGAGCTTCTTTTTGCTTTCTCTTTTTAGCAGAATTATTCTGAGGGCCACTCGATTGAGAAGGTGCTCCACCTTCACTCTCTGCCTTGTAATCTTTGATATATGGACCTAAATCGATCTGTCCAAATTCAAACATTCTTTCACGATCTGTCTTAATCTCATCCTTAAATAACTCTTTTGCAAAATATGATAAATCTGAAGAGTTGAAATCAGGATATGTTGAGTATAGAAATTTATTTAATGCCCTAGCAAACTCCTCTAGAGATTGATAACGCTTGCTACGATCTTTATGTAGGGCCTTAAGAATGATTTTATCAAGTTCTTTTGGAACCATCGGATTAATAGATGATGGAACTGGAATCTTACACTCTTGAATCTTTTTAAGTACTGCTAAGTCATTTGAAGCTTTGAAAAGCTTTCTAGAGCAAAGCATTTCCCAAAGTGTAATAGCAGTTGCAAATAAGTCATATCTTGGATCAAGATCTAATCCATCTAAATATTCTGGTGCTAAATATGAAAGTTTACCTTTAATAGTTCCGGCTTGAGTTGCTTCAGAGTTTGTTTCAGACTTTGCAATACCAAAGTCGATAACTTTAACAGATCCATCAAAAGTTAACATGATATTATGAGGAGAAATATCACGGTGGATAATATTAGCAGGCTTACCTGTTAGTTTATCAGTGAATGTATGAGCGTAGTGGAGCCCTTGAGCTGCTTGAATCGTAATGAAAACTGAAATTTCAACAGGAAAGACGTAATTGTGTTCTTTAAGCTTATCAATATATTGCTTTAAGTTACGTCCATCACAATATTCCATTGCTACGAATAATTGATTATTGTGAAAACCATAATCATAAGTTTGCACAATATTAGGATGTAGAAGACCAAAGGTCGTCTTAATCTCATCCATAAACATTTGTTGAAATGCCTCATCAGAAGAGAATTGTGGTTGGACCATTTTAATTGCAACGATTTTATCGGCCTGTTCACCAAGGAATCTTGCACGACAAATTTTTGCCATTCCACCATCAACTAGATGATCTAGAATTAGGTAGCGGCCAAATCTTTCAAATTTCTTTTCTTCACTCATTACTAAAGCTCCTCAACAATTTATCGGAACTTTAATAGTTTAACTTTAGAGAAGAAATTAACTAAAAATGTAAAATTCTTGTTCTGTAATTAGGAAAATTAATCTTTAAGTCCCCGATTTCACGTGATGCACAAAGTGTTTTTGTTTTATAAAGGGCCAAGAAAAATTTATTGTAATCAGGATGATTTGACAGGGCCAAATCAAAGTCATTGGTTACAATATCTGTTAAATCGCTTGAAAGAACTTGATTGTAAAACATTGAATGTGAAATACGGTCAGAATCTAAACTAAAGTTAATCATGATATAGACACTATGACATTTCTTAAGTCTTCTTGATTCACTTTCTGAAAACCATTGCCAAAACTTCGATTCTGGATCGATCTTTGTTAAAAAAACATCGTACATTAAATTTAAATCTGAATACCAAGAAATTCGCTGAAACTTAAGAGCATCACTCCAAGGCTCACCGCCGGCCGTTCCACCCTTGATGTAGGCATCCCCTTTCTTAACGAAATTCTTTGTCATATTACCGCATGAAAAAAGCAGAGCAATTAATATCAGATTTAAAAATTTAATTTTCATATAACCAATTATAAGTTTCTTTAAAAATAATGTCTTGTTTTTTTATCATTTTAATTGAATTCATCTCTGGAACCTCCACTTCATCGTGGAATTCGCTCATTAATGTCTCAAATATAATACTATTTCGATCACTGCTAAAAATAAGATTTCGACATTTCATAAAGTAAATGTCTAATTGTACTTTCTTTAATAGCTTATTTAACGTGATTAACGACTTTTTTGTAATAAATCCATTTGCTGTTAAGTCACTACTTTGTTTGCGCAAATTCAGCTGAAGTTTAGAAATTGGAAGCGGTATGCTCTTAAATAAATCAGTTGAAAATTTCTTATCTAACTCAACTCTTAAGCGTGGATTGATAAATATATTTCCTGCAACATTTTCAAATAAAGTTGCATAATACAAGGCCACTAATGCACCCTGATTAATTGATAAAGTATAAACTTCTTCAGACTGAGCAATCTGACTAGATGTGTGTAATTCTGTTAAGAAGCCTTTAATTTGCTCGATACTTTCAAAATGTCCACGTGTACCAGAACTTAGGCCATGTCCAAGATAATCGAATGTAACGACATTAATTCCCTCATCATTCATTAATGGAATTAGATTTTCAAAAGTATAATGGCCACCACCAATATCGTGAAAGAGAATGATATTTTTTTTCGATTTATTATTACGAGGCTCTGTAGTCGCGTAATATTCTCGAATATAAATCGAACTCTTCATAAAGGATTAGCCTACATACTTTTGAATCGAATCTTCAGCTTCACTAGAGAGATTTACAAATCTCAAAGCAAAGCCTTGATTATCTTTCAAGTGCCTTACAACTAATCCTGAAGCAACAAAGTGATAATTTGAATTTTCGGGATGTACATTCAAAGTTATTTCATCACCTACATTAAAAGGAAAATTTGATACAAGGACCTGCATTCCACCAACAGAGATATCACGGCAAACCCCTTCAAAAACTTGTTGAGAGTCATGAAAAAACATTCTAGCGACAAATGGCTTGCGACGGTTTTCCCTTCTCTCATCATCCGTTTCAGTAATTAAAGGAGGAGCCTTTCCAAAAACCTTTCTTGCAATAGGTGTATTTGCAATAAATGACCATTCGTTTTCACCAGGAATATAAGCAAGAGTTTTTTCATTAATGCGATTTTGTTGGTACGCTCTTTGAAGATCGATTATACTAAATGGCCCGTATTCCACTTCTTTATCAGCTCCGCGGTCTTGACCAATTTTAATTGTGATAATCTTTTCATCTTCTTTAAGGTCTTCCCAGCTATAGAGAACAACATTTTGATCATCAATGACCGGAGGCATATCTAACTCTGGAGGCAATGTATCTTCAACTTTGGCATTTAAAAGATAGCCTAGCTCTGCTGCTTCAGAGATATGCTTCCAATTATCGTATCCCTTTGTCCATACATAGCTTTCAGCATTGAGTTTTCCGCTATTGAAAAGGTTTTCAATTTCGCTATTTTCAACAGGACCTACTCTTTCACCTTTTTCAACGTAATACCATTGCGCCATTTAAAATTCTCCATATTGTTAGACTCTCCTATTTTAACCTCTTGATATCATTAACTAAATTCATGACAAATATTGCCGTTTCCCTCTATCTAAGAGTTTTAAATACTTAAGTAAAAGAGGCCGAAATTTTCTTTAAGTTTTCTTAAACTAAACCCGATAAGTTAGCTGATGAAAAAGTTATTAATGGTTGTAACATTTATTTTAATGGCCTCATGTGCAAAAGAAGAATTCGCAACACCAAAGAATTCTAATGGATTTAACACTCCAAATACAGTTACAGATGGTGGTACTGTTGGAACAAGTTTCACTTATATCCAACCACCTGTAGACTTACTTTTTGTATGGGATAACACATCTAGTTCTTCATTCATTAATAACAACACAAAAGCTGCACTTAATAATGTAGTTAATAATATTTCTGAAAGATTCGATTATCATGTCATGCTCGCACCACTTGTTTCAAATGGAGGCGTCAATGATAACACGTACTTTTTCTCTAAAGATGGGATTACACCGGGTGGTGGTGTACAAAAAATATCACAATCTTACGCTGCGAGCGCAATCTCTCAGTTCCCGATGGGTGCTGGATCTGTCGAAGCAGGGCTTCAAAGAGTAAATAATCTTATAAAGAATAATCAATCAAATGGTATTTTTAGAGACGACGCTTATACTTTAATTATTCTTATGTCCAATGAAGACAGTAGTCAGTGGAACACCACGGGATATCCTGTAGGAATTGGAAATAATAACGGCCTATCGAACGTAGCCAGTAACTATATGAAAGGCAAGGTTCATGACCTTCTTTGCATGCGAGGAAACTATGATGGTTCACTTCATAGTGGTTCGACTGGTTCAACTTATAATGCAAGTTGCTCTGGAGTTGGAAGCTATAGATTAAATTCAACAATGATGCGACTAATTTCGATAACAGCTGCAGATGTACCAGGAAGTGCCTCATGTCCACAAATTTCAAATGGTGAAAAGAACTGGATATATAGAGCAGCGAGCGAAGCCGTTCTATCAGCATCATATACGAACCTATCAGAAAATTATCCTTTTAACTTTGCACAAGTAACAAATGGCGATAAAGTCAATATTTGTAACACAAACTTTAGATCACTATTCAGCTCAGTGAATAATGCAATTGATGATGCCATTATTGCCCACAAGTATAATTTTATTAAGATTGCTCATCCGAATCAATTAATTGATCCTGATACTATTGTTCTTACAAAGTCAGGTGTTAATATTCCAAAATATACAGGATCAGGAAGTGGATTCACATATCGTGGAGTAATGACAAATAAGGATACACGCTATTTTCCAACGGCAGGTGAACCACAAACTGGTCACATGGTGCAACTTCATGGTAGCGCAAGGCTAACCTGGCCAGAGTCTATTCAATACTATCATGAAGAACCTAAAAAATATTATGGTTATGTTCACTTGGATGCAAAACCACAATTAGGTTCGATATCATTAAAGATTAATGGAAGTACAATTTCAGAGAGTTCCTCAAATGGTTGGAAGCTTATGATGAATGGTTCAGAGCCTCAATACTTCTCAAACTTTAATATTAGAGTCGTTTCTGAATCAGATACAACTCCAGCATACCCTTCTGTAATCAAATCGGGTTACTTCCTAAAACTCTACGGAAGTGCAGTTTATAGTGATGGTGCTAATGTTGAAGTTAACTTCTACCCAACTGGAGAATAGTTTTAGTAACTATTCCCAGACTTCTCTTCATTAATTCTTTGCCAAGCATCTTGAAAAACAAGACCAGGAAGTATCTTAAAAAGTGAATCAACATTTACCATATTTGTCATATTACCTTGATCATCCACCAAAATATCTTCCACAATACCTGATACAATAGCAGGCTTTAAATCTCCTGAATTAACAATGGCCTGCCCCTCTTTTAGTTCATCAATAATAGCACTTAAATTAACCGAAGCCTTTCCTTTGGTTACACCTTTTGCCAGAAGCTGGGCCTTCATACGAGAAAGGATCATATTGCACTTACGAGTCGTCTTGGTTTTCTTATCATCTGTTTTTACTTTTTCGCCGTTAACGTAGGCAACGATTAATCGAAATGAATCAAGATCCGGGATTTTTACAAGCTTCTCTTGGCCATCTTTATCCGCTTCCATAATGATTAACCCTTCACGCTTAAGAAGCTCAATCATTTCTTCAAATTTAATCTCAGCTACACCAAAAATATCAAAGAGATAATAGCGAATAGAGTTCATATGAATTCGATGTGCACCATCTTCACCCTTTTGTGCATGTACTTTAGAAGAAAGATAAATTCCCGCAAGAATTCTTAATACATCAGTTGTATGAAAGAAAACGTACTCACCGACTTTTCCATCTTTTCCAAAACCGACAGAGTTGGTTTCAAGTTGCTTAACACGATCATTTGTTTTTCTTAGTCGATCAGCAAGAGTATTAACGATTGTTTTAAACCAAGGATTTAGGCCTTGCATTGTTTTATCAAATGCTGCAAAGGTTACACGAACAACATCTGTAGGTACTATCGCAGCAGCAGAACAACTACGACGAGAACCCTTTTCATCAAAGTATGCCATCTCACCAATAACCTCACCTGCGCGAAGAATGGCAATTTCAACAAAACCCTGTCCCTTTGGGATATAGAGTCTAATTTGACCTTTTTGAATAATGTAGAGTGAGTCTGCTGGATCGTTTTGGTTGAAGAGAACTTCACCTGCTTTGAAACGTACGATACCAGATTTATGTTGCTTTTGCGTTTGGGCCATCCATAGTCCTACTTAAAAAGCAGGACCATGAAAGTCCTGCAAATTTATTTAATTTTTTCTAGTATTAATGATAAGGCTTCACCGCCCCCAATGCAAATAGAAGCTAGTCCGTATTTTGCATCTTTATTTTTCATTGCTGTCATAAGTGTCACAACAATACGTGTTCCAGAAGTTCCAATTGGGTGTCCAAGAGAAACACCTGAACCATAAATATTAAGTTTGTCGTGTGGAATCTTCAGCTCTTCCATTGCGGCCATTGGAACTGCAGCAAATGCTTCATTGATTTCAAATACATCAATATCAGAGATATTTAATCCAGTTTTTTCAAGATTCTTCTTCATTGCTTCAATTGGAGCAGTTGTAAACCAAGTTGGTGCTTGAGCGTGTGATGCCCAACCTACGATTTTAAAATCAGCTTGGTCCTTATATTCTTCACCAGCAAGAACAACAGCGGCAGCTCCATCATTGATTGTTGAAGCATTAGCAGCAGTGATTGTTCCATCTTTTTTGAATGCTGGCCTAAGAGCAGGAATCTTATCGAATTTTGCTTTAAATGGCCCTTCATCTTCAGAAACAACAGTATCACCTTTACGGCCCTTAATTGTTACTGGAGCGATCTCATCTTTAAAGATTCCAGCTTCGATTGCAGCTTGTGCTCTTTTAAAAGATTCAATTGAGTAAGCATCTTGAGCTTCTCTTGAAAGGTTATACTTTTCTGTACACTCTTCAGCACAACTTCCCATTGGTTGGTCAGAGTAAACATCCCAAAGTCCATCCCACTGCATAGCATCTTTAACTTCTGCAGCACCAAACTTTGCAACACCAGTTCTAGAATTCATTAATAAGTGAGGAGCTTGTGACATATTTTCCATACCACCAGCAACAACAACTTGGTTATCACCTGTCATAATTGACTGAGCACCAGAGATGATTGTCTTCATTCCAGATCCGCATACTTTATTAATTGTCGTACATGGAGTTGCTTCACTTAGTCCTGCAAAAATAGCAGCTTGGCGAGCAGGAGCTTGACCCACACCGGCCTGAACAACGTTACCCATAAATACTTCATCAACTTTATCTTTTGCGATACCAGCTTTCTCAACTGCTGATTCAATTGCAGTTGCACCTAGCTGAGTCGCTTTTACTTGTGCTAGCGAACTTAAAAAGCTTCCACTTGGAGTTCTTGCTCCAGAAAGGATATAAACACTCATTATTGTCTCCTTTGATTTAATCTTATTTAAAGTCCAGATATATTGACACACAAATAGTGCGTTGTTAATTATCTTCTATTGATTTAATACTTATTAGCACCCTACTCAAAGGATATACGAATGCTTTCAAGAACAAATGGGCCGTTTTTAATTGATCTACCAAATGAATGGGCAGATTCAGTACTTGAACTTCTTCAGGATACATATCGCAATGAGTTAGTCGACGCCAGTAAGGTTTTTGAAATATATGGCCAATTATACAAAGGTGAAGTTCTTGTTATCGCTTCCCTTGTTGATGCTACAAATGAAGCGGCACCTGCAACAACATATTTTGCGTCGATGGATCTAGCTGATGACGCAGATCATACAAAGCTACTAGAAGGCCTTGTGGATTCTATCGGTGCATTCTTTGACCAATTCTTTGCAGATAGTGAATGGAATGACTACCAAGACATGTGGAAAGAAGAGCAATTTAAAGGCACAAAAATATACTGCAAGGTGACAAGAGAAAACGTTGGTCTAACAATCAAGGCCGATCGACTTCTTAATCAGTAAGGTATGCGTCATAGAGTTAACTCAGGTTTACTTGCCATAGTTTTAAAACTCTCCTAGCATTTTTATATAAGTTATTTTGAATAAAGAGGGACTTTTATGAAAAAGCTACTTTGCCTAGCACTACTACTTTTTCTCACACAAAAAATCTGGGCCCAAGAAGAGCGCCATCGCGTAATTGATGGACAAATTAATTGGGGACCATTTGTAAATTGTGAGATTTATAACGATTCACATAGACGTATGTCTGTTATCGACTATCAGTACACAATTACATACACGAATGGATTTCAAAGAGTATTCAATTATAAGTGTCAGTTCGGATGTGAAGTTCCAAGCTTTGATTTTCAACGATTCTCAGGGCCTAGGAATCATCCAAATATCATGCATGCAAGTTGTCGTGCACATGTCTTTAAAGAAAGACGCCATCGTAGAAACTAATTATTCGCAAATAAAAAAAGGCCCTCAATCGAGGGCCTTTCTTTTCTTAGCATTAGGAAGTATTTTGAGTATTATTAGCCTTTGATTCTGAAGATCTCTTGCATCATTTTGTCTGCAGTTGAGATCGTCTTCGCATTAGCTTGGAAGTTTCTTTGAGAAGTCATTAAATTAACGAATTCACTTGCGATATCAACGTTTGAAAGCTCAATCGACTTTGAAAGAACTTGACCACGTCCCGCTTCACCTGGTTTCCCCATTGCTGGTTGACCAGAGTTTTTAGATTCTTTGAAAAGGTTTTTCCCCATTTTGAAAAGACCTTCATTATTATCAAATTTTGCAATAGCGATTTGAGCAATATCTCTTGTTTCACCATTATCATAAACTGCTGTAAGGATACCATCATCGTTGAATGATAGAGATCCAAGAGTTGCCGCTGAAGCACCATCTTGAGTGTGTCTTGCAACAGCTGAACCAGAACCATACTGAGTAGAAGCATCTGTACCATCTCCACCTTCAGCGATTGATTCCCCCCATGAAAATGAAATTTTCTGATCTTGTCTTGCACCTTTATTAAAGTTGAAAGAGTTAGATGTTTCGATTTCTTCTTGTAATTGTCCTTTATCATTGAATACAAGTTGACCTTCTGCCATTTGTACCATTGTACCAGCTTGACCACCTTGAGCATCCGCACCGTCTGCCATAATTCTATATGTCCAGTTGTTATCTGCTGTTTTATTATAGTATGCAGTTACAAGACGAGCTGTACCTACATTATCGTATACTGTAATTGAAGAAGAAAAGTTTGAAGTTTCTTCTGGATTATTTGGATCGAATTCTTTTACTGAAGCTCTTGAGTCTAGGTTCATTGAAAGCTTAACCTTCTCTGTTGCTTGAGCTGGGATCGTTGTATTTCCAAGCTTGATCTCACCTTCTTTGTTCGTTAGAACACCATCTTCATTAGATTTGAAACCAAGAACTTTATAACCATCACTATTAACAAGCTCACCGTCTTTGTTAAAGTGCATTGATCCATCTCTTGTAAACCCATTTCCAAATGGAGCTTTAACTTTAAAGAAACCATCACCTTGAATTGCAAGGTCAGTAATTGACTCAGTTCTTGCAACATCACCTTGAGTCATCATTGGCTTAATGTGAGCTAGTTTTGTACCAGCACCAAATTGGTCACCACCCTCAATACCTTTAAGAGAAACGGCAAGTACATCTTGGAATTCTGCACGTGAAGCTTTGAAACCATTTGTTCCAGCGTTTGAAATGTTATCTGAAACAACGTTCATTCCCGCTCCTGAAGCGCTTAAACCAGATACACCAATGTTAAAAGATCGTAAAATACTCATTCGTCCCTCCTAGACTAAAAACAAAATCTAAATGTTTAGATCTTAAGACGACTAAATGGAGTGAAGATTTTTTGATGTGCTTACAACGACAGGCAAACACTAAGCTTCCGTTAGGACCAGCTAATTAAATCTTAAACCAATACAGTCGAATCAATTTTTGTAAAAACGTTACTCTCTATACTTCCTTTATCGATGGCCGTAACAACCTTCTTGCCTGGTACGTCAACGATATAAGCTGCTTTATCTGTAATCACTAAAGAATCTTTTCCACCCTTACTTTGAAGTTTCTGGAAAGCATCCTTTAGCTTAAAAAATTCATTTGAATCAACGTGAATATTTCTCTCTTGTAGTCTCTTGGCTGCATGAGTAGATAACTTGATTCCATGTTCAGCTTGAGTTTGTGCAAGCTGATCAATTTGGTGGGCCCTATTAATCTTTTCGTTTGAGATCTGATCGTTTAATAAGTTCTTAAACTCAGATTGAGCCGCTTCGTTTCCACCAACATTACCAAGACGGTTACGAAGATCAACTTTCTTCGAACCAGGGACCTGGCTTACATTTGGAATATGAAAATTTGAAATATCTTTAGTTCCCATTTATTTCCAATTATTGGTTAGTGGATTCGTTAATATTATTATAATTTTTTAACATTTGTTTTTGCAACGCGGCAGAACTTGTACCACTTTTACCAAGCTGCCCATTATTAGGGAGCTTAAAGCTATCTACGTCACGAAGAAAAACTTTATTTCCATTTTGTAATGTAAAAACAGTCTCACCATTTTCAAAATCAACACCGTTTACAATACCAGTCGATTTAGTTTCAGCTTTAAATTTATTCATGTCCTTATCAAAGGCCCAAACTTCAAGACGATAGTCGCCTTTAGCTGCTCTGGTATTATCAAGTTGACGGCCATTCCATGCAAGAGTGTGTTGTCCTCTTCCAAGATTTTCAGCTTCAACTTTTCCAATGAGTTGTTTATTTTTATCGTAAATATTTACGATTACATTCTTTGCTTCTTTGTCGATAAAAAAAGGAATATCTTTTGAAAAAGACTGCCCATCATAACTAACAGAAGAACCTCTTGTTAAAACTTCTTTACCAAGAAAACTTGCACCAAAAAACTTTAGCTCCTGTGGGTCATTCTTACCCATATTATCAAGCTTTTGATTCATATTTGTCATCTGCTCTAATTGAGAGAATTGTGCAAGGTCAGCTGAAAGTTGTTTTTGATCCATCGGCTTCATCGGATCTTGATGTGTTAACTGATGTGAAAGAAGTTTTAGGAAACCTTCTTGTCCCATTTTATTGTGTTCTTTTGCATCAACGAATTTTTGTTCACCAACATCATTTCCCGCTATGCGGTTAAGACGCTCACCTACATTTGCGTTGGCATTTGTATTACCAGAAGTCTGGCGTGGGGCCATTCGCACCTGTGAAAATGAATTTCTCTGTTGTGGTTTTCCAATTTCTGGCATTATGCACCTATTCGTTGACTATATTCTTGCCATCTTTGTTGACGGCGCTCTCTAGCATTCTTATCAAATGTTAAAGAATCTTCACTATCTAATTGTCTCGCAGAATCAAACTCATTTCCACTATTTTCTAAAGTGGAGATTTTGTCCGCTTGTGCGTCAAATCTTCTTTCAGAGTCTTTTTTCTCTTTATTGAAAGAATCAGATTGTGAAGCTGTGTCACTCATTTGTCCTGATGTTGCTGTTTGAATTTTAAAATCTGCAACACGGATACCTTTCATATCTAGGTTTTTAAGAAGCTTTACTTCATTCTCTTTAAAGAACTCTTTTGCTTCTACTGATTGCGCTTCAATATTTAGGGCAACCATTCCATTCATCTCTTTATTTGCTGTAATATTAAAGTGACCTAATTGATCATGCTTAACTAACATTTGAAGAGACTTTCCATTTTCAATGCGATTCATTTCAATGTAATTTGTCACTTCTTGAATAATTTGATCAGAGTTTGTTACTGCTGATAAATCAAGGACCTCTGGAGCTTTTGCAAGATTAATCTGGGCCTTAAAGTTTGAAGCTGAATTATCTGCTCCAAGTGCTCCTATTAGATTATTTTGAAGAGAACTAGAGCGGTTTTCAGACTTTGGTGTTTCTTGGCCTAGAATATCCTCAAGAGAAACAGAATTTTGTGAAGACTTCATTGTTTCAGGTTTTACTTTGATTAATGAGTCATTCTTAAGGTTCGCTTCTTTTGAAAACTTATTTAAGCCAATATTATTGGCCATATTCTTAACTTGATTATTTCCAGCAAAAGAGCGGTTTGCAACAAATGCATCTGATGTTTGATGACTAAGGTTAAGCTTTGATGCTTTTCCCTTTTCAAGGCTCTTATTTGGCATTCTTAAAAGTACATCATTTTTAACAGATGAATCCGTTTTTGAAATATCATCTAAGACGGCCTTAGTATTTGTTCCAAGCTCAGCCTGAGACTTGATCCCTTTTGAAGCAACTCTAGGTAAATCTTTATCTGTCAGTAATGTTTCTTTCTGGCTTCCCTGTGTTTTGCGATTTGCTAAAACAGTTTTGGCCTTTTGTAATGAAACAATATTCTTAGTATCAAGAACGCTATCAATATCACTTTTTGGAGCATTTGCCTGATTACTTATAGTAGAAAATAAAGACTTTGGTGTTGATTTTAGAGCAGAATTAGCCTTTTTAGAAAGCTGATTAAGTGATTCAGATTCTATGCCCTGTTTAGCATTTTGAGCTAAATTGGCCTTACTTGAATCTTTTAAATTAGGACGAATTTCTTTTGCTACATTCGTGGCCAAAAAGTTATTTTGTCCTTTATTTTTTCCCCTAGGTTGACCCTCGTTAAGAAGTTTAGAGAACTCCTTATTCAACCCTTTTTTCTCTTGTGCTGTTAGTCCCTTACCTGACTTATCCAATAAGTTAGACGCTTTCAGAGAGTTTGCATCATTAGCACCCTTTCCTTTGCTTGCCTTAACCTGTGAATTTTGTCCTAGTAAGTTTTTAAGCATTATATTCCTTTCTCAATTAACGCTTTGCAATATCTTTACATAAAATTAGAAAAAAATTAACCAAGGAAAGTTTTACCCTACTTCTTCATGGTCATGTATTGCTTTTGAAGACGTGCCGAGATCTCTTTATCCATCATATTAAAGATTTTCGATACCTTAACTGGATCAAGTTCACCTAAAATCTTTATCGAAATCGATGGGTCTTGTTGTGACAATAGATCAGCTGCTGTTTGTGGTCTCATATTTGAAACAACATCAACCATATGAATAACACGCTTACTCTCATCTGAGTCTTTCTTATCAAGACAAGATAAGAAGTTTGTTTGGTATTTTTTAAACTCTTGAATACGCCCTTCAAGCTCCTTCTGATTAACAGCGATTTGATTCTGTTGATTCTTTAAGGCCTTTTCTCTTTGTTCAAGATCCTGTTCTTTTTTGAGAAGTTCTTGAGAAAACTCAACGAGCTTACCACGTCCAATTCTTTTCATTTTCTTTTCAATAGCTGCATCAAGAGCTTTATCGAACTCTTCTTGAGTGTAGATCTTTTTATCTTCAGCTTTTGTATTTAATGAAAAAACTAATAAAGTACTTAGTAATAATGCTTTCATTTATAGTTCTCCGGCCAATTTCTTAGAGTGTCTTTTGGCCATCATTAATTCATCAATGGCCTCTTGGCGTTTCTTTTCGATTTCTTTATTTTGTTTTGTTTCAAAGTCTTGTTTTAAATTATCAATAACTTTAACTTCACCTTTTGCAACTGATAGCTCTTTAATCTTTTCCTGGTAAGCTCTATCAACAGCGTGAAGCTGGTTTTCCAACACTTTAATTTCTTCTCTTTTTGACTGAATAAACATTGGGAAGAATTGTGCATTTCTACCAGGAGTATATGTTTCTAAAAAAGCTTCTTGAGCTTTATAGGTTTCTTCAATATCCTGCTTACATTTAGCAATCTTTTCAAGAAGTCTTCCTTTTTCACTATTAATCTGCCCTAGTTCAAGCTTAACTCTTTGCTCGTTGAACTCTCGTAGTTTTAATAGTCCATCTAATTTAAACTTCTTACGACGCATTTATTTATTCCTCATCATCTGACTGATAGGCTTCTTCAGCGTATTTAGCTAAACCTACCATCGAATCATAAAGTTCTTCGATCGTTTGATAATGATCCTCACCTTGCATTTGTTTAAGTAGATCATTTAATTGTTCAATTATGATCATTGCCTTATCCACTTTAGGGTTTGAACCTCTAGCATAGGCACCAACATTAATAAGGTCTTCATTATCACGGTATGCAGACATTAGATCACGCATATGCCCCGCAACAACTCGATGCTCACTTGTCACAACTTTATTCATTACCCTTGATAATGATTGAAGAACATCAATTGCCGGGAATTGGTTCTTAGAGGCAAGTTCTCGAGAGAGAATAATGTGTCCGTCACTAATACCACGAACAGCATCAGCAATTGGCTCATCCATATCCCCACCTTCAACAAGTACCGTATAAATACCAGTGATTGATCCTGCATTAGCTTTCGTTCCCGCACGCTCCATTAATTTTGGTAATTGAGCAAATACTGTTGGAGTATAACCTTTCTGACCTGGAGGATCTCCAGCACTTAAAGAGATTTCACGAGAAGCCATCGCAAAACGTGTGATTGAATCCATCATTAATAGTACATCTTGATTCTGATCTCTAAAGTATTCAGCAAATGTTGTAGCGACATATGCAGCTTTCATACGTATAAGAGCTGAAGTATCTGATGTTGCAACAACAACAATTGATTTTTTAAGACCTTCCTCTCCTAAATCATGTTCAATGAATTCACGTACCTCACGGCCACGTTCTCCAATTAGAGCAATGACATTAACATCGGCCGAAGACTTTTGTGCAACCATACCAAGTGTTACAGACTTACCAACACCTGAACCGGCCATAATGGCAAGGCGTTGTCCTTTTCCAGCTGTCATAAATGCATTAATTGCATTAACACCAGTATCAAGAACTTGACTAATAGGTGGCCTCTCTAACGGATTTATTGGTTTCCCAAAGATTGACCTTACTTCATTTGATTTCTTAATTGGCCCTTTCCCGTCAATTGGATTTCCTTGAAAATCAATAACGCGACCAAGATATTGCTCGCCGACATTTACTTTTGTCACAAGCTCTTTTAAAAATACTTTTGTTTCAGAATTGATACCTGAGATTTCAGAATAAGGCATTGTTAGACACTTTGGCCCATCAATAGAGACAACTTCTCCTAAACAACGATCACCAAACTCTGTTACGAATTCGACATTAGAACCAATAACAGCACGAGAAAGGTTCACTTCGTATAGCATACCTTTTGATGCACAAACCTTCCCTACCTTTTGGTAAGGTGTGGCATATTCATAGGCCTTGTGAATGGCCTCTAAATCTAACGATTCAAATGGACTATTCTGATTCATCTGAGTCAACCTCTTCGCTTGCAAGCCCTACGGCTTCAAACAACTTATCAAGACTCTCTAATTGAGTTTTGAGACTTCCATTAACAATTCCATTAGAAGACTCGACAATGATCCCCGGTGCTTCAATATCAAAGTCAATTTCAACACGGGCATTTTTAAGCTCTCCTACTTTTTCCTGAACAACTTCTAATACCTCAGGCATTTGCTCAAAGTGTTTTTCATTAACACGTATAAGTAGGTTATCTCTAGTTTGGGCCTCGACAATAAGCTTCTCAAGTAAACGGACAATATATTCTCCATCATCCTTGAGTTCTTTTAAAACAACCCATTTTGCAATTGTTCTTAATAGATTATAAGTTTGCATCTTTTGGGCAGATAGTAACTTAATTCGAGAACTTAAAACTTCAGAAACCATATCATTTAAAAGTAAGATTTTTTCTTCAGCACTAGCTGATAATTCTTCTCTTACTTCTTTGCGACCTTCTTCCTTTCCTAGCTCAAGTCCTTCTCTATATGCTTCTTCTTTTACTTGTTGAATACGTTTTTCAACTTCTTCTCTAACGGCCTGCTCAAAGTCACTATCTTCTTGCGCTCTAATACCACGTGCTTCATGAACAATAGGATTAAGGTCGAAACCTGTCTCTCTTGCTTGCTGTCTTTCAACGCGAATGACCTTTTGCTTCTCTTCGATCTCACGAACAGACATTCCCTCAAAATCTTGGAACTCAAAGTCCTCAACTTCCGAATTCATCGGTTTCTGAGAAAATGATTGAAATTGATAGTCTTTTACTTCTGTGGTCATTAAGCCGCCATTCTAATTAAATTATTATTAAACAAGTGCGTCGCCGTCTCCACCACGAGAGATGAACGCTTTTCCTTGTTGTTCAAGTTCTTTACATTTATGTACGATTTCTGCTTGAGCTTTTTCAACATCTGAAAGTTTTGTTGGCCCAAGAGCATCAAGGTCTTCTTGTAGAAGAGTTGCTGCACGATTTGACATATTTCTAAATAGCTTTGAACGTATTTCTTCTGGTGCAGTTTTAAGTGCAATAACAAGTTTTTGTTGATCAACTTCTTTAAGAAGCGCCTGTATACCACGATCATCAACGTAGACAAGGTCTTCGAAAACGAACATAAGCTTACGAATCTCTTCAGCAAGTTCTGGATCTTTTTCTTCAACTCGTCCCATGATATTCTTCTCAGAATTCTTATCCATAAGGTTAAGCATATCTGCGATCGGCTCAACACCACCAAGTTGATTTGTATCAATTGTTCCAAGAGTAGAAAGTTCTGTCTTAAGAACATCATCAAGTTGAGCAATAAGCTCAGGAGAAACGAAGTCTAGGTTTGCAACCCTTAATACAACCTCGGCCTGTAGACCTTCTGGTAGACGTCTTAGAACATCAACCTTTCTCTCGGCCGATAAGTGAGCGATAATAAGAGCAATCGTTTGCGGATGCTCATTAATTAGGAAGTTTGCAAGTGTTCTTGTATCAACTAGCTCAAGAGATTCAAGAGTTTGATTTGCACCAACATCAATAATCTGTCCAAGTAGTTGCTTTGCTCTATCTTCACCAAGAGCATTTACGATAAAGTCACGAGAAGAGTTATCAGAGAATAGTAGATCATTTTCTTCATTAAGTTCTGAGTAGAATTCCTCTAGAACTCTCTTGATCATCCAAATAGGAGCTTTCTTAACATTAGACATTGCATTGATAAGACGCTTTACATCGTTATCACGCATATGTGAGAAAATTAGTTGTGTTGTACTTACACCAAGAGAACTAAGCAGAAGTGCTGCTTTGTCTTGTCCTGATAGTAGCGAGTACTCTACATCTGGGTCTAATGATTGATCGGCCACTTTTCTCTCCTCTTCCTTAAAGGGCTCTTTTCCTATTAATTAACATCATACTAAGCAATCGACTTATCCGATTCCTGTGCATGAATCATATCATGTACAATCTGTGCTGCTTTTCCAGGATTAGTCTCAACAAGTGAGATAATCTTTTCACGTAGCATATTTCCTTCAATCTTCTCAGGATTGAGCTTTTCTTCAATTTGTGGAAGAGCATCCTCAAGTCCTGGAAGTTTTTGGTTCGCTTGAACCTTCTCTAATTCTTCAAGAGTTCTTGGTAAGAAGTCCTCTACTGTTTCAACTGCGTTATCTGTAACCCACTGAATAAATGGTCTAACAACAACGAAGAAGAAAAGAGAGATCGTTAAACCAATTGCAAGATACTTAAAGATATTCTTGATTAGCTCTCTGTTTTCACGCTCACGCATTAAAGCATCAATTGCTTCAAGATCTTCTTGTTGGAACTCCATATTCTTAATCGTAATCACATCTCCACGACGATCATCGATACCTAGAGTTGAAGCAACGATTGCTTGAAAGTTTGCAATATCTGCTTCTGACCACGGCTCATACTTTGTAACAGTCTTACCATCAACAGTTTGTGTAACTCTCTTTCCATCTAGCATAACTGCAGCTGAAATTTTTCTAACACTTGCTGTTGGCGATTTGGAACGCGTTACCTTCTTAGGTACATTGTAATTACGTGTCGCTAACTCTTTTTTCACGTCATTTCTTGTTTCAGGAACACCTGGTTGAGGCTGTTCACCTGGAAGGTTTGATCTCGCTCCAGGAATCCCCTGTGGAGAAGGACGAGAACCTTGTAAATTCTGTGTATTTGTTACTTCAGAAAGAACGGCCTTATTTTCAGAATCATAACTTGTTTGTGTTGATACGCTTTCAGTAAAATCCATATCAACAGACACTTTAGCGATAACCTTACCGGCACCAACTACTTTTGTTAAGATATCCTCAATTTGGGCTTCATACTTTCTATTAAGTTTTGACTCAAGAGCAAGACGATTTGCTGTATTTGCCGTCATTGCATCTCCGATATTCTCAGATAGCTTCTTTCCTCTATGGTCAAGGATTACAACACCAGTCGGTCTCATCCCTTCAACAGATGAAGCGACAAGAGAAGAGATCCCCTTGATTTCTTGTTCCGTCAGAGTAACACCACGATTTAATTCAAGTACAACAGAGGCACTTGGTGGTTTCTTCTCAGATACAAATGGTGATGATTCTGGAATATTTAAGTGAACACGAGCTCTTTTAACACCTCTAAGGTGCTTAATTGTTTTAATAAGCTCACCTTCTAGTGCTCTTTGCTTATTAACTTTTTGAACAAATGAAGTTGTACCAAACGATTGGTTATCAAAGACTTCGTAACCAACTGTACCAGAGAATGAAAAACCAGAAGTCATCATTTTTAGACGAACAGTTTCGATCATATCCTCAGGAATACTAACCGTTCTTCCATCTGCTGATGTTTTCTTTTCTACATTATTTTGACTTAAGAAGACCTCAACCTTTGTCATATCCTCTTTATTTAAGTCTGAATAAAGTACCTTATAATTTGTATGTGTGGCCCAAAGGACAACACCTAGTAGGAAGACTAGAATAACTCCAGTTACAGCAAAGAGAGAGATCTTCTTTCCTGCATCGAGCTCACCATAGAACTCTTTGAAGTTTCTTAGCATTTTGTCGAAAAAATCTTTCACGTATCCTCCTGACACCTGAAGCTCTTAATTCATCCTAAATTAAGAGATCATTAACTAGTTATCAACTAGACTTGCATTCTCATTACTTCTTTATATGCATCAATTACTTTACTTCGAACTTGATTCATCGTCTTAAAAGCAATTTCAGCTTTCTCTACGGCCAGCATCGTTTCGTGGATATTCTTACTTTCACCACTAACTAATTTCTCAATTGCCGTATTAGCTTCTTTTTGTAGTTTATTTACATCCATGATTTGATTAGCAAGAAGTTCAGAAAAACTCTGACTTTTTTCAGAAGGAGCAACCTTTGCAATTTCATCAAATCCTTCTAGCTTAAAATCTCCACCTGGCTTCTCTGCTCCACCAGCTGGGTTTGTCCAATCACGCATTTTCTGTGAGTTAAAGACGTCATTCATTGTTGTTATATTATTGATCGCCATGGTTTAACCCCTATTCCTAGTTTCCACTACCAATTTCAAGCGCTTTCATCGCCATACTCTTAGTTGTATTCATTACATTAATATTAGCTTCATAACTTCTTGAAGCTGAAATCATATCTGCCATCTCTTCCATCACATTGATATTCGGATAGGCAACATACCCTTGCTCATTAGCATCTGGGTGATTTGGTTCATACTTTAAAATTGGAGGTCTATCACTTGAGATAACCTCTGTTGCATGAACTGCTTGGGCCTGCTCTTCAAGCTCACCCTCTAGTACATCTGAAAAGCTATCGCGTGCAGGCTCACTACCAAAAGCAACTTCCTTCTTACGATATGGGCCACCTTCAGCAGTTCTAGTCGTTTGAGCATTAGCAATATTTGAAGAAATCGCGGCCATGCGCTTCTTATTTGCAGCAACTCCTGATGAACTAATTTTTAGGCTGGTTAATAAATCCATTTATTCCCCCTACTTCTCAGAGTTAATTGTATATTTCAGCATCCCAAGTTTCTTATTAAGTAACTTTACAGATGCATCGTATAAGATTTTATTTTCGGCCATTTTGGCCATTTCAGCGTCTCTGTCGACAGTATTTCCATCTTCAGAGACGATTCCATTTGGATCTTCATAAATTTCAGGTTGAAGATTATCAAACCCACCATTGCCAACGTCAAAGTGTTTCTCGTCAGAGGTCAACATCTCAAGATTCCCATCAACGTCTAAAGCTCTTTGTAGTGCTTCTTCGAAGTCTACACGTTTTGCTTTATAACCTGGTGTATCCGCGTTAGCGATATTTGAAGTTAAGATCTCATGTCGGATCTGTCTTAAATTCAAAGAAGATGCTAATGCTTTTAATGTTTTGTCCTCAACCCTCATGAATCACCTTATCTTAAGTTAACAAAGTATGAGTTACCATCACCACGGTACTCATTGATTTTATTTCTAAGAGTTCTAATTGAAACACCTAGAATCTTTGCAGCTTGTGTTCTGTTTTCTGAAGTATGAATAAGTGCCTTCTTGATAAGTAACTTTTCAGCTTCTTTAAGAGACATTAATCTGATTCCTTCTGAATCGTCTTCAGAGATAACATTAACTGCTTTCTTCTCACCGATTTCTAAATGCTCAGCTGAAACTTCATCACCTTCAAAGTTTGCAAGAGCATTTTCAAGAACTGCTTTAAGTTCTTTAACATTATGAGTCCAGTAGTGAGAAAGAATCTTATTCATTGCTTCTTCTTGAACTGAAACTTCTTGACCATCAAGAGTCGTCTTAATAATGTTTCTTGCGATATACTCAAGATCACCAACTCTTTCTCTTAGTGGAGTTAGAGTGATTGAGTTAGACGAGATGAATGTATAAAGACCACGGTAGAAACGTCCTGCTCCTACTAGCTTTGATAAATTCTTAGTTGTTGTTGCAACCATTCTTACGTCAATTTCGTAATCTTGTAATTCACCTAGAATTTTGTGTAATTTCTTTTGAAATGTATCTTCAAGACCATCTACGTTTACTAGAACTACTGTTCCACCATTAGCATTTTCAAATGCACCTTTGATAAAACGTCCAGTTTCTGGATCTCTGTAACCTAAGATTTCATTTTCTACTTGGTTTGACTCATTTGAACAATCAACTGTTACAAATGGCTTACCTTGTCTTGTCGAGTTTTCGTGAATGAAACCCGCTAGAGTCTTCTTTCCAACACCTGCCTCACCTACAATAAGCACTGGTGCTTTTGTAACAGCAACATTGTTTGCAACTTTTAAAGCTTTAACAATTTTAGGATCCTGTCCAAAAAGTTCTGCTGTAAACGTATTCATTTGACCTCCTGTCTGTCATGCCCGATCCGTGGGCAAAAATTAAAGTGTACGTTTCTTTAAATTAATAAGTGTTAATTCACTTCTAACTAATTCTTTTAAATATTCCTTCGCATCTTTGTCATTTAAGATCTCATTTAAAAGCTTCTCACCAAGTGTGAAGTTGTTCTTCTTTAGGCTTTCCTTTCCTAATAAGAACTTTACGCGATTCTTATATAATGACTTATCGAACTCTGTAAGAAAGCTTTCTGCTTCTGCTGTTGCCCACTTACTATTCTTATTAAATAAAATTTCAACTCTTTGATAATTAACCTGCTCTCTTAGACCTTTTGCAACGCTTTCCGGAACATGAAATTCACTAGCATCTTTAAGAAGGGCCTGTGAAACCTTTAGGTACTTATCATACTTCTTGCTTTCATAGATTGATTCAAGATAGAACTCGATTGAGTCGATTAAGTCTTTTGCATCAATAGTGTTCGCATTTGCACCGCTTGCATAAAACTTTTCATATTCTTTTTCTGCCTTTGCATACTCACCCTTTTTGTAGTGAGCTAGGGCCTTATAGAAAGTGATTTTTTCAAAGTTTGGATATGATTTTTGAGTACTAGCAATTATACGATCAACAGATGCATAATTTTTTAACTTCAAATTTCTTAGGATTTGTAATTCGTTCTTGTATAAGTCCAATTTCTTAACTTCCTTGCGTGGAACCCATAGTGGAAATGTGTGAGCAGTTTCCTTTTTGCTCGCTAACATTTTCTCATACATTTTTTGAAATCCATCCCAGAGTGTAAGATTTATATACGATTTTGCGATAATAAATTGTATTTCTGGATCAGCACCTATCTTTTTGAAATATGTATTCTTATAGATCTCCCAAGCACGGATTGCACGAGCAAATTTTCCCTCAGCAAAGTTTGATTTAATGATCCCGTACACAATTTCGGCACCATCTGCTTCAAATACTTTCTTTTCACTAATCTTCATTGCTGCAACTGGAAGAGCTGTAAGAAATGTCAGAGCTTCCTCATACTTGCCGTCAACGATGTAGCTACGAAGACGTGTTTGCCATAAGAGCCTCTCTAAGTTAGCGTTAAGCTTCTTATCTGTTCCCTTATCTAGGAATACTCTCGTTTCATTATCCTGTTCACTTCTCTTGTTCTTTCTAATTGTACGAAGACCAACATAGCGAATACGGGCCTCAAGACTAACATCTTGATTCTGTGCTCGATTAATTGCATTCTTGTAAAGCTCAAGGACTTCATTTTTTGGGCGGTCCTGAAGGTCTGCAATCAAGGCCATACGTAACCTTGCCTGTGCTGACTCGCTCATGAATGAATATTTAGAGATAAACGTGTCATAAATTCTAAATGCTTTACTATAATTTGCTTGTCTAAAGTATGCTTCAGCAGCGTTGTAGTAAATAGAACCTAAGTACTCTCCCTTAGTAGACTGTTCAAATGATTCAAAAGCCTCAATGGCCTTTTCTTCATCATTTTGTCTTAGGTATGTATAAATCTCATAAGCCTTAAGCTTTTGTTTAGAGATTATCTTAATTAGAGTTTTGTCATTAATAAGGTTTTTTACTTTATCAACTTGGTTTAAATTGGCCAAAGAAGCTAAGATGAACTCACCCATATACTCAAGTTCTTCATAGTCAAAGTTTTCTTTTGCATCACTAAAGAAGCGCTTAGCGTATTTTAAAGCCTTTACGTAATCTTTTCTTTCACGATAGAAAGTAACAAGATACTTATAAAGACCTTTTCTCATTTCATAATTATCAGTACGATCGACAATATTCGTATACATTGAAACAGCTGTATCAACAGGCTTTAGATCACCTTTTTCTAAAGTTTCACGTAATAGAGCATTTGCCTTCATATAATCATTGTAGGCATTGTAATTATTTGGAAACTTCTTCTCGTAAAGCTTAATTGATTTATACATCAATCCCCATTTTGCTTTTCTGTACAAGTTCAAAGTAAGTTGCATATGGGCCTGAGAATCATTTTTTTCATAATCAAAGTTCTTGATTGGAAAGAAGTATTCTGCAGTTTTTCTATCGAGTCTAATTTGATTTTTTAACTTTGGAGCTAAAGGCTCATAATTCCAAATGAAAGAAGCTCCGTATCTGAAGTCTTTATATTCTTTTTCTTTCTTAGGGGCCTTCTTAACAATTTTCTTTCTTACTTTCTTCTTAGGCTTTTTCTTTACCTGTGTTGAAGCCTTCTTAACGAACTTTGGTGTCGATAACTTCGCTTCATTAGTATCTCTTTTTACTAGTTTAGGAAGTGTCTTTATGGCAGCTTGTTTATTACTAACTTGGCCATCTTTCCAAAAGTCTACGTAGTAAGCACGATCACGATTTTTATAAAAAGAGAAAACTTCAACATTCTTCTTTAAAGAGAGAGTAATTGTAAAAACATTATTTCCAGAAGTTGGCTCTGTGTAAGAAACTCTCTTTATATACTTAGAAGAAGAAAAGTTCTTAAGCCCTTCTCTTACTTGCGTATAGACATCTCCATCAAGAGTTGAAAACGATACTTCAGTACTAGACTTAGTTACGTTTACAAGCGTCTTATCTAGAAAGAACTTAACTCTTAGAAAATCATTATGAATTTCAGGTGTAACAACATTTGCGGAAGCTGTACTAAGGATAGCAACACTAAAAAAGAGTGCTATAAAAGATAAGAAATTTTTGAAATTAAAATCTTTCTTCATGATGGTAGAAACTTCCTGTTTCAAATTTAATAACGTCAATTATTTGGCAATTTCTTCTTCCTGAAGCATGCCCTAACCTATTTTACTATATTTTGAGTTATTTCAAAGGAAAATTTTTCTCATGGGACAATTTTTCCGTGTCAAAGTAATGTCATGACAGATAATCAGTGATTTAAAAAGCCGACTATGAAAGTCGGCTAAAGTATTGGTGTCAATTTGGCATTGAAACAATGTGATTTATTGTTGAATTGAAAAATCTAAATTTCGCTTCTTCATTTTTTCGATTAATGTCGTTCGATTCATCTGAAGAAGTTTAGATGCTTGATTCTTATTCCCATTAGTCTTTGTAAGGGCCTGACGAATTAAGGACTCTTCTACTTCACTCATGAAGTCTTTAAGATTAAGTCCATTATCAGGAAGATTAACAAGATCTTCTGTATCTATTGCACTACGGTTTGTTAATGCAAGGATCTTAGGAGGTAAGTCTTGTGGACGTATTTTATTTCCACCTCTTAAGATTACTAAACGCTCAATAAGGTTTTCTAGCTCTCTTACGTTTCCTGGCCATTCATAAGACATAAGAATTTCAAATGTCTCATCATCGAGCTCAATATCATTTCTCCCATCTGCACTTACAAAGCGAGATAAGAAATAAGAAATTAATAATGGGATATCTTCTCTTCTATCTTTAAGAGCTGGAATCTTTATAGGAATTACATTTAAACGGTAATAAAGGTCTTCTCTGAAGTTACCTTGCTGTACAGAATCTTCAAGGTCTCTGTGTGTCGCTGTAATAATACGAACGTCCACAGGAGTCGTTACAGTAGATCCAACACGTTCAATTTCTCTTTGTTGTAAAACTCTTAATAATTTAACTTGTAAAAGGAGTGGCATATCTCCAATTTCATCTAAGAAAATTGAGCCTTCATTGGCCGCTTCAAAACGTCCCATTCGACTTGAAACTGCACCTGTAAATGCTCCCTTTTCGTGGCCAAATAACTCACTTTCAAGAAGCTCACCAGGAATGGCCCCACAATTAACGTTAACAATCTTCTTAGACTGGCGTTTAGAGCATTGGTGAATGGCCCGTGCAACAAGCTCCTTCCCAGTACCAGAAGGACCACCAATTAAGACAGTAGAGTTTGAGGCTGCAACCTTCTTAATACGCTCAAAGATCTTTTGCATAGGTTTAGAGCGTCCAATCATACCGCAGAAAACATCTTCTTCAGTTGGCATCTCTAACTTATAGCGTTTACCTAGCGATCGTTTTTCATTCTTTTGCTGAATATTATTACTAACCTCAAGGCTTTCACGATACTCAAGCTTATTCATCAGTGCCTTCACAACAAGATCCTTAAGATCTTCTAGTTCAAATGGCTTTGTTAAATAATGAAATACACCCTTCTTAGTTGCAGCAATGGCCGTTTCAATAGAAGCGAAGCCTGTCATTGCAATTGATGCAAATGTCAGTCCTCTCTCCTTGAGAAGGTCTATCAGATATAAACCATCTGAAGAACTATCTTCAAAACTTATATCCGTAATCAAGCAGAAACGATTTACAGAGTTTACTGTAATATGCTCTATTGCTGAATTTGGAGAGCTGAAGCTAAAGACTTCAAGATTGATTTTTTTACTAAGATATTTTGTAATCATCGCAGAGAGAGTTTGATCATCCTCTACGACAATAATGACCGGTTTTAGTGATTGGTCGATTTTTACTTCATTTGCTGACTCTTCGTTCGTGAATGTATCAGTCAAAAAATTAAAATCATTTTTCATGTGTTGTTGCCTCTCATCTTGAGCGGTTAAAAATTGTCCCAACAAAATGGTATCGAACAATCTGTAGACGTGTCAATTTTTTAACACCACAACATTTCTGCCACACAAAGGTTAAGTACTTAATTTTATTGATTTTTGTATCTAAAAGTTTCTTACAGTCCGTGAATAAGTTCTAAAAAGTAGTGGACTATTTTATCAGGACCTCCTGCCATAACCCAAAGAAAGAGAAAGAATGTTGAGATAGCTGAGAGTATAGCAAAGAATAGCGGCGGAATAGTATAGCCTCTTAGCCAGTAGTAATAGGCAAAACGGCCACCTATGATCATAATAGGTATCGACCAAAATGGTGTATATCGTAATGTGAACATGAGGAATTCATTCATAGGATAAGTATAATCGCATTTGAAAAAAAAGAAAGGCTCCTTTCGGAGCCTTCTATACTATAAGCAAAGTGCTTTAAATTTTTCGACATAAGATAATTCTTCCCAAGGGACATCCTGCGGCAAAAGTGCCCCAAAGGGCAGTTTTGAAGCTGAGATGGATGTGACTCGAGAAAGCTAGCCTAGCGAAGCGATGGCGCGGCTTTCGGTTAAAGGCAAAGAGCTTTTAACTTCTCCACATAGCTTAATTCTTCCCAAGGAAAGAAACCATCTTTACTTCTACCAAAGTGCCCGTAAGCAGCAGTTGGAGAATAGATTGGTCTTAGAAGATCAAGTCTTTCGATAATCGCCGCTGGCTTCATATCAAAAATTTGATTAACAGCATTGTTAATCTTAGCAACATCAACTTTTTCTGTACCAAAAGTATCTACTAGAAGTGACATTGGCTCAGCTACACCAATTGCATATGCAACTTGTACAAGAGCTCTCTCAGCAAGACCTGCAGCAACGATATGCTTTGCAATTTGTCTTGTTGCGTATGCCGCTGAACGGTCAACTTTTGTTGGATCTTTACCAGAGAATGCTCCACCACCGTGTGCACCGTGACCACCGTATGTATCAACGATAATCTTTCTACCTGTTAGACCACAGTCACCCATTGGCCCACCAATAACAAATTTACCAGTTGGGTTGATGAAATATTTTGTGTTGTTATCAACAAGTGATGCTGGAACAACTTTATTAACAACTTCTTCTCTAACTGCTTCTTGAACTTGTGCAAGAGTCATTTTGTCAGAGTGTTGAGTTGAAACAACAATTGCATCAATACGAGAAAGTTTTCCATCTTCATACTGAGCAGAAACTTGTGTCTTACCGTCAGCTCTTAGTTCACCAAGAGTACCATCTTTTCTAACTTCAGAAAGTCTCTGAGCAAGTTTGTGAGATAGATCAATAGTCATTGGCATGAAGTTATCTGTTTCATCACATGCGTAACCAAACATTAGACCTTGGTCACCTGCACCAAGCTCAGTATAAGTTCCTTCACCTTCGTTTACACCTTGAGCGATATCTGGTGACTGCTTATCAAGAGCAACCATTACACCACAAGTGTTAGCGTCAAAACCTTTATCTGAGTGATCATAACCAATCTCTCTAATTTTATTTCTTACTGTTTCTTGAAAGTCTACATTTGCTTTAGAAGTAATTTCTCCAGCAAGTACGACTAGTCCAGTTGTAACCATAGTCTCACATGCAACACGTGATTTTGGATCTTGTTCTAACATTGCGTCTAGAACAGCATCACTAACTTGGTCAGCAATTTTATCAGGGTGCCCTTCTGTTACTGATTCAGAAGTAAATGTAAAATCCTTTAGCATCCTCATCTCCTAGCTATAAATAATTAATACACTAATAATTAATTGAATATACTGCTAGAGAGCCGTTTTAACAAGCTTTTTGACAACTATTTTCAAGTAGTTAGACTCAATAAAAAACTAGTAGTCGCTCTTTTTGACGAAGTATTTGAAATAATGTGGATTTCGATACTTATAAAACTTATCTTGCTTCACAGAGTGTACATAAACTTTATTTTTATACTTATACACATCATAGCTATCACCTTCGACATCTTTAAATTCATAAAGAAAATCGAGGTTCTTTCGTTTTAATAAAGTATTTAAACGTTTTGTGTCGTGAATTAGAGGCCCTGTTCTCTCTGGCATACTTTCATACTCATCCCAAAGGCTCGACATATCAATACGACCAAGCATTGAAGCACGAGAAAAATAACGAGTTGCTTTAAAGTCTTCGTCTGGCCTTCTTAATTCTTCTAAAACCATCTTTAAGTTTTTGGCCCTTAACTTTCTAGCGGAACGTGATTGATCCGGACAAAAGATTCCTTTTGAAGCTGGAATAAAGAAGTAAGTAAACGAGAACTGTCCTCGTTTAAAAAGAACATTCAACCAAGGATATTGTTTTGTTTTAGAAACTCCATTTTCTATAAGTGCATCGAAAAATGGTTCATTAGGTTCAATCGTATTATATTCTGGGTTATCCACTCGATTGATAACGACTTTGGCAACGTCACGTCTTTCACTTCCGTAACTATCATCAAGACGGCCGACTTCATGAATAAGAATTGTTTCAAGTGCATATAGCTTTCGATAAATTTCTTTTTGCTTTTTCCAAAATTTGTAAACAAGAGCAGACTTGTCATAAACATAGTGACTAAGCGCATATCGGGCCTTACTCTTATCTTCAAAAATCTTCTTTAAAATATCACTCTTGGTTTTACTCTTCTTAAGAAGATCAACGTAATAATTTTCACGCTCAATAATCTTCTTCTCCCAATACTTTATACGCTTGTATGTTTTCTTATGGCCACGACGTAAGACACGATCAAGTCGATCGATAAGATCTGAAATATCATAACGTAAGTCTTCAGTAAGAAACGGCTCATCAAAGCCAATAATACGTAAATAAACACTATCAATTAATGAGCGAAGAGAAAGGTCAGAGCGTCCTCTTTTGGAATCAACACTTCCATCTTCTACAATTTTTCTTAGTAAGTAGGTTGAATTAGATTTAGCTTTTCCTTCAGGTGTTTCAATATCTTTATATTTATCGTATTCAGATCTCAAGTGAAGATGATCCACTGGGAACTTAAATGACTGAAAGAAGTATAGACTTCCAAGATATCTTTCAAAGTCTTTTAGAAACTTTTTTATCTCTACTTTTGACTTGATCGCTAATGTAGACTTTTCATCTAAAGTCTTTGCATAGCGATAGTGATAGTTGTGTTGCATCGCTTTTTCAAATTGAGATTTAATTTCTCTATTTCTTGCCAAGACTTTTCTAAATGAGCGCATTTTAGATAATCTTTTTTTGATATTAGCAATCCACTCTCTTTTTTTCTTCATTAGAGGAATGTGCTCACTGATGGCCTCATCATCTAGTTGGCCATCTAACTTGAAAGGAATAAAGATTCCATCACCTAGAAAGTCTTTATAGAGTTTTTTCGATTTATTATAGACTTGCATATTACAAGTTGCTTTGTATTGTGCTCTATGAAGACTAAGATAATTTTTAATTACCTCTGAATCACTTGGTCCCTTAGCAAAAATCGTGCTGACTAAGAATAGGATGGAAATGGAATACTTATAAAGTTTTAACAAACTCGCTACTCCATAATCCAAGACATGAGCTATTACTCATAACAAGCTGGATACTATCTTTATTAGAATTCTCTTTAATTAATGAAATCAGCATATCTAATTCAGTTACAATTGATGTTTTTACACCGATACCATCGAGATCTGCTTTAAGTTTTTCAACATCAAGATCCCCCTGTCCCTTGGCCGTAGTAGGTCTCATTGGTTTTATGATAGTTGCGCTTGCAACATCCTTAAGAGAGTCAACAAAACGCTCTTGAAAAAGATCACTTCTTGCTGTCGCAGAGCCCGGTTCAAGATATGCGTGAATCTTCTTACCTGGATACTTAAGAGAGATCGCACTTACAGTTTCTGTAACGGCAGTTGGGTGGTGGGCAAAGTCATCAATGATAGGAGATTCATTAAACTCACCTTTCACTTCTTGTCTTCTTTGCACCATTTTCAAATCAAGAATTCCTTCTTGGATTTCATCAACTGTTTTCCCAGCTTTTAATGCAACGATGATAATAGATGTTAGATTTAAAATATTATGCATTCCCATAAGATTGGTCTTAAAGGTATGCTCCCCTTGAGAGCATTTCATGCTAAAAGTAGATAATCCATTTTCAACATTGATAATTTTTACGTTCTCACGACTATATTCTGACCACGACTTATCGGCCGTTTTTAGATCTTTAATACTTTCCCACTCTGAACAAGCGATCACTTCATCCACATCAGGTAAGATCGCCTTAAATTCATCTTTAATATCTTCAATTGATTCAAAGATATCAGCATGATCAAATTCAAGAGATGTAATAATTAATGTATTGATAAAGTATGAACGAAACTTAGAATACTTTTCAAAATATGCTGAGTCATACTCATCAGACTCGATAAAGAAATACTCTCCTTCACCTGTTCTTGCAGGTGGCCTCTCATCCATTACCCCACCAATTAAATAACCGGGATTCATTCCAAGCTTTTCAAATAATTGAACTCCAAAATAAGTTGTTGTTGTCTTTCCATGTGTTCCAGAGATACCAACAACTTTCTTATTTTTTAAAACGAAAGCACCAATAGCAGCCGGAAACGAACAGAATGGAATACCAAGTTCTTCAAGCATGCGAGCATCATCAGATTGTCTTGCTACAACATTACCTACTACAATTAAGTCATAACCTTTAATAATATCTTTTAAGTTTTTATCTTCGAGATTGAAAATATCGATTCCAGAAGACTCTAGATAAGTACTCATTGGAGGATAGAACATACGATCGGCGCCGGCCACTTCAAGGCCAGACTCTTTTAATAGACAAGCGGCTGCTCCCATACCTGTCCCACATATGCGATAGAAGAAAACCTTCTTCACATTTGTAACATCCTGTAATTTCGTAATATCCATATAATTAGCTAAATTCATTAAAATCTCCAAGTGGCTAATATTGTATCTCTTTATAGAAAAAAAATTAAGGCAAATAATATTCCTGACGAAAAGAGATAAGTATTACATTGAGGGAATTGATGAAGATGAATTTTTATAAAATGAACTTACTTTACTTAATACTATTATTTGGTTGTACAAGTATTAATTTTACTCAGACAACACTTAAGAGAAACCCATCTTCAATCACAGGAATTGAAAAAGAGTCTTGCCTACGTGCTCTTTCAAGCTTCCTTGATGTGAATTCAAATAGTGTCGAAATTGAAACCTTAGAAAATGCGTTAAATTATAAATACACTGGTAAAGACCTTTCTGCCATGAAACTAGGGATAGAGTCCACATACTTTGTTGATTATGAACATACAGCTCTACATTTAAATAAAATATACAATGGTGATACTACCTTAAGAAATAGTGACCATCCTTATCAGTATAATGGTGAAAAGAAATTACTACGTGCTGCTATTGGTGGAAAACAAAATCGAAAGAGCTGGAGTGAGCCTGCTATCCATAACTACATGGAAACAAGAAGTTATCTCATGGAAGAAAAGCCAGACTTTAACTTCGATGAATACCTAAGAGCACATGCCAGCATGATGAAGGATGGAATAGAAAGTGTTAGAGAGGATCAATTAGGTAGTGTTCGTAAAGAGTATTGGTATGGGAATGAAATGGGTTCAGGAATATCAGAACAGGCCCTTAAGAATATTGAATATAATCCTTATCTAACTTTTGAAAAGGCTCCAGCAGAGGGCATGGGCTATATGGCCGAAGAAGGGAAAGTCAGAGGAAAGATCCATTACCCTCAGGTCGAAAAGCTAAGTGATACAGCGAAAGAAAGGCTTGAAGCCTTTGCACCTGAAACGGCAGCTAAAGTAAAAAAAATACAGGAAAGAAATGTTAAAGCCACTCCTGAACTAATTGAAGAAGTTGTTAGAAAGCTTTCAGAAGAGAGATTTGATTTTTTTGCTAAAGAAAGAGAAAAGATTGGAGCAATAGATACAATTGAAAAAGCTGAAGAATATATTGAATTGGTTGCACAATTACAAAGAGATATTGTCTCAATCCATCCAACTCCAAATGGAAACGGAAGAACCTCAAGAGTCTTTGCTCTTAATTATGCTCTAATGAAAGAAGGTCTACCTCCAGCAAGATTAGCTTTCCCAAGTAATGACTTATACATGTCAGACGAAGAATGGGCACAACAAGTAAAAGAAGGAATTCTAAACACAATTAGACTTTATAAAGATTTAAATTATAGAGTGAGTTCTGGTATTCCATTAGAGGGATCTCCTCAACTCGCTTTCCCAAGTGCACCGAAGTTTACAGATATTGACTACAAGAAATATTCTTCACCAGATAAAATTGAAGACTATACAAATGCCGCTGTCGATATCGGTCAATATGCACAATACCTAGAACAAGCAAAAGCCTTAAATGGAAATACGCGAATTACAAAAGAGCAACTTGCAAAGATCAATAAAGATTTTGAAGAGTTCTTTAAAAAGAATAATATCTTTTATCGCCATAAGAAAGAAGGTGATCAACTTGTAAGTCTAAATTTTGCAGACACAGACTTTAGAACATCTTTTGGTAGTCGCTCATATCGTTCAAAAGAAACATATGATTATAAAATGGACCGATGGTACTCTGAAGATATTGTTTGGCGTGGACTCTCAAGAAAAAACCAAGAGATTCAAGAGGAAGAGATAATCGGAATGTTTGAATCATTCCATACTCAAATTCTTTCAAATAACGTTGTAAGAAAAGTTAATGGAAATTCAAGTCAACAACAAATCCGTGATGCTATTTTTACTGATTTTAAGCAATACAATGATGATTTATATTCGCAAAATGGAAAGTTAGTTCAAATGGCAAAGGATCATTCTGAAACTGGTCCTCTGTATGGGCAAAGCTATGGATACTCAACATCAAAGAACCGAACAGTCGGAAAAGCTTTTGCGATGGGTGCAATGGTAATTGCAGAATACGGACAACACCACGAACTTCAGCACTTATTGAAATCGAGAGTCCTTATCGGAATGCGAAGAGCAAAGAAAGATGTCGATTTAGGTAGACTTAAACAAGTACGAAATGACTTTTCTTATATGTATGGACGTCAACAAGAAGTTATGGGAATCGGTGGAGCCGATCCTGATTCAGTAATGACAGTTCAATTAATTGATGAAGAAGGAAAAACAATCAAGACATACGTACGTGATGTTAATGATCCAAAACGAATACTCTTACTAGATGGAGATGTTGAAGACTTCTATAATATAGATGAATCTAAGATTGAAAAGGTTATTGAATTAACGAGTGATGATCCAAACATACAGTTAATTTCAATGTTTATAGACCTAGAATTCCAAGCTACGGCGTAATGCATTTAACTTGGCACGATCATTCCAATAACCGAGAACCTCATTGCACAGGAGAACAACTCCTGTGTTTGTTTCGGGAGTAATCCACATTGATGTTCCAGTAAATCCGAGATGCCCAAATGTATTAGTTGTTGCACCACTTCCAGCGAGCGTGTTTGAAGAATTGGAAACACTGTCCCAACCATTAATAAAGCGATGGTCACTTTGTCTTTTCGTATTTTGAATTAATGAATAACTCTCTTGTGCCTTTAGTAATGTTCGACATACTCCATCGATTGTACCAAAGAGTCCTGCGTGAGAAACCTTCTCCCCAATAACATATGCATTGTCATCGTGTACTTCACCATCGATTAGCTGCCTTTGTCTTCGACCAGTGGGAGCACAAATTTCATCTTCGATATCAAGCCAGTGGACAATCTCCTCATCCCACATTGGTGAAACTAAGTCGTAGAGATTTTCTTTTTTTTCAATTTCTAACTGAAGCCTTAGAGCACCAAAGTCAGAATAGACGGTATCACTTTCTTTAATTGCATAAGATGATACTTGCTTGCGCCAAGAATCACGTGAAAGCCTTCCCCATGCCTTTAGTCCACCACGATGATTGAGTAGGAGTTTCATGTCATCATTAAAGAGTTCTGGGCTTCTTAAATAAGAGAAGCCTAAAGTTAACGGCTTTGTAAGAGAAGCGAGATCAAAATAAACTTTTTGGCCTTTCAAAAAAGGGTTATCGTATAAAGAATAACTCTCATATGATTTCTTTTTAAAGTCTATATGAGCAAGAGCAAGGCAGTTAAAATTATAACTGCCAAACTCATTTGCTACATTATTTATGATCTCTTCTAAATTCATTATTTGTTGCGTATTACTGCTTGAGCTGCAGCTAAACGTGCAATAGGAACTCGGTATGGCGAACAAGAAACATAATCAAGACCAATTCTATGACAGAAGTCGATTGATTTAGGCTCTCCACCATGTTCTCCGCAAATACCAACGTGAATTTCTTTATTGGCATTTCGTCCTTGTTCAGTTGCAAATTTAACAAGATAACCAACACCTTCTTGATCAAGTGAAACAAATGGATCACTTGGAAGAACTGATTTTGAAATATACTCAGTTAAGAAACGTCCAGCATCATCACGAGATAATCCAAAAGTAGTTTGAGTTAAATCATTTGTTCCAAAAGAGAAGAAGTCAGCATGAGTTGCAATATCGGCCGCAGTAATGGCCGCACGAGGAAGTTCAATCATCGTACCAAGCTTATAATTAAACTCTTTATCACCTCTAACTTGCTCAATCGTTGCAACTAAGATCTCTCTAAGAATTGATAATTCTTTTGCTGTTGCGACAAGAGGAATCATTATTTCAGGTCTTACATCGATACCTTCATCAATTGATTCAAGTGCTGCTTGTGTAATGGCCGTTACCTGCATTGTATAGATCTCAGGATAAGTAATTCCTAAACGACACCCTCTATGCCCTAGCATTGGATTAAATTCGTGTAGTCTTTCACAACCCTCTTCAATCGTCTTTAATTCAACATCAATATACTCTGCCAATTCTTTTTTATCTTCTAACTCATGTGGAAGAAATTCGTGAAGAGGAGGATCTAGAAGTCGAATATTTACAGGTTTTCCATCAAGGGCCTTAAATATTCCTTTAAAGTCCTCTTTTTGATATGGAAGTAATTTCTTAAGTGCTTTTTCTCTATGAGAAGTTGAATCTGCAAAAATCATCTCACGAACGGCAAGAATTCTTTCTGGTTCAAAGAACATATGCTCAGTTCGACAAAGGCCAATTCCTTCAGCACCAAACTTAACAGCAGTCTCACTGTCTTCTGGATTATCAGCATTAGTTCGAACTCTTAAGGTTCTAATTTCATCGGCCCACGCCATAAACTTTGCAAAGTCTGCATTTATTTCAGCGTCAAGTGTTGGAACTTCACCTTCAATAACTTCACCAGTTCCACCATCAAGTGTTATGAAGTCACCTTCTACATATTTCTTATCACCAACAATCATGGTGCGATTCTTACTATCCACTAGAATTTCTGAACAACCAGCAACACAAGGTTTTCCCATCCCACGAGCGACAACGGCCGCGTGAGAAGTCATCCCTCCACGAGCAGTTAGAATTGCTTGAGCTGCGGCCATTCCCGCAATATCTTCTGGTGAAGTCTCTTGGCGAACAAGAATAACTTTTACACCATTTTCATGCATACTAGTTGCATCATCAGAATGGAAAACAATCTTTCCGGCACCAGCACCAGGAGATGCTGGAAGACCTTTAGCAATGATATTCTTCGTTGCATCTGGATCAAGTCTTGGGTGTAGAAGTTGATTAAGCGCTTCTGGATCGATTTGCATAAGTGCTTCTTCCTTCGTCACAATCCCTTCTTCCTCAAGATTTACAGCTATTTTAAGAGCTGCTGCTGCAGTTCTCTTACCATTACGAGTTTGTAGAAGATAAAGTTTATTAGCTTCAATCGTAAACTCGATATCCTGCATATCTTTATAATGCTTTTCAAGTTGCTGATAAAGATCTGTTAACTCGGCAAATGCCTTTGGCATATATTCTTCAAGTGTTTTTTCACTTCGATTAGAATCATTCTTTGAACATTCATTAATTGGAGCCGGCGTTCTAATACCTGCAACAACATCTTCCCCTTGTGCATTCACAAGATATTCACCAAAGAACTTCTTTTCACCATTAGATGGGTCTCGTGTGAAACAAACACCTGTTGCACAATCGTCTCCCATGTTTCCAAAGACCATGGCCTGAACATTAACAGCTGTTCCCCAGTCTCCTGGAATTCCATTTAACTGACGATACTTAATTGCGCGAGGGTTATCCCAAGATCCAAAGACTGCTTCAATAGCAAGCCAAAGTTGTTCCATTGGATCGGTTGGAAATTTCTTACCTGTTTCTTGAGCAATAATTTGTTTATAAACTTTAACAAGGTTTTTAAAATCTTTTGCATCAAGTTTTGTATCAGAGTCTACACCTTTTGCTTCTTTCAAATCTTCTAGAGTTGATTCCAAAAGAGAATGACTCATTCCCATAACAACGTTTGCATACATCTGTATAAAACGACGGTAAGAGTCCCAAGCAAATCTTTCGTTATCAGACTTCTTACTTAGGGCCTCGACTGTTTCGTCATTTAATCCTAGATTTAAAACAGTATCCATCATTCCAGGCATTGATACTCTTGCCCCTGAACGTACAGAGAAAAGCAGAGGATTATCTCCACCTCCAAAAGTCTTACCTGTTGAAGACTCAACAAGCTTTAATGCTTCTTCTACTTGCTTTTTAATATCGTCATTAAACGACTTAGTTTTTTGATAATCGATACAGGCTTCTGTTGTAACAGTAAAACCTGGAGGGACCGGTAATCCAAGAGAAGACATCTCAGCTAGGTTGGCACCTTTACCACCTAGAAGGTTTTTCATGTCTTTGTTACCTTCAGTTTTTTCTTTTGAAAACGAGTAAACCCATTTACTCATAACTGCGCTCCTTGCTTAGTATAGAAAAAAGGCCACGATCAATGTGGCCTTTTACAAAAAATTAAATATAGATACGATCTCTTAAGTAGTTTTTAAGTTGATCAATCGCTACGCGCTCTTGATTCATTGTATCGCGGTCTCGAACTGTAACCGCATTATCTTCGAGAGAATCAAAATCAAAAGTTACACACATTGGTGTTCCAATTTCATCTTGGCGACGATAACGCTTACCAATTGAACCAGCGACATCATACTCTGCCTTAAATTCTTTTTGCAGGTCATGAAATAATGCAGTTGCTTGCTCATTTAATTTCTTTGTCAGTGGAAGAACTGCTACTTTAATCGGTGCTAGAGATGGATGGAACTTCATTACCGTTCTTTCGTTCTCTTTATCTCCTTCATTTTCAATTCTAAATGCATCACAAAGAATTGCTAGTAGTGCACGATCACAACCAACAGAAGTTTCAAGTACATATGGAAGATATTTTTTATTTCCATCTTGAACATCAGTATATTTTAAATTCTTCCCAGAAAACTCTTCGTGCTTTCTTAGGTCAAAGTCAGTTCTTGAGTGGATACCTTCGATCTCATCCCAACCATGAGGGAATTTATATTCAATATCCTCAGCTGCATCTGCGTAGTGGGCAAGTTCATCACCAACGTGTGGATGCCATCTTAAGTTTTCAGGACGGATACCATTTGAAATATGCCAATTCCAACGAAGTTCTTTCCAGTCCTCCATCGCCTTCATTTGCTCACCTGGTTTTACAAAGTATTGCATTTCCATTTGTTCAAATTCACGAGTTCTAAAAATGAAGTTACCAGGAGTAATTTCATTTCTAAACGCTTTACCAATTTGAGCAATACCAAATGGAAGCTTCTTTCTCATTGTCGATTGAACATTTAGAAAGTTTACAAAAATTCCTTGAGCTGTTTCAGGTCTTAAGTAAACATCTGCCGATGAATCTTCAACAGGACCCATTTTAGTTTTAAACATTAGGTTAAAATCACGTGGTTCAGTGAATTCACCCTTTGCACCACAATTTTGACATGGAGCTGATGTATCGATTTTATCTTCGCGGAAGCGAGACTTACATGCCTTACAATCAACCATTGGATCATTGAAGCCATCAACGTGACCAGAAGCTTTCCATACCTGAGGGTGCATGAAGATCGAAGCATCAACACCAACGATATCTGAGCGGAAAGTCATTGCTTGCCACCACTTATTCTTTAAATTTCTCTTTAATTCAATTCCATATGGGCCATAATCCCAACAAGATGAAAGACCACCGTAGATCTCAGAACTTTGAAAAATAAACCCACGACGTTTAGCTAAACTAACAATCTGCTGCATGTCCTTAATATTGCTTTCTGACACATTGCCCCCTACTCTTAAATATAATTGGTGAAAGTATACCTTTTTGTACTCTAATCGGCTAATTATTTTGACCATAATTTTTTCCTAATTGCCTGATTTTCCTTGTATTTTCGACACTTCGTGCTACAACCCACAAATGAAGAAAACTGAGATTTTGGCCCCTGTGGGGAATATGCAAATGTGCCTTGCTGCCATCCATGGTGGCGCTGACGCAATTTATGTAGGAATGCCCGGATTTAATGCCCGCGGTAGAACACATGATCATTCTGTAAATGAGTTAAAAGAGATCATCGATATGTGTCACCTCTACGGTGTTAAGGTTCATGTGGCCTTTAACATACTCATTTTCGAAGAAGAGTTGCCGGCGGCAATTGCTAAACTCTCAGAAGTTGTTGCATTAGGACCTGACGCTCTTATCGTTCAAGATATCGGCCTAGCAAAGATTATTCGTGAGACTTATCCTGATCAAGTCATTCACGGCTCAACTCAAATGACAGTAACAAATCACGATCACATAACATTTCTTGATGATCTCAATATTGAAAGATTTGTACTAGGCCGTGAAAACTCAATTCCTGAAATTAAAGAAATCAGAAATAATACAGATAAAGAATTAGAAGTCTTCACACACGGTGCTCTATGTGTCGCCTATTCAGGTCAATGCTTTACTTCTGAAAGTATTGGAGGACGTTCTGCCAATCGCGGACAATGTGCCCAAAGTTGCAGGTTTTCTTATGAAATGTTTGTAGACGGTGAAAAGAGAGATCTGAAAAAAGACGGAAATAAAATGAGCTATCTTGTTTCTCCTCAAGACCTTTGTGGAATAGAGGAAGCAAATGAACTTCAAGATATTGGTGTCGATTCACTTAAAATTGAAGGCCGTCTTAAAGCACCATCATATGTTTCAACTGCGGCAAGTGCTTTCAAAGCAAAGTTAGAAGGAAAGCCTCTTTCTCAGGCAGACCTTGATAAAATGTCTCTAACATACTCTCGCGGCTTCTTTTCTGGCTGGCTCCACGGAGTTGATCACCAAAGATTAGTGAAAGGAAATTACGGAAATCACAGAGGGATTGAAATTGGTAGGGTAAAAAAAGTATCCAGGCCAACAATTGAAATTGATACAGACCGTAGCTTTGAAAATGGAATGGGTATTGTTGTTTGTGATGACAATAAAGAAATAGAAGTAGGCTCATCTATCTTTGATGTAAAAAGAAAAGGAAAGAGAGTTACTCTATCACTTGCACACGATATTAAGTGGCAACAGCTTCGCCCAGGTATGATGCTTTACCTAAATTCTGATCCAAACGTCATCAAAGAAAGTGAATCTCTTGTGACAGATATTAACAAGCAAAAACGAATCCCTATCAAAATCGAGCTAAAAGCAATAGTTAGTGAAAAGCTTTCTTATAAAATTGATGATGGAAAGAATACTATTATCGTTGAAAGTGAAGATATCGTTGAAGAGGCTAGACGAGAAGCAGATATTGAAAAAGTTAAAAAAGATGCAACCGCTCTTTCTCGAACAATTTATTCAGTAGATGATTTCAAACTTACTCTAGGAGAGAAGTCTCCATTCATTCACTCAAAGACATTAAAGAAGCTAAGACAAGATACCGTAGCTAGACTTAATGAAAAACGTCTTGAAGTGAAAATACCAAAAGCATTTGAATATCAGCTGACAAAAAAAGAAGTTAGTGAAATAGATATCACTCTTAATTTCCTACTTCGAGATATTGACCAAGTAAAAGAAGCCTTCGATATTTTAAAAGAATGTGAATATGATGCGCTTAATATCACACTAGATTTTGAATTTGGTAAAGACTACAAACCATCTCTTGAGCTTTTAAGAGGACTTAAGAATTGTCGTGTAGGAGTTGCAACTAATCGAATTCTAAAACCAAAAGAGTACCATCACCTAAATGTCTTAACTCGACTTGCACCAGACTTTATTCTTTGTCGCAACCTAGGTTCATATCAATATCTACGCTCTAAATGTGACATCCCTTTAAAAGGAGATTTCTCATTAAATATTTCAAACTCTCAAACCGCCAATTATCTGCTTGATAAAGGTTTTGAGACACTGACTTCATCTTATGATCTCAATGCAAAACAACTTGAGAACCTTCTGGTCAACACTGACGCTGGAAAAATAGAAGTCAATATTCACCAATATATGCCAAGCTTTCATATGGAACACTGTGTATTTGCTGCATTCTTATCTGAAGGTTCTTCATTTAAAGATTGTGGAAAACCATGTGAAGAACACCATGTGGAATTAAAAGATCAATTTGGAAATATGCACTTTATTAAGGCCGATCAAGAATGTCGAAACACGATGTTCAATGCCGTTGCCCAAAGTTCAACAGACCTTGTGGATGAGTTAATGGCAAAGGGTGTCTCAAACTTTAGAATTGAACTATTAAATGAGCACGGTGAAACTCTAAAGACAAAACTTGAAAGCTATCTTAATTACTTCAATGGTAAAATCTCAACTGGTGAGTTAAAATCACTTCTAGGCACTCAAGAAAAGTACGGTATCGGTACTGGGATGCTTATGAAAGACGATACATACCAAGCGAGAAAGAATTAATGGCAAAAGCCGACAAATGGTTTGTTTATATTATTGAAACTGAAAATGGAAAGCTCTACACGGGGATTACAACTGATGTAGAGCGACGATTTGAAGAACACAAGAATGACCCTAAAGGTGCAAAGTTCACCAAGGCCAACCCTCCTAAAAAAATTCTCTTTACAGAAGAACATCTAGATCGCTCAAGTGCCAGTAAACGAGAAGCACAGATAAAAAAGCTCTCACGTCCTCAAAAGCTGATTTTAATCAATAATAAATAGTACACAAAAGCTCCTTGTTCTGTTGTGAAATCGGCTTAAGTTTTATATAAGAACTTCATGAAAACACTAATTCTTCTACTGATCTCAAGCATGGCCTTTGGTGCACTCAGTGAAATACGCTATGATTTTTCATCACATAAAGAAAGAGCTATTTCCACATCTAAAGATAAGAAGAAAGTTCTTATTTTTCTTTCTCCAAGTTGCCCATGCTCACAAAAACAATTTGATTATATTAACTCACTCGCTAAGAAATTTGATAATGTCGAGTTTATCGGCTTCAGTTCTAATAAGCACATAAGTAAAGACTCCGCTTTAAAATATTTTGATCAATTTAAAATCAACTTCCCTATCTTTATTGATAAAGACTTAAAATATGCTAATAAGTTTTCAGCATTTAAGACACCACATGTTTTTCTAATCGATGAGAATGAAGAAGTGATGTACCAAGGTGCTGTGACAAATAAGAGAAGCCCAAAGCTATCAACAAAGTTCTATTTGAATGATGTTCTAACTGCATTAAAAGAAAATAAGAAATTACCATATACACTTTCAAAAACACTTGGCTGCTATATCGCGAGGTAAAAATGTTTAAAACAATTATTGCACTACTTCTGACAACTTCAATCATTGCCTGCCCATATCAATTTGAATCACAAAATCTTTGTGTTGATATGGAATGGACGAACGGGCCATTCGATGGAGCTCCTTCAAATTTTGAAGCCGTAGTTTACGATAAAGATTCAGGAGAGAAAATAGCTCCTGAAAGCTTAAAAGTCTATGTATGGATGATGATGGCTAACGGTCATCAACATGGTGGACCAGCAATTGAATGGGCCTATGGTGAAGATCAAGTAATTGATGGAACAGCAAAATTCTTTATGGGTCGTATGAAAGGTTACTGGCAAGTACGTTTTGAGCTTAATGAAGAAATCGTTGCTGTTGATGTGGAGCTTAAGAAGTAATGAGGTTTTTCTCATTAATCCTACTTTCACTTTTTGTTATAAGTTGTGGTGATTCACCATTCACTGGAAAGTTAGTAGATCCATTTAGAGGTGATGATAGTATTACAACGGCCCTTCGCTTTGAAACAGAATCCCTAACTATTTCACGGGAGTGGAAAAAGGGGCCACTCCTGTATGATAGCTCAAAGATTACAATATCTTTAACTGACAGTGCTGGAAATTTCACAGACCCAATTGGTAATTTCAAGGCGTATCTATGGATGCCAAATATGGGACATGGATCTTATCCAATTTCAATAAATAAGTTGGCAACAGGAATCTATGAACTAACAGACGTCTACTTCACAATGGGCGGTCTTTGGGACTTCCATTTACAATTAGAAGAAAACGGAAATATTTACGACTCAGTATCATGGCCACTTACACTTTAATCCTACTCTCACTTTTCTCATTCCAAACATATGCATCTTCTTGCTGTGGTGGAGGAGCAAATATTCCAAATATTATTCTTGGGGATCACCAGTGGGAAGCAAAGCTTGCTTATACAAATTCAACAATTACAAATGAAGCACTAGCAAGTGGTAAAATTGAATCTGTTAATTCTAAGAATGAAATTACAGAAACTATTTCTTTTAAAGGAAGTTACTTATTTGATAGCTACTATCAGATTGCGTTTGATTTACCTATAAAGAAGAGAACAGTTGAATCAACTTCAACAGAATCGAGTTCTACTGAAGTGGTTGATCCCAGTATTCAGTTCACTTGGGAGTTCTTACCAGAGTTTACCTACAACCCACTAAAACCCCGTGGTTTTATTTTCTTTAAGCAATTATTTCCAAATGGAAATTCAATTTATAATTATGAAGATCCTCTTCTATCAGACTCACTCAGCCGTGGGGTCTTTGAATCAACAATTGGTTTTGCCTTCTACAAATTAATTTATGATTTTGATTACTCGCTAACTCTTGAAGGACATTACGGATTTGAAAGAGAAATTGATGATAAAGAAGTGGCTCCTGGCTTTGGTTATTCAACCTCTTTTGGTCTTGGCCACTCTCCAAACTCAAAGCTTCGCTTAGGAACTTCACTTACCTATTGGCAAGATAGTGCTGTTTCTATTGATGGTATCAAAGGCGAAAATAAGTACTATCTCTCAACAAGCTTCAACCTATCCTATATGCTAACGAGAAGCTCATTTGTCCTAAATTATTCAGATGAAACTCTTTTTGATGTAGCAAAGAATACAAATCTAGCGAAGTCATTCTCATTTACTTATAAAATATTCAAGGATTTATAAAAGAAGAGAAAGAGACTTATAATGTTCTCTTGTTGTGTGCTGGTGATAGCAAATATAATTCACTAATTTATTTAAAGTACTCTTAGAAATATTGAGCTTCTTTGGACAATCAAGATACTTACTTGAAGCGACTCTAAGCATCTCAGATCTTAACTCTCGACCTTCATCTGTACTGATAAGTCTTTGCTCTTCTGGACTTAAGTGGTCATACTGAACAAAGCCACCTTGTTCAATAGATAACGAGACATAATCGTCATCACTAATCTCGACTCCTGAAATAGCACAAGTCTCAGTACGAGGAAAAATCCCAAGTTCAACCATTGCTTTAACTAAGAATATAAATAACTCGAAATTAGGCTCGTATGTTGGCTTTATAACTTCAGCATCAAGACGAAAGATCGCATTTGAAAGAAGTCTAAAGGTTCCTTCATGTGTGCGCTCTTGTAAGTCTAAGTCATCTTTTTGCGTGATTTGAGGAGCAAATGATTGTGTCAATTCACAATAGAAACACAGAAGATAAAAGGCCATTGGATTATGAGAAATATTCTTATGATACCACTTCTCCACATGCTCTTTAGAAGTCATGATTTCAAAACTATCTTTGATACGTCCAAAGCTCACCTTGAATAGGTAACCCACCTGTAAAACAGAAGATACCTTCCTCTTTCCTCCACCTTGTCCGCCATAGAACATCACAGAAATTTTATTTCCATTTCGAAGTAAGAGATTCCCTATCAAGTGTTTGTCTTGATATGGAATTTTATTTACAAGAATACCTTCTAATTCAACCATAGTAATACGTCCTTGGTCATTATAAAGAGATAATCACATATCTTGTAGTGAATTCTTGCAAACCAAGAGTTTCCGACTTCTTTTGTTCCAACGTATTGGAATTCTTCACCAAAACGTCCGCCTCTTCCTATCATTTGGAAATTTGTCGACTCATTTGGACAATAGCTTATATAAATATTTTCAATTCCTCTAAGGTTTACTCCATGACTTAAGGCACTTGTTGCTATTACGATTTGAGCGGGGGCCTCACACTCTCTGGCTATAAAGTCTTTGACTTCACCACCGACACAATAATCACAAGATAGACCTAAACGAGAAAAGAAACAATTCCACATAAAAACCTCTTTTCTTGTTGAGCAAAATAATATCGTTCTTCCCTGAGAGAAGAAAAGTTGTCGCCAGAGAAGCTTTAACAAGAGCAGGGGCCTTATTACGACATCCTTCTTCTTATACATATTCTTCTTTTGAAAGTTACCAATATTTAAAAGACAAAAGTGCTTAAAATTATTTTCAACATCCCTTTCAATGATACGATAAAGCTCATCTGTTATTGTCGCACTTAAGCCGATCACCTTGGTATTTGATGAAGATATTTTATATAAGAACTCAAGAAGCCTTGGACGAAATGTCTCCCCCCATTCATAGAAGAGATGAAATTCATCCAAGACAAAGAGTGAGTTTGACCTCAAAGCAAAGTCTAGATCATTCTTAGAAAAGGACTCCACAGTTGTAAGAAAGACCCCTTTATCAGAAATATTATTCACAACACAGTCTCTATCTTTTAAATCTTCCAGGATTGAACGTAAGGGAGAGACAATAATAATTCGATCAAAGTCCTCAACAAACTCCCAAATAAGCCTTGTTTTCCCCCACCCCATTGGTGCCATAAGTAGCGTGAATGAGTGCTCTCTATTGACGATCTGTGACAAAGTTGCTTTAAAACTCATACCCATTAGGTGCAAGTAGTGGTAAAAGATTGATAGCTATAACTAACTAAAATTAAAGAAAATGAATTCAATCATACTTAGAAAAGATCAAATTCAAGGTAAAAAAGCTGTTCTCACTTTTGAACAAAGTGAACATTTACGTAATGTGATCAAGGTTGAAATTGGCGACGAACTGAAAGGAACAATCCTTGAAGAAGGTCTGACAACTTTAAAGGTCTTTACCCTCGGTGAACAAATTGAAGTTATTGTAGGTGAAATCTTAGCAGGTAAACACTATCCAATAACTCTTTCAATAGCGGCAAGTCGACCTCCAACAATGAAGAAGTTATTTGAGCATTGTAGTGCAATGGGAACTAGCCGATTTAAAATACATAAGGCAATTCTAAGTGATAAGAGCTACTTAACGTCTAAAATATATGAACGTTTTGAGGAGCTGTCCCTCCTTGGCCTTAGTCAATCAGCAGTTTTTTATAAGTCACCTGAACTACATAAGACCTATCAATATGAACAAAGTCTTGCTCAAGATGAACAAAGAATTATTCTTTCACCATATGCACAAACAAAGCTAAAAGATGTTAAGATAGATATAGAGCGACCATTAACAATTGCCATCGGCCCTGAGCGCGGTTGGACAAACCAAGAGATTATGGAATTTGTCGATAGTGGTTTCCAAGAAGTAAATATTGGGCCATCAATCATGCGAGTTGAAAATGCGGCAATTTCGATAATGGGATATTTAAATCAATTAATGGAATAGGATATAGTTATGATTAGAAAAATTGAAAAGCTATTTGATGAACAAGTGAGACCAGCTCTTGCCGCTCATGGCGGAGATATCGAGCTAGTTGATTACGACAATGATAAACTCTACGTCAAAATGACTGGTGGTTGCCAAGGATGCTCTGCTTCTCAAGCAACTCTTACAGATGGTGTTGCAAGATTAGTTAAGCAGCACTTTCCAGATATCGTTGATATTGTGGATGTCACTGATCACTCAAAGGGCGATAACCCATTTATGTAATAAAGAGGGCCACTTAATAGTGGCCCTTATTTTTTGTAAATTTCAATGTATTTAACTATGCGACTTTTGTATGCTCTTCAAGCTCAGCTTCTCTCATTCCATAGTCGTCTTGAGTATGAGAAATATGTTTTTGCATATTATCTTCAGCTTCCCAATAACTTAAACCTGAAAGAATAATATTTCCACTGGTGGCAAGTGCCATGACAACAGTCACAAGCGTAATTTCTAGTAATTCCATATTTGCCTCCTAAGCTTTATCTTAGACTCTTATCGGCAACTAATTATGAAAATCCACAAAATTATATTGTTTCTTGAATGATTTCAGTAAATTAGACTATAGAATTACTCTCGAACGAGTTTCTGATATCTTACTTTTTTTGAGTCTTTTAATAGACACTCCTTCAAGTTCTTTGAGATCAGAAAGCACTTCTCCCCAAGGATTAATAACCAAAGAATGGCCAAAAGTATGGATGCCAGGGTTATTCTCTCCTGTTTGTGCACTTGCTACGACATAGCATTGCCCTTCAATAGCGCGGGCCCTTAAAAGCGTATGCCAATGGGCCATGCCAGTGGGAACTGTAAAAGCTGAAGCAAAGGTTATGAGATCGACTTTCTTATCATAATAATATTGAAGAAAACTTGGGTAGCGTAGGTCAAAGCAGATTGCAATTCCAATTTTCCAGCCAAGGACATCAATAATGAGAGGATCATTGCCTGCAATATAAATATCCCCTTCATTTATTTTCTTATGCTTTGTATTTCCTTGCTCATCTACTGTTGTGATGTCACAAGAAAATAAATGGCACTTGTCATAGCTACCAATAACATTGCCTTGAGGATCAAAGTTAATGGCCTTATTAAGAATACCTTCATCAGTTTTAAAAGCAACAGAGCCCCCAATAAGGAAGAGCCCAGAATCAATGGCCAATTGCTTGATGTTATCAAAGTGTTCATTGTTCCACTCCACAAGATAAGGGCTTGGCGCTCGACCATTGGAGATCGAGTAAAAACACTCAGGCAAGAAGGCCACTTGGGCCCCCTCTTCTTTTGCTTGAGTTAAGTATGTTTTAATTTTTTTTAGATTTGATTTGTAATCAAGAGTTGAAGATACTTGAATATTGGCAACGACCAATTCATTCATTATATTTTCTTTCCTATTGCATAGTAAGTGAAACCTTCATCTAAAACTTTCTGCGTTTTAAAAAGGTTTCTAGCATCAAAGATCACTTTTTCATTTAAGCGGGCCGAGATTTCTGAAAAGTCAGGAGTTGAGAACTCTCTCCACTCTGTCACTGTAACCATTGCATCACAACCACTTAGACAGTCATACTTATTAGACACTTCTTCAATTGATTTATGATACTTTTCACCAACGGCCTTCATAAAATTTGGTCCACCTTCTGGATCAAAGAAGCGAACCTTTGCACCAGCATCGATTAGATCTTGAGCCATATAAATTGCTGGCGACTCTCTTACATCATCGGTATTTGCTTTAAATGCAACTCCCCAAAAAGCGAAAGTCTTTCCACTTAAGTCACTACCGTAATGTTTTTTTATCTTTGTTGCCATGTATAGCTTTTGCTCATCATTAACATCTTCAGTTGACTCAACAACTCTTAGTGTATGGCCATGTTCTTTTGCTGTATAAATTAAAGCTTTAACATCTTTTGGAAAACATGATCCTCCATAACCAGGTCCTGGATAAAGAAAGTGAGAACCAATTCTTCTATCACTTGAGATACCTTGGCGAACTTCATTAATATCCGCTCCAAGAGTGTCACAAAGTCTTGCAATATCATTTATAAAAGAAATCTTAGTTGCTAAGAAACAGTTGGCCGCATACTTTGTCATCTCTGCCGAAAGATTTGACATCATATAGATAGGGTTCCCCTGCTTAACTAAAGGCTCGTAAAGTTCTTCCATGGCATTTGCAGCTTCAGGATCATTATGACCGATAACAACACGATCAGGTCTCATGAAGTCTTCAATCGCTGAGCCCTCTTTTAAGAATTCAGGATTGTTAACAATGTGAAATTTCTTGTTTGTATTTTTAGCAACAATCTCTTTAACTTTTTCACAAGTTCCAATTGGAACAGTTGATTTAATAACAATGATTGCATCATCACTAATATTTTTTGCAACATCTTCAGCTGCTTGAAATAAATATGAAAGGTTTGCACTGCCATCATCTCCAGAAGGAGTTCCCACAGCTAAGAAAATAGACTTTGAATCTTTTACTGACTCAAGTCCTGTTGAAAACGTTAATCTTTCTGCCTTAATATTTCTTTCTAAGAGATCATTTAGACCCGGTTCAAAAATAGGTGATTCACCACGTCTCATCATGGCAACCTTACTTTCATCAATATCAACGCAAGTTACAGTGTGACCAATTTCAGCAAAACATGTTCCGCTAACGAGTCCAACGTAGCCTGTTCCAATAACTGTAATTTTCAAGTTTCTTCCTTTTTAAAAATTTATACTAGATTAGCACTATTTATGTTAACTTTTAAGCCTTAAGAGGGAAATTAAAGAATATGCTCAAGGCGTCATATAAGACAATTCTAAAAATCATTTTTGCTGTGGCCATTCTCTACTGGCTGGCCAAATCCGATAAGCTCGATCTTAGCTTAATTGGGCAGGTCCTTAAAAATGGGCCATGGGCGCTGATCGCATTCTCTCTTTTAATTCTAGGTTCATTCTTGGCCGCTTTTCGCTGGTCAATGCTACTGAAGACAAAGAGTGAAAAGATTCATATTAATAAGATCTATCCAATTAATTTAATTGGGCAATTTTTTTCAACTTTTCTCCCGGGTGTTGTTACAGGGGACTTTCTTAAGCTTCTCTATGTAAGAGACTGTGATCCACTTTTAAGGAAATCATTTCTTTTAAGCACTGTTTTAATTGATCGAATCATTGGACTTATTGGACTCATCATTGTTGCTGGACTATCTTCAATTTACTTTTATGGAGATCTCGTTAACCTTTCACCTAAGGTGAAACCTCTTATCTCATTTAACATTATGCTTCTTCTTGGAGCGAGTGTTTTTCTCATTATCTTATTTATGCCTAAGGCAATTAAGAAACATGTCATTGAATTACTTAAAATCTTACCTGTCATTGGAAATAAGCTTTCAGATATTACTGAAACATTCTGGCGTATTGGTGAAAATCGACGCGTAATTATTAAGACCATAACTCTTTCCATTCTTATTCATATGATTGCGATCACAGCATTTTGGAGTCTCAGTCACTCTTTTCTAAATACGAATATCGGAATTAAACAACTTTTCAGTATTGTACCAATCGGACTTATTTCGATTGCAGTACCTGTATCACCTGCAGGTGCTGGAGTTGGACACTTAGTCTTTGAAGAATTATTCAAGGCATTTGGACAAGAAAAAGGCGCCTCTTTTTTCAACCTATATTTCTTGGTCAATATCACAGTTAATCTTCTTGGTGTAATTCCCTATGTTCTTTGGAAAAAGAAGCATACTTTCAAAGAAGTTGAAGCACTAGAAGAAGCTTAACTCTATTTAAAAATAAAAATTTTCTTTGGGTCGATATGGCCATACTGACGCCACTTCGTTTTAAGGGCCTCAATTTTTAAAAGAAATTGCATATCTCTTTTTCGGTCATTGAGTTTTCTAACCTTCTTCGACTCTTTTACAAGTGGACCTCTGGCATCGTAAGGAAGAACAGAGATATCATCAAGTAACATTGTCTTGCCTTCATGAGTGATTGTTCTTGCTATGAAGAGATCATCCTTTACAAGCTGAAGAGTGAATTCATCTTTTGGGATATAGAATTTTGAATTATGAAGAATGTCTTTAAAGACATGTTTCTTAAAAAGATTTTGACCACGGTACTCAAAGAGAGAATGATTAATTTCAAGCATCGCTTCTTTCTTAGAGTCATCAATCGAAATATCTGAAAGATAATTCTTAATTAAAGGACCAGCTGAATCTTGATCACGTTGAGTGATATACCAATAAACGAAACCGTTCATACGAGATTCATAGTCTTCGTCTTCTTCTGATAGCTTACCAGTTAACTTGAAATACTCTTCTTTTGCTGATTTTAACTTTTCGTAATAATCATTTGAAGAATATCTCTGAATAGCTTCATCTAATATATTTCTAAGCTCATCCATTTTTATTTTTTCCCACCAGCATCTTCATCAGTTGAAAGAACAGCAAGGAATGCTTCTTGAGGTACTTCAACAGAACCTACCATCTTCATTCTCTTTTTCCCTTCTTTCTGTTTCTCTAAAAGTTTTCTCTTTCTTGAAACGTCACCTCCATAACATTTTGCAAGAACGTTCTTACGAAGAGCTTTAACCGTTTCACGAGCAACAATTTTAGCACCAATAGCTGCCTGTATGGCAATATCAAACTGCTGACGATCAATGATTTTTCTTAGACGCCCAACTAGATCACGTCCTTTGTAGTAAGCATTATCTTGGTGACAAATGATTGATAGTGCATCAACTTTTTCACCATTTAAAAGAACGTCAACTTTTACAAGCTTAGAGGCAGCATAGTCCTTAAACTCGTAATCCATTGAAGCATAACCTTTAGTATAACTTTTTAGTTTATCGTAGAAGTCGTAAACCATCTCACTTAAAGGAAGATCATAAGTAACTTGAACTCTCTCTTCAGTGATATATTTCATATCAGTTTGAATTCCACGCTTCTCTTCACATAGACGAATAATTTTTCCAACAAACTCATTTGGTACGTGAATAGCGATTGAAACCATTGGCTCAGTAATTTCTTCAAAAGTTCCTGGCTCAGGCATTGTTGATGGGTTTTCAACGTCAACAATTTCACCATCAAGCATTTTTACTTTATAAGACACAGAAGGTGCAGTTGAAATTAGATTTAAACTAAACTCACGCTCTAATCTTTCTTGAATAATATTCATGTGAAGGAGGCCAAGGAATCCACAACGGAAACCAAAACCTAGGGCCTGAGAAGTTTCAGGCTCATATGTAAAAGATGAATCATTAAGGGCAAGCTTCTCAAGTGCATCTTTTAAAATTTCATAATCAGTTGAATCAACAGGGAAAATACCACAGAAAACCATTGGTTTTACTTCTTCGTATCCACCTAAACTTGGCGTATCTTTCGCTTTGGCATTAACAACAGTATCCCCAACCTTTACGTCACGGATGTTCTTAATACCACAGATAACCATACCTACTTCACCAGCACCAAGCTCTTTTACTTCAGTAAAAAATGGTGTGTTAACAGCAAGCTTTAAGACTTCATATTCTTGATCTGAATTTTTCAGATAAATTTTATCTTTCTTTGAAAGTTTTCCTTCAACAACTCTTAGCAAGAAGATAACTCCTTGATATGGATCAAACCATGAATCAAAGATCAGTCCTTGAAGTGGTGCATCTGGATTCCCTTTTGGAGAAGGGATTTTTGCAACAATTGATTCAAGAAGATCTTCAACACCAAGTCCCGATTTTGCAGAAACTTCATCGGCCTCAAGCGCTTCGATCCCAACAACGTCTTCAATCTCCTGCTTTACACGATCAGCATCTGCGTGAGGAAGATCGATCTTATTAAGAACAGGCATGATCTCGAGATCATTTTCAATGGCCATATAAACATTTGCAAGTGTTTGTGCTTCTACACCTTGAGATGCATCCACGACAAGAAGTGCACCATCACATGATGCAAGTGAGCGCGATACTTCATAAGAGAAGTCAACGTGACCTGGAGTATCGATAATATTCAGATAGTAAGTTTGACCATCGCGAGCTACATAATTAAGACGAACCGTTTGGGCCTTAATTGTAATACCACGCTCTTTTTCAAGCTCCATATTATCAAGAATTCGATCTGACTTTTCTCTGTCAGTAATGGAACCTGTCTTTTCAATTAAACGATCCGCAAGGGTCGACTTCCCGTGGTCAATATGGGCAATAATAGAAAAGTTTCTAATAAATTTACTATCGATCATTGTAACTATAACTCCGCTAAATTCGTTGATCATAGCATAGATTTTTAAGGATAACTATTATATTAGAGGGGTTTTGGGCCCAGGCGTCATAAATTTTATGATGCCTGAACCTCTTTAGTCATAACCATAAGGTAATAATCTAGTGACGACTCGCGTCCACGAATAGGTATTACAGAAGCATAACCTTCGTAAACGTATTCAATAACTTCTTCGACTTCTTCACTTTGCTCAGCAGCATCTGCTTCATCACCTTCGATATCAACCTTTACTGAAATCTTATCACCAACTTCTTTATCTGATTTTTTAGTTTCATCACGTTTAGCAATCTTAATCTCTTGGTTTTCAATCTTTGATCGACGCTTAATGGCAAGTTCATAAGTTTCAATAATGCACTGTGGAATAATCGAATCAGTCATAACCTTACCAATCGTATCCTCAGACTGAACTTGTAGGAGTTGATAAATCTGATTATTCATATACATCAGCTCCCCTTTTGCATTTGCTAAGAGAACTGGCCTTTTAACCATATTGGCCAAAACATCAAACTTTCTATTTTCAACGACAATCTTATCTGCTCTTAATTCTTCAAACTTTTTGAATGAGTGAATCATTTTATTCATCTCTTGAGCAATCTCACCAATTTCATCGTCTTGAGAATAATAAATGGAAACATCAAAGTTACAATCCTGTAGCTCTCGAATTGCATCCTTAATTTTCTTAAACGGTAAGGCGATCTTTCCAGGGATGACCAGACCTAAAATAATTGTCCAAAGAAAAGCAATAATTAAAGTAATCATCATCTTACGCTTTGTCTCGTTGATGATACTTTTGATCTTCTCTTCTCTTTCTACATTTTGATAATATTGAATATCTTGAAACTCAGAAAATGCATCTAGAATTTTATCGGCCAGCTCCCCAATAGAAGTCATACCAATATTATTTCGATGAAATAATGAAGCTTTACTTAAGATAACCTTCAATGAGTCAGTATAAGATAACATCTGACCAATGATCTTCTTCACCTCTGGCTCATCGTAGTGAGCATCAAGTCTTTGCAGTTGCGAAGTAAATGATTCACAAAGGTTTAAAATTCTTTCCACCATCTCAGGTGTCGGTTTCTTCGTTAGAATTCTTCGTTGATTTTTTAATATTTGAACCGCAGAAATTCTAACCTCATCAGTAATAAGTGTTACTTTATTAGAGCGATCAGTAATTGATTCAATTTCTTTATTCAAATTATTTAAATGATAGAACACGATAAACGCAAGAAGTATGACCACTGCTGCGGCCAATGAGAAACTTGTTGCGACTCGGTTTCTTAATGATAAATTCAAAATTATTCCCCTTTATGCGTCTTCTAAATCCGCAAAAAGCTTATTAAAATTCTTCTCACTACCTACCAGAACAACGATGTCATCTGACTCGATAATATCCATCGGCATCGGACAATCGTTAATCTCCATACGATAAGCAGACTTACCGTCTTCAGTGATATATGGAACTTTCTTTTGAAGAGCGACAATATTGAGTGAGTAATTCTGACGAATCTTACTTTCAACAAGTGTCTTTCCTTCAAATTTCTTTCCTAACTTAAGTTCGACAATAGAATAACCAGCAGCAAAGTTATAACGTTGAAGAACGTGAGGTGCGATGATTTTTGAAGCGACAATCTCCCCCATCTCCTCTTCAACCTTAATAATTTCAGAGGCCCCAATTTCATGCAAAACGTGCTCATGTAGTTTTGAAGTGGCACGAGCAATAACTCGACCAACACCCAGTTTACGAAGCATTGTTACGGCCATAATTGACATTTGAATATTATCCCCAATGGCAACTACCGCTGTATCAACATCGGAAATATTTACTGAACGTAGAGATCTTTCGTCTGTTACATCAAGTGAAACAGCGTGAGTTGTACGGTCTTTAATCTTATCAACTAATTCATCATTCTTATCAATTGCAATAACTTCTGCGCCTTTTTCAAAAAGACCAACAGCAGTTTTTGCTCCGAATGTTCCTAGCCCAATTACAGCTACTAGCATGTATATTCCTTTATTCTAATAAATTCTATTTTAACCAATCATTATTCTTCCGTCAGGATAGTCTAATTTACCTGAGTATTTCTGTCTTTCACCAATTGCTAAAATTAATGTTAATGGACCAATACGTCCAATTAGCATAAGAAATGAAATTGCCAACTTCCCTGCCATTGTTAAAAACGGTGTAACACCTAAAGTAAGCCCTACAGTCCCACCAGCACTTAGTACTTCAAAAAATAAAGGTAAGAAGTTTTGGTTTGGTTCAATTTTCATCATAATAAAGATGAAAGCTGTTGATACAACAATTGATATAAACATCAGGGCCGTTGCACGAACAACAACTGGACCAGCGATCTTACGATCAAACATCATAACGTTCTTATCACCTTTAAGTGTCGATATAATTGATTGAACAAGAATTGCAAGAGTTGTGGTCTTAACCCCACCAGCAGTTGAACCAGGCGATCCACCAATGAACATAAACATGGCCATCATATATATCGTATATGAATGTAAGTTTGTTAGTGGAATTGTATTAAATCCAGCAGTTCTTAATGTTACAGACTGGAAAGTTGCAATCTGTATTTTTTCCCAAAGATTGTAACCATCTAGTGCTCCAAGGAATTCTCCAAAGAAAATAAAGATAGCACCACCAACAGTTAAGGCAAAAGAAGTAATTAGAACAACTTTTGTGTGCATTCCAAGACGGACAATTGTCTTTTCTCGAGTCACAACTTGTTTAAGTTCCTTTAGTGCAATAAATCCAATCCCACCTAAGGTAATCAAGATTGAAATCGTCCCATGGATAAGAGGATTCGTTGCATAATTTTCTAATGAGTTATCAAAGAGAGCAAACCCAGCATTACAAAATGCCGAAATACTGTGGAAAAACCCATTATATAAAGCATCTCCAAATTCAAATCCTTCAAATGTGAAACCAATCGTTAAAATGATGGCACCCCATAATTCGATAATGAATGTGTATTTAACAATACTAATAATCATGGCCACAAGTTCTTCTAAAGATGAAACATCTAAAAGGTCTTGCATGATGATACGATCCTTCATTTTTAAAGATCGCCCTAGCACGATGGCCATTGAAGAATATAAAGTCATGATGGATAGACCACCAATTTGAATGAGTCCTAGAATTATAAGCTGCCCAAACATACTAAAGCTTGTTTTAGTACTAAGAGTGGCTAGCCCCGTAACACAAGTAGCTGAAGTTGCCGTAAATAGCGCATCGACAAAACTAATCGAATTACCATCAGCAGCGGCCATTGGAAGCATTAATAAGAATGTACCAACTAAGATAACTCCACCAAAGGTAAAGAGAACCCACTGGGCAGACGTTAGTTTTATCTTATTCTTTATTGCTTCAAAACGATTAGCATAAACCCGAGGGGCCTGTTCTCCCCCATCATCATATAAAGATAAAATTGTTGATAGCAAGTGAGCACTTGCGAGTAAATATGTAAACTCAACATCTCCCCAGGTAATTAAACAGGGAATGAAAACTAAGAGGGAGAAGACGTAGCGCCTAAAGAAGTCCTCTCCGTTTTTTGATTCAATAATATTTTTTAAAACAGTAAGAGCAATAGCAATAGGAACAACCCAGACCATGAGGTCTAGAGTGTTAGTGATAAACTTTTGATTCCAAGTAGCCGGTATCTTCTTATTACTATATAAGGTGTATAAGAGGATAAAACTTCCATTAAAAAAAAGTTCAAACAAGAATGACAATTTTTGTAATAATGATGCCATATTATTTAATAATATTACTAATTTAGCTAAGTTGATACTTATAGCAGATTGAGACATATTTTCCTATGAAGAAAAGAACGAAACCCAACAAATCACTCAAGTTTCAAAAATTTGATGTGAATTTTAAAGTCGAACATATCGACTCTATTGGACAAGGTGTTTCAAAACTCGAAGACAAAATAACTTTTATTCAAAAATGCCTCCCCAATGAAGAGGGTGTCGCTGAAGTCTATAAAGCAAAAAAGAATATTCAATTTGCAAAGCTAAAGCATATTGATAAAGCTTCTCCAATTAGAGAAGAATCCAAGTGTCCCTATTTCAACGAATGTGGTGGATGTCACTTTCTACACACTAGTTACGACGATGAACTAAAATTTAAAAGACAAGCATTCCTGGATAATTTTTCACGTCAGTATAAGATTGATTTATCTCAATTACTCAAGGTACATAAGGCAAGTGAAAGGTATGAATATCGTAATCGTATTCAACTTCACTATAATAAGAAGACTAATTCGCTAGGTTTTTTCAATGAGGACAATACTAAAATCATCTCTATTGATAAATGTCTCATGGCCAATGAAAATGTAAACAATGCCCTATTCTCTCTTAAAGAAAATTGGCAAAAAGAAGCAAATAGACCCAAAGGGCATGTCGAAATTTTTGAAAGAGATGGTAAAGTCTTAAAAACATATGACTCAAGATATTCTGCTCAAGGATTCTTACAAGTTAATCCACCAATGAATCAGAGACTTCTCGAGCTTATTGAAGGGCACATGAGACAGTTTACAGACTCGAACTCAACAACTGTCGATCTATTTGGTGGAAATGGTAATTTAACAAAATCACTAAACCATAGAAGTATTGTTATTGATGCAACACCAGCTAAGTATATAAAGCTTCAAAACCAAAAGACTCAAGAATATCATGAAGTTGATATTTACAACTCATCAGCAATAGAACAGTTAAAGAAATTGAATGTTGAAGAGGTCGATCTCTTAGTAATAGACCCTCCCAGAAGTGGACTTAAGAATATCGATGAATACACTAAGTTATTTAAACCAAAATATATCATTTACGTAAGTTGTAACAATCAAACTCTTGCTCGAGATACTGCAAAAATTTTAGCAGAATATGATGTCCAAGAGGCTCATCTATTTGACTTTTTTCCCGGTACCCGACACTTTGAATCGGTTAATATTTTTAAACATAGGAAAGCTTTGTAAGTTCTTAGATTAACGTTGTAAAGAATCGTTAAAACAATTACAATTAAAGTAGTCTAACCACGATAACTATTAACATTTGGCGTATTTATGAGAAAAAGAAATTCCCTACTTTTCATTGTAATTAGTTTAGTTTTTCTGATGACTTCATGTTCATCAGGACAAAAAGATAATTCAGATAAAAAAGCAGAACTTTTTTATACTTATGGAACTCAAAAAATGATTGATCAGGAATACTCTCAAGCATTAGAAGCTTTAGAAAATGCCAATCAATTAAAACCAAATGATACCAAAACTCTTAACAACCTTGGACTAGCCTACTTCTTCAAAGATCGTCCAGAAAAGGCAAAGAGATTAATTCTTAAAGCAATTGAAATTGATCCAAAAAATTCTGATGCAAGAAATAATCTTGCTTCAATCTATTTTAAAGAAGGAAAGATTGATTTAGCTGAAAAGCAATACAAGGAAGTTTTAAAAGATCTAGTCTATCGCTACACATACAGAGTTAAGTACAACCTTTCATTAATTGAACTTAAAAGAGGAAATAAGCAAAAGGCCAAGGATTACCTAAAAGAAGTACTGGGCTACACACTAGACTATTGTCCTGCTCCTTATCAACTAGGTATTCTATTGCATGAAGAAGGTAAGATTGCTGAAGCAATTAAAAACTTTAATATTGCTAAGACTGGAAAGTGTAAAGACCAACCAGCAGCATATTTTGAGTTAGGAAAGATTTATCAAACATTAGGTGAAGAAGAGAAAGCAATTGCTGAATTTAATCATGTTATTGAAGCATTCCCTCGCACACAATACGCCAAGAGAAGTTTAAAATTTAAAAATAAATTAATGAAAAAAATCTATTATTCAAAGAAAAATAAGAATAACAATCTTTAAAAAGGCGTTATATGGAACAGGATGTTGCAAAAGAAGCCCAGACAAATGAAGAGATGAATAGAGATACTTTAGGCTCTTATCTCAAAAAAGCCAGAGAAGAGAAGAAGCTAGGAATTGAAGCTGTCTCAAGTCATACACGTATTAATATCACAAACCTTTCTGCACTAGAAGCTGATGATGTTAATCGTCTACCAAATATTGCATACGTACGTGGCTTTGTTAAAACTCTTTCTAAGACTTATGATATCGACGAAAATAAGGCCATTAATCTTCTTGAAGAATTATATGGCCAATCATCAAGTAGTAGTAAACAACAATTAGAAGCAGAAGACTTTCCTCAAGCACAAGTTGAAAAGAAACAAGATTTAAAACCAAAGAGTTTTGAGTTCTCTGACTCATTAAAATATAAAGTTATTAGTCTCGTTGGTTTAATTTCAATTGGTATTTTTATCTATATCAATATCAATAAGAGTAAAGAGGTCGATTCTCAAGATACTTCAAAAGAAGTTGTCCTTAAAACTAAGGCAATTGAAACAACACAAGAGCCGCCTGTAGAAGAAACTCCTCAAGAAGAAACTCAAGTTGCTCAAGAAGAGACTGCGGCCGTTGAAGCTAATGTTGAAGAGAAAGAAGAAGTTGCTGCTATTGAAACAAAGGTCCCAGAAGAAGAAAAAACGACTGAGAAAAAAGAAGAAGCGCCAAAAGAAATAAACTTCTATAACTTACCTTCTCCTCTTTTTGGATTTAAAGAAATTTCAGATGAAGAAAGAAATGAGTTAATTCCTGAAAACATAAGAAACTCTTACGAAGACGATATGCAAAATGTCTTTTTGAGATCAACTTCAGGTGATTCTTGGGTTGTTTACAAAAAAGATGATGAGCCTATAAAAGCATTTACACTTAAAGAAGGTAGATATGTTTTTATAAAAGGCCAACGCGTGATTGTTAGACTTGGGAATATCAATGCTATGCACGTATTTTATAATAATGATCTACTTGGTATGACATCTCGTTCAGGTGTAAAAAGTTTAGTTTTTCCTGTAGAAATTGCAAAAGAATATAAGCTACCACTATTCATATTTAATAAAGACGGATCATTTCAAACATCTAAAGAATATATTGAAGCTCAAAAGAAGTCTGAAGAGTAATCTTCAGGCTTTTTCATTAACTCTCCTAAGAATTCCAATCTAGCTTTTTATAAAATCTCATTCCTATAAATGCTGTAATAATAGCAGGGGTGAATAGAATAAATGGTATGGCCACATCTGATTTTTTGGCCAATGAAATACCTGAAAAATATAGGCCATAGTAAAAAATCGTAATAAATAAGGCCATAGCACTAGTATTCTTAGTTGCACCACGCCCTTTCTTAACTCCAAAGACGAAACCTAATAGAGCAAAGACCACACATTGAATCGGAACAGTGAAGCGTCCCCAGTATTCAATATAGCCCTTTCTTAAATCACTTGAGAGATTATTACGAACTCTCTTATTCTCTGTCTTATTGCGCTTATTCTTTAGCTTACGAAGATGTCTTCTAAGTTCTGTTGAAGACATCATACTTGCTTTATTTACTGACTTAACCGAAAAGCTTGAAACAATTGGATATTCATATTTTTCAAATAGAATTTTTTCGACTTCATTACCATCTTTATCTAAGGTGACAATACTTCCATCATAGAAATCAAATTGAATATTCATCGACTGAGCAGCATCAGACTTTGGCTTATTTAAAATCCCTTTTTTTGCCATAATAAGCTTATCAACATCTTTATTAGAAGTGATTTTAAGAAAGACACCATCTAATATCTTCCCATCGTCTTGCACATCTTCAGCAAAGAGAATAACTCCTGGAATATCTGTAAAGAACTGCTCCTTCTTAATGTCTGTCAGAACACCCTTTGACCCAAGTTGACGAAACTCATTTCTAAAGATCTTCTTAGAGGTCGGTACTAAATTCGTATTTAATACGACAACGGAACAAGCTATGAGAATAGAGATAATAAAATAAGGAAAGAATATTCGATGCTTATTAATTCCCATCGATCTTAATGCAACAATCTCACTATCTTCACTTAATTTATTGAGTGTGTAGATCATGGCAAATAGAATCGATAAAGGAGTGGCCATTGGAATAAAACTCATAGAGATGTGGCCCAAGATCTCCATAAACTGCATTATACTTACGCCTTTCTTAGTTACAACTCTCATAAATCTAAATAGTTGGGTTGTTAAAAGGAAGGCCACAAAGAATGTTAGACTCATTGCAAAAGGGACAATAAAGTTTGACGCAAGATATCTTTGAAATATCTTATTTGGAATTAGGTCTTTAATGCGAGCAAACTGATTCATGAACACCCTTGCCGACTATTGTCATTCTTTGTCTTTTTGTATACTTACTGTTAGTTTATACCCTCTTAATTCACTTTGAAACCCCTTTAAGGAGCAAATATGAAATTCACTTTGAATTTAAACACTAAAGAAGTTTCAAGTGCTGATTGTTATGTTATCGGTGCTTACTCAAAAACAGAAACTAAAGGTAAAAAAGATGTATCAACTGTTGTTCTAACAGGTTGGCCAAAAGAGCTAAAAGCGACTTTTGAATCAATGAATAGTTCAGCTGATTACACAGGATCAAAAGGTTCAACTTATTCATTCAACCATTATGGAAGTGATGTTCTAGTTGTTGGCCTTGGTGACAAAACAAAAGTTACAACAGAAGACATTAGAAAAGAATTAGCAAAAGCATACAAAGCAGTTTCAAAATATAAAAAGGTAGCTGTTGCATTTGATACTTTCACTTTTAAATCTAAAAAAGAAGAATCTCTAGCAATTCTTGTTGAAGCATTTGAGATGACTGCTTATAAATTTGATAAGTATCTTTCAAAGTCAGAGTCTGCAAAATTAGAAGAAGTAATTCTTGATTCAGCAGATAAGGGAACTAAGAAAAAAGCTTTCCAAAAAGCAATCAAAGATGCTCAGCATGTAGCTGAATCAGTTAACGTTGCACGTGACTTTGTAAACGAGCCACCAAATGTTCTTCGCTCTACAGCTTATGCAAAAATGGTTCAAAAAGATGTAAAAGATATCCCAGGTGTAAAATGTAAAATCATGGGTAGAAAAGAACTACAAAAAGAGAATATGAACTTATTCCTTTCAGTAAATGATGGTTCTGCTTACGATGCTCAACTTGTACACCTAACTTACACTCCATCAAAAGCTACTAAAAACACGAAGCATATCGCTTTCGTTGGTAAAGGACTTGTTTTTGATACTGGAGGATATTCACTTAAGCCAGGTGGATCAATGATGAATATGAAGTTTGACATGGCCGGTTCTGCAACAGTATTTGCTGCATTCAGAGCTGCTGCACTGATGAAGCTTCCAGTAAAAATCACTTGTATCCTTGGTATGACTGATAATGCTGTAAACTCAAAAGCAACGATGCCAGATGCAATTGTAAAAGCAAGAAATGGTAAAACAGTTGAAATTCTAAATACAGATGCTGAAGGACGTTTAGTTATGGCAGACTGTCTAGACTATGCATGTGACCTTAAGCCAGATGCACTAATTGATGCTGCAACTCTTACAGGTGCTTGTCTAGTTGCTCTTGGAACAGAAGTTTGTGGTCTAATGTCTAACGATGACAAGTTAGCAAATAATCTTCTAAAAGCATCTAAGTCAGCTGATGAATATATGTGGCAACTTCCAATTATCCCAGAATGGCAAAAAGATATGAAAGGAACAATTTCAGATCTTAAAAATATTGGTGGATCACGTTTTGGTGGAACTGCAAAAGCAGCAGCTTTTCTTCAAGAGTTCATTAAGAACGATGTAGCTTGGGCACACCTTGATATCGCAGGTGTTGGTGATTCTCAATCTCACCTACCATACTGTCCATCTAAAGGTGCATCTGGTGTAATCGTAAGATCACTAGTTGAATTCCTAAAGCAGAACTAAGAATTTAAAGTGAGTAAAGACGCAATTTTTAATATTGTTCTATACGCGCCTGATATTCCCGGTAATACCGGGAGTATTGGGCGTACTTGTATTGCCCTTGGAGCAAGACTTGTTCTCATCAAGCCTTATGGGTTTGAACTAACAGAAAAAGCAGTAAGACGAGCAGGGCTTGATTATTGGAAATATGTTGAAGTTGCAGAATACGAAAATTGGGATGAGTTCTACGAGAGTGAATCTCCTAAAGATGAAGAGCTCTTCTTTTACACAAAAACCGCAAAAGAAAATCACTTCTATGGACGTGGTTATACTAAAGGGTGTTATCTTGTTTTTGGTTCTGAAACAAAGGGATTACCAAAGCATATCTTTGAAACTTTCCCCAATCGCCTATTTTGTCTTCCGATGTTTTCAGAACATGTAAGATCTTTAAACCTCTCAAACGTTGCTACGGCCGTAGCCTACGAGGCCCTAAGAGTTATTTCCTACTAAAAAGAAAATCCCGCATCAACAACAAACTTAAATAAGTCAATTTCATTTGATGTACCAGAGATATTAATATCTCCGCTAATTAACTTTTCAAACCCTAAAGTAATATCAAGTCCTTCTTCACGATAACCAAAGTCTAAGTTTACAAAGCTATTAGTCACTTCAGAATCATTCAATTCTGTCTTATTCAGTTGAAGTTCTTCTTACTTCCAATATCTGAATCATTTTCTGAGTTTCGATAACCTGTCCCAAAGGAGAACATATCAACTGGTCTAAAACCTAATAATAAAGTTGCTTCCCGACGATATCCCACTTCAGTAAAAATTGGTTCTGTTTTACCGAAACTAGCATTTTCACTATAACTAAACTCTGCATTGTAGATACGATTTCCAAAAGTAGATGCCGATAATAAAGTCGCAATAAAAACAAAATAAGCCTTCATAAAACCTCTTATGCTTTATTTTAGGCTCTTTTTTTACGATTAATTTTTAATATTTCCTTTTTAATTTCTTTAAGCTCTTTACCAAAATTTACTATTTCGTTATCAACGAGCTCTCCCTTTGCTACTTTATAAAGAGTACTGTTTATGAGCGTTTGATAAGGAATACCTTGACGGTCTGCTTCTTTTTGAAAGTAGTTTAGAACTTCTTGCTCTAATCTTAAGTTAATCCGAGCAGCTTTTGTTTTCTTTGCAATTTCTTTAAAGTCTCTATGATCTGAAGCCTTCTTGAAATCACCTGCTGCAAAATTGTCTGCAATGGTTTTTTCTTTTTTAGATAATTTTTTATTCATCTCTCTCTCCATCAATAAACTTTTTAAAACGTCTATCTGGAATTATCGTCTTAAGAAATATTTCAGTTTCTGTTTCAACAAAGGGTACGATACATGGATAATTATTAATTACAACGAGAAGAACTTTTTGATTTTTGAAGTTTCCACTTGGATTACTAAATACCCCATAGAACTTATCATTTTCTATAGAATCCAAAACATCTTCAAACGAAAGACCACGCTCATTTTGTAACTTCAAATTCTTTGTATCGTTCCAATTGAACAGCTTACCTGTGTACATTGTACACCACTCCTTGTTGCATAACAACACCCGTTGATATGCAACAAGAAGAAATATTGTCAGACCCTTAAGCTGCTGAAATTATTGAAACAAGTAATAAGAAAAAGTATATTTTAAAAATATTAGAATAAATAAGCGATATTCAATCCAAAACCTAGGCCATCGTAATCGACTTCGTTTTTCTCACTGATAAAAATATAATCCACGGCCAAGGTCGCATCTAGTTTAGCATTGCGATAACCAAAGTCACTTCCTAATTTAACTAAAGATGTATCCTCTGAAACACCTGGAGCATTGCTTGATGCATAAGAAAGTCCAGGAGTGATATAGAAGTTATTTAAGACTAAGAATTCTCCATCAATATCAAACTCTAAAGACGTAAAGTTGTTTCCATCTGTCGTGCCACCATCATCTTTATAATAGTTTCCAAAACCAAATTTAAAACTTCCATCAATTTCAACACTTCCAACAAGTTTTGTCATATTACTAAAGACAGAAAAACGCTTTCCTCTCGTTAGATCATCTGAGCCTTCTGTCATTAGCTGAACTCCAGCTTCAACGACATCATTCTTTTCTCTTTGTCCCATTCCGGCCGTTAAAATAAAGTATCCACCTTCAAGTGTTTTATCATCAACTTCACGATAAGCAACGGAACCGCCAAAGAGGACTCCATCAAAAGTAAGAGTTCCACCAGCTTCTAGCTTTTGCGCATCAACACCTGCATCGAATTCATCTTGAGTATATCCAAGTCCTAATGTCATCATCTTATTAACTCGGTAACCAGTTAGAAGAGAAGCGATATGAGCACTAGAGTTCTGATCATCAATTTCTGTCTGGGAAAACTTCGTTTCTAATTGAGCAGAAAAACCTTTTGCACTAAATGCACCAAATGCTCCTGGTGTCGATATATCGTATTCAATAGAGCTATCGTCATCTTGTTTAAACATTGAAAGATCGTAAGTTGCCCCTGCAAAGTTTCGTGCTTCTCCAGAAACTGCAAGAACAGAAGTATTTAAAGTCTTTCCGTCACGAGATATCTCCGGCAAGAAGAAGTTAGCATTGGCATTAATTAAAGGTAACGATAAGGCAGCAATTATAAGTATCTTTTTCAACTTTCCCCCAAAAAATAAGGGGAGACTTTTGTCTCCCCTATCTATCTTCAATAATACATATTTTTCTTCAATTAGAAAACGTAACCTACATTAATTCCCCAACCAAGGCCATCAACATCATCTCCGCCAATATCTCCGCTTACAACATACTCTAATCCAAAAGTAGCATCGAGTCCTTGAGAGTTCCTAAAGCCAACACTACCAAGTACACTTACTAGGTCTGTATCATCATCAGAATCAGGGTAGTCAACTGAAGTATAGTTAACACCTGGAGTAATATAAAATTCTTTGTTTAGAAGATATTCAGCATCAAATTCAATTTCAATACTGCTATAATCATTATCACCAGTTGCTTCATCTAAGTAATCGCCAAAAGTATAATTAAATGATCCATCAAATTCCCAGGCGCCAGAAATTTTAGTGGCATTACCAAAGATACCAAGACGAGCACCAGTGTTTAAATCACCGCTTCCTTCCATTTGATAAGTAATACCTGTTTCCCAAGACATATCTTTTGTTGCCGAACCAAAAGCACCTGTTAAAAGAATAAAGTCACCTTCTGCTGAACCAAGCTCATATGTATGACGTGCGATCGTTCCACCAAGAACAGTTCCTTCAACAAGTAACGTTCCTCCAAAACTAATACCAGTGTCATCAACACCATTTAATAGCTCACTAGTTTCAAGCCCTACACCTAGTGTTAATCTTTCATTCACTTTAAATCCGGCTAGGATACTAATGTCTTTAAAATCTTCATCTGCTGAACCTACATCCCAATTTGCATTATCGTAGCCAATTTCCATTGTGAATGACTCTGCTGAAAATCCACCATAGACAGATGTTGTAGTAATATCGATTTCATTATTAAAATCATCTTCAAGATTAACTGTAGATAACTGCCCTGCAATGAAGTTACGAGAGGACTGAGATACTGCCATTAAGGATTCATTTCTAGTTTTTCCATCTCTAGAAATCTCTGGCATTAAAATATTAGCGTAAGCTGATAGTGATAGTGCTGCAATTACAGCAAGTTTGAAAACTCTCTTCAAAACTTTCTCCTTAAGTTAACTCAATTAAAATAATAGTTAAATTATACGTAAAGTTTTAAAGAAAACAAATGAATCAGAAAAAATAAGCAGCATTAATTTTCCACTGAATGCCATCACGCCTGTCGTTATCAGAAATTACATAATCCAAGCCTGCTGTTGCATCAATTTGGTTAGCTCTGTAACCAAAGTCACCTGACACCCCTAGGTAGTCATCATCGTTATTTCCGACTTCCCTATAATTAAAGAAAACTCCTGGAGTAACATAGAACTCTTTATGTACGAGGAATTCTGCATCAAGATTAAGATCGATCTCTGTGAATTCATCTCTTGTTTTAAACTCAACATCCCCATCTAGCTCAACATTATTTACTACTCTTGTAGCTCCAGCAAATAGTCCGAGAAGATCATCGTCGTTATCATTAAGATCATATCGAATCCCAGCTTCCCAACTTAAGCTCTTTTCATCCTGCCCAAGTCCTGCTGTAAGTGTGTAGTTATCATCAGCATTATCTCTAATATTTGCAGTGATTGAGCCTGCAATAATTAAATTATTTGAAATAGTTGATAGCCCAACTTCAATAGAAGGATCATCCACAAAGTCTGTTGCAGCGACACCGAGGGCCAACGCCATATTACTAGCAAATCGATAACCGGCCTTCACATCGTAGCGATCGTCATCTAATAAATCATCGTCAAAGTCTACATCTGCTTGAAAAGAAAATTGATCAACAAAGGCCCCTCCAAATAACTGAATATTCTCACCTTGATAATCACCATCATGAATTTCACCACCAACATAATTTCTCTTTTCAAAAGCTACTGCAAGTGCCGATCGATTAAGGGTTTTTCCGTCACGAGAAATCTCAGGAACAATAGTATTTGCAAATGTTGATGTATAGAACAAAACAATCAATAAAGGCCATAACTTTTTCACTTTGTACTCCTTAGATGAACTACTTTTCATTATATACAAATGATTCGGACTAAAAAGTTAAATTATTCTTTAGAGATATTATGGATACATACAAATAAGAAAGGGAGACCTAAGTCTCCCTTGCCATATATTCAAAATTTAAAAGATTAAATTAGAATAGGTAAGCTACGTTGATATTCCATGCCATATCGTCGTAGTCAGTTCCATTTTGCTCACCTGAAACTGTATAATCGATACCAAAGTTAGCATCAAACTTATTAGCTCTATAACCAAAGTCACCTGAAAGAGCGATTTGATCTTGCTCAAAAGTACCAGCTTCCACATCTCTGTACGATAGACCTGGAGTGATGTAGAACATCTTCCCTACTAGGAATTCAGCATCAAATCTTAGAGAAAGATCTGTGTAATCGTTATTTGCTGTACCTGTAGCAGTGTCATCACCAGTTGTGTATGAAATATCACCATCTAATTCGATGTTGTTAACAACTTTTGTCATACCTGCGAAAAGTCCAATTCTTGAACCTCTATCCATACCATCAGCTGGCTCATCAGCTTCTAGATCATAAGTAAGACCTGCTTCCCATGACATATTGTTAGCGTTTGAACCAACACCTAGAGTAAGAACATTGTAAGAACCATCAGTTCCTGCATTGTCTTCTTCAGAGTTAATTGCAAATGAAGCACCAAGAACTAGATCACCCATGTTGTATGAACCAGCGATTTCAATCTTAGACTCTTCAGAATCAGAAGCATTATCAACTGAAGCCATAGTATAACCAAGACCAAGAGCAAATTGCTTATTGATTCTATAACCTGCAGTTACACCGTATGAATCAAAGTCAACATCATCTTCGTCACCCATGTTAAAGTCTGCTTCAACAGTAATCATTTTGTTTGACCAACCACCATAAACATTCATGTTAGTTGTTTCTTCTTCAGTTGAACCAGTTGTATCTAATTCAAATGTTTCCATTCCGTATTCACCAGCAACGAAAGTTCTCATTTGTTGAGAAGTAGCGATAGCTGAATCATTTTTAGTTTTTCCATCTCTTGAGATTTCTGGAACGATTGTGTTTGCGAATGCTGCAGAAGAAAGTACTGCCATTGCAATAATACCTGTCATTTTTTTCAAAACTTACTCCTTGTTTTGTTTTTATTCTAACTAGTAATCTAGTTCGTTTGAAAAATTAATTTATTAAATTATACCGTTTTTGTTTTTCTGTGCAATTTTTTTTTGCTTTTTTTATAAAGGCCGTGGTTTTTTCACCCACGGCCTTCTTAATCATTTGTTTAAATTACAAATTAAAAGCTATACTTCATTGCAACTCTTGAATTAGTGTCTCCACCATTCATACCTGCATAGATATCAAAATCTACAGCTTTGTAAGTTAAAGTAGCACCAAGTGCAACTGTTGTAGTGTTATTAAAAGATGCATCACCATCTCCACCACCATTATAATTTTGGATTACTCCCCAAACTAATTCGTTAAGAGCATTAGGTGCACCAGCGTAAGCAACTAGGCTATCTGAATCTGCATTAGAGTAAATTGATTGTGAAACAGAACCTCTGATTGTTAACCATTCATTTGCTTTAGCTTCAGCACCAATAACAACTGGAAGATTCATTGTTGTTAAGCTTGCATCTACAGCACCTTCAGTTAGTTCAACATCGATCATTTGGAATGCAGTTCTAATGAAAACCATTCCACCATCAATTTTGTACTCTTTACCAACACCTAGATCTAGACGAGATAAATCACCTTCTCCATCAGCTCCAGCTCTTGATTGATCCCACTGAAACATCTTGTATGAAGCATACGTCTTAAGATCTTGATTGAATGTATAAGAACCACCAACTTGTACACCAAGTTTACCTTCAAACTTGTTTCCAGTTGCTTTATTTTCTGCTTCAGACATTAATGAAATATTTGCATATCCATCCCAGTTGTCTTTATTTACACCAAGCTTGATTGCCATTGCATCATCTTCATGTTTTTCACTTCCTGCACCAGAAAGAATTGAAACATCTCTTTCAGATGAAGCATAAACAAATGAAGCACCCCAGTTAACACCAGCTTCACCACCAAGAAAGAATTCAACTTGATTGTCTGAAGTTGCTAAGTAACTTCCAGTTGGTGCAGATACGTCAGAAGCAAGAATTCTTAAAGAAGAAGAAATATTTGATTCGTTACCAACGTAAACACCATAAGTAAGTTTACCAATCTTCTTAAAGAAACCACCCATAGCTTTTGGGTCACTATCTGTATCTAAAGTTGTTGTTCCTGTACCAACACCTTCTTCACCGTACTCTAGAACAACCATGTCGCCGTAGTTGTTTACAAATGAAGCGTTAGTGAAAATGTAACGATCATCCATTGTGTAGTAGTTGTCTTCAACTTCGTCACCAAGTGCAAGTAGTCTTGCCTTAGTTGCGTAAGCGCTAGTACTTAGTAGTGCAAGTGTAGCTGCTCCTAAAAATACCTTTTTCATATTCCTCTCCTTGAGTGAGTAAAAAAATCCGTGTGTCGTCTTTATATGAAGAGACACTGATAAAAAATGTTAGTTATTAAATTTTCAAGGCAGTTGAGATGAATGTCAACACCCCGAAATTGCATAAGAATTAGCATTTACGGGGTGTTTATAGGTTGTTTTTATTTTATTTTTGATTGCACTGCAAGGCCTCTTGCGAGGAATTTTGACGACATCCAGGAATCTACGAATGTTTCATTTTTCACTGCTGACTGCCTAAGAGGAGCGTTAAAACTAAAGAAAATTAAATGATCTTCATTTAAAGACTCCTGTGTAATCTTTGAATCGTCAATTTCTGGACTATAAGAATAGTCACGAAGTATGACGCGCTCTTTTGACTTATTTACGTCAAAAGCGTCGAAATTTTTGGCCAAGTTTTTTTTCAGAAGATTGATTTTTTTAGAAATATCTTCTTCTGTACTCTCTTCTTTATCAATAAAAGTCACAAATTTAGCTGTTTGAGCATATCCTTCGCTTTCTGTTTCTCCAATCTCACCAATGAAATGTCCCCATTCATGTGTAAATGAAAGTGGAAAAAAGTATGTCTTTTCATCATCAGTAATCTTCTCTTCAAGATCGAGGTGAACATATAGAGAACAAGGTGTTTTAGTACTTTCGCAAAACTCGATAAACTCGGTAGAAAGTGTTTTCTTATCCTTGAATAAGTCTAAGAAAATGGCAGGAGACTCTCCCCAATAAAGGTTCTCACATTCAATAATTAAACCGTTCGTTAAGTACACTTTCCAATGGGCCTGATCGATTAACTCCTCAGGAGTTGTACGATAGATTTCTTTAATTCTTAAGCTATAACTATTTTCGCGAATACGATCTAAAAGCCCTTCACTATTAAGTGATGGAAGAAGATCAGTTGGGCGAACTTTTATATGTTCATCAATATAACTTTCTTCTCCCCATAAAAGAGGCATTGGCTTTGTACGTGAACCAAAATCATGAAACTTAGAGTCCTTATAAAAGCATGAGCTCAATGGATTAGCTTCTTCAATAATCCCAAGGTCACGCAGGACTGAAATATTATTTTCTCCTCTAACAAGTGACGGTCCCATCACTTTAAAATTATCTTCAGTAACTTCTTCTTCAGTTAATAATTTCACTGAAGTTGAGTCCTTTTTATAGAGATGGTCAAAGAGATCCATTGCAAAAATATCATTACCAACAATGAGATTTTTAATGAATACCTTTTCTTCGTTTTTAACTTCGACTTTTTTAAGCTTTAAAATATCGCTATAGGCCATAGTTTGAATTTCCTCGTGTATACGTGTGTTGTGTTCGTGAGGAATACAATAGCTTATTTTTTTTAGAATTAAAATAGCGAAACCACGCATTAGAGCGTGGTTTCAATATGTTTTACTATTTTTTTCTTACATTTTTTGAAATTAGCGAATCACTAGGCGGTCACCTGCACGAATTTGTCTCTTCTTAATGATTTTTAGGTTAGAGACAATTAGTGTATCTAGGCTAACTCCCGTTTTACGAGAAACAGACCAGAGAGAATCTCCTCTTTTCACAGTGTAGAATTGTGATGGATTACTGATCTTTTTCCCACGTCTCTTAGCGACACGGATACGGTTACGATATTTTCTTTTACGAATGACAGACTTACGAGGTTTATCATATAGGTCCGCATACATATTATCTTTCTTACTCTGTCCAATTCTAAATGGAAGAGTCACATAAGTTCCTCTTGGAACACGAGAGCGGTGAGACTTGTAATTATCATTTAGCCAAGTAAGAACCTTCTTATCTTTGATTTTAAACTTTCTTGCTACATCATCAAGACGAGTTTTACGACCTCTTACACGATATTTTTGAAAGACTTCTTGGGAAGCAATATACTCTTCTTTTTTAGCTGAACAACAAGCTGCCCACGTCTCTCTTTTTCCTACAGGAACTCGAAGCGTATATGTTTCATGCGTTGGTGGTGTAAACCATCTTTGAATTTCTGGATTTAAATAATGAAGATCATCAAATTCAACATTTAAATCTTTTGCAATTTTAAATAAATCCGCTCCGCCAGGAACTTGAATTTCTTGAAAATCAAGAGGCTCATGCCAATCGATTTCTTCAAAGCCAAATGACTTTAAGTTTTTACCAATAATGGCCAATGCCATAATTTTTGGAACATAATTCTTTGTCTCAGGCTTTAGGTATCGACCTCTTCTGATCTTCCAAAAGTTTTTTGTTCGGTATCTTCTTATCGCTCTTCCCATCTTACCTTCACCTGCATTATAAGATGCAGCGGCAAGCTCCCAAGAACCAAATTGCTTATATAATTTTTTTAAGTATTTTGATGCTGCGATTGAAGACTTAATTGGGTCTCTTCTTTCATCAACATACCAATTTACCTCAAGGCCATAACGACGACCTGTATATGGCATGAACTGCCATGGGCCAACTGCTTTTGCCCAAGACTTTGCTTTTGTTTGAAATCCTGATTCGGCCATTGCTAAAAAGATTAAGTCCTGTGGAAGTCCATTGTCTTTTAGAACTTTAGAGAGGATCGGCGCATATCTTCCGGCCCTTCCTGAATATCTTTGAAAGAAGCCTCGTCCTCTTCCTGTGAAATATTTAATCCACTTCTTAACAGCGGCATTATAAACAACAGGAATATCAAAATAATTATTTTCAAGATTTAAGTGCTCAGCACCATATAAGAAATAAGTTTTGATTTCGTGACTTGCAGGGTGCTCAATAACAGCAGAACCAACAATTTGATCACTAGAAAACTCTGCACCATGTTTTGCAGTTCGAGCAATGATCTTTTCTTCAGAGAAATCAGCACCATCGAGATTCTCATCTTCAGTACTAAATGACTCCGTAATCTCTTTTGGACTTGGAACGTCTTTTTCTGTACTGATGCACGAAAAAAGTAGTTGGCCTAGAACCAGTAACAACAATCCGTTTTTTCTCATTGATCTTCCTTATATGTGTTCAATTCTCTCTTTACGAAAAAGGGCCCCAAAAATGGGGCCCTAATATTTTTTCAAATTGTGGTGTCTGAGTCAACGAGGAAAAGATTTTTTCGAGTTAAGAGCTCTACTAAAATCAATAACTTATATTTTACCTATGAGTTTTTCCTAAGCATCGAGTCAACAACTACTGTCCCCATAGCATCGCCAAAAACGTTCACAGCTGTCCTGAACATGTCCAGTACTCTATCTACTGCTAAAATAAGCCCAATCCCCTCAATAGGCAGTCCTACGGCCGATAGAACGATCGACATCGTAATAAGTCCTGCGCCAGGAATCGCAGCTGCACCAATTGCGGCCAGAGATGCAGTCATAAAGATAATTATTTGATGAGTTATCCCTAATTCAATACCATAGGCCTGTGCAATGAAGATTGCCGCAACTGACTCATATAGCGCAGTTCCGTCCATATTTATTGTCGCTCCTAGTGGTAACACGAACTTAGCAGTGTCTTTATCGACCCCTAAGTTTTCCTCAACATTCATCATTGTAATCGGTAAAGTAGCCGCTGACGATGCAGTTGAAAAGGCCGTAATAATTGCTGGACCAATTCCCTTTAAGACTTCTAAAGGTGACATCTTTCCACGGATACTTCCGACAATAAGTAGAAAGATTCCATGGCATAGAAGACCTAGAATAACTGTAAGCATATACTTTGATAGTGAGACAATCGCACTTGTTCCAGACTTTGCAAGTACTCCAGTCATTAGAACAAAGATACCGTAAGGAGCTAATTTCATTACTCCCATTGTAAGTTTATTTGCAAGCTCTTCTAATGCACCTACAAATTTAACAAAAGGCTCACTCTTTTTAGGAATAAATAAAGCTGTCATTCCCATTAGGATTGAAAAGACAATTACTTGTAGAATATTACCTTCAGCAAATGCACCAAATGGATTTGTCGGAATTGCACCTAAGAGAACTTCTTTTATAGAAGCAAAAAGTGAAGCCCAACCTCCAGAATTTCCTGCAACCTTTGATTGCATCGCTTCTGATAATCCTTGAACACCTGCTGAGCCTAAGTCTGCTCCGATTCCAGGGTTGATAATATTAACAAAAATGATCCCAAATAATACGGCGATACAAGTTGTGAAGAAATAATAAGCAACGGCCCTTACTCCCATTCTTCCAAGAGACTCCGGAGTCCCAAGGTGATACATGGCCATAAAGATAGAAGAGAAAACTAATGGGACAATAACCATTTTTAGTAGGCCAATAAAGGCATCACCAATTGGAGCAATATATTGAACATAAGCTCCTTTCCCAAAATAATGTAGCACTAGCCCTAGAACTAGACCTAAAACCATCGCAATACCGATCTTCTGCGCTTCCTTCTTTGCTGCTGGTTGCATTAAATTCCCCTTTTAAATATAAAAATCTAAATCGTTTAAAATAACGTATGTTCAAAAAAACTCTAAAAAAATTATTAACTAGTTCATATATTCTCTTATCATTTTGCATATTTATCAATACGGCAAAAGCGAAGGTTGAAGAACCAAATTATAATTTTACCTTTGATAAATTTAAGCCGTTTCATCCCGGACAAAAACTATCGGATATTCAAAAAGAATATAAGGCCATAAGACTTATCAATAATGGCAAAGTCGTAAAAACTTATGAAATACAAATTAGACATCAGAACTATTTCTTTCCTGTTTTTGTTCACATAAAAAACTCGGATAATACTGTCTTAGACTTCTATGCTCGACTACCAAATTACTTTCTTCACAATACATTTCATCAGTCATTAATTAACCGTTTTGGAAAGCAAGACCAATTTCTTAATCGCGATGGAACCTCTGTTTATATTTGGAAAGACGAGGAAAATAAAAGAGTAACCTATTCAGGAGCTTGTACCATAACATGCTTTCCAATCTATATTCATATGATTAGAAAAGATGAATCTGAAAATCCAAATAATTTTCTAACCCAATTACTTAAGGCTAACTCAACTCCTGGGAAAGATCCGAAATAGCAAATTTATAGCTGTGAAAATTCTTAGCTATAGTGGCCACAACTTGGCGAATTGCTAGCGGCATCCCATTGGCACCAAAGTAAGATGAATGTATGGCCAAGAAGGCCTGTGCATCTTCAAATCTCATTCTAGCTGGTGATGATTTATGAAGAGGGTCGATTTTGATAAATACTTCAGAGTTTTTAAGGCTTACACTTTCTCTCTTAGAAAATAAGGTTCTGTTTCTTACATCAATAAATACAACTTCACCCTTTACTTCATTCATGCGTCCAAGAACGATTCCTTCCTTAAGTTTTCTTCCCCAGAACCCAGCAATCCCCATTGGGGCAAGGGCCCAAGATAAGTAGCGGTTAATTACGACTCGACACTCATATTCTTTATTTGTGTGACCAAATTCAGGGAATGTTCCCATTAGCCATTCATTTGATGCGAGTGAGAGAACAATCATCGCCATATTCTTATATCGATAAACATTATATCCAGGTTTTTGGACAATACTTTCCATTCCATACTTATCATCTTGGAAGTTTGAACGAATTTGTGAGGCAACCATTGGAGTGGCCTCATCTATCGTTAAGACCTTCGCCATTTGACTCGTTGCTATAGTCTGCTGTGCAGACTCCCCTTCTTTTTCACTTAATTCCGTAAAGTTCATTACCTGTAAGAAGCCTACAACCTCCGGATCAAACTCAGCGACCCTCAATCTGATATAAATAGGAAGCGATTGCTCCTTAGCAAATTGATAATACGTGTATTTTTCATTACTTACAGATTGCATCTGATACCTCCGTCATCCTAACTTTTCGGCTATTGAAATATCTTTATGAGCAAATGACTCACTATGACAGGAGCTAGGCAAAAAATCCTCAAAAAGCTGCGTGTAATTGCGTCTAAATGCTTGACAACAGGCCCAATTTTTCATAAAAATCCTAGTTTCATAGAGTTAATATTTTCAGTCCGAGGGATAGAAAGTGTTGGAGAAAACCTCTGGCCCCCAAAGATTGCCTTTTATAGGAGAATTTATGTACGGAGTAGTAGAAATTCAAGGTCACCAGTACAGAGTAGAAGCTGGTATGACTATTGACGTTCAGAAGTTAGATCAAGAAGCTGGATCAACTGTAGAATTTGATAAGGTTCTATTTGTTGGTGGTGAGTCTGCAAAAGTTGGTGCTCCAACTGTTGCTGGTGCAAAAGTTGTTGCTGAAGTTGTTAGACATGATCGTTCAAGAAAAGTTATCGTTTTCAAAAGAAAGCCTGGTAAGTACCAGAAGAAGAACGGACACAGACAACACTTTACAACTTTAAAAATCAAAGAAGTTAAAGCTTAATCAATTATTAATTTTAGGAGTTAGATATGGCACACAAAAAAGCCGGTGGTTCAACAAGTAACGGTCGTGATTCAAACCCGAATATGTACGGTGTTAAGAAGTTTGGTGGTGAAGCTGTTGTTCCAGGAAACATCATTGTAAGACAAGCAGGATCTAAATTCCATGCTGGTAAAAACGTTAAAGTAGGAAAGGACTATACTCTTTTTGCAACAAAAGAAGGTAAAGTTCAATTCGGTTTCTACAACAAGAAGAAGCAAATTGTTTCTGTTGTTGAAGCATAAGAATTATTAGATCTTACACTATTAATTAGTTGTAAATATGAAAGGGAGCCTATACATAGTGCTCCCTTTTTTTATATAAACGCTCTATAAAGAGTGAGAAATTATGAAGTTTATTGACGAAGTAAAAATAACAGTAATCTCCGGAAACGGTGGTAACGGATGCGTAAGCTTCCGCCGTGAGAAGTATATCCCATTTGGAGGCCCAGATGGTGGTGACGGTGGAGATGGAGGAAGTGTCTTCTTCGAAGCAGATGAAGGGATGAATACTCTCGTCAACTTTCGTGGAAAGAAAATCTATCGTGCTGAACATGGTCAGCAAGGTGGTGGCCGCCAGATGTGTGGCCCTTTTGGAGACGACCTCACAATCAAAGTACCAGTTGGTACCATTGTTCGCTTACAAGAAAATGGTCAGGTCATTGCAGACTTAACTGATCACGGTATGCGAATCAAAGTAGCAGAAGGTGGCCGTGGTGGACTTGGTAACCTACACTTCAAAAGTGCAACAAACCAAGCTCCAAGAAAAGCAACGGCCGGAAAAGAAGGGCAAGAACTTGATGTTGAATTAGAACTTAGACTTCTAGCAGATATCGCATTGGTAGGTTTACCAAATGCTGGTAAATCAACATTAATATCTTCAATTTCAGCGGCAAAACCAAAAGTCGCCGACTACCCTTTTACAACTTTAGAGCCAAACCTAGGTGTTGTTACCCTAGGTGAAGAAGACTCTTTTGTTGTTGCTGATATCCCCGGCCTTATTGAAGATGCTTCTGAGGGAAAGGGACTTGGAATTAAATTCTTAAAACATATAGAAAGAACAAAGTCACTTGTTCATCTTGTTGATGTTTCTTGGTGTCTCGATGAATACGAGGCCTTTGAGCAATATGTAATTATTCGCCAAGAACTTGGTAGATATAACGAAGACCTTTTAAATAAGAAAGAAATCGTTTGCTTAACAAAAATTGATGCAATGACAGATGAAGAGATCAAAAAGTTTCAAGTCTTTTTTGAAGAGCAAATTGATCGCAAGTGCTTACCAATTTCTTCTGTTTCAGGATTAAATATTGATATATTAAAATCACTAATGCTTAAAACGATAAAGGACGAATAAATGTCACAAAACGAGTTTATTAATAAAAATGTTGATGAAATTGCAGATAATAAGGAATTAGAATTTCCATTAAATATTGCAATGGCAAGTGCATGGATTCTAGGAAACTTCAAAGGTATTAACCTTAAAGTTCTTGATATGAGAAAGACAACATCTCTTGCTGATTACTTTGTTCTTGCTTCTGCAACGAACTCTGCAATGGCAAATGCGATGTCTGATGAGATTGGTAAGCAAATGAAGCGCAAGGGGCAAACAATTGTCTCCAAAGAAGGTCTTCACCAGTCAACAGATTGGATTCTTATCGATGCTGGAGATATCATTGTTCACATCTTTGATGAATCATCTCGTGAAGCTTACGATATCGACAATCTATGGTCTGTTCCTTCAGTTGATATTCCAAACGAATATTATTATTCAGATGAAGCTGAATCAACTTCAGGTGATGAAAAAGGTTATTTCTAAACCTTCAAGTTATGAAAGACTTTCATCTCATCGTCATTGGGAAGTTAAAGGATAAGAATCTCATCGCCCTTGAGAACGATTATCACAAACGAATTAACTTCCCAAAACTTCACATCCATGAATGCAAGGGCCACAAAGAAAATATTGATCTCGAATTAAAAGAACTCTTAAATAAAGTTGAATCCATTAAGGCCAAACATGGAAAGCAGCATATTGTTGCACTTACTGAACATGGAAAAACCTTAACAAGTGATAAACTTAGCCAATATGTTTATGAAACGATGGAAAATAAACAGTGTGGAATTTGTTTTCTAATTGGTGGAGCAGCTGGCTTTCCTAGAGAGTTTTTAAAAACTGTTGATTTCCAACTATCACTCTCCCCTATGACATTTCCACATAAGATCGCTCGACTTGTTTTTGTTGAACAACTCTATCGTGCTCAAACAATTAAACAAGATCATCCTTATCATAAAAATTAAATCTTAGTTTGAAACACCAATTGCTTTTTTAATGCGACGTAGATTCTCTTGAGCAATAGGACGTATCTTAGCAGCACCATCAGCTAAAATTTTATCAATCTGAGACTTATCTGCCATTAATGCATCATACTTCTCACGCATTGGTTTTAGCTCACGATTAACAACCTCAAAGAGTTCAAGCTTGGCATAACCCCAGCCAATTCCTTCTTGGTATCTTTTTGCAAGTGCATCTTGCTCTTCTTTTGTTGCAAAGAACTTATAGATATCAAAGATTAGAGAGTCATCTGGATTCTTTGGAGCTTCTGGAGGAGTCGAATCAGTTGTGATCTTATTAATCATTTTCTTAAGCTTCTTCTCTGGAATGAAACATGGAATATGATTATTATAAGACTTACTCATCTTACGTCCATCAAGGCCAGGTAGTAACTTATTCTCTTCTTTGCTAACAATTGCTTCAGGAAGAGTTAGAATTTCACCATATTTATGATTAAAGCTTGAAGCGATATCACGTGCGATTTCAATATGCTGAAGTTGATCTTCACCAACAGGAACATACTTAGTATTCATGAAAAGAATGTCAGCGGCCATTAATACAGGATAAGAAAATAGTCCCATATTAATTCCATAATCCTCATCGCGTTTTTCTTCTGCGTTCCTATCCTTCTTTGCCTTGTAAGCATGTGCTCGATTCATTAATCCTTTCGATGCAAAACAAGAGATAATCCAGTTGAGTTCAGTAATCTCTGGAATATCACTTTGCTTGTAAAGAACGGCCTTATCTGGATCAAGGCCAGCTGCTAACCAAGTAGCGGCAACTTCATAAATGTCATTTCGAAGCTGCTCACCATCGTGAACTGTAATAAGAGAATGGTAGTCAGCAATAAAGAAGTATCCTTCCATATCAGAGTTTTTCACATTTTCTATTGCTGGTTTAATAGCACCAATGAAGTTACCTAGGTGTGGCATTCCCGTTGGCTTTACACCAGTCAAACAAATCTTCTCATTACTCATTCTCAAGCCTATTGATAAAAGTTCACAGTCATTTATAGCTAATTATTAGACAAAAAAAAAGGGCCTTAGGCCCTTTCTTATATTCAGAAATTTTTTATTCTTAATTATCGTATTTAACAACAGATGATGATTCCATCAATTCTGTTAATGCTTCAATAGCAAATTCTAAGGCCTGATCGCCATAAGGGATAGAAGAGTCTTGGTGACAAAAACGAGATTGCTTAACAAGTGAAGCACACAAGCGCATTGTTTCGGCCGTTCCATCAAAGAAGTCGGCTTCGTCTTCCGTTGTAATAATATGTGCCATTAGCATATTGATTGTTTTGATAGCTCGAAGTTGCGCTGGAGTAAGCTCTGTTGTATCGATATCAATAGTTAGCTTACTGTGGTTTTGCATTTCCATTGTTAATCTCCAAAAAATTTATTTTTTCACATCCCTCATACATAGTTCATATCGGTAGCAACTCAAGGAATTTTAGTAATTTATGTCTGACAATTTTAATTTGACATAAGGAGCTTTCGATAATATATTGATTTTACTTTGTCGCGGGGTGGAGCAGTTGGTAGCTCGTCGGGCTCATAACCCGAAGGTCATAGGTTCGAATCCTATCCCCGCAACCAATTCCAAACAAATTCACAAACTAAGCCACTCTTCTTAAAACGATACTTTCTCTAAGTTATTTCACTGTAAAGAATCGATTCAAAGTATTATCTATAAGTTATACTTTAAAACTTTAACTATCCTAAACAAAAGTAGTTAAGCGACTGAATTTAAAGACTTTTTACCGTAAATAAATTTCAATAAGGCTAGATAATTCAAGGAAATTAAGTTAGTCTCCCGCAATGAATTTCAACACAGACAAAGAGAATAAGATTGAGGGATTCCTACTCATGGCAACAATGCTCATGGTGGGAATAAGCTATCTCTATTACTTCATATATTTTCCACATATAATTTTTGAAGTTGTTTCAAAAGAGATGTTTTATTCGATAGCTGCTCTACAGTTTATTGTTTTCATCCTTGCTAAGATTTTAAAGCTTGATCATTTAGAGAAATTCACATGTGTTATTCCATCAATCCTAATGATGAATCTATTGATCTTCTCATTTGGAGGATTGAATTCTCCAGGTGTTCTTTGGATTACTGGTACCCCAATCTTTATGGGCGTCTTCTATAAAAGAACAGGTATGCTAACGGGACTTTTTGTCATGTTATGTGTCTTCACATTCTTTCTAGTATTCGACTACCATATTTTAGAGTTGGTTAGGCCATTAACATCAATTGAATACAAGTCTTTACTTCGCTCAAATATTATTCAATTTTCAGCGTTAACAACCGTTTATTTCTCTTTTTATATTTGGCTTGAATCAAATCATCGAACGCGTCTTATATATACAAATAAGCAATTGGACACTCTTTTACATGTTGTCCTACACGACTTATCTAATCCAATTACGATTCTAAAACTTAAGATCAAAAACTTATCTAGGAAGCATGATCTTGGGATGAAGTCGGAGCAACAAATTAATAATTCATTTAGTAAAATCGAAGAGATCATTAAGTCTGTTCGTACTTTTCAACTTGATACAGATAACCTAACTTTTCAAAAAGCTGAGATCTCACCTGACTTCATTCATAGTTACTCTAAGAGATTTTTTGAAAGTCATAATACAAAAAACCTTAAGCTACATTTTGATATTGATACTAATAAATCATTCCTATGTGAAAAAAGAGTTCTGACGGATCATATCCTTGGGCATGTATTAACTAACGCCATCAAATTTAGTCATGATGGCCAGGATATTTTGATTAAAGTCTATAATGATACACAAAAGCTATATATTGACGTTATCGATAAGGGTGTTGGTATACCTAAGAACTTAATTAAAGATATTTTTAAGTTTGATAAGAAGTCAAAGCGCATAGGTACACATGGTGAATCAGGAACGGGCTATGGACTTCCTATTGTTAAATACTTTACTGATTATTCAAATGGGCGTGTAGCAATTTCATCAGAGCATAAGATTGGAACTAGAGTTTCCCTTGCCTTTAATCTTGCTAAGAAATCTTAGTGGAGACCGGCAGGAGGAAGCATTAGTAACTCTTGCCAATGGGCCAGATGCTTTAATCCACTTTCATTTAGAAGGTGCTTATCTTCGAGCAATTCACGGTAGCAATTTATCCAAGTTCCTATTATCTTCTCAACGACTTCAACAGGAATAACTTTCGCTTCAATAAGAGGAGCATCCACATGTCTCAGAGACGAAAAATAAAAGATATCATTCACACGTGAGCGATTATTTGTACAAAACTCAAGTGCTGTAAATACCTTTTGAATATATGAATGTGAATAATTGAAACTTCCCATAATTAACTCCATCTCTATCTTCCCAGCTCTTCGGAGTTGGGTAAAGAAAAAGTTAATTATGAACAAGTTTTATGCAGATATTTGATTGAAACGTTCAATGGCAATATTGAAACGATCCTTTAAGAGTTTTAAGCGTATTTCATTTTTTTCAGGGAAACGACTAATCCCCTTACTTAATAAAGTAATTTCGGCCTGAACGTAGCGCTTCTTTAATTTTGTGCCACGTACACCCTTTAATTTTCCAAGATAATTTATATTGGAAGAAGTCATATCGTTCATTTTTAGAATGATTGATTTTTCGACGACTTCACGACTTTGCTCAATTTCTGCTGATTGCAAGTGTCTTTCAATCAACTCAAGTTGCATAGTTAAACGGCGAATTTCTCTCGAAAGAGAGTCTGTAGGTAATTTCTTAGTAGTCACGTCTTACACTCCATAATCAAAAAGACATAAACTTTATACCCTAGAACAGGTTCTAAGTTATTGAAGATTGTAAGAATGATTAACGTGTTAGGATTTTAGACAATGATTGGCCTAGTTAATGAACTAGGCCAATTTACATTATAGTGATTCAATAAATTCAATAACTTGTGTGCCTGAGTTAACATCAGGAGCACCACCTTGGGCGAAATTTGGGCGTCCACCACCACGTCCAGAGACTGGCTCTAGGATCTTCTTTAAGAAGTCACCGGCTTTCACATCTGAGTTAGACCAAACAAATGATTTCATCCCTTTGTCATCTTTTGTTAAAAGACAGATTAATTGATAGTCGCCTTTATTAATTAGGTTATCACCGACTTCTTTTACGGCCTTAGCGTCTGCTTCCATAGTTGCAGCAAATAACTTGAAGCCTTCGTAATCACGTTTTACTTCTTTTTTAAATTCAGTTGATCCACCTTGTGCAGCTTTTGCTTGTGCTTCTTTGATTTTCTTTTTCATCTCAGAGCGCAGATCTTTGATACGGGCAGGAACTTCAGTCGGTTTAGTACTTAGCTCTTTGGCCGCAGCATTTAATAATGCCGATCTTTCCTGCATAACTTTAATTGCAGCAGATCCAGTAACCGCTTCAATACGACGAATTCCTTTAGCTACAGATGTTTCGGAAGTGATAACAAATAAACCAATATCACCTGTGCGGCCAACGTGAGTTCCCCCACAAAGTTCAACACTATCTTTTCCAAAGGCAATAACTCGAACATCACTATCGTATTTCTCACCAAATAGTGCCATCGCTCCACTATCAATTGCTTCTTCATATGAACAAAGCTTTGTGGTACGTGAATCATTTTGCATAATCCACTTATTAACAAGGGCCTCAACTTTTATTAATTCTTCATTTGAAACAGCTTGTGGGTTTTGAAAATCAAAACGTAATCGATCGGCTGTAACCATTGAACCTTTTTGAATTGCATGCTTTCCAATTACTTCGTGAAGAGCTGAATGAAGTAAGTGAGTCGCAGAGTGATTTCTCATTGAAGCTTTGCGATTATCTTCATTAACAATTAATTCAATCTTCTCACCAGTTTCAATTTCACCAGAGATAACTTTAGCAACGTGAACATGAACATTCTTAACTTTCATCGTATCGAGAATTTGTAACTCACCCGTTGCAGTTCTAGCAGTTCCAATATCACCGGCCTGTCCACCTGACTCACCGTAAAAAGGTGTGTGCTTTGTTGCAAAGTATGTTGTTTCATCGTCACGATAAATCTTTAAAATTTCACTATCAGTTTCTAGAGAATCGTATCCAGTAAACTCTGTATCATCGACTTCAATAAACTCAAGCTCAATTCTTTCTTGATCTGCTGCCACCCCGCCTTTTCTCGAAATAACTCGAGAAGCTTTTCGATGGGCCTCATAACATTCGTTATATTCAATTTCAGCAAACTCGATATTCTTAGAAGCAAGCTCTGCCTTAATTACTTCTAAAGGAAGCCCATGAGTCGTCACAAGCTCAAATGCTACATGACCAGGAAATAGCTCTTTAGATTTAGGATTCGTTGAAAGCTCCTCTTCAATTTTCTTAAGGCCATTTTCAACAATAGGAACAAATTCATTAATTTCTTGTTCCATATTATAGATGATTGCTTCACGGGCAGACTTAAGCTGTGGATAGTAATCACCAAGCATCTCAATTGTTTTTTGAATATGCTTTTTAAAGACTGGTTTTACGCCTCTTGAAATACAGGCCGCAACACACTTTCTAATTAAACGTCTTGGAATATAACCTTGACCTTCGTTTCCTGGCATAATCCCTTCACCAAGGATCATAATACTTGCACGCATATGATCAGAGATCATACGCTCTGTTTGAACATCAGTATTTTTGCCTAATAACTCTTTTGAAAGTTGCATTAGAGGAGCGAGAAGATCTGTTTCATATACTGAGTCACAACCATTCATAACCATAGCAAGTCTTTCAAGACCAGAACCTGTATCAACAGACTTAAGAGGAAGTGGCTCAAAGGTACCATCCTTCTTCTTATTAAGCTCCATGAAGACACCAGCGTTCCAAATCTCAATGTAACGACTTACATCATCAAAATGTCCACCTGGTTTATATTCAGGGCCATATTCAGCACCAGTATCATAGAAAACTTCTGTACATGGGCCACAAGGTCCATGGTCCCCAGCTGGTCCCCAGAAATTATCATCACCTAGAACAACAATATGATCTTCAGGAACACCGCACTTTTTCCATGCTTCAATTGACTCAGTATCTGGCTTAATACCAAGGTCTTCATTTCCACCATAAACAGTGAAATATAGGCGTTTTGGATCAAAGTCCAATTCATCAACAAGTAGGTCATATGCAAGCTTACATGCTTTATCTTTGTAATAATCGCCAATTGACCACGACCCTAGCATTTCAAAGATTGTTAAGTGATGGCGATCTCCAACATCATCAATATCTTTAGTTCTAATACAAGGTTGATAATTTGCTAGCCTTGGTGATGGTGGCGTTTCTTTTCCAAGAAAGTAATTCTTTAATGGCGCCATACCTGAATTTATAAAAAGCAGTGTCGGATCATTTTGAGGAACGATCGATGAAGCACCGATTTTTAAATGGTCCATCTTTTCAAAGTATTCTAAAAATTTCTCTCTAATTTCTCGAGACGAAAGTGGCTGCATAATTTTTCTTCCTTATATTTCTTTGCCAGTATTACTACTTGCATCATTCATTATGTGTATAAGTCCCCAAAATATACTATAAAATCGAGCTTCCGACTACTTCTAGCGTTAAAAAATATGACCAGATTTAGGATAAAAACTATTATCAATGTGGGTTAAAAAGCATATATTTATACCAAAGAAGAAAGAAACAACATGTGCGCAATATTACGAACAGGAGATGATGTATGACTCAATTTTATGCAGACATGGGAATTAACATGGAGCGCCCAAATAATAGAATATTTGTGGACTCACCACGTAGTTTTTTAATCCAAGAAACAGTTGCTCGTGGCATTGGAAAACTTACTAAAGATGGAGCGCTTGTTGTCGAGACAGGAAAGCATACGGGACGAAGTGCTAATGACCGCTACATCGTTCGCGATGAAGTTACAGAAAACACTATTTGGTGGGAAAATAACTTTAAAGAAATGACACCTGATGCTTTTTCTAAGCTAAAGAGTCATATCATCAACTACCTAAATCAAGATCGTGACCTATTTATTACAGAAAGAAGTGTTGGAGCTGATGAAGTACACAATCTTGGAGCAAGACTTGTGACAACAAATCCAAATCATGCACTTTTCTCAACTCACTTATTTAGAGATAAGGTTAGAGACTTTAATGAAAATGATTTTACAATTCTTCACGCACCAGAATTACAACTAGACCCAAAAGAGTTTGGTCTTCGTTCTGAAACTGCTGTTGTTACTTGTTTAAAATCAAAACTAACAATTATTGCTGGTACTCTTTATGCAGGTGAAATCAAAAAGAGTATGTTTGCGGCCATGAACTACCTTCTGCCAGAATCAAATATTATGCCGACTCACTCAGGTGCTTCACGTCTTGAAAATGGTGAAGTTTCAGTATTCTTTGGTTTATCTGGAACAGGGAAAACAACTCTTTCAACTGATGAAGGAACATTCCTAATCGGTGATGATGAACACGGAATTAGTGAAGCAGGTACATTCAACTTTGAAGGTGGTTGTTACGCAAAAACATATAAGCTTTCTAAAGAAGGTGAACCTGAAATCTATAAAGCTTCTAATCGTTTTGGTTCATTACTTGAAAACGTTATTCTTGATGAGAATACAGGACTTGTTGATTTTTATGACAAGACTCTTTCAGAGAATGGACGTGCATCATATCCTCTAGAATTCATCGAAGAATTAGAAACATCTTCACGTGGAGATATTCCTAAGCATGTATTCTTCCTATCTGCTGATGCATTTGGTGTTCTACCGCCAGTGGCAAAGCTTACAAAAGAACAAGCAATGTTCTATTTTGTTCTAGGATATACTGCAAAGCTAGCAGGTACAGAAATCGGTGTAAAAGAGCCAACAGCTACTTTCTCATCATGCTTTGGTGCACCTTTCATGCTTCGCCACCCAAGTGAGTACGCAAAACTTCTAGGTGAATATATTGATAAATTAGGATTTAACGTTTGGATGGTTAACACTGGTTGGACTGGTGGTGCATACGGTACTGGACAACGTTTCCCACTTAATATCACAAGACAGATCATTAGAAATATTCAAGCAAATAATCTTGATAAAGTAGAAACAGAGCAAGACCCAATCTTTGGTCTACATATTCCAAAGATGGTTGGAGAAATTCCAAGCACGATTCTAAATCCACAGAAGTCTTGGGAAGATCAAGAAGCTTATACAAAGAAAGCTCAAGAACTTGCTGATAGCTTTCATAAGCAAATGAGTACATTTGGGAATTTCTATGAAGAAAATATCTCAGGTGCTCCAACATTTGGAAAGTAATGACTTACGAGTATTTAAAAGCTTTCCATTTAATTAGTATTGTTTGTTGGTTTGCAGGACTTTTTTATATTGTTCGCCTCTTTATTTATCATACAGAGGCACAAGACAAGTCACAAACTGAACGCGATATTTTAAGTGCACAATTTAAAATTATGTCACGTAGGCTATGGTATGGAATTACTTGGCCTGCGTGTATATTTACAATTATTTTTGGTTTAGCATTAGTTTATACGACTTATTGGCCATTAACAGGACACTACTGGCTTCACTTAAAACTGACTCTTGTACTCTTACTTTTAGTCTATCAATTTAAGTGTCATCGTATTTATAAAGACTTACAAAATAATATTTTTAAGCATTCTAGTTCTTTTCTTCGTATCTGGAATGAAGTGGCCACTCTCTTCCTCTTTGCCATTGTCTTTCTTGCAGTAGTAAAAACACTACAAGGAATCTTTTATGGAATTGGAGCGATAGTAGGTCTTGCAGTGGTTCTTATGATGGCCATTAAATTTTATCGTAAAGTGAGAAAAGATTAATGAAAGACATTGTTAAGGGTGGACTATACCAACACTACAAAGGAATGAATTATATCGTACACGATACTGTGAGACATTCTGAAACACTTGAAGAATTAGTTTACTATGAATGTCTTTATGAAAACGATCTTGGAAAACTTTGGGTTAGACCAAAAGAAATGTTTTTAGAAACTGTTGTCATCGATGGTGTTGAGACACCACGCTTTAAATATATTGGTGATCAAAAGGGCAATTCCCGCCTATGAAACATATTAAGCTTAAGAAGGTAAAGCGTCTGTCTTCGTGGAGAAAAGTTTCCATCAATACTTGGAAAATGCCTGTTGACCCATCGACTTATGGACTTCTTAAGTTTAATGCCAAAAACTTTGAAAGCTTTGCAAAAGAAAATGGAGTTACACCAACTCACTTATTTACAAAAGTCATCGCACAAGTGTTTCATGAAAATCCTGAGATAAATCGAATCGTAAGAGGTGCAAACCTCTACCAACGAGAAAGTGTCGATATCTTCTTACAAATATCTGTCGATCACAAAGGACATGATCTTTCCGGAGCGATTATTCGAGATGCCGACAAAAAGTCAGTATTTGAAATAAAAAAAGAGCTCATGGAAAGTGCTCAAAATATTAGAGACAATAAAGATAAGTCTTTTAAAAAAGTAAAAAAGATTGTCTCTCTCATTCCTAATTTCCTAACTCGTCCCCTTCTCTATTTACTTGATCTTGCAATGTATCGATTCAATTTCTACTCACCGCTATTTGGTGTAAAGAATGACCCATTTGGCTCATGTATGATTACAAGTGTAGGAAATTTTGGTGCCGAGTTTGCATTTGCTCCTATCCCAACGATATCTCATGTACCAATAGTTCTGAGCTTATTTAAAGTTAAAAATGAGCCTATTGTAGAAGATGACAAGGTCATCATACAGAAAACACTTAGCGTTGGTGTAACTCTAGATCACCGAATTATTGATGGAGTTTATGCCAGTCGAATTATTGCAGGCATTAAAAAGTATGTGGAAAGTCCACAACTACTTTAAATTACACCTGTCTTCCAATTAAACGGCCCAGTAGAATTTTCAAACTTCAATAAAAAACCACGAGTCTCACTTAAACTATATCTATGTTAAAAAAGAGCCTCATTCTATTAAGCTTAGCTTCGTCAGTAATGGCCCAGATCCCTTTTGGCGATACTCCTTATGTTATCGATCTTTCTTCTAGTGAAAGAGATAATTACATATACGAAAAAGACTCTTACGGACGTCTACAAAACTCACAATGGTATGAGCTAAATTGGTATAAACTTCAAACCGATTTTAAAATAGATATTGATAAATATATTGAATTCTATAATGGCCAAACTTTTAATGAGGCGAAAATCAACTATTATTCTCAATTCGATTTTTCAAAAGAAGAAAGATTCCATTTAACAGATACTAGACCTCTTAGAGAATGGGGATTCTTAAATCATCCACCATTGCTAGAAAAACTAGATAATTTATCGAAGTTTTCAAAGAACTATCATCAAATTGATTATAAGAACTTAAATCATAGATTTTTCACTGAAAGCTTTAACAAGAAAATGGATAAAGTTTCAAAGTCTGAATTGAGTTTTGGAAATAAGATAGAAGTTCTAGAAAATACAAATTCATATCAGAGGAAATTAAGTCTAATCAAAAATGCTAAAGATGAGATCCTTATGTCATCGTTAAGCTTTGTCTGTGATTCATCTGTGAAGGTTCTTGTTAGCGAACTTATTAAAGCAAAGAACAGAGGCGTTGAAGTTTATGCAATGGATGACAGTATGATGTCTAAGCTCCTTGGTCATAGTGAATGCCCAAAGAGACTTAAAAAAGCCGGAGTACAATTCATCAGGGCAAATGATTTTTGGCGCCATGAGGGAAGAACAGTTTATCACCACAAGAAATTGATTATAGATGGAGAGATCGCAATAGTTGGAGGACAAAATCAACTCAATGCAGATAATCTTTCAATGGGAACAGACTTTAAAAACAAAGATATCGATATTCTCATAGAGGGACCGATGGTTACTGATATTGCTATTGGATTTTTAAAAGACTGGCAATATTTTAAAAAGAAGAAAACACGCCCAATTAGAGACCACAAAAGGCGTATAGTAAGGTACACAGGAAAAGATATTCATAATCTCTCTCATAAGCTTAGTATGTATGAAACGAAAAGAGATGAAGAAAGATTACTTCAAAAGCGCGGTCAAGAGTATTACAGAGAAATTCTTAATGATTCAGATAGAAGAATGAAAGGAGTATGTCGCTTCATTCAACAATCACCATATGAGAATCAAAGAAATATTGGAGAGGCTTATCTTCTGGCACTGGATAATACAAAGAACTACCTAGGTATTATGGACCCAATTCGAACAGACACATACTACCCTTCTGTTTTTAAGGATGCTCCATTCATTGAGAAGCTCGATTCATTTAAAATGTTTAATAAACTACATTTTAAAGTTAAGAGTTTACAAGAAAGAGGGCTACCAGTTGACTTCATTACAACAGGAACAGATATGACTGGTAATGAGATCATCGACTTCAAAAATCAAGAAATAAGAAAGTTATTAGAAGATTATGATTTATCTGAAAAAAAACGAAATAAGAAAATAAAAAAGAAAGTCAAAAGTATTGATAAGTGGAATGACTATTTTGGAGTTGCACACTTTAATAATCTAATTAATGACTACGCAAAATATGATACAACGAACGTATGGCTTCATTTAAGCTTTCTTCATTCAAAAGTATTCTATTTTGATCGCATTTTATCAAGTATTGGAAGCTATAACTTTCAACATAATGCCACAGACCACTCTTATGAAAATACAATCCTTTGCCTTGATGAGCAGCTTAATAAAGAGCTAGACGAGGTTTTTGTAAGGGATATGGCCAACTCTGTTCCTCTTAAATTTAATAAAATCAAATAATATCCGATAAATTAGTCGTACTAATACTTTCATGGGTGGAAAGGATGAATAGATTAAGGATATTATTTATTATAGGATTATATTTTTCTATGTTTTCAACGAGCGTCTCAGCAATGACTATCGACCTCGGGAGAAGCTTCTTTCCTAAAAAAGACATTATTATCGATGCAGATTCACCAAATGAGATCACTGTTAAATACAAACTACGATACTATATCAGTGACGGTTGTGCGTACGATATTGTGACATCTTACAAGCTTGGTGGATGCCCTCGAAAAAAATATAAGACCTATGAAGAAGATAGTAAGTATATTTTAAAAATCGACAAATCAAGTGCTAAAGGTGGCCATGGAGCCCAGGTTCTTCGTCTTTCTGTAAAACAAAAAGAGCGCGGCTCTTTCGATATTATTCCAGTTGTTGAAATCTTAGAAGGAAATGAGGATGCCATATCTCATGATGACCCATGGTTTGGAGCAGCTGAAGTTAAATTAAAGTCAAGAGATCGTGTTGTAAACGAAACAAGAGAAAACCTCAAAAAATCACCTCAACAATACAGCGGCGAGAAGGCCAGAGAAACGGCAATAAGCCAGTAATATTAAAAACTTACATTCCGACAACTCCTCTCAAGTTCTGTCTAACTCCTTCCGATAAGCCAAGGGAGTATTAGAGAGAAGGAACTAATTGTGAAGAGACAAAATTCAAGAAATCGACTGAGGTTTGCTAACGTCATCTCAAAGATTAGCGTACTTAGTTGTATATTAATTTCCCAAGTAACAAGTGCAAATAGCAGTACTGACTTCATTCAACAAATTGTTGATGGACATTCATATAGAAAAGAGAATGTACACGGTAGTCAAATTAATGTTCTTGAATCAACTGCATATCAAAGAAACTATTATCTTCACTTAAGAAAGCTCTTACAAAATAGAATCATTCAAGTAGTAAGTCCTTATATTGAAGAACAAAATCAACTAGCGGCCCTTATTGAAAGTGGTAATGCTACTCAAGAACAAAGATCGAGACTCGCACAAATTGAGCAAAAAATAGAGTCTATCAAAAGTAGAGACTACGTATTAAATCTACACCAAGAAATCAAAGAGTATGAAGATCAGAATATGGATTATTATTGTTACGATAATCAAAAAACGACATTAAGGCTCATGAAAGGTGAAGACTTTGATGTGCGTTGTATTGATAATCAAAGTGCACAAAGAATCGTAGATGTTGCAACTAATGATCCTCAAAAGGCTAACGAGATAAGTGTAGAGACATCATCTGGTAAAGCTCCTCAACCAGAAGGAAAGCTTTATTTCTGTTATCAAAGAGATAAAAGCATTCTTACAAAATCAAAGAGCTGTAATCCTAAAAAAGTCAGATTAACTGATGATGAACTTGAAAAAGTTGGTAAGTCGAATTGTTATCCAATTAATCAAAACTATACATATAACGAAGCAGATGGTTTCACACCAATTGCTAGGCTATATTCTCGATGTCGTGATGAGATTTGTACAAATGCAACAGATCAAATAGACTTCGAAAACTTTCAAATGATTTCATTCTCACAAAATCAAGCTGGTCAATGCTTAAATGACAATAGTGAGTCTAGAGTTTGTGCACAAACTTATACATGCCAAAACAAAACATACCAAGTTACTTGTCAATTTGATGATGAAAAACCAGTTGATAATAACAAATGTAATGTTCAATCAATTAATGAAGATACAATTATGAATAAATGTACAATTGTTGAATTAGGAACGGAGGTGTAATGATGAAATGGTTAATCGCATCTCTGTTATTTATCAATACAACATTGGCCCTAACTGTACCTAAGGTTTACAACACAGGTAAGCTTATAAACGTAACTAAGGACCATTACTTAATACAAACTAAATCAAAGAAAATGATTAAGGTAAAACCATTTTTGAAAAAACCAAAAGTTGGTGTTCAAATTAGTTATCCGGTTTCAAACACTGAAATCAAGGTTGATAAAGGCTTTATCCAACAACACGCCTTGAAAATGTTGTCACAAGAAGAATACACGTCTGACATTATAGAAGCTTATCTTCAAACCTTATCTGATATATCAAAGAACGGGTTATACAAACAAGAAAGTACTACTGGTTCAATGTATTCATCATTGTTCTTAGATATGTTAGCTCCTAAACTTTGTGCTCATGAGAGTAGTTGCGATAATATGTGCTACTTTGGAGGTTGGGCATCAACGAGAAAAGGAGGCTACTGCCAGGCTCCTTGGAAAACAAAGAATGATGCAAAAGTGAAAGCTGTTGATAATGAAGTATATTCAAGAGACTACAGCTGTGGTGGTAAGAACCGATTTCGTTGTAACCCAAAGATCTTCGGTCCATATGACTCTAGCTTAGATCCGGTACAAATGGTTGATACAAGTGATTCGAAAAGAAACTCTGCCGCAGGTATATGTATAAAGGTCAGGGGCTCATATAAGTATGCAACAGCACAATGTTTAGAGGCTTCGTCAAAGATACCAAATTTCAAAGAAGCACTTAGAGAACGCTATAATAACAATAAAGAAACATTTGAGCGCATTATTGATAACGTAAATTGCTTCTGTGATGCTCAAATGACTGATAAGAGAGAGTTTAGTTGTAGCGCTCTTAGATCGCGTTTATCTAAAATTTTTGAAGAAGAAAAAGAAGTTGTGGAAGTTGCTCCTGAAGTAGAAGAAGTTCAAGAAGCGCAGGAAGTTGTCACACCTGCGATAAAGGCGATCCCACCACCTAGAGGTGATAAATCAATTCCAATTCCTCGTGATGATGACGGAAAAGAAGAATTCGTACTTGATGAGCAAGAAGAAGAGCCTCTTCCTGAAGATCTTATCTATTATAATTGTAACTTCACTGATACAAAGAATCTTTTTAAAGGAAAGAATGCTCAATGTGCAAATAAAGGTGTTTGCTTAAAGAAAGTAACTTGTGAATCTTATTCAAAAGAGAAAAAGCAATACGATATTAAAGCAAAATTACTAGCATATTGTTCATGTGATGAGAGTGATGCCACAGAATGTGCTAATGCTATAGCAGATAAAGCCGTTGTGACTGAGAAGGATAATTCTCAAAGCACTGAATCAACACAACAATAATTACAATAATTCTAATAATTCATCTATTTTTGCATTAACTAGCTCGAGCTCATGGCCCGCGCTAGTTATTGCATCAGTATCACCTGCTGCTGAAGCATTTTGAATCTTTTCTTCTAACACAGATTGATACTTCTCTAGAGTTTCAATCTGGGCCATAACTTCTTCCTCGCGATACTTATTTCCGCTAGAAGTCTCTTGTGTTTTTTCTGGCTTTTTCTCTTTTTCAACGGCCTTCTTTTCTTTCTTTGTCTGAGGAGTTTCCTCCCATCCAATCTTTTCTAAGAATTCATCGTATGTACCTTCAAAGAACTCCGCCCCATCCTGTCTAAAAATAACAAGCTTATTTACACATGACCTAAGTAGATCCTCATTATGGGTTACGATCAAACATGCTCCGTCGTATTCATTAATAGCTTCACCTAGAGAGTCAATACTCTCCATATCCAAGTGATTTGTAGGCTCATCTAAAAAGAGCAGGTTCGTTTTCTGGGCCAAGATCTTCCCAAGCATTACTCTGGCCTTTTCTCCCCCTGATAAAACAGAAATCTTCTTATCAGAATCCTCTCCAGTAAATAGCATTGTTCCCGCAATTGCTTTTACTCTAGTGATATTTAGATCAGTATTTACTTCCTGAATCTCTTGAGTAATTGAATTTTCAGGATGCAGCCTTTGGACATTAGTTTGACCAAAGTGACCTAGAGCAAGACTTGGATGCTCCCAAATCTCTCCTGTGCGCTCCTTTAGCTCGTGGGATAAAACATTTAATAGTGTCGACTTCCCTTTTCCATTTTTTCCAATAATTCCAATACGATCTTCACGATCGACTTCAAAAGTCACACCTGAAAATAAGTTCTCTTCAGTGTAGCCGAAACTTAGATTCTTAACTTTCATAATCTGCTTTCCAGGACATGGAGTATGATTAAAAGAAAAGTCTAAATCAGCGATCTTATCAAGTTGCTGCATATCCTGCATTTTCTCAATGGCCTTAAGTCGAGACTGGGCCTGAGAAGCACCCCTTGCACTTACGCGGTATTTATCCACGTAATCCATCATATGCTTTATCTTCTTTTCTTGATTTATACGTGTTTGCTCGTAAACAATTTCATCTTGTTCCAATTGCTCATAATATTTCTTTGTTTGACCTTTTATTTTTCGAAGCTTTCCACGATGAACACCCATCGTATGTGTTGTCACTGAATCCATAAATGAACGGTCGTGAGTGATGAGAATAACTTCTCCGTTAAAAGACTTGAGAAATGACCTTAGCCACCTAAGGGAAACAATATCGAGGTAATTTGTAGGCTCATCTAAGAGCAAACAATTGGGTTCAGTTAATAAAGTTTTCACTAAATTGATACGAATCTGGTATCCACCTGAAAAACTTTGGGGATCTTTTTCAAAATCTTCATCTGAAAAACCAAGCCCTGTAAGTAATTTCTCCGCTCGATAAGTATCATATTTAAACTCTGGACCTAAAGCAGACATACACTCATCCACAACACTTTTGTGAGTGAAGTGAATATGCTGATCTAAGGTACCGATTTTATAAGACTTTGGTATCTTCACATCACCACTATCATAGGGCTCGACACCAGTGATGATTTTAAACAAAGTCGATTTACCTGTTCCATTTCTACCAACTAGGCCGATTATTTCACCACTTCCAAGAGAAAACGTCACTTCTTCAAAAAGCGTTCGGCCACCAAAAGATTTAGTTACATTTACAAGCTGAATCATATATATTGTGTAACAAATAAATTCATTATTAGAAAGTAGATTAGACAGACAGGAAAGGGCACAAAATGAGTCAATTTGAGAAATTAAAAAATATCGCAGTAGTTGCGCACGTTGACCACGGTAAAACGACGATGGTTGATGAAATCTTAAAACAATCAAACACTTTTGAAGAAAGAGCTGAGATTGTAGAAAGAGTTATGGACTCTGGTGAAATCGAAAAAGAGCGTGGGATTACGATCACTGCAAAAAACTGTTCTTTCTTTTATAAAGATACAAAGATTAACCTACTTGATACTCCAGGCCACGCGGACTTTGGTGGTGAAGTAGAAAGATCTCTTATGATGGTTGATGGTGTACTTCTTCTCGTTGATGCTTCAGAAGGTCCTCTTCCACAAACTCGTTTCGTACTAAGAAAAGCACTTTCTCGTGGTCTTAAGGTTGCGGTTATTATTAATAAGGTTGACCGTCCAGATCAAAGAATTGATGAAGTTAGAGGTGAATGTGAAGACCTACTACTTGAGATTGCAACAGAGCTAGAGGTTGAAGATTTTGATATTGATATTCCATTCATTTATGCATCAGCTAAAAATGGTTGGGCAGCAATGGAGCCAGGAGTTGTTCGCGAAGATATGATTCCTGTTCTAGACTTCATGGTTTCGGATTACTTCCCAGAGCCAAAGCAAGATATCGAAGCTCCACTGCAACTTCTTGTATCAAACCTTACATATTCTAAATTCCTAGGACAACAATTCGTAGGGCGTATTCACCAAGGAAAGATTGTTAAGAACCAACAATTTACTTGTATTGGTGCTGACAAATCAAAGAACTTTAAAGTTTCAAATATCCAAACTTATTCAGGACTTCAAACTGTAGAAGTTAACGAAGCTCATGCAGGTGAGATTGTAATCTGTGCTGGTATTGAAGAAGTTCATATTGGAGATACAATCACTCCAACAACTGATCAAAATCCACTAGAAAGAATTGAAGTTGAACCACCAACAGTTGCTGTTAACGTTTCCGTTTCAACATCTCCAATGAGTGGTCAAGAAGGTGAATACCTTACTTCAAGAAAGCTTGAAGAATTCTTACAAGATGCTTGTCGTCTAAATGTTGCTCTTAAATATGAAGCAACTGACGATGCAAAAGTATATAAGCTAAAAGGACGTGGAGAGCTTCAAATCGCTATCGTTTTTGAAGAGCTTAGACGTAAAGGATTTGAACTAATGGTTTCAAGACCAGAAGTACTTTTCCAAGAAATAGATGGTGAGAAACATGAGCCGTATGAACTTGCCGTTCTTGATGTTCCTGATGATTTCACAGGTGTTGTAACAGAGAAGCTTTCAATCAGAAAAGGGATCATGTCTTCAATGATGCCAATTGGTGAAGGTCGCACAAGAATTGAATTTGAAATTCCATCACGTGGTCTAATTGGTTACCGTGGTGCCTTCATGACAGATACTCGTGGTGAAGGAATCCTTTCTACTGAATTTCTAGGTTACCGTCCATACGCTGGTGATATGCTTGCTCGTCAAAATGGTGCAATCATCTCAGATAGAGCTGGTAAGGTTACTGGATACGCAATCTTTAACCTACTCAACAATGGTGAGTTCTTTGTTGAACCTGGTGATATGGTTTACGAAGGAATGGTTATTGGTGAGAGCAAGAAAGAAAACGACGCTAACGTAAATATCTGTCGTGGTAAGCAACTTACATCAGTTCGTACAGCAGGTAAGGATGAAAATATTATTCTTCCTCCAGTAAGACCTAGAACTCTTGAGTGGGCCCTAGACTGGATTGATAATGATGAATGGGTTGAGATTACTCCTCAAAATGTTCGTATCAGAAAGAAAGAACTTGCTGCAAATAAGCGTTCTGTAGTTAGAAAAGAAAAGAAATAAGTTCAAAATACTACTTAAGAGGCCTTTTTTAGAGGCCTTTTAAGTAATTAATATCATAGAGAATTTTAAAATTTCTCCCAAGAAATGCACTGCGCATATATTCAAATTATTGACGACGCCCCCTTTCATCCTATAAAATCAATATGTTATTGATGAAAACTAAAGAAGTTGAATTATGTCTAGATTAAGCCGATTAAAGAAACCACATGTAACTATTGTCGACGATGACTCTGATAACTTAGAAAATTATCAAGACCTTCTGGAAGATGATTTTGATTTACAGTTAATTCAAAGACCTCTCGAACTACTTACTTTTCTAAACACTAACAAAACTGACATTATGGTTCTTGACCTTCATATGCCAGAACTAAATGGTTTTGAACTTTATGAAAAAGCGCGACTTCTTGCCAAGAAGACTCCTGTTATTTTCTTAACAGGTGACCCATCAGAAGAAGCTTGTGTTAAGGGCCTTCAAATTGGAGCAGAGGACTTTATTGTAAAACCTGTAACGATCAATGAGTTAATTGCTCGTATCAAAAATAAAGTTGAAGCAAAGAAGAATCGTCACCGTCGTAAAAAGAAGAATGAAATTAGATTTGAAGAGCAAGGCTTTAATATCGATCTTGACCAGCAATTAGTGTATCTAAATGAAAAAGAAGTTAAACTGACTTCAACAGAATATAAGATTATTACACTATTAGCTTCTAATCCAAGTAAAGTTTTTCCAAAAGAGCATATCTCTCAAGTCGTTTGGGCCGAAAGCAATAACAACGCCCAAAATATTGATACTCACCTATCAAACTTACGACGCAAGCTAAAACCGTTTTCAGAATATATTAAAACAATAAAATCTCGTGGAGTCCTACTTAGACTGTAGGACTTCATCTAGAATAATTTGAGTTGCATGTTCACGGTCCTGTGGAACACTCGAGCTTGGAATCTTTTTGAGCTCTTCTTCGATTGAACAATTCTTAAATTCATCTTCCTCAATAACAATGGAGCCTAATACGCGATGTGCTTCCATCGCATTGTGATATTGTTCATTCTTTTGAGCAATTTTTAATGGAATAAAAAGACTTGGTTTTCCAAGAGCTATAAGCTCGGCAACTGTACCAGCACCAGAGCGCGAAATGATGTAGCGAGAAGCTTTCATTAGATCTGGCATTTCATCACCTAAGAAGGCCAAAGGTATATAGGTTTTACTACGAAGAGACTTGAATTCATCGATAGACTGACTACCAACTTGATGAATGACTGTGAATTTTTCACATAATGAGTCTAAGTTCTCTTTGATTTTATCATTAAGTAATTTTGAGCCATTTCCTCCACCAGTAACAAATAGGATTGGCAGAGCAGGATTTTTTAATTCAATCCCTTCAAAAGTACGAATATTGAGCTGAGTTGTTTTAAACTCTTCTCTAACTGGATAACCAGAATATCGAACCTTATCTTTTGGGAAATATTTTAAGGAATCTTTGAAGCTTACAAAAACGCGATAAGCAAAAATCGATGCGATCTTATTTGCAAGACCAACACGTGATGTTTGTTCATGGACTATTATTTTATAACCAAGAACTTTTCCGGCCATGACAGTGGGAACACTAACAAAGCCTCCCATCGACACAATAGTACTGGCACGAGAACGTAGTAGAAGTAGATGAATAAAAGATTGAAATAGACCTATTATTAAACGAAAAATATCTGTGAGATTTTGAAAATCTATATATCTTCTAAGCTTACCAGTAGAGACTCCAATATAGCGATCAACCTTACCTCTTGTCAGATTTGATTCAATCCCTTTATAAGATCCAAAATAGACTACTTTGATATTTGATTTTCTTATTTCACTAATTAGAGTTAGTGCTGGAACAACATGTCCCCCACTTCCACCACCAGTGAATACAACGGCCTTTTTATTTCTATCAATTAATTCATTTTGCATGCATTAATTATACATACTTTGCAGCTACATAGCCAGAAGACCAGGCCCACTGGAAATTGTATCCACCAAGAAGTCCTGTTACATCAAGAACTTCTCCTATAAAGAAGAGATTTTTTTGAAGTCGACTCTCCATTGTTTTTGAACTTACTTGATTTGTATCGACTCCACCACGTGTCACTTCGGCCTTACGATAGCCTTCTGTACCGCTAGGGATAAATTCCCAATGATGAAATACTTTAACTAAAAGCTCTTTTTGATCACCTGATAGCTCGGCACATTTTCGGTTAAGTGGTAGCTTAAATAATTTTAACCACTCTTCAACAAAGCGAATTGGCATTTCTTCTTTTAGAGCATTAAGAAGTGTCTTCTTATTTTTATCTTTTAGGATTTGGTAAATATCAGACTTAGGCATGAAGTTAATCTTTACTTTACTCTTAGATTCCCAATAGAGAGAGGCCTTTAAAATCGATGGCCCACTTAGCCCCTTATGTGTCCATAGGATATTTTCGAGGAATTTCTTATTACCTACACATACCTCAGATTCAATAGCAACACCTGCTAAGTTCTTTAAGACATTCTCTAAAGTAAATGGAACAAGAGCTGGTGTTGTTTCAACCATTTTGTGTCCAAACTGCTTTGCGATACGATAACCAATATCAGTGGCCCCTAATCCAGGAAATGAAAGTCCTCCAGTGGCAACGACTAGGCTATCTGCTTGGAAAGAATCTCTATTAGTAAGACTAACTTCATAGCAGTCTTCATAAGATACTTCATTCACTCGACTACTAACTTTTAACTCACAATTTGAAGGAATTGATTTCAAAAGTCCTTCCAATATTCCTCGTGACTTTTGGTCGCAAAATAATTGGCCAAGTGTTTTTTCATTATATGTTAAATTCAATTCGGAGATAAAAGAAATAAAATCCCAATTCGTATACTGGCTTAAAGCAGATTTACAAAAATGAGGATTTTGAGAAACGTAGAAATTTGGTGTGATATCAAGATTTGTAAAATTACAACGTCCACCACCAGAGACTAAGATCTTCTTTCCAGGGCCTTTGGCACCTTCTAGAATTAATACCTTTCGCCCTCTTTTGGCAGCATGGATGCCACAGAATAAACCTGCAGCACCCGCACCAATAATTATGACATCATATTTACTCATATTTAATTAATAACGGCTTTGACGAGAACTTCCTCTACTTCCACCGTTTGAAGAGCGTTTGTTGCCCCAGCTTTCATTTCCGCCACGACTTCCACTACGACCGCTACGACCACCACGATTTCCACCGCGTCCGCCACGATCTCCGCCGCGACCACCGCGTCCACCACGATCTCCACCACGCTCACGAGTAGCTTCAAATCTTAGCTTTTTATTTCCAATGAAAACCTGCTCTTGTCCATCAATTAGAAGCTTACCTGTTTCAAAAGGAATATCAACAAAAGAGAATTTATCCTTAAGTTGAACATTACGGATTCTTCTTTGATCAATATTTAGCTCACCTGCGATTGCATCTAAGAAAGACTTAATCTGAGCACCGTCTTCACGTCCATAATTTACGAAACAACGAATATTACCACGAGCATCAGCTCTTACTTCTCCACGAGGTCCACTTGCTCTTTCGCCACGGCCCTTTGGCTCAAGGTCGATTGTCGGGTTCATTTCAAAGCGCTTTAAGTTATCCGCAAATAGAGACTTGTACATTGCTCTTAGAACTTGTTCTTTTTCAAGATGATCGAAGTTCTCTGCAAAAGTTGCAAAAGAATCATCAAGATCGTCACTTTCCTCTAATTCTTCAAAAATCTCAGCAAAGTGATTAAGCTTACGACGTACCATCGCACCTTTAAGAGTATCAACAGAAGGGATTCTCTCTCTTTCAATCTTTGCTTTTGTTAGTCTCTCAAGTGCTGAAATCTTTCTTATTTCACTTGGTGAAACAACAGAAAGTGCTAAACCTTTCTGACCAGCACGACCTGTACGACCAATTCTGTGAACATAAGATTCAAGATCTTGTGGTAATCCAAAGTTGAATACGTGAGTTAAGTGATCAACATCAATTCCACGAGCAGCAACATCTGTACAAACAAGAAGTTTTACTTTCTTATTTTTAAACTTCTTCATAGTCACATCGCGATGCTTTTGATCCATGTCACCATGAAGAGAGTCTGCAAGATAACCTCTTAGGTTTAGCTCATCACAAAGAGAGCTTGCTTCAATTTTCGTCTTAGTGAAAATGATCCCGTAGTAGTCTTCAACAGCATCAAGAAGACGACAAACAGCTTCACGCATATATTGATCACGAACAAGATAGAACTTCTGAGTGATATTATCATTTGATAAAGTCTTCTTCTTAACTCTTACTATTTCTGGGTTATCCAGGTAATTCTTAATAAGATCAAGAATTGCCGGTGGCATTGTTGCTGAGAACATCCACGTTTTCTTATTTTCCGCTTGTGCTAAAATTTCCTTAACATCATCAAGGAAGCCCATATCTAGCATTTCATCTGCTTCATCAAGAACAGCATAATTAACTTCAGAAAGCTTTAGAACACGTCTTCTAATAAGATCAAGAACACGCCCAGGTGTTCCAACTACGATTTGTGGCTTTATCTTTTTTAAGTTTCTAATTTGATTATCAATTGATGTCCCACCATATACAGACATCGTCTTAATATTGTCATGTGTTGATAATTTTTTAATTTCATCACAAATTTGATTTGCAAGCTCTCTCGTTGGAGAAAGAATAATTGCTTGAATCGACTTACTATTAGTATCTAATAAGTGTAGAAGCGGAAGTGAAAAGGCCGCTGTTTTACCAGTTCCAGTTTGGGCCTGACCAACAAAGTCAGTGTTCTTTTCGATTAGTAGTGGAATTGCTTTAGACTGGATATCTGTAGCAGTTTCGAACCCTCTCTCTTCGAGTGCACGAAGCAGCGATTCCTTAAGTGGAATTTCGTTAAAATTCAATTTTGACTCCTTAAACGCAAGCCTAGAATGCAGGCCACGGATGTATTGCTCTCACTGAGCTGAAATAATGACTTTGTGACCGTCATTGATAAATAGGCGTATTTTCATATTTTCAGGGAATCTAACATGCTAGATGCGGTGTTTCAAGGGCCATTGAAAAAGTTCTATGGTGTTCATTTTTTTAATGTATTAAATTCTGATCTTAGATTCTGGGCCATATCACTAAAGAATTTAGAGACGGTTATGGATTTATTGAGTAACCAGTGATCAGTAGAGCATGTAAAAGTATAGGTATAACGTGTTTTTCCCTTACCTTCAGGAAGTATAAAGTAGGTACCACCAGAGGTTTTCATCACACTCTTCTTATTTAGAGGAGTTGAGATATACTTCTTAGAGGTAGTATCATCAAGCATCTCCATTGTTATCTTATAGCCATCTAAATAGCGAAAGACCCTGATTAAGTCGTTGTAAGTATAGACTCCATGGTTATATGAACGTCTTTTAACAATGAATCGATTAACTTCATTCTTAGCGAGATCAGCTACTTTTAATTTTTTAACGATGACAGACTCTATAAGCGAGTCACTATTATAAGGACAATCAATACTCTTATCAGAGATCTGGCGCTTATCCTTGTACTCATTATTACAGCGCTTATCAAAGGCCAATACTGTCTCCAAGACAGCTTCTACAGGTCTTTCTATCACGTCACTGATTGTTCCTTGATAAAGGCGAATTCCATCTTTCTTTCCAGATAGCATATGGACGCCGAATTTCTTCGACTTTTCTCTGTAATCAATATCAAACTTTTTAATATTGATGGCCATTGAAGATAATGACATAGAGATCGTTAGGAATGAGTATAAAATGCACTTCATAACAGATTATTTACCATTAACTCCCAAATTGAGCAAAAAGTAGATGACACTCTGAAGTCTATACAGGGTTAGACTAGTTAATAGATTAAACCTAGTAGAGGACAAACTAATTACTTTCTTTTATTTTCTTTAAAGAAACGATCGATAACTTCTTGTCTTTCAAAGGGTGTTCTGAGATTTTACAATTCACCACTTCTCATAAGTAGCTAATAATACTAATGGAGTGAAACGCGAAAAATCTCATCTTCGATAAGTTCACCAGTTTTAAAGTTCTTAAACCAGATACGAGCAGAAACCGTTTTATATGTAACCTGATGCTTAATATCCCAGATTCCATCATCTAAATTGGCAATCTCTAAGGCCATGCGCTCACACTCCTCTAGTGAGATATTTTCAACAATCTCTCTACGACTCCATTCACGATAATATGAGGAAAGCTTAACTCTAATAGGTAGATTCTCCAGAAAGACACCTTGAAGTACACAGGCCGTAGTGAATTCGATCTTGATATCATCTTCAATAACCTGAGTATCGTTATCTTTAATATCATTTCCCTCACTAGCAAAAGTGAGTGATGAAAATAGAATGGCCAATATTAATAGATTTAGCTTATGCATAAGAAACTCCCCCTAACTCTTAAAATCATAATAGGGGAAGCTAGCAATTGTTCTTTATGTTTTCAATCAGCCTAAAGTTATCTTTAGAAACATTAAGTAAAAGTTAACCACGTTTAAGCTAGAAGCTTATCAATTTCTCCAAGTTTACTTCTTAATGTCATTTTTGTGAAAGGCTTAAGGATGTAATTAGATGCTCCACTCATAACAGCTTCCATCACGATTTCTTTCTCATTTTCAGAGCTGAGCATAACAACGGGGATATCAACAAAGCGCTCATCGCTTTTCAACTCTTTTAATAACTCAATTCCATTCATATTTGGCATATTGATATCTGAGAAGATGAGATCAATTTTCTCATCACGTCCATAAAGTTCCTCTAATTTCTTTAGAGCATCTTGGCCATCAATGGCCTGATAGATTCGACCAAACCCTTCCTCTCGTAAATGGGAAACGATTGTCTCTCTTAAAGTATTTAAATCATCAATAACAAAAATTTTCTTATCTTCGTAACTCATAATCAACATCCTTAGAAATCAGTTAGTGGAGAAATTGGAAAAATAATCTCAGATATATCCGAATATTTTGAGCCACTTCCCCAATAGTCTATATATTTATAACGGAAAAAATATTTACCATCTCGATTACTTCGCCAACAAAAACTAGAGCTATTTGACCAAATCTCTCTTACGATCTTAGTCATTTGTACATCACGATAGATTTCGACGAAGTATTTACTAGCAGTTAAGTAGCTAGGCAATGTTACTCGGTAGCATAAATTCTTCGAATCATATTTCATGACATACGTCTTAACTTCTTCAGGGTTTATATTCTTTGGTGGTTTTACTTTAAATTCTTTTTCACCAAGTGCTTTCTTCTTTCCCTCTTCAATCTTAGAGACTTTAATCTTGTAGTCACTCATATCCTTACTTTCAAAATCAATACTATTTTGTTTTACTTCTTTTTTCATAATCAAAGAATTTGCAGTATCGAAGACTTCGACAATATATGATTCCTTATTTTCAGATTGTTCTAAAGGCCTTGAAGAAGTGTCGGGACTGTCCCAAGAAAAAGAGCTAACAATCACATTTTGCTTATTTTTTACGGTCTTCTTCTTAATTAAAACAGCTTCATCAATTTTAATATCTTTGGATAAAAGCTTTACTTTTGACTCTTCATTAACAACAGCTAAATTATACTTTCCACTTTTTAAATTTGTACTTTCAAATCCACCATCTTTACCGATAGAAAGTGGCACAAGTGCACCACTTGCCTTCTCAACCAACTTTACACTATGACTTGGGGCAATTAGAGGACGGTTTATATTAATCGATGTCACAATTTTATCCTCAAGTGACTTAGATTTGATTTCTTTTAATTGATACGGGTTCTCAAGTTTCAAATTTAACTTTTTCTCATAAGCTAAATTACTGGAAATACTCTTTGCATTAGGAGAAGTATTTGCTGTTGATATATTAGGGATGACAGATGCGGCTCCAACTGAGATCAGTGGAAGTACTGTAACGTTAATATTTTCTTGATCAAATGATGGAAAACTAAAGTCATTATCAGAAACAATATACTCAGATTTTTTCTTAATATCTGGGTACTCGACAATTACCTTAGATTTAATACCTTTTCGCATATTAAGTTTTATTTCAACAGGCTTCTCATAATCAATCGTCTTACTTTTAAGTGCTATTGGATCCATCTTATTGGCAACGACATCAAGACTATCAAATTCGCTAAAATCAGGACTTGTTGAAACGATATATTTCCCAAAGCTTAAGCTACTAATATCAAAACTTCCATTTGTTATAGGTAACTTTGAAATCTTATTTAATACATCTGATCCTAAACTTGTAGACTTAAGATAGATATGTGAAGAGTCTATTTGAGTAGATTTTTTCTTTAAAACAACCTTGTCCTGAGTGAGTAAATCAACTTCATCAGTTTCTAAAAATGAAGTATATTGCTGAATCTCTTTAACACTACTACCTATATCGTCGTTACTTGGAAGGATATCGAAACTATCGATGACCTTAAATGCTTGTGTAGTTGCAACTATGTACTTACCGGCCGCAAGCGTAGTTATATCAAACTTATTTTCTATTACACTTAACTCTATAGGAGCTAAATTACTATTTGCAGGCTTAACAAACACATGAGTAGGTTTCTGTATTTGAGAGATATCATTAAGCTCTACTTTTGTTGTTTTTTTAATATCGACAATATCCTGTGTGACAATTTTTTGATTTGCTACATTATTATTTACATTAACTACTTCCATTGATTGGAAGTTCGGCGATGAAGAGACAATATAACTTCCAACTGCCAATTGAGATAGATTAACAAGGCCATCTTCTACTTTTATTTTCAAAGGTGCTTCACTATTATTTACTGAACGTATATAAATCTCATCTGGTATTTTTTCTGATGTCATCAAATTAGGATTTAAAGATACTTTCTTTGTATCTGCTAAATTAATTTCATCATCGACAAATAGAGATCTACCATCTATTTTATCTATTGCACCAATGACTTTGAAAGAATCAACTTTCTCAAACCCTGGACTTGTGGAAATGAGGTACTTACCTGTCGCTAGAGGTGCAGTAATAAAGCTGCCATCAGTAACTTTTAATTTTATAACATTTGTTCTTTGCCCTGAAGGCTTAAGATAGACTTCACTGATATTTTGCGAAATCAAACTCTCATCAAGCTTGACTCTATCATTCTTTGATATATCGACTTCATTAGACTTTATAATGGAAATAATCTCAGTTTTAACTTTAGAATCAGTAATTTCAAAACTATCAATAGTTTGAAAATCAGGAGACGTTGAAACAAAGTACTTACCTGCCTTTAACAAGCTTACGTTAAACCCTTTGTTCTTCACATCAATCACAAAAGGTTGTGCTGAATCATTAACTGCTTTTACATAGACTTGTTTAACTTTTCCAATATCAAATTTTTCGTTGAGCTCTATCGTTTTCTTCTCTTCACGCTTAATTTTAGGTGTAGCAACAAGACGCTCTCCTTCAGCTAAACTTATTCCTTCTGGGGTAAATGAAGGAGAATTAGAATTTACTAAAGTTGACTCTCCTTCTTTTAGGTCTAACTTAGCTTTATGCTCATCTAATAAGTTTATAACAGAAGCCTCTCCTTTTAGAAGCTTAACTCCATAATTCTCTTCATTAAGTTTTTCTAGTTTTACAACCCCACCCTTTGCAACTTCAACAACAGAGTTTCCACGGTTAATTCTTAGAACTTGTTTTGTTTCACTAGCATCAACTTTCAAAGTTCCTTGATCGATATTTAAATCAAGTCCCTTTGATTCATTGATGACAACTCTAACGAGGCTATTTGGATTTATTTCAAGAGAACTCTTATTCTCTAATAATATATTGAGCGTCTGATTTGAACTGGTAAAAATCTGATCATTATTAAAAACCGTTTCTTGATTATTAATTTCAGACCATGAAAAACTTCTCTCAGTCTTTCTCTTGGCCCTTCCATCTGTTGTATCACCAACAATAATTAATTCTGATGAAATCTGATCCACTTTCGATAAATTCTGACTTAAATAAATACCCAATAAGACGAGTACACTACCTGATACCGCAAGCATTATTTCAAAGGCATTAAAGTGAGAAGATTTTAACTTGTTCATAATTTTGTGTATTTAGTCTAACATAGAAACAAAATTAATTTTATATAGGATAAAAAATGCACTTTTTTAATCTTCGAAATAAGATTCTTTCATTTGGCTTAATCATTTTAATCTTGGTTACTTCATTTAACCTCTACTATACCTACAATGTTTTTGAGGAGGATAAGGAATCATATATTTTCGAGAATGTTCTCAGAAGTACCGAATTAATCGATCGAGAGCTTGGTAAGTTAATTAGTCAACCTGACAAAGTTAAGCTCCAATTAAAGACTCAAGCTTTTAACGAAATTAAGTCCTTAATGGAGTCAGATAAGATATTTTCCTACGTTATAAAACACAAAGACAAGATTATCTTTGGAGAAGATAATTTATTTAACAAAACTGAGATAACAAGCTCTTCTCATCAAGCAATGGTAAAAGAGATAAGTTTTAATGAGGCTAAATATTTGGCCGGTATCGTGACTAACAAAACAAATGGAATCACTACAATTGCCTATATTAACAAAAGTAAGGCCTTTGCCTCCCTTGATTATCTAATAAAGAAGAATATCTACTTTGCAATTATACTCTTTGGAATTGTTCTTATTTTAACAATATTTTTTGCAAGAAGTATCACGACGCCAATTCTACAGATCATTCAAAGAACTGTGGATATTTCTAATGGTGATTATGACAATAAGGTTGTTGTAAAAACTAACGATGAGCTTAGGATACTTGGGGATAGTGTCAATACAATGTCCCATGAGATTAAGACTCTTCTTGATCAAAAACAGGAAATGATCGTCAAATTAGAAGAGGCAAATAAGCAACTCGATATCTACAGTAAAGACCTCGAAAAACTTGTTGATGAAAGAACAAAAGACTTAAAAGATGCGAACTCATATATTACAGCAATGCTAAATTCGCTTTCACAGGGTTTATTTGTTATACGACCAGATGGAACATGTTCTGACTTATATACAAACTCTTGCTTATCAATTTTTGGAAATTCCCCAGAAAACAAACGATTTGCGGAATATATTAAGTCCGAAAATGAGTCCGCTACACAGAAGTGGCTAGAGCTAACTTTTGCACAGAAGATGCCTTTTGAAAGCTGTGCACCACTTGGACCAGATAATTTCCAACAAGGTAGTCTTGGAGATGAGAACTTTAAGTATATTAATTTTGACTACTACCCTCTTATGCTTGATGAGACTCTTAGTGGCATTGTTGTTTTAGCAACGGACTTTACAGAAAAGTTAGTACTTGAAGAAAATATTAAGAGGAAAGAAGCTTATATTAACAATGTCACAGAGTATGTCCTCAATGAAGAAATCATAAAGAATCTAGTATCTGAAGCAAACAGTCTTCTTGACGAGATTATTGATTCACCTGCTAGTGACAGCTTTTGTGATCGCGCCCTTATGGTATTTCATACATTAAATGGTGGTTTTGGTACATACTCATTTAGTGATATTCAACAATATGCAATTGAATGTGAAGAATTCATTCAATCAAATGAATCCAATCCACAAGTCGTAAACGACATAAAGATTCGTGCTGCATCTGCAAAGGACCTTATTAACGAATCAATTAACGAGTTAGATGAAAAGTTTTCAAATCATAATATTATAAGCTTTGAAAAAGACGATATCGACTATCTATCAAGATCATTAAGCTCTCTTGGTAGCGAAGGTAAAGAAGTTCTTGAGAACTTTCTACATAAGAAATCGATATCAAGTATTTTTAATCCATACCCTAAATTAGTTGAGAAGATATCACAAAGCCTAGGAAAGCCGATGAAGGACTTAATCATTCCACAGTCAGACTTTCGTATAGCACCAGAAAAAGTTCAAGAATTTTCCAACTCTTTAGTACATGTTTTCAAAAATAGTATGGATCACGGTATAGAGCCGAGTGATCGAAGGTCAGAACTAGGAAAAGAAGAAAAAGGTGAAATAAAAATTGATATTCAAACTAATAATGATCAAATTAAAATATTAATAAGTGATGACGGAGCTGGACTCAATACAGAAGCGATAAAGGAAAAGCTTTTACAAAAGTATGAATCTGATGAAATTGAAAAGCTAAGTGAACAAGACTTGATGGCAAAAATATTTGATCCCAACTTCTCCACAAGAGATAGTGTCTCCGAGTTCTCAGGACGAGGAATAGGAATGAGTGCAGTTAAAGAGGCCATTGAGAAGCTTAATGGATCAATTTATGTCGATTCCAAGAAAGGTCATGGCACACGCTTTGAATTTAATTTAAAAGTTTAATTCTTTATTGAGCTAATATCTCTTCTCTTCGGATTTGAGAAGTCGTACTTTTTTCGTACTTCACGGTACTCTTTTCTCACAGTTTGGTAATCCTTGTAATATAGAGTAAAGCCAGGAAAAATTAAATCATAATCATCAATAACTTCTTTATTATTATCCCAGATATTGATCCAATAGCGACTACGTCCATCATATACTTTTTCCGAAATTCGTCCTAATGTATCATCCTTTTTAATTAAGTATGGATCACCTTCAGGTCTTGTATAATCTAAAACTTCTGGAACAACAGGAACTTTAATTTTTTGCCCTGTAAATAAATTAGTCGTACCATTTAATCTTTTAATATCCTTCCATCTTCTAATATCTTTATATAAGTAAAAGGCAATCTTCATGGCCGTATCATGTTGTTTTACGACATAGTAGTCAAAGGCTTCTTCATCTGCAGAAGCTGGGCCTCTTTTAATATCGTTAAAGCTTATTTCTTTTTCTATTAGTTTTGTTTTTGGTACATCTTCAAAAATCGAATCAGATCTAAGTATAGAGTGTTCCTTTTGAGCTGTGACTTCTCCAAGATCAAAAACCATTTCATCTTCAGAAACAACAACTTCTTCACTTTTACTCTCTTCCATTCCTAGTTGTTCAACTAAATTATATGAATCAAATGAACATGACTGAAGAGTTAATAAAATGACAATACTTGATAAAATCGAATTACTTTTCATACTAAATACCTCAATAACTATTCGGCACTAAGTAAAAAAAGTTTAAAGATTATTAAAGGATATAACCGAAACCTAACCCCAGTCTAAGTGTTGTGATATCAGAAGGACCACTCATCCAATGGTATTTAAATAAGCTATGAGCAAAGAAACTATTTCCAAGGTTTTTAAATAGATAAAATAAAACCTTACTACCTGAAAAGGTTTCATTATACTCAGAAGCTGCGAAGCTATTATCTCTACTGGAAACAACTGAGTGTGAATAACTTAATTTTGTAAAGAATTTATGGCCGAGAATATCAATAGATCTTGAAGCACCAACTGTTAAATAGATAACCTGATTTGTATCAAAAGTAACAAGAGCATTTTTTTGTAAATTTTCAAGATTAAAGGTATTAAACTTCTCAAAATCAAGCCCTGTATACCACGACATCTTTGGTGACTTTAATTTATAAGAAAAATAAATATTGCCTCCAATTTCTGGATCAACTTTTACTTCATCATCTGTTTGATCAATCAAGGCAGTCGTTAAGTAAGAATAATAAATGCTCCCCGCAAAGTTATAAGGCTTCTCCTTTGGATAATAAGAAACACTTAAACCTAGAGAGATGGGTGAATTTTGTAAAAAAGTTACATCTGCATGGGCCGGATTATTTTGCGTAAAGCTTCCATATGATGCCATATAGAAAACAGAAGCCCTCAAGGGAGACTCACTTAATTCTTCTTTCAGTTTATCGAGCTTTTCCTGAGTTGTTCTTTGGGACTTCTTTAAATTAAATTGAAACTTTGAAAGCTTATCAAAATCCAAAAGATCAACAGAGATATATAGCTCAAAACGAGAGTTAGCTTTTAAGTTATTAAAATTGATTCTCTTATTATTCTTAATTGTTTTCTCAACCATAGGATGATTGATACTTACAATCGAATCGTCTTTGATAAACTTCTTATAAATTTCAGATAAACGCTCTTTATCCTTACTTACTCGGTAAGGAAGCTTAATAAACTTGACCTTTTTACTCTTGATAATTTCTTGGAAATCTAAGGGTTCTGCGCCTACTGGCAATAAAAAGACACAAAAAAGAAATATAACCTTAAGAAATCCCACACTTACCCACTTTAAGAGTTAAACTATTTTTAATTATAGCAAAAGCTGTAACTCGTTCAATAAACAAGGAATGAGTACAATTCTGCCTCCATAACTACCTAATATTTGTTTAAGCGAGATAATAAATATTATTGGCAATAATTTACCCCTATAAGAAAAATTAAACAAGATTTAAACTAACTTAACGGGATGGCGCGTTAAACGTTAACAAATGAAACTAATATCATGGGGTTAGTAGAATAAGTTTATTTAATTTATCAATATATTCACTTGTGATTATATTCCTTTTTACTGGGTGTTCAGATCCCTTAAAAGGCCGCATCGATATTAACTCAATCACTGAGTACGATAAAGTTCCACCTGAAATTGACTTTGTTACCACTGCCGGTCCGATGAACGGTAATAATGATTTTACACTAAACTACACACTAACTGATGACAACTCTGGTGTAGCAAGTGCCAAGATTCTCTACACACCAGATTTTAATACAACTAATTATTCTGAAGTTACAACTGTTACAGGTAGTAGCAATCAAATAAAATTCTGTGTTCCTAATAAGAATCACCCTGCCCCTGCTTTTAAAATCATTGCTAGAGATGAAGCAGGTAACGTCTTTGAAAAAGAGCTCGGAACTAGTGGACCATACTTTTCAATTAACTTAGATACTGACCCAACTATCCCAAACTTAACTTCATCTCTAGGTACACTGACAAAAGATCAGCCTACAACCTTAAATATTGATAGTTGCTCACTGAATGCCTGTTCAGGTGATGCTGTCTATTTTGAGCCTCCAACTCAAACAAAGTATGTCTTTGCCAATACGACAGGAACCACTCCTAGTGTCGGTGATGCTTGGGTAAACTGTGAAACGGCTCTCTCAAGTGGTTATTTACAAAACAACTTTCCAAGTGAAGGGCTTAATACTTACTATCTATGGACAAAAACAGAAGATGTAGATGCAGATAGTGTTACTCCATTGAATTTTATTTCAAGTGCTAACACAACAATAGATATTACTTACGATAATACTGCTCCTATTGATAACACTGGAACAGGTTTTACTTTTGATAATGATGTTGAAATTGTTGGTGATAATATCCCTGTTCAATGGAGCCTTTTTACTGATCAACAAGTCGTCGATCATCGCATTGAATTATATACTGATAATACCTGTAACCCATTAAATCTCTATAATAGCTATACGACTTCTAGTGCCGCCATAACTGATAATACGAATGTTGATGGCCTTGTGGATGGACAATACTGGGCAAAGGTCATAGCAATCGATCATGTGGGACTTGAAGGCTCATCCTCTTGTTCACTCGATAGTGTTTTTGTCGATGCAACTGCACCTGTTGATAATGGTGCGGACTTACAATTTATCGACACATTAGATAATGACGGAGATGATCTTTCTATTTCATGGACAGCATTCAGTGACTTAACACTTACAAATCATCGTATTGAAATCTTTAGTGACTCAACATGTTCAACATCAGTAGGTACATTTCTTACTGGAAGTAGTACTAATTCTGACAGTGCTGCTGTGGACGGATTAAATACAGGAGACTACTGGGCAACTGTTACAGCAATTGATGGAATAGGAAGTGAAACAACTTCAAACTGTTCTACAGATACCATAAGAGTCGACAAAGACTCACCTATTGATAATGGAGCAGATTTACAATTTAGTGCAGCTACTGATATTGATGGAAATAGTATTGCTGTTACTTGGACAGCATTTTCAGACCCTGATGGTGTTGTCGACCACAAACTTTATACATACACAAATAATACTTGTACGCTTGGTGAAACTGACCATGGAGCAACTTCAAGTGGTACAAATTCCAATGCCACAAATATTACTTCTCTTGCCGATGGCCAATACTGGGCAATTGTTGAAGCATTTGACCCAGGTGCAAATAGTACTAAGTCTGCATGTTCAACAGATTCAATTATAGTTGATTCAACTCCACCACTAGATAACACCGCCAGTGTCCAATTTAGTGCAACACATGAAAATACAGGAAATAATATTGCTGTTTCATGGACAGCTTTTACAGACTTAACTCTAAGTGATCATCGACTTTATACCTACACTGATTCAAGTTGTACTTTAGGCATGGTTGATCACGGGTTAACAGGCTCAACGACGACTTCATCTAGCATCATAACTGGACTGGCCGAAGGTACATATTACGCTAGAGTAAGAGCTTATGATGCCATGGGCTTTGATACTCTATCAGCATGTTCTACAGATTCAATCGTAATTGATAAAACAGCTCCTGTTGACAATACTGCTGATGTTCAATTTACAAACGATTACAATAATACCGGTGAAAACGTTAATGTGTCTTGGACAGACTTTTCTGATACATATTTAAGTGATCACAGAATTTATACTTACACAGACTCTGCATGTACTTTAAATGAAGTCGATCACGGCCTAACAGGTAGTGCAACCAGCACCAATGCTGCAATCATTGATGGTTTAAGCGATGGTACTTACTACATAAAAGTAGTTGCCTATGATTTAGCGGGTAATGAAACAACAAGTGCTTGTTCTACTGATGCAATTACCATTGATACAACCGCCCCTACTGACAACACAGCAAACCTCATCTTTGCAGATACTCATGATATTGATGGTAATGATCTAAATGTATCATGGACCGCATTTACAGACACAAATGGAATAGCTGATTATCAAGTTCTAACTTACACAAACTCTTCTTGTACATTAGGTACAGTAACTCATCCTTATATAGGAAGTAACGCTTTAACTGATTCAACTTCTATTGATGGCCTTGCCGACGGAACTTATTTTGCAAGAGTTCGCGCAATGGATAGCGCAGGAAATACAACATTATCAGCTTGTTCAACTGACTCGATCATTGTTGACTCAACACCGCCGCAAGATAACACAGCAAATATCCAATTTACTCTTACTCATGAAAATACTGGAAATAATATTGCCGTTACTTGGACTGCGTTCTCTGATTTAACATTAAGTGATCATGAAGTTTATACATATACCGACTCATCTTGTTCTCTAGGTGAAGTTAATCACGGACTAACAAGCTCCACAGCAGCATCTGCAAATAATATAACAGGGCTTGCCGAAGGTATTTACTACGCAAGAGTTAGGGCCCATGATCTCATGGGATTTGATACATTATCTGCTTGTTCTACTGACTCTATCGTAATCGATAAGACGCCACCAACTGACAACACGGCCAATATCCAATTTACAAATGACTACAACAATACAGGAAATAATATAGATCTTACTTGGACGGGTTTCACTGACACTTATTTAAGTGATCATCGTATTTTAACTTATACAGATGCTGCTTGTAGCTTAAATGAAGTAGACCATGGACTAACAGGAAATACGACAGTTGCTAATAATACGATTGTTGATGGACTTACAGATGGTGTTTATTATGCAAAGGTTGTTGCAATTGACCTTGCAGGAAATACGACAGAATCAGCTTGTTCAACAGATGCAATTACAATTGACCTTATTAGTCCAACAGATAATACGGCCGATCTTCAATTTGCTGATCTCTATGATAATGATGGAAATGATATTAGTGTAAGTTGGACAGCCTTTACTGACCTCAATAGTATTTCTGACCATCAAATCTATACGTATACAGATGCAGCTTGTACTTTAAATGAAACAATACATCCATTAACAGGAAGTGGCACTAACTCTGATGCCGTAACAATTGATGGACTCACAGATAATATCTATTATGCAAAAGTATTAGCTTTTGATAGCGCAGGTAATTCAACTCTTTCTGCTTGTTCTACAGACTCAATTGAAGTCGATACAACTCCTCCGACAATTGGTGCAAGAGAAGTTGTGGGAACAGTTGTTACAGGACAACCCCTTGGTCTTTTCAACCTAAGTGATTGTAACGATGTAACTCATGTGAAAATCACAAAAGGACTTGGAGCTCCACCACTTGCCGCAGATTCAGGTTGGCAAACTTGCGATACTGTAAATTATTCGATGACATTTGATGATCTCGATGTTGGAGCAAATAATCTTCAATTTTGGATTAAAGACGTTGCAGAAAATGTGCAGCCTTCATTTATTGCCCATCAAGTTTTCTTTACACCACCACAATTAACGGTAGAAAATGGGCCAACAATTAATACAACTATTGCAGATATTTCCATTGATTACTGTACAGAAGCTGGAATAACTGAAGTTATTTTTAAAGACGTCGACGGACAACCTGCTGCGAGTGATCCTGATTGGCAAACTTGTACAACAGCAATTGGTGGACTTAAATCTTATACACTTACTCCAGGTGATCATACACTAAAAGTATATCTTAAATATGAAGACACAAGCATCTCTCTAAATGCTATTGATCTGCCTCTTCGATATGATCCTGTCATCAACTGGGTTGAGTCTCCAGTAATTAACAGACCTCATGTTTCATTTACTTTTGAAGCATGTGATGGGATTAGTGAAATTTTAATTAATCAAGGTACACAACCTGCACCTGGTGATCCACAATGGCAAACTTGCTCTACATCGGCCGGGGCCATTACACATACACTAACAAGTGATGGAGAACAAACTCTAAACTTCTGGTACAAAGATTTAAGTAGTAATGTTCTAACAGGTTACTCTCAAGTTAACGTAAACTTTGTACCTCCTAGTGCTTACTTAGCAAATGGAACTGATCTTGACACAAATACAGCTGCTATTTCAATTGATAGCTGTACTGATATTTCAAAAGTATATGTAAAACTCGATGATACAATGGAAATACCACCTTCAGTCGCAGATTTTACAACTGGCGATGGCCAAGACTGTACGACTGCGATGAATGCTATCACTTCACCAATAATTCCAGCAGAAGGGATACACACACTTGATGTATGGTTCTACTTTAATGATGGATATACATTAGATCCGTGGCATGAAAGACTTACTATTCGCTATACTGCTGTTGATTCAACACCGCCTCCAGTTTCTGGAGGAGATGGAGCAGCTGTACCATTGGCAATGACATTAAACAATGGAGATGCTAGCTCTCCGCCAATTTTATTAGATAATGCATCTCGTGCTATTTTTACTTTAAACACTTGTGAACCAAATCCTCCAGTTGCAATGACAGGGACAGTAGATATAACGGCATCGACAACTAATGTAACTGGTACGGGAACACTTTTCACAAGTGAGATCAGCGTTGGAGATTATATAAATATTGGAAGTGAGGTTTTAAAAGTCGCTTCAATAACTAATGATACATCTTTAGAACTAGTTTTCCCTCACACTGCGGGAGCAACTGGTCAAAGTATTACAAAAGAATACCCTGATGATGTGATTACTGACATGATCGTAACAAAGAGCTCAACGGCCCCTGATGCTGACAGTCCAGACTGGCTAACATGCTCTAATTCTGCAGAGCTTTTAAAATCAGCTTCACTTACTCCAGATGGAGTATATACATTATATGCATGGTTTAAAGATGCTAGTGGAAATGTTTCGACAACTTCTCTCACTCAAGATGTTGAAGTTCAAGCAAATGGGGATTTAACTCCTCCACCGAGGCCAGAAATTATAGTGGAAGGAGCACCTGAAGTTGCGAGTGCACCTGTTGGAATGACTGTAGTTGACTGTACAGATGTCGATCAAATTTATCTGAAGCCATCTGAATATCCATCTCCATATGTTGCACCAGATAAGGATCAATCAGGTTGGCAAGACTGTAGTGAAGCAGTTGGTGCACTGACATATCACGTTGACCTTATTGGATCTTATACAATATCAGCATGGTTTAAGGATGCTGCAGGTAATATAAATTCAACTCCAAGAGATGTATCATTCATCTTTAACCCAACTCAAGGAGCTTATCCAGACGCTATAGCATATTGGACAATGGATAACGTTCACAAAAAAGAGGGTCGTATTATCGACGCTCTAGGTGAAAACCATCTTGTCTATTGGAATAATGGCAGCGTAACAAGTACGGCCGGAAGAAGTGATGAAGCAGTTTCGCTAAGTGGTACCAACAGTTATCTATTAACAAAAAATACACCTATTCTAAAACCGACGACCGCTGTTTCTGTCTCAATGTGGGCAAACCTAACAAGTGGTGACACTGGAAACAAGGTTATCATGGGAAATATAGAAGAAGGTGTTGGTGGATATGGATTCAAATTAAATGGAGGAGACCTGCGTTTCTATGCTAGTGGACAATCGGTCTCAATTGCTACTTCTTCGTACACAACAGGTTGGCATCACATTGCTGGTACTTCTGATGGACGATTTATCAATATTTATATTGATGGACAACTACAGGCAACGACAGATTTAGGCTCTCCAGCAAATCTCCAATATGGATGTCCTACAATTCTTGCAGTTGGTACGGATGTTAATTGTACTGATCAGCCGACTATAACAAGTAATTTCGATGGACAATTAGATGAACTAGCAATTTGGGATAAGTATTTATCTGAACAAAATATTTTAAATCTCTATATTGATACATTCAACCAATTTAAGGTTAGTCAACATTCCACTAAGCCAGCAGATATAGCTTCTGCTTCTTTCTATGGTGAGACACTACAAAATACAAAATTAACTATTGATACTTGTGGAGATAATAAATTCATCTATATCGATGAAACGACTCACCCACCAACAGTAGATACACCACGTTGGCAACTATGCCGTGAAGTTATTGGTGCAGCAATTAACAAGAACCTAACACAAGGTCCTCATGAATTAAAAGTGTGGGGTAAAGATGAATACAATAATATCACTAATGCTTTTTACTATGTAGATACAGTTGTAACATCAACAAATCATTATGAACCAAGTATCCTACATTATACTATGGATAATGATCATATTGATGGATCACTAGTTCAAGAGATCAGATCTGGTTACCATGCAACAAATAATGGTGCGACACCAAGTGTATCTGGAGTCCAAAATGAAGCTTATCAATTTGTAAAAGCAAGTAATACCTACTTAGAGACTAAACATGCCGCACTTTCTCAAGTCGCAGATGAAGTAACCATTTCGATCTGGGCCCAACTGACTGCAAATGATAATCGTCAGCAGGTGCTGGCCGGGAATAGAATCTCTTCTCATGGTTACTCAATTGAAATTGACAACAGTACAAGTGAATTGAAATTCTTTGTAGAAACTAGTGGTGGAACAAGATCAGTTGCAATTGCAACCTCGGCCTACACAACAGGATTTCATAATATCGTTGGTGTCTATGATGGACGAAACACAAATCTATATATTGATGGTATACAAGTTGCAAGTGTTGACCACGGAAGTGTCCTACCTATTCAATACACTTGTCTAGGTTCATTTGTAATTGGTGCTGGAGCAACATGTAATAATGGTGCTGCTCTTGGAACGCATTTTGATAATAAAATCGATGAAGTATTAGTTTGGGACTACTCATTAACTTCTGCAGCTATTACTGAATTATTTGAAGGACAAGATACTGTTCCTCCACTTTCAGTACCAGTTACTCCACGTGATAATCTTTACACAATTGGAATTCCTGTCGCAAGACTCAACGTAGATAACTGTAGCGATATTGCTAAGGTCTATGTAGCACTTGATGATACCAAGCCAACTGGTGAAATTGCTAATTGGCAAACTTGTTCAACAACAGATGACCTAATTAAATCGAGTTTATTAGAAATTGGTGCAAATGATCTGCGTGTATGGTTTATGGATGAGTCTGGAAATGTTTCTGACACTTCAACTGATTTAACAATCACATATAACTTTGATGCAACCATACCTACTCCTGACTCTTACTACACACTAGACCGAGCAAATCGTGATGGAAGTGTGATCTATGACGTAACAAGTGCTCATCATGGTGAAAACTATGGGCCAATTGAGTCAACGGGTGTTGCCGATGAAGCAATGAATTTCAACGGCACGAGTGATTATATTGAAGTCTTAAACGATGTATCATTTGAGCCAGCTTCTGAAGTAACACTATCAACGTGGTTTAATGTGGATTCTTTCCCAACTTCAAGACAAGTAATTGCAGGTAACTACAACAACGGCGGTTACGAGATTGCTCTTGATAACGGTGTTGTAGAATTTAAGGTTCAAGCCTTAGGTGGCCCTCAAGTCGCTTCCTACTCAACGACATCATTAACTCCAGGAGATTGGACTCACGTTACTGGTGTTTGGAACAATGGAACGATTAGACTATTTATTAATGGAATAGAAGAAGTTAATACTGTTATTGCGGGTAGTGCTGATATTGATTATGCACAAAGCAACTCATTCTTAATTGGAGCATCACCTACAACATCAACAGGCCCATCGGGTAATTACTTTGATGGTAGTATCGATGAAGTTTCTTTTTATCGAGCTGCTTTAAGTGATACAGTTATTAATGAATTATACGAGAGACAATCTAAAGGTGATAAAGCATATTACGATGTTACTCCTCCATCAATCCCGGTAAACTTAAATATCATTTACTACAACTCATTAGTATCAAGAGCAAATCTAACAGTCACAGACTGTACTGGACTTGATTATATTATTGTTACAAAGAATGAATTCCCTCCAGATAAAAATGATGAGGACTGGCAGCTTTGTAATACTTTAACAGGTGGTCTACTTTCAAAAAGACTAGATCCAACTGACAATTATGCAAAATTTTGGACAAAGGATATTTACGGAAATATTTCAAAAACTTTTGAGTATGTTCCAATTATAACAAAATACGATAAGCCTATTGCAAGACCAGTTGTTCACTGGACTTTTGACGAGGCCCACTACAACAATACCTCAAACGAAGCCTTAGACCGCATCAGTGGCCTAAAGCTGAAAAATGAAGGTTATGAATTAGACTATGTTGATTTTGATACTGATCCATGTGATCGAACGATGGTACACAATCCAGCACTAGCGCCTGTAACAATCGACTCTAATGGTGTTTTAAATAAATCGATGCTCTTTGGTGATGACCGATTCTTACGCGTTAAATCTCCTCAGAACTCAAAACTTAAGCCAAGTGATACACTCTCTGTTGCAGCATGGGTTTACTTAACTGGTGACGGTGTACACTCTGATGATCATATCATCTCAAATGAGTTCAATGGCAAAGGTTGGTCAATAAAAGTTGATGCGGCCAACAAGGATGACAAAGGGCTTCGATTTACTGTTCATACAGCAGATGGGCTCCTAGAACCATATCTTGAAACAAAGAACTACACAACAGGATGGCACTTAGTTATTGGTACTTACGATGGACAGAAGGCCAGTCTTTATTTTGATGGTATTTTTGTCAAGTCCTTCTCTAATGCTTCACCATCGCCAATCGTCTATGAGACAGGTGTAAACACTTTCGTTGGGGCAAAAGCATCTACTGGAGATGAGCCAACAAATGGTAAATCACATTACTATGCGCGCTCTGGTTTAAATTGTAACTTATACAATATCGAAGATAGTAACTTTGCTAATAAAATAGATGAAGTCATTATTTGGGATCAAGTTCTAACAGGACTAGAAGCGTCTTCTCTATATCATAATGGTGCAGATATTCTTTATGAGACTGATGTAACGGAACCACCGAACCCTACTTTAACACTAGAAAATACTAGGCCAGATTTATTCTCTAATAAAGCATATTTCACCGTTAACGACTGTACAGATATTTCAGGAGTTCTAGTTAATGAAGGGACAAGACCAGACAAGCAGGATGATCGCTGGGAAGTATGTCGAGAAAGACGTGGTTCATTTGGACTAGAAGAACTTACAGAAGGTGGTCACACTATAACGACATGGTTTAAAGATCTAGCTGGTAATGTAACAAGCTCTTCTTCTGACCTAGTTGTAAATTATACTCCAATTGCAACAGTTCCATATTCAAATGCTTACTGGCCAATCGAAAGTGTTGCAAGCGTTGATAAAACTGTCATTGATATTATTGAACATGGTGTACACGACCTTATCGAAGTCAACGTAGATGCTGCCGATAACCCGACAGCAACTTATACCACAGGAAAAGTAGGAGAAGCATTATCCCTTACAGGTAGCCAGTCTTATCTAACAACTCAAGACACTGTCTTATTGACACCAGTTAACTTCTTATCTGTTGGTGGATGGTTCTATCTTACACAATCTGATAGTACAAACCGTGTCTATATCGACCGCCACGTCTATTCAACAGCAACAAACAGAGGTGGTTATAAACTCTATCAAAGCGGTGGCAACATACGATTTACACTTGAGTTAGATATTGCAGGAACAATTAATTTAGCGAGTTCAATGGCCGGTGTTACAACAGGATGGAATCATGTAATCGGTATTTTTGATGACCAGGAAGTTAAGTTGTATTTAAATGGCGTCGAAATTGCTACTTCAGGAGTACTACCTGAAAGAGATTTCGTTCGCTACGATGTTCCAACTGATTTTAGAATTGGTGCAGAATCTAATCAGAATAATCTTGCGACAAACTTTTTAAATGAGAAAGTCGATGAAATTGCTGTTTGGGGATATGACTTATCACCAACAGAAGTAGCAACCGCACATACAAAAGGGCAGTCATCGACAAGACAAGTTGAGACGATGAATGCACCTTCAAATGTTGATAACGCTTATATATATTTCGATAGTCATTTCGGCCCTTACGCTAAGATGACAATTTTAAATTGTACAAATACTCCTTGGGTATATATTACTTATCAAGGGGCACCACCACCGGCCGATGACAGCGATGACTGGCATCGTTGTGTAACTAACCCTGGTGCTATATTATCTGAAAAGCTCCCAACTGGAACAACTTATGTTGATGTGTATGCAAAGAATGCACTTGGTGATATTTCGACTTTAGCTGGTACAAAAGAAATTGATCCGATCCCAACATATTCAGACTACGATCTAGTAAAGCCTATTTATCATGCATCTTTTGACAATGGCACGATTAACGGTTCAACACTTACTGATCATACCTCACAAGTATCAGCTCAGTTAAATGGAAGCCCTACAATCTCAACAAGTAGTAACGGTAACGAAGTAATATTCGATGGTAGTGATGATTATATAGATATTGCTAATAATTTTAGATTTGAAAATCTGTATAACTTTACATTAATGACATGGCTACATTTAAATAGTACTGATACAGCTACTAGACAAATTATTACAAAGAAAAACTCAAAAGATGACATACGTGTTTATCTTGATAGTGGCGATATTGTTTTTGAAGTAAATATCGTTCAACCATCTGGCTATACCAGAAGTGTTCCGTACGGAATTATTAGATATCCTCTAGAATTAATTCAAACCGGAATGCATCAACTGGCAGTAAAATACGATGGACAAGAGTTATCTTTATATATTGATGCTAACCTTGTTGCTCAAGCAGATCCAGGCTATCAAAACTGGTCAACGACGACGATACGTAAAGTTGACTTTGATTTTGTAAGTGGTTTCTATCTAGGAGATAATACACAATCAGAAAACTTCCAAGGTGCTCTTGATGATTTTATGGTATTCAATCAGACTCTAACTGATGAAGAGATTTTCTACCATTATAAGAGATATGTAGATGAAGTTTATCCAACTGATTCAACAGCTCCTACAACAACGCCTACACTTTCTGTTGTTAACTCGACGTTTGGAACAAATTGGCCAACAGATAATCCAAATCCAGTTTATTCAATAAATGACTGTAATGATATCACTGGTGTCTATATCACTGTTGATGCTCAACCGGGGCCAACAAATACGTCAAGCGGATGGCAACAATGTAGTACAAAAGATGGTGTAATTGATTCACCGACACTCACTCCAGGTGTACATACTGTATACTTTTGGTTTAGAGATGCAAGAGGAAATATAAGTTCTCCTCAAAGTATCGTTGTTGAATACACAGACCCTCCTCTTCCACGGCCAGTTGCTTATTGGACGCTCGATCAAAATACAAAAATCGGTAGTATTTTCTACGACTCATCAAACGCTATCAACATCAATAATTTTGGTGCTCAAAATATAGCCTCTGCAAAAGTTGGAAATGGATTAAGTTTTGATGGTGAACGTCAATATTTAAAAACTGATTACGATCCACAACTTAAAGTTACAGATGAATTCACTATTGGATTTTGGATGGACCACAATATTCCAATGGATGAAGGAAGTGGAGATCGTTTCTTTAGTATGACAGGTACACAGCCAGGTGGTATGGAGATGTATCTAAATTGCGATGAATCATCTTGTGGAACTAGTAACAAGTTTGTTGATTTCAAAGTTAATATCGGTAATAGAAATTATGTACTTGATCTACCTGTTTCACAATTTCCTTCATCTTGGGTGTATGTTCTATACACATATGATGGACGCTATCTAAGATATTATGAAAACGGAACACTTAAAAGAGAGAAAGACTTAAATGATTTTGAAAGTGTAACTTATGATGCTGTTGAAGAAGTTCCTTTTGTTATGGCCGCAAAAGCGGGAGCAGACGAACAAATATCTAAACATTCAAATATGAATATTGATGACGTTGCAATCTGGAGTAAGGCCCTAAATCAATCTCAAATTACAAATCTCTATAGTAATTATGCAAATAATAATACGAGAAACTATGATCCATTAAGACCGATTGTAACTCCGGCAAATACAAGAGCTTCTATTTATAACCCAGGTTATAAATCATTTGGTTCAAGACTTCGTCTGACAATGAATGATTGTACAGATACCGATATGATCTTGGTATCTGACTCAACAGTACAGCCAAGTGATACAGATGAAAATTGGCAAGTTTGTAACACAATAGCTGGTGGTATATTAAGCTCGCCTCTACCAACTGGATCGGTAACGCCAAGGGTTTGGGCAAGATCATTTACTGGTGAAGTTTCCGCAGCTTCTGGTACTGCAAATGATCAATCATATACAATGCCAACCTATGTTTCTGACATACCAAGGCCAAGTGTTCACTGGTCACTGGATTCAGCAGCATCTGGCGCTTATGGACATCCTCAAGTTTATGATAACTTTGGTACTGCACATGGATCACTTGATGCCACAACACCACCTGAATCAACTGCAACGAGTGGAGACAATGCTGTAATCGAAGAAGGGTTCAGCTTTAATGGTATCGATGAATTTATTAAGATAAAACCAGATGCAAATACAAACCCAATGTATACAACATCAATATCGGCATGGGCCCATCTCGTAAAAGGCGAAACAAAGCATCGTCACATCGCTGGTAATATTCAAAAAGCAACACTCACAGATGGATCAGGGATTGGACTTAGAGTTAAAAATGGTAATTTACAATTTTATGTGACTGCAAGATCCCCTGGAGCAACAGGAAGCATTCAAACTCTAACTGTAGATTTTGATACAAGTATCTACAATACAGGCCTTCACCATATAGTAGGAACATTTAACAAACAAAAACTAGAGCTATATCTTGATGGTGTAAAAGTAGCAGAAAAATACGCTCAGCTCTTTGATGGAAATTATATTGAAGTTGTTAATGATGATTTCAGTTATTGGAATATTGGTGCAGAGACAGGATATCTACAAACAGCTGAAGCAAACTCTTTCTTTAAAGGCGTTATTGATGATGTCATGATTTGGCACAATGTTCTATCAGAAGAAGAAGTTTACTATCTATACGAATACGGATCAGACCTTCTTCCTACGACACTAGCGGATGGTATTGCTCCAACTGATCCAGGAATAGAGCTCACAGGTAATCTTACAACGACGTCTTCACCATGGAGTCATTTCACAATGCCAACATGTACTGGAGCAAACGGGATTCTGATTAATGCAATTTTTGTAAATTCCAGTTCGGATGCACCACCAAGTAAAGACGATATTGGCTGGCAGTATTGTACCCGTGATGAAGGATATGTAATTTCCCACTTACTTGAAAGAGGTGATAACGATATTACTGTCTACTTTAGAGATGAAGAAGGAGATATCTCAGGATCAACATCTTTTAATGTTACCTATATTCCACCAGACTTAATTCATCCACTGGCATACTATACATTTAACACTGAAGATTCTATTAGTGCTGACCACTTTAGAGACTTAGCAGGAAACCTTCATATTATAGCCTCAAGTGATATACCTAAAGTTTCATCTACAATTGGTGGGAATGCAATTGAGTCAACAACTTCATCAGAGACAATTAGTAATACTTTTACTTTTGAATACGATATGGAAAGAGATTTTACGATCTCTATGTGGCACTTACCACAAGATACATCTGAATATAAAATCTTAGAGTATGGGCAGATGCGAATTTCAAGAACATCAATTAATCAAATTGAAATTCACATACCTGATATCGGAACATTTACAACAAATCAATCACTGATACCTGCGCAGTGGACACACTTAACTTTTAGAAGAGAAAATAACTCTCTAAAAATATATTTTAATGGAAAACTAATTTCATCTTTTTATACAAAGACAAACAATCTAAAACTTCATAACAGTGGGAAACTATCATTATTAGAAACTAGAGGTCGACTAGATGAAGTCGTTATCTATGACTCACCTCTTACAGAGGATCAAATTGCTTACTTATTCTTCAAGGGAAGTAATCAAGAAAAGCTGGAACTATATCCTTTAAACTATGTTGAACCTGCTGTTCCTGACTTTTACTGGAACTTTAATAATACACAACTTACTTCAAATAGCTTAAGTGGGGTAACAAACTCAGAATCTCTAAATGTGAAAAATGCAGTGACGACAGGAAGTGTTAATGCTATTGAAGGAGAGGCTTTCCAATTCACTCGTTATGAAGATATTTTAGCAGGCGACAATATAAATACCGTTGGCGCAAGACAATTTTTACGATCGGACTCTGTTGCACCAATTGACTTCACTTCTGAATTCACTTTATCAATGTGGATCAAGCAACCAAATGCAGATAGCGCAAATATTTTCACTGACGATAAGAGTGTTATTATTGATCAATGGGGATCAGAGTTTGAAGAGAGAGTTTTTAGACTAGAATATAAACACACTTCTACTGGTTCAGGAAAGTATATACTCTACCTTAGAAATGGTTATGAAACGGATATTACCAAACAAGCTATTAAAGTTGAAACAACATCTTTTAGTGGAATTAATGGTTGGCACCATCTTGCGATTAAAAGAGATGTAAGAAAGCTTGCTATCTTTATTAATGGCCGTGAATACGGTGCCGCTTTAATTGGAACGGCTACTCAAATTGTTAATAACAACCTTACAACACCTTTAAGAATTGGTGAGTCAGGTCTAAGTGGGCTTGACCTTATGGCAGAAGATGTCTCAGTTGCAGCTGGAACAAATACTATCACTGGTATTGGTTCTGATTTTGAGAATAAATTCTATAATTATATCCATGGAAGTGTTGATATCATTTCAAATACTACAGTTGTCACAGGTACAGGTACTCGCTTCACTCAAGACTTAACGGTTGGAGAAAGTGTACTCATTGCAGGAGAAGTTCATACTATTGCAAGCATTACAGATAATACGACATTTATACTCGATGTAAATCATGTTTCAGGAGCCTCTGGTGAGAATGTTAGAAAGGTTATCCCAGGAACAGTATCAAGTACAACAGGATCAAATATTATTACAGGAGTTGGAACAAACTTTACTTCGGCCCAATTCCCAAATAACTCATATATAACTTTTGGTAACGAGATTGGTCAAGTCGCTTCAGTTAATAGTCCAACACAAATAACATTAGTCAATAATGCTATCTCTACACAATCAGGAGTTTACGCTGAAAGTACAAGTGACCTAAAGCGACTTAAATTAGGCGCTGAGATTTTCGATTCTTATTATGTTAATGATGCAACAACAATTACATTAAGATCAAATCACATAGCTGGTGTTTCAAATGTAAATATATGGAGAACTTATAATAATACTCACAGTGATGAATATGGATTTGATGGTAGTATTGATGAACTTGCTGTATGGTACGATGCTCTCGACTTTAACCAAATTTATAAATTATATCAGAAAGGATTGGCCAATGAGCCTATTTCAGCAGCACCTACAATAGCATTTAACGGTGTTGGTAATACAACTAATGATTCAACAGTTTCAATCACGCTCAATGACTGCCAAGACTATACTCATGTTTGGGTAGGAACAAGCCTCGATAGTGAACCGCTTGATGGAACTCCAGGCTGGGTAGCATGTACCGATGTAGCAGGTGGGCTAACTTCACCAACTCTTACTTCGGATTCACTAAATACTGTTAAGATATGGTTTAAAACGGGATCTGTTGTTAGTTCATATACATCAAGTTTTGATATTACACATGTAACTGGTGATCTCACTCCTCCAGCAATTCCGGCAATTACACTTGAAACAACATCGCCAACAAATCTCTCTTATGCTCGATTTACGATTGGCTCATGTAATGATATCGCTGGTGTTCTAATAAATCTAACGGGTATTACTCCAAGTGCAATTAATCCAAATTGGAAGAATTGCTCTACGATAAACTCTGCACTTCACTCACCAATTCTTGAAAGTGGAGCAAATACAATAAGTGTATATTTTAAAGATGAAGCAGGAAATGTAACAACAGGCTCTGATTTTGCACTGACATACAATCCAGTAATGATTGCAAAGCCTGGTCTATATTTGAACTATAACAACGAAAACCTAAGTAATAATATTATTCTTGAAGAAATAAATGATGATGTATTTAGTCCTTCGGTTGTTCTATCTTTAGAAAGTAGTTATATCGAAGGAGAAACGATAGAGTTCAACGGTACAAGATACCTTGAGGATGTATCAAATACTTTTAATATCACGTCAAACTTTACAATCTCAAATTGGATAAACATCGCAAAACCGACATCTTTCAGTGTCATTAATGATAAATGGAATAGTACAATTGCAGAACAGTCATATCGTAAATTAATTGATAGTAATGGCCGTCTATGCCTAGAGTATCAAACAGTCAATAGTACCCAAGTTTGGAATAATGATTCATACAAGAAGATCTGTTCAACTGGTAAGATAGAATTTGGTAATTGGAACCATGTCGCTATCACGAGATCAGGTACGAATGTAAATTTCTACATTAACTCAGTAAACGTTGGAAATGAGACAATTGATAATGGCGATCTTGTGAACTCACCTATTCCACTTCGAATTGGTGCAAGTCAGCGTGAAACAAATGGCGTTGGTATTGTTGGAGGTATAGATGAGACAGCAATGTGGAATCAAGAGTTATCTGCTTTAGATATAGAGACTCTTTATGGACGTGGAATGTCTCAAATGCCAATTTTATATACTTCGCAACCTCAAGCAACACCACTCGAAGATATTTTCTGGGGATTTGAGTCTGCAAATTACTCAGCTCCAAACCTAAGTGCAGCAATTGGCTCTAAGGACTTAATCAATGTTCCATCTTCAACGCCAAGCTCAGCAACATATAATCCGTCTGCACAGATAGGAGAAGCATTCGACTATGCTAATGAAAACTATTTCGAAACTGTTGATCATGAAATTAATCTAGGTACTGACTTTACAATTTCAACTTGGATCAACCTCGTTGATGACTCAGACGATGAAGGAACAATTCTCAACAAGTGGAATGAAGCCGATGTAGATGAACAGGAATTTAGATTATATACAGATAATCAATATATTAAGTTCTCATATCATGCGACGACAACAGCTACTGACACCTTCCCAATGCTCGGCTTTGACACAATAACATCAAATGGGCAGATACCACTTACAACGTGGACAAATATTGTCATAACAAGACGTGGAGATGTTATCCGTATGTATATTAATGGTGAGCTAGAAAGTTACAAGGTTATTGGGCCAGAGGCAATGAAGAATATTACAACTGTACCACTAAGAATTGGTGGTGTTGAAGATGGTGGTATTAACTTCTTTACTGGTACAATCGATAACACGAGTATCTGGAAAAAGCCTTTAACTAAAGAAATGATAAAGTATGTTTATCAACAAGGACAAGCGAATCTTGAGAATCCAACCACAACTCAAGTAAGCCTTGCTAACCCTAGTAATACCATTGTTGACCCAATTGCATATATGACAATATCAGACTGTAATGGAAATACTAAATACCTAATCCAAGATTCATCTCTAGGTGCTCCAGCAGCTGGCGCATTAACAAATGATTGTACTAGTGAGCTTAGAGGAATCTTCTCTACAGATGTGCCAGCAACAAGTGACACTCTCCATATCTACTTAGGAGATGGTACTTCAACTGTTGAAGGTCCATATCCAGTTAATGTCATCTATGCCCCATAATCCAGAAGCGTTGCGCCCGAAATGAACGCAGGTTGAACCGTAGGTTCAAGTCCGATCAGCATTATGGTAGAAAAAAGGCAAAAAAAAAGCCTCCGGTACGGAAGCAAAAAGATGGTGCCCAGAAGAGGACTTGAACCTCCACGCCAAAGGCACTAGATCCTAAGTCTAGCGTGTCTACCAATTTCACCATCTGGGCACATATTCGGTTTTAAAAAACTTTCATTGGTAAGGCGTGAGAATATTTATAAAGGGTTTGTAATAATTTGGCAAGAAAAAATTATGCTGCTGATTTATTTTTCTTATCGAGCTTCATCTCTAACTCTTTGATTTTATTTGAAAGGATTTTATTTTCTTGAGAGAGCTTATGATTATCGCGTTTATAATTAGCAACTTCAGTATCTGCTTTAGATTTAAGCTGTTTTTGTTTATCTAGCATCTTCTCAAGATGACTAAGCTTCTTATCGTTAGTTCCTTTACTAGCAGCTGCTTTCTTAGCTTTTTCAAGGTTTTGAATTTGAGATTGGGCAAATTTAAGTCTTTGCTTATATTTTTTAACTTCATTCTGGGCCTCTTTTAGCTTCTCAGCAGGGTTTTCACCCTTGGCCCCAGCTTCATCTTCATTATATTTCTTTAATTCTTTTTCTAAGCTTTCAACTTTAACTAGCTCTTCTTTGTACTTAAGCTGAAGATTGGCCAACTGCTTCTTTTCACTCGCAGCAAGCTGATGTGCCTCATCAACCTTTCGACTCATAACTTCTATCGAGTCATTTTTAATCTCTAATTCTTTTGTCAGTTGATCCACTTTTGATTCTAAGTCTTGAATCCAACGATCTTCTCCATTGAGATCTTTTGCACTCTTAACTTCCATCTTTCCTGTATCTGCTTTTTGTTCATCTGCTTTTACAACAAAGACATCATCCTTCTCATCAAGGTCTTCTTCACCTTTAATAACAAGGACGTCCTCTTTAGAACTTTCCGCCACTTCATCGTGAGACTTAACAACAGTAAGATCTTCAGTTGACTCTTCCTTAGGTGTGTTATCTTTAACTACTTGGATATCAGATTTCTCTTCAGGTTTACTACCTGAAATTACTTGGACCTCTTCTTTGTGATGTTGCGTAGTTCCCGATATTACTTTTTTCTCTTCTTCTTTATTTCCATTCTCTAAAGCTTCAGCTTTTGTTTTATCCAGTTCATCCTTCATCTGATTGAACAGACTACTCATTCGGGCCACTTTAGACTTCATTTGAACTGTTTCAGAACTTCTTACAAATTCTTCAATATTTTGCCCTTTAACTCTAATAAGCTCTTCAGCGATATTTCCCTCAGCATTATCTTTTACTGTTGTGAAATCTTCATCGAGAACATCATATTTACCATTAACATACTCTTTTACGTTTTCAACATATTCGTCATATGAGTTAACAGCTGACTTATCTAAAACTTCGTCCGCAATTTCATTCTTAAGTTTTTCGCCGTCAAGAGGCCAGCTTTCAGGCTTTACCAGGTCTTTAAAAGTATTTCGATCAATACTATTAAAGAACTTTTCATTGAATTTTTTTGCATCATCAAAAGACTCTTTTACTGTAGAAGTAATGGCCTCTTTGAGATCGACATTAGTGTCACTAAGAACACTTTTCTTTATGAATTCTATTTCATCATCTTTTAAAATTTTTAAGATTGCTTTATCAGGGAATGCATCGAGATCATCGAGAAAATTCTCTTCACTAGCTTCTCGATTCTTCATGAATTCTACAATATCTTTTAAAGTCTTTACTGTAACTTTCTTAACGATAGGATCATGATAATTCTTATGATCAATAATGCTTTCTTCATCTGAAATATCAACTGTTGCAACTGAATCACGTTTTATTTCAATAGACTTAGTGAATACAAAACATGCTTGATAACTTTTTTGTTTTTCAACAGTAAAGCAAATTTGAAGCTGTCCCTTCTTATCATTTCTTTTTAAGCCAAAGAATGAACATTTGTCCGACATAAATGAACTAATTTTTTCAATTAAATTGTCATCAATATAAACTGAAAAGGCATTAATATAAAAAAGCGCTTCATTGTCACTTAATAGTAGATCAATCTCAACAGGACAAGCCTGCTTGACTAAGACCAATTCACTTAAAGTAGATTGAAGCATATTTGTATAATTTTCGACTTCAAAAGACTTTTCATGTAACTTTAAATTTATAAGGTCTGAATAATATCCAATACTAAAACGAGACGTGATTTTATATTGCTTTGCCGATTGAAAGCTTTTTAGCACTCTTTGTTTTGGAGTATGCATAACACCAAAGAATTGCTCAATTTCTAAAATGACATTTTCTTTTGCATTAATTATTGCCTCAGGACTTATAGAAGCTCGCTTTGTGTTTACATCATTACTTACAAATAAGACTTTTGCCTGTGCATCGACAGTTGTGCTGAAATCGTTTGTTATAACGTTAAGCTTATCTGCTAATTCATCAACAGTTCCAACTTTGATCAAATTTATATCTTCAGAAACTACTTCTTTAAGTTTATTGAAAACATCATCAGTTAAGAATGTGTGAATATCGATTTGAAAGCTCATCGCGAACTCTCCTGAGTCATAATTTCATCAATATAACGATATTCCTTAACAGTTTGCAGAATGGACTTGAATATACTTTCTAGATCACTTGCATTAAATTCTAAATCCAATTTAAATACTTTGTGATGTACTTGAGACCAAATTGAACTAATATCATCTGATAGGCCGTAATCTAACTCAAAGAACCTTGATGATAGTCCTTTTAAATATTCTTGATGAACTATATTTTTATCAGAACGACTGTATTCATCAACGATATGATCGTAACGAGAAACGTAAGAATAGTAGGTTAAGATAATTGTATTATAAACTTCTTTTAAAAAGTTGAAGTCACAATAGCCACTTACTAGGGCCATATAAATAACAATACTGGCCGAAACTTGTGCTTTCTTTAATGTCATTGCATTAGTTCTAATAAACTCATCTTCGATATCTTTTTCATCGATTACCAGATCATTAAAAACTTCATAGCAGATAAATAAGAAATCTAAAGTAGAGCTCTTTTGCTCACCTTTTAAAACGCGATAGAAGTCCACAAGAATGAGGTTTCGATAACGCATTTTTACATCTTCAAGGTTTGCGGATTTTAATTCATTGAAATGATCAATAACCTGAGAGACTCTTTCTTCATCAATTAAGACTTCTTGGATAAATTGGTCATTAGTTGATGATAATTTTTCAATTAATTCAAGATTAGCAAACTCTCCAGCGTGACCAATACAAAGCCTACGGCCACTAGGTCGACACCAGAATAACTCGCCTCTTAACAAAGGTGAGTCTTTTATATGAATTGAGGTTTGTTTGATTTCTCTCATTACATCCAAGTCACTAAAATAAAAGGCCCAAAGATGGGCCTCTTAACAATAATTATCGGATATATTCGCGAAAATCTTAGGTAATTTTAACCGAGTAAATAACTACGCTTTACCCTTTAGTTTTGGATCTAGAGAGTCTCTTAAAGCATCCCCTAGAAGGTTCAGAGCAAGTACCAGAACGAACATTGCAACTGTTGCAGCAGTTAATTGCCACCAAACTCCACGAGCTAGTTCAAGCTTAGAGTCATCGATCATTGTTCCCCAAGAAGGTTGACCTTGAACACCAAGACCTAAATAAGAAAGGATGACTTCTGACTTAATAGCTTGTTGAAATCTCAGAGAGAATTGAATGATTACGATGTGAAAGATATTTGGAAGGATATGCTTAAACATTCTTCTTATATTTCCAGCACCAAGGGCGGCAGCTGCTTGAATATATTCTCTTTGCTTGTGTCTCATAACTTCACCACGAACAAGTCGACAAAGTCCAACCCAAGAAGTGATACCTAGAGCTAAGAAAAGTGAAGAAGTTCCTTTCCCAAGTACCATCGTCACAGCAAAAAGAAGCATGATATATGGAATTGATGCCATTGATGTGTAAAACCAAACGATAAATTCATCGACTTTTCCACCAAAGTATCCGGCCGTAAGACCTAGTGTTACACCAATTATAGTTGAGATAGTAGCAGTAGAGAAACCAATACCAATGGCCATCTCTGCACCTTTTAAAGTTTTATAAACAACACTTCGACCAAAAATATCTGTACCAAATAGAGCGTCCAATGAAGGAGCTGAATATGAAGCACCGATTTCTTTTGACCATTCACCTGCAATAACTCCAAAGAAAGTTAATGCGGCAAGAAGTACGTATCCACCAATAACGATCATACTAAAAACTGCAGCTTTATCTCTTTTAAGCTCAGTCCAAGCATGTCCCCATAATGATTTTGATTCACTTGAATGATTTACTGACATGACAACTCCTACTTTAACCTTACTCTTGGATCAACAACTGTATAAAGAATATCTGTAATAACTGTGAAGATGATATAACCCATAGCAGATAAAATCGTCATCGCCTTAATAACTGGGAAGTCATTATCAAAAACAGCTTTTACAGTTAGACCACCAAGCCCTGGAATTGAGAAGAAACTCTCAAGAAGCAGGGTTCCTAAAATAAGGAAAGGAATTTGAATAATTACATATGTGATAATTGGAATTAGAGAGTTCTTTAAAACGTGCTTTAAAAGAACAGCTTTCTCGCTTAGACCTTTGGCACGTGCTGTACGTACATAGTCCTGGTAAATATCATCAAGAATTACTGTTCTAAAGTAACGAAGATCAGGACCTAAGTTAAGAACAACCATAATGATAACTGGTAAAATAATATATGGTACAAAGTACGGGAATCCGTGCTCATAACCTGAGATTTCAAACCACCCCATTTCATACGCAAAAAACTTTTGGAAGAAAAGAATATACGCAAGAGATGGAATACTCATTAATGATACACTGATAATAACAAGTGCGCGGTCAATGGCCTTCCCTCTAAAAAATGAAACAACAATAGCAAGAAGAATTGATAGTGTTGTTGAGATTAAGAAAGCAGGAAGAGTTAATGTTAATGAAGGAATCGCACCTTCCTTAATCATTTCAATAATCTGCTGCTTTGTTGCCCATGAACGACCAAAGTCGAAAGTAAAAGCAGACTTAACGATATCTAAGTACTGTTCTACTAATGGACGATCAAGTCCAAGTTCATGTCTTACTTCAGCAATTTGTTTTGCTGATGCGTGCTTACCTAATAAAAGTTGTGCAGGATCGTATCCAGATAAGTTAAAGATAGCGAAGATAATTAAACACACACCTAGAATAATAGGGATCGTGTAAAGTAGTCTTCTTATAATGTATGACCAAGTATTCACAAAAACAGCTCCTTAGCTCTAACAGCATTCATATTTAAACGATTAGCTTTTCGCTTATTTAAAAGAGAAAGACCCTTTCCCAATTAAATAAGCGCTGGAGATAACTCCAGCGCCATATGTACTATAAAAAATTATAGCTTATCTTGCATTTTCTTCTTTTGATCTAGATCCACGTCTAGGTATTGAGCCTGACCTGCTTCAAAGTCAGTTGTCATGTAGTTTCTTAGCCAACTGTGCTTGATTAGGTAAGACTGACGGTGAACACCGTAAATCCATGGAACTTCTTCTGCTGCCATTTTATTAAGCTCTTCATAGATAGCAGTTCTCTCTGGAGAATCTTGCATAATTGAAGCTTTTGCAAATAGCTTATTGAACTCTGGATTATCATATCCTGAACCATTTGCTCCTGGAGACTTATTTGGTCCATATAGAAGTTGTAGGAAGTTTTCAGCATCTGGATAATCTGCACCCCATGCAATTCCATAAAGCATAACCTGACGCTTAGTGATCTTCTTTTGAAGCTCTGGCCATGAGTTTTGTACAACTTTGATATTTACACCAATTTCTGCCATTTGCTTTTTAAATAGCTCACCAATCTGACGTGAAGTCGATGAAGATGGACAGTCATATGTAATTTCAGGAAGACCTTTACCATCTGGGTAACCTGCTTTTGCTAGAAGCTCTTTTGCCTTTGCAAGGTCACGGTTTCTATAAGGACTTACGTAGTCTGGCATATAACCAGCAATTCCCGGAGGAACAACTGACTGCGCAGGAAGAGCAGTACCATTATAGAAAAGCTTGTTAAATTCTTTTACATCATATGCAAGAGCAAGTGCTCTTCTTAGGTCACGATTTTGAAGTAACTTCAGATCGTGATTGAATGCTGTATAAGTAACATCTAGAGATGGTGAAATTGAAAGCTCAACACCCTTCTCTTCAAATTGCTTATCTAGACCTTTACCTGGAGTAACGGCCGCTTCAAAGTTATCCTTTGGGATACCAATATAATCAACTCTACCCTTAAGGAAGTTTAGCCAACGTGGCTGATCTTCTTTAACAACATTGATTTCAATACGATCAACGAAAGGAACTGGTTTACCAGCATACTTTAGCATGTGCTTAAATTCGTCACTTGCTTCAGATGGGAAAAGCTTCTTTCTAAACTTTGGATTTCTTGTGTAGCTAAACTTCTTAGCTGTTTGCTTGAATTCACCAAGCATGAAAGGTCCTGTACCAACTGGGTGGTTAAGGAATTCTTTCCCGTAGTGATCAACAACTTCTTTTGCAACTGCAAATGTAAATGGCATTGCAAGTGAGTATAGGAATTGTGGGAATTGCTTCGTAAGTTTAAATTGAAGAGTATACTTATCTAAAGCTCTTAGACCTTCTACTTCTTCAGAATAATCAACCTTATCTTTTTCAGCATTCTTATCACGCCAAGCATCTAGCCCTTTGATCTTACCAGATAGTAGCCACCATCCAAGACCCTGTAGCTTTGGATCAGCAAGTCTTTTGATTGAGTAAACAAAGTCTTCAGCAACTAGCTCACGACCTTTACCACCTTCAAAAGCTTTATCATCGTGGAATAAAACACCTTTTTTAATTTTGAAAGTATAAGTTAGTCCGTCTTCAGAAACTTCTGGTAAAGATTCTGCTAAGTTTGGAACTAGAGTGTATGGTCTTTTTAAGTAGTGATACTCTAATAGACCTTCATAAACACGACCAACTTCATTAGATGAATATTTGTCATTTGAATAAATCGGATCCATCCCTTTAATTTCAGATGTTACCGCTAAATTTAAGACCTTTTCGTTTAGGTCAACTTTTTTCGTACATGAGATTGTTACTGCAAGTAAACTCATGAGTAAAAATGAAACAAGATTCCTTGATTTCATAAACCTTCCTTTGTTCGTAAAATTATTGCACAGAATAATAACAGACTAATTTATACAAGAGATAAGATAAATTTACTAGGAATTATTAGGACTTGCACTACCGCACTGCTAGATACTACCGCACGAATCGACAATTAGATCCAATGCTAAAACGCGCTGCTTCTTTTGAGAATTCTTGAGCTTCCTTAGGCCATGAAGCTGAATAACCTTATACTCATTTGCCACAAGTCGACTGAACTCTGCCTTGAATTCAAAAGGCCCACTCATTTGCTTAGAGTAAACGAGTTTACCATCACTGAAGTGAGTTACTTTTCCGGGAAGACACTTATCGTCACAATAATTACTGTCGACATTTCTAATATCACTAAATAAAAGACGATTTTGCATCAGGAAGTTATCAAGAATATTTTTTGTGCGTAAATGATTTGCCGCAACAAGGTTTTTAGAAATTTTCTTATAAAGAGTTCCCTCAACTTTTTTTCCTGTCGCTAATGGAAGAATCAAAGTCTCTTGTCCTTTAAACGGAACATCGATAGCAAGACTAAATGTTTCTTTATTAAAAATTGCATTATAAGTGAAACGCTCTTGCTTCTTACCAAAGTTAAGACGACCCCTTCCCTTAAACTCTTTACACAGTCCGCTGCTTAACAATTTATGTGCAGTGACTTTATCTGTAGAAGCTTTTGTACTCGTTGAAGTTTTCTTAGGTGTTGCACATGAAATTAACGTGAAGCAGGCAAGCGCGCAGAGTCCAGCTTTTCGATATAATTGAGAATTTCTTCGCGTTCTTTTACTTTTGTACAATTTTTCAATGCCTCGACATAATAGTGACGGGCCCTTTCAGGCTTATTAAGTGAAGTATATATGAGCCCTAAATGCTTTGCAATGACAACATCATCACTAACAAGAGCAAAGGCTTTCTTTATTTCACGATATGCTTTTTTGTAATCACCAGTCTTATAATAGTACCAACCCAGTGAGTCTCTAATGTAGCCATCTTTAGGATTCAATTGAACCGCTCTTTTAATATAAGTGTAGGCCTTGTCCATATGAACGCCCTGTTCTAAGTAAGTGTAGCCTAAGAAATTTAAAGCATGAGAATTATTTGGATCTCTTTTAAGAATATCGAGCATAATCTTTTCTGCTTTAACAAATGACTTATTCTTTTCGTAGAGTGAAGCTAAGTAGTAAGCGTGTCCATCAGTATAGTTATCGTGCTCAACATGAGATTCCATTAGTGCAATTGCTTGTCCAAGATCTCTTTTCGTCTCATAATATCCAGCCAAAATAACTTCTAATTCAAATCTTAACTCTTTAGATGTTTTAGATCTCTCTTTTACAAAATCCACAAAGCGCTTTTCTTGCTTTGAGTCTTTTTGTGCATAAGCATTTAAAATATTTGCAATTTGAATATTTGACTCGTGGTAAAGAGAGCTATCTTCTTTAATTCGTGAGTAGTAAGTAACCGCTAGATCTCCATCTTCACTTTTTTGATATAAGCTTGCTAAGTAATAAAGCACTTTATCTGAGTCTGGAATGACGTCGAGAATTTCTTTAAAGACACTTTTTGCATCTTCGATTCGATTGGTTTCAGTATAAATAACACCAAGTCTAACTTTTAAATTTAAGTTTTCTGGATCAAGTGCAAGTAGCTTTTCTAAATATGGTACGACTTCATCGTATTCGCCATCAGCAAATAGTAAGTTTACATACTTCCCAAGTGCTGTGTAATTACTTGGATCGTATTTTAAAAACTTGCGATATAAAATTTTTGCTGCATCGTATTTCCCCTCTTGCTCCAAAACAACACCAAGCAGAATTGTACTTTGCTGATTGGTTGGATCAAGTTTTAGAGAGATATTAAAATACTTCTTTGCTAATTTATATTTCGACTTTTCAAAGTAGATCTTTCCTTTATGAAAAGCATATTCACTACGATTTGAGCGATCCTTTTGAGAACAATAACTAAGTGTCCCAATGGCCTTTTTTACTTTCTTATCATCAACGTATGCTTTCGATAAATATATACAAGCTTCACTTAAAAGTGGTCGTGTTTTATAGACAAGATTACGATACAATTTAATTGCTGTTTTGTTCTCACCTAGTGCACCATAGACACCGGCAAGTAAAAGACGTGCCTTTGCTTTTACATCTTCATCTGCATGTTCAATTAAGTAGTTTAACTCTTTCTTTCCTTCTTCTAGTTGACTTGATTTGATAAGTTCAACTGCATACTTACGACGAAGATAAATATCATTTGGCTTTAATTCTACGACATATTTTAGAATCAATGATGCAGATGCTGCATCACCAGCAAGGGAGGCGTCAGAAGCCTTAAGAAAGAGATCACTGGCCACATAATTAATTGATTCTTCGCCTCTTTCTTTAGCATCAGCTACTACTTCCGCTAGAGAATTCTCAACGAATTCACGTGCGCGCTTTGCTTCTTCAAAATTAGATATTTTAATCTCTGCGGCCTTGTTAATAAGCTGAGTTTCCGTCATCTTATCGGTATGTGTCGCACAGCTCACTAATGCTGCAAGCGGTAGAAGAAGTATTGATTTTTTAAAGAAAAATTTGAACATTAAACAATCCTTGGCCTTTATGCCTTGGTACCTCTTCGACCTAAATAGATATTTCTTAAAAAGAATTCTCAGTAAAATGACCCCCGGCAGAAATAACAGGCCACAAAAGCTTAGTTGCACTAAGTCACCGAAATTAGGGGAATTAAACGGATTCTCTTGTAATTTAGATAAAATTAAGATCGCAATTGCTTGACAGTTACTGTCATTGATTGTTACTTCTCTGATGCAATTTTCAAAACGCTGAGCAATAGACACGGTGGGAATCAATAAATATCGCTTAAGGCCAAAGCTTGAAGCAAAAAAAGATGAACCACTAAGTACTTAATTTTATTAATTTTTGTTGAGAAATGAAATTAATACAAAGAGCTTAACTATTACGAGGCAACGTGTTAATTATTAACTAGTTTTAACTCAGGAGATCTCATTAATCTTTTGAGCTATATTCGTTAAAACCAATAGGGGTAGTAGAATGAATGATGTAAGAATTATTAAAAGGTACCAAAACAGAAAACTTTATGACACTCATCAAAGTTGCTACGTGACTCTTGAAGAGATCGCTCAAATCATCAGAGAAGGTCACGAGATTCAAGTAATTGATAACAAAACAAAGAATGACATTACTTACATGACTCAAATCCAACTTCTTTTTGATCAAGAGAAAAAATCAACTAAGCCAGGTGACGTTGAACTTCTTAAGAGAGTTATCCGTGGTGAAGAAGGTACATTCACTGGTTATATTAGAGGACTAGAAGGAATTGAAGCTCCAGTAGTTGAAGAAGCTCCAGCTCAGTCTTTCAACTCTTTCAACAGTGCAGCAAACCTAAACTCTTCTGTTGAAACTACGACTACTTTAAACTAATATAGGGCAGTTATTACTGCATATATATTTAGTTTAGAGGGTGAAATGATTTTAAAAATTTCAAAATCTATATTAAGGCCTGCAGTTATTCTAGCAGGCCTTTTTATTTTTAGTGCTCAGGCACAAACTGTTAAGCAATTAACATCAAAGAATTCAGCCAAAAAGAATGAGGATGCGGTCGCTGCAGCTCAACTTTTAAGCGGTCAAGAATTGCACATCCATTCTCTTGGAATTGGAATTGGGCAAACTTTATTAATGAGTGATTTTAAAGACAACGGTGAAGATAAGATCACGGCCGAACTCTTTTATAATTACAAGGCTTCGTACTCTTTTGACTTTTATGCCAACCTTCACTTCTCAAAACATGAACTAGAAGAGAAAGGTACGTATTCAAAAATCTCGGGACTTGTTCTTGGTGCTAAAGGAAAACTTTTTCACTATGATGCCTTTCAACCATTTGTTGGTGGTGGACTTGGCTTCTTCCGTCCTCAATTAAAAACTGTAAACTATAAATCAAAAGGTAAGACAGTATTCGGTTATCAAGCCGTTGCTGGAGCTGACTTCGATCTAAATCGCAAGATTTCAGTTGGTGGAATGTTCATTTACAACAATCCTTTTGATGTCGAACAAGAAAGCACTGCAGACGTAGAAGGTTATTATTTTAAAATGCTTCTTACTGCATTCTATAAATTCTAATGAAGTTTAAAGACTTATATATAGTCACAGGTAAGGGAGGTGTCGGAAAAACCCTCACTTCCCTTGCCTTGACCAAGTCTCTAACTGAACTCGATCAAAATAAGAACGTCTATTTTTTTTCGTTTGAACAAAATGCTGATAAGGATCTTATCAATAAGTTAAATGTTAATACCGTTGAGTTAACGCATATTAGTTCAGTTCAAGAGTATATTGCGAGAAAACTAAACTCCAAAACAATTGCAAAGTGGATTGTATCAACATCTTTTTTTAATGCATTATTTGATATGGTTCCAAGTTTTGGGCAACTCATCTTCTTAGGGCATATTATTGATCTTGCTCGAGATGATCGCAATATCGTCGTCGTTGATGCACCGGCATCAGGTCATCTTCTTTCGACAATACATTCACCAAAAGTCTTTAAAGATATTTTTAAAATCGGTCCCATTGCAAATGATATCGATAAAATGCATAACTTTCTAACAAATGATGAACATACTCAATGTGTGGTTGTTAGCATTCCGACAGAGCTTGCCATTGAAGAAGGCCAAGAACTAGAGCGAGAACTAAAAGAGAAATATAATCTCTCGACAATTGAGATCCTAAATTGTGATCTCTCACTAAATGACTTTCCAGAGGATGATACGCCAGATTTTATCAGGGCAAAAATCCAAGACCAAGAAAGCCTAAAAGAGAAATTTAAGGTTAACCCTCACCTAAGTTTCCCTCAAATTGTCGTACCGACACAAAAAGAACAAGTCGAGGAATTAACAAGAATTATTACAAAGAAAGTTGATATTTTTAAATCAAAGTAGGAATCGTGGAAAGCTATAGAGAAGTCGAAATATTTTGTGGAACAGGTGGCGTTGGAAAAACAACGATTTCAACTTCACGTGCCTTCTTTCTGGCTTCTCAAAAAAAGAATGTTCTTTTAATAACGATTGATCCGGCCAAAAGACTGCGTCAATTACTTAGCTTAAAAGATGCATCAGAAGTGATTAAGTTCACTGATAAAGAAATCAGCTTTGATGTTTTATTACTTGATCCTAAAACATCATTTGAAAAGATTCTCGGGAAGAAAGTTGATAATAAAATACTAGAAAACTTAACAAGTAGTCGCGGTGGCCTAAATGAAATTCTTGCAGTCCTAGAGATTCAAAATCAACTTGAAACTAAAAAATATGACTCTATCGTCGTCGACACTGCGCCAGGAAAGAACTTCTTAGACTTTTTGAATTCATCAAATAAGATTAATAAATTCTTTAATAAAACATTTGCTGATGCATTCATGTACATTACTAATAAGAATAAGCCTGGACGCTTCTTCAACCGCATTATTACCGCTGGGATTGAGAAGTTTCTTAATTATTTAGAAAGTGTTACCGGCAAGGGCTTTATTAATGACTTTCTTGAGGCCATCACAATTCTCTATGAGAATCGAGATAAGTTTATTGAAGGTATTAAAGTTGAAAAAGTTCTCAATAGTGCCCAGCGATCGAGGTGGTATCTCGTTACTTCTGCTGAGCATATGAAAGAGGTTGAAACTCAACAGATTCTTGACTCAATTCAGGCCCAAATGACCACAGAACGTTACCTAATAATTAACAAATCATGGTATAACAACCTCGCATCTTGGGAACCCAAGACAGAAAAAATGAAAGAGTTTAAAGATATAATAATCAAACAAGAAGAAATAAAAACTTCGATCTCAAAGAAATCACAGATTGAAGCAATTACATTTCCAGACCTCTCAACGTTTGATCCTATCAAGCAGTTAGAAGAGTTAGAAGAACACTGGAAGTAAATGGAGATTTAATTATGATGAAAGGTGCTAAAGCAAACGTTGTCGAAGCAATTGGGAATACACCAATTGTAAAACTTAATCATATCGGTAAGGACCTTAATTGCGAAATTTACGTAAAATTAGAATATATGAACCCAGGTGGTTCAACTAAGGATCGTATCGGTGCATACATGCTTGATCGTGCAGTAGAAGAAGGTGATCTAAAGCCAGGCGGAACGATCATCGAAGGTACTTCTGGGAATACAGGGGTTGGTCTTGCGATGTGGGCAGCAGTTCACGGATACAAATGTATTTTCGTACTTGCTGATAAGCAATCAAAAGAAAAGATCGATAACCTTAGAGCATTTGGAGCAAAAGTTGTTGTTTGTCCAACAAACGTAGAGCCAGAAGATCCTCGTTCTTACTACTCTGTTTCAAAGAAACTTTCTGAAACAATTCCAAATTCATTTTACGTAAATCAATACGATAATCTACATAATAGAAATACACACTACACTTGGACGGCTCCAGAAATGTATGAGCAAACTCAAGGTGACTTTGATGTATTTATGGCCGCAGTTGGAACTGGTGGGACGATCAGTGGTTGTGGACGTTACTTCAAAGAAAAAATGGATAAAGTTGAAATTATCGGTGTTGACTGTGTTGGTTCAATCATCGCTGGTTACCACAAGACTGGAGAAATGGGACAAGCTCACTCATATGTTTTAGAAGGTGTTGGCGAGGACTTCATTCCAGAGAATTATGACTTTGACTTAATTGATGACTTTGAAGTTGTTAATGATAAAGAGTCTTTCCTAATGACGAGAAAACTTCTTAAAGAAGAAGGTATTTATGCTGGTGGATCAGCAGGTGCCGTTATTGAAGGTGCTCTAAAATATGCGAAGAAACAAACTACTAAGAAAAAGATTCTTATTCTTCTTCACGATTCAGGAAACCGTTACGCTTCAAAAATCTATAATGATGATTGGATGAGTGATGGTGGATACTTAGATTCATCATTCAATGTTCAAATTTCAGAGGTATTAAATACTCTTGGTAAGGATGGAAATATTATTACTGTTGAAGATACAACGACTATTGGACAGGCCATTACTCTAATGGAAGAGAAGAATATTTCTCAAGTTCCAGTTGTTAGTAAAAATGGTGACATTCTTGGTCTTTGTACAGAGAAGAGTCTAATTAAGCCAGTTATCATGGGTGAGTTCCAAAAAGATGATAATATTTCATTAGCTATCTCTAACAACTACAGAGTTGTGGATTGTAATGAACTTCTTGAAACAGTTGCTGATGCACTACTTAAGAAGGAAGTTGCCATTATCACTAAAGATGGAAAAGTTTCTGATCTATTATCAGAAATTGATGTTCTTCAGTATATGTCAGAAAAAGGTTCTAACTAAGGATCAAGGCTTGAAGAAAAGCACTCTTAAAAAAGCAGCAAAAGCCTCGGTATGTATCCATGCCGGGGCTCACCCCGACAAAGAAACAGGCGCAGTTATACCGCCAATTCATCAAACAACAACATATGCTCAAACAAGCCCAGGTATTCACCAAGGCTACGAGTATTCACGTTGTCATAATCCAACAAGGACGCGATTAGAAGAATCACTTACGGCACTAGAGAACGCAAAATATGCACTGGCAACGTCAAGCGGTGTTTCAATTGAAATGCTAATAATGCATGCTCTGCCAGCTGGATCAACGATTCTTTGTGGTGATGATGTATATGGTGGAACTTATCGTCTCTTTACGACCGTTTTTAATTCCATTCATAAGTTTATCTTTGTCGATACAACTGATCCTAAAAAAGTTGAAGAGGCACTAAAAGAACATAAGCCTAAATTAATGTGGGTAGAAACACCAACGAACCCACTTTTAAAAATTTCTGATATTAAGAAAGTTTCAGAACTTGCGAAAAAATATAAGACTTTAACTGTTGTTGATAACACATTTATGAGTCCTTATTTTCAAAACCCATTAGATCTTGGTGCTGACATTGTGATGCACTCAATGACTAAATATATCAATGGTCACTCTGATGTTGTTGGTGGAGCCTGTATGCTCAACAACAAAGCACTTTACGAGAAACTTTGGACACTTCAAAAATCTCTTGGACCAACACAATCACCATTTGACTCTTGGTTAGTACTTAGAGGTATCAAGACTCTTGCTATTAGAATGGAAGCTCATGCAAAGAATGCAATGAAAATAGCAAAGTATCTCGAGTCGCATCCAAAAGTAGATAAAGTTCTCTACCCAGGCCTTAAGAGTCACCCTCAACATAAAATTGCAAAAAAACAAATGAGTGGCTTTGGAGGGATGATTACATTTTTCCTAAAAGGTGACATTAGAAAGTCTAAGAAGTTTTTACAAAACGTCGACATGTTCTCTTTAGCTGAAAGCCTTGGTGGTGTTGAGAGCTTAATTGAACACCCGGCCATCATGACTCATGCTTCTGTTCCCAAGAATGTTCGTGAAAGTATCGGCCTAACAGATAACCTAATAAGGCTATCTGTAGGTATTGAAGATGCTAATGATTTAATTTCAGATTTAGAAAGAGCATTTAAGACAATCTAGAAAGTTCCAGGGCCTGCATTTTCATCAATTTCAAGGCCATCAGAGCTTGTGTCTGAAGACTCTTCAACTTCAGTCTCTGCTGCTTTGTCTTGCGTTGTCTCAACTTTTGTTTCTTCTTCTGCTTTGAACTCTGCTCTAGCTTTTTTTATATCTTCAGGTATTCTCGCAATTGGCTTACGAATCATTAATGAATCATAATTACCATTGCGATTAAAAATATTATTTTCTTTCAAGTATGCGTTTAGTACTAAGCTTGCACAAAAAACTCTTCCGTGTGGATCATTAAGATTATTCTTTGCACCTTCTGCAAAGATAAGCCCATCATCTTCGATAATTTTACGTATTGTCTTATACTCATCACAGAAGTCATTTGAAGTTTTATGACACTCTCCGGCCTTACGATAAACATCGATTGACGTCGTCGTTGATTTTATATGAACTGGATCTCGACAAATATCAATCACCCACGATCGATTGTGATACTTATATTCGTTATGGGCCACTTCGACTTCACATTCTTTTTTAGAAATAGTCAGGGTTTTATTTAAAAGTCCAAATGGTGATGACTTATGAGAGACAGAAACATCAAAGGAAGACTGAAAACATTCAGTCCCTGTAAATGCTATTACTGAATTAATTGTTAAAAATAGAATACTAAATTTTAGAAATTGCATTTTTATCTACCTCTATCATTAGAATTGTTTGATCATTTGGTAAGAAGTCATTCTCATTATAGCCCTTTTTTGTTTGAAATGTTAATTCACTAATGAATTCAACAGGAGCCGCCCAATTCTTTTTAACAAATGTTAAATACTCTTCTCCATCAATTTTATCTTCAATATTCTTAAAAAAGCCAGGAGATAGTAATAACAGGCCTTCACCTTTATTTAACTGAACTTCTTGCGTTGATGTATTATAGTTCGATGGGAACGCGCTACCATTTCTCGCTAATACAACACCAGCTTTATTTAATAATTCATGATCACCAATATTAAGCACCTCAGCACTTAAGTCTGAAAGCTTAATTCTAGCAATTAAAATGGAAGCATCTCCATATTCACTAAAGTCATCTTTCTTACTTTCTAAGTTTGAGATGACTTTAGTCATATCAATATTAGACTCTAGCTTCCAAGTTTCGATTAGTGATAAGAAGTTTCCGATAAGCATATATGATGATGCATGTAATGAAACAATCCATACTTCGCCACCAATTTTAAAGAAGTCAAAAAACTCGCCACCATTTGATGTACCAGCACAAAAGCGTGAAGTAATTCCTACTCCTCTTAGCTTTTCACTTCTAAAAGGCGCCATATTACGATGCATTTCTTTAATATTTTCGACTTGGCCAACAAGTCCTTCCATAACAGAATTCATCTTGAATAATAATTGCTTTTGAGTTTCTAACGCTCTTAGCCCTTCTATCGCATTTTTTATATTGAGATAGTTTTCTTCTACAGACTTGTCTGCAAAAAATATTCCAAGACACATCTCATTATCTAATAATGAACGATCAAGATCATCCCCTTCATTATAGATAATAATAAAATGGTCCTTGCTTTCGACATTCTTAAATGACTTTGTAAACACCACTTGACTTGCATCAAGTTCACGGTCAATTGAAGATTGTCCCTCTTGAGATTGTGGTAAATTTAATAATTCTAATAGATTATTTAGCTTATCGACGGCAATTTTATCGATATCTGAATCAATAATTCGAACGTGCATAACTCTTCCTAAGTATTCAAAATTATATAGGTATGGCACTAAATTTTGGCACCTTAAGAAAGTATTCTAGCACAATAAGCGACTAATATCATACTAATGCCCCGATTAAATTAAAGATTCCTTAAGAATAACCCGAAGAATTATTAGAATATGGGTATAACCTGACTATAACACTAGGTCTTGATAAATGAAGAAGAGCAAAATCGTAAATTTGGGTGAACGCAGAAAAAAAGCGAGTACTCGTAAGAGTGCTGACAAAAAAACGACATCACCTAAAGCCAACACAAAGAACAAGGTTTCAAACTCTGTACAGACAGATCCTACTGCCGTATTAGAAGCAGAAAACAAGGCCTTAAAACTAGAACAGAAAAAGATCTGTGAGATGGCCGCTCGAACAATCCTTCACGCACTAGACTGCAAAGATCATTATACATATGGACATAGTACTCGCGTTGCTTATTTCAGCCTCACTTTAGGAAGAGAAATTGGACTAAATGAAGAAGAATTATATGACCTAGAACTATCTGCTCTATTTCATGATATTGGTAAAATTGGAGTTCCTGACTCCGTTCTTAATAAACCATCAAGACTTACTGAAGATGAATTCCTTCAAATGAAGAGTCATCCTGAGAAATCTTATGAAATCCTACAAGGCTTTACTCATTTTGAAAAAGTTGCAAAGTTTGCAAAATACCATCATGAGAGATGGGATGGACGTGGTTATCCGGAAGGACTAAAAGGCGAAGAGATTCCTCTTTTCTCTAGAATTATTCTTATTGCTGATACATTTGATGCTATGACTTCAACAAGAGTTTACCGTAAGGGACTTGATTATGAAGTTGCTTATGAAGAACTCGATGAGTTCTCTGGATCACAATTTGACCCAGAGCTAGCACAAGCATTTATTCGCGCAATGAAAAAAGAAGAAGCTAAGCAAGAGAAAACTTTTACTCTTACTATCATAGATGGCCTCTTCAAAAAAGATGCTGCTTAATCTCTAATCACACTTTGGTGTTTCAGCAACAGTATTAATATTATACTCCTGTAAAGTTCTACAATCGTATTCCGTTGCTAAAATCTTCGATGTTGCACATTCCGTTGGCTTGCCTTCTTGTCTAAACCAAGCTTGGTTTGCCTTACAGCTCATATATGCTTCACGATCAACACATGCCCAGTGTTTTCCTTTACAATTATAAACAAGTCCACGACCAAAGTTTTCATAATTAGGTGGAGCACTATACTTAACCTTATCCTTTGTGGCCGTTTTGTTTTCTTCAAGCTTATCGACGATTTTTCCTAAAGCAGAATCAAGAGACTCTTTTTGATCTTCATCTTCATTGGAATCACTTGCTTCACCCATCATAGTAGAATCCATATCACTAGTCTCAGGCAAAGGCGCCACAATAAGTGGATCAGAAGATGGCTCCTGCGTTTTCTCACCTAACTCCTGATTCGTTGTAGTTGCTTGATCTTCAACTTGTGGTTCATTCATTGAATCAACATTACCATCAGAGCTTTCAGTATCAGACTTTGTTTCTTGAGTAACGTTTTGATTTGTCACTTCATCTGAAGGTTTCGCCTGAGGTTCATCACTTGGCCCAGCAGGTTGACTATCACCTTGTGGTTGCTCATCTTTAGCTTCTACAACTGGCTTAGTTTCCTCTTTAGTATTTTCAGGCTTCTTTTCGTCAGCTTTTTGAACTGTTTTTTCTTGTGCCTTATCTTGCGTTTTCTTTGGTTTAGCTTTTCGTGGCTTTCTTGCTTTTCTTTTTACTGGGGCCACCTCTGGAACTTCTTCTTCAGAAGAATCACTAAGTAAGAAGGTATCAACGGCCATAGCGACTACAGCGACAATTAAGATGATCTTAATGAGTTTGCTTTTCTTCTCTTTTTTCTCATCCTTTTCATCTTCATCATCATCGTCATCGTCGTCTTCATCTTCCTCGTCACCATCTTCATCGTCATCTTCGTCATCAGACTTTTTCTTCTTCATTAGCTTTGCTAAGAATGGCAACTGCTTTTCTAGAAAGCTCTTTTCTTTATCGTCATCTTCTTCATCTTCTTCGTCTTCTTCATCATCATCTTCTTCATCATCATCGTCTTCGTCTTCGTCTTCATCATCGTCAGATTTTTTCTTATTTAATAACTTTGCAAGAAAAGGTAATTGTTTCTCTAAGAAGCTCTCTTCTTCCTCTTCCTCATCTTCATCTTCATCCTCATCATCATCGTATTCTTCGTCATCTGATTCATCATTATCAATAGCGTCTTCAGCTTCGACTTCATCATCAAATTCTGAAATATCTTCATCGGTTGGAATCCCTTGTATCTCAGGTCCTCCTGGTATCTTTATATCAGTAGACGTGGCGTCGTCTAAATCGACTGATTCATCTTCTTCATCAAGTTCATCTTCAGACTCTTCAGAATACTCATCAAGTAACTCTTCATCATCTTCTGACTTCTTGAGCTTTCCTTTCATCTTGTCGAAAAAACCTTTCTTGGCCACGTAAATTCTCCTAATTCTAAACTAAAGAACTCTTTCATTTTACTGTATAAATGGAAATCGATGAAGGAATATTCTCTATTTAGCGCTTTTAACCAACCCTTAAGCTCGGTTAAAGTAGCAAATATTTTTAACGAAATCAGGAGATAGAATCAAAGAGTTTGAATTCAAGGCAGTTTTATCACCAAAATATAATGTCCCATCACCTAAGACTTTGGTTACGTTCATGATGACTTCTCCCATCGTGCGACGATAATTAATCTCAACAATAGGACAAATTTTAGATTCAGAATTTTCAAGATAGATCATATTATCAAATTGAATTTTATTATTTAAAAGAGCTTCTGGAATATGCTCTTTAATATCATTGATGTATTTCTCAAGATCAAAAGAAATAGGAAGCTCATTGATTTGAATTAGACGCCCTCCTTTAAACTCTCCCTTATCACTAACGAAATTTTCTACAATAAAGTAGTCATTATTTTTAAAGTCGTAAGTAACACCAAATGTTTTTACAACTTTTACATAGCGAGATTGAACACCTGGAAACCCTAGTCTTTCGAAGTCTTTTACAGAATTTAATACCTTGTTTCCTATTCCAGAAAATGTTTGATCTGGTCGGTAAAAAGTTGGAAATGATTCTTCTAAGTCCTCTTTAGATCTTATAATCTCATCAGCTAAAGGCCTATGCCATTTCGCTAAAGCACATTTTGAATTGGTCTCTTTAACCTGTTCAAAGTTTTCTAAGTTACCCCACCAGTTAATATAATTTGTAATATTGTCGTCAATATTAGGTATCGTAAAACCAAGATCATGAAGATGACTTAAGTACTTATTTGAGTATTTATTTTGGGAACATAGAGTTACATTAGATCCATTATTTACAAGAAAGAAAATATACTCTAACTCTTTTAAGAACTTTTCATTTTTGAAGTTTTTATTATTCCGACTTAAGGCCGCATCGAAATCGAGGTTTACCCTAAATCTCACTTCCATTCCTTGCGTTTTGTAACGATGAATCCATCTTGATAATTTTTAATTTTCTCAATGAAGTCTTCATCCATGCCTGTACGAACTCTTCCTTCATGATCGAAAATCATGCCCTTGGCCCTTGCTGGTGATAGTAAGTCAGGAAGTGAAGAGACATAGAACTCCCAAAGGTCTTTTTCGTTTCTCCAGCGATTTAGCCAATGAATTCCAAATCCCACATGAGAAATCTCATCTTCATATACTACATTTAAGATTGCAGATGACTTCTTATCTCCAACCCCTGCAAATATATCACGATAGAATTTTGCAAAGTCTAAGTTTGCAGCTTCAAATGTTAATGCCATAACGGCAAAGTATTCTTCAAAGCTTGTTAACTTTTGCATCTGACGCCAAAAGAAGTCATTTACAGGAAGATCGCCAAAGTCTATTCCAAAATCATTCATTCGTTTTCGATAGAGATTGAAGTGCTTGATTTCATCATCAATTGTAGAAAGTATTCCCGTTGCAATACGCTTGTATTGAGACTTATCTTCAATTGGAATATACATTAGAGCTGCCGCCATCATCTCAATCGCCAGTAACTCATGATTAGCAAAGAAGTGAAGTGCCATGGCCTTCTTTTCATCCAAGTGAAAACTTCCTTTCTTTGGGAATTTCACTTGCTCACTGGAAAATTTAATACGGGACTCACGCTCAGGCATGAGATCTTTGATACCATCGGCCGTTTTTTGATAAGATAAATCACTTACCACACTAGTTGCAGTAAGCTTATCCTCTAGATTTGGTGATTCTAATAATAGCCTTGCGTAATCGTATATATTCATGACTCATCGTTTGGTAACTTTTCTCTTACGACTAACATTCTTACGCTTACCTTGTCCAGAATTTGGTTTGCCTTTAAAGTTTTTACCACCTGGACGACGGCCTTTTCCACCTTGGCCAGGCTTTCCGCGGCGATTTCCGCCAGGTCTACGACGAGCGGCCTTCCTCTTCTCAAAACATTCCTCACAAATTGGAAATTTTGAATCATCAGGAAGCTTGCAACCACATGAAGAACACTTAGCAACAATTTTTTGTGATAAGAGTTCATTTAGCTGATCAATAGCAAGTTGCTTATTATTTAAAAGCTCAACTTCTGAATAAACGAAGTTCTTATTATTAAAGTGTCTTGATAGCCATTGATAAAGCTCGACACATTTAATGGAAGTTTCAAGATAATCAATATCCCCAGAGTCATGCTCAATTGGCTCGGCCGGAATCCCTTCCATATTTACATACTTATGAAGGATCCAATTATAATGTTGAACATGGTCACTTAAGCCTAAATTTACTGGAGCACATGCAAACCCGAAGATCTCTGCATCAGTAAGTGTTCCATTAGAGTCAGCATCCTCAACCATCTCGGCCAGCTCGATCATCTCTTTCATATCAACGCACTCAAAAGGCTTTTGGAATGTCATTGTGTTAAAGAGCCTTAAGAACTCAGAGAGCTTTAATTTTGGAAGATTATTATCTATTAAAGCACGGTTGACTTGGTTGAAAATATCTAAGTCAGGACCAACCATACATTTTTCACTCTGCTCCAGTACTGCACTCATGGCCTCTTTAATACTTTCGATTCCATCTTCAACTTTACGAAGACAAGTAACAGCACCTTTTGGAAAACGTTGGTAACGTCCTGCTCGACCACCAATCTGCTTAATCTCACTTACTGAGATATCGTGTTGTTGGCCATCATAGAATTTTGATAGAGTCGTAAAAACAACTCTCTTAATTGGAAGGTTCATCCCCATGGCAATTGCATCAGTGGATACAATGACATCAGTTTCACCTTGATCAAATTTTCTCGCTTGCTCACGACGAACCTCCGGCGAGAGTCGACCGTATACAATCGAAACTTTATATCCGAGACGCTCTAGGTCTCTCTTGTGTCTTAGTGCATTCTTTCTAGAAAATACAATAAGTGCATCATTCTTTTGCATATCTGCAAGAACGATTGGATGAGGTTCAACATAGAGCTCAGTCATTCTTGTATATTCATTTATGATAAGTTCATCACCACATAGATCGACAATATTTCTTACCATCTCAAGAGCTGAAGCATCACCACATAGGTGAACTTCATCTGCCATGATATTTACTAAGGCCCTTGTCCATGCCCAACCACGAGATGGATCTGCAATCATTTGGATTTCATCAATTACACAACAGTCAAAGACTTCTTGGAGCCTGGCCATTTCAATCGTTGATGAATAGTGAGTCGAACCTTCTCTTTCAATAACTTCTTCACCAGTTAAAAGAGTTGTAACTGCACCTTTAGAGTTTAAAGTATCGTAGAGTTCAGCTGCAAGAAGTCTTAGTGGTGCAAGATAGCAACCTTTAGGAACACTCGAGAGCTTCTCGATAGCATGATATGTTTTACCAGAGTTTGTAGGTCCCATGTGATAGACAATCTTTCTCTTCATTTGTCTAGCAGCTGAGTGAGTCCAAAACTCTCCTAGGTATTCTTGAAGGATAGTTGAAGATACATCCTTCTTTTTGAGAATAATAATTGATTTAACAAACTTCTTAAATTCACGAATTAGATAGCGCTCATTACGCCAATAATTTGTTGAAAGTGATGAGTAGAATTTATGATACTCATCTTCTGTGATCAGATCTGTACTTAATTCATTTTCTTCAAGATACTGATCAAAGAGCATATGCACATTACGTTTATGTAATTTTGCTAATTCTGATGGGTATGAAAATTCAGAACGGTAATATTGTTTGACCTGATTCTCTAGACGATTAAGAGATGATCTCTTAATTGTATTTCTTAATTTATAAAAACTCTTATCAAGTCTTTTTTGTAGATCAAAGACGATATCTGAAACAGTATTGAGTCCGCTATCAATTTCTTCTTTGATAGTTTCTTTCTTAGAGTCAATTAACTCAACACAACTTTCGTAAACAGAGTCTCTTAATAAAGCTCTGAAGTCATTTACACATTTAATACACTGACATTTTAACTCACCAATTTTATGTTTAGTTAAGTCAACATCTTCTGCTCGAATAAATTTTTGTGTTTCATTGTGCTTATCAACAATTTTCTGCGACCACATCTTGAATGTCTTCTCATGTAGAGAAAGAACATTTTGAGAAAGACCACCATCTTGTCCAAAAAAGACAGCTTCTTTTTCTGGGATAAGGCAATCATCAATAAAGATTAGATCGAGAATATTTTCTTGCTTTATCAACAAGTTGAAATTAGTGAACTCATTGTTAAAGAAGTAAACCAATGATGGATATTCATCAAAAACTTTCCATAACGGAGTCAAAAGACTTTCTAGAAAATCGAGGACGATATGAGCATCTTCGCTCGTTCTAACATAACTATCATCTTCGGCGAAATTATTGACTTTGATAATATTTTTACGTTCTATTTCAATGTTTTCTCTAATGTCAGAGAAGTCAGGTAGCTTATTTATTTCTTGCGAGCTCATGCTTTAAAGATACGTTGCGGGAAGAAATTGTGCAAGTAATCTTAGGTGTTAAATACAAAAAAATACATTATAATCAAAAGGTCATTTGAAAATTAAAATAAATAGGATTCGTTATGAAAACATGGCTCACAGAAACATTTAATATTAAATATCCAATTATCATGGCCCCGATGTTCCTCGTATCAAGTATAGATATGCTAGTTGAAGCTTCAAAGGCAGGTATTATGGGTTGTATCCCAGCGCTAAACTGGAGAACATCAGAGGAATTTGAAGAAGGTCTAAAAGAGCTAAAAGAAAGATGTGAAGGTCCATTTGGAATTAATATCATTGTAAATCAGTCAAACATCCACATGCACAAGCAAATTGATCTATGTGCAAAATATGCACCTGATTTTATCATCACTTCACTTGGAAACCCAAAGGAAGTAATTGAGAAATGTCATCCTCAAGGTACAAAAGTTATCTGTGATGTTGTTGACCTAAAATATGCAAAGAAAGTTCAAGATCAAGGAGCCGATGCAGTAATCGCTGTAAACTCTGGAGCAGGAGGTCACGCTGGACCAACTCCAGCAAGTATTCTTGTTCCATTACTTAAGAGAAATCTTGATATTCCAGTTATTTCAGCAGGTGGTATCGCAACAGGTTCTGGTTTATTTAGTATCATGGCCCTTGGCTGTGAAGGTGTTTCAATTGGTTCACCATTTATCGCGACAAAAGAGTCAATTGTTTCAGATGCATATAAAGAAGCTGTGGTAAATTACGGCGCCAAGGATATCGTCATGTCTAATAAGATCTCAGGGACTCCTTGTACGGTTATCAACACTCCTTATGTACAAAAAATAGGAACAGAACAAAATATCGTTGAAAAGGCCATGAGTAAGAATAAGAAGCTAAAAAAATATGCAAAGATGCTCACTGGTTATAAGGGAATGAAAGCAGTTGAGAAAGCTGCCTTTGGAGCAACATATAAAACTGTTTGGGTTGCTGGCCCTTCAATCGAATTCATTGAAAAAATTGAAACTGTTCAAGAAATTGTTAAACGTCTGATAACTGAATATGAAACAGCAGTTGAAGAGTTCTTAGCAAAAAGATCGTAATTATGTTTAAGCTTCCTAAGGTTTTACGTTATCAAAATTTTAGAAAGCTCTATATTGCAGGCTTAACGTCTGAGCTTGGGTCTTTTGTTTCAGAGACGGCCCTCATGCTCTTAGTCTTTGAACTATCAAGTAATAATAAGGCCTATCTCGGTGCTGCTCGAGCAGTATTTCTCTTATTCCTCACTATCGGTAATCTCATCGGTGGTGTTATTGGAGAGAAGTATAATCGCAAGAAGGTATTACTTTTTACCAATTATATTAGAATTCCGATTATCTTCACTATTCTCTTTGTGGAAAGTCCTGAAGTTGTCATTTTATGTGATGGGCTCATTGCTCTTTTCACAGGAATGTATAATCCAACACGCCAGGCAATGGTAAATGATATAGTTCCTCAAAAGGATATGAATAAGGCAAACGCATTATTTGGTTCGGCCTTTGCAGTACTTCATATGATTGGACCATTTCTAGGTGCCACAATGTTTACCGCCTTTGGTGGTATTAAAGAAGTCGTTGCCTTAGATTTTCTAACATATATCGTGGGTATCTTCTTTATTATGTCACTAACCTATAATCCTCCTAAGCATGAAGAAGATAGTGAGAAGTTCATCTCCGAAATAAAGAATGGAATTAAATACGCCAAGACTCAAAAGCCTTTATCGGCGATTCTATCCAACGTTGTCATCGAGGGGCTCGTTCTTGGGTTTATGTTTCCATTAATACTTCCTTATATGACTGAAGTTCTAGGTGCTACAAAACAAGACTACGGTATTGGATTAGCGCTATTTGGACTTGGCGGGCTTTTTGGTGGCTGGGCAAGCTCCACTATTCTTAAAGATCATTCTGTTGGTAAAATTATAATAACAGCGCTTTATATTGAACCAATACTAATGGCAGTTTGGCTACTGTCAGCTTCCTACTTTGCAACTTTGATTATCTTCTTTATATGGGGACTTGTTGTCTTTATACGAATAACAAATCAACTAAATTATGTCTCAAATAAAGTAGAAACTAAGTACCTAGCACGTAGTTTTGCCTTGCTCGACTTAGGCTTCGTCGTTCCAAATATACTTGGTGGGATCATTCTTACGTTTATTGGAAATAGTTTTAAAACAGAAGAAATACTCTATATCGTATGTATCGCATTTTGCATCTTGATTTTTCCAAGGATGCTATTTTCCGATATGAAAGCATTATTTAATATTAATAACGAAACTGTCGAAAGGGATACATCAATCCAAGACAGTATATAAAACGTTATTAGAAGGTATCAATATGACAACAATTTGGTTAAGAGATGAAGATAAAGAGTTTGAAAAAAGAACTCCTCTAACACCAGAAAATGCAAAGAAGCTTTTGGACGCAGGTTACAAAGTTATTGTAGAAAAATCTAATGACCGTATCTTTCCTATCCAAGAGTATGAGAAATTAGGTTGTGAAATCAAAGAAAGTCATGCCTGGATTGAAGAAGCTCCAGTCTCGGATGATGTCTTTATTTTAGGACTAAAAGAATTAAAAGAAACCGACACATTTCCACTTAAACATAATCACATTTACTTTGCCCATATCTATAAAGGACAAAATGGAGCCGAAAAGGTTTTCCATCGCTATAGTGAAGGTCAAGGAACACTCTTTGATCTTGAGTTCTTGTTAAATGAAGATAAACGCAGAGTAGCAGCATTTGGTTACTGGGCAGGATATGTTGGGGCGGCCTTGAGTGTAGAGAACTACTTCTCAGACTCTCCAGCTCCTCTGCGACATTACTCTTCAAAAGATGAATGGCTAAAAATTATAAATGAAAAGAGACAAGGAAAAAGAAACCCTTGTACCTTTATCATTGGCGCTTTAGGGCGTTGCGGAAGTGGTGCTAGAGAGCTACTTGATGATCTTGAACTTGAATCAGTTAATTGGGATGTGGATGAAACAAAGAAAGGTGGCCCTTTTGAAGAAATCATTAATGCCGACATCTTTATCAATACAGTTCTTATGACGACTAAGATTCCACCATTTCTTGATAAATCACTTATGGAGAGAAATCAGAAGCTCTCTTATATCTGTGATGTGAGTTGTGATCCAAATAGTGACTTAAACCCTATTCCTATTTATAACGTGCATACAACATGGGATAAACCTCTTCATAAAGTTGAAAGTTCTATCGATCATGAATGCAATATTATCGCCATTGATAATCTTCCTTCAGCACTACCAAAGGAAAGTTCGATTGATTATTCGAATCAGTTGATTCCTCACCTTTTAGAGCTTAAGAATGCGAAGGATTACTTTACGTGGTCGCATGCTAAAGAGATTTTTGAGACGAAAAAATCTGCTAATAAGTAAGCTCTATTGCTAACTTTAGCAAAGCTAAAGTGTCGCTTCTTCTTTGCGATGGCTTTCCCATTGCTCCTGAGACAACGAAGCCGGGCTTGAACCCGGCTTGTTGAAATAATTTTTTAGCTAAAGACTGGGGAGCTAGCGCCGCAAACAATAGACTGGCCTTTATGGTCACGATGACCGGTATGTCAGCGAGAGGCAGGAGCCGAAGCTGACGAGGGCGGCCAATTCTGCGGGGCGCTAAATTAGACCACCACGTCTAAGTAGTGCATCAACCTCAGGTTCACGGCCACGGAATCTCTTATAAAGATCCATTGGGTGTTCTGAGCCACCTTTTTCAAGGATATTCTCTCTAAAACGATCAGCAATTGTCGTATTAAAGATCCCTTCTTCTAGGAAAAGTTCAAATGCATCAGCATCAAGAACTTCTGCCCACTTATATGAGTAGTATCCAGCAGAATATCCACCAGCAAAGATATGTCCAAATGCTGTAGAAGTCATTGTTCCTGGAATCTTTGGAAGAAGTTGAACATCCTTAGTTGCTAGAGTTTCAAATTCTTCTACATTTGTAATATTTGAAGGATCACCTGAATGCCATGCCATATCAAGAAGCCCAAGGCTTAGTTGGCGAATCGTGTGACGTCCTTCACCAAAGTTTGAACTATCTTTTAGCTTTTGAACTAATTCTTCTGGGATTAGCTCTCCTGTTTCATAGTGCTTAGCAAATAGATCAAGACATTCTTTTTCAAATGCCCAGTTTTCCATTATTTGAGAAGGAAGTTCAACGAAGTCCCAGAATACATTTGGACCAGAAAGCATACGGTACTGACATTTTGTTAGAATACCATGAAGTGCGTGTCCAAATTCGTGGAATAGAGTCGTCACTTCATTAAAAGTTAGAAGTGAAGGCTTTGTTGTCGTTGGCTTTGTAAAGTTACAAACGTTAGCAATATGTGGACGGATATCCTCACCATTTTGAACATATTGTTCTCTAAATGCAGTCATCCATGCTCCACCACGCTTTGAAGAACGTGGGAAGTAGTCACCGTAGAATAATGAAATAAAGTTACCATCGCGATCTGTAATTTCATAAGTCATTACATCATCGTGATACTTTGGAACATTACTAACTTCTTTAAAGTTTAGTCCGTATAATTTTGTTGCAACTTCAAATACTCCATTAAGAACATTTTCTAATTTGAAGTATGGCTTAAGCATTTCATCATCAATGCTATACTTTTCTTTCTTTAACTTCTCATAGTAGTACATATAGTCCCATGATGCGAAGTCTTCGATACCATCTTTTTCTTTTGCATATGCTTTTACTTCATCCATATGCTCAAGTGCAGCTGGCATGGCTTTGTCTTTTAATTGGTTTAAAAGATCAAAAACATTCTTTGCACTCATTGCCATGCGCTCTTCTAAAATATAGTCCGCGTGGCTCTTATAACCAAGAATCCCAGCTCTTTCATGTCTAAGCATAGCGATTCTCTTAACGATTTCTTGGTTATCAAGTTCATCACCCTTAGCACACTTTGTCCCAGAAGCGATTGTCATCTGCTTTCTTAGCTCACGATTTTGGGCATAAGTAATGAATGGCCCAAAGCTTGGATAATCAAGAGTGAAAACCCACTTACCATCATGACCTTTTTCAGTAGCTGTCATTGCAGCAGCTTCAATAAGTCCTTCAGGAAGTCCAGCAAGGTCTTCTTGATTATCAATCACCATTTCAAAACGATTCGTTTCTTTTAAAAGATGATCAGAGAATTCAAGACCTAACTTAGAAAGTTCTTCATCAATCTTTCTTACTTTATTCTTATCGTCTTCATTTAAAAGAGCACCGTTTCTTACAAAGCCTTTGTAGATTTTGTTTAGAAGTGTTGTTTGCTCAGCATTTAAATCTTCATTCTCTTTGTTATCAAAAACAACTTTAACCTTTGCAAATAAGTCAGCATCGAGATTAACGTCGTTTCCATGTGCAGTTAAAAGTGGAGAGAACTCTTTTGCAATCTCATTCATCTCATCATTTGTATTTGCAGACTTTAGGTTAAAGAAGATCATTGAAATATCTTCAATTGCACTTCCAGAAGTTGCATATGGCTCAATAATATTGGCAAATGTTAGCTCTCCATCAAAGTTTTTGATGGCCTCGATTTCTTCTTTGTGCATCTTAATGGCCTCTTTAATGGCCGGCATATAGTGCTCATTTTTGATCTTATCAAATGGTCTTGCGCCATATGGATTCGTAAATTTCTCTAATAATGGATTAGACATATAGACTCCTAAATATAGTTTATGAATATTTTTACGCTGAACGAAATTTATAGGCCATAAATGAGGCCAGAGATATCCAGAGTAACACTGATATTAGTAGCATATTCTGAGTGAAAGCTAAACTTGTAAAGACTAATAATAATGCTGAAATCCCCATTTTTGACGCACGGTACACAATCATATCAACAATATATTTGGCCCCATACTTTTGTTTCTGCGTTAAAGGGAAATAGAGCATCTCTTTTGCTGCAGAGAATATAGAATAGTCGAGCCCTTTAAAACCAACAAAGAGGATTGCCGTTCCTAAAAGACCTAAGAATTGACCGCGATCCAGTATAATTAAGACAAGGAAAACTACTGGAACCAAAATATGTACCATTGGAATTTTTAAATACTTAAAGGCAATTGGAATAACTAAGAGTTGAACAACAAGAGAGAGGATATTAATGGAAGAATATATATTTCCAAGATATGCACCTTTTGCATCAGCACTATCAAAAACCTCTAGGCCGAGATTAAACTTAAAGTTAGCAAGATTAATAACGAATTGAGATAAAATAATTAATCCACAAATCGAAAAGACGTAAGCCTTCTTTCCTTCTAGAGAAGTTATTGGAGATTTATCTTTTGCTTCAAGAAACTGCTTTTGAGTAAAACTAAAAATTAAAATCACAAGTGCCAAAACAAATAGACCTGCACTTGCCGCATAAAAAACACCGACGTTCTTCATAAGAGTTGTGGTTAATAGACCACCAAAGACACCGCCAATAGAACCTAAAGCGCCAAGAGGGCCATAGACAAGTTTTGCTGTTTTAATATTGATTACAGAGTTTAAATAACCCAATGACAAATGAACAACGAGAATAATATAAACTTCTTTCCATACTGCAAAGACACCACTACCAAATGCTACTCCATTAAATGAGGCAATAAGGGCCCCGCCCATTAAGGCAATCGACGTTGCAACAATTGTATTAAAGATTGCACCAATTGAATAAAGAGTCTGTAAGATATTGATGATGCTAACACTAATTCCTAAGAACATTACAGAGCTTAACCAGATCCATGGAGTGCTTTTTGCACCATAGCTATCAATAAATAATGCCGTAGCACTTGAGCGAATCATAGGATAGGAGAAGAAAGCTAAAAATAGAGTTAGTGTTACGACAAAAATATTTTTTCGTTCAGAAACACTTAATGAAAGAAATCCGTGATGAATTTCTTTAACAGCAGTAATAAGACTTTTCATTATTCAATCACCATTAAAGAGAACTTCTTCCCCTCTAAAGACGAAAGAGTCGAAAGATCAAACCACTTACCTGTCTCTAATTTAATATTTAAAAGGTCCTTACGAGTGTTTTTACTAATGAGATCTAATGAATATGATCCTGCTTTTTTATGACAGATCATAGACAGCTGAGTACCACTTAGATCTAAATCAAATTCATCTCCATTCATTGAGATTAATTCTGAAATAGATTCAGAAACTTTATCTTCGATAGTTGTTTCTTCTTTTAATTTAAACTTACAAAATTCAGAATTAAAAATAGGTATCGTATTAACTTCAATATCAGAGCGAAAATGAGATTTTATAATTTTAGAAATAAAGATTTGACGAGTGGGTTTAACTTTTACATCTAAACAATGAGAGCTTGGAAGAATCTTTATGGACTCACCCTCAATTAGATATTCTTTAATTTTTAAACGAGTTGCGTGTATAGAAGGACCTTTCTTAAAACAAAACTCCATTGCATTAACTGATAATGCAATGAAAGCTATTGTAAATATTTTAAGAATCTTGGTCGTCCTCTTGTAAGTAAGTATCACCCTTCTGCCCTTCCATGAACTCTTCAGCAGACTTAAAGTCACAAAGACTTAAAGTTGTTTTAAAATTAAAACCTTTAGGTAGTTTACCATCTTTTGCTAAATCGTCACATGAGCAAGAAAGTGTCTTCATGAAATCGAAGAATTTCGTACTAGTTTCCTCGCTTAAAAGGTGCTCAATCATACATGAATCTTTTTCAGCAATATCTTCAGAAACACCTACAAAATCTTTTAGGAAATAGTAAAGAAGAGTTCTTGATGTAAGAGTGCGATGAACTTCATCATGACCCTTATCTGTCAGAAGAAGAAACTTTGTATCGTCTTCTTCTTTAACAAGTTCTCTTTTCTTAAGATTATTTAAAGCTGTTGATACAGAACCTTTTGTCAGTCCTAAATCTTTAGCGATATCAGTTACACGAGCATAACCTTTTTCTTCCTTCAATTTATGGATGGCCAACAGGTAGTGGACCATTGAATGTGACAGTTCTGCTTCACGTGGTTTTTTATCTTTCGTATCTAAATTGGCCATGATATTTCTCACAAATTAGGTTATAGCTATAATCTAGCAATTTCAGGTATTTTTGGCAAATACCACAGCGCAATGTGCCCAAATTTTGGTGCATTGAAATTCCCCTTTATTTAGAGCAACAATCCCCATAACTCACTGTAATTACATCAATATACTGACGGCACATATTACAGTCCTCCCTTGCAATGCCTCAGCGTGTTAAAATTAAAAGGAATCTAAATTATTGAGGGAAATCAATGTTAAGGATAAATAAACTCATCATTTTAGCTATTTGGGCCACTATGAATATAGATGCCTTGGCCCAGTCAGCAGGATATACAGCTCCGACTCAAGAAGATGTGAGAACGGGAAATCTTACAGATCAAGATAAGATGAAGATGGAAAACTTCACTCATGCTGGTTATCAGAAGCGCGAGGCGGAGGAAGCGTGGGCAGAAGAATGTGGTACCGATGCCTATTGTGACAATATTAAAAATGGTGGAGATGCCACTGAAGGTGAGAAATTCTTAGGGATGTCCCCACAACTATTTAAGGCCGTTGCTCAAGCCTACTCAATGATTATGCCGGCAATTTCACAAGCTGGTGGTGGCGGAACCTTTGGAAAAATTGATCGCACTACAAAGAAGGATGTTACAAGAACATGGTCTGAACGTGGTGTAACAAAGAAAGATGGTTCATTCCAAGTTACAGATGAAGATAAATTTAAGGAATGGAATAACTCAAATGAAAATCCTGTAGATAAAGATGCCGCTACAAAGCAAGCCAATACTGAAGAGTCCAAGGCCAAAGAGGAAGAAGGTGCTGATTATTGTCAGTATATCCCAATGGGAACAGAAATTATCGCGCGCGCAACTCAAAAGCGAAGCGATGAATTTGCACTAGCATCTCAGCCAGATATTGAAAATGCACAAAGTGCGGCACTTTTTAAACAAGCGCGATCACACCGTGACCGCCAAAAGTCAGTAGATATTCAAAGAAAAGGTTGGGGAGCAACAACAGTTTGCTACACGGCCTCTATTGCAATGATGGGCGGCTCATTTACAAGCCCTACTAACGTTTTAAAACTTGCAGCTTCTGCATTAATGACAAAATATTACATGTGGGAATATGATATGCATGGAGACGCTGCCGATAAACTAAATTCAGTCGCTAAAAAATTAAGTGGAAAAGGAAAATGTAATCCTGTTTCAGATAGAGACTGTTACTGTAGTCAGCCAGAAACACAAAATGATGTAACTTACTGTTACCCACAAATCGCTCAACGTAAGGCCCAAAATGGAAACTACCAAGTATCTTGTGTTGATAATAATGTGAAAGAAGATGTTGGTTGTAGTTGTCGCCAAACTAATACATGTCTTGATACGAGAATCTCAGCAAAGATCAATGATATGTACATTCCAGGGGGACTTGGATCAAGCCTTGATAACTTCTATAAAATGACAAATGGAGTTTCAAAACCTGAAGGAGCCTCTGACTCGTACCGCGCAACTGCAGGTAAGATCTTTGCAATGGCCAATGATAAAGTAAGAGATGCACTTGATAAGGTTGAACTTCCAAGTTCATATGAAAAGAAGAATGAAGAAGTTGCCAATGCCCTAAGAGACTTTGGACTAAATGGTACGGTTGCAAATGCAATGTCAGCTGCACCAGAGACGAAAGAAAGCAAGAAAGCAGAACAAACACTTAGAAAGCGTTATGGAAGCGGCCTTAAGTATAAAGGAAAGTATGCTAGTTATAAGAAAAAAGATAACGGACTTTATTTTAAAGGTGGAAATGGGCTTAACAAGAAAAAGAAATCAGATAAAAAGGTTGTAAACCCTTATGCTCACCTTCTAAAGAAAAAAAAGAAGAAAAACGCAAGAGCAACTGCTGATATTTTAGACTATTCAATAAAGGCACAAAAAAACGCTGGTATCACAAAAGATAAATCGAGAAATATCTTTGAGATTATTTCAAGACGATATCGATATTCAGCAACAAAGAAATTAGGAATTCAATAAAGAAATATTTAATTAAAGGAATTTTCATGGAAGAAAATTACAAGTTACCAATTCTCATTTTTGATGATGAATGCCCTCTTTGCATTCGCTTTAAAGACTCTCTAGCAAGGCTAGAAGGTGCTAAGAAGATCTCTTTTATCCCTGTAAATGATAAAAAAGTGTATGAACAATTCAAAGAACTTGGACTAAATGAAGAGGACTGCCAAAATGTTGTTCACTACATCACTTCAGATAAAAAGGTTCTAAAAGGTGAAGATGTAATTGCTCACCTAGTGAAACTCTATCCTCTTGTACACAAGTTTAGCTGGCTAATAGAAAGTGACATGGGAAAGAAAGCAACAGACTACTTTCACAAAACAACTAATGCCTATCGCAAAATGATAAAGAGAAAATGTCCTAATTGTATGAAGCACGCTTAATCTAGCGAACAAGACTTTTACGAGAAAACATTCCACGATTATACGGCTCTAAAGTTAGGGCCGTTAATACCCAAGTTAAACAAAACTCTGCAAATTGAACCTTATTATCACTTGGTATAAACAGAGTAATAATGAGAAGGATTAAGAAGATTATGATATGAGTTGCCTTTGGCACAGGAAGTGCAAAAGCGTCGATTACGTTCTTAAACTTATCAACCTTTAAATAAAAAACTGGAACAGCAAATAAATAGAAGAAAAGAACTCCTCTAAGAAAGAGGTTCCAAGACTCATGACTAACACCACGGGCAATTAACCAATTTTGAAAGTTCGTTTCTAATAAAACACTATTAGCATCTCTAAACATCTCAGGTGAGTGCCAACCAAATAAACGTTGTCCCCAACTAACCTCTTCTAATGCACAGATTACATAGAAGATCCCCAAAACAATGAGCATCGTAAGAAACTTTTTATCTCGGAAATTTGTAAGAACTTTACGGCGATAGAAGTAACCGAATGAGATTAGACAAAGGCCTGCAAAGGTAAACCACTCAAGTAGCCCATTATGTGTACTAAGCACATTATCGAAATAAGCTAAATCTGTTCTTGAAATATAGAGACTATAAATTCCAATTACAAAAATAACGAAAAACGAGATATATTCTGTCCATTTAATTTTAAACATATCTTTAATTTTCACCGAGGTCTGAAAACATGTCAATGCGGGTTTTATGCCTGCCACCTTCAAACTCAGTGGCCAGCCAAATCTTAGTCATGGCAATAATCTCTTCACTATTTGAAATACGCCCACCAAAGCAGATAACATTAGAGTTATTATGCTCGCGAGACAATCTTGCATCATCCTCAGTATGGCATAGAGCTGCTCGAATTCCCTTGAACTTATTAGCAACCATACTCACACCAATCCCCGATCCGCACAGAAGAACTCCACGCCCTTCTTTTTGAACGGCTTTAGCAAGTGCAATAGCATATTCAGGATAGTGACAAGATTCAGTAGAATAAGTACCAAGATCCTCAACATCATAGCCTTCACTTATTAAGAATTTCTTAACAGATTCTTTCTGCTCAAATGCACCGTGATCTGTTGCTAGGAATATTTTCTTACTCATGACTTTACCTCAAATAAGAAAGCCTCCTTTCGGAGGCTTTTATAAATTAATTACACGTATTGGCTAGTAACGATAATGTTCAGGTTTGTATGGACCTTCAACTGGTACGCTGATGTATTCAGCTTGTTGAGGAGAAAGTTCATCGATTTCAACATTGATTCTCTCAAGGTGAAGACGAGCAACTTTTTCATCAAGGTGCTTAGGTAACATATAAACATTGTTCTCATACTTACCAGCATTTTCCCAAAGTTCCATTTGAGCAATTACTTGGTTACAGAATGAGTTCGACATAACAAATGAAGGGTGCCCTGTTGCACAACCAAGGTTAACTAGACGACCTTGAGCAAGAAGGATAATTCTCTTACCATCTTTTGCTGTATATAGATCAACTTGTGGCTTGATATTATCTTCTTCATAATTGTTATGTAGGTGCTTAATATCGATTTCATTATCAAAGTGACCGATGTTACAAACAATTGCACCATCTCTCATCTTATCTAAGTGAGAAGCGTTAATTACGTGGTAGTTACCTGTAGTTGTAACGAAGATATCACCTTCAAGAGCTGCTTTATCCATCTTCATTACTTCGAAACCTTCCATTGCCGCTTGAAGAGCACAAATTGGATCGATTTCAGTAACGATAACTCTTGCTCCAAGACCTTTGAAAGACTGAGCAGAACCTTTACCAACATCACCGTAACCAACAACAACACAAGTCTTACCAGCGATCATTACATCTGTTGCACGCTTGATACCGTCTACTAGAGACTCTCTACATCCGTAAAGGTTATCAAATTTAGACTTTGTAACAGAGTCATTGATATTGATTGCTGGCATCTTAAGAGTTCCAGCTTTTACTCTTTCATATAGTCTATGAACACCAGTCGTTGTTTCTTCAGAAAGACCTTTGATTCCATCGATTAATTCAGGGAATTTGTCGTGAACCATATTTGTAAGGTCACCACCGTCATCAAGGATCATGTTAAGAGCTGATCCATCTGCCCATTTAAGAGTTTGCTCGATACACCAGTCAAATTCCTCTTCGTTCATGCCTTTCCAAGCAAAAACAGGAATTCCAGCAGCAGCGATGGCCGCAGCAGCTTGATCTTGAGTTGAATAAATATTACAAGATGACCATCTTACTTCAGCACCTAGTTCAACTAGAGTCTCAATAAGAACAGCTGTTTGAATTGTCATGTGAAGACAACCAGCGATTTTTGCACCTTTAAGTGGCTTTGAAGCACCAAACTCTTTACGTAGAGACATTAGTCCCGGCATTTCAGTTTCAGCAATTTTAATTTCTTTTCTTCCCCAATCTGCTAGGGAAATGTCAGCTACTTTGTAGTCTGTAAAGCTCATGAATTCCTCACTTGTATGATTAACTAAATTATAAAAATATTTATGATGGAAACTATATCAGTAAGTTCTTCAAGTTTGAAGTCTATACGGCTCAATAATCACCTTTTTATGGGTATTTTTAGACGAAGAATGAACGATATTTTACTAACTTAGGTTATTTTCTTTGACACACGCCAAAATAAAGCATAAATCCAGCCTATGAATAATCAAAGAAATAGCAATAAAGTCATTAATGACAAGAGTTTTTATTTTGCTTCTTGCCCTCGTGGTTGTGAGCAATACCTCGTCAATGAGCTTCGTGCCAATGGTATTGAAGGAAAGGCCGGCCGTGGTGGTGCAGCTTTCAAGGCCAGAAATAAGGCCACTGTAGAATATATTTTAAATGCCCGTATTGCTTCTCGTGTTTTTAAAGAAGTTGGGTATTTCTATATCCGTGATGAAAAGCAGATTTATAAAAGAGCTGGGGAACTTCCATGGGAAGATTACATCACTCCAGATCAGACTTTTAAAATCAATACTCTTTTAGATGGTGAAAGTAAGGAGCTGTTTAAAAGTTCAATCTTCCTATCACAGACCCTAAAAGACTCTCTCGTTGATTATATGAGAGATAAATTAGGCAAGCGTCCAAATGTTGAAACAACAACGCCTACAGTAACCTTCTTACAACGAGTTGAAAAAGTTAAAGAAGGTTGTAAGGTAATCGTTTACGCTGACATGGTTGGTGAGTCTCTTGATAAAAGAGGTTATCGTGAATCAGGTCACCGTGCACCTTTACGTGAAAACCTAGCGGCTTCACTTATTGCGGAAACAAAGTGGGATTGCCAAGGACCTTTCTATGATCCAATGGCAGGTTCTGGAACGATTCTTATTGAATCGATAATTTATTTTCTAAAGTTATCACCAGCATTTTTTAGACTTAAGAAGAACACGACTCCATATTCATTTACTAATCATCCATGGTTTCAAGATTCAAATCTTGTGGATTGGTACTTTGATAAAGTTCATGAAGTAATGACAGACTCACAAGAGAAGATTGATTCTATCCCAAGTGATAAATTCTTTTATAATGATGCAGATGTTGAGAACTTCAAGCTTGCAAGAGCTCACTTACTCGACTGCTTCGGCCGTGTAGACTTTGTTAATTTCAATTGTGAAGAGTTTTCTAAAGCATCTGTACCTGCAGGTTTTGAAAGAGGTATTGTTCTATTCAACCCTCCATATGGAGAGAGAATTCAAGCAATTGGTTTTGAAGATATCAACGATTTCTACTATGAGATTGGTGAGACATTAAAGAATAATTTTAAAGGATCAACTGCATATATTCTTACTGCCCATGGGCCACTAAGAAAGAATATTCGCCTAAAAACTTCTAAGAAGACAGAGTTTTTAAATGGCGACATAGAATGCCGCCTTTTAAAATATGAATTAATGTAATCTTAACTTTCTAAGAATTCCGTTAGATTCATAGCAAGCTTAGGTAAAGCGTATTTAAGAAGCGAGTTCTTATTTGCAACTTTATCCTTGTGCTTTGCCGACTTTGAAAAGAAGTATGTTCCGATATCTGAATCTTTAAGAAACATTGTATGTCCTTTTCCTGCAAACTTTCTTAATACAAAATCTGAATCAAGTAAGCAGATATCGCGGATCATAAAGTTTCGGGCCATATAGATTATAATCACTTGATCTGAAAGATCACAAAATGACTTCCTAACCTTAACACCTTTAGGTGAAGTTTGATCTCCCCAATGTACAACGACTTCAACTCGTTTATTATCAGTCGTATAAAAATCGAATCCTCTTTGAGAAGTTGACTTCTTTTGCATCAAACCAAAGATACACTTTGCATACCATTCACCTAACTGAACAGGTAGCTTCTTACCGTTAAAAATAATATGCTCATCTCTTAAAATGTCATAAACCTTATTAACGGTTTCAATTGCATCAAAGATTCTCTTATTATCTGGAAGATGGATAATCATGACCTGCTTGGCCTGAGTTCTCTTAAGCTTACGAGAGAATTGATTCTCATACCATTGAGTAAACTCTTTATCACCAACGAGATCAAGGGAGTCATAAATATATCCCTTGCTCAATAACTCTGACTCATTAAACTCTTCTACTTTTTTTTCCATGAAGCTTAAGGGTGCATATTCCCCTTTCTTCTTCATGACATAAATATTGTCTTTATAGTAGTTGCTACTACCATGAGTTGATTCATTAAAGAGATCAACTCCTTTAATCATACTTTCCATTACTCACACCCGTGTTTTTAATACTTCAAAATTAAACATTGATTGAAGTTAGATCTTCTTCAAAATTTAAAACACTATGAGCAAGACCAATATTGCGTGTTAGCTGATACTGGCAGAATACTTTAAAGTCATCAATTTTTGATTGATAATACTTTTTCTCTTCTTCACTAGAAGCGTTTTTCAATTCATTTTGAGCAATACAAGCATGCTCAAGTAAAAGCCAAGAAACAACAAGGTTTCCACAATAAGTTAGGAAGTCAGTTGCATATGCCATAACACCATTTTGGTTCTTTTCGGCCATAAGCTTTCCAAACTTCTTAACAACTTCTTCACTCATCTCCATTGATTTTCCAATCATTGAAATTTCATGAGGAAATGACTTTGCTTCTTCTTTATTCATTGTTGCTTGAATCTTTTTTCCTACATTAAAGAATGTCTCACCTTTATCCATAAGGATCTTTCTCATAACAAAGTCAATTGCTTGAATTCCGTTAGTTCCCTCATAGATTGTTGCAATCTTTGTATCACGCATGAATTGCTCAATACCGTATTCAGTACAATAACCGTAACCACCGTGAACTTGAACACCTTCACTTGCGATATTGACACCTTCATCTGTACAGTACCCTTTACAGATTGGAGTAAAAAGAGCAATTTCTTTTTCTGCAATCTCATCTCCTTTCTCTGCCTTATCAAATAGATTGGCAGTATAAAGAGTAAGAGCTCTTAGCCCTCTTGCCGTCGATCTCATCTTAAGTAGCATTCTCTTAACATCTGGCATATTAATAATTTCAGTACCAAATTGTGAACGCTCTCTTGCATATTGCTCAGATAGTTCATAACAAAGGTTTGACTGCGCTTCACCTTGAAGTCCACAAAGTAGTCTTGCTTCATTCATCATGATGAACATATTTTTCATACCATCAAATTCTTCACCAATAAGCTCACCAACACATTCTCCGTCTTGGCCAAAAGTAAGCTCACAAGTCGCCTGAGCATGAATTCCCATTTTATGTTCGATCTTCGTGCATTTAACATTATTTGATTCTCCTGAATCAACGTTAAATCTTGGAACGATAAATAGAGAAAGTCCCTTTGTTCCCTCAGGTGCTCCAGGAGTTCTTGCAAGAACGAGGTGAATATTATTCTCGTAAAGATCACTCTCACCAGAAGAGATAAAAATCTTTACGCCATTGATTGCATATTTTCCATTATCAAGTGGCTTTGCCGTTGTCTTTGCATTCCCAACATCAGATCCTGCTCCTGGCTCAGTCAGACACATTGTCCCACCCCATTCACCAGTCATCATCTTCGGTACAAAAAGGTCTTTTTGTTCCTGAGATCCAACTTTTAGAATTACATTCATCGCACCTTGAGATAGTCCGTAATACATTGACCAAGCAACGTTTGAACCAATTGCCATTGAAGTACATGCTACTTTTAAAGCATGTGGAGCTGGCATCCCACCAACTTCTTCAGGATAGCCAAGTGCATACCAACCATTTTCATAGAAGTTCTTATTAACTTTGTGAAACATTTCTGGAACGATAACATTACCATCCACATGCTTTACCCCAATCTCATCACTTTCCTGACGAGTTGGATAGATTTCGTTTTCTACAAATTTATCAAATTGGATGAGGATATCCTTTAATTCGGCCTCACCATAGCCGAGTTCACCGGCCTGTTCTTGAATTTTGCACGTTTTAAATAGATTAAAATTTACATCCATTAAGTCTGTACGATACTTTGCCATATAATAGTCCTTTTTTAATACTAAAACACTATTATTATAAATGATGTTCAGGTTTCATGCACGTAAAGACAAATTTAGCCGGCGTAAATTAGGTTTAATTTAATAAAAAAGCGCGGATATTGCCGCGCTTTTTTGTCAGGTATGTATTTGGGGGATTTAAATCTTAGTAAGGAGTAGCATTAACAGTTGTTGCTTCTCTTGAAACAGGTTGTCTAATAAGGGCCTGATTCATATCAATTAAATTAGCAGCGCCGTTAATCTTAATTACCCAGCGACGAGAACTGATTCTCTTAACATACTCACAATCGGATTGTGAGCCATATCCTAAAGAATAGAACTGAGTGCAGTTCATATTATCTGAATATCTATAATAGCGTCCGTAAGGATCAACTTTATATAAATTTCCATTTGCATTGGCAGACATTACATATGATGCAAGATTATTTGCAAGAGATGATAATGAACTTCCAAAGTGGGCATCTTCTGAGTATGTGTATTGAGTACCATAGTAATTTACATTACGATTAATAACTCCATTTGCACCTAACTCTCTAAAACCAATGTCTTGGTTATTATAACTTGATGAAGATGACGAATATGTACAAATTGTTCCATACCATTTTTCTTCACAATCTTGAGAACCATAGCTTGAGTTAGACTTTTGGAAAGCATAAAGGCCTTGAGGCGAGCTTTGACCAAAGTTATTATTGGCGATTGCATTTGCTAGTTGCTGTGCTGTTACAAGACTAGATGCAAGGCCATTAGTTGTACCATTGTTTACATTTACATTGTAATTGAAGCCACTACCATTTAGGCCTCCTCCGCCGTCAGATCCACATCCGACTAGTGAAGCAAGAACAATGACTGATAGAGTCGAGTTCTTTAAGTTAAGTTTCATAATATTCTCCGTGTTTGTGTGTGTGTTTTAAACAATTTGCCTATATATATACAAGTTGCGTGCCAAGTTTTAAGATGAGATTACAAGTAATTAGAAAGTACCATGTGTATAAAAAGTGAACACATTGGGGTATTTTGTATAAACTTTAAGTAGTTATAAAATGTGTTTTGTACAAACACTTTGCTAGGATCGTGATTATGTCGATAAAAAATATAAGTAAAAAGGCCCTCTTAGTTATCCTTGATGGTTTCGGAATTAGTGAAAACACTGAAAAGAATGCTATTAGAGACGCAAAAACACCAACGATTGATAAGTTGTTTAAGACTTATCCATATACAAATATTCAAGCAGGAGGAGTACTTGTTGGACTCCCTAAAGGTGTTGTTGGTAATTCTGAAGTTGGGCATATGAACCTAGGAGCAGGTCGTGCTATTAGGCAAGACTTGGTTCGTATAAATGAGTCGATAAAGAAGGGCAACCTTTGTAGTCAATATCAACTTCAAAAGCTTATTGATACAGCAAAGAAGAATAATAATCGCATCCACCTTTTAGGACTTCTTTCTGATGGTGGGATTCACTCACATATAGAACACACTAAAGAGATCATTAAATGTCTTAAAGAAAGTGGTATTGAAGTCTTCGTCCATGCTTTTATGGATGGAAGGGATACTCCTCCGGCCTGTGGTGATATGTACTTAAAAGATATCGTTGGATATGAAGGCAGCCACTTTGCTTCAATGCAAGGGCGTTCAATTGGAATGGACCGTGATCGCAGATGGGAAAAGATTAAAAAGTCTTACGATATGTATTTAGGTAACGGGGACATTACAGTTCTTTCTCCTATAGAATATCTTAATAGCGAATATGAATCTGGAAGAACTGACGAATTTATTGCACCAGCATTATTTAATAAAGACTATGCTATTAAAGAAGGTGATTGTGTCTTCTTTACAAACTTTAGACCAGACCGTGCAATCCAGCTAACCTTAGCATTCAATTATCCAGAGTTCAGTGAATTTGAGAGGCCTTTCTTTCCTGCAATGTTTCTTTGCATGACTCCTTATATTCCTGATGAAATGGATTTACCGGTTCTCTTTGATAAAGAGAAACTTAAAGGAACAATGACAGAGTACTTAAGTGACCAAGGCCTAAAACAATTAAAAATAGCCGAAACAGAGAAGTATGCTCACGTAACTTTCTTTTTTAATGGTGGTGAAAAAGAGCCTTTTGCAGGAGAAGACCATCTTCTTATTCCATCACCAAAAGAAGTTTCAACATATGATGAAAAGCCACAAATGAGTGCTCCAGAAGTTACTGAAAAACTCTTAGCAAAAGTATCAAAATATGACTTTTCTGTTGTTAACTTTGCAAACTCAGATATGGTCGGCCATACAGGAAATTATGAAGCTGCTGTACAAGCGATAGAGACTCTTGATGAGTGTCTCGCAAAACTTTATAAGAAGTGTGAAGAGGAAGGGATAACAATGATTATCACAGCTGATCATGGAAATAGTGATCAAATGGTTCATAAAGATGGAACTCCTCACACAGCTCACACTGGAGCTCTTGTTCCATTTTGTGTCGTTAACGAAAAATTAAAAGATAAAGCTTTTACAATTGCACCGGGTGAACATTCATTAATGGATGTATCTCCTACTTGTCTCTATATTATGGGACTTCATCAAGCACCAAGCTTTACTGGACATCATATCTTTGAATAGGAAATTTTATGAGTGAAGAAACAAAATCAAATAATAATATAAATAGAATTGCAGTACTATGTAGTGGCGGTGACAGCCCAGGAATGAATTGCGCAATTCGCGCTGTTGTTAGAACTTGTCTAGCTAATGATATAGAAATATTTGGAATACGTCGGGGCTATGCAGGTCTTCTCGAAGGTTCACAACATCAAATGGATACAGCAAGTGTTGGAAATATTCTCCAAAAAGGTGGAACGATTCTACAAACCTCACGCTGTCCAGAGTTTATTAAACCAGAGATTAGAGCTGAAGCTGCACATATACTAAAAAGGAAGAATATTGATGCGCTAATTGTTATTGGTGGTAATGGATCATTCAATGGTGCATGGGAGTTACATAAGGAGCATGGAATTCCTGTCGTTGGAATCCCTGGAACGATTGATAATGATATCGAAGGAACTGACTATTCAATTGGATTTGATACAGCAGTGCAAACTGCAATCGAAGCTGTCGATAAGATCCGCGATACGGCCCACTCTCACGATAGAACGTTTATCGTTGAAGTTATGGGAAGAAAGTCTCCGGCCATCGCTCTTCATGTGGGACTTTGTACTGGTGCTGAAAATATTATCTTTCCAGTTCAAGAAGAAAAAGAAGTTGATATCGACACAATTGCTAATGATATTAAAAGAGGTCTTAAAAGAGGCAAAGGCTCTTCAATTATTATTGCCTCAGAAGGTGAAACAGAAGGCCTTTCACATTATGTTCACAATGAACTCCTTGATAAGCACAAGCTCGATTCAAGAGTATGTATCCTAGGCCATATTCAACGAGGTGGGAACCCTACTGCCAGAGATCGTTTCATTGCAACCCAAATGGGACATCTTGCTGTGAAGTCACTTCTTGCTGGTGAGAAGGCCAGTGTAACGGCAGAAAAAAATGGACAAGTTGTACTAGAAAAACTTGAAAACTGTCTTGGTAAGAAGTTTGAAGTTGAAGAAAAGTATGTTGAAATTGTAAAAACTCTATCAAAGTAATTATATGCAAAAAGTATCAAACAAGAATTTATTTATTATCTTTACTATTTTATTTTCAATTTTTTACCTATGGGATATTGGAAACCTCAGTGCTCCTCGCCAGGGAACTGAATCATTATATGTCCAAATTTCACAAGAGATGTATGACACCAATAATATAATGACACCTCACTATAGAGGAGAAAGACATTGGTCAAAACCGCCATTTCATTTTTGGATGCCATTTCCACTTTATGCACTAATGGGTGAATCATCACTGACGGGGGCCCGCGCTTCTCAAGCAATCTTAACGATTATTCTAGCAGTCTTTACTGCCGGCTGGTTAAAGAGAAGATTTCGAATTGAGCCGCTCTTAACCCTCGCCTTCTTCTTAGGAGGCTATGGTGCAATTAAGTTTGGCCGTACTTTCATGATGGAGACATCACTTTCACTGCTTCCATTTATTAGTTCGCTTTTTCTTTTTGATTATATAAAAGACAAATCTAAAAAGAGTTTTATCTTAGCAATATTATTTGGTGGAGCTGGTGCTTTAATAAAAGGCCCCGTAACTATTGTCATGAGCTTTCTTGCGATGAGCTGTTATCAACTATTTCTATACAAGAAAGATAAAAAGTTCATTATCAAAGAATGCTTTTTCTACTTCTTGGCCATAACGATTCTTAGTTGCTCTTGGTATTTTGCAAGTTACCTAAGCTACAAGGAAGAATTCTTTAACTACTTCTTTGTAAGGGAGAACCTTGGAAAATTCGGAAAAGTTCCAATGCCAATGTATAAGGTATTTCAAGGGCTATTTCTTTATACTCTACCATGGGTATTAATTCTTCCTCTGACTTGGAATAAATTAAAGAAAAGCTTTAAAGGCCTTAATAAAGAAACATATTATTTCTTCTTTCACTTTGTGTGCTTCTTTGTCGTATGGCTTATTCCTTCACAGAGATCTCATCACTATGCAATTCCAGCAGTGCCATTTTTTATGACATTTCTGTTATTACAAGTTGATCTAGATACTCTTCGAGAAAAATCAAAGTATGTTCTAGCTCTTGTAACACCATTGAATCTTTTATTTTTAGTGATCAGCTGTATTCTTGTATACTTTTCAAATGGTGTAATGATTGCTGTTAATCTTATCTTTGTACTTCTAATCGTTATCTCAATGATTACTATTGCAAAGAAGAATGTCTTAATTGGATTCAATACAATTGGACTTTATTTAATCTTTCTATGGTCTATTGTTATCTCACAATTCTATATTCCAGCAGTACCTGAAGGAGCAAAAAGTCTCTTCAAAGACAAGAAGGTTGCCCTTGTTGATCGCAGATCTTATTTCTACGAACAATCTCTTGAGATGAATGTTGAACCGATTAAAAAGCATCAAGTACAAGATTTCCTAAATAAAGAAAACGCTGTTGTAATTGCTGCCATCTCAAGAATCACACCTGAGATAAGAGACTCTCACAGAGTTATTGCAAAGTGGAATAAATGGGTAAGACGAGCTAGATGGCGTCATATCAAAGCGGCACTGACACAACGTTCATACGAGCCTCTAAAGGAAGATGTCTACTTACTTATGAAGTAATGCTTTCTCATCATTTCAATGATCCAGTCTGGATCATCAATTGGTAAATCGTGTCCTGCTTGTTCATGTAATTCAAGTGGGACACCAAGTTTACGAGAAATCTCCTGACTACATTTATAATGAGCAAGCTTGTCTTCTTTACCGGCCAAGACTAATGTTTTTGCTTTGATACTTTGAGGAAGTTTGTAGTGAGAAGCTGCAAACACTTGTCTTAAAAAATTAATTCTTCTTAAAGGCTTATCTTCAAAGAACTCAGCGTAAGCATCAAGTAAATCTTCTGGTAGCTCTTTCATTTTTACAGTTAGAGATAAGGCCTTCTTCTCACGATCTCTTGTGTCTTTATTAAAGATTAACTTTGAAAATGTTCCAATTGCTTCAAAAGATAAGCGGTGGAAGATACTTGCAGTGTCTCTAGTTGATGTATTAAGAAGGACAAGATTTCTAAAATCATCTTCATAGCGATCACACCAATCCAATGCCATCATTGCACCCATTGAAATACCAATAACACCCCACTCTCCAGGGTGCTCTTCTCTTAGTTTGAGCCAATCACTTCTTAAATCTTCAACATACGTTGAGATTTTAAGCGGTGAATTCTCTTCATTCTTACTTCCTACTCCAAGGTAATCTAGAGCAAAAACATTTTGTGTTTCATCCATCTCGTGAAGATAGTCAGGAAACTTATACCAATGGCGACTCTCTCTAGCGAGTCCTCTAAGTAATAACCAGTTCACAGTGAATTCTCCTTAACCCATGCTTTTGAACTTCCGACAGCGCGAAATAAGAATTTAATTAACATGATATGTCTTCTCATAGTTCGATCATAACGATGAGATTTTATCGGATTAAAAAGTCCTTCTCTTCTAAAGATTTGCAAAGGATTTTTCTTAACCCAAATCCAACTTCCCATCTCCAATGTTAAGGGGATATAAACTCCATCAGGATTTTCTTGTATATATTCATCGTATAGGTAATCCCATACGTCACCTTCAATAGTGTAACTTTCTGATGTTGGCTCAATCTGATAGATATGGTGTGGATGTGTCTCATTTAGAAGTTGTTCTAAATTTTCCATTTCCGTTATATTTTTAAATGGCGTCAATGTCTTAGAGTAGGGATACCATAAACGATCTTTGAGTCCGAAGCCAGAGTGAAAATCAACAGAGATGGCCCTCTTTGCTTGGAAGATATTCTTACGACAATAATTAACGAGGGCCTGTAGCTCCTCTTCCATTGCAGCATTTTCTTGCCCTTGATACCAAGGAAGCCTAGGCGTCAGCCTTTGCCCAGAAAGGAGAAATTTCTTTTTTTCTAATGCTTTTACAGGAGCATTTCTCATAAGATCAACATCATTAGCATTGGATCTTCTATGATGATACATCCCCCATGGGTTAATGAGCGGGATTGAAATAATTCGATATTTTTCTAAACTTCTTCTTAACTCTTCATCCCAAGATAGTTGCTTAAACAAAGATGTTAAGTAAGTTACCACAACTTGAGTCCCAACTTTTTCAAGTCCATGAACTCCTCCAAATAAAGCTAATACCGGAGCGCTTGGATCATCGCTTCCAATCTCAAAACTATGGATTGGAAAGCTATCACCATTGTGGTTAATTCTCGTGATTTCTTGGTATCTAACAAGTGGGTCTTCGATTTTTGTTAATTCACCTATGGCATGTAACTCATCGAAGTCTTTCACGATGCTACCTTTGAAAAGTCTTTATATTATATGGGGATAAGAAGATAACAAAGAACATTGCACAACTTACTAGCTCAATAACTTCACCCTTCTTACCATGATCAATCGTTGAAAAAAGAATATACATCGCAAGAAAGAAGAATGTATGAATTAGCTTTGGTACGGGTACTGCAAAGTCATCAATGATATATTGTACAAAACCAATTGTGCGATAAAGGACTGGTAAAATTAGAACGTAAACACCAGATATAATTCCAGCAATTAAACCAAAGATAACTTTATTGATTTTGAAATCACCAAATTTTAGATTGTGTAATGTAATATCATTTTGCGTATTGTATTGCTGAAAGAACTCTGGAGAACCTAAATCAAATATTCTCTGCCCCCAAGCAATCTCTTCTCCAAAACCGAAGAAGAATAAAGCGGCAAAGGCCAAGAGTGAAAACTTAAATAACTTAGACTTACTATCCTTTAATTTAAAGAATCGCCATAGGCATAGAATTGAAACAAGTAATAAATAAATAGCTTGCTGCATCTCTAAGAAACCATCTTCTACTGTATAAACTCCAGCAAACCAATTCGGGTTTGAAGCAGCAAAATACATCCCAAAGAAAACCATATGGGCAATTGATGTCATGATTATAATTTCTAATTTTCCAACTTGATCTTTAAATACGCTCATTTGGCCATTATAGTCAGCTCCTAGACTTATGGCAACATAGAGAAGATGACGCACCAAATAATTTCTTTGGTTAAGAGCACTTTGGTAACTGGGCCCAACCTGTCACATAACGCCTCGATAATTTTTCTCTTCTCATCTTCCATGAATCATTATCAACCCCGCAGGCCATTGAACGAATCATACCGCTCCCCTCACGACGGTTAATTTCATCAACAATTTTCATAAGCTTTGCGCTACGTTGATCATCTAACTCCTCAAAGAGACTTTGTTGAATTGCCTCATCATCTGAAAAGTCTCCAAGCTTAACTCCGGCCTTTTTAAAACAAACCCCCATTTTAAAAAGATCATCGAGTGCAGACCAGGCATATTTAATAATCTTTCTTGTATCAGATGTTGGCCCAAGAAGCTTAACTTTATCCTTACCGTAATAAGGTACTTCATTTAATTTATGTGGATCACTATGACAATAAACTTCAATTGTTGCACACAAGCTACGCTGTGCCCGCATCTTCTCACTTGCATTAGTTACATAATTTGCAACTGATTCTCGTAGGCTTTTAAGATCAACAACACTGCCACTAAAGGTACGAGAGCAGAGGATCTCTTTCTTCTTTGGCCGACATTCCTCTAATTCGTAACAGGTTATTCCCCTTAACTCATCTTGAGTCATACGACCAAGTTTAGTTAAAGTTCGCTGTATAACTTTTATATTCTTAAAGGCCTTAAAATCATAAGCCGTTTTTATTCCCAAGGTCCTAAGCTTTACACTATTCTTTCTTCCTATCCCCCAAACATCTTCAATAGAAACTCTTTTAAGGGCCACATCTTGTAATCTTTCATCAAGAAGACAGACAACGCCATTGGCCTTTTCTGATTTCTTGCCGATATGATTTGCAATCTTTGCAAGTGTTTTAGAAGGTGCAATCCCAATACTGACAGGAATTCCAGTCCACTGTAAAACCGTCTCTCTAATGCGATGGCCATAGGCCACAAGGTCTTCATCCATACCCGTTAGATCAAGAAAGGCCTCATCAACAGAGTATATTTCTAAAGAAGGTGCAAAACGGGCCAAGACATTCATCACCCGATCACTGATATTTGTATACAGAGAAAAATTAGAAGAAAAAACATGAACATTGTGTGATTCACAAAGCCTCCTTACCTTGAAATAAGGGTCTCCCATTTTTACACCAAGGGCCTTTAGCTCTGGTGTACGAGAGACAAAACATCCGTCATTATTTGACAAAACCCCTACTGGTTTATTTCTAATTTCTGGCCGAAATAACCTTTCACAAGAACAGAAGAATGAATTGCAATCCACAAGAGCATAAACCTTCTGCTTATTATGACTTCCCATTTAAAGTTCCTTCATATCGCGTGCCACTGCTACAATTGGCCCCCACACCAAGAAGTCCATCTCATCAGTGATGGTGATATCTCGATGCAAGGGATTGTGTGAGCGCAAGATGACTCTCCCATCTTGCTTAATGAAACGCTTACATAGAAACTCTCCATCTAAGTAGACAATAGCAACTCTTCCACTTTTAACCTCCAAAGAGCGATCGATGACCAAAACGTCACCAGGAATAATCAATGGCTCCATCGAGTCTCCTTGAGCTTCAAAGAAGAAAGTCGCTGAACGATTTTGGACAAATCGCTCATCTAAAGACTGATAATTTTCAATGTGGTCCTCACTGATTCCAAAGAGGCCACAATTTGCTACTGGAAGTTTCTTGTGCGTGTTCATAAGATTTATTATAACTTACGCATAACTTACGCACAAGATAAAAGAAAACCTTTCCAAAGTCTATTAAAATTCAATAACTTATGATGCATCTGGGAACTTAATGATCTCATCAAGGGGAATAAAGTACGTAAGTCCTCTTAAGTCATCATTGTAACTGGCGATCACCTTAAGTTTTAAGTCATCCAATCGATGAAGAAAATCTGATGATGTTTCATCAAAGCGAAAAGGCTCAATCTTTCCACGTGTTGAAATCCTTCCTGCACAAAGACAATCACTTAAGTTTTGAATAGGAAGAACACCGGCCATGGACCAATAGAGAATAAGAAGTGGTAACTCAAGCCAGCGATAAAGTTCCTCTTTAGAACTAAGAGAGCCAAGAACCGTATTATCATCAATACAAAGAACATAGCGTTTAGGAGCAATTTTCAAATTATACTTCTTTGATAGAAAGATAAATTTTTCTTTAATGGCCTTTCCCTTTGAACCAAGCCCCACTATTTCAAGGCCAGGTATCCCCTTAGATGAATAGCCATACATCTCTGTTAAATGGGCCTTACTTCCCAATGGCAGTAACCCAAGCATTTGTTTGTGCATACTCTCCTCCGATTAGGATGAATATATGCAAGGAATGAAATTTAACGGAAGTTATAAATTAGTAGAATTAGGAATCTTTGACTTAGATTGAAAGAAACATTTTAAACGAGGTGGGTAAATTTCTAGAATCATAGAAGCGGAAAGATCAAGAGAGTGAGCAAACTCAGACTTTAACTCATTACAAGATTCATTAGTATTCTTACAAAACTTCGAATACTTCCCCTTACATGCAAGCTCAAGGATGACAGTATCAGAGAAGTGACACGCAATTTTACCATCAACGAGATCAAAGCGCGCCTTAGTATAATTTAAATTACCTGTGTATTTCTTTTCACAAAAATTAGAGATTTCAAATGACTTGCCCATGCAGTCAATTTTAGAAGAAGATTCTTTACTAGCGAGTAAGGCATCCTTTACGCCAAAGAATTCACATACTTGCGTGTATGAGAAGAGCTTGCGGTCTGCCCCCGTAACAAGTTCACTTGTCACATTGGCAAAAGCGAAGAATGGAATAAGCAGTAAGATATATCGCATAAAAAAGGGCACCTTATAAGTGCCCTCTATCTTACAAGAAAAATATTAACCTGGGAAGAGCCCTCTAAATCTCATTGCTCTCTCTAATCTCTTAAGAGCAGCAACGAAAGCGGCCTTTTTCATATCGATATCATATTTCTGATGAGCTTCGTAAACGTTCTCAAAAGCATCTTTTAGAATATCGTGAAGTTTTCTATTGATCTCTGATAGATCCCAGAAGAAATTCTGAAGTCCCTGAACCCATTCAAAGTAAGAAACGATAACACCACCAGCGTTACAAAGAATATCTGGAACTAAGAAACAACCATTCTTAGTTACGATATCAATTGCAGCTTTATTAAGTGGACCGTTAGCACCTTCAGCAATAATCTTTGCCTTAACTTTATGTGCATTCTTTTCAGTGATTACACCATCAATTGCAGCTGGGATTAAGATATCAACATCAAGAGCGAAAAGTTCTTCGTTAGAAATTTTCTCTACTCCATCCATGTCTGCTAGTAGGCCACCTTTCTTTGTCCATTCAAGTGCAGCATTAATGTTTAAACCATTTGGATTATAGATTGCGCCAGAAACATCTGAAACCGCAACAATCTTTGCACCTTGTGCTTCAAGATCATGGGCCGCAGGAACGGCAACTTTACCAAAACCGTGAATAGCAACAGTTGTGCTTGTATCGATTTTCATTCCTAATTTCTTAGCAGCAAAGTTTACACAAAAGGCAACACCTTTACCTGTAGCTTCACTACGACCAAGAGATCCACCAACTGTAATTGGCTTTCCTGTTACAACACCTGGAACAGTGTAACCTTTTAATTGTGAGTAAGTATCAAGCATCCACGCCATAGTTTGTCCGTCTGTTCCAATATCTGGAGCAGGGATATCTACTTGTGGACCAATAAATGTATTAATTTCTGTTGTGTATCTTCTTGTTAAACCTTGAAGTTCTTGACGAGAAAGTTTTGTTGGATCAACACAGATTCCACCTTTTGCTCCACCTAGAGGTAGACCAACAAGGGCACATTTGAAAGTCATAAGCATTGCAAGACCAGCAGTTTCGGCCAGGTCAACGCCTGGGTGAAAACGTACCCCACCTTTTCCAGGTCCAAGAGTCATATTGTGTTGAACTCTGAATCCTTGAAAAGTTTTAACAGTACCATCATCAAGACGAATTGGAACTGCAACTTGAAGTGCTCTTTTTGGGTGTTTAAGTCTGTCGGCAACGTTTGGATCGAGTCCCATAATTGCGGCAGATTCTTCTAATTGCGCGATGGCATCCTGATATAGTGGATTATCTAGAAGATTGCTCATTTTTTTTAACTCCGTTATACGTAAAATAATTCCTAATTTACTCCAATTATAACGGATGAGCTAGTAAATGCATGGGACAATTACTGACTTTTTTTGCCAAATTCGGTTAATTAGAAATTGAATGGAGTTGAGTAATTTAAACGTAACTCGTGCGACGCATTACTTCCTCCAACAATATCTTTTGCCGAAGCTCTAGCAGAGAGTCGGTCTGTTAAACCTTGTTCTACATAAAGCTCAATATTTGTTCCAGCAGTATAGTAATCAACTGAGGCAATCGTGCGAGTTTCATTGAAATTCTTTCTTACTTGCATCATTAGACCATCAGATAGAGATAGAAATGTATTAGCATCGACAAATGGATTTTCGATTTTAATAATAGCAAGACCCTTAAGAACCTTTGCTCTAAATTTAACTTTAAAGTTATCTGAAATTTGTGCTTCAGACTCTGGTGTTAACGTTTCTTTCATCTGACCAACTTGGGCCATTGTTGAACCTTTCTTTGCCCTTTTAATTGAGCCAGAAATTCTCTTATCAATATACTTTAAAAAATTCTTATTAAAGTAGCGCTTTCTCTCATCAATAGTTGAGAGCTTATGAAATGTTGTGGAAGTTAGATCCCAATTTCTAACATATTCATCTCTTGCCTGCATTTGATGATAATGGTTCGACATCCTCTTTAGAACACCTGCATGATCATAGACAAAAACATAGTCGAGAAATGTTTTATAATCTTCTGGTTTTGGAGCAAAGTCCACATCAGCGTAAAAACTTTGTGGGGTACGCTTTTGAAGTTTGACTTCAACTCGAGGGTTAAAAGACTTAAAAAGAGTTAAATCTTTTTTCACTTCGCCTTTAGCAAGTGTATTACATGTGAACAGAAGCAGTGATAACTGTATAAATCTTGAACACTGTGTAGAAATTTTACTCTTGTTTTTCGCTGTGTTTAGCATGTTAAGTCCCTCAAATTACATTAATAAACTATTCAGTTACTAATATAAATTGCAAGGGTCATGCCAAGGATGAATAGCTTCACCCTTGGCCATGCTTATTTCTTACATATCGACGATATTTTGTGTTTCTTTGAGGAGCTCATTAAGTAAGGACTGAGTTTTCTTATCCAGCTTCTTACCTTTAGCTTGTGACTTTAATGTCTTAATAAATGCATTTGCCGTAAGTCCTTTTGGAACAGTTGGCTTTTTCTTCTTTCTGCCTGGCTTAATAACACCACCATCTTTGATGGCCTTCTTAAGTTCAGCTCTTTTTGTTAACTCACCTTTATAAAGCATTTTAGTTAGCTTTGTTTTAAGTGGGCTTTTCTCAAGAGCATCAAGTTCTAGAAGTACATACTTTTCAATATTATGAGCTTTGGCCGCTTCTTTAATTTTCTTACCCATTTTGGCAATCATTAAAGACCTGTGAACTTCAGACTTTGAAATACCAAGAGCCGCTTGAATTTTTCTCTCACTCGCCTTCGTTGCTTTTTGGTAATTTAAAATACCATCGGCCTTATCAATATAGTGAAGTGCTTCACGTGATGAGTTCTCAGAGAATTGAATTGCCATAAGCTCTTGTTCATTCTTCTTATCGAGAATAAAACAAGGACACTTCTCTTTTTCAATAAGAGACATGGCACGGTAACGTCTCTCACCACAAACTAATGTTAGTCGACCAAGCTTATCCTTATGAAGAACAAGTGGTTGAATTAGACCATTTTGCTTGATGTTTTCAGCAAGCTCTTTTAGAGAACTATCATTAAACTTAGTTCTTACCTGCTCTTTTACAACAATCTCTTTTAAGTAAACTTCATCTAGCTTCGCTCCTTGTAGAAGACGATCACCAGAAAGTCTCTCCATTACGGAGCTATCGAGATTATCTGTTAATTTTAAAGTTTTTCTTTCTTTCTTAGAAACTCTTGGAGCAAATTTTTTTGCCATAAATTCCTCTTCCCTATGTTGAGACTATTTTCTTTTAAAGAGGGCCAGTCACACACACATGGCCCCTTTAAAAGCGAAACACATCCGTGTGTCTCAAAATTTTATAGATTTAATGATTCCCAAAGCTTTTGGTAATCTTGATGTCCGCGCGACTTCTTACCCATTTTACAAATAGGTCTCTTTAATGAAATCGACTCTTGCATCTGAACAAGATTACGAATTGGTGGTGTAATGTTAAAAGACTGAGCAAGTTCTTCTAGTCTTTGCTTTTCAATCTTTCTTCTCGCATTAACCATTGATGGAATGATTGAGAATTCTAACGAAGAGTTCTCAGTCTCTTTGATAATTTCAAAAGTATCCATTAACTCTTCTAGACCATCAATAGAGTAATCTTGAGCCTGTGTTGGAATTAGAATCTTATTACTTGCAACAAGTGCCATAATAAGTTCATCACCAAGCATTGGAGGTGTATCGATTACAACGTAATCAAACATGCCCTCTGGAATTTGCTCAAGTCTTAGCCTCATCAGTCTTTCCTTACGGCCAGCTTCTTTTCTAATCTCACCTTCTGAAAGAATCAGAAGCTTTGATAGATTGGCCATATGACGACTTGATGGAATAACAGTAATATTCTTATGAAATTTACCCTTACCTTCTGAAGGCACCATAACGTCTTCAATAGTAACGTCACCGATTAACCACTCAGGAATAAGAGTTCTGTGAATTTGTAAATTAAATGTTGAACTTAAATTGGCCTGTGAATCTAGGTCAATAACAAGTACCTTGTGACCTTTATTGGCCAAGTGAGTCGCTAATTGGTAGCACTGCATTGTTTTACCAACGCCACCCTTGTTATTTGCAACCGTTATAACTTCCATGTAAGCTCCCCTGGTCATCCATTTGACCAATATAAAAAACTATCTATATAAAATGTTAAGAAAAGTATCACGCAACGTCAAATACCTGATTAAACAATTTGAGCCCCATCAAATCTATTTTTAGACGCACATGGTAAATTACTCATAAGGTGACAGCTTGTGAGGAATGTTCTAAATTCCCAAACGTCGTATTAATAAAAGGAGTAACGCATGATTAACTTTATGGAAGTTGGTGAATTAAAGGATTTAATGGATAAGAATACTGACCTTATTCTTGTGGATTGCCGAGAGCAAGATGAGTGGGATGCAGGTCATATTGAAGAAGCTATTTTTATTCCACTATCAGACTTCGCTAATCAATATGCGAATCACTTAAAAGATAAGAGTAAAAAAATTGTTGTTCAATGCCGTAGTGGAAAGAGAAGTTTAAATGCTTGCCAATTTCTACTGGAAGAAGGTTTTGAAGACTTATACAACCTAGAAGGTGGAATCCTTGCTTGGGGAGAAAGTGGTTACCCAATTAAGGCTTAATCAATAAATTAAAGGAATAAATATGTTAGATCTTTTCGGAAAAGAGGAAGTTCACCGTCCAATAATTTCTCAAGAAGAATTATCAGACGAAGAAGTACTAGTTGAACTCAGAAAGATTAAAGAGGAGCTTAAGGACGAAGTTGTTGTTCTTGGCCACCACTATCAGCAAGATGACGTTATTGAGTTTGCTGATTATAAAGGTGACTCACTAAAGCTTGCTCAAGATGCAGCCCTACTCAAGGATAAGCCATATATCATTTTCTGTGGCGTTCACTTCATGGCCGAAACGGCAGATATGCTAACAGGAGATGACCAGAACGTCATCCTTCCAGACATGCAAGCAGGTTGCTCAATGGCCGACATGGCAAACCGAGAAGAGATTGATAAAGCATGGGACTTCATGCGCAAATCAACTAACGATAAAATTATTCCTATTACTTATATTAATTGTGCTGCAACTTTAAAGTCATTTGTTGGTGAAAACGATGGAACAATCTGTACTTCATCAAATGCACAAAACATTATCAAGTGGGCCTTTGATCAAGGTCAAAAACTATTATTCTTTCCAGATCAACACTTAGGAAGAAATACTTGTCATGACCTAGGAATCTCACTTGATGAAATGGTTGTCTACAACCCTAATATGCTTAATGGTGGGCTAACGAGCGAACAAATCGATAAGGCCAAAGTTATTCTTTGGTACGGATTCTGCTCAGTTCACCAAGGCTTTACAGCAACACAAGTAGAACAAATTAAAAAAGAAAAACCAGATACAACTGTTATCGTACATCCTGAGTGTAACTTTGAGGTTGTACAAGCGGCACACGACAACGGCTCAACTGCTTACATCATCAATAAGATCAAAGAAGCACCAGCAGGCTCAAAGTTTGCAGTAGGAACAGAGATTAACCTTGTTAATCGTTTAGCAAATGATTTTCCAGATAAAGAAATCACTTCACTGTCACCTTACCAGTGTTTATGTACAACAATGTATCGAGTAAGACCGCGTTGGCTACTTGCCAGCTTTAGAGCGATTAAGGAAAATAAACCTATTAATATAATTAAAGTAGATGACAAGACTAAGGAATACTCACTGAAAGCATTAAATAAAATGCTTGAGTTAAGTAAATAGGTTTTACACACAAGAGAGAGAGGGATTTAAACATGCAAGAGATTTACGCTGACTACAATGGCAGTGCTCCAATTTGCAATGAAGTAAAGGAGTACATTATTAACCGCCTAAACAAGGGGCCATTTGCTAACCCAAATGCCACACACCATGTTGGAACACGCGTGAAGGTGGCCATGGAAAATGCACGCTCTGTATGTGCAAAGCTTCTCGGTGCTCAAATGAGTCAACTTGTATTTAACTCTGGCTCGACAGAAGGTATCTCAACTGTTTTTCAATCTGTACTTTTAAATAATCCAAAAAAGAAAATAATCATCTCGGGAATCGAGCACTCAGCTGTTACAAACAATGCTCTTTTCTACCAAGAAAATCACGGCCATGAAGTCTATACATTACAAACGAAGCCAAATGGAATTGTTGATGTAGAAGACCTCATTAATCATATCGAAGAAGACACTGCACTTGTTGCGGTGATGGCAGCAAATAATGAAACAGGTGTTATTCAACCTTACTTAGACGTTGCAAAAATATGCCAAGAAAAAGGTGTTCCTTTCCTATGTGATACAACTCAATTTGTAGGAAAGACTGAATTTAACTTTGCTGACTCGGGAATTGATTACGCTGTAGTGGCCGGACATAAAATTGGTGGCATGACAGGCTCAGGCTTAGTTCTTGCAAAAGATCCAGCAACTTTAAAACCTCTCATTATTGGTGGAGGACAAGAGAAAGGTCTTCGTGGTGGAACTCAAAACTACCTCGGAAATGAAACTCTTGCCGTTGCCCTAACATATGCAATGAATAATCTACCAAAATATGAGGCCATTAATACTAAACGCCAACAATTTGAAGAAAATATTAAAGCTAAATTTCCACAAATTGTTATCATTGGTGAAGATGCCCCAAGGCTTTCTTCAACATCATACCTTTCAATGCCAGGAATCCATGGCCAGGCCGTGCAAATGGAGCTTGAATCTGAGGGAATTTATGTAACAACATCATCAGCTTGTTCTGACAATAACCCTCAAACTTCTAAAGTTCTTAAGGCCATGGGAGTAACTGACGATATTGGTCGAGGTGTTGTGAGAATTTCTTTAGGGCTTTGTAATGATCCTTCCCTCTATGATAGAATCGAAAGTGCATTAATAAACGCTTACGAAAAACTATCAAAGATAAAAAGTTATTAAGACAAAAAACCTTTTCATCATATTTTTAATTTTGGGAACTCTCATTTCTTGTAGTGAGAGTTCTCAAAAATATAATTCCTTAAAGCTTACTAAGAAGTTCTCTAAGAACACTAAAGATTCAATTATTATCGCCTATACTGGTAATTTAAAGTCGCAACTCACACCTCACAAAGACGAGCTGATCAATGGTTCAAAAATAGAATTTGGTGGTGCACAGCTACAGAGAAAATACCTCAGTGCCATAAGAAGTGAACTTGGAAATATTCTTTTAATCGATGGAGGACAGATTCTAGCAGGTCAATCAAAAGAAGATGGTGACGAAGTTCTTGAGCATATAAATGAATTAGAATACGATGCCGTTCTCTTATCAGATCATGACCTCATTAGCTTAAAGAATCAGAAGAATAAAGAGATCAATATTCCATTTGTTAATTCAAATCTCTTATCACTTGATACAAATGAATCCCTTTCAAGCTTTAATAATAAAGAAGTAATCATTAAGGAGATAAATGGTGTAAAGGTTGGAATCTTTGGACTAACTCCATATAAACCGATACTTAAAGATGAGGATGGTTTAGAGGGAATCCTCTTTGATGATGTTGTTGCAAGAATCCTTAATATAAAAAGAAAGATCAAAGGTCAGACTGATATAAATATTGCTATCTTACATGCACATGATGAGTGTAGTGATAAAATCGATTACCGATTTAAAGACTGTAAAATTGATCGTAGCTTCATTAAAAAAATCTTAACGCGCCTACCTCCAGATACCATTGATATCGTTTTTAGTGGAAGTAGTATTGAGCCTGTAACAAAGATCCTAGAGTATCCTGTTGTCTCTAACCTTGGGCATGGGGAATTCATTACTCTTTTAAGATACTTTCCAAAAACGAAAGAGATAGAAGCGCAACAAGTAAGAATTTGCTCTGATTTCTATGATGTAACTAATAGTTGTTATATTTCCCCTGATGACATTAATGCCATTAAAGAAGTGAGAAAAAGTCGTCTAAAACTTAGGCCAGCTCAGATACTTAAGACAAAAATCCTACAAACAAACTAGAATTCCATCATCATTACAAAATGTTTCAAGGCCTGGCTCACAAAAGCCAGCAGGAGAGCCATTAAAGCAGAGGCTTGGAAGCTTTGTATCTAAAACTTTATAACCACGAGGACAAGCTGGTTGGTTTTTTGTACCACACTTATTAACTCCACAGTACTTACTTCCACCTTGTTTACAGTTGAAGTCTACGACTTCGTAACTTCCACTAGGACACATATCACAAATATTTGCCACCACATCCTTACACTCTATATTAACTCCGTGACAGAGTTGGCCATCTTTTAAGACTTTATCCTTTAAGTATTCAAGGCCACCACTAATGAAGACATTATCGAAGTAGGACTTTTTTAACTGATTTTGAAAGGCACTAAACTTTCTTGGCATTCGATAGTTGAATAAATGATAACTTCTTCTTTCACCGCCAAGAAATAGATCGAGGCTGACTTTATCAACAGCTGATAGTGAGAATTTAAGAGAGGAGATATTCTCTTCAAGCTTTATTTTTTCATCAAATTGGCACTTATTTCCACTTTTAGAAACGTAGCGAAGTGTCCCCTCTTTTTTATTAAAAGGAGTTTTATAAAATGCACAAAAGTTATCGAATTCAAAAATCTTAATCCAAGTATTCTTTGGTTGTTCGATATTACCTTTATTTAAATATTGCTTATTAAATTCAATCTTCTTTGCAAGAGACAATCTTTCTTCAAGATCAAACTTTTGTGACCAACATGAAATAAAAAGCAAAATAAATACTAAATATTTCACTATAGACTCCTCATGCAACGAAATGCAATTCGATAGTCATTAGTTAATTTATCAGCTCTTAGAGGATCAAAGGCTATATTATTTAAACCATATCCTTCACCATCCCAATACCCGCGCATACCATTTTGGTGTGCTTTAGAATGCCAGCTAAAATAGAACGAAGAGAGTTTTAAGTTCTCACTTGGGTGGATGATATTTCTTAAGTATTCAAAAGGCCCACCAAAGATCTGGTAAACACCGGCCCATGAAACATTTCGACTATCTTTTTGTATATAATTTTGATCTAAACACTCACTTGAATAACTTTTTTCACAAAGAGATAATCGTTCTTCTTCCTTAATTTCTTCAACATGAAACTCTTTCATTCGTTGTATCTTATTAAGTAGTGTTTTTGTATTCTTTCTTGTCCAAGGATAGAGCGGTGCCCTTAAGTACTTAGTTGTATTATCAGTTAAATCTTCTGGATGAATTGAAATTGCATCAAAAACTCTTGCAGTGAGTAAACTCTTTCCTTGAAAACGGCAATAGGCCTCCATCTCTTCAACTGATAATCCATAAGTATACGAGTAGAGATTCTTGTCCTTAATTTTTTTATAAGCAGACTTTGAGATCTTATCATTTGCTAAGTTCTTCCAATTCTTTACTTCCCAATTTTGTACATGAAATTTATCAACAAAGAGATTGCGATTAAAGTTATCCCAAGAAATTGTAACTTCTCTTTTATTGGCCATAAAAGGATAGTAACGTTGTGGCACGTAGGTTTCTTGGCAACTATCCACAAAGCTAAGTTGTAATTCCTGATCATAATCTTGAGCTTTTACAACAAAATCATAGTAACGAAAGCTTGGCATTTGGTGATACGAATAACCTTGAACGAGAGATAATGTCTTAACTTTTTTATCAAGATAAACATTCACCAGCTTTTTTTCTAATAGGCACTGAAGATACTCAGGAAAACATTGATAATATTGGTCATCTACATAACTAAGAGTTTTACACTGACCTTCTTTATCAAGACGTGCATTTTCCCACTCAAACTTCAAAGTAGACGCTATTTCTTCGATTTGATCCGGGCTTAGAGTCTTTTTTGTTTGCAGCTTTGTAAAGCCCCAATACCCGACACCAATACTCAGAATTAATATAGTAGTTAAAATTATTTTTTTAAACATTTCTCACTTATGTGTAACACCCAATCAATGGTAAAATTATATATAGAATTTCCTTATGTTAAAAGGATTCAAAGGATTATTATGGATTGGATAGATAGCTTAAATAATTTAGAAGTTAACGGCAATGAGATCATGTCATTTTTTGAGTATTATGAACTCTTTAAGAAGTCTCCTGAAAAGGAATTGAGGCCAACTTCTGCTTACCTTCAAGACATGGTTAATTACTTTGGCCGTGATGATCACAAACATTTAAATGTTTTCTCACATGATGACCAAGATGCTCCAGCAGTATTTGGCCAGTATAAGATTGAGGAAAAGATCATTGAGCAACTAAGAAATTTTGCAGAAGAAGGTTTTAATAATAAATTCATTCTTCTTATTGGGCCAAATGGTTCTTCAAAGAGCTCACTTGTTAAGCGCCTTATGAAAGGTGCTGAGGATTATTCTAAAACAGATGAAGGTGCTCTTTATACATTTAGTTGGATCTTTCCTATTAATACAGTCATAAAAGGTAATCTTGGATTAAACCAAGCATCGACAACCTCTGATTTAAGCTCTTACGCACAATTAGAAGATAAAGATATCTCAGCTATTTTAACATCTGAATTAAAAGATCACCCACTACTACTTATCCCAAAAGAAGTTAGAAAGGATTTAATCCATTCTGCTTTTAATGAGAATCCAGAAAAGCAGGAAGAAATAGAAAAGTCCTACCTTGTCCGCGGTGATCTCTCAAAAAGAAATCGTATGATTTACGATGCTCTACTTAAGAATTACAAAGGAAAGCATGAAGAAGTCTTAAAACATATTCGAGTTGAGCGCTACACTATCTCTCGTCGTTATTCGAGAAGTGCTGTAACAATTGAGCCTCAACTACATGTTGATGCAAAGATGCAACAAATCACAATGGATCAGAGACTTGCATCTCTTCCACCTTCACTTCAGTCATTAAATCTCTTTCAAATGTCTGGTGAAACAATTCATGCCAATCGCGGTATTCTAGAATATTCAGATCTACTTAAAAGGCCATTGGATACATTTAAGTATCTACTTATGACAATGGAATCCGGATCAATTAATCTCGGTGGTATTTTAACTGAGCTTGATATCTTCTTTATTGGTACATCAAATGAAGTACATTTAACGGCCTTTAAGCAACACCCTGACTTTAATTCATTTAAAGGACGCTTTACATTTATCCGCGTACCATATCTCTTAGACTACAAGAGTGAAATGAAGATCTATCAAAAACAAATCAATAGTATTAAAGATCGTACTCATTTTGAGCCAGGTGCTCTTGATGCCATTGCAAAGTTCGCCGTTATGACTAGGATTCGCTCTTGTATGACAAAGCACTACGAAGATACGAAGAAACTTTCAGCTATCGTAACAACTCTTAATCCACTTGAGAAGGCCGGACTCTACTCTGAAGATAGAATCATCCCTGGCCGATTAGATGTAGAACAAGCACAAATCTTAAAACATAATATTGAGCGTATCGAATCAGAATTTGAATTCGATAATCTCTATGAAGGTAAATTTGGTATCTCACCTAGGGATATTAAAAATATTATTTATCGTCTGGCAGATATGAATAAGGCAATTACTTTTATTCAAGTTCTGGACTACTTTAAAAGAATTATCAATAAGAAGTCAGAATATGACTTTCTTAATATGTCTGCTCATGGAGATTATCATAATCCACCAAAGTTCATTGAGCTAATCAATGAATCAGCACTTGATGACTTTGATAAGAAGTTAAGAGAGTCATTAGGTCTTGTGGATGATCGCTCTTATGAAGATTACTTAAAGAGATATATCGAAAATATCAACGCCATGATTAAAGGTGAAAAGATTAAAAATGTTGTAACTTCTAAGTATGAAGATGCTGATGAGTACTTCATAAAAGAATTTGAAAATAATATCAATCTAAAAGAAGATGCAGTTAACTTCCGTTCTCACCTTATTTCTAAACTAGGTGCTTGGTATCTGGATAATAAAGGCGAAGAAGTCGATTATACTAAAATCTTCCCAGAAGTTGTGGATCGTCTAAAAGAATCATTTAGAAAAGAGCAAGAGAAGGTAATTCATAAGATTGCTAAGAATCTTGTTTTCTTTGAAGCAGAGATGTCTGGAAAAGAAGTAAAAGGCCATATCCCATTGAAAGAAGATATCAAAAAAGAAATTAAGGTTGTTATTGATAATCTTCAATCTTCATATGGTTATTCACAGAATGGTTCATTTGAGTTAATAAAGTATCTAATTAAAGAACGTTACTAGTACTAATTAACTTAGATAAACATGGCCATCTTAAATAAGAAATTCACGACTCAAGTCTATGAGGTGACGTATTACGTTGAAGAAACTCATCAAGGGATGAGGTTGGATCAATTTATGCAGATCTATCTTGAAACGTGGTCTCGCCAAGAAGTGAAAAAGAGAATCAAGGCCGGTGATGTTCAAATCATTGACCGTCCAGGAAAGCCTAGGCCATCAACGACTCTCCACTATAAAGAAAAAATCTTTTTTCGAATCACAAGAACAACTCAAGAAGACGAATATTGGCGTGGTGAACTTATTGAACTCGATGAAAAGCCTGAAATAATTTTTGAAGACAAGGAGCTTATTGTCATGAATAAGCCTCCATATATGGCCTGTCACCCAACTGGCCGCCATCTCTTTTACTGTGCCACAGTAATGTTTGAAGAAAAGTATGAGAAAACCATCCACTCAATTCACAGACTTGATCGTGAAACATCAGGTGTAATGATGCTTGGAAAAGATCCTCAGATAGCAAACCTAATGGGTGAAGAGTTCATCCATGATCGCGTTAAGAAGTGCTACTTCTTTATTGCAAAAGCCAATGAAGATTACAATGGAGCACAAGAATTCTTTTCAGATGAAAGACTTGGAGCTAGTGAAGAAGGATTGAAGAGAGTTTATATCGATTCTTTTCCCGTGGACTCTCATGAAGGGAAGCATGCCTACACTGACTTTAAAATTCTTTTTAAAGAAGGTGATTACGTTATCGGCCTGGCCTTTCCTCAAACGGGACGCCAGCATCAAATCCGTGTTCACGCAATGCTTAGAGGCCTGCCACTATTAGGTGATAAGCTTTACCTTGGATCATTTGAAATGTTTCAACGCTTTAAAGATAACTTGGCCACACCAGAAGAATTTGATCAGATGGAGCACAATCGTCACTGCCTCCATGCCATCGGCCTAAAGCTTCACTACAAGGGTGAAGATCGCATGTATATCTCATCACTTCCAAAGGACTTCATCCCGCTAATTAAAGAGCGTTTTTCAACACCAGTAGATGAGATTGAAAAAACTGTTAAAGATAAAGCTAGAGATTATTTTTCAGGTAATTAAGAACACCACTTGGCCCAGCGTTTTCTTTTCCCTTTAAAATAATGTGTGGTTTTACACTTAAGCGATCCATAACTGAATCAATATTAGAAACACCAATTGAAGTCTTAACCTTATCAAACATTGATTGATCATTTAGACTATCACCAAAGTAGATCGATTCTTCTTCCATATTTAGATGTGAAAAGAACTTATTAAAGAGAACCTTTGTTGCATTTGCCTTTGATAGGTTTCCACACCAAAAGTTTAAGTGAACATTAGATGTTGAGTAATTAATCCCCTCTTCATCCATAAGGTGACAAATTTCATTTTTAAATTTCTCATCTTCAAGATCACATAATTCAATCGCGCGATCAGATACTCGTCCCAAAGAATCACTTGTTAAATTTAAATTAGGGTACTTCTCTTTAAGCTTTACACAAAAAGCTTCAAGCTTTGCCAGCTCACTTTCTGGAACTAAGAATTCATTTTGAATAAGTCCATTCTTATCACGCCAACTAAGAGCTCCTCCGCCTTCTGAGATAACGATAGGAAGTGTTGAAAAGTGAGTGATTAGAAAATGTGCCCAAGAGATACTTCGGCCTGTTACGATAACAAATGGGATCTTTTTACTCTCAGCAAGATTTAAAATATCAAAAAGCTCACTGCTCATTTCTGTATGATGAGTTAGTGTACCGTCAAAGTCTGAAAGTATAATCTTTGGAGTTGTCATCGAATGCCTCATGTAAAAAAGGCGGCCATTAAGCCGCCCTTTCTTATATAAAATTTTTGTAAGTAATTATAGAGGAAAAGAAACACCAGCTAAGAAAGCTGTAAATGAATCCTTTAGGCCAACTTGAACTTCCATTGTACCGTTTAGGTGCTTGAAGCCTTCAATTGGTAATTGTCCGTTAATCCCCGTGTTAAGACTCATTGTTGTTTCATATCTCTGAGTATCACCATTTAGTGATAGTCCAAGAGGAATTGAAGCATATGGATAAGCTTCTTTACCCCAAAAAGAGAATCCCTTCGTTACTGTTGGAGCAATTGAAAGCTTTGTAACACCTTCATCAAACTCAGTAGAACGCTCAATCATCCCTTTTACAGAAACACGAGGTTGTTGCATATAATCTGGATACAGTTCATAGTCCGCACCAACAAATAGTCTTTGTGAACGATCACCACCAGAAATCCCTAGACCACCATCTACGATTAATTTCTCGTCTAATTTATGAGTGTAGCGAACTTGCATCCCCATTCCACCCTTATCTGATGTAATTCCAGTAAGTTCTGTAGCAATTGTCTTTGATCCGCTTAGCATTGGCATTGTCGATTGTCCGATCCCGTAAGCGAAGATTGAAGCTTGTGACAGCATCATTAATGATAGAAACGCCTTTTTCATATATTCCTTCCTAGTTTTTAGTAAACTCTTTAATCATTTTAATGCCTTGTCCTAACTATATGCAAGGAATTCCTAAGACACTTCGCACAATCCTTACACACAAAAGAATTACAGGTTGACTCATAAGGCCTAATCAATTATAAATAATTCCACATTCTTATGGTGACCGTAGTTCAGTTGGTAGAGCGCCAGATTGTGATTCTGGTTGTCGTGGGTTCGAGCCCCATCGGTCACCCCATTTTAAAAAGCCAGATCTTCAATGACTGGCTTTTTTTATTCCTGAAATCCAAATTTATGCATAAAGAGACCGATGGGGCGAGAAGTGAACGAGCGCGCGTTAGCGAAGAGCTGGCCCGGACGGCCAGCGGAAGCGAGTGAACCGGCGACGATTGCTTGAGCGTGACGCGAAAGCATGAGGAGTCCTTCAAGTGTGAAGAGCCATCAATGATAGAGTATGAACTATATTAAAGAGTTTAAAATATAATAACAAAATTCTTTATAATACTTACAACTATCTACCAAAAACAAAGATATTTAGTTATTCTATATTAACAAAAATTATAAAATGAAGCTAAAAAGGAATACGATGTTTCTAACTGAATATTTATCACCCGTTACAGAGGTTGAGATATGGTGTAAGCAACATGGTCTTGAAATCAGAACTGCTCAATGCAGTAATTGTAATAAGACATTGAAAACAGATATACCATTTGCTTCTAAAGGAATAAGAGGCTTATTTTCAGGTGTTTGTGAATGTGGTAATGAAAAAACGCCTTTCGTTTTTACAACTAAGGATTAATTAATTCAAATCCCCATTCTTCAATTTTTTTTGCAAAAGACTCATTAATTACACCTTGTTTTAAAGCATTTTGAATATTCTTATGATTTAAATGCATTCCATTCTTATTCCTTCTCAAGTAAAATTCACCTTCCTTGTAGTTACTAAAAAATTCATCTTCATCTTTTGAATTAATTTCTTGTTCAGCTCTTTGAAAAAGCTTTTTAGTTAATAATTTAACTACTCTATTTAATTCTTTTGTATCACCACTATAACGACTTACAAATAACTTAACTTTTCCATTCTCGTTATAAAGTTCATAAACTAATTCAAGACTATCAGGACCAATAATATGCCCTAAAGACTTTGTATTAGATACATACTTAACCATATGTAAATGACCAAGAACGGTATTTTTATTTTTCTTTCGTGTTTTTCTTAAATGCATATTTCTACAGGAGTGATGAGACTTAAGGTGACTAATAAAAGATTCGAATTCATTAACATTAGGCTCTTCATAGTTTTCTAATATTTTAAAGTTTTCCATGACATTTCCTCCTTTTCTACACGGTGAAAACTGTTAACAATATAAACATATTGTTGCATCACAAAAACGTTCTGAAAGGCCTCCGAAAGGGCTTTTTGGCCAACATTTACTTTCGGCCCTGAGCAAAACAGTCAAGTATTTTTCAATTCTTCTTATAGTCATCTTGCATTAACCATTTATTATATTCGTCGTTTTCATAATCAAGAATCTCGCTTTCAGTTTTTTCATGTCTTAAGGCAGACTTTAATGCCGGAAGCTTAGGTAGTACATTTAAGATCTCAAGATCTGTATTATATAAAGTCTTAACTGTTTCTGATAAAGAGTTTGTATCATTAGTAATTTTACTCTTATCTAATTTCGAAACAATTAACTTTCGGATAAATGCATTCCACTCCTGATCTGAAAATAGACTCCTTAAAGATTCTCTTGCAACAACGAAACCAGGACCACTGCCTTTAATTAGTTCAGATTTATACTCTTTCATTAATTGTGCCTTATTCATTTCCTTTGATATCTGATGTCCTGTGTTTGCACCATATATTCCGATAATTGCGACAACTATTGGTACAGCTAACACTGATATAGCCTTTATAATTTTTTCACAAGAACTTATCTTTTCGAATTTACAACTCATACTTTACTCCAATCAAGAAATCTAAAAAATTAATTTATAAGAAAAAAACTATTCAATAATCTGCATTATTACAAATTCGTTCTTTTCACATATTCACAAATATATTTCTCATCACCACCACGAAACTTCGGACACTCCTTAAGAATTCGAGACTTCGCAATGGCCCTCTCTTCTTTCTTAAAATCTTTTATATGGAAGTAGTTATAACAAGCTCTAAAGTCTCCATTTTCACAACCGAGTGAGATGAGTTCCTTCTGCTCCTGATATTTATTATTAACGTATGAAATATAAGAAGCTAAACGACAGTAGCTAGTGTCTCCATTTATACAAGTGCTTTTCCATTTTTGAAAATAAGTATCTAATACAGATTTTTCATAGAGATTACTAAAAGAGATAATATCAACACTTCTTAAGTCTTGAGGCTTATCCAGACTTGCAATTAGATCATCAATAGAACGATATTTTAAAATTTCAACTTGTCCAATCCAAGGAGAGCCCAGAGCGCCTTCTTTTAGGGAGAAAGATACTTCATCTCCCTCTTTGATTCTAGGGTAGGTATAAGTACAATATGTAGAACTACCAATTCCTAGGCTCTCACCTGTCTCCCAGTCTGCAATGTAATAACACTTGTGATTTTTATTCTTATGCGGAACAAACATACCAGTTAAGTAAGAGTGTTTTTTTACTCCTTCGGTATCATCCATATTAATATTCAAAGCCAAAAGTGCTCCAGTGACTACAAAAACGGATAAAATCCCAGACATGGCTACAGTAGCTTTTTTCTCGGTAGGAGATATTGATCCTTTGTCATCAGGAATAAAGTTCAAGTAAATATAGTAGAAAACAAATGTAATAGTGAGAGCGTAGCTAAATAATGGAATAAAATTGATTACCCCATCAATTTGTACATTTACTAGTGCAACCATACCAAAGATAGAACATACCGTGGGTATATTAACAATTAACGTCCACTTTCTCTTGGCTTTTTTCATTTCGGACCTAGAAAGTGATTCTCTATTTTCTTTTGCATGCTTGGATGAAGATTTTGCTATTTTACTTTGTATATAGCCACCAAAGTAAATAATAGCGATAAGAGTTAGTACAAGAGACCAATCACCAATCGTTTTTAACTCATCGTTGTAAAGCCTTGGGGCAATAATAAGGAATGGTACAATTGCAGCAATTACGAAGTTGAAAATCTTCTGCTTCGACTTCTTTTTTTCAATAACATCAGGTGTAACATATTCTTTTGGTCTTATTTGAAGTAATCCTTCTAAATAAACTAGGAGGTCATAAAACTCTTTTTCTTTCATTACTGTAGATGGAATTTCAACATTCTTTCCATTGCTAAGATCTATTCTAATTGACGGAATTCCACTTCCTGTTATCTCAGTGACATTAACAATTTCATTTACTAAAACGACGTGAACTTTTTCAGAAAAGAGAAGTTTTGGGATAATCATCTTGTCTTGGTAGACTTCAATCTTTTTCTTTATCCTAGAACCTATGAATGCAATTAAGACAAATCCAAAAAATACTAAGGATACAAAAATAAGTGAAATATTTGCTTCCGTTGCAGCCCTGTATAAGGTGAAGACTCCAAGTCCTCCAAAAACTAACACACTAATTACAAGCATCAACTTTTGAGTGCCATACTCATAAGTCTTGAGTAATTTCTCTTCCATTACCTCACTATCCCCATATAAACATCTGATATTACAGAGCTTATCGACATTTTGAGGAAAATTTGGAACGAAATTTTAAAAGCTTATTTTCAATTACTTACTAATGCAAGCTATGTATTTCCTTAAGAATAAATTTAACTAGGCTTCTTCTTAGCAGGCCTACGTCGCGCACTTCGTTGCTGATTATTTCCATTACGGCTTTTATTAGCAGATGCTTTCTTACTTGTGCGCCTGTGATTTTGAGGTTGAGCAGGTGCTCCAGCAACTCCATGAAAAGGATGATCCTTATCTTGTGGAATTTGATACTTAATTGTCTTTTCAATATCTTTTAAAAGTTTCTTTTCTGTGTCATCGCAAAATGAAATAGCGATTCCATCACGTCCAGCTCGGGCCGTTCTTCCGATACGGTGAACATAACTTTTAGGATCATCTGGAAGGTTATAATTGATAACGTGAGTGATATGAGAAACATCAATTCCACGAGCAGCAATATCAGTTGCAACGAGGACTCTGATTGTTCCCTTTTTAAAACCACCAAGGGCCTTTTCACGTGCACCTTGAGATTTATTTCCATGAATAGCAGCAGATGTTATTCCAACCTGATCAAGATGTTTCACAACTCGATTGGCGCCGTGTTTTGTTTTTGTAAAAACAAGTACGTGCTCAATTGATTGGTCTTCTAGAATATTAATTAAGAGTTTTGGTTTATTTGTCTTGTGGACAAAATTGATTTTCTGATCAATCTTTTCGACAGTTGTTGATTCAGGTGTTACTTCGACTTTCTTAGGCTTTACTAGAAGCTTTTTAGAAAGGTTTACAATATCTTGTGGCATCGTTGCAGAAAAAAGTAGCGTTTGCCTCTTCTTTGGAAGTCTCGCAATAATCTTATTCACATCGCGAATGAATCCCATATCAAGCATGCGATCCGCTTCATCGAGGACAAAGGTTTCAAGTTGGCCAAATTGAATTTGGTCATTACTCATAAGATCTAAGAAACGACCAGGTGTAGCAACAATTACATCCATCCCTTTTTTAAGCTGTAGGATTTGTGGCCTTGGTTTAACTCCACCGAAAATAACCGTACTTTTTATGCCTAGGCCTTTTCCATATTCTTCAATATTTTCATTAATCTGAGATGCTAACTCTCTTGTAGGTGTAAGAATTAAAGTTCTCATGTGTCTTGGCTTAGTTTTAATTTTATTTGAGCCTAGATTATTTAAAATTGGTAATGAGAACGCAGCAGTTTTTCCAGTTCCAGTTTGTGCAATTCCAAGAATATCTCCACCTGTTAATAAGTGTGGGATTGATTGGGCCTGAATTGGAGTTGGTTTCTTATAGCCTTTTTTATTTAGGCTTGAGAGAATTTCAGGTAATAGTTTTAGGGAATCAAATGAATTGATTGATGACATCATAAATATCCTTGCTTAGTAAGCGTTAATGCCAATGCTTAATCCAAATACTAGCACAGGCGAATATTTAAAATGTATCTAGATCAATCCCCTTCATCTCTTGTATTAGGATACAAGTCAACCTTTAATCGCGTTTATGTAAAGTATATTAGATCTTTCAATACTATTTGAATACAGACTTTAATAACTTCATCAAAATAGCAGGTAAACTATTATGGTGCTTTCGTGGGATATCCGGTGTTGAATCAATTAATTCTTTAATACGTTCGTGACTTACTTTGACTTGTCCATAATGGGCGATAAGAAAGTCATTGATACCAAGATCGATATAGCGCTGAAGTGAGCTTCGATACTCTTGTGGTTTCCAGATTGGATAAGGCCTAAAGACATTAGTTTTGGTACTGACGAAATTATCAGCAATATATGCAAGCTTTTGTTCTTCATGAAAGATACTTAAGTCCATTATTGTGTGCCCTGGACACTCTAAGACTTTCCAGTTTTTAAAGAATGGAACTTCCATTAGATCAGTTAGAATATAGTCGAGCTTAACTTTGCGTGAAAAAAGAATATTTTTAAATCCTCTCTTCTTATTTAAGGCCACAAGATAAGTAAGAAGGATATCAACCCAATAAGTAACGATACCAAAAGGGCCAGAGTACATTAGATTAAGATCGCGAGGGCCGGCGATTGGTATTCCTTTCTTTTGAAAGAAGCTAACCGCTCCCATGTGATCGGGGTGTGCATGAGTTGTGATAACTAATTTAATATCGCTTAAATTTCTATTTAATTTGCTTTCAAGATATGATTCCACAACTTTAACATCAGGCCGACAACAACCATCCAGAAGAAGAAACGAGCCGTTTTCTTCTACGAGATAGATTGTTTGGATATAGCCTTTTAGTTGATGTATTTTAAAGTCCATAAAGCCCAGTTGTTATGGATTTACTGATAAATAGATTTGATATCAGTAATAGGAATGGCCATCACTTCATCAGCATCATCCACGTCTGTTATTTCAACGCGACTACCATCAAGAGAAAGAGAAATTGTACCATCTAAGTTTTCACCGCTTTTTAATTCAATAGTAACAAATTCACCTTCAAGTAGTTTAACATCTTTTCTGATCTTCTTAGTTTCTTTTGCCGCATCAATGACATCAAGCCCGTAAATTTTCTCATAAGCAAATGTCATGCGTCTACCGTCTTCAATAGAGGTGAAGTTAAGTGTTTCATCACCAATTTCGAAATCACGGCCAGCAATTGAAGTATGATTGGTTCCATTATAGAAGTGAACATTAACATCTTTATTCTTTAGATTTTCCACTTCCCCTTCTAAGAGTTTTTTATAAATTTCAATTTCACCTAAAACTTTATCATTTATACTTTGTATATCACTATAGCTAATGAGGTATGCACCTTTAGAATTATTAATTTGAAGGCCACCACGTGCAAAGCTATGTATCTTTCCTTGGATATTATCTCCTTTCATATTGATAATAGACACATCACCACCGACTCTTACTTCATAATTTTTTATGATTTTCTTAAGTGCACTAAAGCAATTGCCAACTTGGAAAAATGAAGCTGTTGAACGAGAAGACGTAGGATTATAATTTGTTGAATACCATACAGCTGTAAAGGAAATGGCAATAGCTGCAAAGCTTCGAATAACTTTTTGGCGTTCTGTTATCATAGCAATTTTATCGGCTAAACTATGGTTTTCCTTAACTATCTTCATGAGTTAAAATAATTAAATCAACTAGTTAGAGGATACCATTATGAATCTTAGTGCTATTGGAATTGCATGCGAAAGTCTCGAGGACTCTATAAAATTCTACGAAAACTTTGGATTAAATTTTACCCAAATTGGGGATGAACATTATGAGGCCACAACAAAGTCAGGACTTCGCCTTATGCTCGATTCGTATGATCTAATGAAAAAAATCAATCCAAGTTGGGAGAGGCCAATCTTTCCTGGTATTACTCTTTGTTTTGAACAAGACAATCCACAAAGTGTTGATAACTTAGTTAATAAGCTAAAAGATAAAGATGTAATTATTGAAAAAGAGCCTTGGGATGCTTTTTGGGGACAACGATATGCTTCAGTTAAAGATCCAGATGGAAATCAAATTGATATCTTTGCTCTACTGTAAACGAGAACCACTGGTGCAGAAGTCTTGAATATGTTTATTAGTTGAAGGAGTGCCACAACACAAAGAAGCACGAGTAAGATCAAATGAATTCTTATGAAGAAACTCTTTTGCACGCTCGAATAAAACTTCTTGATGAGTATTTAGATTAGATAAATCTGAATAACAGGTTTGAACGAGTTGTGCACGACGTGCCGACTTCTTTTTTTCAAAGCATATCTTTTGAGGAGTACCATCATCTCCAAAATCAATCGACTTTACGATACTTGATAGACTTCTTCCACGATGCCTACCCCTTGAAGAAAATTCAACCGAATCAATGACTCCCTCATTGGACTTATTAAGCTTTAAGCTCTTACCATCGATTCCACTGATATCAACTGATCGATCTTGAGAACATGAGATATTAGAATATCGATTTGTTTGTAGATCATCATAGATTGTTTCCACAACACGGCACATATGTTCACCATTAGTTAGGGCCTGTTTTTGTCTTGGCCAATCTTCACCTAAGAAAGAAATGACTTTGGGGCTTAATGCCAAAAGAGGTTTACATTGTGGATCTTTGATCCAATCGTGGTAGCCAAGTGTTGCACAGGCCGTAGAGGGTGAGTACCCCATTAATTCGACTGCATTTGCTGCTTTTAAAAACTTTGTACTTGAAAGTATCTTCGACATAAGACCGAGGCCATCTCGTGTTTTATTCTTCACTTGACTTGCAATGGCACGAGAACTCAGCTTAGCTTTTGCTACGTTACTAGGTATTATTTTATGGTAGTTTTCCTGTATAAGGAGTCGTTTGTGAAGACGAGCCTTATCAAAAGCAGAGAGCGGGCGATACTCATGGCCTTTTGTAAATTCATTATAATTTTGTTCTAAAAACTTAGCAGCTAATCTATCTTTCTTATTCTTTAAAAAGAATTTACTATCACTTGCTTTAACTACTTTGCGTCCAAATTCTTCTTTTGTGACCGGACTCATTCCACGATCAACAAAGTCTGCTATCTTTTCAATCTTTAGTATTAACTTTCGTTTTTTTAAAACATTCTGCTTTCTTTTGCCAGTAAGTCCTTCAAGAGAAAGTCCTGCTTTTTTAAATGCATCCTCTGTCCATTTTCCATCAACATTATTTAGAGAATCTACAATTTCTCTATTTAGTTTTCTTCCATAACCTTCTTCAAAAAGAACCTTATAAAATGGCCGTCCGTTATATTGACTTGAAGGTGTAACCTTAGCATTATCATGGGCCTCTAAAACGATTTTTAATGTCTCCTTATCAATTTCTTTAAAACGTTCTGGATATCGTTCAAGTAGCTTTACTCCCAAGTCCACAATTCTCTTCTTATGCTTGGACATATGCTCGTGAAAGTCGAGTGCATCATTTACATTAACACGTCCTGATAATCTTTGAGCGATGGCCTGTACATTTTGATATTGAGTTGAAAAGATCAGTGTATAAGGAATCTTTGCAGAAGTTTCACTTTGGGAGCAAACACCTATAGATAAGTCATTAGGTGATAAATCTTCATTCTCTTGAAAATTACTATCATCAAATAAGCTATGGCATTGAGCTAAATCATCTGAATTAGAACAAATAACTTGGGCCTTCAGATAATTAATCTTATCCCGAATTTCATTTGGACTATTAAGACAATGCTCTGATGCGTAAACTACTGAAAGTAATAAGCTCAGTAAAAGAATGTAGCTTTTTGTCTCCCTCACTTAAAACTTATCGGCAGTATATAAACAAAGTTAAGTTACTGACTTATATTAGGCAGCCTTTTTAATAAAGTCTTCACTATCTGGAATTTGAATACTTGAAACCTTCTTTTCCAATGATACGACTTTCGCTTTCGTATCATTTACACCTAGGATAAGGCTTTTAATATCACCGATAGACTTATTTAAAATTGAGACTTGCCCTTGAAGCTGAGTTGAGACCAATGATGAATCTTGAGCAATACCAGTATTTGACTTTGAAAGAACATCGACATGTGAAAGCGCAGTTTGTAGCTGATTGATTCCACTTGATTGCTCCTGTGTCGCCGATGAGATCTCACCTACAGAAGAAGAAACTCCTTCTACACTAGTAACAATACTTTCTAGAATATCTTCACATTCTTTGGCTATATCAGTTCCCGTTGTGACGCTTGATCTAGCCTCATCAACCACTTTAGAAAAACGATTCTTTGTGTCTTCGATGATATTATTAACTTGTGTAACACTTGAAGAGAGCATTTCAGTGATTTCAACAGCTGCACCACCACTCATCTGGGCAAGTTTACCTACTTCCTCTGCAACAACAGCAAATCCCTTACCTGCTTCACCGGCCCTTGCCGCTTCAACAGATGCATTAAAAGAGAGAAGCTTTGTTTGAAAAACAATGTCATTAATGATTTGAGTTTTCTCATCAATACTACTTATGAGAGAAGCAATCTCTTTCATTTTATCGTTATTTAAATCAAGTTCATTCACAATCGTATCAATACTTGTATTAATTGAACTCATCGATAGATTCATATCCACAACAATATTCTTTCCTTTAGAAGCACGATCATAGCTTTCCGTCGCAAGCTGCGATGACTTCATTGCATTATCAGCAGTCATTTTAACCATTGAGCCAATTTCTTCTAATGAAGCTGAAGATTCATGTAATGCGGCATCCTGTTCCTGACTGGCCTCTGATAACTCTGAAGATGTTTTTGAAATATCAGAAGCATTAGAAGTTAAAACAGAAGAACTCTTTGTAAGACTATCTAATGTTTTGCGAATTGAATTAGACATTCTATTTGCAAATGTTACTCCCACTGTTAATCCAATTCCAGTTCCTAAAATCATAACAACAATAAGTAACATATCAATGAATTCAATTTCTTTAGAAACATCATTTGAAAGAGCAACAGCATTCTTTAATTCAATTTTAATACTATCATTATATTCATCTAAGGCTTGTTGAAAATTGCCTGCTGCCTCTGGGCAATGAACTAAAAAGATTTCTAATAGCTTTGCTCGTGCATCTGCATCATAAACCTTACCTAATTCAATCGCCTTAACACCAACACTTTTAAAGTCTTCCCACTGCCTGTCGAGCCTATTATAAAGCTCTAACTCTTCTTTGCTTGTTACATATGCTTTAAGCTCTTTTGAAGCATTCTCATAATTATTAACATATTTCAAAGCATTATTAATTGCGCTGGTACGATTATCTAAACTGAGATTCTCAAGCCCTAATGTTCTAACTTGAATTCGTATTTTCTGATAATTAACATCCATTGTATTAAGAAGAGCAGTTCTAGGAATAACTCTCTTTGCTACATCATCTGAAACTTTTGAAAAAGTTATAAAACCATAGAGAGCAACTCCCCCAATCATTAAACTTACACAAGACATAAATACACATAATAATACCAGTTTTTTCTTAAAACTTAGGTTGGTAAACATAAACTCTCTCTCCAATTTTTTCACTCACAAGATCTGTTTTTACATCTCGGTGAAAAAATATTTTATTTACAAAAAAAAGAATATTTAGGCCATATAGTCGAAGAAACTTCAATAATGAAAGCATAGTTACAGGCACTTACTAAATAAACTCTTCGCTAATAAACAGAATATATTCGCGACTCATTTTCACAAATGACTTTTATAGACAACTTTGTAAGAGATTGAATTAATTATGTAATAACTATTATTTATTAACATTAGCTAATTTGGAAAAACATCCATTCTGCCAACTCAGTTTTGCACGGTCACTAAAGTCCAAATGATTTCAAAGCTTTTTGCGATAGATGGGATTGGCCATACTTGTCTATGATAAATCCAATAAATTTATGCTTATTGAGATAAAGAAGAGCATCCTTAACACAAAGATTCATTAAAATAGTGGCGGTTGTATCAGATGTAATTGCATCATCAGCAATTACTGTAGTAGCAATAATTTCATCATTACTACATCCATTCTTAGGATTAATTATATGGTGGTCAGCTTGGTTCTTTTCATGTTCATTAAAATGAATATATCCACCAGAGGAAGCAACACTTCCTTTTGATAATTGAATTACGCCAATTGATTTTGAACTATCTTTAGACAAGGGATTTCGAATTCCGATTCGCCATGGTCTTGGAGCACTATTATGTGAATGAACCCGAATATCACCAGAACCATTTACATAGAAATTAATAATTCCTTCTTTTTTAAGAAATTCATAAACATAGTCTACCGCATACCCTTTCCCAATACCGCCAAGCCCAATACGCATTTGTTCATGTGGTAGATAGATAGTCTTTGTTAGATGGTTTAATTTAATTTTTCGATAATCGATGTGTGCTTGAGCCTGTGTTCTCTCTAAAAAAGATAGAGTCCTTCCATCATTTTTTGCTTTTCTCCATATATGTCCCACACTTGCAAAAGAGATATCGAAAACACCTTTCGAAGCTTTCGATATTTGAAGGGATCTTTTTACTAGATTAAATATTTCATTATCAACCTTTACTGGTTTTATTCCAGCAAAATCATTAACCCTATTGAATGGACTGTCACAAAAGTCAGTTAACTTAGATTGGATGCGATGTACTTCCTCTTCAGCTTTTTTGAAGATGCTTATTACATCATGCTTAGATAAATGAGTTTGAGGAAAACAGAGTAATTGAAACTCGCCTCCCATTGCTCTAAATTTATGCTCACAGCGAATGGTACTTTCCCCTTCAATTTTTAGTGACACTATAAATCCTTGGGTGGCTTATCTGAGCTATAAAGTATATTCATATTATTATCAATCACAATAGAGCGTGGAAGCTCTGTTACATTTAACATTTTTGAAGTAGTGCGATCGCGATCTTCAAGAATCAAAAAAGAGAATTGATATTTTTTCATAAATTTCTTTATTTTCTTTTTCTTCTCTCCTGCATTAACTGCAACAAAGAGGATACCTTTAGATTCGTATTTTTTCTTTAAGGCCTCGAGTTCATCTAATTCTTGGATACACGCCGTACACCATGAAGCCCAAAAGTTTAGATAAATCTTTTTATATTTCTTAGTTGCAGACTTTAGTTGAAAACTTTCTTTCTTGTCATATATAGGAAGAGTAAAATCCTTAATGGTTTGCGCATTGATATTTAATGAAAGTAAAAAAGTAATTAAAAGTAGTATCTTTTTCATAAAAAACCTAGAATTGAAATCCGATTGATGACTGAACATATGCATAGATCAGTCCATTTGAGCGTTTAGCAGCAGTTATACCATTATTCCAAACCATTTCATCAAAGTCGATCCCATAGATTGTTTGTGTATCATAATGACTAGTTAACATCGTCGATAACTCGTATGAAGAAAAATCTTCGAGATCAGAGTCACTCGTCATATACTCTTCAGCAGTCGCAAAAGAATCAGCATAGTATTCAACACTTGATTGATTGTGGTATCTAAGAGCAACCTCAAAGAAGTCTTCATCATCATTTATTTCTTTTAGGAAAGCTAAACGAATTGTATGCGCATCGAGATCCCATTGATCAAAGTAATAGCGATATGAAGCATTCATCGCAAAAGTATCATCAAAAGCATGCACCCATGTTGAAGATAATGCATAACGATTTCTTGTTTCAGGAAGAACCTCAGCTTGTCTTACTCCACCAACTAAAACAGAGCTAGCAGTAGATTCAAGGTTCTTATTTGCATTTACATATGTAAGACCGAATTGAGCAATATCCTTTCTCGTTAAAATTTGTGAAGCTGTTAAGCTCGCAGCAAAAATATCACGAGGTAAGAATTCAGATATCGTTGCTGTTGGAGGGTTACTTAAGTCTTCAAATAACATAACTTCATCTTTGTAATACTGAAGACTAAGTCCGATAGTAAAATTATCCTTGGCCATTGATCGTTGAATTCCAATTGAACCATTAAAAGAGCGGTAATCATATTCAGAAGAGAATCCAACACCACCGCTTAATTCCCAGTCACCAATTTCTTTTCTTACACCAATATTTCCTGAAATACGCGACTGTCCACCACGTCCAGGCCCACTCGCTCCAGTTGCTCCATCAAGCTTTGTGTCTGATGCCGCTGTCCAAAAATCAAAAACAAAGTGAGCATTGATCGCGGTATCTTCAGTTATCTGATGCTCAACGAATAACATCGGCTCTACAACATTGGCTTCTTCTTTTCCAGAGTTATCAAAAACCTGATTACCATCGTCACTATTTTGATGATAGACATTAAAGAGAAGTTTAAACTTTGTTTTTCCTTCTTCTAACATTTCCGCAAAAGAGCTGCGTATAGAAACGAGCAACAGGAGTAGAGTGAAGAGCGTTTTTTTAAATTTAGTTACAACCACAACCACCTCCAACAGCAGAACTTCCACCAACAGCACCTTCTCTAAATGCACGTACTTCATTCTGAAAAACACTTTCTTCAGGGTGAGGATCTAATTGCATAATTTTCTTTGATAAGAGGCCTCGATCAATTTGATCGACATTTGCACATGATGCTAGAAAGAGCATCATTAAGACATAATATAATTTCATAACTAATCCTTGTTAAAATTATATTTTAAATCTCTAACCAGATTGACGGCAACAAATACTATTGTTTGCCATTAGCAACATATGTTTACATATTCATATATTACTTTGGTGTTAATGGACAAAGGGCATCCACAATAAGTGTCGGCGTTTTAGTAAACTCATCAAACCAAATACACTCTTTAAAGTCCTGATAATGATTCGTATAGAAAGTTTGTCCTATTAACCTTTTATGACATGTTGCAATTGATCCGTCATAGCTAGACTCTAGATTTTTTAATTTCTCCTTGAGTTGATTTAGAGTTTCTTCTGATAGTAATTGATGTATCTGACTTAGTGGTACTCCTGGACCTTTTGGATTCAAGTGATTTACGAAGAGTTGCTTCTCATTTTGTCGATTAAGAGGATAGTCTCTTAGCATCTGTTTTCGACAAACCTCAAAGCGATCGACGTAATCAGCTTCAGTAGCAAAGGCATCCCCCATTAATCGTGCAAGTTCAATATTTTGATAAAAATTAAACCACTGTCTTCTTCCTGGTTCAGTAGGAAGTTTGGTATTTCGCTTTAAGAAATCATAGAAGTAATTCTGGAACTCATAATTATATCCCCAAGGTGTATATTCTAAGGCCATATATAATCCAGAATCAGAAGAGAGCATCGCCGACTTAATTTGAGTAATCAACCTTCTAAATTGTTCAATATCTCTTAAATTTTGAATTGGGATTGTTAATGGGTTCATGCCTCGAAACTCAGCGTAGAGAGTTACAGCACGATTTGCCAGTTCACGATTAAGTTGTGCGCGGATCTTTGGCTCTATCGTTGAATCAAATAGACGAATATAAGTTTCAACAAGAGAGATAAAGCCTGCATCATTACCATCAGCATCTCGATTAAACACAAGTGTAAACCACGCACCTGCATACTTATCAAATGAGCTCACATAACCACTGGCACATAATTCACCAAATGTGAAAAAATCACCTGCCTGAAGTAATGCTCCATAGCGATCTTGTATATTCACATAGTCAGTATCACGCTCTCTTGCAAAAGTTGTTTTGTGAACTGCTATTTGAAATGCACTTTGGGTTTGTTGGTTTTGTTTATTTAAAATATCGTCGACATGGCCATTATAAACATTATTATAATACTTACTAAAAAAAGGGTTAAAGATATTTGTACCCACAACTTTTTGTTTAAACTCTAATTGAATATTAGATTGTTGAGTACCGACAAACTTATCTAACTCAAAGCAGGTATTTGATCTATTAAACAACTTTCTTGAAAACCCATCAAGAAGCTTCATGTGCCCATCAATCTGAGTAACTCTTGGATCATCAATATAAAGGGATGAATGAAAATTCTCTTCATTGATTTTATTATCATGTAGTGGCAGGGCCCATGAATAGGCCCCACCAAAAATTAGAATAAATATTAAGATTTTATTTTTCATAATTATGCATCATCTGGAATAATAACTCTTGAAAGCTCTGGCATACAGTAACTATCAAGAAGTGGTGAAACTGGTACACTCGTCGTACGGGCATCTAAACAAGCTGGAATATTTCTATAATGTACTTGATCAATTCCTTGCTCATGAATTTGTTTAATACATGCCAATGCTCCGGTTTCAGGATCTGGTGTTGGTTCTGCTTGGCCATAATTAAATTGATAATTGGCCGCAAGATACTCTTCAACTTTTTCTTGTGAGAGAACTGAATCAAATGCAGCAAGAGAGATTTCAGAGTTTTGATTATTTGGTTTTGTTAAATCAGAAAAATAAGTATTTTCCGGCTCATAACCACCATTAAAATCATCATCAACATTTAAATATTCATCTTCTAAAATACGACGACAATTACTGGCCTTAAAGTATTGATCAATTTGAGCGCGATCAATACGATCTAATTCACTGATAATTTCAGCATTAGCTTCTAAATTCTTCTTCTTTTCGAATAGAAGTTTACCTTCATCATCTTCAAGTTCTAACAGGTCTTGAAATTGTGTGTTCTCAATCCAAGGTGCAACTTCCATAGTTGTCACTCGACCTGCATTTGGATCCTGCATTGTTTTAACAACTGCTTGAACGGACTTTTTGAAACTATCAATATCTGTAGGAATAATATCAGCGATCTCACCTTTACCTAAACCATAGGCCCAAATATTGATTTCTAACCTTTTTGATTGTGTCTCTTCTCTAAATTCACTTGAAATTGTCGTATCAGATGAGCCACCAGAGAAGAATCCACGCATCTTAGCTTTTAGTTGTAATTCGAAATTTACATCTCGCTCACTAGAAGTTGTGCGATAACGAAGTAAACCTAAGAAACTCGAATGACGACCAATCGATCGAACATAATAAGGGCCGCAAGAGTCAAAGAAACCGACAACATCACCTTTTGCCAATAAGCTTTTTGCACTTTCACTTAGCTGACTTTCTCCTTCTGAAAGAGAATGGTAATAGCTATCAACATCAATATCAGCAAAGATATAATGGTAATGATAAGTATTTTCTCCAGAAACTTCCGTAAAGAGGTTTACGTTTGTTTTTAAGAATAAGAATTTAAAGGTATTCTTTGTTTCAAAAGATTTTGTATACTGACTTTCCCAGTCCTGTTCAATTTCTAAGTAACGATATTTTAAGTCATATGATGGTTGAGTAGTTTTGACTTGCCCCATACAAGTACTTTGATACGTATTTGTTGCAATGGAATATCCCCTTCCCAAAACAGGGGAAATACCCAAGTCATTTAATCGATTATCTCGAATAACTCGTGATGAAGCAAAAACACTACTCGATAATATCGACAGTGTAACTGCCGCCCTCATTAAATTTTTCACATATCCTCCTATGATAATGTTTTCAAACCCTCTAAATAAAATATGATTAATAAAAAGATATGTAGGTAACTAAGTCAATTTAAGCTCTAGTAAATTCAGGCAAATAAAAACTAAAGGATGATCAAAATTACCGCTAACATTAACGACGCTTAGAATATGAGATAATTTTAGAATGAAAAATATCTTACGTTTTGTTTCATTTATCTTAATTATCTCTTCTTCAACTAGCGTATTGGCCTATGGGAATATCTCAAAAGGAAATCTCACAATTGAGCCAATAGTCGGATACGAAAGAGTCCAGTCGATTCTTCCAACGCCTCATACATCAAATCGATTGTTTTACGGTGCTCGTGCTAATTGGGGACCACAGTATTTGTCCCTAGAAGCAGAAGTTACTCAATCAAAAGAAGATGAGACTTATAATTCTGGTACCGTCGAAATGGCCGAGACATCAACAAATTACAAACTTGGTTTAAGAAGTGCATACAATATTGGCTCTTCACTACGCTGGTATTTGCGTGCAGGAGCTAGTGCTCGTGAAAGTAAGTACGAAAGAACAGAGGCAGGAGTTACCACTACACAGGAGCCTGCGACATACGTTTCACCTTATGCAGGAAGTGGTCTAAGTATAAATATGCTTGGAGTATTCTCTCTTAATGCAGGTATTACAGCTGTTTTCACAAATCATCGCGAAATAGAAGAACCTGAATATCAATCATCACTTGGGTTCTCAATTAGAATATAGAATAAAAAAAAAGGCCCTTACCGAAGTGTAAGGGCCTCTTTTCATGCTCGCAGCAAGAGCTACAAGCTGAGCAGAGCAACCGAGTGAAGCTCTACCATCTTTAATATACCATCAAAACATGTTCACCAGAGTTAAGATTTCCTAAATTTGCTCTATTGTTTAGACCATCAATTTTCTATAAAATATAAAGGCCAATCAATGGGAGGATTTGATGATCAAGTTACTAGTGCTAGTAAGTGCACTTTTTATGACTTCATGTGCGACAAAAGTTCATGGTTTAAGAAAAACAGCTGATTTCACATATAGTAATGTTGTGAACGGACGCCTTACTATTGGAGGCATCACTCACACAACAGAAAAATGGGATTATAAGAAGAAGATTAATCTGGCCAATCAATTTCGTACAGATGTTCAGGAACAAAGAAAAGACATCATCATCGATAGCACAAGCTATCTCGTTAAGCGTATGGGACGAGGCCTCTATAGAGAGATGCTTAGAGAAATCGAAGAGGATTCAACATTATCTGAACAATCTCTAACTCTATTAAACCAAAACCTAACAGATCGCCGCTATATTGCCTTTGCTCGTATTGAAAATGACATCACAAGAAACTCACGTGAAACTGAAGATGTAACAGATACAGAAGGAAAAGCAACAGGAGACAAGAAACTTACGACAACTACAAATCGAGATATGGATATTAACTTCTTTGTCTATGATATAAGAAATAAGTATCTCGCTTGGAATGGATTGATAAAAAAGAGTGGATCTAATTCCCTAGACTATCACATTGAAAAGAAAAATGGATTAGTTCAGTTTTTTGATTTAATTACAGGGTCAAAACAAGGCAGTCTTGATAAGAAATACCCTTACCCTAAAAAACCTAGTGAAAGGTATATCTTAAGTCGAGCTTTCTCAGGTTTTGCACAAAACTTACCTGAAAAGGACTAGAGGAAAGAATTATGGAGATCAATATCAATAGCATCACAGAGTTTCTAGGATGGTGTACACTTATTAATTTTGGTCTCCTCACCCTTTCGACTATCTCCATCGTATTATTTCGAAAATTTATTATAAGAACACACTCAACTCTTTTTGGAATAAAAGAAAAGAAATTACCTAAAATATACTTCAAGTATCTTGCTAACTTTAAACTTGTTGTCATCCTATTAAATTTAACACCCTATATTGCCTTGAAGCTTATGAAGATGTACTAAATTCACCAAGCTTTTACTGTTACAGTAATTACATCTTCGTAGTCACCTGTTTCAGCACTTGTTGGGACCGTCCCCAATTTTACATTAATGGGATAGTTTTCAGCATTGATACTTGTTCCTGAATTACGTTGAAACATATAAGTCTCTTGTCCTGGATTTGAAAGTGATTGATATGAAGTTGGCCCAACTTGAATCTGATACGGGATATTGGTACTCCCCTTTTTTAAAACAGAGCCATTTTGTGAAGTCATATAAACCCCAAAGCCAACATTACCTTTGACATTTAAAGAGGCACTTTGAATTTCATTAGAGGTCATAACGCCAAAGTCCATTACATACTGAGTTGCAGCTGGATCGTGTGCGCCCCCCAAAGGCACAAGACTCAATTCAGCATAACGTGGAATAATTAACTGTAAATAGAAATAGGCCGTTGATTCATAAGTTAACTCGCCATTATCTTTAACACTGTAGAAACTGATTTGTAAGCTATCGCCAAAGTAACCCGTTCCAGTTGAGAACACAGAATCGAGATCCACCTGCTTTACAAAGAAATTAAAATTATAATCTGTATTATTCGCAGGAAGACTTCCAGAGATATACTCACTTGGCTGACTAGCATCAGGATAGTCTTTTAATACGGTTACAAGGCTGCTATCACTATAGAGATTATAAGGTATTGATGAGCTACCGCTGCTAGCTTGTCTATTATAATTTCCTGCTCCACCTCGACTAAAGAATGCTCTAAATGTACGACATCTATTTGCATTATTCTCTCTTTTAATTATAAAGCTATGTGAAACAGCTTGAACACTATTTGTCAGAGTTCCTGTAAAGTTATTACTTGTAACAGTATAATCACACTCTCTAGCAGAGAATACCTGATGTGAGAATAATACTATAAAAACCAGAATAACTTTCTTCATATTTACACCTAATTAATATTTATCCTACCTATATCGACTATCCCTTTCAAACCATTTTTGATTGAAAGTTTTCGAATTTTCTTTCCACTAACTTTTAATAAGGTATCCCCAACATCAACTTTATCAACAAAGAAGCTACCATCTCGATCAGTAAAGAAGACTTTACTACCTAGCTGACACACCTCTAGAGAAACAGGCTTCCCATTTCTAGTCAGCTTCCCTTTTAAACTAAAGAGTCCGTTATCTTTCACTTTAATAAGATGCCCAGATTTATAAGTAGGAAAGAGAATAAACTTTTCTTTTTCTAAGCTTGTTCCATAATTTAATAGTGATGGATCTAGCTGCACATCACGATATTGGTAAGCGACCATGTCAGTAATGGCAAGATCACCTAAGAGAGGTGACTTTGTATCTGCAAAGGAAGATGTGGACTTAATAACTAATTTTTGATTACTTAACTCATCACTCGTTTTGAAGATAGCAAAACTATTTGTATTAGTTCTCGCCTGTGCAAAGCCAAAACCATCATCGTAAGCAAAGAGTGTTGTCGTCGAAAGTCCAATACCTAGTTGTTTATATGACTCATTTGATGAAAGTCTCGAATATCGACTTCTTAAATAGAAGTCGGCCATAGGCGTAGGAAGACTTGAAGAGAAACTCACTTGAGAAGATGTCTTATCGTCATCAGCAGATATAGTATAACGAGGAGTATATAGTTCACTACTATTATCTTGAGTGTATGAAATTCGTGAGGTTTTATTATCAAAATCGTGGAAAGCTGAAATATAGCGATTCTTTGAAGGAAATGACCAAGTTAAAAAGGCCGAAACAGAATTGTCGTCTCCAAGAGTCGAGTCTTTAGTATGAGCAGCATAAACACTTAAATTTAAATGTCTTGTTGGATTGTAGTTGATTGAGCCTCTGACAAACTTCTTATTCCCATCAGATGCTTCTTTATAATCAGCTAAACCTGCACCGATATTTAACGATCCTCTCTTAAATAGAGGAAGAGCTAAGTTTAATTGATAATTATTTTTTAAAAGCTTGATATTAAGATCTGAACTAGAACGAAAACTATTTACAAAATTTTCATACCGAAAAGTTGCTGAAAAATTTTCGAGTAATACACCTGCAACATCTTGGTACTGCCAAGTTAGCGCTGTAGCAACACCATCACTATCATCAGAATTTTTAGAAAATGCATTTCCTAAGAATAAATTACCAAATTTCGTGCTTACACCATTTAATAATCCTGTTAACTTGAAATCAGCATCACTTTGAAAATAACCACCCGTTGTATACCAATCATTAACACCATATTGAATAAAACCACTATAAAAGTCATCATCAAAGTAGGACCTCGTAATACCTGAATCATCAATTTGTCTTCCGGCACTAATTGAGTAATCAAACTCTCCACTTTTTAACACTGACACAGATGTTGGAATATCAAATTCTAGAATTTGCTTTACACCAGCTCCATCATCAATTTCTACCCTTACATTATTCATCCCATTAACAAGAGGAAGCTTTGATAACTTATAATTTCCAGCTGGTAGAATTTCACTTTTAACAAGAGTTCCATTTACATAGGTACGAACCTTTGAACGAGTTGTAATTTGAAATTCTTTTTCTCCTTGAGAATACGGTGTCTCATAAGGATTTATTGAAAATTGTTTTCTAACGTTTAGACCACCAACGGCCTTTGATTGCATAAAACCTAATCGTCCGGTTGTTGTATCTCCAAGTCGGGTGCGCATGCGAAGGTTTTCAAAGTCTTTAGTTAAACTGAAATCACGTCTTGACCATTCACTATATGGTGTAGCAGAACGAGATTCATCGTAAAACCCATTCATCTCAAGGACATAAGACTTCATATTAATAAATGACTTAATATTAAGAGAGAAGTTCTCACCACCTAAGTAATCGTCACCATAAGTCTTATCGAGAACATAATTGATTGATCCCGCTATTGGAGCAGGCCTTATATCAAGTCCAGCATACTTAACTTTTGGATTCTCTTCTAATGAATAGTAAACGGGACTTAAGTCAGAAAGGTCCACATCAACTAAGACTTTTAAACTCTGTGAGTCATACCTTATTTTATAGGGAAGTGATTCAGCAATCACCCATTTCTTTGATGTATCAAAGGCTTTAAAGCTTTCTTCTTTTAGAATTGATTTTAGCTTCAAGCTTAGAACTTTACTATTATAGGCCTTAATACGATCGCCACTAACTTGAACCTCGACATCTCCGAGCGACTTGCCTTGGACGACAATCTCAAGATAGGTTTCAAAAACACTTTCTCCAAAGACACTTTTAAAAAGTTCACTTTGTGACTGTGCAAGAGCATGACTCGGATAAGTAAGACTTAAGAGCAGTGAAATATAGAGAAGCTTATTACTTATCAAACTTGATATTAACCTTATAACCAGAAGTAAGATTCAAATCATTCTTAAACTTAAATACTCTAGTGGTGTTTGCCAAAATATTTTGACCATTTAAATTATCGAGGGCCTTACGTGATAAGCTAAGCTTTTTCTTACCTTTTACAAAACTTACTTCTAGGTTCTTAATATACTGATGGGTATTCCCAGAGTTTCTCAAGGTTAGATATATCCAATTATTCTTCGCTTCATACTTTAATGCTTCAACTTTAGAAAATGGCCTCTTTGCTGGAATATAGACGACATTCATATACTTAAGAAGCATCTTTATCCCGCCGCGGTTTTTCTTTTCACCTTTAGAAACTTTCAAAGGAACTTGTTCTGCAACAACTCGATAAACTCGCTCTGTCTCTAAAGAGCTTGGGCCACTCCAATCAACTCGAATTGTCTTTCTCTCACCTGGTGAAATTATTAATTGCGGTGGAAAGACTTTTATATCATTCGTAACTGGAAGCTTTTCTGTTCCATCTTTATTTTGGAGACGCAGAAAGCCTTTTACCGTAACAGGAATAATTTCTGTTGTTGTATTTTCAATAAGAAATTGAGTTGATTTTTGCTTATTATTTATATCGATAGTTTGGCTTGTTGGCCTGAAAGTGAATGAAAATAATAATGGTATTATTGCCAGTAAAACAATTCGTTTCAAGTCTCCTCCCAAGAGTCTATAACTGCTCTACTATTATAACTGATTAATCTCGTTTTAGATATTAGTGGAAAGATATCTCGTAAATTTCGTGATTGATTTTTCTAACTTTTCTGATGGTATATGACTGCTTATCAATATTAGATTTGATGGTATCCTTGCCGCCTTTTTCTTTATTATTTGTGACAACTTTCACAGATGCAGGAACCCTACCTCTTAGCCGCAAGGTCTTTCCTCTTTGAGCAAAACTCACTTGAGAGATAAGCATAAATAACAAAAAAGGCAGAGTAATTGACTTCATTACTCTGCCTTTCGGTTATCTGACTAAAAAACTTTAGTATTTATTAGTTTACTGCAATTGTAAGTGTCACTGTGTCTTCGTAATCACCTTGAATTAGGTCTTCGTGTGGAACACCTGTGTATGAGATTGTTAAGTCTTTATCAACATTTACGCTTGCCGCTGATGGAAATGTAAAAACATCTGTTGTTGATAGGTCAACATCCGCACCATCATATTTTAGGTCATAATCAATTGAAGATGATCCTACTGACTCATGTACTAGACTTCCACTATTAGCCGACTGAAATGAAACTGTGTAACCCGAAACAGAGTTTGAAGCTTCATTTACTGTCGCTACTTTTGAATCTGCTTGAGTTGTATCTAGTGGAAGTGTTGAAGCTAGTGCTTCTGGCGTAACTGTAATTGATACAATTGCAGGTACTGTTCCTTTGAGAACAAGTGAACCTGTTGTTGCTGCCATTGCTGAAGTTGATAAGATTGATGTGATAAATAGGGCCTTAAATACTTTCATTTTCATTCCTCTTTTTTGTGTGGTTAATAATTCAACACCTTATATGTAAGCAACAACAGTGCCATAAAAGTTCATTGGCTTTCAGCTACTTACATAGCTTTATTGTATATTTTCTGTACGAATGTCACAATATGGTCAAAAAGTGGTCACCTTTGAGCACCTTCGACTAAGATTAGTGAGCAAAATGTCACCAGTATGAATAAATTCTACTTAGACTTTAGTTGTTTAATACAAGAAATGATCAATAAGACGGCACCGGCCTCGTCAAGATTGCCAATGTAGGGAAGATTATCCGGAATGATTTCAATGACACCTGCTGTTGGATTAAGAATATAGATAATACCGATGATGATTCCGATTGTGGGTATTATTCTCTTTGTCATTATATTCTTCATGGTGAATCTCATTTTTAAATAAAAGTAGTTTTATTATACACAAGTGTCAAAAATACCCTAAGTTAAAAATATTGAATTGCTAACCCTATTTACTTCAATGTCGATACGACCTCAAGAATCAAATTAGAAAGAGCTCGTAGGAGAAATATGAAAACATTTACAAAGAAACTTAGTCTTAATACCAAGATCTTATTAATGGCACTTATTCCATTTTTTATTTTCACTTCAATTTTTATTGCCTATTCATATGTTTCAACAAAAGAGGCACTTTTAAAAGAAAAGCGCCACCAAATTCAAGATGTCACAACAACAGCAATGAAGTTCTTAGTTGCAATGAATGAAAAGGTTGAAAAAGGTGAATACACAACTGAAGAAGCAAAGAGTATTAGTAAACACTATATTGAGACAATTCGTTATGGACGAGATCATGATGACTATATCTGGGTAAACGACTTACATCCTAACATGATCATCCATCCAAGTGAGTCCTTACAAGGAAAGAGTGTCGCAGATTTTAAAGATAAAGCAGGTAAGCCACTTTTTAATGATATTGTCACCCTTGTTAAGAAGCAAGACAAAGGATTCATTAACTATATCTGGAATAGTAAGAATGATAAGAATAAATTTGTTGAAAAATATTCTTATGTTGAATTATTTAAGCCATGGGGATGGGTTTTAGGAACAGGCATCTATGTTGAAGACGTTAATAACTATATTTTGAGTGTCTTTCTAAAGCAAGCTTCATTTGGAATTATTGGCTTATTAATTATTGCAGCAATCTTTACCTTTGTTTTAAAAACTGGTGTATCAACTCCTCTTCTTTTAATGGCCAATAAATTAAAGGAAACCTCTCAATTTGTAGCCCGTGGCTCAACAACAACACTGAATACATCGACGCAACTTTCAGCTGCCACTAATGAACAAGCGGCATCTCTTCAGGAAACAGTTGCTTCTGTTGATGAAATCTCATCAATGATTCGCAGAAATACAGAGTTTGCTGAAGAATCAAAAAAATCAGGAGAATTATCGGAAAGAGAGGTTCAAAATGGTAAGCAAACAATTGATGAAATGCTTATGGCAATTGAGAACATCTCTGAGAATAATACTGATGCCATGAAAAAGATGGAGCATAGTAATAATCAAATTCAAGAGATTTTAAATATCATTAAAGAAATAGAAAGCAAGACCCAAGTTATTAACGATATTGTTTTTCAAACGAAACTGCTATCTTTTAATGCTTCAGTTGAGGCTGCAAGGTCTGGAGAAAGTGGGAAAGGATTTGCGGTCGTTGCCGAAGAAATTGGATCTTTAGCGTCAATGTCAGGGTCAGCTTCAGATGAGATAAAAGTCTTAATCGATGAATCTATTAAAAATGTAGAAAACATCGTTTCTCAAACGACAACAATGGTAAAAGACGTAATTGATAATAGCGGAAGAACAGTTGAAGCCGGCCGTACAAAAGCAAGCCAGTGTAAAGAGGTTCTGGATAAAATTGTTTTCAATGTTCAAAATGTTAATGGGAAAATTACTGAAATTGCGCATGCATGTTCGGAACAAACCCAGGGAGTTAATGAAATCACGAATGCAATCCGTCTAATTGATGAAACAACTCTTCAAAATAACAACTCGGCCCAAGAAGCTTCTAAAGAAGCGTCAAACCTTAAAAATCAAGCAAATAACCTTGATAATGTAGTTAAGTCAGTAATTGAACTTGTAAGTGGAAATAAAGCCGCCTAGCGGCATAATAATAGGGTGGAATATAACTTCCGCCCTATTATAGCTTCTATTAATCGCACTGTAGCGACACACAAACCCCAGTTTCAACAACCAAACTTTTATTTGACACTATCTACATTTATGCTAAGATAATTTCAGATTCAGATATTTATATCGGCTGGATGGAGTGTCCATTACTAAAAATTCATTTCTTCTTTCTTTTTATAGCAATTCTTTCTTATATACATTCTTTGAACAACCCTACACTCCTTCGGCCATATAAATCTGAATTCATATCTTTTTTGCGCTTATGAAGAAATCCACGTAAAATATTTTTATGGATAAGAAATTTGAAACTCTCTATTATTTTATGAATGAAAATGTATCTGTGATCGAAGTAAAGAAACTTGGTCTTGCAGATGACGCGAAAAAGGACCAACTTTATCAGTGGTATTTCATCTTAAATGAAGAGCTTTCTTTAGAAAAACTTGAGTTTGAGTCTGCATTCGTCGACCAAGTCAATGGCAATGAGATCAATGTTCGGAAGTTTAAAGATGCAGAATTTCGCTTTGATGATAGCTTTGGAAAATTTCAAAATAAAGAAGGCGGCCATATTATCATGAAAGTTCCAAATGCTGTCCTACCTCAACCATTAGAAGATTTGATTTCAAAAAACCTTTAAAATTTTTCTGAATAAACTTTTCGCCAAATCTCTAAGAGCTTAATTGGAATTGGCTCTTTTAAAGGTGAAATATCAAATTTTTCAAAAAGATACTTATCAGCGAGATCTTCACTTTCTTCAAATTGAAGGTTTCGCTTTTCTTGAATATCTAAATCACTTTGACAATTTCCACCTTCGCTTTGTCCCGGCTCACATGGATTGAAAGCAATACAGCCATAAGGCTTATGATCAACGCCTAGGCCACATCCAAAACTTGGATAAAAATAAAAAGGACATGTATAAGATTTTCTAAAAAACTCTCCAGTTCCTATTTGAATATATTTATCCAGCCTGAATTCAGATATGCAGTCCTCTAATCGTCTTCTTGTTTCTTGATTCAGTAGATCTTTTTCTTCTAGAGCTGCCATGGCCTCAAGTGCTTCAATCGATGTTATTTGCATTGAATTCGCTTCGTATGTACAACAGCGCCCAGTACAATTCATGCAATCAAGGCCTTTTTTCTCATTATCATACATTTGCTCAGATAAAAGAGCACGTCTTGTCTTAGCTTCTGCTAGGCCAACATCTGAATAGACATTTTTTAATAGTTCTTTAAAGTTCAAAGAATTCATCTTCTAGTATCTGCTTCTTATTTTTTACGGACTGTACTTTTGTTTTCTCAAATGAAAGATTTGAATCTCGGTAATCATCTAACTCTTCAGGTGTGATTACTTTTACGACTTTCAACTTATTCAAGATTGAATTTACAATTTTATTAGCAAACTCTGTTAACTCTTTATCGCGAAAAGACTGAGAGTATACTTTGGGATTTGGAAGTAACATTGCTAGAAATGCAGCCTCTTTTGGATTTAGATCATCTGGTCGTTTTTTAAAGTAAAACCAACTGGCCTCTGTGATACCGTAAAGTCCTTCTCCAAATTCAATGATATTTAAATAAGTTTCTAGGATCTTATCTTTTGTTAAACGATTCTCTAAATACATAGTCGAAAAGAGTTCAAATACTTTTCTTTGCAGACTTCTTTCACTCTTTGTATAGAGATTCTTTATCAGCTGCTGTGAGATCGTACTTGCCCCTCTTAACTTCTCTCCATTTAAATGATCCTTGATGGCCATGTAAATTTGCCTTAGATCAACTCCTTGATGGTTATAGAAGGACCAATCCTCACTAACAATAAAAGCATAGTAAACATGCTTTGGTAAGGCCTTAAGACTTGCCCACTTGCGAGGTCTCTTGTGAACGATACGGTAATGAATTGACTCATTCCTATATTCATTTTTGACGTAGCTATTTGCCAGTTTATTAATATTTAAAACTGGTACTTGCGTGAAGAGGTAACCACTGAGAAGCCCTCCTACAAGGATGAATAGTAGAATCATTTTCTTAAGCATTAGACGCAATATAGCATATTTTTACTTTACTTGAATAGTCCAGTATAGACATCTTCCCTACTGATCTCGTTCATATTATTAATAACTTAGCCTGCTAAATCGGCATTATTTACCGACATCGATAAAATCACCTTAATTAATTACGCATGCACTCCACAACACCCGATTCGTTTATTGCTACACAGACAAACGGAGTTGACATGTTTACAAAATCATTAAAAATGATGACGGCATCTTGCTGCCTCATATTCGCCACCACACAAACATTTGCCCAAGAGGAAGCCTCTTTCCCTATTGGTAGAATAACTCAATTAAATGCTCTATATACTTCACCTCAAGGTGACGGAAGCGCAAAAGAAGTTTCAATTGAAGGCTTTGGTGATTTCATAAATCCAAAACTTGAAGTTGAAAACTATAATGGAATCCTAATGTTTCGAGTAGAAAATGAAGCCTTTGAGCTCGATCTATCTTCTCTTCCAATTAGAGATGCCAATAAGATTGATCTTGATAATATTAATTATACAAATGGAAATGCTGACCTTTCACTGGGCCTAACAAATATTAATGCCACAGGTGAAGGGTTTAGAACGACACTTACAAACTCAAGAGTTCAATGCCAAAAAAGAGAACGCGAAGGAAGTGAATATGAACAACTTCTTCAAAACTGCTTCAACTATTTAACACTAAATGTGGATAAGGCCTATTTTAAAAGTGATGAAAGAAGTTTCTATAATGTAACAAATGAGTATGAAACACTTGGTGATGCTGTTGAGATCGATGGGATCAGTCTTAATATTCGAAATGGTAAATTTAATGGACACCTTAAAGGAAATATTTCTAAGGGTGTAAAAGTTAAATTTGAGGGCCGCTCTTCATACGATTTAGATAATAAGATTATCAATATAAAAATTGAAAAGGCAAAGGCCGGATTCTTTAACGTACGTCGTACAATCTTTAAAGAATTAGAGCGCTTCGAAAGTAATACTATCGAAGTTGATGAACCAAATATTTATATTATTCTACAAGACTAAAATATTCTGAGAGGATCTTAATTGATCCTCTCCATTAATTCTTCATTTGAATTCACAACAGTAATTAATTCATAATGCTCTTTTGAAACAAACCCTTCTGCTACAGAAAGCTCAATATGCTTAATTAAGTGATCAAAATAACCATTAACATTAACCAGATAAATTGGCTTTTTGTGATATTGAAGCTGGGCCCAAGTAGTTATCTCAAATAGCTCATCAAGAGTTCCAAAGCCTCCTGGATAAGTCACAAAGCAATCCGATAATTCATACATCTTCTCTTTACGTGTATGCATTGTTTCTACTTCAATAAACTCGGTTAAACCTTGATGTCCGACTTCCCAATCAATAAGTGACTTAGGCATTACACCTATAACGTGTCCATCTTTTGCAAGCATAGTATCAGCGATTTTTCCCATCACACCAATTGAGGCTCCACCGTAAACAAGGTAGTGGCAATTTCCGACAAGCTTTTCCCCCAGTTCAGTTGCCTGCTCTAAATAGACTTCACTCTTTCCACTTGATGATCCACAAAATACACATACTCTCATTCTATTCTCCAACTTCTTTAATTAACTCTTCTAATGTGAGACTCTCACTAAAGCTTTTATCTAAGTATAAGAAATACTCCTGATTTCCACTCTTTCGTCCTTTAATCACACAAGGCTTAAAACCTTTAATCTTAAGACCTATTGCCTCACATTGTATTTTCAATTCTTCTAGTGCACGAATGACGTATTCGCGTCCTTTAACAAGTCCCTTCTTACCAATACCTTCTCGTCCCACTTCAAATTGTGGTTTAAAAAGAAGAATCATTTCAGCATTATCCTTACTGATAGCAACAAGGTTATTCCAAATTAAATTCAGTGAAATAAATGACAGATCAGCGACACATAGATCAACCTTCTCTTCTAGCCCATTTAATTCACGAATATTTGTTCCCTCTAAATTAACAACTCTTTCATCATTAATAAGAGATGGATCAAGTTGTCCATGCCCAACGTCTATAGCAAAGACTTTCCTTGCTCCAAGGCCGAGGCAAAATTGAGTAAATCCGCCAGTGCTTGCTCCCACATCCGCTACGACTTTATCTTTTACATCAACATTAAAATGCTCAAAAGCCCCTGCTAATTTATGAAAGCCACGCCCGACTTCTTTGACATCATCAATTATTTCGATTTCTTCATCAGAGACTTTATAAGATGCTTTGGTAATAACCTTTCCAGCAATACGAACCCTTCCGTTTGCAATGATTTGCTGTGCTTTTGATCTTGTGGAAACAAGTCCTAAGTCTGCTAATTTCTTATCGAGTCTTTCTAAATTTGAATCGGACATTAGTGAACAACTGGTTTTATCTTTATTTTCGTTTTTTGACCAAGTTCTGGCTCATTGAAGATAACACTACCTTCGTGGCCTAGCTTAAGATCAAGTTTAAAACTTTTTGAAAGTGTTTTAGAGAGTACTCTTCCCTCGATTTCAACAAGTGAGCCTGGGCCATAAGTTGTTTCATCATCAATGAATGTACCTGAAAGTAAGAGATCAATTTTACTCTTCATAACAAATCGACTCATTTTATCTGGTTGTATATTTTCAACAAAATGAAGCTCACTCATAAGAATGGTTTGTCCCTCGAAGTCTTTTTCATGAGTCATTACCACTTCTACAAAGATTGTGGCATATGCACTTAAACTTAACAGAAGGCATAAAATGAGTTTTTTAATCATGGAATTCACCTGTGTAAATTAGCTTTGTTTGACCGCCAAGATAGATCATCTCCGCTGCTCTTTTGACAAATAGTATACCACCATTTGTTTGAAATTCTATTTCATCACTATGTTCATGGCCTTTATCCCAGAGCATACAAGCGGCCGCGACATTACCTGTACCGCAAGCAAAGGTCTCACCCTCAACACCTCTTTCATAAGTACGAATTCGGTACTCTCCATCATCTATTTTATGAATGAAGTTTGAGTTCACTCCCTCTGGAAAGTCTTTATCATAGCGAATACGCTTTCCTATTGTTTCGACGTCAACTTCTTGAGCGTCGTAGACCATAAATACGCAATGCTCAACACCTGTATTTACATACATTGAGTCAATGGCCTCTTCATATTTCCCAGAAATATCATAAAGGTCTTCATCTTTGATTGTGGCCATATGAACCCAAATTACATCTCCATCAAGTCCTGATGAATAAACACCGCTCTTAGTTGTAAATGTGAAATCAGAATTATGGGCATCAGTAACTCGACGGTAAAAATCCGTAATAGCTCGTGTGGCGTTTCCGCACATACTAACTTCCCCACCATCAGCATTAAGATAACGCATATGAAAGTCGTATTTATCAGAGTTCTCTAAGAAGACTACTCCGTCTGCACCGATTCCAAAGTTGCGCTGACAAAGCCTTTGCCACTTTTCTATATTGTGAACATCTTGCTTTCCATCACGGTTATCGATGACGATAAAGTCATTTCCATTAGAGCTGTATTTACTGAAATTTGTCATGAGAATATCATTTCATTATTTAATAAATTTGACTACTATCGCCAATTACACATCGCACCACCGCCATGTATCAAAATTTTGTAGCCAGATTACCAATTCTTAGTTAAATTTATATTTCAAATTACCAACTTATGGGACATTAGCTCAGTTGGTTAGAGCCCCCGGCTCATAACCGGGTGGTCACAAGTTCAAGTCTTGTATGTCCCACCATAAAAAAAGCCTCGGCATCTGCCGGGGCTTTTTTTATTTGTGCGATATTCAAGATTTTCAAATTTTGATCATGGAACAAGTTGTTGAGGCGGCAAATGCCACGATGGCATTTGAAGCCGAGCATCACTGACGAGCGAACACGAAGTGAGCGAGAGAGTGCCCCTCGCATAGCATGATATATTCTTGAACACAGGGGCCACCCGAAGGGTTGTCACACGGTCGTGAAAAAACATGCCCGATGGCATGTTTTTACTGTGAATGTGCCATGTAAAAAGATGTGTTTCGACTAGAGAGTTCACGACCGCAAGTCTTGTATACCGGAAAGCCGCGCTTCGCTAGTTTTCCTTAAGTCACATCCATCTATGCATCAACATATAAACTCTTAACCTGCAGAAAACTTAGCTCAATATTTTTAAAGCCTTATAACAATCGAAAAATTTAAACTTTTTGCATACAAAAAAGCCCCTGTTAAACAGGGGCTGATTTCTATTGCTAATAGAGCCCTTACTCGGGGAAGGGATAGAAGAATTATAACACGAACAAAGTTTCAATAAAAAGTCCTTTCTCCTGCTCAATGACGAGCATCCATAGGGAGAAATCATGGAGGATTTTTTATTGCTACTAGAGTTAGTAATTTGCTTACTTAATCTATTGATTATACTGAGCAAGTTCTAATTCGGGGAAGGGCGAGTGATCGCCCTTTTTTTTATGAACACTAACAATTCGGATCAATATCCGCATCACAAATTCCACACATCTCTTTCTTTGCTTCGTAATTTGTGTCTTTACAATAGCCAGTGTAGTCACCGTGGGCCAGATGATCTTCAACAGCGTCTTTAGCAATAAAGATCTCCTTAGCATTTGAAGGATTTCCTGGAGGTACATGACAAACAAGGGCCTTATTATCTTTTTTAGGACATCTTAGTAGAGGTCTACCTTTTGAAAAAACTGATGATGAAACCAAAGTTAAGGCCAAGGCCAAAATTGTATATTTCATAATTTCCCCCAAATTTCTTTCAAATATTATAACATGGGTTCAAGATATTTTTATTTTTTACAAGAACGTAATTTTAGTCATTTAAAAGCATGCTAGAATAATCTTTATTGTAATAAACTTAGGTACTTAAATATGATTAAAGACTCATATGATTACATAATTATTGGCTCGGGTTTTGGTGGCTCTGTCTCTGCACTTAGGCTTGCAGAAAAAGGCTATAGCGTTCTCGTTATTGAAAAGGGAAAGGATTATGGTGATACTTCAAAATTTCCTAAGACAAATTGGAATCTACCTAAATGGATGTGGCTACCTCAGTTGAAGTTTTTTGGAATTCAGCAACTTACTTTCTTTAGACATGTATCGGTCTTAAGTGGTGTTGGTGTTGGAGGTGGATCTCTTGTTTATGCAAATACACTTCCTAAACCGAAGTCCCAATTCTTTGAGCATGGACCTTGGAAGAATTTAAATAATTGGGAAGAAGAGTTGTCCCCTTATTATGATCTTGCATGGAAGATGCTTGGAGCAGAGAAAACAAAACATCATGGTGATGCTGACTTTACATTAAAACAACTAGCAAAAGAAATTGGAAGAGAAGATCACTTTGATGCAACAAAGGTATCTGTCTATTTTGGCGAGAAAGGAAAGGAAGGTATTGAAGTTGATGATCCTTACTTTGATGGTAAAGGACCAACTCGCTCCGGATGTATAGCCTGTGGTGCTTGTATGACTGGTTGTCGATACAATGCCAAGAATACTTTAGATAAGAATTATCTCTATCTTGCACGTAAGCTTGGGGTAGATATTCTTGCTGAGAATAAAGTTATTGATGTCACACCTTTAGATGGTGAATCGGGCCGTACTGGTTATTCTATAACGGTTAAGGAATCAACAAAGTACTTTGGTAAAACAAGGACTTTTAAAAGTAAGGGAGTTATATTCAGTGCTGGTGTTCTTGGGACAATTAACTTACTACTTGATTTGAAAAAGAAGTCTCTTCCTAAATTATCTCCTGCACTTGGAGATACCATTAGAACAAATAATGAAGCACTTATCTTAAATACAACTTATAAGCGAAATATCGATATGACTAAAGGAGTTGCTATTGGTTCGATAATAGATATCGACGAGCACTCTCACCTTGAACCGACACGCTATGGAAAAGGTTCTGGCTTCTGGCGTGTCTTAATGGTTCCAATGATCTCTGAGCCAAACTTCATTTTAAGAATGTTAAAGCTCATTATCGAGCCTCTAAAGAATCCTATTAAGTGGCTTCGCATCTTAACAGTAAAAGACTTTGCAAAGCAGACTAATATTCACCTTTTTATGCAGCACTTAGATAGTACTTTAAAATTTCGAAAAGGATTTTTTGGATTAAAAACACTTCTTTCAGAAGGAGAAGCTCCTACCGCCTTTATTAAGACTGCACATGAAATGGCCAAGAAGTATTGTAAGATCATTGATGGAAAACCAATGGTGATGTTTACTGAAACATTAACAGGTATTCCTTCAACCGCTCATATTTTAGGTGGAGCCTGTATGGGAGAAAGCGAAAAGGAAGGAGTCATTGATAAGGACAATAAAGTTTTCAATTATGAGAATATGTATGTCTTTGATGGCTCAATGATCTCTGCAAATCCAGGAGTGAATCCATCATTATCAATTACGGCCATAACTGAATATGGCATGAGTAAAATTGCTGAAAAAGATAAATAATAATTGATGAAAAAAGATAAGCCAAGTATCTAAAAATACAGATAAAATCTAAAAACTAAATATAAGGCACTGAATTAATTAAGTTTATAAACAAATACTCCGAAAAAGTAAGCATGAAGAAATTCCACGTATTTCTCATTGCTTCTTGGGTAATTGCAGTATCGGCTGTGATCACAATACTGCATTCGTGGCATTATGCAGACCTTGGCCCAGAAAAAAATAAGCAAGTTGAATTCAAGAATCTCTTACCAAAAATTAAAGAAGGTCATGGTGTAGCACACTTTATTACGCCGGCCTGTAGTTGCTCTCAGCAAGTTTATAAACACTTATTAAGTAGAAAGCCGTTAGAAAATGAATTAGCAATTATTATCGATGATAATGAGCTCGAGTTTGAAAAGAACTTAAAGGCCAAGGGTTATAAGGTTCAATTAATTGAAACTAAGAAACTTGATGATGAAAAAGCAGATATGATCAAGGGGGTTCCCCTTCTCGTTATTTACGATAATAACTTAGAAACACAATATGTTGGTGGTTACTCAGATAAATCCATTACACCATTTACAAAAATTAATATTCAAAGCTTTTTAAATAATATTGATAAAAAACGAAAAATAGCATCGATGCCAGTTATAGGATGTGCAGTTAGCAAGAAGTATCAAAAGCTACTCGATCCACTGGGATTGAAGTATCAGGAGTAGAAAGTGAGTGTTTACGAATCAAATTTAAATAAAGTTTTAAAGTATACAAATATCGCTATCTTTGCACATATTCCAATTTTTATGGTTATGGCCTGGTTCTTTGATACACAATACAGTATTGCGATACTTGGCCCAATTCTATTAGGTGTTGGACAATTAGGTGTGCAATACCTATTAAAGAATACAAAAGTAGCTGCGATCTTAATGGGCTTCACTTATATTGCACTATCTGGTGTTATGATCCATCTTGGTAAAGGTATGATTGAATGGCACTTTCATATATTTGTTGCCATTGGTATTTTAAGTGTTTTAGCAACTCCATTAACAATCGTTGCTGCAGCATTAACAGCAGCAGTACACCATGTTGCTTTTTACTTTCTTCTACCTAGTAGTATTTTTAACTATGAAGCAAGTTTAGGGATTGTGGCAATTCATGCGGCATTTGTAGTTGTTGAAGCAATTGCATGTACATTTCTAGCTTATCGCTTCAATAATGTACTTGAACTTCAAGAACAAATTAATAATGAGATTAGACCTCTTGTAAGTAGTATTGATAGCGCTTCAAAAGTTTCAAGTCAGTCTTGTCATCAACTACTTGGTAACTCGCAAAATAACTCTTCGGCCATTACTCAAATTTCAGCAACAGCAACACAAATTTCACAAATGGTTGAGAGTACAAAAAATCAGATTGAACGAGTCATCTCGATAATGAATGAATCAAAAACATCAATGGGTGAAAGTTCACAAGCAATTGGTGAAGGTGAACGATTTATTAATTCATTAACATCTCTAGTGGAAAATATGAAAGATCTGCAAGAGACCTCTTCAACACAACTTAATTCAGTTGTTGAATCTGTAAATACAATTAGTGAGAAAACGACATTAATTAATGATATCGTTTTTCAAACAAAGCTCTTATCATTTAACGCTTCAGTAGAGGCGGCCAGAGCTGGAGAGCACGGGAAAGGATTTTCTGTCGTAGCTGAAGAAATTGGAAAACTCGCTTCAACTTCAGGAGCAGCAGCTGTTGAAATCAATGATATTGTAAACACAAGTAAAGAGCAGTTAAATAACTCTGTAGAGTCAGTTGCACAAAAGCTTACAAGCTTTCAACAAGAAATTACTGATTCATTTGAATTTTGGCAGGATATAAATAAGAAACTTACTTCATCATTTTATGAAGTTGAGAAAAACTCAACAGAGCAAGAAGTATCTTTGAAAGAAATCTCATCTGCTGCTGACCAGCAAGATATTGGTATTAAGGAGCTTTCAGAAGCACTACATAATATCAACGAATCAAGTAGTGAATCACTGGTTCAAATTAAAACTGTAGCTGACATTACAGACAAGCTTGAAGGTGAATCAAAGAAGTTGAATCATATTCAAAGTAAAATCATGAAGGTTGCATAATCTCTATCATTAAAAATCTAATATATCGCCATGGTAAATGATTAAATCATTTACCATGCCATGTAACTGAATAGAGATCGTGTCTTCGATCTTTTAAATTCTTAACAGCACCATTTTGACGGGCCTCAAGTAATGTATCAATACGTAAGTCTGCGATAGCAACCATTTCTACGTTTGGTGTTGTATCAGCAGCGATCCCATCACGAGCGAAAGGAAAATCACAAGGTGTTAGAATACAACTTTGGGCATATTGAATATCAACGTTGTTAACACGTGGAAGGTTTCCAACATTTCCGGCCATTGCAACATAAATTTGATTTTCAATAGCACGTGCCTGACAACAGAATTTCACTCGACAATAGGCTTGGCGATTATCTGTTAAGAATGGAACAAAGAGAATATTAATCCCTTGGTTAGCAAGATGCCTTGTTAGCTCTGGGAATTCGCTATCATAACAAATTAGAACTCCGATAGGGCCACAATCAGTGTCAATTACTTTTACTTCATCTCCCCCTTCAATATTCCACCAATATTGCTCATCAGGAGTTGGATGTATTTTTGCTTGCTCATGAATTTGTCCATCGCGAAGGCAGATATAACTTATATTATGAACTCTATCCCCTACTTTAGTTGGGTGAGATCCTGCAATAATATTCACATTATACTTAACGGCCAGACGTTGGAATAAAGATTTCACGTCTTCTGTGTATGCAGTCATATGCTCAATAGCAACGTCTGCAGTTACTTCTTCGTTCTTAATTGAAAGAAGCTGCATTGTGAAAAGCTCTGGAAATAAAACAAAGTCTGCACGATAATCAGCAGTAACATCAACATAATATTCAACAAGGTCTTCAAATTCTTTAAAGCTTTTAATACCACGTTGCTGATATTGGACACTAACAATTCTTACAGAGTTTTGTTTAATCGGACGATCTGCCTTACTGTCCCGTGCTTCATACTCTGAATTTCTCCAAATTAAATGTACTCCATAACCCATGGACTCTTTATCATCTGGTAGATAATTCTCTAATACACCAAGAACCTCAAATCCGTTACGTAATTGAAAGCCAAGGGTCGTATCTCGTATCTTCTTATCTTTAACTTGATTGATGTAGTCTTCAACGCTTTCGACTTGTTTAATTTTCTTTTTAAGATTTGGGATACGTCCGGCAAATACAATTCCTTTTAAGCGCTCGTACTTAACCAGTCTCTTTCTTGCATTATATAAGCGCTGTCCTATTCGTTGACCTCTAATATCTGGATCAACACAAGTTTCATATCCATAAAGAATATCTCCTTCTTCATCGTGAGTTGATCCATAGCCTCGGCCAGTTATACTTGCCCAAGTATGCTTTGCAGTGGCCTTCTTTTCTGAAATGAGAATACTTGCACTATAGCCCACAATCTTTCCATTGAGGGTAGCGACAAAATTACCTTCAGGATAATTAGTAATCTGTCCTCTAATCATCCCTTTTGTATATGAGTCTTGAAATCCAGTATAAGATCGCTCAACTAGATCAAAAATTCCGTCAATATCACTAAGTTGAGATAGTCTTACCTCAAGCTTTACTTGTTTTGCCTTTTTGGCCATAAAATCATCCTTGATTCATTCTTTATGCTTACTATTTTAGCAGTAAATTCACTGTGGACAAGACGAAGTTAACTGACCGAAATCTTAAGAAGAAATAAAGCTTTTTTACGATTCTGTACCGTGTTACAATAATTCTATGGCCGAAGCTCGTGATGAATTCACTATAATTACTACCTTTAACTGCAACTGGGATTGCTCGTATTGCATCATAGACACTCATGAGCGCAATAAGAAGAATCCAATCAGCAAGGAGATGCTCCTTGAGAAGATTTATAATGTAACAGAAGGTGCTACAGTTAGCCTCAGTGGAGGTGAGCCAGGTTTAATTGATCCAAAAACGATGGAAAAGGTCTTTGAACATCTTGTGAAGCTTAATTGTACAATTGATGTTTTCACAAATGGGCTCTTCATTAAAAGATATGGTGATAAATACTTACAATATATTGATGAAGTTCTTTATCATTGTGTGGAAACCCTAGACCAGGAAATAGAATTTCCCGATATGGACGAAGAACAAGTAACTTATGTCATCATCGTTACAAATGATAATCACCATATGGTTGATGACTTCTTAGATAAATACCCTCATATTTCATTCAAATTGGCCTGTAATATGAAACACGGTCAAACTCTTAATCGCGGGGATGCTTTTAAGCTCTTCATGAGAAATAAGAAGCGAATTAGTGAAGACAGCTTTGAAACACTCTTTCGTTATCACTGCGATTGCAATCTCGTTTAAACATTAAAGCTAAATAAAAAAAGGGAGTCCATGACTCCCTTTTATATTATCTATTTGTCTTAATTTTATTCTAAAGGCGCTAAAGGTAGTGCGCATACATCTTCATATTTATATGCATCTTCACCTTCACACAGGGCCTTCATAAGAAGGTTAACTCTAAACTTAAGCTCTTGGTTCTCTGCTCTAAGCTCTTTAATTGCAGCAGTATTTATAGCAGGCATTTTTGTGTATTGAACATTTAACATACCTGTCTCTTCATCTCTTTCCACAACTTCTGGAAAAACCTTCTCTATGTCTTGTGCAATATAACCAATATCTCTTCTCTCGTTGCTTCGCCAAACAAATTCAACACCTCTTATATGATCAAGTTTAGATAATACATCATCGATTTCCACAATCTCTTTCTTCAAACGTTCATCAGATGTGAAGTTTAAGTAAGAATTATCATAGAGAGTCATTACTCGAGTTGTTACTGGAGCACCTGGATCACCAAGATAAATATTTCCATAAACGCGTAAATGAGATGTCTGACCTGACTGCCCAACATAGACGTTAGCTGTACCATAAGGATTTAGAAATAAGTTTGCTGCTCCCCCTACACCATTAAATGCTTGAACAGCGTTTTCATCTGCACCAAGAAAGGCTGTTCCAGTTCCTCTTCGAACTTTAAGCGAAGGTCTACCAACACCTGTTGATGTAATATTTTGAGAACCTGGTCCACCAACTTCAACATTACTGTATGGCCCTAGCTTTAATGTTAAACCACTAAGATTAGACGAAGGTTGAATTGTGTCATCAGTAAATCCCATGAAATTTGTACCTCGATAAATTCTCATCGGTACATTAGATGTATTATGAGCTCCAAATGGATTAGTATTACGACCACCGATATGAATAGGTCCGTATGGATTTATATTCAACAATGGATTTACCATTGCTTGAGGATCAGTTCCAGCTCCTGTTGTCGCTTGTATTGTATCATCATCAATTACAATAGCACTATTTCCACCATTATGAATTCTAAGTGGGACGTTAGCACTATTATTTAAAGAAATCTGGCTAGCATCATTACTACCAACTTGAGCAGAGTAATCAAGAGCAACTCCAACTGTACCTGCAACACGAGACTTGAGCTCCACTTGTGTACAATCTCCGTTTGCATCAATTTCACCACCTAGAGCATCACATACAGCATCTGAAAATTGATTTTGTGAACCATAACAAGATACAACAGCACCTGTAGCGGCATTAACAACGAAGCTAACAGGAAAGTCACGAGCAATATCCGTCGCTCCAACTGAGCTCTTCTTTACATTAGCAAGGTTAGCTCCAACACGACCTTTTTGAAAACGCACTCTAATACTTGCATCAACCTTTGTTACATTTACTCCATTTTGCATATAAACTGGACCAGGACCTGTAATTGTTGTCGCTGTCATCTCTTCAATATGTACAATACCGTCTGTTCCACCGAGTTCCTGATCAAGTTGATAGACAACATCAAAATCTGCTGGATTTGGCCCATCAGAGCGATTAATTTGATTAAAGCTAAAGCTACTTCCACTGGCCGTTCCACCAAAAGACTCACCTGAAAATGTTTTTTCACATGAATCCTGGTCAGCAAGAATTCCTGACATTCTTTGAATTTCTTGTTGTATGTTAAAAACTTGTGAAGCTCTTTTAGAAGTACGATTAATATTTCCAATCATGTTAACTAGAGCAACTGAAAGAACACCAATGAGCCCCGCGGCAACCATTACTTCCACGAGGGTAAAACCAAACTCATTATTTCGTTTTTTGTAATTCATTTGAGACACCTTTAAATATGCATTATATTATAATTATAAGTGTATTTAAATTTTAATGCATTATTATTAACTAAATAATTTTACCAATAGTTTAATATTGTGCAAGTGGCTGAAAATATGGATAAAAAAAAGATCATTATAACGGGAGGACTTGGCTTTCTAGGTAGCGCAATTGCCAAGAATTTCTTTCACAAATACGATGTCGTCATCATTGATAAAATTGAACAAACTGACAGTAAGGTAAACAGGTTAACAGAGTATTTTGATCATTTTTTCTACAGGAAAATGGACCTTGCCGAGATGAGTACTTCTGACATCGAGTGGCTAGAAGACGAATTAACCAGTACACACCTCTTCTTTCATTTTGCTGCTGCAGTGGGAGTTAAAAGCATAGATAAAGATCCAAAAGCATCAATCATTAAGGAGTACCAAGTAAATATGGCACTTCTTCCTATGCTAGCAAAGAACAAGACAAGAACTATCTTTGCCTCGACCTCAGAAGTTTATGGAAATAAAGAAGACTGTAAAGAAGATCAAGAATTATCGATTGGGACACCTGATATTTTAAGATGGGGTTATGCTTGCAATAAGCTTATGACTGAGTTTCTCATTAGAAGTTATGATGTTCCTCACACTATTATCAGATTGTTTAATGTTACAGGAAAAAACCAATCAGCAAGTCAAGGAATGGTTCTTCCTAAGATGATACAAGACGCCAAAGAAAAAAATAGAATCTATGTTTATAACCAAGGTAAACAGACTCGTGCATTTTGTCATGTTGATGATTTTGTAAACTCTATTGACTCAATTGTTCATAGTGACTTATTTCATAATCAAATCGTTAATATTGGTAATGATGAGAATAAAATATCTATTTTAGAACTAGCATATAAAGTAAAAGAACTTATCTCACCAAATGCAGAAATTGAGTTGAAAGATTATCATGAAGAATACTCTAATGAGTCTGAAGATATATTTAAAAGATCTCCGGATACAACTAAGCTTAAACAGGTTTACACACCTAGTATTGGAATTGATGAGATCATTTTGAGCTTTAAAGATGAATAAGAATTCGAATAAACCAATTATTATGATTCATGAAGTCTCCGACTGGATGCTAGAGATTGATTTGTCAAAATACATTATTACTTTTGACGATGGATTGTACTCACAATACAAAAATCTTGATCACTTTTTAAGCTTTGACACCGAAAAGTATTTCTTTATTTCCACAAATATCGTTAGTCCAAAGAATGAGAGACAGGAGAAAGAAGTTATTCCATGTCATATCGCACATCAGAATTTTTTTAACAATGGAGACACCTCTGCTTACATGAATTGGGAACAAATTCGTACGATCGACAAAAGTGCTAATTGCTTCATTGGCGGTCACTCCCATAGTCATCGTGACCTAAGAGGTGACATAAAATTAAAAGAACTACACGACCACTTAACCCAAGACACAGAATTAATGCTTAAAAGGTTTAAAGTAGAAGGAATAAAGATTAATAGTTTTTGTTTTCCTTATAATTATGAAGCCCCATTATATAAAGAAATATTGAAGCAGAACGACATCAATCATTTCTTTGGCAATGAAAGAATAGCGATCGAAGACATAAGAAGGGAGCATCAGAAGTCGTGAGATACAATAATGAAGAGATCATATCAATTGGAGGTAATGCCTTTCTCAATATAAATTGGGAGATGGTATCACACTGCCAATTTGACTGTTCTTATTGTTATTATAAACCTTTTCAAAGCGATACAAATTACACCACTCTTGGCAAGATTGTCCTAACAAAACTTAAGCAAATCAAAGATGATTTTATTATAAACCTAATTGGAGGAGAGCCATCACTTCATCCAGACTTCATTCAAATTATTAATGAGCTTATAGGAATAGAAAACCTTAAAGAAATTAGAATTGTCACAAACTTTGTAAAGCCATTTGAGTTTTGGAATAAGATTAAAAAGTCATCAAAAGTAAAAATAACAGCAAGTTATCATCCAGAGTACCCAAATAAAGACTTCACTAAAAAACTGTCTCAACTTACTTCAATTTATCGAACTGACACTGCTTTTCTAATAACAAACGAAAAATCACATCTCAAACGATCAAAAGAAGTTTTCCAAGACCTTTATGAACTTTCAAAGTCGTCAAAACATACAATCAATCCAATTCGCCTACATAGTAAAGAAGGTAGTAACACTAGTTACCAAGAATACGAAAAAGATATTGAGGCCTTCATCACCTCTTGTGAATCAGAAGTCGAAAAACTAGATAATCAAGAAACAGCAACTATTACAACAACAGCAAAAACATTAGATATTTCAAAGCCAAAATTCATGGCCAACAACTTTCATGCCCTCAAAGGATGGAAGTGTGATGTTAATGCTTTTATTATTCAATATGATGGAATGGTCTCCTATGCTTGCAAGGGTATAAAGAAACATATCCTTACTTGTAACTTTAAAACGTCAGCAATTATTTGCCCTTTTAAATATTGTGAATGTGATGACTACTGGGATTTCAAAAAGGTAAAAGCATGAAAAACAACATCCTTATTATCGTTGCTCATGCTGATGACGAAGTACTGGGCTGTGGCGGAACTATCGCAAAACACAAAAGAGCAAGTGATCATGTCGACTTAATTATTTTAACTAATAGTGCTGCTTCACAAGAAGGAAAGTCTATTGAGAATCGTTTAAGAGAACTAGAGTTATCTTGTAAAATTTTAAAAATAGATACATTCAAAATGCTTAATTTTGAAGACAACCAGTTAGATAAATACCCACTACTTGAAATAATTAAAGAGACACAAAAGATCCTTGGTAAAACGACTTACAATCTAGTTTATACTCACTCTATCAATGATTTAAATATAGACCACAGAATAACAAATCAGGTAACATTAACTCTTTTTAGACCGTTACCTAACACTAAAACACCTAATATTCTCACCTTTGATATTCCTTCAAGTGTCGAATACCAATCTCCAAACCAGTTAAAGATTGAAAAAAACTATTATTCACTCTTATCCAAAGAAGATTTAGACTTGAAACTAAAGGCCCTCGAAGCCTATAAAAGTGAGTCTAACGACTTTCCTCATCCTCGCTCGAGTGAGTATCTAGAAATACAAGCAAAGCATGAAGGATCGAGGTGTGGAAATGAACTTGCGGAGTCATTCTATATAGAGAGAATGATTAGCACGAATAAAAACGATTAATTAGAACTGACACATATATAATTTCATCATCTTTCAAACTTTCATAAAATGGTAAGCTCAATGTTGTATCACAATATGATCGAGCACCTTTATACGAATTGCCATCGGCCCAGTAACGATGGAGATGTAAAGGTTTAAAATGAATTGAAGTCTGAACACCATGATCAGATAAAAACTTTCGTAAATCATCTCTCCTTTTAACATTAATTGTAAATAGAGAAGGTACGACCTTATCTTCTAGCTCTCTTACTTGTATATATTCTTCATCTAGCTGGTCTAGATATTGCTCATATATCTGTCGTCTTTTCTCTCTCTTATATTCAAAAACTTTTACCTGGTCATTCAGAATAACGGCAACAATATCTGTCATATTTGATTTACGGCCTAGATACTCAATATCATATGAACCAGATTTATCTTTTGCGATTCCATGTAGGCGATATTTTTTTGCTTTATCAACATAAGAAGAATCATTAAAAATTGCCGCACCACCATCCGGTGTTGAAAATATTTTATTAGGGTAGAAGCTAAAAAAAGTAGCATCGACATTGGAATCGAAACACGAAGGATAACTAAGTTGTGCAAAATCTTCGATAATTTTAAAATTATATTTCTTCTTTAATTCTATAAGTGACTTTCTATCATAAAGAAAACCAGCAATAGAAACAGGTATCACCGCGTCTACTTCTAACTCAGATAAAATTTGTGAGAGATGATTAATGTCTATCATTCCTGTCACTGCATCAACATCACAAAAAATCACGTTATGGCCAAGTCTTTTTGGTACTTCAGCGGTTGTGGTAAATGTGTTTACAGGTACAACTATTTTTGCACCTTTTTTAGCGAAGAGAACATCAAGAATGATCTCTAGTGCAGAAGTTCCACTATTTGTGCAAACACAATTAGGAAGGTCTAATGTTCTTATTAATAAATCTTCAACTGCTACGACTTTAGGACCGCCAGTCCAATTTCCCGAAAGAAGAACCTCTCTGACTTGATCTCCTAATTGGTCTCCGATATATGGCCGAAAAAATGGTATTTTCATTTATATAAGTAAATCTCCTGGGCCTCACTAATTGGATACTCCCTGGCCAATATATTTTTCACATTAAACAAGGGGTTTCTACTTTTCTCTAAATAATACAAGTTATTTAAATTATAATCGCAAATATAAACAAAGACCGGTCTACGCTTTTGAATTTCAACATACTTTAAATCAACTATCTTGATATCACCGCTATATACATTTTTATAAATCTTTGAATAGAGCTGATTATAAAAAGGAAAGAGAACCTTCCTATCATTACCCCATAATTCTTTTGTAAGTGAGACAATTCGCTTTCCATCACTTTCTTTCAAATCATCCATTTTAAACCAGCCATCTTCTTCGGAGTAATACTCGAAAACTAAGAAGTGTTCTGATTCTTCTAACAAAGTTGGCAAGATCGTTTGTTTATTCATAACCTTTCGGTATTTCTTTAGCAATTCATCGAAAGTAAAGTCTAGCTTACGATCAATATCTGGCGATTCAGTAACAAGATATTTCAATGCGGGTTTATAAAGGTATTTTTTATTTCCAACACGAATATAGTAGAAAATCTTACTCTTTCCAAAACCTGAACCTAAAGGGACATCGATACCAAAGTCTTCAAATATTTTATCCTTGGCCTCATAGAGAAATTGTATTTTCTTATCTCTTAAGATCTTTTCAACATCCATATTAACTGTGTCCTTTCATTCGTTTAAAATAAGCGATCTTTTCTCTAACTTTGTCATATTTTGAGCTTGGATATAAATGTTCATGCCAGAAATAAATATCACCTAATTTATCCTCAGGAAAAGTATCTACAGAAGCATAACCTTCTCCAACTTGATAATACTCAATAGTTTCAATGGGAAAAGCCTTCTCATTATATGCACGATCAATAACGTATTCTTCGAGGAAGTACTCACGTACATTTTGACAATACTTTTTCCAACGTTCATCACCATTTGTTTCATGAAGTTTCATAAGTTCCTCATAGAAGTACTTATAAAAACCTGAGTCACGACGAGATATAATAAATCCAGTGTCTAATGGATTATCCCAATCATCTCCCAAAAAGCGTTGATCTAACTTTGACACATCATCATACTTTCCTACAAGCACATGACCTTTTTCATAGACCTCACGAATGAGATCAGGACGTATCGGCTTAATTAAATTCATATCAAGATCAATATGAATGAATATATCTTCTTCTAGTTCATCTTCTAAAATCATCCCACAAAAGGGAACATTCACAAACCCCGAGGAGAAGCTCTGTGTAACTTCATGATACTTTTCGATATATGTTACATTTAATTCCTCAAGCTTCTTCTTTGTTTCACCACTAATCACATTTTGAGTTGGGCAATATGTATAGATTGGAATGTCTTTTAAATCACCAGCATTCTTACGCCAACTTTGAAAACATAAGATTGCTTCATCTTCATAATGACGTTGAAACTCAAAATCGATCCCCATGTCATCGTTAGTGCATTTCTCATTACTTTCAATCATTGTTATTAATGCAATCTTCATTTAAATCCTACTTAGTATAATCAATGTATTCATCTTCTCTTTGAGTATCTAGTGTTGAACAGTGAATACCACCACCAAAAATCTCACAATTTTCAAGTGGCACTGTATGGACATTAAAACCCTTATTATCTAATAGCTCTATGACATTATAAGCCTTTTCATTAACTAAGACATTCTTTTCATCCAAACTAATAATATTAATATCCATTCCTCGCGTACTCGCTAACTGAATATCAATATCTGTCATTCCCTGTTCAATAACAGGCTCTACTTGATAGTCATCAGGAAATAAGCAATCCCAACTTTTGAATTTTTCAGGAAGAAGTTCTTTTATATTTCGATACTTAGGATTTACAAGAAAAGTCCCAGGCTTTAAACATATTAGAACACCATCGATGTGATTATCCGCAACATTAACGATATGAAAGTTACTTTCTGGAAATAGAGACTTTATCCATTCAAAACCAAGATAGTGATTATATGAATTAATATTAACAATAACATCCTTACCTATTCGTAAAAACTGGGCCCCATCAATGGCCATCGTATATTTATTACGATCAAAATTTTCATAATCACGCTTGGTATTCCATGGCGTTAAATCCATTGTCTCTTCCACAAGTCGATTATTTGGGGATTTTAGCCATTTTCCACCACGACCACCATCGAAAAGTTGATTGTAAACCTTATAAAGCAACGTATTCTCAAAATAACGATTTCTTACATAAGTAGGGGTTTCAATTATACAATCGCGATAGACAAGAGATACATCTCTCACATTACTTGCTGCCGACAATTCGGTCTTATAATCTGGTGTCTTAATTGTAACAACTTGAGACAAGTGATCTGGTCGATAAGTTTTCACACCAAGTTCTTCTAATTTCTTAGAAAGGTCATCTAACTGTTGATTTCGCTTAACAAGTAAATCGTGGTTCACATAGTACTCTTCACCTTCATGCTTAAGTCTGTCATAAACTGCGTGTGTTAAGTTTTCACCGTAAAAGTGCTGAAAAGTAAAGTCTGCTACTCTCTTACTTATTTCTAATTCACGTCCTACAATCACGGATTTTAGTTTTCCAAATGATGTATTACTACTAATCATGATAACTTCCTTATTGACTCGATGTTATCATAACTAAAATCACTCATATAGAAGTCACAATTAAGCTTACATTGAGTTGTATTTCCCAATGCCTGATAACAATCACAAAAGCTTCTCGAAAATTTAATAAATTCACTATAAAAATCGAAACTGCGTTCGAAGTTATATATAGATATTGGCGCTATTTGCGTTTTCGCATATATAAATGAAACACAAGGATAACAATTACCATCGGAGTTTATATAAATTCTCTTAAACCAAGGTTTTACTTTTTTATTGTAACTATTCTCATAGAGAAAAGACATATTTCCTAACTCACTTTTATTTCTTGGTGGCCTAACCTTTTTTGTAACTATTGTTGTGTCCCTAAAGATTAACTCTAACCCAAGACGATCACGAACCATTTTATAGGTTTCAGATTCAAAGCCTTCATTATTAAGGTGACGTGAATAAATAGGCTCCACATTAATTCCATGACTGATGGCATACTCAATATTCTTAAACACCTTTTCAAGGTCCCCACCGACACGTGTTTGCTCATGAATAATTTGATTTGGACCATCAATAGCGATTTGAAAAATAATATTCTTATACTTTGATAAAGCCCTAAGATCTAACTTCTCTAAATTTTCACCATTTGTCGCAATGAGAACATCGTTATCAGTAAAACGCTCTCCTAAGGTTTGAAGTATAGAATCAATACGTGAATGTTCTAAAGGTTCCCCATCGTTTCCACAGATAAAGATCTCTTTTGGATTAAAATCTTTGATTATAGGAAAAACTTTTTCAAAATCTAACTCTCTTTTATTTGGATGCTTTGATGGAAGGCTAGGGCAGCCCTGACACTGCAATTGACAGCTATTATTTAAACTAAGCTCAATAAATTCGACAAACTTATTATAAAGCATTACAGAATCTCGAGGTCCCACATATCCATAAGTTTTTTGCAATTTTTCTCACAGATTTGACAACATTCGTATTCAAAATCTTTAATCTTCTTATAGTCGAGATCCCATTCTTCCTTACGACTTTCCTCTAGCCAAATATAACATGGATAAACTCGTCCAAACTGATCAATATGTATACTTCGGTTATGAAAGGAGCGACAATCGATATCATAATCATGCTTACCATCAACTTTGTCCTGCCATTTCTTTTTGGCTGATTCAATAATGACATCGTACTTTCTCTTTAATTCAGGTGTGATAAGCATTTTATCAAGATTAAATGAATTCTTATAAACACTTAGATCTCGACGATATAGAGTTTGTGTTAAATTTATATTACTAAATTCTTCTAATAATTCATCCATGCCACCAGACTCAAGATCATGAGCATTATAATCAAAGAGAATATGCTGAATATAATCAACCTTGTGTACATTGGCCTCGCGGAATGCTTTTGCATTAGCTCTAATATTGGCTAGACTAGTACCCACTCGATAGATTTCATGAAGTTCTTGAGTAGAACCACAAATAGTAAAATAAACACTGTCCCTTTCAGTTAGAATTTTTCCTAATTCTGCCCACCATTCTGGATTATGAGTGTCTCCATTAGTACAAATCTCAATGGCAATATTACGCTTTATGAGATACCTGCATAGATCATAAATATTACGATATAGTGTAGGCTCAGTGAAAGCTCCGACTAAATGGACATACTTTGCATTAGGAAATTGATCAAGCTGATCAGTGATTTCATTTAAGTGACGTTCATTGTACTTCACATCAATATGCTTATAATTTCGAGCACAAAGAGGACATCTGGCATTACAGGTCCCAGTGAGATCAAGCTCAATCCTGATACTTCTTGAAAGTGCATCGTAGTTAGCAGACAAAGTCCAACTCCATTACGTCTATAATCTTTTGTATTCTTTTTTCACATTTAAAACAGTCTTTAAACTTAAAGCTTAAAACTTCACTATAATCAAAAACTTCACCAGAGAAATGCCCTGGTCCTTCATATTCCGCGTGGCCATAGCAAGGTGATATTCGGCCAAATTGATCGATATAAACTTTCCTATCTCTAAGACTCATACACTTTATTTCAACTTCTTTCTTTTGTCCGGGCTTTGGGCGAATATTAAAAAGTGCATCAATGGCCCTCTTTCTTTCGTTCTCTGGTCTAATTAAATCTTTATCAAAACTCTTAATATATTCATTAAACGTTCGTTGACCTTCAGTATCGACAAATTTAGTAGCACTGAAGCGATCTATAATCTCCTTCATCTCTTTACTTTCAAAATCATCACGATTGTATTTGAACATGATATGTTGGATATGATCAATTTTATCTTTATTAGTCGATATAAAGCCCTGGTGATTATCAAGAATTTGTTTAAGTTTACTTCCGACGCGATATTTTTCATGGAGCTCTTGAGTTGAGCCACAAATAGTAAAGTACACACGATCATTAGATGTTAAAATTTCACCAAGCTCGGCCCACCACTCAGGAGTGTGAGTGTTTCCGTTGGTAAACAATTCGACAGCTACACCTCTTTTAACAAGATAGCGGCAAAGTTCTAAAACATCAGGATACAATGTCGGCTCAGAAACAGCACCGGCCATATAGAACACTTCAAGATTTTTAAAAGAATCGAGTTGTGCAATGACTTCTTCGAGAGAACGTATATTTCTTTTTAATAAATGATCAGCATGAGCATAGTTTCTTGTACAAAGTGGACACTTGAGATTACATGTACCAGAAAGGTCCATCTCTACTTCCCAAATCTCATCACGATGTAGTGTTGTTTTTTTACAACCCATAATTATCCCATTCTCTCTAATCCATTATCTTCTAGTAACTTAGTTGTCATGGATTCGCATTCGTAACAGAAGTCATATTTAAACTTATTAATCTCGGTATAATCTAAATTAAATTTTTCACCAACATTATAAATTCGATACAAAAAGCATGGAAATATTTCTCCCCACTGATCAATTGCAACAAAACGTTCCTCAAGGCTTTTACACCTCATACGACAGCTTATTTCACCTGTTTTATTCTTTTGATAACGACGCTTGGCATGTTTAGAAATAAGATCATAAGTTTTTGCAAGTTCAGCAGTCATCTTGATGTCATTTTCTTTATCTTTAATGAAACCGAATCTTTCATTATATGGAAGAGTGTCGATATTATATTCTCTTGAGAAACGTGAAATGATCTCTTTCATGGCAGGGCTTTCGTAGTCCTCAGCATTGTAATCAAATCTTATATGTTGAATATAATCGATGTCGTACTTACAACCTTCTTTGAAAGCCTGATGATTATCTAATATTTGTTGAAGATTTGATCTTACACGATACTTTTCATGTAACTCTTGAGTAGAACCACAAATCGTAAAATAGACATGGTCACGTTCACTCATAATACCACCGAGTTTGCTCCACCAGTCAGTCGTGTGAAGAGATGCATTCGAATATAATTCAACCTCGATTTCTCTTCCTACTAAGTACTCCATAATCGTAAAAAATTCTTTATGAAGCGTTGGCTCTGAAATGATACCGGCCATACAACACATTTTAATATTTGGATATTCATCAAGTTGAGCAATTATTTCAGCAGCTGGCCTTTCGTTGTACTTAAGTAAATGCTTAGCATTTACATAGCTCCTAGTACAAAGAGGACAATCGAGATTACAGGTTCCTGTAAGTTCTAACTCGACCTCTAGGATATCTTCTTTTGAAAGCGTATTTGGTAATTCTTCCATATCTACCTACTTATATTCACATTCAGGATATTTTCCACGACGAAAATAGAGAACATCATCAATTTTCTCACCTTCGACAGGATAGACATCTTGAACTTGGCTTATCTTTTTCTCAACTCCATCACAGATGAAGAAGAATTTGCAACCAAAGCACTTTTTGTCCTTTGTATATGTATGTTTTCTTTTTTTATTTGCTACTTCAAAATACTCTTTTGTATCAATTTCTTTTGCTTCAACTTTTTCAACATCATAGGTATAAATATTCCAGTCATCACGGTCATATATATGTTGATAAATACCAACTACATATTCTTCATATCCCTCCATAAAACAATAAGGGATGTAGCGAACATTTATCAGGATATTTTCATCAAGTGTATCAATTGCTTTCTTTATATATCGGCTTAGGTGCTCATAGCTTTGTGATTCAAGACGATTTGCATCTTCCCAATAATTTAAGGGTAAGAAGTTAAGCTGATATGGCCTTATCTTATTAATCAGTTCGACATACTCATGTAGTAACGATGCATTCTTATCAGTGACAGTACAGTTGATGCGAACTTTAATACCGATTTCTTGACAATTTGAAATGGCCTTAAGCATGCGACGAAAAGCACCTTTTCGTCCCACCATCGAATCGTGATTTTCTTCATTAACACCATGAAGACTAAATAATAGCTCCGTTAATCCATGTTCTTTTGATTTTTTACAGAATTCGATATTTGCAAATTTTGCACCATTAGTAAGTGCAGAGATATTAGTAAAACCTAGATCTCGACAATAGTCTAAAATCTCAAACCAATCACGGTGGACAGAACTTTCACCCCCACTTAGATCAACCTCTCGCATACCGCATTGGTATAATTTTTTTGCTCTTTCCTTAATTATCTCAATGGGAGTTACCTTATCGAGATCTTTGATATAATAGCAGAAGAAACATTCATAATTACAGAATGTTCCTGTATCGAGCTTTGCTCTCTTATTGAATTTATCATCTATTAGCCTCAAACCAGAGTGGCTAAAAATATTATAATCCAATATGTTCTCCCAAGATATCTAGTATGGGATCGCCCTCTTTTAGAAATATTGATTCAAAATCATTATCAATATCCCACTTTCTCCAGTAGAGGCCTTTGTCTTCATCCCAGTAGTCTATATTATAATACACAACCTCTTTTTCAAAAAATTTACACTCTGAGATCATTCGTGGGCTACAGTCAAATTTGCGTGGAACGGGCGTATAGATATATCTATCAAATTTCTCAAATAAATCTGGCACGGGCATCTCAGGGAACTCAAAACGCTCAGAGAGTCCTTCTAAACGTCTCTGAGGACGGTTTTCTTTATTAGTCAGGCACATGAAATTTCCATCATACTTATCTAGAAGGTCTAAATACATCTGATCTGGAATATTTCGACAATTTTTTGTGCCATATAGTAAATTACAACGTACTGTTTTTACGGGTTTTTTAAGACGATCAAAATTGATTCGCTTCTTATAATCAATAGCATTCTTACAATCACGATAAATACGCTTATCTTGAAGAATAAATACATTATCCTTATCGTTATCTTGTAGCTCCTTATCACCACAAGCAAAGTGAAATATTTTATGCGCTAAGATATGCTTACTTTCCAGAGACTTAGCTCCTCCATCGGTAAAGAGGATATTGTTTGCATGTATAAGATTAGGTCTATTTACAAAGAGAGTATCCTTTTCAAGCTGGACCAACTCTTCATCAGAAATAATATACTTGTCTACGACTGTCTTCTTGAAAGTTGGCCAATCAATATCTTCACATAAGAGTATCCCAACTCTCATATACTCTTTTAAAAAGAAATAATAATCAATAACTTCATATGTGTGTCCACATAGACCATGATTATTTGCACTCCAGCTATATGTTAGCCAAAGATCATAATTTTCTTTATCAAGTCTTAAAATCATACTATTCCAAAAAAGCTGAAATTAACTTATCGTCATTAGTTAACTGATAAGTAGCAAGTCCATTTTCTAAAATATCATTATACCTTAAAATAACAGAGTCTTGAATCCCATTGGGAATAATCTCAATCTCTTTACCATAGTAAAAAGACTCAGGAATAAGCCTATTATTAGTGTCTGGACGGTTTCCTTGAAAGTATAATAGTGTATCAAAATGCTCATGTAAGCGGTCATGATGACGATTAGCCTCCTTATAAAGCTTCTTACGATCATGATATTTTTGTGGGATCTCGATATTCTTATAGTCAAAAAAAGGTGAAACAACGAAGACATTATTATCGATAACATCTAATTTTCTATAATGATTGAATGAAAACTTTAAAAGTTCTTTTTCATCATAAGTTTGGTAATCGTAATAACCAAAATAACGACAACTTTTCTTCTGAAATCTTTTTAAAGGGTTTGCAACGTTAGAATAAACAAGTAAATCACATGGAATTATTTCCCCGAGCCCTTCTAACGTATGAATATCTAAAATCAAACAAAGCCTAGGCCTTAATTTATAAATATCATATACCTTTTGAGTAACTATAAAAGAGTCATTATAATCCTGAGGATAATTATACTTTTCTTTAAAGATTTTTATATATTTAAGGCGTTCTTCTTGCGAACAGTTATGAAGGACAAATTTCACTTCACTGCTTTGAGACCTTGTATAGAGAAAGTACTCAAAGCAGTAAAATAGTGTTCCATTTATTTTACGATGATCTTTTTGTAAATAGAGAATAACTCTAGAAGAAGGTTGAATAATAATCCTCTAAGAACTTATTTGTTAAGCCTTCGATTTTTTCAATATCATCTTCTTCACCGATAAGCTTTCTAAAATGATCAAACTTCTTATTTAAAGCAGCAACCCTTTCAATTTGATCTTTCGTGTTTAAATAATCTTCTAATTTTTGGATAAGTTCTTCGTTACCTGTTTCTAAAATCTCTAAATATTTTGATTCTCTATTTTCAGCAGTAATAAAGAATCCTTTGTCACAAAGTTCATTATTAAGGCACATAAAACTATAAAATGTATAACCACTTACTGAAGCAAGGTCATGAGTCACAACCATACGGGCCTTTTTAATTGCAGATTCGCGAGCATAATTATGATCATTCTCGTCGCCTTCAATTAATCTAATCTCATGTGGCATTACTTCATTATATTCAAGAGGCTTCGTGATCCTTACTTCAATTCCCTTTTCAATAGCATGCTTAATGATAGAAGAAGAAACCGCTGAAAGGTTTAACAATTTCTCATGTCTCTCAATTGGATCAAGTGTATGAGGAAAAACATTTGTCACATACCAATGTGATCCACGATCTTCAACTGAAGCAACATCATATAACATCATATTTAAATCCTTTTAAAATATCTTAATAGTGACAACCACAATTATTGTGGCATGCACAAACAGCGTTACAATTACAGTCTGTATTACAAATACAGTCGGCTCTTAAAGTATTATAATAATTTAAAATCTCTTGAATATGGGGCTCGACGATATGTTGACCTGTTTTATTCCAAGCTCTTGTACCAGAAGTCCCGGAAGCACTCCCATCGTCAGAAGTCTTAGGTCTATTATCAGCAGGAGAAGGATTTGCAGCACTCCATACTGAGTCATTTGCTGGCGACATTTGATTAAGACGACTTACCATATTGGCCGTAACAGAATTAGTAATTTGAGTACCAACACCGTATGAGTTAGTTGGAGTACCTGGATTATACATTGCGTGTGCTCTTCTAGCTGCCATCTCTGCAGAAATAACATCTCTAAGAGCTTTAACGTGCGTACCATATATCTTAGCACCAATTGCAATATTTATATTTAATGTGTGTGTTCTATTTGAAGAACAAACTCCTCGGTGCCCTGAACATGTTGACGTTCCTCTATTATGATAGGAACAGTGTCCACCACTACATGCCATTTGCCATCTCCCTGTTTCTATATTCCTCATCAGTTTCTGCATGTAAAGCAAATAAGTGCTTCTGTACTGCGCGGTCAATTTCTCCAAAAGCTTTAAAGAAACCACAAAGTTCATTAACCCAATTATCTGTCCACTTAGCGAAAAAGTCCGTTTTTTCACTCTTCTCATGACTTGCAACAGGACAAATCATACAAGTCGTGGCAACACAGTCCTTACAATCTTTATGGATTTTCTTTAATGGTTCTTCAAATTTCTTTGTATAAGCACTAATCTTTTGGACAAATTCTTCATCATGGATATCGCTATACGCTAATTCATCCTTATGTTTTGAATAGATAGCACCGTGACATGCGTAGAGATTTCCTCTTTGATCAATTGCGGCCATATTATAACCAGCAGAACAATGCTTTCTATTATCTTCTCCACCAAACCATGAACAAAGATAGCGTCCATTTTCACGGTAAAATTCAATTTCACGCTTAGCAATCTTTAAGAACTCACTTCTAAAGATTTTTACCGCATCTTTTTTCTCGTCTAAACTAAATTTTGTAATATAGTCGATAGTCGGTGAGTAATTGATATTAATATTTTTTGAAACCTTCCAAAGAAGTTTTTGAATATCATGATAATCTTCCCAACATTTATAAAGACTATCCATACTGTCAATTGGAAGGGTTGCCTTCATACTCACATTGATACCAAGGTTTGCTAACTCATAGAGGTTATTAATTACTTGATTACTAGATGCCTTCTTATTCTTCATCAAACGGTAATTATCATTAACCGCTCGTCCATCATAAGATACCTGAACATGAAGTTTAGACATATCAACATTATCAATAATTTTCTTCATATTGTGCATATTGAATGCATTTGTATAAAGGTGAAAATCAATATTATCGTGTTCACGATATTGATTCATAAGATCGATAATAAATTTTGGATTTAAAGTAGGCTCACCACCCCATAGAGAGATATTTAGGCCATCATATTTTGCCTGAAACCATTCCTTGTCTTCAAGGATACTATCAATCCTTTTAAAAATTGTTGGAAGATCGTTATCAAGCCTTGCCTTGTCAACTTTCTCTCCTTCAAAACAATATGTGCAATTAAGATCACATAGTGCAGAGGTTGTAATTTCAAGTGTGAAGTAATTCCTTACGCCACCTTTTGCTTTCGCTGGGTTTTCAATATTATAAGCTACCATTATTCAATCTCCGTATTCATGATTTCATCCAAGATGCTATCGAGTTTATCTTCCGAAACCTTTTCCTCTTCAACTTTTATCATTGCTAGAATTTCATCAGCATCTTTTAAAAGTTTGTCAGAATACTCAGGTGCAATTGGATGCATATGCTTACTAGCTTCATAAAGATGTTGTGCAGCTAGATACATACTTCGATTCAGTGCTTTAAGATTCATAAATTTCTCGCTTCAAGATTCGTTTAAAATATTCATTCCCTTTCAAAGTTTTAATCATACGTTGTACTTCTTTATAGAAGTGCTTATACATAAAACAAATACTTTCAATTGGGCCTTCATTTTTTATGTTCTCATACAAACAGCCTTTTCTACAGTAATTTTTTACCGAACAAGACTCACAAGCTGCCATATTTTTGTATTCTGGAATTTTAAGATATAAGTCGTCATCTTTGAAGCGATTACAGGCAATTAGCTTATCTTCAGAGAAGGATAAATGAGTATCCCCGGCACCACAATAATCAATGCGCACATCTTTAGCTGTGTAGCGTAAAATATGCCTTAAATATGTGAGTATAATTTTTGGCATTTCAACATTATCAACGTTTTCAATATACCAATCGACCAGTTCACTAAAGCCAAAATTCACCTCTTGTGCACTTTCATTGGTCCAAACATCCACATCTCGAATTAATGTTAAATCAGGATTGAGATTAAGGACTTTTTTAATATAGAGATGATTTTCTAATAAATTATTATTTCCAGAGTAAATCATTGAATGACACGAAAGGTCATTTAACTGTTTTATTATTGGGAGCTTTTTTTGATAAAGATAATTGGTACCACGGCCATCATGCTGATTGCGATTTATATCCTGCCATAGGCCATCATATGATAATGAGACTCTAACTTTGTTAGCATTTAAAAATTCAACTTTTTCATCATCAAGTAAAAGACCGTTGGTTGGCATATAGAATTGCACATTGGGATCATCTTTTAGCTCTTTAGTTACTGTAACGATTTTATCCCAATGTAGGAGAGGCTCTCCCCCATAGAAATCTACTTGAATAAGCTCTTGTGGGTTTTTAGAACGTACTTTCTCATAGGACTCAAAGAATAAGTCAGTATTAATTGACTTCTTTGAAAGCTTATCAACATTGCAGTAACTACAATCTAAGTTGCAAGCTTCCGAGAAAGCTATTGATAAGACAATCATTTGAATCCTTTATTATTTAACCTTCACCCAATGGCGTCCATTAACATCAATAAACTTCTTACCATCTCCGAAAGAATCTTTTAATTCCTTCTTTTTATATATTGCAACGACGCGCTCAGGAAAGTTTTGTTTCTCTTCTAAAGTCATCTCTGTTAGGTTTCCATTTTCGTCATTAGTCAATGGAGTTCCACATGGGTATTCATCATCAACATATGCTAAAACCCAACCAGCTACTGCAATTGGTACTTCAACACCAGCATTACCTTGTCCAACACCAAAACCAAATGTATCAGAAGCTACCCCAATTACACTCAGCTGACACCTTTCAGTACAAATTCTAGCACCTTCTATTGTATCAAAGTAGCATTTCCCTGGTATTAAATCATCATTAAGTAATTGAAAGTCAGCAACATCATTCCAAACAGAGTTCCAGACCTTATCCGCTACGAATTCACCACTTTGTACCCTTAGATCAGGTCCAGATGAACCATTTGTAATAGTACCTGTCGAACTTATAGTACATGGTCTTAACAGCGCCATAAAATCTCCTTCAATTAATTTTTTATTGAAAATTATAATTATAGTATATAATAGGATCATGAAACGAAGAAATTTTATTTTCACTACATTATTTTCTCTTTTCACATATAAGGCCATGGCCCACTCTATTATGAGATTAAAGAAAACAAACACTGGTAACTTACTAATAACTAGTGATAATGATACTTGTATCATTCTTAAGAGTGGTATGACTTATGAACTTCCCATTAAACCAAAAGAAATTCACTCAGTTATACATTTTCGCGTAAGAAAAACAAAATGGGGAAAAAGTCCTATTATCAATCCACACAATAAAAAGATTGCCAATAAAAATGGGCTTTTTATTGTCGAAGAAAAAGTTGATCTAAATTACTCAAGAAATTTTTCTATGCAATATATCAACGATGATATGGGCTGGATTGTAGTTTAGTAGACTTTCCTAGAAGAAAAATTATCCCTATCAATATAATATTCGATACAAATTCCACCCTCATTGTTAAGACAGTTAACAGATGAAATATTATAATAAAACTTGCCCATAGATAAAGGCATGTGCGTTTTTTGAAATATAGAAATAAACCCGAAAGTTCTAAGATTACGATCCCTAAACCAATTAGAAATAGAATAACACTTGGGATTACATCTATGATCGGCCAGCTATGATTAGTTAAAATATGTGATTCCTTAATAATCTCTCTTAGTCCTTCTAAGTGAAAATATCCAAGGCTTTCATTAAAAAATGCTTTAAATGAATAAAATAATTTCCAGAATCCAGACATAAAATAAATGAGAACAATGGTAAGTTTAGAAAAGTCTAAAATTGCTTTGTCACTTTTTTCATCTCTTCCTTCAAATATAAAAAGAATAGAAATATAAAACCAAGCAAATAGATCATGATCAAAATCGGCACCATTTGTTAATGCGATAATTAAAAAGAGGAAGCTAGAATATAAAATACGAAAGTATTTACGTAAAAAGGAGCCTATTGAACCAAATATTGAAATGGCCCAAAGTATGATTAGCGGAGTGATTGAATTAAATGAGGGTAGTAAGCTTGCAACCCAATTACCAGAGTTTTGAACTTCATAGCCTTCATAGAGATACATACTCACAAGTGGAAAAGTCATGAGGTAAAATATCAGAGATATCGTACTTAACATCTACTGGCCTCTCGTTGTACTAAAGAGATTCCAACTAAAGAAAGGATATACGTTTCCTCTATAGCCTATCGACTCACATAGAATTGATAGTGATATAAAAAGAATCGTAAAAATCAATTCTGCTTTTTTCACTAATTGATAACCTCAAAGAAATTTGGAAATGATTTTTCAACACATTCTGTATTTTCTAATTTTCCTCCACCATTAACAATCTGATAGAGGTAAGAAACCATAACCATACGATGATCACGAGGAGGTGTTATGTCGACGACACGTCCATCAGCTTTTCTTCCTTCTATTTCAAGAAGATCATTTTCTTCATCATAATGATGTTTGATATCGTATAGCTCCATTAAATCCATAACTGCATTTAAACGATCTGATTCTTTATGAACTAAAACTTCAACACTTCTAATTATTGAGACACCATCTGCATAAGATGCGAGAAAACAAAGCGTCGGAATAAGGTCGGGACAGTCTCGACAATCAATCTCAAAGCCATTTAAATTTTCTACACCATTAAACAGAAGCCCGTCTTTTGTAAAATCGAAGTCTCCACCTAGCTCTTCTAATAAACTTATAAATTGACTATCTGCTTGGAATCGATCAATTCCCTTACAATTCTCAACAAGCACAGGTCCAGACATACATGCATATGCTAGTGGATAACCAAGAGAGCTAAAATCGACAGGAACTTCAAAGACTTGTTCTCCACTTTTAAATCTTTCGATTAGATTTAGTGTCATCTCCCAATATGGACGACTTGTGGACATATTGACTGGCTCCACATCAATATCGTTGGGAGATAAGGCCATTGCCAGTCCCGTTGCAAACTGAGTTGATCTTGAGCAATCAACTTCATAAACACCTTTTGATATATTAATTGGCCCTTGAACTTGAAACCAATTTTCTTCATCTCTTAAAACTTCGACATCTAAATCATCTAGTGCCTTTTCTAGTTCGTCCATTGGACGATCAAACATTTTTTCACTTGGTATCAGATTATACTTATTATTTCCAAGCGAAAGTAATGGGATTAAAAAACGATTTGTTGTTCCACCATCTCCTGAGACAAGGTTAATAACTTCATCAGTCTCAATTTCACAAGCAGGAAAGGAGCCCTTTATTGTGACACTTCTTCCCTCTTTATTGATCTGTAAACCAATATGCCCAAGACAATTAAGCATATGAATAACATCTGTAGATTCTGGAAGATCTAATAACTCAATGTCTTGTGGAAATATAGCAGCTAAAACAAGCGCACGATTAGCAAAAGACTTAGATGAAGGAACGCGGATCTTCTTAATGAAATCCTTTGTTGCTCCTTTACCGTGGGCATACTCCATTAGTCGCTTTCTTATTTCATCCAGAGACACTTCTTGAATGATAGGCTTGCCTATCCCTGAAGGTAAAATTACTTCAATTGTATTATTAGCAACGACTTTTTTATCTTTTGCAACATATTCCATAAGCTCATCAATAGGTAAATTATCTTGCCACGGACACATAAGAGCATTTAGACCAAAGACATGAGCAAATTGATTTAGGAATTCACTCTCTTCATCTCTTTGAAAGATGTTAAATATAAGCTTAAGCCCCCAAAATACAGCAACTCCATGCGGTAGTTCGTAAACTTTTTCAATAGCGTGTCCTAGTGTATGTCCTAGGTTTAAGATCTTTCGAATTCCACCTTCTTTAAAGTCTTGATCGACTATCTCTTGCTTATAACGAGCACAGCGAATTGTAATTTCATCAAATGATGCTTCATTATTGATAAGGTTAAAAACCTCTTCATCTAAGAAGAAGTACTTTGCTAATTCCCCAAGGCCAGAGATAAAATGATCTTCTGGTAAACTTTGGAGAAACTCAGAACATATATAAATATTATCTGGTAAGTAAAAAGCTCCGATTAAATTCTTACCAAAGGCTGAATTCACTGCAACTTTTCCACCGATACTTGCATCAATCATTGAAAGTAGAGTTGTTGGAATAACACTCCAGCTAATTCCTCGTAGGAGCATAGATGCAACAAGACCAGCAAAATCAGAACACGCCCCTCCACCAATAGCAACAAGGTGGGCCTTACGATGAATGCCTCTTTCTAAAAAGAATTCACATGCTTTTTCGACTTCACTTAACTTCTTACAATCTTCTCCGCCAGGAGCTATATAGATATCTACTCCATTCTTAGGATCTATTAGATCTAAGTAGAGATCATTAACATTAGAATCAATGATAATTAGTATCCGATCTGAATCGATCTCATTAATTATAGTATTAATCTTTTGAATATCACTAAAATGCTTAATTTCAGACAATTTAAACCTCGTATGCCTTTTGTCTTAAAAAATGATCTGCTAAAACGACTCTTACCATTGATTCCACGACAACAACTGCACGCGGAAGAATGCATGGGTCATGACGTCCTTCTTTTGCATTTGCGCCAACTGTTGAAGTGGGCTTAAATGTTAAATCTAAGTTAATCATCTCACCATTACTTATTCCACCTTCAATTCCACCAAAATTTGCACTATCACCGCTTACTTCTTGTCCACTCATATCGGCCATTTTCACACCTGCACCAAATGAGAATGCGACACAAGCTCCAATTGATAAAACAGCTTTTGCAAGATCTGCTTTCAGCTTATCAAAAGCAGGCTCCCCAAGACCGACTGGACAATTTTCAATATTAACGGAAATTCGACCACCAACAGAATCGCCCTTGGCCTTTAAATCAATCAAGTACTTTTCAATCTCTTGATCTTTACTAGGATCTCCAAAATTATAAGTTCCTAAATCTTGTGGAAAAGACTTAATTATATTTTCACATTCAAACGGCCCAAGCTTAGAAATAAAAGTATTAACTTTCACCTTAGGAAGAACCAAACTTGCAAAATAACCAGCAACAACACGTGCAACTGTTTCTCGCCCACTACTTCTTCCACCACCACGATGATCTCTAATTCCATACTTTAAATCATAAGTTCGATCAGCATGACCAGGCCTATAATTATCTTTTAATTTATCGTAATCCTTACTTCGTTGATTAGTATTTCGAATAATAACAGCGATTGGTGTTCCCAAAGTCTTATTTTCAAAAACACCTGAGAGAATCTCTGCCTTATCTGCTTCTTTACGGGCAGTCACTCCCTTTGAGCGACCAGGTGCTCTCTTATCAAGCATTGCCTGTAAATCTTCTAGATTAAAATCAAGACCACTTGGTACTCCATCAAGAACAACACCAAGTGCTGGGCCATGGGATTCACCAAAGGTAGTCATTGAAAACATTTTACCAAATATACTTCCGCGCATTATAACTCCTATCCCCTTATTATCACCTTAAATATACAAATATTCCAATCGCAGCTGCTAGGTAAATATGTTATTAATTATGAATGGAAAACTTAAAATACTTAAAAGATGTCATGAGCCTAGATAAAGTCATATTAGGCTTAAAACAAGCTAATAATGAAGAGTTAAAGCGTATTGAATTTCTTATTAAGCAAAAAGACAAGAAAGAAGAGGAAATTGCTCAACTACGTAATGATATCAAGCAAGCAAAAGAGCAGGTTACGGCCAGTGAAAAGTCGATTTTCGAAATAGAAAAAAAGCTAGAACAAAGTAGAGCAAATCTCAATGCTGTCACTAGTCAACAACAAGAAGAAGCATTAAGCGTAAGCATAAAAAAGCAAGAAGATGAGTTTGAAGGCTTACAAGATAAAACATTAGAGCTTCTAGAAATGATCGAAGAAAAAGAAGCTCTTCAAAAAGAGGCCATTGAGTTTATTACCGGTATCACAAATACAATTGATGAGATTCAAGCAGAGGTCGATCAAGGCAATAAGGCCAATGAAAGTAAAGTTTTAAGTTTGGAAAATCAAATTGAAGGACTTTTAAGTGAAGTACCTCCAGAAGCTGTGAAATTATATAAGATGGCCGCATCAAAACGGGCCCATGATGCTTGTACATTTCTTATTGGACAAAGTTGTGGCAGCTGTAAATTTACATATGCAGCAGGAGAAGTTGCTACTTTTAATAAAGGAATTGATCTGATTCTTTGCAAGGGATGCCAAAGGTTACTCCTTCCTGCACCCCTAAGAGATATTTAATAAAAATATTGTTCAAGCTTTCCGTAGATATCAAGTAAGTTGAAATATAATTTTTCTCTTCTACTAATATATTCTACGTATTTATTTTCAGTATTTATAAGGCGCTCTTCTGCACTTATCACGTTATCAAAGTCTGCTCGTCCCCTTGAATATAACTTATTATATTCTTTAACAGATAGTGTTGCTAACTTATGCCTTTTTAAAACTAAGTCGATTGTTTTATCAATTAATCGCATTGTATTTGTCAGGGCCTCAAGTTGATTCTTAGTTCTAACTCTAGCTAGTCTCTGTTGATACTCTGTATTCATACGATTAATTTTTGCTTGTTTTAATGAGTTCTCATCAGCACTAAAGCCAAGTGGAATAACTACCGTTAGTCCAACTTCTGTAGCATCATTATCAGAACCAAAAGTTCCATCACTAAAAACATTTCCGTTGTTTGCTGTGACAGTTGAATAGGCATTTGTCTTATAGGCACCCATTAATTCAATCGTTGGAAAAACTGAATTATCAAACTTTTCTACCGTCTTATTTAGAGACTCAAGTTTTTTGTTCAAAGCTTGTATTGTAAGGTTCGAGTCAATATTACCTTCTTCAATTGGATCTAACTTAGTTTTCTCAATACGATATAAGCTAATATCACTAAAGCGATGTCCTCTTTCGAGTTTACTTTCTAATGACTTTTTAAAAGTTTCTAATTGTGATTCCAATTCAGCATATTCTTCACTTACAGAGTTTACCTGTGCTTGTGCAGAATAGAGATCAACTCTCTCACGTAGTCCATCTCTTACCTGTTTTTGAACAAAGTTAAGTCTACGAACGGCCCTCTTCTTTGCTTCATCTTTTAGATTCAGTAATGTCTTTGTTTTTTTATAATCGAAATAACTTTCAATAAGTTCTAGTACATTTTGAGATCTTTGCGCATCAAATTCGTATTTTGTTGAATATACTTCCTGTGCAGCAATTTCTTTATCCATTTTGTCATTGCGGCCTAAGAAGTTCTTACCAAGATCTTGTGTATAACTTACTTCTTGATTATAACCTTCATATTCAGTGCCACCATTAAAGTCGATATAAGATCCAGTGATCGCAAACTTTCCACCATAGATATTTTCTTTCGATAATTCAGCTGCCGAAGTATAGGCCTTATATGTATTAATTAAATTTGGGTTATTAGGATTCGAAATAAGTTCTACGTTATTAAATTCATTCAACAAACTGAGGGTCCATGGTCTTTTATCATCACTTTGAAGTTCAAAATTAAGTTTTGCTAACTCAAAATTATATCCAGCTTGTTTGATCTCAGTAGAGTTTTTTAGATATTCTCTTACATAACTTTTAAGATTAGCACTGGCGTTTAATGATAGAATCGCCAATAAAATATATTTCATGTGGTCCCCACGTTATTACTTATCTTTATTACGAATGAAGTTTAAAAAAGTTTTACCAATTTATTCAACCCATGACTAGATACCGTGTAAGTCTTTGACATTCAGCGTGACATAGGGCATAAATCCAACAGAGTTAAGGAGACTATCGCTGGTTTATTATATTTCGGTATAATAGACGGGAGGAAAGTCCGGGCACCATACGGCAGCTTAGCGGGTAACGCCCGTCGGTCGCGAGACTAGGACAAGTGCAACAGAGAAGAAGTACAGGGGTTTGAACTCGATTGGGGTAGCTTCGGCCGGCCAATCAGTGACGAGATTTATCTCACCTGCTGTAGTGAAAATAGGTAAACTCTAGGCGGTGCAAGCTTGAATAGGTCAACTTATGGGGTAGCCGGCCCTTGTTGACGGGTTAAGCGCTCGAGCCAGTGGGTAACTACTGGCCTAGACGAATGATAGTCCAATACAGGACCCGGCTTATACCTTAACTCTATTTTTTACAAATGTGTCGTTTCGGCGACACATTTTTCATTTCAGGGGGAATAATGGAATATCCTAAACCAAAGAAAGTCTCGCATGAGACAAAGATCCACGACCAAATTCTAACTGATGATTATTTTTGGATGAGAAATCGCGAAAGTGACGATGATGTCATGAAGCTTCTCAATACAGAAAATGACCTTTTTAAAACATATCTAAAAAATAAAGGTAATTTGAAAGAAACAATCTTTGAAGAATTAAAGTCTCGTGAGCTTCAAACTTATGAAACTTGCCCTTATCCTCACGATGATTATGAATACTATGAACGCTATGAAGAAGGTAAAGACTACCCTATTCACTTACGTCGTCACTTAAAGTCTGGTGAAGTCCAAGTATGTTTAGATGAAAATGAATTGGCAAAAGGACACGACTTCTTAGACGTAGGAGCCTTTGATATCTCACCTTGCCACCGATATTTAATTTACACTGTTGATTATAATGGTGACGAACTATATGACTTATATATTCTTGATTTATCCACAAATAAGATCGTTCAAGAAGGACCAAAGAAGATTAGTTATTCACCATGCTGGTTTAATGACTCAAAGACTTATGCTTATATTGAAATGGATGAAAATCTTAGACCTTATAAAATCCATGTCACAGATATGGAAAACTCATTTGATAAAGTAGTCTACACTGAAGATTCAGGTGAATACTTCCTAAGCCTTGAAGAAACAATGGATCACCAATATATCCTAATCAATGTATCAGGATCTTCAAATAACAGTGTTCTTTATATGAAAGCTGATGCAAGTGATCTAAATCCAATTGAAATCTTTCCTAAAGAAGACAAAATTGAATATAGCGTTGAAAGTGATGGAGACGACTTCATTGTCCTTACAAATAAGTTTCATGAAAACTTTTCACTACTTAGAACTCCAATAATGACTCCTTCATATAAAGACGCAGAAGTAATTGTTGAAGGAACTAAAGAAAACTATCTAACAAACTTTAATACATTTAAAGATTTTATGGTCCTTCATTATCGCACAAAGGGACTTAATCGCTTTGCCATATTAAAAGATGAAAAGCGAATTGAGGCCAGCTTTCCTGAAGATGCCTACTTTGTAGGTGGTGGCGATAATGCAAACTATGAGACTAAGGTATTTCGCTATGAATACAGCTCATTAACAACGCCCACTACAACATTTGACTATGACATAGAAAGCAGTGAATCAAAGAAGATTCATCAAAAAGAAGTTCCTGGTTTCGATCAATCTAAATACGAAGTTGAAAGAACTTTTGCTCCTTCTCATGATGGTGCCATGGTTCCAATGACTATTATTAAAGCGAAGACAACTAAGAAGGGTGATCCTAATAAATGCCTACTCTATGGATACGGCTCTTATTCGATGTCGATACATCCATGGTTTAATCGCAATATTATCTCACTTCTTGATCGTGGATTTGTCTATGCAATAGGACATATCAGAGGAAGTTCAACCCTAGGTCGTCACTGGTATGAAAACGGTAAATTTCTTCATAAGAAAAATACTTTTGAAGACTTCTATGCCTGTGGAAAATTTCTCATTAATGAAGGCTATACTGTTAAAGGTAAACTTGGAATCATGGGTGGTAGTGCAGGTGGAATGCTTGTAGGAGCAACAATAAATCTTGATAAAGAAAACCTCATCGGAGCTGCTGTTGCGGATGTACCATTTGTTGATGTTTTAAATACAATGCTTGATGACACACTACCTTTAACAAAACTTGAATACGAGGAATGGGGAAACCCAAATGATAAAGAATATTTCGACTATATGAAATCATATTGCCCTTATACGAATCTTGAAAAAAGAGAGTATCCTGCAGTTCTTGCAATAGGTGGGCTTAATGATCCTCGTGTTACTTATTGGGAACCAATGAAGTGGACTTATAAGCTTAGAGACCTTGCTACAGACTCAAGAGTAAAACTTCTTTGGACAAATATGGAAGCAGGTCATGCAGGTGCATCAGGTCGATTTGAAGCCTTTAAGGAAGTCGCTGATATTTATACTTTTTTAATAAATGAATTAGAATAATTTTTCGAGGTCTTGGGGAGAAATCCCTAGGACCTTTGTCATCTTTGTCTTTTTTATCTCTTTTGACCAAATAAAACCGTTAATTTCATCACCATCTAAAATTAATTTCATATCACCTTCTCCTGATCCTGGACGAAGGCAATCTTCATTTGAATGAGGCTGCTTTGAATAATCAAAAACTCTAATCCAACCATCATCTTTTATTTCACGTATGATTGCGATATGACCACTGTCACCACTAATCGGTATAATATTTTTTCGCCAAAGGACGATATCTCCGACACAAAGCTCACTGAACTTCTGCTTAATTTTCTTAGATGATTCAATTGCATCAAAGAGTTCAAAAACACGACTAAATGGAAGATTGATCCCCTTATCTGTCAATTCTTCTTGAATGACACTCAGGCAATTAACTTTCATGATAACTTAGCTAGGGCCTTTGTTGTGGCCGTTGAAATATTTAATTTATCCGTAAGCTTATACTTTCTAAACTTACCACTAAAACGATCTTTAAATTCTTGTGTTGATAACTCTAGAATATAATTTGTAATCTTATACTTAGTGATGGCGGTCTTATATTTTTTCAATTTCTTATAAGATAGTTTTTTATCTAAATGAGGATATTGCATTAAGTTCTTATCTTCACTTTTTAAGATAAAAGTTGGACACTCAACTTGTCCAGCAAGCCATTCGTCATCAGACTTCTTATATCCTAAGATAGAATTATTCTCATTTACAATAATTCTTAAAAGCTCAAGTTCATAAGTCTTAGCAATTTTCTTAACAGGAATTTCTGGATACTCTAGTGGATCTTTAGTATTTCCTGCAATACATTTTTTCTTAACAGGACAACCAAGACAATTAGCACTTCTGGCCTGGCAGTAAATTCTACCAAGATCCATCAACGCTTCATTAATCTCACGGCCACCACATTTATTGATCTCTTTAAACTCACCTTCTTCAAACTTCTTTTTTAAAAGCTTTTGAAGCTTTGGTCCTTTCTTTCCTTGTATACCGTAAATTCGACTAACAACTCTTTCGATATTTGCATCTATTGCAAGTGCGTTCTTATTTTGTCCGATACTTAAGATTGCATTGGCCGTATACTCACCAATCCCAGTAATCGTAATTAGATCCTCATAATTACCTGGAATTTTCCCGTCGTAATTTTCAACTATATCAATGGCAGCTTTTCTTAAGTTGCGTGCACGTCGATAGTAGCCTAAACCTTTCCAAGCTACACAGATCTCTTCTTCTGAAGTTTTAGAAAGTGCATGGACATCGGGATATATTTTCAAGAATCTTTCAAAATGATTTTGAACAGTTCCAACAGTTGTTTGTTGCAACATAATTTCAGAGACTAATGTCTTATAGACAGTTCTATCTCTTCGCCATGGAAGGTCTATATAAGCGTCTTTTGACCATTCGAGTAATTTTTTAAACATGATTATTTGTAGCGATTTCTACTATTTTTGACAAGTTGCTTTTAAATTATCTGCTAATCTAAATAGATCTTCTGGATAAAATGGCTTCGTTCCAACGCCATGTACCTTTGCTCCGATATTACTTAGAAAATCAGTAAGTTCCCCATTTGCTTCATCAATGTCTGTTAATACAAAGAGATGTTTCGCATTTGAATTCTTTACCCAGCGAATAATTTTCTTTGTATTATTTCCACCTTTAGTTTGGCAAAGGTAGAGATCATTAGCAATTTCTTTAAGGGATGAATCAAAGGCCTTAATCGTTAATGGACAAGAATGTGATAGTCTTGAGACGAAGCTTCGACGATAACAAGTATCCCCGGACTTAGACCAATCAGCACGTCTTAAAGAAGCACTTGTATCAATCCATATTTCATATTTTGACTTTGGTTTCTCTTCAACTTTCTTTGCCTTTCCACAAAAGATATCAAAGTAGGCACCAGTACAGCGAATCATATTTGATTCAATTGTATTTTCAACTTCAACCTTTTTATTAACTTTTCCATATTCTTGATCAACATAATCGACAGCTTTATCATTTTGGATATAGCCTTTCTGAGGATCAAAACATCCTTCACCCATTGGAACACAATTTTCTTTTTCGTTTTGAGCTACTTTTCTATAATTGATTATTTTTGAATCTAATAACGTCGTCTTATTAGATGCCGCAGGAGAGATGAAGACGAATTCTACCGTATCAGGCAAGGAGAGCACTGACTGGGTAAGTAAGAATGCGAGAGTTAATCTCTTAAGCAATCATTCCCCTTTGTCTGAAATAACGAAATAAATCATTTCCTAAATCAACAATTAAATCACGAGCATCAATATCTAAGCTTAAAAAATCTGCTACATAAGCTTTTTGTCTTGGCGTTAGCTCTGCCATTCTTTGCTTTAGCATATCTTCATTACTTGTATCGGCCATAAATGGCATCGTTCTCGTTTTACCACCAATTTTTACTCTAGCATTGGCATTCATTTGAGCATTACCTGTTGAACCAGTTTTTAATGTATCAACAAGAGCATCTTCAAAACTTCCAGTAGGTATTTCTTCTTCCCTTGGTTGTTCCGGTGCTGATTGAGCTTGTGCTGCTGGTTGCTCTTTCTTTTCATCACCCTTATAGAACTTAACAAGTCTAATGAAGTGATCTGTAAAATGCTCTTCGACAAAATCAATCATTTCATGAAGTGGAATCTCAAGCTCCGCAGTTATTTTTGCTACTACTTGAGGGTTTATCTCCGTTGTCTTCATTGATAGAAAGCGTGAAATCGTTGAAACACCAAGCCCAGTTGCTTCGGCCAACTCTTTTTGAGTCATTGGGCCACGAACCTGCATGTATTTCCTAATAATCCCTAGGTAATCATCTAGTTTGTCTTTGTTAAATTCCGACATGAAATTCTCCTTGCAATTTGAAACATCATGCAAGTGCCTGATATTTCGATTACGTGCAATTGAGGTCCTAAAAAAAATCACCTCAAAAGTCCTTAATATCATTATCGGATTTAATTTTTATTTCTTGATGCAATTTTATTGCTTGACGCAATTAGTCAATTACCGCTATTATTGCATTGTGGATGAACAAATCCACTAATTAAGCAAGGCTTGGGGGGATCACATGGCCACATTAACAAACTTCATTATGCCAGAGAAACTATCAGACTTCACAAATGGACAATTTGAAGTGATTGAAAATGAGGTAGTAAAATCAAGTGATTTAAGTAACTTAACCGTATCTGGTTCTCTCTTCTCTCAAACTACTTTTGTCGCTGTTCACTTCAAGTCTTGCACTTTTTTTGGGTCAAAAATAAAACAGTGCAAATTTATCAACTGTGTATTTGAAAATTGCACCTTCGAATTTTCACATATTGAAGATTGCAATTTTGAAAGTAGCAGACTTGTTGGGAATACATGGAAGTATTCCACTTTAAAAGGCTCAAGTATTGAGGAATGTGAATTTGATCTTGTAACTTTTAAGGTCATTAAAGATGGAGACCGCAATCAATACGATATTTTTGAAGAAACACAAAATATCGAAGAAATAAAAGAAGAAGTTGAAGCAGTTTTAAGCTTTGAACAAGCATTAACATCTTCACCGAAGCAATGGGGGACAAATCTCATTAACTTCATTAAATCAGCAGCATAATTTTTAACTTTAATATTTAGCTGGCAATGGTGTTTATATCTAAAGTCTCAAGGAAAATACGGCCAGCCGCAAATCTAAATTGAGACGACATATCACAACCGAGTATAAAACAGAGGATGTTTTAGCGTAGGTAATCTCGCAACTAATAATTGCTCTTCGGCCAACTCTCTCTCATAGGTGTTGGCCTTCTTTTTTTTATTTAGAGCTTTCTGTAAAAGCAACCAATTGATTCTTTATTACGCATCGACGACTTTACGATCATCGTCGATACCTCAATAGCATTTCTTAAACCAATTAAGCTATCATCTAATTTACAACTTCGATAAAAGCGTGAAACTTCATCGTTAATTTCATTAAACATTGCAACCGCTCTTTTAAGACGATTAGTTGTTCTTGAAAGTCCAACATAATTCCACATGGTAAGTTTCAGAGTCATCCAATCTTGCTGGACAAGGGCCTTATCAATTGAAGCATATTCTTCACGCCAATCTTTTATTTGTAAATGAGAATATAAATCTTCATTTTTAACAGTCTCTTTAATATCCATGGCCGCAAGGTATCCCCATGTAAGGCCTTCTAAAAGAGAAGTTGATGCTAGTCGGTTTGCACCATGTAGACCTGAGCAAGAAACCTCTCCAACTGCATATAAGTTTTTAATTGAAGTTTGTCCCTTCATATCGATCTTTACCCCACCACATGTATAGTGAGCGGCAGGAACAACAGGAATTGGCTCATTTGTCATATCAACACCGTGTTCAAGACAGTGCTTATAAATCGTTGGAAAACGCTCTTTAATCCAAGTATCTTCTTTGTGTGAGATATCCAGGTAAACACATTCATGGCGTGTCTCAATTGTCTCTTCCATGATAGAGCGGGCCACAACATCACGTGGTGCTAGCTCCATTTCAGGATGATACTTCCCCATGAATCTTTCGCCATTACAATTAACCAGAATTCCACCTTCTCCTCTTACTGCTTCAGATACTAAGAAACGTCCATGAGAAGAAGAGTCATAAAAAGTTGTGGGATGAAATTGAATAAATTCCATATCAATAATATCGGCTCCAGCTCTTTTTGCCATTGCGATACCATCACCTCGACTAGCTCCAGAGTTAGAGTGATGTAAATATAAAGCCCCAACTCCACCTGTTGCTAATACAGTCTTCTTTGCCATGGCCTTTACTACGTTACCTTTTTCTTGATTTAAAAGGTAAGCACCTAAGATTTTTCTTTCTTCATATCTTTGAGAGATGGTAATTCCATGATGGGATGCTGTAATAAGATCAATTGCAGTATGAGCCTCCAAAAATCTTACCGTTGGATAACGCTCATTATCTTTTAAAAGGTTTAGAAGACTTATTTGAATTTCTTTTCCAGTATAATCTCCACGGTAGAGTATTCTTTCAATAGAATGGGCGGCTTCTTTTGTGTATTTTAGATTATTCTCACAATCTTTTTCAAAGTTAACCTTGGCCATTTCTAATAGCAGCTCATCAATCGCATTCTTTCCATGTTCTTGAAGGGTTGCGATGGCAAGTGGGTTTGATGTATTTGAAGAAGCAATTTGAATATCATCAAATAAAGCTTGATCATCACCTTTTGGATAGATTATTCCACCTTGGGCCCAAAATGTATTTGATACCTGTGGGTCTCTGGCACGAGTAACAATACCGACTTTTAAATGCTCTCCTGCAAGCTTTGCAGCTGTTGCAAGGCCAGCAATTCCACAACCTAGAATAAGTACATCAAAATCGTAATTGTCCAAATTTAGCCCCTACTATATTTAAGAGAGAGATCAACTGCAGGAGCATCGTAAGTAAGTGCACCAATGCTTATTGCATCCACTCCTTCAATTAGATATTTTTCAAGAGTATTTAATCTCACTCCACCAGATACTTCAAAAGTAACATCCGAAGGTTTTTCTTTTACTGCCTCTCTAATTTCATCTGGAGAGAAGTTATCAAGCATAATATGTTTTACGCCTTCATTAAGCGCTAACTTAAGCTCAGAAAGATCATGAATCTCAACTTCGATAGGAGTATAGAAAGAATTCTTTGACTTAAAAAAGTCGATGGCCTCTTTTACACCACCAAAGAAAGACTTATGATTATCTTTAACCATCCACATGTCACTTTGACCAAATCGATGATTATTACCACCACCAGTTACAACAGCGTATTTCTCAAGAGCGCGATAACCTGGAAGAGTTTTTCTTGTATCAAGAATCTTTACGCCACTACCTTTTGCCATGACAGCAAATTTATTCGTATATGTTGCTATTGATGAGGCCCTCTGAATTAAGTTTAAGGCAATCCTCTCCCCTGTTAGAGCGATGGAAAATGGAAGAGTGAAATGAATTTCGGCCATCTCATCTTTTTGATACTGACGTCCTTCATATTTTTTAAAATCTTCATATTTTAAATTAGCTCCAAGATAATTGAATGACTCTACAAAGTAAGGAAGGCCACATAGAATCATGTCATCTTTGATTTTTAAGCGACACTGTACTTCATCACTTGGAAGCGATTGAATATAATTAAGATTACGTGATAAATCATCTTCTTTGAAATAGTCCGCGATAGATTCTTGCAATGCTTTGTTTATAAGTAGATTTGTCATAATTAACTCCGTAGAAATAATTTCTACCATTTTCATTTTAGAAAAAAAACTCTCAAAAGATGAGTTTCAGCTGATATTTAGAGATTTCTTCCATATAAAGCTGCAATGCGTTTCAATATTATCTTTCTAGCTGCATTTCTCTTTATCAATCCACTAACTAATCAATTTAATTACAGATCATACCGCCCTGCACCCAAAATTAAGCTTCCAAGCAAAATAAAGAAGTCATTTAAAGAAAAGAGAAATTTCTACTTCTATCGCTCAGTTATAACTGGTCAGAAATGGGGACTTGATAAAAAATTAAAAAAGCGACTGTCACATTTGAATCTTATGCACTTGATGACACCATCCGGACTTCATCTTTCTTCTTTATTTCTAATTTTCTTTTTAATCAGAAGGAGGTTTAAGAGACCAACTCAATTCATAGAGCTTGTGATGTGTTTTATCTTTTATTTCTTTCTACCAGGATATTACTCTTTTCGAAGAGTTGCCCTATTAAGAAGTTTCTTTATTTTAAATGATATTAGAAAAACAAATTATACGAAAATGCAGATATTCATCTTTTTTCTTATAACGGATTTTCTTTTCGGAACATACCGCTTTGGCCATCTTTCTTTTTACTTAAGTACATTATTTCTAGCATTAATTTTTTCAATTAAAGACTTTCGAGTATATAAGATGTACTTACTCTTTTTTGTTGCTCAACTTTTTATCGCCCATAAGTTCTCGGGTGTTATTTATCCCGCATCAGTAATTCTCTCTCCTCTTTTAACAAGTCTATTCACTTTGGTTTATCCCATTCTATTTTTAAATCTCTTCTTCATTAAAATATGGAATTATTCAGAGGTATTAATAATAATCTATACAAAACTCGTTGAATTTTGTTTTGATATCGCAAATAGTATAGGATTTATCCATGTAAACTTCTTAATCTTAATTGGTATAATAATTTACACAAGGAAATCTAAAAATTATTCATTGGCCCTAATTACTATTGGACTAATTAGTGATTTCCCAAGAGACGGGCTTCAAATCATTCTCAATGAGATAGGCATTGGCCTTTGAAAATGGTTTTGAGCCAAAGAAGCCGCGATAAGAAGAAAGAGGAGATGGGTGAACAGATTTAAGAACTAAGTGCTTAGACTCATCAATATTCTTGCCCTTCTTTTGTGCAGGAGAGCCCCAAAGAATAAAGACTACATTTTCACATTGCTCATTAATCACTTCAATAATTTTGGCAGTAAACTTCTCCCACCCTTTTTTCTGATGAGATCCTGCCTGTGCTTTTCTAACACTTAAACAATTGTTAAGTAGCAGAACGCCTTCCTTTGCCCATTCTTCAAGAAATCCATGCTCAGGTACCTCGACTCCCAGATCTTCATTTAATTCTTTGTAAATATTTCTAAGAGAAGGTGGAATTTTTACACCTTTATTTACAGAAAAGCTTAAACCATGGGCCTGCCCTTCACCGTGATATGGATCCTGACCAAGAATAACGACTTTAACTTTTTCTAGAGGAGTTAAATTTAATGCTGAAAAGAGCTCTTCTCTTTTAGGAAAGATCTCACCATCTTCTGAATTTAAAAATTCAGAAAGTTCACGCATATAATCTTTTTGGAATTCGTCTTTAAGGTAAGTTAGCCAGCTCTTATCATTTAAGAATTCAATCATAAGAGCTGGCCTTTATTTTAATAACTTAGAAGTTTATTAAGTTGTTCGTATACGTCTGAAACTTGTGGAAGAATATAATCTTCTGAAGTTGGACAATATGCAACGTGAGAGTCTTTTGCAGCAACACGAAGGATTGGAGCATCAAGTGCTTCAAAACATTCTTCGTTAACACATGCAGCGATTTCACCAGCAAAGCCTGAAGTTTTCGTTTCTTCGTGACAAATAAGAAGACGATTAGTTTTTTCAAGTGACTTCTTAATTGAATCCATATCAAATGGAGCAAGAGTTCTAAGGTCAATAACCTCAATCGTCTTACCAGTTTCAGATTCGACTTTCTTAGCGGCATCAATTGATTTTTGAACTAATGCACCCCAAGCAACAACAGTTGCGTCCGCTCCTTCTTTTGCGACACGGGCCTTACCAAATGGAATCATATATTCTTCACCTGGATCTGCAGTACGGTTATAACCTTGGTAGTAAAGGTGCTTGTGCTCTAGGAACATAACTGGATCATCTGATCTAATTGCAGTTCTTAAAAGCCCAGCTGCGTCCGCCGCATTAGATGGGAAGACAACTCTAATACCTGGAACGTGAGTAAATAGTGACTCTCCACATTGAGAGTGATAAATCGATCCACCTCTTAGGTATCCACCGATTGGAACACGTACAACCATTGGACACTTAAAGTCTCCACCTGAACGGTAGCGAGTCGTCGCCATCTCATTCTTAAGTTGCATATAAGCAGTCCAGATATAATCGAAGAATTGAATTTCAACAACAGGCTTAAGACCTCTCATTGCCATACCAATTGCACGACCGATGATATTTGCTTCTGCTAGTGGTGAGTTAAATACTTGTCCTTCTAAAGATGCTCTTTGAACACCTGAAGATACCTTAAATACACCACCTTTACCTTTTAGTTCTGGATCTTTTAATTTTTCTAGATCAGAGAAATCGGCAACGTCTTCTCCAAACATTCTTAGAAGTGGGTTCTTAGAAAACTCAGAGCGAAGAACAGCATTAATTGCTGATGCCATTGGAATATCTGTTTTTCCTTCAAATGAACCTTCAGTTTCAAAATCCGATGAAGTTGGATCAACATCGTGAGAATATAAGTGATCAAGTGCAGATTCAGGAGCTGGCCATTCAGTATCAACAGCTTCTTTCATTGCACGTCTTACATCAATCGTTACTTCTTCAAGAAGATCGTTAACTTCTTTCTCAGTCATTACACCAAGCTCAATAAGAGTCTTTGGGTAAGAGTTAAATACGTCGATTTGCTTTTCTTCAGCAAGCTCATCTTTTGTACGATACATTGACTGATCATCAGAAAGAGAGTGTGAGTATGGACGAGTTACATGAGAGTGAAGAAGAACTGGCCCCTTTCCTTCTCTAATATGCTTTGCTGCTTTTTCAGCGGCCTTATAAGATTCAATAGGACAATTACCGTCACATTCAATAATCTTTAAACCAGGAAATTCATCTAGAGCTTTAGAGATTGATCCACCTGGAGTTTGCTTAGAAGTAATTGTTGAAATGGCATAACCATTATCTTCAACGTGGAAAAGAACAGGAAGTTTATTAGCACAAGCTGTTGTTAGACCTTCCCAGAACTCACCTTGAGCAATCGTTCCATCACCACATGAAGTATAAACAACTTCAGCATCTTCAACTAAGAATTTTGATGTATCGTAATTATGTTTTTCTTTTAATTCTTTAAGAGCAAGTCCTGCTTCAGCAACACCACATGCCTGTAGAAATTGAGTTCCAGTACATGAAGACTTTTGAACGATATTTAGTTTTACATTCCCCCAGTGAGCTGGCATCTGACGGCCATGAGTTGCTGTATCTCCAATGTTACCATTTGCTTGGCAAAGCATTTCATATGGAGTTACACCAAGACCTGTACATAGTGCTCTATCTCGGTAGTAAGGAATAAACCAATCGTGAGCAGGCTTTAGAACTTTTGCAAGAGCTGTTAAAACACCTTCGTGTCCCGCTCCAGAGATTTGGAAGAAAGCTGTTGATTGTTTCTTCATTGTGATCTCAGCATCGTCTAGCTTTCTTGAAACGAAAACATTACGAAGCATCCAAGTTAGATCCTCTTTTGAAAGATTGTACTTTTTAATAATCTCTTTTTTCTTATCTAATTTGTTAGATCCCACAGTTGATCCTTTTGCAGTTTTATCAAGCATTTAACGCCCCTTTTTAAGTGGGGCTAGCTTACCAATTTTAGTGCAAAAGGTGCACATGCTGTGCATTAAAATAGAATATAAGTTTTGACAAATTTCAGGTATTTAGAAGATTAACTTTAAAAACCACTAGAGATTCCTAGCACATATCGGCGATCGACCTGTCCTCTGAAGTCTGAATCTGTTGTATCAACAGCATAAGTTGAGAGATCAAACTCCATTTTTCGCGTTCTAATCCCAATTCCTCCGGAACCAAAACCGTCACCGTAACCTAAACGGAAATAGAAAATACGACGTAAATCAAACTCTAAACCAAGTCCAAGCTTTCTAATAGTGTCGACATTCGAGTACTCACCTAGCGCATCTTTATAATTTAATTCCATGTGAACACGCATCGTTCTACCTATTTGAGGTGTAAGCGAAAGTCCTAAGTCAAAAGTTTGTTTGATATCAGCTGGTGCTGCTGGACCTCCGGTCTGCTCAAAACTTGTACCACCTGTATTATGTGAAGTGATGGCAAGAGTTGGGAGAAATGTGTATGGAAGAGTTAAGCGAAAACCAGTAGTAAAAAATAACATTTTACCTTGGTTGTAGGCCGTATCAGGTAGATCTAGTGCAACCGCTGGATCAGCTGTCCCGATTGCTTCCTTTCTAAATAGATAAGTTGCGGTAGCACCTATTTTTACGATTCCACCAAAGAGTGAAAAGTTAAAAGCTGCGTATGGACCGTGATCAGTTCTTTGTGCATATTCAAATTGGTCACCAGCTTGATCACCAATAAAAGCTCGTTGTTGAACAGCATAGACATATCCCATAGAGAAATAGCGAGTTGAGAAGTTTGGCATCATTTGGAAACGACTATGTGAAACTGTTCCCTTATTTTGATTGAGAAGTTTTCTTGCACCCTCAAGCGATAGTGCATCAAAAATATCACCGGCGTTACCAGTTACATCTCCACCAAAGAGAGTCTCCATCCAGCCCTTATTGGTTTCAAATTGAAAATTTGAAAGGTGGAAGTGTTTTCCACGATATGTTCCAAGACCTGCTGGGTTATAGAAAGCAGCGGATGCATCATCTACTTTTGCAATAAATGCATTTCCCATGGCAAGGGCACGAGATGAAGTGACAATCTCTGGAAAGACAGCATCCTCAAATTGTATTGCATAAATACTTGAGTGAATTAATAGGAGTAATAAAATCAACTTCTTCACGGAGTTAATTTTACCTTAAGAAGACCTTAATATTAACTCGTGGCACAAGATGCCGACATAAACAAAAAAGGCCCGTAAAAACGGGCCCTTATATCGAAAAATATCTATCGATTCTCATTTCAATAGCTTTCCCATTGCTCCTGAGGCAACAAAGCCTGCATAAATGCAGGCTTGTTGAATATATTTCTTTATTTCATTGCAATGGGAGCTAGCCTAGCGTCCAATAGACTGGCCTTAGCCAGTCAATGACGCTAGCGCTTCTTTCTACCAGGAAAACGGTGTCCTACGTGACCTAGGAACTTCCCTTGGATATTCTTAATTGATTCAATTCTTGATTCTGCAAGGATATCAGTTGCTTGATAAACTGGAATATCTTGTTCTTCAGAAATTTCGAAAATCTTCATAGTTGTATCATAGATTGTATCAACCATTCTGATTGCCTTATCTTCTGACCAACCTTCAAATTCAATTGAAACGTTCATTAGACCACCAGCATTGATTAGGTAATCTGGAGCGTATAGGATTCCTTTTTCTTTAAGGATTTTTCCGTGACGATTTTCTGCAAGTTGGTTATTTGCAGCACCAGCAACGATCTTACAATTTAGACGCTCAATCGTTTCATCATTGATAGTTGCACCAAGTGCACATGGAGCATAGATATCCATCTTCACATCGTAGATTTCATCAATTCCTACAACCTTTGCATTTGGAACTTTTTCTTTGAAAAGTTCAAGGTTCTTTTCATTGATATCACAAACGTAAACTTCTGCACCTTCATTGTATAAGTACTCACCTAGGTAGCGACCAACTGATCCAGCACCTTGAAGCGCAACAACTTTACCTTTTGGTGAACGGTCTCCGTAAACTTTCATACAAGCTGCTTCGATACCTCTGAAAACACCGCGAGCTGTCCATGGAGAAGGGTTACCTGAACCACCATGAATTTCAGCAACACCTGCTACATTATTTGTTTCAGTAAATACGTGCTCAATATCATCAACACCAATATTTACATCTTCTGCTGTAATATAACGTCCATTTAAAGACTCTAGGAAACGTCCGTATGAACGGAAAAGAGCTTCTGACTTATCCTTTTCTGGATCACCAATAATTACGGCCTTTCCACCACCAAGGTTTAGACCAGAAACAGCTGCTTTATAAGTCATCCCTTTTGAAAGTCTTAATACATCATTGATTGCTTCTTCTTCTGAATTATATGGCCACATTCTAGTTCCACCAAGAGCTGGTCCTAAAACTGTGTTATGAATCGCAACGATTGCCTTTAGGTTACAACTTGGGTCACTGAAAAAGATAACTTCTTCGTGTCCATCTTTGTATAGTCTCTCAAAACTAGGCATGCTTAATCTCCTTAATTGATTGCAATAATTACCCGAAATTTCATGGCAATTTAAATTGCTTAAAATAGTGCTACAATAGTGAAAAGAACAATAAACTTTCAAGGATAAAAACTGTATGCACAAAGCGTCACTAATCGATGAGAATGGGCAAAGTACTGAATTTACGATCGATGAAAATCAAAGTATCTTTGACGCACTTCAAGATCAAGGCAAGACTTTACCTCATGGATGCTTGAGTGGCTCTTGTGGCTCATGTCGTATACAGATCATTGAGGGAAAAGAAAACATGAAAAAACCAGGTATCATTGAGCAAAACACAATTGATGCAATAGCTGGTGAGCATCCAGAAGTTGAAGAAGGTAAAATTAGAATGGCCTGTCGAGCTAAGGTTCTAGGTGATATTAAATTTTCTTCTCTAAAATAAGTTGAATTAAAGCACGAAAGTGCTTAATACGATCAAAGTCCCAAGACTTATTTCCATCTTTATAAAAATCTAATCGTTCTTGATCTAAGACAGTAATCAGATGATCAACATCATTAACGATAATATATTGTTCATCCTTAAAAAGAGCAGATTGAATATCCACCATTCCATCATTTCGACCGACACGATTATAAATATAATTACGGCTTGATTCTAAAAGAGACTCTCGCCCATCTTGAGCATCAATAAAGGTAATGAATTGTAAAAAGTTAACATCGCCTAGAACCTTCATGACTTCTTCTCGATGCTCACTCATATACTTTTTTCTTTCGGCCGTACCTACAGACTGCATTCCACTAATGTCACCACCAAGAAGGTAGAAGGCCCAGCCAATTAACGTTTTCGTCACTGTTCCATCAATAAAGTAATCAGCAAGAACTGATCCACGAAACGGAGATTGCATTGTCACCCAACCCACTACGCGATCTTTCACTTCTGGATGGTTTATTAAAACTTCTAGAAATTCAAGACCACCTTTAGAGTGACTTATAATAAGTAGTGGCCCTTTAATCTTATCTAACTTTGATTTAATGAAGCGTGCATTCTCTTTAACCGGTGCCTCTGATTCCACAATAATTCTTTTAAAAGGAATCTTGTGCTCTTCTAATAGCTCCATATAATCACTAAAGTAATCACCTACAAAATAGGATAGGTTTAAAATTTGACCTGATTTCTTTATTGCTGATTGAGATAGAATTCCTGGTAAGAAAACGACTGTAAGCTCTCTTAGCCTTGCTATTTCTTTTTTAGATAATTTTGGTTTTGATTGATAGAGACTCTTATAATGAGTTGTTTTATTTAAGGCCCAGACAACTTCTGTCCTAAAGACAGAAGTTATCAGAGTAAATATAAGAACTAAGCTAAACCTTTTGATGTTAATAATGCTGCCCTCTTCTTACGGCGAATTTTGGCGTTAATATCATCTAGAGAATCAACGGCCATATCCCATGCTGTATAAATTTGTTTCTTCTTATTGGCCCTCAGGTCACCGGCAACATAGAAATTTTCAATATTCGTTTCACCTTTTTCATTGCCTAGAACGTAGCCACGTTCATCAACTTCTGCGCCAATGGCCTTTGCTAATTCATTATAAACGATAGTCCCGAGGGAAACAAAAGAAAACGCTGACTCTAAAGTTCGCCCACTTGCAAATTTATAACCTTGAACCTGTCCTTCTTTACGATCTCCAAGTACATCCACAATTTTTTCCGTGAAAACTTCAATATTATAAGCTTTGATTAGAGTTTTAACTTCATCGCTAAAGTCAGGAGTCTCTCCATTTGTTAGGATCGACATCGAAGGAGTGTTGTACCTCTCCTTGAGCATCACAGCAACCCACACGGCCCCTGAAGTGTGCCCTATAATCGATGTGTGCTTATCATAGACATGGTGTCCATCACATCTTAAACAGTAGTCTACTGTTTGTGCATTAGCAAAAGGAAGAATTGGTTTAATGCTGTCGTTAAAATGAGGCTGAACATCCATGATCCCAGTACAAAGGACCACATAGCTTGCTTCATACTCACTTCCATCACTATCAATGAGCTTAAAAGAGCCATCATCATTTTTTGTGACCTCTGTGACACCTTTTCCTTTTACGAAAGTGAGATTATCTTTAAATTCAGACTCTTGAATCCACTCAAGAGTTTCCCTATTAGGTTCTTCGATCCCTTTTTTATACTTATGTGTACCAGGCATATTCTCAACCTTATAGACCCACTTCTCACGTGAACGCTTCTTATCGCGAGGAGAACCTGGAAACATCACAACTTTATCGTTATTTAATACACCTCTTAGTGTGGCCATCATTCCTGCGGCCCCGCCACCAATTACTGCAATATCAAATTTTTCGCTAGACATAATTTTCTCCATCTATGTTTCTCAATAAGTATAGACTAACAAAAAGAGGGAATCTAATAGATTCCCTCTATATAAAGATATATTAACTATATGATGAAATTAGATAGTTACTTTACTGGAATATCGACAAGATCCTCACCTGAGTCGACTGCTTCTTTGGCTTCTTTCTTAGAGAAGAAATGCTTTTCACCATCGACATCTTTGATTTTGACCTGCTTGATCTCATAATCAAAAACTTCAATTAGTTCAAAACTATAACCTTCCCAAATAATAATCTGACCAGATTCAGGGAAGTTATTACCAAGCATATCAAGTAGGAAACCTGCTAGAGTTGAATAATTATCATTAAGTGGAATCTTAATATCATAGTCATGATCAAGATCTCTTAAGTTAGTGGCCCCATCAATATCCACACCGTCGATAAGATCATTTTGTTCATATTCTTTTGTAATCTGATCGATATCATCATCGTGCTCATCTTGGATTTCTCCAAGTATCTCTTCAATGATATCTTCAAGAGTAATAATACCAACGATTAAACCGTTCTCATCTTTAACAAGTGCCATGTGAACTTTCTTGCGATTCATATGATCAAATACGGCCTGTATCTTCATATGCTCGTAGACAAAGAATGGCTCTCTTAAGTGTTCAGATAATGTGAAGTTATCGCGCTGATCCTTCTTGATGAATGCAAGTTCCTTAACGTGAAGGAAGCCTTCAATATTATCAACTTCACCATCACATACTGGATAACGAGAGTGAATTGATTCCTCAATTTCACTAATAACTTCTTTATAAGAGCTACTAACTTGAATTGTTTTGATTTCCCTACGAGGAATCATAATATCCTTAACCTTAATCTTAGGAAACTCTAAGATCGAGTTAAAAAGATCAATTTGCTTGTGATCAATCGTATTTTCTTTTTCTGCTTTTTGAATCATAAACTCAAGATCATCTTTTGTTACAATTCGACCTGTAAGTTGAGCATTTTCACCAAGAACAGTATGGATTAACCACACCATGATCTTAATCACAGGATAAAGAAGATAGTAGAAAATTTGAAGAACTCGAATAACGAAAAAAGACATACTTTCAGCGTGTGTACGAGCAAAAGTTTTTGGAATAATTTCACCAAAGATTAAAATGATAAACGTCGTGGCACCAACAGCAATTCCTATGGCATCATCGGCAAAGAGACGAGTTGCTAGAACTGTTGTAAGAGATGAAGCAAAAATATTAACGACGTTATTCCCTACGAGAATCGTTGTTAGAATCTCACTTGGACGATCAATCATAAATGCAATGGCACGTCCCTTTGCTCCACCTTCTTGAATAAGCTGGCTTGCTCGGTCATGAGGAATTGATAGCAACACGGCTTCAGAGCCAGAGAAAAAACCTGAGCCAATAAAGCAAACGATTAGTGAGACAATTTCAAGGCTACTAACATCAGTCATTGCCTTGTCCTAGTTTAAACGAAATGGAGTTGGAGTTTTTTAAGAAACAACAATAAAGCGGAGGTTCTATAAAATGTATCCTTGTTACGGGCATAGAGAGATTATCTCACCCTGTTCAATAGTTAATATTTTATCAGTATTCCTGATGTGATTCAATACATCATAACTCTATAAATTTCAAGGATATAGGTTTATTTCTTCACTAGTGATGATCTAGCTGCTCACCCTTGAAGTCGTGATCCGAGTACACAATTCGGTCATTCATCTCGTGATTAAAGTCATATATCTCACTGATATTACTGACTTTTCTAAAGATCGTCTGGCACTTATAGCAGATAACCACAGGCGGAAGACGCTTAAAAAGAGCGAAGTCAAAAATATATAAAATAATAAAAGGAGCCACTGAATATGGAGCATATTGAGTTGTGGCCATATAAAGTGTTAAGAGAGCGGCAATTACAAATAGGGTTACACCAACTTTTCGATTAAAGTCTTTTTGCTTATAAAAGTCTTTACGCTTGCAACAAGGACAGTCTTTTAAGATGCCTTTTTCGTGATCTTCGTTCATATGAACTTCAGTTTTTGTATGACAGATCTGACATTCAACTTCACTTACATCTTTATTTGGATGAAATGAAACCCCTGAGCCACATTCTTTACAAGTTAAAGTAATTTCCATCATAGTAGTAATCCATATGTATAAAATAAATAAATCGCAATAATTTCACCAATGAAGATAAAAATCGTCATGGCATAGAAAACACCTGTAGCACTTTGTGTACTTCTCATGCAAACAAGTTTCCAACCAAATATACTCATTGCAAAGATAACTAGGTATCCCCAGATATCACGCATAATAACCATTAACCAATTAAAGGCATAACCGCCGCCAAGTTGTGTCCCTTCTGTTAAATATGGCCCAAGCTTTGTGTGTTCAACGGCCGTCCAAATAAGCTTAATCCCAATGAGTGCCCACATCGCCAGAGTGGCCCTTTTAAGGGGAAGCTCTGAAAGCTTTGGCGTTACAAGATACCAGTGACCTAAAATCATAGCATATGTAATTGCACCTAAGTAATAGACTGACGAAGCGACATATAAGTAATTTAATAAATTCTTCTCTTGAAATAAATAAAGAACAATAAAGCCTAAAAGAGTTGGGATAGCATAAAGAATCCACAGTGCCGTATTTTTCTCATCATAGTGATTGTGTAATTGGTGATGAAAGAGGATTGAAATCGTACTTATATAAATAAGAATTGCTTCAAGATCAGTTGCACTATGACCCGTTATTATATGAGTGATAGCTGCAAAGAATAAACTAACTAAACATGTTGTCGAAAGAAGCTTTTGAAACCCCCCACCAGTCATCTTTGAGTTCGCAACAGGTGCAAAAGCAAATACTCCAAAGCCTGCGGCCAAGAAAAAGTACTTTGCGATTTCAAATGTATTACTCATTATATTTACTCTCTCGTAAGAAATGTTCTACTAAGCGCATAATTATTGTTTTATTTGCATCTGGAATATTAAGCTCTTCTACCTCATTTTGAGCGTTTTCAAAAGATATCTTTTGCGCAATGAGGTTCATACTTTCAATATAATCAGTAACATAGACATAGAGAAAGACACTTCGATCGGGGTATTTGAAGCTTAGATGGGTAAAAAGAGAAATTTTATTTAATTCACTGCCTACCTCTTCTAAAAATTCTCGACGAGCAGCCTCCTCACATGACTCACCATCTTCGATCTTGCCTCCAGGAAATTCAAACTTTCCATCAAGAGGGCCATCTTCTTGGCGTTTTTGTCCAAAGAGAACAATTCCATCTTCTTCTATGCGATAAGGTATAACTATTGATATTTCCATAAGATTATATCTACCCTAAAAATATTGAAATGTTAAAGAGCTGTGCTAGCTTTTTATAAGCGGATTGTTTATAAGAAGCTCAGTGAGAAAACTACCTTTTGATAAACATTCTATGATCTTTGCGCCGATGGAAGGTGTAACAGATGGCCCTTATCGCGAGGCCATTCAAAGGGCATTTGGTGACTGGGATTATTATTCAACAGATTTTTATCGAATACCATCGGTTGGTAATGTTCATACAAAGACACTAGTAAAACACTACGGTGAAGAATATTTAAAAAAGAAGTCTCATAGTATTAAGACGGCCTATCAATTTCTAACCTCAGAAATTGCACAAACGAAGCAGGCCATTAATTTAATTAATGAACTCAATTATCACCATATCGACTTAAATCTTGGATGCCCTTCAAAGAAGGTCAACTCCAATAAAGGGGGAGCTTATCTTCTATCTGACCTTAAGGCCCTTGAAAAAATCATAAGAGATATCCGTGAATCATTTCAAAATGTCTTCACGGTTAAGATTCGAATTGGCTATCGCGATGATTCGCTCTTCTTTGACCTCTTAAATCTTTTTGAAGATTGTGGTGTTGATGGCATTACAATCCATGCGAGAACCCGCGATCAGCTTTATAAAGGTGTTGCCGATTGGAGCTATATTGAAAAAGCTGTTAAGCACTCATCTCTTCCAATCATTGCAAATGGTGATATCTGGACAATTGAAGATATTGATCGCATTTATGACCAATGTGATCCTTATGCGATTATGTGTGGTCGAAGTGCCTTAAAGACGCCATGGCTTGCTTCAATTTATAAAGAATACCAGGGACGTGCAGACTTTATCAGTGAAGAATTTCTCTTAAAGTTAAGAGCTCAAAATCTTGATCTCTACTTCTATGAATTAGAAAAAGAATACCGAAAGTTTGGCTATCCAGAATCGACAATACTTAAGAGATTCAAAGCATTTTGTCGCTATCTCTTTGATGATTATGAGAACTTTGAATTAATTAGAGGTAAGTTTTTGAGATCACAAGAACTTCGTGAATTTAAAGATCATCTTGTTCAATTTGTTCATCGCTATTCTTAGCAACATAATTTAAAACACTTTTAGAATAGAAAAAGAACGTTATCTCAAATAGAATGACTCCGCCAAAATAAACTAGCCAACCTTGAATTGACACTCCTGTTAAAGATACAAGTAGAAAGAAAAGAAAGCCTGGTATTTGTCTTACAAAGAAGTTTCCCCACGTATTATCTGGAAACCGTTTTTCTAAATTTAAAAAGAAGCTCATAACAGCATTGGCAAAGTTAAAACGATTTGTTCGCCCCTCAAAATATGAGACTCGATCTGGATGACAATAAAGTCCTGCAAAGGCTATTGCTGTAAAGAAACAAATATACTCTTCTGTTGAAAAATTAAGGACGGCCGAAGCAATAAAGAAAATAACAAAAGTGGGAATAAAAAAAATGTAGTAGCGAATGCCTAATTTCATCTTCATTACTTTTCTCCAAAATAAAAAGGCACCCTATTGGGTGCCCTCTTACTATTATAAATGTAATTAGTTTTACTTCGCAACTCCAACGGCCTTAGTCTCACGAACAACTGTAATTTTAATCGTTCCAGGATAAGACATTTGCTCTTCAATTTGCTTAGCAATATTTCGAGATAATAATACTGTCTCTTCATCGTTGATTTTTTCATTCTCAACAAAAACTCGTACTTCACGTCCACCGGAGATAGCGTAAGACTTGCTAACACCTTCAAATGAATTAACAATTTCTTCGATATCTGTAAGACGAGAAACATAAGACTCAGTAAGTGCTTTGCGAGCTCCTGGTCTTGCACCAGAAATCGCATCAGCAGCTGCAACGATATGAGCAAGAATTGATTCCGGCTTCTCATCATCGTGGTGAGCTCTAATTGCATGAACAACGTCCGCAGACTCTCCATACTTTCTCGCAAAGTCAGCACCGATAACAGCGTGTGAACCTTCTGCCGCAGCATCAAGTACTTTACCAATATCGTGAAGTAGACCGGCACGACGAGCTTGCTTAATATTAAGCCCCATCTCTGCTGCCATTGAACCACAAATAAATGCTGCTTCAATTGCATGCTGGTATTGGTTTTGAGTATATGAAGTTCTAAAGTTTAATGCACCAACAAGCTTAAGGATCTCAGGGTGAATACCGTGAACACCAATCTCCATTTGCGCCTTCTCACCTAGTGTAAGAAGCTTCTTCTCAAATTCAGCCTTTGACTTATCATGAAATTCTTCAATTTTTGCTGGGTGAATACGACCGTCAGCAATTAGCTTCTCAATTGTATCCTTAGCGATCTCACGTCTTACAACGTTAAATGAAGAAATAACAACGATCTCTGGAGTATCATCGATGATTAAATCAACACCACAGATTTGCTCAAATGCTCTAATATTACGACCTTCACGACCAATTAGACGACCTTTCACATCATCAGATGGAAGATCAACAGTTGAGATTGTCTTTTCACCAACATGTTCACCAGCATATCTTTGAATTGCAATACCAACGATTCTCTTAGCACGGCTTTCAGCTTCTTCTTTTGCCTCTTCTTCCATGCGTTTAATCATTTTAGTGAAATCAACTTGAGCGTCTTCTTTCATTGTCTCTAGAAGTTCTTCTTTGGCCTGCTCTTTTGTCATGGCCGCAACTTCTGAAAGTTTTCCAGCATATTCTTCTTGGCGAACGACATACTTTTCTTTCTCTTTAAGAGCGTCGAGTTCTTTTTCTTTAACTTCCTCTTCTCTCTTATCAAGCTTCTTCTTCTTTTCATCAAGCTCATCCATTTTAGACTCAAGCTTGGCCTGTCTTTTATTCAGGTCTTTTTCTTGATCATTAAGCTCGCGCTTAACTTTTTGGACATACTTATCAGCGTCCTTCTTTTCTTCTTGGGCCGCTTCTTTTGCCTCTTTTCTCGCTTTATAGCTAATCTCTTTTGCTTGCTCTTTAGCCTTGTTGATGATTTCATCACCCTTTGCCTCACGCTCGGCCAATTCTTTTTTGGCCTGAAGGTTACGGATAACAAAACCAACTGCTAGTCCAAGAACAAGAAAAAGAAGTGATGCTAAGATTAAATCTGTACTCATTACTCTCTCCCTATATTCACACTTTAATCACTTTCTTTGCTGTTACAACAAAGTCCATTACTTGGTCATGTTGCTCGCAAGGAATGCTTTCTTGTAACTGCTGATTAAAGCAAACGCCTATTTTTAATGGTTCTTTTTTCTTTCTATTTGTGAGGTATCGATCATAATAACCCTTACCTCTTCCTAAGCGATGCCCTGATTCATCAAAAGCAACACCTGGGATTAATATAATATCTGGTTCAACAATTTGAGATGACTCACAAGGCACCTTAAATTCTTTACCAAAAGCATTAATAGTCTTTAACTCACTTAATGATGAAGACTTAAATTCCATATCATTTGAGTCTTCATCAAATACGGGAAATGCTAAGCTCCCCAGTACCTTTAAGTTAAGACAATTAACTTCTCCTGGAATCGGATAAAAGATCCCAAGAGTCTGCGGATAAAAGTTTTCGGATTTAAAAAGAGTAACGAGGTTTGAAACAACTTTTGCACTTTGAATCTCAAATTCCTGAGGATCCATTTGCGCTATGATATTTAAAACTTCTTTACGAAGGTTTTTCTTTTCCGAACTCATGATTAGTGAGTCTTTGGAAGTGATTCCTCTATCAATCTCAGGGCATTATCAGAAAGAGACATCACATCTGTGATCTCTTGTTTATACTCTTTCTCTAAAGATAACTTTTCCTTCGCTAACTCTAGTGCCACAAGTGCAGCTAATTGTGAGTTAGAAATTGAAGGGGCCTTTTGGCGAATATTACTTGCGATCGTATCAACATACTCAACAATTTCTGTCGCAGAAACAATCTCATCTTCTCCAGACTCTTGGAGTCTGAAATTATGACCTAAAACTTGATATTCTTTTACTTCCGTACTTATATCCATAGTAATTCAATTGTAGTCCTACAAAGGATTCCAGTCAATCAATCAATTACCTACCAGTGCGTCAAGATACTCATCTAAATTGAACACACTCAGGTCTTCGACATTTTCACCGACACCAATATAAGTAATTGGTATTTGAAGTGCGTCAACAATTGAAATTGCACTTCCGGCCTTCGAAGATCCATCACATTTTGTAAATACTAGACCTGTTAGATCCAATGCCTTATTAAACTCTTCCGCTTGGCGAATTGCATTCTGACCAGTAATGGCATCAATAACTAAAAGTGTATGATGAGGTGCATCCTCCATCAGCTTCTTAAGAACATTCTTACTCTTAGTCAGCTCATCCATTAAATTTCCCGCTGTATGAAGACGCCCCGCCGTATCAAGGATACAATAGTCAGCTTCCTCATTCATTGCAGCCTGAAGCGCGTCATAACCAACACCACTTGGGTTGGCCCCTTCCTTTGCGCGAATCATTGTTGCACCTGCGCGATCGCACCACACCTGGAGCTGATCAACTGCCGCAGCACGGAATGTATCACACGCACCAACAACAACCTTTGCTCCTTGATTAGTAAGCTTTGTCGCAAGCTTTCCAATAGTTGTCGTCTTTCCTGCTCCATTAACACCAACAATCATTATGACCTTAGGTAATTTTGAATCACTCTTTTCGAATTGAAACAGATCACCAGGACTATTGGCCTGTACACTTGCCATCTTATTCTTCAAAAAGTCTTTAATATATGACTTAAATTTTGCTTCATCAAAATCCCCAGACTTTGCCTTTTCTTCAAGATCTTCAATGAGTTCACTTGTTGCCTTTGGCCCAAGATCTGCTCCATAGAGAAGCTCTTCAACTTCTTCAAGTGCATCCTCATCAAGGCCTCCGCGGCCAAAGATACTTCCGATCTTTCCCCAAACTCCTTCACGAGAGCGTGAAAGACCCTTTGTTAGTCGATCTTTCCATGACTTCTCTGGCTTAGTCGGCTCAAGGACTTCTTCCTCTTCCTCTTTTTTAACTTCTTCAACAACTTCTAATACTTCAGCTTGTGACTGAGGTTCGTCTTTTTCTTCTGTCTCTGTTTTAGTTGGTGGAGGCAGCTTTGCCTTTGGTTTCACAAGATAGAAAAGCCCAGTGAAACCACTCACACCTAATACCGAACAAAGAGCAATAAAGGCATAAGCGTATTCGATTGTGATTATGATATTCATTCCAGCTTGGTCTGCCCAAGACTGTAGAAAAGCAACGAGTTGCAACATATAATTCTCCATTTTGTGTGCTTTAGAGATATGATAAGTAAGTATAAAAATCAATATTTTAAGTCAAAAAACGGCATTAATATGGCAAATAAATTAGCTCTTTTTCAATTACAGCAAACGATTCGAAACTTTTTCAACAAAGAAGGTTTTATTGATGTGCTAACACCACCAATTGTGGAGAATCCGGGAATGGAAACTCACATTCATCCCTTTGCAATTCACTCGGTGCATCAAGAAAAAACTCATAATCTCTACCTTCACACTTCACCAGAATTTCATATGAAGGAACTATTGAGCGAAGGAATGAATAAGATCTTCACTATGAGCTACTGTTTTCGTGATGAGCCAAATAGTGAAACACACCGCAAGCAATTCATAATGCTTGAATGGTATCGAGCTAATGAAAACTATGAGAAGATCATGGAAGATACAATCCAACTTTTTAAGTACTGTTATGAGCAAGTTCGCAATAAGACACAAGTTGATATAAAAAAACTTACTGTTCAAGAAATTTTTCAGAGCGTGCTTCAATTCGATATTCTCAACTATCTTGAACGAGATAAATTATTTAATAAGATAAAAAGTGACTTCAGTGAACGAATAAGTCTTTCTAATAATAAAGATGATTATCCGTGGGACGACCTCTTCTTCTTACTTATGTATAATTACATCGAACCAGAAATGAAAAAAGATCCTTTCGTTCTTCTTTATGAATTTCCAGAGCCGCTACGTGCACTTTCAACTATAAAAGAAGACGATCCTCGAGTGTGTGAAAGATTCGAAGTTTATTGTCATGGTATTGAAATTTGTAATTGCTTTAATGAACTGACAGATCCAATTGAGCAGATTAAAAGGTTTGAAAAAGATAGCAAATTAAAAGAAGAGATTTATCACTACAAACTACCGTGGCCAAAAAGATTTATATCAACCCTTGAAAAGGGCCTTCCCAAGAGTGCAGGAATTGCACTTGGAGTAGAACGCCTTCTTATGGCCATTACAGCTGAAGAAGACGTATTCTTTGATTAGTTTATTGTTGCTTTTGAAGATGATTAAAAAGCAAGTGTAGCTTCAAGATAAGCTCCGACTTAACAATATCAGGTGTCATCTTCATGGCCCAGCGAAAGTGAACTCCACTTTCTTTTGTGCTTCTTAGTTTACTACTCCATATTGGATGATTCTTGGCCAAGTCAGCAGATAAGACTGCGTACCAACGACTGAAGTTTTCCTGACTTTGACCTAGAAGGGCCTCCATTACTTCAAGAGATTTTTCTGTCGTTATTCTTTTTATGGAATAAATATTTAAAGAACTAAGTTTAGCTTTTTCTAAATCATTATTTAAATATGTCCCAAAGAAAGAAACAGTAAAGACTTTGGCAGCCTCTGAAGTTTGTTCTTTATAATTTTCAAGCCTCTGGTAATAAGGAGAGAGAACAAGAGAACGATACACACCTTCACGTGTTCCCCCTTGTTCTAGAGTACTATACCACTTTGATAACTCATTTCGATTTGCTTCTAAACCTCTTGTCGCTTTAATTAGCTCATTTATATAAGAGAGATTATATTGAGACATTTTTTCTTTTGAAAAAGGTGAATTATATTTTTTCTTGTTATAAACACTTAAGTCTTTTGCATCTTTTTTAATTGTTGGTATCTCAGGTATAGTAACTTCGTCCTTTGCTCCCCAAATTTTATCCGCAAGTTCTGATGAAATATTTTTTTCAACAAATGGCCTTAAGTTTTGCAGAAAATTAACCTGTGCAAAGGTCGTACTCGCAACTAAACAAACAATAATGAGTTTCTTCAAAATGGTCCCCCAAAAAAAACAATAAGTTATCAATATTTCCTCATTATAAATGCCCTTCGTATTTTTAGGAAGTTAGCAAAAATTAGCCACATATTTTTGTCAAGTTTTTATCCAAGTCACAGGCAAGAAATACCTCTATCCCCCCGTAAACAGGGGTTATTTCAAATTTCGTAAAGATTATGGTCGTTTCATTCGATAATAATTGTATGAAAACGTTAAAAGGTAGACCGTCACTCCATTTATTATTAATCTTACTTCTCATCACATCTTCATGTGTGCCAGATAGCTTAACTAAGTTTAAGGAAGAAGGTGCAACAAGTGATGATGCATCAAGTTCAGTTGGTGAAGTCGTCGATCCACCATCAGGATTTGAGGATGATGAAGGAAATGAGATTTCAGCAGACAGTATCGATATTCCATCGTCTGTTTCTTATGACAGCTCCAAAACACATATTTTTGTTACCGGTGACTTAAGCCTAATGAATGTCAATGGCTCAAACTTAGTTAACTATATTCAACCAAGTGGAAACTTTGGTGATTATACAATCATCGAGTCATCTGGTGGCGACACTCTAAGTAATCAATATAGTGAGTATATAAGTCAAGAAGACAAGGTCTTTTCAGTAAGTGACTCTACTCAAAATAATTTCTTAGATCCAATCTCAAATCCAGGTTTTAACTTTGGAACAGACTTAGAAACAACATATGCAAGTGTTTTCACTCTTGAAAGTAAAACAGGAACAATTAGGCTTGGAGATACTAACGCTGCGCCAATTAGAACATTTACTGCTGCAAACGCAAACTTCAACTTCTATGATCCACCAAATGCAACGGCAGAAACTATAACAGTAACTTCGATGCCTAAAATTGCCGTTATGGCACCTATCCCAGAAAAGCTTACCCTCGAGGTAGATACTGGATTTAATTGTACTGGAACAGATATTGGAACAAGTGTACCAAGTACTCCTACAATTGGTGATGTGTATCTTGACTCAGGTACTTGTTACTTTAATTATGATGGAACAAATACAAATACTGTGGCCTTTCCATTTTCTGGCCCTGTTTATATTGGCTTTCAATTAAATTCAAATACTGGATTTTTAGCTGACGATTCTATTACATCTGAAACATTCTCAACTGCATCAGGTGCAACAGGAACAATAACTTACAAAGATGAGTCTAATTCTATCTTTGGAACAATCAGCTCAGGAGAAATATACCCTGGTGACGTTATTGACAATCAATCTCCATTCTCTAATACAGAAGGAGTTATTGAGAAACTTAAGTATTACTTTCAACCTGATTCAAATATTGTTTTAAAACTTATCAATGATACATCAGTAAGTCCTATTTCACATATTAGCTATGACAATCATACCAATATTGAAGTTACTCCAGATCTTCCTTCAACATTGAAGCTAGTAAAAGATGTGGATAGTCCATTATTTGGCTACATCATTGATGTATCAGGAGGGGCAGATCACGAACTACAAAGCGCAAAAGAATACTCTGTTACGGTATCAAATAATATCTCAAAGAGAACTTTTACGTTTGACATAGGTATTGTAAACCCGCCTGAGAAGCTATCTTACTCTCAACTTACAGCTTTTAAAGTAAAGAACTTAATTCAAAGTACTTCAACATTTGTCGTAGGCCAAGAAGTAGCAACTGTTGCAACACCTCCTCTAACAGAAGGTGCAAAAGGGATTATCAAGAAGATTTTAGACATTGATGGAAATGAGAAGTATCTAATCGTACAGGTTATTTCTGGTGAATTCGTAAAAGATTCTTCAATTGATAACTATAAAGAGTTCCTAGATGAAGAAGCAGTTATTCAAACGGAGCCAGTTTCTTTAACTCATGTTATGGAACTTAATACAACGGCTGCATTCACACCGACTTATATTGACCAACAACCGGCACTTTGTCAGGAGTTTATTGCAGCACCTTCAAATGAATATGCAAAAGCGATTGTAACAGGAAACCCAACGGATACAGGGCTATCTGGATACGTTTTTGTAAATCAAGTAAAAGATCCTGATGATACAACGGCCAATCGTGACTTCATTGCAAGTAATACCAATTTAGCTGATTGTGATTTAGGGACTTCATATACAATGTTAAGTATGTGGGCTCCAGTTATAGAAGCTACGTTTTCAGATACAGCTAGTTTAGTATCAGGAATGGACGTTTTAACAACAACGAATCGTGCAAGCTTATCATTATCTGCCATAGATTCAACAAATGATACAGCACTGCTGCAAAGTGCAGATGGTAAGCCAATTACTTTAACTCTGCCTGCACAATTCTCATCAGTGAGACCGTATTCATTAAATGCAGACTCGATAACAAATTATAAATCTCTAACAACTTTTGAACTTCAAAGAGGTGTTGAGTCCTCACTTTTAGCAACTCTTCCAAGAGGAGATTCTGTTGTCTACTCTGTTGAGCCGGAACTTCCACCTGGACTAACGCTAGATCCAGACACAGGACGAATTTCAGGAATACCTGAAGTTGCTGCAGCTTCAAAAAACTTTATCGTTACAGCAAAAAATATTTTAGGTTCTGCTTCGAGCTCTTTCAATATTTTAATTGAAGACTATTTTGAAGTTGAAATTGATATTGATAATACTCCACTGTTCTATGGCCACAAAGATGGTGAAGGTAATATTTTTAATAGATGCCGAATTAAGAAGAGAGATATTATCAGTAATCCAAAATCATCAGCTTCTGATATTGAAGATATTATTGATATCGATTGCTTCTTCGATATTGGAGAAGGAGACCTTTACGCAAGAGATATAAATATTAATGCAAATGTTGGTCCAGGAATGTGCCATACTCTTGAATATGTACCATTCTCTTACTTTAAGCGTAGACCAAATAAGACAACAGACAATCAAATTACATATGATGGCTCGGCATCGGATTACATCGTTCAAGTTGTAACAAATGCATCTCCAGAATGTCTTGCAGCAGGGACAACAAGCTTCTCAGCTGGCCAAGGAGGTGGAAACGTTTACGGTGGTGGTGCTGCTGACGTTGCGACTTACTCAACTGATGGAATCTACATTAACGGACGACCATTTTCTGGATCACTTGATGATATTTGCACTGGAAAATACAGCGAAGACATCAACTGTGATGATGGTGGCTACTCACTTGGTTTAATCAACTTCATCTACACTGAAGAAGTAAGGGACGATACAGGAACACTCATTACACCATCAGACTGTACCAACACAGTAGAAGTTGTAAAACATACATGTGAAGGTAATCCTAGAAGTTGTCTTGATGGGCCTATTGTCGAAGAGTTTGGTAGGAGTGATGTTGCGAAAGGTATTTATGCAAAACTAACGGAAGCATATAATGGAGTAAATACAACTCAATCACCAACTCGACCACTTGAGAGAGGTGGTAATACAAATGTACTGGTAACAAATTACCTTACTGAAACATCTTGTCATGATGGGAATACGGACTACTATGCAGACGGAATAAAGGCTCACGCTTTATCAGCTACATATGAAGATACACCTAATAATATTGTTGATCCATTTATGGGAGCCAATCCTTTTTATACTTTTAACTGCCTTGACCAAGCCAATGATGTTCAAGCAAGAATTAACGTTCACATTAGAGATTGGGATACAAGCTTTGATCTAACAAACCTCGACAAAGCTTATATTGCAGGTAACTGGGCAATGGATAACTCACTATCAGATTTATTTGGCAACCCTATCAATGGATTTGACGATTGGGACGATTTAAATAGAGGAACAAATTATAGTGCTTGTGGGCCATCGACTGCGCCAACAGTAGGTACTGCTTATACTGTTATCCCTTTAACAATTGATTCTGCAACGAAGTCCGAGCTGTCAGTAAAAGTTACTGGCGGATTTCCAAGCGAATACTTTTACCCTGGTATGGAGATTCGTATTGGTACAGATGATTACCAGATTAAGGGTTACGACGATGATGAATTCTTCTTAACGTTGCCACTTCTTCAAGGCTACACTTCAGGGGATACGATTACAGGACGATATCTCTACGAGTTCCCTGCGTATAAGTATAGAGATGAAGAATAAATATAATTAAAGCACACGACCAACTAAATCAAAATCTAATACTTCGGTGATCTCAACTTCAATGAGGTCACCGATTTTTAAATCTCTCTCATTTAAATCATTGATAATAACTTTTCCATCAATATCCGGAGCTTGTCCAAAGTGGCGACCGACAATTAAAAGATCAGTATCCTCATGTGTTCCTTCAACTAAAACTTCAACTGTTTGACCTAAGAAATCTTGATTAAGCTCGCGAGCAATTTCTTTTTGAGCTTCATATAAGCGATCAAATCTTTCATCAATCACTTCCTGAGAGTTCTTATCTTTAAGACGATAGGCCGGTGTACCTTCTTCATCAGAGTATCTGAAAATACCAAGGTGGTTAAAGCGAGCTTTTTTTACACCTTCTAAAAGTTTTTCGAAGTCTTGTTCAGACTCACCAGGAAAACCAACAATAATTGAAGTTCGTAGAACAATACCTGGTATTCTCTCACGAAGCTTAACAATTCTCTCCATGATCTTCTCACCTGTGATCTTTCGATTCATTCTCTTTAACACGTAATCAGAGAAGTGCTGAACTGGCATATCAAGATACTTACAAACCTTTGAAGATGTTGCCATCTTTTCGATTACTTCATCAGTTAATTCATCTGGGTAGAAGTAGAAGAGTCTAACCCAATCAACACCATCAACCGTTTCAAGGCCAGATAGGAGTTCAAATAGATTATTTTCATCACTTAGATCAACTCCATAATCAGAAAGGTCTTGAGAAATAAGATTTAACTCACGAACACCTGATTCAGAAAGTTTCTTTGCTTCTTCAACCAGAGACTCAACAGTACGTGAACGAAGACGCCCTCTAAGTGTTGGAATAATACAAAATGTACAATTTCGATTACACCCTTCAGATATCTTTAACCAAGCTGTATAAAATGGAGAAGTATTAAGTCTTGGATCAAATTCAGTATGAATAAATCTTGGGACTTCAACAAATGACTTCTTTTCTAATTTATTATTTTCTAAAGCTGTTAGAAGAGGAACAATCTTATTGTACTCACCTGTTCCAATAAACATATCAACTTCAGGAAGACTTTTTTCAAGTTCATCTGAATATCTCTGTGCCATACAACCTGACACAACGAGGGCCTTACATTTTCCGACCTCTTCATCTTTATAGTCCGCTAGGTCTAGAATCATCTCAATCGATTCTTGCTTTGCCGCTTCAATGAAAGAGCATGTGTTAACAACAATTACTTCTGAATTTTGCGGCTCAGTTTCAACCTTGAAGCCATTTAGGCCCATATGCCCTAGCATAACCTGAGCATCAACAAGGTTTTTAGAACAACCCAGAGAAGTAAAGTAGACCGTGCGGTCGTTAAATTTTTGGTTAACTTGAGATGAAATCTCAGTCATATATGTCTCCAATGTAAGCGAAAGTAGGTACTTATAAGTCTCAACCGACGTTTTTTCAAGGTCTTATGTAATTTTTTTAGGTACAGAAGTGCCTATTTTCAATTACTTGAAGGAATTACCTTCTCGGCCTATTCTAGATAGTAATGAGATTAATTATTATAACGACATTTATTTTACTTCTGGCCTCTTGTACAAACTTAGATCGTCCTCCAAAGGAGCGTAAAGCAAGTGGTGAATTAACAAACCTACTTGTGAAGATTTCAAAGAACGACAAAGTCTCATGTCGAGAATATGAAAAGTTTTTAGTGACAGATTTCCCTTTAGCTCCTTGGCTGAGAGCGAATTATCATAAAAACTGCACAAAAAGTATCCAAGAACTCAGTGAAGAATATAAGAACGTAGAACAATATCCATACTGGGCCCGTGAAGAACTCATCGACGCCATCATCTCAAAGCCTTATTACAATGATACTTATGTAAGTGCCGTATTAAATAAGATTGATTATTTGAAAACACGTGGAGAAACAGAAAGACTACTTCAAGACAGTTTAAAAAAATTTCCACAAAATACAAATGAATACGATCGAATCTATGAAAAACTAATTGAAGTTTCACCTCGCTTTAACACATCTCCAAAGCCAGAAGAGTTTATGGAAGTTGGAAAGAGTTTTGAGCGTGATCGCCAATTCCCAAAGGCGAGAAATTTCTATCGTCGTGTTATTAGAAATAAAGATTCCACAAAAGAAGAAAAGGTCGATGCTTGGTTTCGACTAGCACACTCATATAAGAGAGAACGTAAAGGTGATAGCTTTCGTGAAAATATAAGAGGACTTGTACTCTATCTTCAAAAGAATCGTGAATCAGAATACTTGAAAGAAAAGCATGCTGAGTATTCAATTCGTTTAGCAAGAATATATTGGACGGAAGATAATCTACAAAGAGCAGTGAGAGTCCTAAGAAACCTACTATTATATAAGGAAGTTCCAAACGATTCAGTGGTAACGACTTATTATACAATCGGTGGCATTTTTGAAGATTTAAGAAAATATGATCGCTCTATTAAGTTTTATAAAAAGGCATATGCAGCAATTGAAAAAGAACATGAGCATCTCGAAAGCATTGTATGGAATCTCGCCTGGACAAATTACAAAGCAGGAAATTATGAAGAAATGATCAGTTGGTTTGATCAGTTTGAAAGTAAATCAGAAGAGGCAAATTACCGTTTTCTTTATTGGAAGTTTGTAGGCTTAAAAAAGCTTAATCGATTTAAAGAAGCACAAGAGCTTCTTAAAAGAATTCAAGACGAAGATCAATTTGGATACTATGGCCAAATTGCTCATATGAATCATACAAAACTTGAACACATCAACTATCGTGAAAGGTTTGATATTACTATTGATGAACTGGCCTGGGCAGTATACTTAAACAATACAGAACTTGCTAAGAAGATTATTGATAGCAATGAAGACGTAAGCTATAGTGACCTTTATGCAGCAAAATACTTCAATATAATGATCTTCAAATTCTTCAGAGAAAATGATGAAAAACAAAAAGAGATTCTAAGTAAAGATCCACAATTTGCATTTCCTTTAGCATTCAAAAAGGAATTTCTTGAGAATAATCGCTCAAAAACAGTCACAACCCCACTACTTATGAGTATCGCTAGACAGGAGTCGGCTTTTAATCAATACGCACGCTCACCTGCCGATGCATTTGGACTTCTTCAATTAATTCCGGAACAAGGTAAACGTCTTTCTAGACGCTATAAGATTCCATACAATAGTTATGAAGACCTTTATAATCCAAAGATTAATATCACCTTCTCAAGCCTTCTTCTAAACGAGTTAATGAAGAGAAGAGATAATAACTTTATTGATTTTGTGGCCAGTTATAATGCTGGAGGTACACCAGTAAGACGCTGGAGAAGCCGAATTAAACTTCCAGACCTAGAGTATATTGAAGAGATTCCTTACAAAGAAACACGAAAATATGTAAAACTTGTAACGAGAAACTATCTCATATACTCACGATTACTTAGTGATGAGCCTATTACTTTGAAAGAGAACTTCTTTCGCGGTGGTTTTATTGATATGAAACGTTAGCACCTTTTGGTACCTGAAGGATAAAGTTCTTCTCTTGAAATTTCTTATTTGTGGCAATGTTAGATAGTTCTAAATTAACACTCTTGCCATCAGCATAATTGATTTCAATCTTTGAAAGATTACTGAATTTCTTATCAGTTGATTTGAAAACAAGCTTTGTTTCAATTACACCAGTGTCCTTTACGGCCTTTTCCTCAAAAACCAGGACACTGTATTTTTCGCTGTCTTTAACCTTGTAGTTCTTATTTGTTTTTAATCCACTTTTTAAGAGATCAAAGAAGTTGGATAGCCCTTTATCACTTCCCTTATGGATAACAATCTCAGCAGGATCTCCAGGCATAAAGCCATCTCTTTTATACCAAGTTGTCTTTTCATTCGTTACATAAACAAGAGCATCAGTTCCAACTTGCTCGAGTCTAAGTTTTCCTGGGTACTGGTAATCAAAAGTCCCATTAGACTCTTTAGGCGTTCCCGTTAATTGGTTTTTTACAATTTGTTTGTATTTAGTAGAAAAAGACCTTGGAACAAATCCCAAGGCCATATTTGAAATAATTGTCAGTAGTAATAGTTTTTTCATTACTGTAATTGTACCGAAACTGCCTTTGAAACACCAGGCTCCTGCATTGTTACCCCGTATAGTGTATCATTTAACTCCATTGTTTTCTTATTATGTGTAATAAGAATGAACTGTGATTCAGCACTCATTTCACGAAGAAGTTCATTAAAACGTCCTACGTTGGCATCATCAAGTGGAGCATCAACCTCATCCAGTAGACAGAATGGAGATGGCTTAACTAAGAAGATAGAGAAGATTAGTGAAACCGCAGTCATGGCCTTTTCACCACCAGACATTAGGTTGATATTTTGCATCTTCTTACCTGGAGGTTTTGCAATAATATCTACTCCACATTCTGCATCTTCAATATTTCCAACGATCTCTAGACGAGCTTCCCCTCCACCAAAGATAATTGGGAATACTTTTCTAAATCTCGTATCAACTTCTTCAAAAGCAATTTTAAATCTTTCTTTTGATTTCTCATCAATATGATCAATCGCATTTTGAAGATCTTCTAGAGATTTTCTAAGCTCTACTTCTTGAACCTTTAAGAAGTCATAACGAAGTTTTTGTCTGTCATAATCTTCAATCGCCTGCCAATTAATCTCACCTAAGCGACCAAACTCAGACTTATAATTTTTAAGCTTATGCCCTTGGTCTTTAAGGTCTTGGCCATATTTACGAACAAACTCATAAGATTCTTTTTCAATCTCTTTTGGTCCATTCTCAGTTTCCATGAAGTACATTGTTGAAATATCATTAAGCTTTTCAAAGTCAGACTCACCATATTCAAGATAGCGACCAAGAGTCTCGCGAAGATCAACACGGTACTTCTCAAAAATATTACGTACGCACTCTTCTTCTTCATTAAGACATCTTTCAAGACGAACTTCTTTTTCAGTAATTTCCTTGTCGGCCTTGTTGATATTCTTAGTGAGTTCTTTAACCTGCTCTTCTCTTTCTTGCATCGCAAGTAATAATTCAGAGAACTCGTCTTTCATTATACTTAGAACTTCATCTTTACTTGCAAGAACATCTGCCTTGTCATTATTTGAAAGTTCAAGCTCTTCAATCTCAACTTGAATCGTTTCGATTTCATTTTCAAGTTTCGTAATTAATTCAGTATTGGACTCTTTACGAAGCTTTTGCTTTTCAATTTGTTTTTCAATATCCTCTGACTGAGAACGAAGTGAATTTACACGCTGTTCAAAAGTCTTGGCCTCAACTTGTTTAGAAACATAAACCTCACGATCAGCTTCATAAACCTCATTCATCTCATTATATCCATCACGTAGATCTTGAATTCTTTCAGACATATCTGAAATTGATTCTTCTAGTGATGACTTCTCTTTATGAAATGATTCCTCTTTTTCAAGAATAGCAAGTCTAAGCTTAGACGTTTCATCCTTACGATTCTTAAGAATATCAAGTCTCGTATTTCCAGATTCCATTGAAGCAAGCTTCGACTCTAAAGCAGAGTTCTTTGCTGCATAATCTGCTCTTGCTTCACTTAGAGCAAGACGAGCATCTTCTAGTTCTTCAACTTTCGACTTTAACATCTCATTTGAAGCACTTACTTCTTCTTCAAGGTTGGCAACTTTTTCATTTAGAGAGACTAACTCGTTTTCAAGAGTTTCAATTGTATTATTTCTTTCAATCGCACTTTGACCTTGCTCTCCAGATCCTTTGATATGAAGAACTGTCGCATTACGACGATTTCTAATTTGAATATTTCCTGCAATATCTGAAATTCCACCAAATGAGATCGAGCTCTCAAGTGATGCAACCTTATCAACGTCAAGAGTATCAACGATGAATAAGCTTGATAAATAAGGAGTCAGTTTCGCTTTATACTCTTCAGGTAATTCAATAATATCACTTAACGTTGTTAGCTCTGCTCCTAGCTTAACCTGGAGTCTTTCACGTGCTTCAGCCGAAATGATATCTGCTGATTTATCAGCAAGTAAGATTTCAAGCGCATTCTCATCATTTTCAGACACCCAGTTTTTCAGAAGAGATAGGTCACTTTCAGAAGTAACTAAAGACTCTAAGAACTCTCCAAGAAGTGCTGTAACAGCTTTCGTGTACTTGTCATCACACTTGATAATATTTCCTAGAACAGTGTAATTTTCCGAGTCTACTTCATTTAAGAACTTCGATACACCTTCTTTTGCACCTTCTAGAGATGCGCGGATTTCTTTTAAAGAAGATAAGCGTGATTGTTTCGTAATCTGCTCTTTTGTAAGAGTTTTCAGTTCACTCTCTAGATCACGATCCTTAATAGTTAATTCATTTACTGTTTCTTTCAGGTTTGATTCTGATTCAGTTAACTCCTGCGCTAAATTCTTAGCGGCCATAACCTCGTCTCTTTCCTTGGCAAGTTCTGTTGAAACACCTGAGTATTGTTTTTCAATAGCTTCAATTTCAGTTGCAAGGTCTTGAAGAGTTGCAGCATATTCTTCAAGTTTTGAACTATTTTGAAAGGCTTGTTGTTCCATTTTAACAAGCTCTTCTTTTTTAATATTTAACTCTTCTTCAATTTCATTTATTTGAGATTGGCGATCTTCAAGTTCAGACTTTAAAGTTTCAAGTTTTTCACTTGCAGCTTCATAGTCATAATCTTCTTTTGAAGAAGTGATAACATCATTAATTTCTGTTTCAATTTCTTCTTTCTTCAGTAGCCTTTCTTCAATCTCTTGTGAAAGCTCTTCGATCTCTTTTTGTCTTTGCTCTAAATTCTCTTCCTTATCCGTTAAAGACTTGCAAAGAGCATTAAGCCTTTCTTCTGAAGCAGCTAATTTATTTGAGATCTCATTTCTTTCTTTTTGAAATTCATCAATTTTTGCAGTCTTCTCTTCTCTTTCAAAGCGCTCTTCTTCAAGAGATATCTCTAGAGAATCTTTCTGTGTACTCCAAGCCTCAAGGTTCATTCTTTTTTCAGTAAGTTCTGATGAACCATCACGAAGTTCGCGAAGATCTTCAAAAACCTTATGAGCATTAACAGAGATTTCAGTGCGCTTAATTTTCTCTTTTAAGTTACGAGCTCTTTCAGCTTTTTCAGCTTGTTTTTGAAGAGATTTTAAATTCTTTTCAATTTCAACAGTAAGATCATTTAGACGATTTAAGTTTTGCTCTGTTGCTTCGATCTTTCTCATCGATTCTTTCTTACGAACTTTGAATTTCGTAATACCAGCAACTTCTTCAATCATTGTACGACGCTCAACCGGTTTTGCTTGAACAAGTCTGTTGATTTCACCTTGAGCAATAATTGAATAAGACTTTGCACCAGCACCAGTATCCATAAATACTTCTTGGATATCTTTGAGTCTTGCTGGCTCTCCGTTGATACGATATTCCGTATCTCCATTTCTATATAACTTTCTTGTTAATTGAATCTCTGAAGGGTTTGCAACTTTTCCACCAATGTGAATATGCTTACCATCCGTATTTTCTAGGACAAGTGTTGCCTCGGCCCAAGCAGCTGGATTGTATTTAGAAGAACCAGCAAAAATAAGGTCCTTCATAGAGTTACCTCTTAGGTGTTTAGCTGATTGCTCACCCATAATCCAAAAAAGGGCATCTACGATATTTGATTTACCGCATCCATTTGGCCCAACGATACCTGTAATACCGTCGTCAAAATTAACAATTGTACGATCTTTAAAGGATTTAAAGCCCTGGATAATAAGTCTTTTCAGTTGCACTTTGATTCACTCCGTCAATGTCTACTATATTTTGTGTGTTGTGTAGGGCTTAATGTACCATTTCAAGCACCAAATCGTACACTTTTAATATTTAAGTTTCGCTAAAAGACTTACGTATTTTTAATATCTTACAAAGCCAAAATCCTAACAAGAACTAACACGCCACTTTATATTGTACGAATTTAATACTAGGGCTTCATCATTCACTCAAAGTTGCCGATAAGAAATCCAATGAGCCAAGATCAAAAGACAGTCTATTTCACAATCGACTTTCATCTCGTTTCACGAGAAAAGCCGATCCTATATAATATCTACATCAATTCATCGACGGTAAAAGACAAGGATCACTATGTGAAAATTGTTAAGCCAGGTGAAGTACTTACTGACGCAGACGTGGAGGACTTTAAAAAGTATCAACGTATTCATGTCCTCGAGTCAGAACGAGGTCTTTACTTACAATCCCTTGCTGAAAATGATGATTTTGAATCTCTTGATAAAGTAACGGCCATTAAAGACTCAGCTGTTAAGCATCTCGATGATATCTTTAATCCAGGTAAAGAATTTAATACTGAAATTCTTGGTGAAGCCCTTGATGGTTGTCACGATTCAATGAAGGCCATGGTTGGGGTTATAAAAGACTACGATATCAATAGCCTTAAGAACCTGATCGGTGAATTATCTTTTCACGACTTCTACACTTACGATCATTCAATAAATGTTAGTATGTATAGTGTTCTCATCTATAAACAATATAGACCTAAGGCCAGTGAAGCTGATCTTGTAGCAATTGGGCTCGGTGGACTTCTTCACGATTTAGGGAAAACAAAGATTTCAACTGAAATCCTCAATAAGTCTGGTGGTCTTTCTGATGAAGAATTTGCAGAAATAAAAAAACACCCAGAACTTGGTGTCGAGTTGTTTAGAGAAGCGAACCCAGATTTTCCAGGTTTAAAAAAAGAAGCAATTGAAAGAGTAATTGTTGAACACCATGAAAATATTGATGGTTCAGGCTACCCGAAGGGATTAAAAGGACCTGACCACCACATCTTTTCAAAAGTAGTTTCTGTTGCTGACTTCTTTGATGCCATCACAACAAAGCGTTCATATTCACAAGCACTTCCAATTGAAGATGCTTTAGAAATTATGAAAAAAACAGTTGGAAAGAAGATCGATGCTGAGATTTTTGATTTCTTTGTAAAAAAAGTTTCAAAAGTAATCTTAACCGGAAAGACAATGATAGAGCTTCCAGAAGACTTCAACACAGAAATTGCCCACGCTGAGCTTCCAGTACAAAAAGTACAACCAAAGAAGCTTGGTGAGAATTTCACAAAAGCACCAGATAATCCTAATAAGATTGAAAAATAAGTTAAATTTATGGGATTTGAAAAATGGTCGGAGTAGCAGGATTTGAACCTGCGACCCCTTGCTCCCAAAGCAAGTGCGCTACCAAACTGCGCTATACTCCGACATTGAAAAATTGGGTGTGATTGTTATAAGTGATCTAAACCTTTTTGGCAACCCAGAACTTAAACTTATTTAAAGTTCCTTAAAAAATTTCACAGCACTCTCAACGGCCTTCGCTCGATGAGAATTTGCATTCTTCCACTCTTTTAATTCAGCTACGGTCTTATTGGGAAAGGCTTTAGGGCAGAATACGGGATCGTAACCAAAGCCACCATCTCCCACATAACTATCTGAAATCTCACCTTCCATGCGCCCCTCAAAAAAATATATTTCCTCAGGTGAAATATAGAAACACAGAACACAAGTAAAGAAAGCTTCACGTTTTTCTTTGTCTAAAAGCTTCTCTAAAAGAAGCTCAGCTCTTTGTTTATCTGTTAAACCTTCTCCCCCAAAACGAGCAGAGAAAATTCCCAACTCATCAGGTAATGCCTCTACATTAATTCCGGAGTCATCTGCAAGAACAGGCTTTTTAAATTCTTCATAATATGCCTGTGCTTTTTTTAAGGCATTTTCTTGATAGGTTGTTCCATCTTCAACCACTTCTAATTTAGTTGGTGCTGCCTTTACGGTAACGTTACTATCTTTAAAAAGAATACCAAACTCTTCGGCCTTGTGGGCATTACCAGATGCAAGAATAAAGTTCATTACTGTCCTAAAGTTTCTTTTTGTTTTGCAAATACAATTTTTAATGACTCTGTTGCACAATCCATAAGAGCATCCATTTGTTCTCTTGAAAATGCCTGGCCTTCGGCCGTTCCTTGAACTTCAATAAACTTTCCAGACTCAGTCATAACAATATTCATATCTGTGTCACAACTTGAATCTTCTTCATAATTTAAATCAGCAATAATCTTACCTTCTTTATTAATTCCACAACTAATTGCGGCCAATGGTTCAATAATTGGACTTTCTTTTAAGTCACCACTTGCAAGTAATGATTGAATTGCCAATTCAAGAGCAATAAAAGAGCCAGAGATAGAAGTTGTTCTTGTACCACCATCTGCAACCATTACGTCACAATCTAGCGTAATCATTCGCTCACCAAGTTTTTCAAGATCAACGACGGCCCTTAAGCTTCGTCCAATTAACCTTTGAATTTCCTGAGTTCGTCCTCCAATTTTAGAGCGTTCACGTCTTGAGCGAGTATGAGTTGAACTTGGAAGCATTGAATATTCGGCCGTCACCCAACCTTTTCCACTGCCTTTCATCCACCTTGGAACATTATCTTCAATTGAAGCTGTAATATGAACTTTTGTGTTACCAAATTCAGCTAGTACAGAACCGGCTGCATAAGGGTTAATATTAATAGAAAAGTTAACTTCTCTTGGAGTAGAACGTTCGATTAGTGACATATTGAATACCTCTGATTTTATTAGTATTCTTCGATAATAACATAATGAGAAAGCCTATGAAACACTTACACTTTAAAGAACTTCCCTCTACCCAACTTAAAGCTATTGAATTAATTGAAGAACACAATTCAATTCTAATTAGCGCACAGAAGCAAACACAAGGAAGAGGTAGAAGAGATAACAATTGGGAAGATCTCGAAAATAGTCTAGCTTTCTCATTTAATATTAGCCCTACAGGTAAGCCTACTCTTCTGGCACTAGAAATTGCGATTACTCTTGCGAAGTATTTTGATGAAGATAATTTAAGTCTCAAATGGCCTAACGATATTTACAATGAAAAAGGAAAGAAGGTCATTGGAATCCTCGTAAATAAAGAGGGAGATGATTACATTATTGGTATTGGAATAAATTATGGCCCAGTTACGAAGTCCACTCATAATAACTATGGACAGCTAAAATCAGGTCACTTACTTAACGAAGAAGAGTACAAGACTCTACCGGAGCAAATTTATAAGTATATCTGTGAGAATCGATTAAACGATCATGACATTATCTCAAAATGGAGTCGATTAAGCTTTCATATCAATCAAAAATGTAAAGTTATTGATGGTGATGAGATTATCACTGGCACATTTGAAGGCATTGGTGAATATGGTGAAGCATTGATTAAAAACGGAGATAAAATAGAGAAAGCCTATACAGGCTCTCTCTTATTGGATTAGTTTTATTCTGAAATTGAAGTAAGAACTTTTTTTGAGATTGTCTTAAGTTCTTTTTTAATTAGGTTCTCTGCAAGATCTGGAACAATTTCCCAAATAATCTTCTCTAGGTTTTGTTCGCAATATTCTTTTGCATATTTTTCAATGATAGGTGCGACGTCAGCTTTTAATGAAGCTTTTAAGTCCTCCATATCAACATTTGGTGCCTGTTTTGATGCACCTTTATTAACAAGAGCTGTTGTTGTGCGCTCAAAAGAGAAATTATCATTCATTTCACTAGCATTAGAAACATCAATTTCGTGCTCATCTTCTTCTGGTGATGAAAATGCTTGAGAAACTTCTTCATCAACATCCCAAAGATTCTCATCTGCGATTTCTTGTGGGAAGTCATCTGATTCATCTGTAGCATCATCTTCAGCAGAAAGTTCTTCACTAGTATATTGAGATCGTGGCTCCTCAATAATAGGCTCTTCTTGAGGAAAGTCATCATCAAGCTCGTCATCGAGACTTCCAAAATAATTACTAACATCTAAAACTGTCGAAGCCGCCTCTTGATTTATATCTGGTGCTTCATTCTCAGAACTAATTTCTTGCCCCTCAATAACAGGAGGCAGAGAATCAAAATCACCTGTTACATCGCTACCTTTTAAATTTGTTGGATCAAAGCCCCAACCGTCTAACTCAGAGCTTAAATCTGAAGGATCGATTGTTTCTTCATTTTCTAGAGAATCAATATCTTGCTTATCATCGAGGTGAAACTCACCTGTCTGATCTTCTTCTTCAAACTCACCTTGAGTCGTATCGACACCCCAACCAGAGAAGTTATCATCCTCAGAGTCTTCCTGAGAAAACTCTTCGCTATCTTCAATTGGCTGTTCATCAGAAACACCATTTTCAATTAAGTCATTACATAAATTGATAAACTTTTCAGTTTCGAAAGGCTTTACAACTTTGTCTGAATATCCGCTACTACGTAGCTTCTCTTCATCAATGATATCAAATGTCCCTAGCATTGCGAGAATAGGAGTTTGTGAAAACCTCTCTCGAACTTTTCGACCAAGGCCATAACCGTCATCAGCAAGACCAAAGTCTAATAAAATCAAATCAAAGTCTTCACTTTGGTTGAAAATATCCTCTTCATCCAATACAGGAGTAAGCTCAAAGTCTTGGCTTGCAAATGTAATTTTGATTACTTTTTGAATCGTCTGACTATCGTCAGCAACTAATACCTTTCTACTCATATAAAACCTCAATATATTGTTACGCAAAAAATCCAGCTAAGCAAGTATTGAGTTTTACTAGGATTATTTAATTATATTATAAAATTGAGAAAATAATGGCCGACTGATTGTCTAAATTACCTTTTCGATTAGCAAAATTAAAAAGGCCGTCGATTTGAGTCACTTCATCAGGGCCCAATTCTTGAACAACACGTTTTATATCATTTAATGAAAGGCTTCCATAAACCCCATCCGATAGAAGAATTACTTTATCATGTGGCATTACATTTACTTCCCATATTTTTGGAGAAATCTCTTCATAGAGCCCCAATGCAACAAGAGGAAATGTACTTTTATGATGAGTATTATCTGAAGTTGATATTTGAGTTGGTGAATCTGGTGCGCTGATTTGTGATAAAGCACCGTCTCGATATAAAAGTGCAACGCAATTGCCACATGAAACAACAGATAGAATATTTTCCGATAACATTGTTAATGCAACCGAAACACCACCTTTATCCTTCATCTCTTTCTTCTTATTAATGGCCATTAAGTTTTTATGAGCAATCATCATGGCATTCACTAATGCATTAGTCTCTAAAACATATTGAGGTGAATAAAAATAAGGCATCGTTGCATTTGGATCACCTGATAACTTTGTAAAATAGTTTTCAATCGATTTAGTCACTGATTCGAGGTTTAAATCAGAAATCCCACTTCCACCAAAGCCATCAAAAACACCAAATATTTTCTGCTTTAAATTAATATAGGTACTATCTTCATTTAGATTTAAATATGGCCCTTGATGTGTGCGAGCAAAAAAGCTTTCAAGTTCTCTCATAAGTTTTTTAACCTTTTAGAGGCTTTGATATAATACTCATTATCTACAGGTGAGATTTGTTGAACTTCCTGAAACTTCTCTCTGGCCTCTTCAAAAGCACCTAGTGATTCAGAGACAAGACCCTGTCGATAAACTTTACGGGCACGTTCAGTAAGTATCTCATTAATATCATCAAGCTCATTTTGAGCATCAATCTCATTTGGGTTGTATTGCAGAACTTCTTTAAAGACTTCATAAGAAGCTTTTAAGTCCTCAGCTTCTTTTAAGGATCTTGCTTTACCCAATAAAGGTCCAGTAATATTTTTCAAATTTTGTCGTGATTTCTTTAACATATCGACTGCCTTCTTCATTAAATCTTCGTCGATATTTTTTTCACTTATAAACAATTCAAGTGCATTCACAGCTTTAAACCACTCTTCTTGTAAGAATAATTTCTCACCTGGCCTTAATGCGTCGACCATTCTTTGTCTTTCTGCCTTCTTTTGGGCCTCTTCTAATTCTTTTCGATTCTTCTCTTTTACATATGCATTTATTTCTAACTCTAAATTTGCAACATCATAATTATCTGGATCAAGCTCCTTAATTTGCTGAAAGAGTCCTCTTGCTAAAGTGACATTCTTTTCTTTTACAGCTGCTTGAGCTTTTTCTAACAATTTATCAACTTTGGCCTTTATAAGTTGTCTTTTTTCTTCGGCCCTTCTTTCTTGCTCAGCTTTTTCAAGCTCTGCATATTTATCTTTTGCTAACTGATAGAAAGTTTGTGCCTGCTTATAGTCTTTTGTGATTAAGAAAAGTTTTTCAAATTCTGTAATTGCTCGTACAACATTTCCTTCGTTAGCGTAGCGAGTGGCAAGTTGGTATAAAGCTTCTGCTTTTTCTTGTTGTTCTTTAGTTAGTTTCTTATCGACAGATGTAACAACTGCTTTCTTTTTTTGCTCTTGAGCTTGCTTGTCCTTAGCACTCTTTTTCTGTTGAGGCTCGCTATCAGGAAATAAAAACATATAAACCCCTAACAATACGACAGTATAAATTAGGACTTTTTTACGTTTTTCCGGATCTTTTAATATTTTTTTGATGATTGATTTTTCTTCCGTATCATCAGGCATATCAGATAATTCAAGATCACCTAAATCGTCATCATCTGAAACTTCAACAACTTCCTCGATTTCGATTTCCTGATTATCTTCAACTGGCATCAGCATATCCTGCTGACTTTTAATGAAGTCACTTGCAATTTTTACAGTGAACGTCGTTGAACCAATAATAAATTCATCACCATTGGTGATTTCTTTTTGATTTATCCTCTTTCCGTTAAGAATTGTACCGTTAGCAGATTGTAAATCTTCAAGAACACAAGTAATTCTATTCTTACGTATAACTGCGTGTACTGATGAAACCTCAGGGTCACTTAAGACAATTTGACATTTATTTGGGTCTCTTCCAATAAATGTTTCAGCTTGGTCGAGATTAAAGTGATCGTAAGGAACATCCTCACCAAATAACTCTAATATAAAATTTGCAAACCCACTAAATACTTGTGTCTTATCACCAGCATCATCATCTAGTGTGTCGATATCGTAATTTTGATCACCATACTCGTCATTATATTCTTCTGAATAACCATCATCCTGAAAGTCACCAAATCCTTCTTCTTGATTTCCATCCATCTGAAAATCGTCAGAAGGTGCATCACTTTCAAAAGAGTCATTAAAGTCATCTTGAACTTGTTCCTGAAAGTCTTCTTGAACTGGCCCTTCATCGTTTAAGTCAAACTCTTGAGTTTGGGCATCATCCTCAATTTCTCCATTTTCAGGGTTATCAATAACAGAAGTTTCATCTTCTTCTTCCACAATTGGAATATCCACTTCGTCATCAAGTTCTGCTGGAGTGTCATTTACGTCTTGATGATCGTGCGACTCTGCAACATCATTTACAACATTGGCCTCTAATTCTGTAAATGTTATTCGATAATCATTACAAACAATAAAATAATTACTCTTAACTTCAACTTCAGAGTCAAACATAGGAGTGTTATTTAGCAATATCGTATCGTAATCTGATAGTTTTTTAATAGTCCAAGAAACACCATTATAATTCAAGCTGGCCAATTGACGGGAAACTTGTGGATCTTCAAGTTTTACCTGAGCATCATCAGATCTTCCGATTAAAAAAGACGCACTTTGGCCTAAGATTACTTGGTCAGTAAACTCGTAGTTATTTAAAATTGTTCCATTTTTAGAAACAGTAATTATCACTCTTTTTCATCCCAAGTTTTTCGGCCATATCTTCAACGTTCTTTTTGGCCTCAATAAAACGCTCATCTGTTTTATATTCAATTAATAATTTATAAATTGCACAATATGTCCCTAGGGCCCTTGAATATTTAAGTGAATCTTTGTTCTTAGTTGCTTGATCAAACATATCTTTAATCTTTTCATCAAGTCTTTGTTTAGCAATATTCAAGTGGTATGCAGCTTCACCATCATTTGGATCCAAGGTTAAGGCAAGATTAAACTCTTGCATGGCCCTAAAATAGTTTCCTTCTCGCGCCTCACGTCTTCCACGATGGATATAAGCTTCTACTTTTTCTTTAACCTCTAAGTCTTCTTTATATTGAATCCCTGTGTTTTTATTACTCGACTCAATTACGGTACTTCCTGTTTTATTTGATTTTGCTTTCTTTACCTGTTCAGTATCTCCATCCATAAAGAAAAAGATCAACATAATTGCAGCTAGGCCATATATAAGCTTTTTTCTTTTTGCTTCTTTACTATCAACTTTCTTCTTTTTTGGCTTAGTCTTTTTTACATCTTCCTCTTCTTCCTCGTCTTCTTCATCCTCATCTTCGAACTCAACTAATGCTTTTTCTTCTTTAACCTCTAGGAAGGAGTATTTAAATACAGTTGAACCAATAATGATTTTATCGCCAGACTTTAACTTATGTTGAGTAACCTTAAGATCATTTACCATAACCCCGTTCTGTGACTTTAAATCAGTTAACGTGTATTCATTATTAACTCGAGTCAATTCAACATGCTCTCGTGAGGCCTGTGTATCTAGTACTTGAACATCATTTGAACTCAGACGGCCAAGCACAACGCGCTTACCATTAAGGTAATAACAAATTCCCTTATTCTTTCCTGTCATGCAGATAATACGGTGGTATTTCCCAGCACTTTCAGGAGCAGATAAATTTTTTGTCATCCTTATAGCAGCGACCATTCTTTATTAATCCTCTTTAATTAGTGTAACATAGAACGCTTTTGCATAATTATCTCGTCCTATCAAACTCGTTACATAAATATTATAGTAGTGCCCTGATAGCTCATATTCACCTTTTTGAGATGTTCCACCATTATCTGCAGATGCATCACAAAGCTCTATAATTGTAGCTGCAAAGCCTTTTTCTCTGGCAACATCCAATAGACTCATCCCTTCTGATGAGCTTCCTCGAATAGCTGTAATATCTTCTGCCAGCGTATTTATATGTGCCAAGTTTTTTTGCGAATCTAATACAATAACAGCGCCATGTGCTCCTTGCATAAATTCATATAAATTTGCGACATAAGTCTCATCACTCTCAAGTTCATCAAAGCTCATGTCATCATCAGTTTTTTGTAGTTCTCTAATTCGTTGTATCATTGAATTAATTGAAGATCGTAATGGATCAATTTCTTCCCATAAATAACTACTTTCGATACTCTTTCTCGTACCACGTAGAGCCTCTTCAATTTGAAATCTCATTTCATCAAAATGACGAATCGTCATATAGTAAACAATTGCAAAAAATACGATTGAAGCAATAAATGATGTAATTAGTGCTTCAAGATATGCCACTCGGCTTTTTGATGCTTCATCTGCAATTGATGATGGTTTAAATCGAATCGCAATAACACCAACGACATCAAGCATACCGGTTTTAACGTTTGTCGCTTTGATTTTCTGACCAATTCCAATTTCACCATTTGCAAGTCTTCTAACGATTGGTAGATCACCATCATTCTTCTTTGTTCTCTCAGCCCATTCTCTAACCTGTACGGAGAATGAGTCATCGATGTACATATTAAGTTTTGTTAAAGGCCTAACGATTCGTCCATCAATATCAAAAAGGTCATAAGAGACAACGCCGTTATTACCTTGCTCCATAAACTTCGTATCAACACGATCCAGGTCTTTTCTGGCCAAAGCTCCACGATTTAATCTTTTGATTTCATCGGCATAATGAGCACCACGCTTTGCAACCTCCATTAGAAGTAGACTTTGTGATGTTTTCATTACTGGGAAGATTGTTAAGGTAACCGTAACAAGAACAAAAAGAGCCAGTAAAATACCTGTGAGTACACGCCATTCATATTCTTCATTAATTCCATGAACAACAGGCATTAAACGATATTTAAATAACCAAATAACCTTTCCAAAAATATTTTCAGGCATTTCACCACCTGAAATATATGTTGGTTCATCATCTTCTTCGTGTGTTTCTACACGCTTTTTAATTATCTTTTTCTTTTCTTTAACATAGACAACTTGTAGGATTGAATCTGGAAGAGCGATCTTATCCCCATTTTTTACAGTTGCTCGCTTAATTGCCTTCCCATTGATGAAAGTACCATTTGAACTTCCCAAGTCTTTAACAAAGGCAACATCTTGAGTTACTGTTACTGAAAGGTGCTTTTTAGAGACACCATTAACAGGAAAGTGTACATCACACTCTTCACTTCTTCCTAGAGTGTTTTCACCTTCTTCTAACTTATATTCTGTACCACGTAGCTTTCCTGCTACTACAACTAACTTGTACATATATCTAAATGATCCCCTTCTTTTACCTCTAATGGAAGTTGTCCATTAGCCAGTTCAAGAACTCTACTTGCCTTAAAAACAATTTGTGTATGTCTCCAAGGTTTTAAACCTCTATATATTTTTATAATTTCATTTTTTCGATTAAAGAAAACAACATCAATTTTATAATTCATGAAGCAGGTATGGATTGCGTTTGTTCCGTAGAAAACCATTCCATCAAATCCATCCATACGATCTGAGAACATTAATCCTTTTAATTTTTTAAAGAATGAATCTGCAACGATTGCATTGTTACAAATTTGATACTGGCCACAGGTAATCTTCATTAATTACCTCCAACAAGATCTACGATTAAAGGAGCAAAGATCATTAAAAGAACAGAAGGAACAATAAATGCCATCATTGGAAATAGAATTTTTGTTGCTGCAGTAGCACCTTCTTTTTCAATTTGTGCTGATTTCTTTTGTCTAATCTCAACGGATAGTGCTTTAAGGATAGGTCCGATTGATGCACCAACAGAATCAGCAGCAATCAAAGTAGCACAAAATGAAGATATTTGAATGAGGTCTACACGCCAGGCCATATTCCTTAGGGCCTCTGCTCGACTCGCACCAATTTTAGTTTCCTTTAAAAATATTTCAAACTCTTGTGTTAATGGGCCCGGCTTTGCTTTATCTACAACTTTCGTCATGGCAGCGACGAAATCAAGTCCTGCTTCAACTGACAGGGCCAACATATCAACGGAAAAAGGCATCCCTGAGATAATGTCTTTTTGTCTTTGATCAATCTTTCCCTTGATCCAGATATCTGGATATACAAAACCAACTGCTGCAACAACCGGAATTAACGAAAGCTGCCAATCAGCATCCATAAACTCTCTAACCCCTAGAAATACAATTGGGAATCCTATAATTAGGAAAAGCTTAAATGCATAAAAATCTTCAGTTGTAAGAACTTCAGTTAAACCAGCACTTGCTAGCTTTCTACGATATTTTTCTTTTATCTTCTTTTTGTTCTTCATTGAAGAAACAATGGGAGAAATGTAGCGTTTAAAAAATGGCCTCGAATATTGTAGAACAATACCGTGCTTTTTAAATTCATCCTGTTTCTTCGAATCACCTTCTTCAAGCTTTTGTGCCGCCTGGAAAGAGTCATTATCTTGAAACATCATTTGGGTAACAATGTAGACAGCAATCCCAATGAGAATGATAGAAGACCACATAAGAAGTTGTGAACTCTTAAACAGTTCAGCACCCTGAAGATAATCACACGCATTACGCTCACCATTTTGACAGGCCTGTTGTATTATCTTTTTCCCTTCTTTAGGATAATTAATTCCATCTTGTTTAAAGTTTTTTCCAGTAAAGTTTTGATAAAGAAGACCTAATTCAAAACAACTTGCTTGCGCGCCTTTATCACAAGACTCTTTAAGAAGAGCAGCAAAGTCTCGTTGCGAGTAATCACTATATGTTTGGGCACTGACATCAAAAGATGTAAATGTCGTAACCACATAGAAAATAAGTAAAGTTATGAGACCTTTAGTCATAACATAAGAATATCAAAAATAATTGATTTCAAGCAGTTAGAGGCAATTATGGCCAGTTGAGTTAGGCCGAGAAAAACTATGCCTGACTAACCTGCTCAACGAGATTATGATTCTCCGCTGTTCCTACCTGACCTGCGACATCAGGAATATAAATAGGAGAATAATTTGAAAGATACTTCTTCTTAAGTTCAAGAATTCGTTCATATCGACTCGAAACTTCCTGCGGAGTAAATTCCCCACTATTAACGGCATCCTTCACATACTCATATGCACTACGACAAGCTTCAAATGAACGATATTCAATAAGATCAGCCCCGGCCTTAAGTGCTTTTAGAGCAGCTTCACCAAGAGAGAGATCTTCAGAAATGGCCTTCATTTCCATATCATCGGTAATGATCACTTTTTTGAATTTAAGTTCTTCTCTAATAAGCTCATAGGCCTTAGGAGAAAATGTACATATATTTTCCTGATCAATTGAATCAACTTTAAGGTGCGCCATCATTACCATGTCAACTCTTGCTTTTACCGCTTTTACAAATGGTATAAATTCTTGCTCTCTTAATTGATCCAGTGATTTATTAACTATAGGAAGTTTAAAATGCGAATCCTCTAGAGTATCACCATGTCCTGGGAAGTGTTTTGCACAAGACATAATTCCAGAAGTCTGCTGTCCCCTAATCATTGCAGAAATATACTTACTAACATCATCAGCATTCTTACCAAATGCACGATCACCAATGACACTATTTTTAGGATTTGTAAAAATATCACAAACAGGCCCTAAATTGAGGTTAACACCACAACTTAATAATTCATTAGACATTAATTGAGAGATTTCAAAACAAAGCTTTGGAGACTCTTTCTTAGTAACATCTAACATAGATGGGATTTTAGTAAATCCATCTTTAAAGCGTTGAACTCGACCACCTTCATGATCAGTAGCGATAAAAAGAGGATAGTTATCACGTAGTGATTGAATATTATTAACAAGCTCTGCTAATTGTGCAGGAGATTCATAGTTATGTGAAAAAAGAATAACACCACCGATATTTTCTTTTTGAATAAACTGTTCTTCTTCAGCACTAAGCTGCTTACCTGAAATACCAGTTATAAATAATTGACCTAATTCTTTATTCATGTGCGTTTGCCTTTTTTAGTTCTTAAGCTTTGGATCTAAGTAATCTCTTAGACCATCACTAAATAGGTTTAATGAAATTATTAAACCAGTCATTAGTAAACTTGTAACAATAACAACGTGAGGCGCTTCAAGTAGTACAAGTTTGGCCATTGCCAAAATTGCTCCCCAAGAATACTCGCTAGCACCCAAGCCTAGAAAACCTAAACTTGCTTCACTTATTATAACCCCACTTATCCCTAAGACAAAGTGTATCGAAATTACAGGTATAATACTTGGTAAAATTGACTTATAAAATAAACGAAATTCACCTACACCAATTGCACGTGCACTTTCTACATAACCTAAATTAAGAACTCTCATCGTTTCACCACGGGCGATTCGCGCATAGCCTGGCCACGACGTAAATATTAAACATAGCACTAATCCCGAGAAAGATTGTCCAGAAAAAGACATAACTAGGATTGCTAGCAGAATACTTGGAAAAATGAAAATTAAGTTAGTTAACATATCCATTATTTCAGAAATAAACTTTATTCTAATTGCAGAAAGATAACCAATTACAATTCCAATAACGCAAGAGCTGATACTAATCAGTAAAGAGATACCAACTGTATATATCAGGCCAACACTTAATACTTTAAATAAGCTTCGACCATTAATATCAGTACCTAAAATATAGTCATGACTAAAAGGAGAAAATAACTCGTGTGAGATAATACTTTCAGGAATATAACTTCCACCATTAGTCATTAACCAACCAAAGGCCCAAAGAATATATAAAGATAAAATTGCACCACCAATTATAATTTCTTTATTAATTTTTCTTGTATGCTTTTTAGAACTCATTATGCAATCCTCGGATCAAGCTTTTCATTCACATAATCAACCATTACGTATACAAGCATATAAATTACAGTTGAATAAGCAATGACTCCTTGGACAAGCGGATAATCGCGATTATTTATTGCTTCAAATAGTAATGAGCCAAGTCCAGGAATATCAAAAATTGTTTCCGTGATTACTGTTCCCGCTAAAACGACTGACAACTGGATTGCTACAACATTTAAAATTGTTGGCATACATATCTTTATTAAGCGATAAATCACGGCCCTACTTGAAAGACCTTTTGCGTTTAATACTAGAACCCATAATTGAGACTCTTCTTCGAGATACTTATTTCGCATTACTCTTACAATAACTGATGATAGTGGAAGAACGAGTGTTACAACAGGAATTACCATATGTTTGTAAGACAACCACTGTGATACGGGAAAGATTCCAAGCCAAATTGAGAATACTAATACCAACATTGGTGCTAAAGAAAATATAGGAAATGAAAGTAAAGTTAGAGTTAAAACTCTTATTGAGGTATCTGGAAGTTTTGATTTTTTCACCGCTGCAACAACACCTACAATTACTCCAATAGGTGTCGCTAGAATAATTGATATTAGAGCAAGAACGAGTGTTGGGGATAAGTGTTCTTGAATTAAATTAACAACAGGCTTTTTCTTAACATAAGACTTACCCAAATCGAAAGTAAGAATTCCTTCAGCGAAGTCTACATATTGTGCAGGAATACTTTTATCTAAACCAAAGTCAGCTCTTACCTTATGGACTTCTTCGACTTTAGCCTCAGGACCTAAAAGTCTTTCGACAGGATCACCCGGTGTTAATCTAAGTGCAAAAAAGATTGTTGTAATGGCAAAAAATAATGTCAGTAATGACTTTAAAAATAATTTCATTCAATAATCTCTTTTGTTAATCCCTGCGCTGCCCAGTAATGGCCGACAAGGTTTAGATTCTTATTCAAGGTATAAACAATTGATTGTCCTCCCACCGAAAGAAGGAATCGATAATTGCCTTTCTTATCAAAACTATCAAAAGTTAAAACAGCTTTAGAAACAATTTCTTTAGGCATATTGATATATTGTTCTTGAAAGTATGGGTAGCTTTCCCAAAGGACATGAAAAGACATATCACCATTTCTTTTCTCAATTGCTTTGCTTATAAAGCCAGAGATCTTCGCACATTCAATTAAGTTTGAATAAAAGCATAGAGCTTTTATATCATCTGTAAATTTATATCTCTTTTGACCAAGCCACTTATATTCTGGAGAATTTAAATTATAAACAATCTCTCTTCTTCTCCAGTCCACCTTACCTCTTACAGTATAAGTATCCTTATTTAAATAATATGTTGATTCATATTCAAAAGGTGCCAAGAATTCAACCTTGGGCATGATTTCTCTTTTCTTAGAAATTGTTATTGTTTTTTCAAATGCATTATTCTCATTATGCATTGATACAACTTCAATTTTTTTGATAAAACTATTGTTTTTTCCAAAGCCTGTCCTAGTCTTAACTAGATACTCACCACTTACTTCGACTTGTTTAAAACGAATCTCAGCAGGTTTAAGTTCAACGCTTTTTTCTAAGCTCATAAGTGAGCAAGATGTAATAAAGAATAAGTTTATAAGGACTAGAAGTCGTAACATGGACTACTCCTGAGACTGTTGATTTATATACTTATTAAATTCCTCATCAAGTGAAGTTAAAATAATAGACTTGTCATCTAACTCATCTAGGTAATTCTTTAAGTCCTCACCTGCTTCAAAGTGAACACCAATTTTTTTCATAGGAATATTATCGAGTCTAAAATTCACATAGTCGATATCATAAACCTTTTGAATATTTTTAATATCAAATGACTTTTTCTCTAATACTAAAGTACCAATAGAGAATCGCTTATTTTCGTAGTTTTTAAAATCTTGCAATGACATTACAAATGAAGCACCAGAATTTGAGACATCAACTAATTTTGCTCCCCTAAACTCTGGGAAGTCATCTAAACTACTTGAGAAGTCTTTAATAAAAGATTCTTCTTTATTCTTTGCCTTATTGAAGTGAAGGATATTATCTGGCCCTTCGTTTTGAACCTCTTCATCGATGACATCAAAGTATAAATATGAAGAAGTCATATAAGAAACATTAAACCTCATATCTTCTCTTCTCTCGCTTCGGTAAACCTTACCTTTTAAAGTAATTCGATCAGAGTCTATCTCTCCTTTGAAGAAATAGCTCATTTGTCGAAGCGTAAATGTCGCCATCACTTCACCCTGAATATGAACGCCTTCTTCAACGGTAAGAACGTTACCATCAATTCCATTAATTAGAACAGAAGAGACCTGTTGTGAATTGGTCCAAATTTTCAGTTTATTTTTTGTGGCAACAAGCTCTCTGATTTTTAAATTAATATCAGAGAGCTCTAATTCGATGAATAGTTTTTCAGAATTCAAAATATAACCTATGCCTAATTAAGAAAGAGTCGCAACTTGCTTAAGCAGGTCAATTGACTCAAGTGCCTTACCACATCCACGAACTACACATGTAAGAGGATCTTCAGCAAGAGCAACAGGTAATCCTGTTCTTTCTTTAATAAGTACATCTAGGTTAGCAAGAAGTGATCCACCACCAGCTAGGATGATTCCGTTATCAACGATATCAGCTGCAAGCTCAGGAGGTGTTTTCTCTAATGAAGTTTTAATTGCTTCAACAACTTCAGCAATAGGATCAGAAAGTGCATCTCTAATCTCATCCGAAGTTACCTCAATAATTTTCGGAGCTCCAGCGACAAGGTCACGCCCCTTAACTTCATATGTTCTTACTTCATCATCAAAAGGATATGCATTACCAATCGACATTTTGATTTGCTCTGCAGTTCTTTCACCAATTAATAATGAATACTTTTTCTTAATGTATGAAGCAATTGCCTCATCAAATTTATCACCTGCTACTCTTTCTGATTGTGAGTAAACAATCCCACCTAAAGAGATAACGGCAACTTCAGTAGTACCACCACCGATATCAACAATCATATTCCCTGATGGTTCAGTAATTGGAAGTCCTGCACCAATTGCTGCAGCCATCGGCTCTTCAATAAGATAAACTTCTCTTGCACCAGCCTGCTCAGCTGATTCCTTTACTGCGCGTTTTTCAACTTGAGTAATACCAAATGGAATACAAATGATAATTCTAGGTTTTACTAACTTAGAACCTGATAGTGATTTTTGGATGAAATACTTAAGCATGGCACCTGTTACTTCAAAGTCAGCAATAACACCGTCTCTCATTGGACGGATCGCTTGAATTGAACCAGGTGTACGACCAAGCATTTGCTTTGCTTCTGCACCGACAGCAAGAACTTTTGATCCAGTTCCTTTATATCCTTGGTGAACAGCAACAACTGAAGGTTCATTAACAATGATCCCTCTATCTTTTGCGTAAACTAGAATGTTTGCAGTCCCTAAATCAATTGCTAAATCGTTTGAGAAGAAATTAAAAAATTGCTTTAACATTTCATATTCCTTTATAAAATTTTACCAATGATAATGTCTGATATTCTCACCGCGCTCAGCAATGTCTGCCATAGCTTCAATCCCTAATTCAATGTGAATATCTGTATACTTTCTGAAGACTGATTTAGCAGACTTCTTCGTTTTAATACCATCTTTAGTCATTGGACAATCGGAGATTAAAAGTAGTGCTCCAATATTTACCTTACTAACAAAACAAGAAACAAAAAGTGCCGCTGTTTCCATTTCAACTGCTAAAACTCTTTGCTCGATTAATCGTTCTTTGAAGCGATCATCAAACTCCCAAAAACGGTAATCTGTAGAGTGGATCGTTCCAGTACGGTAATCGTGTCCATGTTCTAATAATATTTGAGAAACAAATTTTTGTACTTTAAATGTTGGAAGGGCAGGAACTTCCCTAGGAAGAAAGTGCTCAGTAACACCTTCTGCTCGAATCGAGGCAATAGGTAGAACAAAGTCACCAACTTTAAGTGATGGGTGCACTGAACCAGCTAATCCTAAAAACAGAACGGCCTTCGGTTGAATTACTGAAATTAATTCACCAATTAATGCGGCCATTGCAGCACCAACACCAAACTCAATAATTGTTACTTTGGCTTTCTTTGAACTCGATGCCTTAAATGCAGAACCCTGCGTATAAATATGATCATCTAATAGTGCATTAAATCTTTCTACGTAGTAGTGAAAGTTCGTAAGAATAATCTGTTGCTGAAAATCACCAAAATCATGGCCCGTATAACGCTCGAGCATATCAATTGCAATCTTACGCTTGTCTTCATTCCAATGAATTCTTCTGGCACGAAGGGCAGCCTTCTTCATCTCTAGGTTTGCACCTAAATCTGTAGTATCCCTTTTTGACTTTATTGATAGTTCATCTACAAATGCAGACGATAAACTAGGCTTACTACTCTTAGTAGAAGTTTTCTTACGTGAAGTTTTTTTCTTTACAACTTTTTTCTTAGTTGCTTTTTTAGCGGCTTTTTTGCCAACTTTTTTCTTAGAAGTGGCAGTCGCCTTCTTCTTTGAAGCTGTTTTTTTCTTTGCAGCGCACATTCCATTACACCTTTTAATAGCAATCCATTTGCTTATATTATGTAAAATGTACCATTTAGGTCGTTTTATTGACAACTAATAAAAACATTTAGGGACAAAGCTCCCCTTCAAATCAGTGAAAATGGTACTTAGTACTTGTCAAAATCATTATTTTTAACTAGTATAACTGAACTATTTTCTAACACTACGCAAAAGGAAAAATTATGGGTGCAGGTAGAAAGAAGACTATTGCAAAGATGAGTAAGAAAAGAGCTCAACTTAAGAAAAAAGCTAGAATCTTACGTAGAATCAACGCTGCTAAAGCAAAGAAGTAATATAACTGACGCCCAAGGCGTCAGTTTCCTACTTCTTATTTTATTCCCCAATCGATTTTTCAGTAGTGAAGTTCACTTTATTTAGCCTTCCTCTATAAAGGCTCATTAAACTCATTTCTTTCATCCAAACATCATCTTGTAGACGCCAAGACCCAGTAATACCAGCAACTTTTTGTGCATTCATAACTGTAGACTCTAATTCGTCTCGACTATTAAATTCACCTAAAGATAGAATATTTGCCGCTAGAGACATACTTTCAAAACCGAGAATTTCAACAACTCCTGGCCTTTGGTCATAACGTCTTTGAAAGCTTGAAACAAAAGCTGAATCTGTTTTTGGTACCTCAGAGTCAACAAATAGTAACTTTCCAAGTTTAGAAGCTTCACGAGAGATACGACGTGAACGCCAATTCGGACCACCAACAAGAGTTACATTGAAAGCATCATAGTAATTAAATGACGGTATCAACTGAAGAGCATCGTTAGGTGCTGCAGGTAAAAGAACCCAGTCAAAGTCAACAATTGGCCCAAGTGTTTGGACACGTCTAATTGTTGTATTCCCCTCAAGCTTATGTACTTCTTTTAGAAGATCATATTCTTCCTGTCTTTCACGAGTAAAGTATAGGCCTAAGACCTTTGCTACAGTGGAGCGATGATCTGTTTGATTGTGATCAAAAGATTGAATACTTACAATTTCAGCTCCTGACTTCTCGGCCATCTTCCACGCTGAATCAACATATGCATAGCCACTTTCTGTATTAGGATAAATAATAGAAACTTTATTTCCATACTTTGATAAATATTTTTCAGAAAAAAGAAGGGAAACTTGAGACTCAACAGAGCCTGGTACCTCTATTAAGAGATGATTCTTTTCATCTTTATTCGTATAGATTTGAGATAATGAAATAAAGAATGCCCCATACTTTCTTGCAGCTTCATACTCTGCTCTTGCTTCATCTTTTAAAAGGCCACCAATAACAATTGAAGAGTTTTCACGCTCAATCATCTCTCTAACTTTCTCTTTACCTACGATTGCACTACCCATGCTATCAAAAATCTTAATTTGTATTGGTTGAAAGTTAGGTTTATTGCTATTTCTTTCGTTATACTTTCTTACTGCGTGATCAATTCCAGCTAATGCCCTTTTACCAAATTTACTCTTATCACCTGTTAAAGGAAGGACAACACCTATTGATTGCATATTGATCTTGCTATACTTCTTTAACATTTCAAATCGAGTTGAAACAAGAGCTAAGATCTCAGGGAACATTCCAAAGTTAGACTGCATCCAACTTCCAACTTCTTGCGCCTTAGTTTTATTTCCTTCATTGATAAGTTGCTCAACTTCTAAATATGATAAATATGCACAAACAAACTCTTTGCCTTCTTTAAAGTCTTGAACAATCTTCACTCTTTGCGATTGATCAACAATAAAGTATTGAGTAACTAATTGTGGATAGAACTTATTATTCTTTAAGTCTTCAACTGTCGTCGCACCTGCATTAAGCCATAAAAGAGAATCTAATGCGACAGTTTGAAAGTCTAGTTCCTTAGAGACGCGATATCTTAACTTATGAAAGTTTTCGAGATCTCGATTTAAAAGATAACGAGAGTCAGTACCATCAAGTGTTTTGAATGTGTTCTCAAGATCATCTAATTTATAATAACTACTCGCTAGGTTAAGTCTAATCTGAGCACTTAACTCTCCATCTTCTTGAGAGCTATTAAGGGCCAAATTGAATTGAAAAATAGCTTGTTCAAAGTTGCCGTTTGAATAATTAATGACACCAATTAAGTTATTCTTTGTTGCAAGTTCTGCAGGCTTCAATTTTGCATCTTGGATATTATTTAACTGTTGAAGAGCGACATCTTTTTGCCCTTCCACAAAACTCTTTTTTGCTACATCAAATTTAGCGAGAAATTGTTTTGTATATAAGTGAGAAGTGTCGCGATTAATCATTTGGATTCCGCTACAACTCACAAGAAATGTAATTACAATTAGTGAAATGTATTTAAACATAATAGACCTTTTTTAATTTATTCAGTGTCTATTTTATTTGAAATAGGGATAGATGAAAACAGGAGAAATAAAAAGATAAAAACAATAATGGGAGACTAAAACACTCAGTCTCCCATTCATATAATAAATTAACTAAACAATTCTTTAACTTTATCAATGAAACCATGGCTCATTGGATGACATTGCTTTCCTTCTAGCTTAGCAATTTGTTCCAAAAGCTCTTTATGTTCCTTTGATAACTTTGTTGGTGTTTCAACATGAACAGTTAAAATTGCATCACCTGTACCATAACCACCAAGCTTTTGAATCCCTTTGCCTTTAAGTCTCATCTTCTTACCTGATTGAGTACCAGCAGGCAGGTCAACAACAACCTTTCCATCAAGAGTTGGAACTTCTACTTCAGCACCAAGAGCAGCCTGTGAAAAGCTAATTGGTACAGTATAATGAACGTTAAAACCATCGCGCTTGAAGATTTCATGCTCTTTTACATCTACAACAATGTAAAGATCACCATTTGGGCCACCCTGAGCACCAGCATCTCCTTCACCAGATAGTTTTAATCTCTGTCCATGATCAATACCTGCAGGGATTGTTACTTCAAGTTCAACTTTTTTCTTCTTGCGTCCTTGACCATGACAAGTACCACAAGGATCTTTAATCATTGTTCCTGAACCATGACATTTAGGACAAGTTGAAGCTACAGTGAAAAAACCTTGCTGACGTCTTACTTCACCAGCTCCATGACACATATCACAACTAGTTGGTTCTGAGCCTTCTTTTGCACCAGAGCCTTTACAAGTTTCACAAGTTGTTTCTTTATTAATTGAAACTGTCTTCTTAGCACCAAATGCCGCTTCTTCAAAAGTTACACCTACGGCCATTTGAAGATCATTACCAGGTACACCCTGACGACGACGTCCGCCACGACGACCTCGGCCTCCGCCCATCATGTCACCAAAAATGTCTCCAAAAATATCACCTAGGTCACCAAAGTCGCCAAATCCACCTTGGAATCCACCACCACCGAATCCACCGGCTTGGCCGTTTACTCCAGCGTGTCCAAACTGATCATATCTTTGGCGCTTACCTTCATCGAGTAGTACTTCTGCTGCCTCTGAAGCTTCTTTAAACTTTGCTTCTGCTTCAGCATTATCGGGATTACGATCGGGATGATATTTCATTGCAAGCTTACGATAAGCTTTCTTTATTTCATTTTTGTCTGCGCTTTTTGAGACACCCAGAACATCGTAATAATCTCTTTTATCACTCATAACTTTTTCTCTTTATTACGAAAAAGGGAGCACACTGCTCCCTTCCTCAATTTTATCTTTTAATTAAACTTCTTTGAAGTCAGCATCGACAACATCGTCATCTTGCTTATCATTTCCAGCATTAGCTCCAGCATCTGCACCGGCTTCTGGACCAGCTTGCTGTGCACCTGCATCAGCACCTGGTTGTTGGTACATTTGTTGAGCTACTGCATGAGAAGCATTCGTTAGAGCTTCTTGAGCTGCTTTTAACTCATCAAGGTTTTCTGATTGAAGTTTTCCTTTCGCTTCATTGATCGCAGCTTCTAGCTTTGATTTATCGTCGTCAGAAATTTTACCTTCACCGTCCTTAATCATTTTTTCACAGCTTAAAATAAGAGCATCTAAACTATTTCTTGTATCAACAAGTTCACGAGCTTTCTTATCCGCTTCCTTGTTTGCTTCTGCTTCAGCTACCATTCTTTCAACTTCTTCATCTGAAAGACCTGAACCAGCAGTAATCTTAATCTCTTGAGATTTACCAGTTGCTTTATCAACAGCTGAAACATTTACGATACCGTTAGCATCGATGTCAAAAGTAACTTCAATTTGTGGTACACCTCTTGGAGCTGGTGCAATTCCACTTAGATCGAAACGTCCTAGAGACTTATTGTCTTTAGCAAATTCACGTTCACCTTGGCATACGTGAATTGTAACAGCTGGCTGGTTATCAACAGCAGTTGAGAAAGTTTGAGACTTTTTCGTTGGAATAGTCGTGTTCTTCTCAATAAGAGTTGTCATTACACCACCAAGAGTTTCAATCCCTAGTGTAAGAGGTGTTACGTCTAGAAGAAGTACATCTTTAACGTCACCAGCTAGTACACCACCTTGGATTGCAGCACCTGCAGCTACAACTTCATCTGGGTTAACTCCTTTTGAAGCTTCTTTACCAAAGATTTCTTTAACTCTTTCTTGTACCGCTGGAATACGAGTTGAACCACCAACAAGGATTACCTCATCAATTTCATTCTTCTCAAGTCCAGAGTCTTCAAGACAAGTTAAACATGGCTTAGCAAGAGCAGTTAAGTGATCTGCAATTAGTGATTCAAACTTAGCTCTTGAAAGGTTTACATTTAAGTGTTTTGGACCTGAAGCATCTGCAGTAATGAATGGAAGGTTAACATCTGTTGAGTTAACATTCGATAGTTCATGCTTTGCTTTTTCAGCAGCTTCTTTAAGTCTTTGAAGTGCCATTTGGTCTTTTCTTAAGTCAATTCCTTCTTGCTTTTGAAATTCTTCAGCAAGGAAGTTAATGATATTTTCATCAAAGTTCTCACCACCTAAGAAAGTGTCTCCGTTAGTTGCTTTAACTTCGAATACACCATCAGATGTGATTTCAAGAATTGAGATATCAAAAGTACCACCACCAAGGTCAAATACAGCAATATTCTTATCTTGCTTAGAGTCTAATCCATAAGCTAGTGCCGCTGCTGTTGGCTCATTAATAATTCTTTTAACTTCAAGACCTGCAATTTTACCAGCGTCTTTTGTTGCTTGTCTTTGTGAATCGTTAAAGTAAGCAGGAACTGTAATAACTGCTTCTGTAACAGTTTCGCCTAAGTAGTCTTCAGCTGCTTTCTTAAGCTTTTGAAGAACTTTTGCTGAAATTTCTTGTGGTGCCATTGCTTTACCGTCAACTTTAACCCAAGCGTCACCATTATCATTTGCGTAAATTTCAAATGGAGCTACATCAGCAAATTGCTTAGCTTCTGGCGTATCAAACTTACGACCGATAAGTCTTTTGATACCGTATAGTGTTTTTGATGGATTTGTTACCGCTTGTCTTTTGGCAACTTGTCCAACAAGAGTTTCACCGTTGTTTGCGAATCCAATTACAGATGGTGTTGTATTATGCCCTTCTGCATTTGGTACAATTTTGTACTTTCCATTCTCAAGAACTGATACACATGAGTTAGTTGTTCCTAAGTCGATTCCAATAATTTTTCCCATTATAATCTCCTTTATATATTAGTTTTTAGCTACTACTACTTTTGCTGCTCTAATCACTCTACCATTTAGTGAGTAACCATTTTGATATGTCTGAATTATTTCTTGATCTTCCTTTCCTTCAGCTGGCATCTGTGCCATAGCTTCATGGAAATGAGGGTCAAATGTTTTTCCATCAGTTTCAATAAGCTCTAATCCATTATTTTTTAGACAATCTAAAAACTGGTTTTTAACCATATCTACACCAGTGAAAATATTTTTAACTTTTTCGTCTTCATCATTTTCAATGGCCTGAAGTGTTCTTTCTAAATTATCAACAACATCAAGAAGGCCTATCATAACTTTTTCAGTTCCAAATTTCATTTGGTCCTGTAGCTGTTTTTCATGGCGTCTTTTTAAGTTTTCCATTTCAGCGGCTACATAATAGAACTTATCTTTAAATTCCATAAGCTCTTTCATCTCTTCAGAGATTTCTTGCTCACCATCTGTAGTTTCTTCCTCAGCAACTTGAGCCTCTTCATTTTCTTTAGCTTCAAGCTCTACTTCTTTTTCATTTTTATTTTCATTTTCATCATTAACTTGAGTTTCTGACATCTTTAACTACCTCTTTAAATTTATCTCTAATCATAAGATGGGAGCATATGGCCTAGTGTCAATGGCGAGGATAAATATTTTTTAAGATAAAGACTAAGTATCTAGAATTACTTAGATGTTTTAAAGATTTCATCCATTATTGAATCAAGGATGAGAAAGCCGCGGGACGTTAGATTAAATTTATTCACTCCAACCATGGCCAATCCGTCCTTCTTTAACTTTTGAACGTATTCGCTAAGATCACCCCAGTACTGATCCTTTATAGGAAAGCCGACACTAGAGCGTAAGTTCATATAGAGCCTCTCTATTTGATACTCATCCTCTGATAGTCTTTCTTCAACAACCTGAGCATCCTTGGTTTTCCACTTGTATCGATATCGTGTATTTTGGATAAGGCCTGTAGCTGATGGACCTAGCGCTGCAACAGATCTCATGCGCCAATAATTTAAATTATGCTCAGAGGCTTTCGAGCGCTTTGCAAAGTTTGAAACTTCATAGTGTTCAAAGCCATTGATAGAAAGGAACTGAGCAACTTTTGTATATTCATCACTTATCCACTCATCATCTGGTAGATCTTGAAAATATTTATAATGCTTAGGAACTGTTAATATATACAGGCTAATATGACTTGGATTATACGTTAAGATTTCAGTTAACTCTGAAATGATATCGCGATTGTATTTTTTTGAAAAAGGCAGACCTATCATAAAGTCGACAGAGAAATTATACTGACCTTCTTTAAAAAACTTTAGAGTATTATGCACATCATCCACGTTATGGACTCTATCGATTATTTTTAAAAAATTCGAATCAAGAGACTGAATTCCTAAAGAGTAGCGATTAACTCCAATATTTCGCCAAGCTTCAAGCCCATCCTTAGTCCATGCTCCAGGGTTTACCTCAAGGGTAAATTCATTTTTTTCACAGAAAGAAATATTATTTTTTTCCATCCATTTACCTAAGAATTTTGCCCCTTCGATTCCCCATAGACTTGGTGTTCCGCCACCAATATAGAGCGTTTCAAGCTTTTTCAAAGTAGCGTTATTGTCTGTTAAAATCTCTTGATGCTTTTTAGACATCTGGGAAAACAAAGACTCAAATTCTTCTAATTGTGCCTCATCTTCCTTTATAGACTTATAAAAGTCACAATAATTGCAAAGATGGCGGCAAAAAGGAAAATGTATATATAGTGACTTTATTTCTTCCATATTAATTTTGTCCTTCACAGACTATAATTAACTGATACCTAAATATAAAAGGCTATGTAAATGAAATATGAAATAGAAAGACTAAAAAATGGTTTAGAAGTAATTTTTGTCGATGTTCCAGGTAATACGAGTGCATCAGTTCAAATTTGGTTCAGGGCCGGATCAACTTTAGAAGATAAGAGTAATTTTGGAATTGCTCACTTTTTAGAGCACATGTTTTTCAAAGGTACTAAGAAGAGACCTGGAGCTAAAATTGCTCACGATGTAGAATCATATGGTGGAGAAATAAATGCATTCACTTCATTTGATTACACTTGTTACTATATAAACTCACCAATAGCCTACTTTAATAATTCAATCGATATTGTAATGGATATGGTTTCCAACCCTATGTTTAAAGAAGAGGACCTAATACCGGAAAGAGAAGTCGTCTTTGAAGAATATCGAAGAAGTCAGGACAATCCAGGACAATTTTCTTTTCAAAGAATTCAAGAAATGTCTTTTAAGGGGGGGTATGCTCATCCTATTTTAGGAAATGAGAATACGATTAAGAACTTCACTAGAGAACAATTAACAGAGTTTAGAAATAGCCACTATAATAACGCCAATGCTTTTTTAGTTGTTGCCGGTGATTTGAGCGAAAAAGAAAAATACAAAAAAACGATTGAGTCTTATCACCTACCAGAAGGTTCTTTTTCTGAGCGTCCTTCTTTTAGCTTGCAAAAGAAATCAACAATTGAAATTCATAAAAAAGATGTCAGAATGTGCCAGCTAACAATGGCCATCGAATGCCCTCCAATGAAATCAAATGGAGCCGCTGCTGAAGATCTTGCCTACAATGCTTTAGGCTACGGAGAAACATCTCCACTATATAAGAACCTCGTTCTACGAAACACTCTTGCTAATAACTGTACTTCATCTTCTATGTTCTTTGCTGATGGTGGTATACACTTTTTGAGAATAAACTTTCCAAAAGAAAATTATCAAAAAGTTATGTCAGAATTAGAAAAAACAATTTCAGAAGTTTCAACAGTCGGCCTAAAAGAAAGTGATATTAAAAAAATTAAGAATCAATATGTCGCTGCTAAAATTTATGAAAAAGAATCTCTTGAGTCATATGCGTTTTCTCTAGGAAGTAGTTATGCTGGAGCAAAAGACCTAGATGTTGAACAAGAATTTATCGATAAGATCAGAAAGATTAGCTTAAAAGAAGTTAATAAGAAATATTCTGAAATTTTTGGGCGATCAATACATTTAAGCCTACAGCTTCCAAATGACTTAAAGCCACAGGAATTTAAACCTAGACTCACTGAATTTAAAAAGAAACTTGCTCAGATCAAGAAGACAGGAAAAGATAATACAATTAAATCTACAAAGTCTAAATATGATCCAGCAACTCAAGTCATTGAAGTTAAGCCAGGAATTAAACTTTTATATCGTTATAACTCTATTACGCCTACGTTTGTAATGCATGCATACCTAAAAGGTGGGCTAGTTGATGAAACATTGAAGACAAATGGTCTCTACAGCTTAATGAGTTCGCAATTAACAAAAGGCTATAAAGGCCTATCGTATGAAAAGCTCAAGCTAGACCTTGATAGTCGCTCAACAATGTTCAATAGCTTCTCTGGAAAGAATGCCTACGGAATAACAATGCATGGTCAGATCGAACACTTTTCTGACTTATCGAAGCATTTTTTCAAATCACTTATAACTCCATCTTTTCAATCAAAGAGCTTAAATCATGAGAAGAAGCTAATCCTAAGAACGATTGAGGCCAATAAAGCAGATCCAACAAGGCAATGCTTTACCGAAGCAACTAATATATTATTTAAAGGACATCCTTATTCTCTTTCTACAATTGGAAATGAGAAATCAATAAGATCCATAAAAAAAGATGACCTCATAAAAAAGCATGAAAAAAATCTAAAATCAAAAGAGATGCTTATCACATTCTGTGGAGACTTAAGTGTTGAAGAGGTTTTAGAAAAGGTTGAATTCTATTTTTCTGACTTAAAACCGAGAAAAGAAAAGAAAAAAGAAATTAAAAAAATTGAAAAAATAAAAACTCTTAATAAGCATATCGATTTCGACCGCGAACAAACACAGATATTGATCGCAACACAAACAAAGAAGCTAACGGCAAAAGAAAATGTAGTTTTCAAAATGCTAACAACTCACCTTTCCGGACAATCTTCAGAGCTTTTTGTCGATGTTAGAGATAGAAAAGGTCTATGCTATGTTGCTCAACCAATTCACATGAATGCACTTGAAGCTGGTTACTGGGGAATTTACATGGCAAGTGGGCATGACAAGACATTGGAAGCAATTGATGCCATAAATTCGATCTTGGCCAAAATTCAAAGAGAGGGACTATCAAAGTCCAACTTCAATAGAATAAAGAAAATGATTGAGGGTCAAAATCAACTTAATCTTCAAGTTAACGATGACTATGCTAACGTATATTCAGTACCTACTTTACATGGACTTGGATCTGATTACTTTTATAAAGCAAATAAAGAAATTAGTGATTTTAAACACGAGGACTTTCAAAGAATTGTAAAAAAAGTTCTAAGTCAGAACTGGATTACAATTACAGTGGGTAAACCATTAGATAAAGAAATGTCTCCTAAGATACGTCTTTAGCGAAGAGCAAAAACTGCTCTTCGTTTAAATTACAATCACTTTGTAAAAGGCTCATCATATTTGTTAATTCATGAAATTGCTTTGAAAAGTGTTGGAAGAAACCTTTATAGTCGTAGAATGATTCTTGATAACTATCGAGCTTTCGATAAGCTGTTCGTCCAATCTCACAATAATAATTGATATCGATGATCTTCTCATTTATTGAATTAGAGAAATATCCACATAAAAACAAAGCTGTATCACCAATGTCTCTAAGCTCTCTTCTTTTTTCTGACTCAGAAAGGCCTTCGCTTTTTAACAACTTAATTCCCAAAGTCTTTTCTCGTACCCTGCCATCCTCTTGTTTTTCAAAATACTGATTAGATAAACTAAAACGATCCATAACAAGTGATGAATAATAAATAGATAAATCTGGTAAGGGTTCTTGTCGCTTCTGATTTATTCGATGCAGCTCATCAAAGAAGTAAGCTTGAAGCGAGGCCTCTAGGCAAATACTTGAGTTACTCTTCTTCATATTCTCCTCCATCTTCTTAATTATATCGCAATAACTTAACGCTGCACAACAACCCAACAATTTCTTCCTTTTGTGGTATAAATTCAACTATGAATAGAGAACTTTGTGATTTCCTACACTTAGAAGATAGTGATATCGACTTATTAGATACTTACACCAAAGAAAAGAAATATATCTTCTTTGATATGGACGGAACTATCTTAAATAGTGAGCCTCTTCACTACCAAGTTGTACAAAAATTATGTGGTAACAACGAAATTCCTTCCATGGAAGAAACCTTTGGCATGTCAGATGAAGAGGTTTATCCACTTATACAAAATGCCCTGGGGCTTGCTAGCCTTGAGGAATTCTTAGAGTTAAAGAACTCAGCATTAATAGGGCTTATTGGCCAGTCTGATCCAAATAATATAAGACATAGAAACATTAGAAAGCTTCTAGAAAACCTTACTTCAAAAGGTCTAAAACTTGCACTTGTAACTGCAAGCCAATATGAAGTAACTCATCCTTTACTAGAGCATTGTGAATTAAAGAAGTATTTTGAAATAATAATAACAGAACGTGAAGTTGAAAAAGGGAAACCAAACCCTGAGCCATATTTACTGGCACAAAATCATTTCAACGCTAAAAGTGAAGAGTGCCTGATTTTTGAAGATTCACCAACAGGTATACGAGCAGCACAAAGCTCAGGAATTGATTACATTGTTGTTAAATGGTTTGAAGGAGAATAAATGAGCAATAGTATTGATGCTTGGAAAGAACTAGCTGACAAAGAAACAAAAGGTAAAGGCCCTAAAGTTACTCAAACACCTGAAGGTATTGAGATGAAGGCCCTATATACAAAAGAAGATCTTGCAGATAATGAATTAACAAATACAATGCCAGGTATGGCCCCATTTATTCGTGGGCCAAGAGCAACAATGTATACAGGACGTCCTTGGACGATTCGTCAGTATGCAGGTTTTTCAACAGCTAAAGAATCAAATGACTTTTACAAGAAAGCATTAGCAGCAGGAGGGCAAGGTGTTTCTGTTGCTTTCGATCTTGCAACTCACAGAGGTTATGATTCCGATCACCCAAGAGTTAAAGGTGACGTTGGTAAAGCAGGTGTTGCGATTGACACTGTTGAAGATATGAAAGTTTTATTTGATGGGATTCCATTAGATAAAGTATCTGTTTCAATGACAATGAATGGTGCCGTACTTCCAGTACTAGCAGGTTATATTGTTGCAGCCAAAGAGCAAGGTGTTTCTCTTGATAAGCTTTCAGGAACAATTCAAAACGATATTCTAAAAGAGTTCATGGTAAGAAATACTTATATCTTCCCTCCTGCTCCTTCGATGAAAATCATTGCAGATATCTTTGAATATACTTCTCAAAATATGCCAAAGTTTAATTCCATTTCGATTTCTGGTTACCATATTCAAGAAGCTGGTGCTGATGCAGCACTTGAACTTGCATATACTCTAGCAGACGGAAAAGAATATATTAACACGGCCATAAAAGCAGGGATGGAAATTGATTCATTTGCACCACGACTTTCATTCTTCTTTGGTATTGGGATGAACTTCTATATGGAAATTGCGAAGCTTCGTGCAGCAAGACTTCTGTGGTCGGAGATTGTTTCAGAGTACAACCCAAAAAATATTAAATCGAAAATGTTACGTACACACTGCCAAACATCCGGCTGGTCACTAACAGAACAAGATCCATATAATAACATTATCAGAACAACGATTGAAGCAATGGCCGCAGTCTTTGGAGGAACACAATCACTTCACACAAATTCATTTGATGAAGCGATTGCACTGCCAACGGAATTCTCTGCACGAATCGCCAGAAACACTCAAATCATTCTTCAAGAGGAAACAGGAATTACAAATACTGTTGATCCTTGGGGTGGTTCATATATGATGGAAAGCCTAACACAAGAAATCGCAGACAAGGCCCGTTCACTGATCAAAGAAATCGATGATGCAGGAGGAATGGCCAAGGCGATCGAAACTGGTCTTCCAAAATTAAAGATTGAAGAAGCAGCAGCTCTCAAACAAGCAAAGATCGATCGCGGAGAAGATGTTATCGTTGGTGTTAATAAGTATAGGCCAACAACTGAAGATGAGTTTGAAGTCTTAGAAATTGATAATGTACAAGTTCTCAATGAGCAAATTAAGAGGCTTGAAGAAATCCGAGAAGCAAGAGATGAGGCAAAAGTTAGTGAGTGCATGGCCAAACTTGAATATTATGCAAAAACAGGTAATGGAAACGGACTTGAACTAGCAGTCGAAGCAATGGAAGCCCGTTGTAGTGTCGGAGAAATTACTTACGCTCTTGAAAAAGAGTGGGGACGTTATAACGCTAATACTAAAACAGTATCAGGTGTCTATGGACAATCATTTGAAAGTGATGAGGAATGGATGAATTTAAAAAACGAAATCGACCAATTTGAAAAAGATTATGGGCGTCGTCCAAGAATTCTAATTGCAAAGATGGGACAAGATGGACACGACAGAGGAGCAAAAGTTGTCGCTACAGCTTATGCCGATGTTGGCTTTGATGTTGATCTTTCTCCTCTTTTCTCAACACCTGAAGAAGTTGCAAAACAAGCAGTTGAGAACGATGTCCACGTAATTGGAGCATCATCACTAGCAGCAGGTCATAAAACATTAATCCCAGACCTTATTGAAGAACTTAAAAAGCTTGATGCAGAAGATATACTTGTTGTTGCGGGTGGAGTAATTCCAAGAAAGGACTACGACTTTTTATATGAAGCAGGAGTCAAAGGAATCTATGGACCTGGTACAACAATTTCTGATGCCGCAAAAGACTTAATTACAAAAATTAAAGAGGCTCAAAAGTAATGCAGATTGATCTTGAGAAATTGAAAACAGGAAATATTCGATCTCTTTCAAAATTTATAACTTTAATAGAAAGTAAAAAACCTGAGCATCAAAAAAATGCACAGAAGCTTCTAAATGAAATCCTTCCTTTAACTGGTAAGGCAATTCGTATTGGAATATCTGGTACTCCAGGTGTTGGGAAATCGACTTTCATTGAAGCTCTTGGCCTACACTTAATATCAAAGGGGCTTAAGGTTGCTGTACTCGCAATTGACCCAAGCTCCCCTTTAAGCGGAGGAAGTTTACTTGGTGACAAAACAAGAATGGAAAAGCTTGCTCAGGAAAAGAATGCATTCATTAGACCGACACCCTCTTCAGGAAACCTCGGTGGTGTTGCTCTAAAAACAAGAGAAGTAATGCTAGCATGTGAAGCTGCCGGCTATGATGTGATTCTCATTGAAACTGTTGGTGTTGGACAATCAGAATACGATGTAGCAAATATTGTCGATCTTTTCTCAGTACTACTTCTTCCAGGAGGAGGAGACGAACTCCAAGGAATAAAGAAAGGAATAATTGAGTTATGTGACAATATTATTATCAACAAAGCAGATGGAGATAATAAGCAGAAAGCGCACGATACAATGGTTCAATACAAATCAGCACTTGGTGTCATTAAAACAGATCAAAAAATTGGTGCCAACGTTCTCATGTCTTCAGCCTTAAATAATGAAGGAATCAAAGAGTATTGGGGCTTAATTGATAAGACATATAAAGAGAATAAGGAAAAGATTACTCAAAAGAGAAAAAGACAAAATCAAGCCTGGTTAAACAAACTTTTCCACGAACTAATTGAAAATAAAGTAAAAGAAAATCCAAAACTTCAAGAAGAATGGAATCAGCTTAACAACAACATACTCAACGAAGTCGAAACTCCTTTGAGCGCAGCAGAAAAACTAATTAACACTCTATTTGAAAAATAAATAAAGCCTTCATTAAGAAGGCTTTATTTATAGTAGTCCAGCACCCTGCCTTATTATATCAGGGCCACCTTCTGTAAAATTAACAATAGTTGATTGTCCGGCGAAGCTTAATTCACCTGGATCAACAATCATTGAAACGACTCCACCCAACTCTTCTTCGATCATATACGAATAAACTTCATCATATGATGTTACTGAGCTAGAAAACTTTTTAAGATCAACATTTGTCGATAAAACAGGCTCCCCGTGAACCTCAAGTAAACGTGTAACTAAAGTAGAGGGAACAAATCGTATACCAACCTCATGATCTGTTTTATTTGCAGCAACGGCTTTCGTAATCTTCTTACTGGCACCAAAAATAAAAGTAAAATGTCCTGGTATAAGTCGTTTAATAAAACGAAAGATATTATCTTCAATTATTGCAACTTCAGAGGCCATTGAGATGGAATCACAAAGTAATGAAAATGCTTTAAGCTTAGGAGCATTTTTATACTTATAAATCTTCTCCACACCCTTCTTGTTAAAAGGAGATGCAATAACAACCCAATTTGTATCAGTTGGTATACAGACAAGCTCTCCATTATTTAGAGCATCTGATACTTTCTTTAAAACACGGTCATCTGGATTTGATGCGATTACATATTCAATCAAAATTACCTCAAAAACTTTAGGAACTCGTTATCATTAGAAATAATTAATTTAGTATTTCCATCGATTGATTTCTTATAAGCCTCTAGCGTTCTAATAAACTCAAAAAAGTCAGGATCTTGCTTAAAAGCTCTTGCGTAAACAGCACTTGCTTTAGCTTCTGCACGACCTTTAATCAGCTGAGCTTTTCGATAACCTTCTGACTGTATAGTTTGAAGATCTCGTACTAAACGACCTTCAATCTTTGCTTTTTCACCAGATCCAATAGATCTAATTTTTGAAGCAATTCTTTGACGTTCAGAAATCATTCTTTCGTAAACCTTTTTTTCAACAGATTCCTCGTAAGAAATTCGTCTAAGCTGTACATCAATTAATGAGATACCAAATTGTTCTAATTCACCTTCGGCTTTTTCAACAATTAATTGAGATAACTTTTCTCTACCAACTGCTACTTTTTCAATGTCACCAGTTATTTCTTCTTCAATTTCGTTAACATTTTGTTTAGCTGATTCTAACTTCTCAATGATTGCATTTGAGTTTCTAACCGCTTCAACAAGTTGATGAGATGAAATCACATTACGTGTAGCCGAATCCAAAATCGTATCAAGTCTCTGCTTTGCCCCCTCAGTATTTCGTACTGTTTGGATAAACTTAAGAGCATTCATAATTCTAAATCGAGCTGTTGTATCTACTTTAATGAATTTCTTATCTTTTGTAGGGATTTGATTTGGAAACCCATCCCAACTCAAAATTCTTTTATCTACAAATCGTACATCTTGTATGAAAGGCTTTTTAAAATGAAGTCCAGCTTCAGTAATAGGTTCTCCAACAGGCTTCCCAAATTCTGTAATTATGGCCTGACGACCTTCATTAATAACAAAAATAGACTGCTTCCCTAAAACTAAACCAATAAATACAATTACAACTAAAGGAATTAATTTATTCATTACTTCCCTCCTTTATCAAATACAGGAAGTAGCCCTTTAACCTTAGGATCGATGATTGTTAGGTTTTTATAATTCTTATATAAACCTTCCATCGCTTCAATATAAAGACGCTTCTTAGTAATACGAGGCGCACGCTTATATTCTTTTAATACTTCCTTAAATTTTGCAACATCACCTTCTGCACGGTTAACTAATGCAGCAGCATAACCTTCTGCTTCAGAAACGATTTTCTCGGCCTTTCCTCGAGCTTCAGGAATAACTTTATTATAAGCACCTTCTGCTTGATTAATTGCTTTCTCTTGTTCTTGCTTAGCTTCGTTTACTTCATTGAATGATGCCTTTACAACCTGTGGAGGATTAACATCTTGAAGTTTAACAGAGATAATCGTTACACCCATGTCATACTTATCAATTACTTCTTGCATAAGTACTTTGGCATCTGCTTCAATTTCGACCTTTCCTACAGTAAGAACATCAGTAACTGAGCGGTCACCAACAACACGTCTCATAATTGACTCAGAAATATCTCGAATATTTCTAACTGGCTCACTTGTTTGAAAAATAAATTTGAATGGATCACGGACTTGGTATTGAACCGCCCATTCTACTGAAGCAACATTTAAGTCCCCAGTTAGCATTAGTGATTCACTATCAAGATTACGACTCGAATAAGAAGTTCTTCTTGATCTTGTACTCTTTGTTCTAAAACCAAACTCTTCTTGAAGAACAGTTTTAACCTTAACTTTGATTACATTATCGATACCAAATGGGATCTTAAAATGTAGACCAGGTGGATTTGTATCGACGTACTTACCTAAACGAATTACTACGGCCTCCTCATCCGGCTCAACTGTGTAAAACGATGTGTATCCGAAAACAAATAAAACAACAAAAATAAAAAAAGGCCCAAGTAACTTGAGCCCTTTATCTAAATCTTGTTTCATTTTTTCGAAGTCATTTCTTGGTGCTTGTCCATTATTAAAAGACATTTACTCTCCTTATGCTTCTACTTCTAACATGAGAACGTTTTCTTCTAAGGCGTCCCCTTCCTTAACGTGGATGGCCTTAACTGTACCATCAATCCCCGTTTTAATTTCATTTTCCATTTTCATGGCCTCAAGAATTAAGAGTGTATCACCCTTTTTAACTTCTTGACCAACTTCCACATTGATTTTTACAATCTTACCTGGCATTTTTGTTAAGAACTCACCTGCGTCGGCTCCACCAAGTCCAGAAGGCTTATACCCTCTAAATAGTGAATAAACACGGTCAACATTTACAACTCGAGATGGAAGATCTTGACGTGGAATCTTCTTCCAAGTTCTTTGATCTCTAGAGATGAAATACTGACCACAGATTTTCTTTAGCCACATTGTTTCATGTAAACTTCTCTCGCCATCTTTCAGAGTTGAGAAGTCAAATTCAACAAGGTTGTACTCATGAACTTTAGTTCTTGTTAAATCAACAATTACTTCTTCATTATCATTAATTAAATATGTTCTCATATTAAATACCCATCCTACGTGCTTCAGAGCCTGCAATAATCGTATATAGCTTTATATGATCAAGGTCTGTCTTCACGTTGTTCTGAGGTGCAACTTCACCAATGTAAGCTGTTGAATAATGTCCATCAACAAAGTTCTTCTCTGTCATAATTTCTTTTAACAGTGGAAGATTTGTTTTAAGACCTTCAATGAATAGTCCATCTAGTGCTGCATTCATTTTTCTTACAGCAACGTCACGAACGATTCCTTTACAAACAAGCTTTCCTACCATTGGATCGAAATCTGGAGTAACTTCTAATCCTTTGTATAGGCAGTGATCAAAACGTGTTCCTTGTGGGAAATTTGTTTCAAAACCTGTTACAAGACCTGGAGCTGGAAGCATTGTAATTGGATCCTCCGCACAGATACGACATTCAATCGCGTGTCCTGATCTTCTGATGAATTCTTGTGAAGGGATTCCCAACTCATCACCAAATGCAGCTTGAATCATACAAACAATAAGATCCATTCCAGTAATTTCTTCAGTGATTGGGTGCTCAACTTGGATACGTGTATTCATCTCAAGGAAGTAAAATTGCTTATCTTCACCCATGATGAACTCAACTGTACCTGCCGAATCATATTCAACGGCCTTTGCAAGCTTAACAGCTGTTTCGCAAACACGCTGACGAAGCTCCTCATCACTTCCAATAAATGGCGATGGTGCTTCTTCAATAATCTTTTGGTGTCTTCTTTGAACTGAACATTCTCTTTCAAAGAAATGGAATGTATTACCTTTCTTATCTGCAAGAATTTGAACTTCGATGTGGCGAGGATTAACAATAAGCTTCTCTACAAGTAGATCTCCATTGTTAAAAGCCGCTGCGGCCTCTCTACCAACAGCATCAAATTGCTCACGTACTTCAGCTTCATTATTACATGCACGCATACCACGTCCACCACCACCAGCAACTGCTTTAAGTAGAACAGGATATCCAATTCTATCTGCTATTTGGACTGCTTCATCAACAGTAGGTACAGCATGATCTGTACCTGGAACAGTAGGAACACCTGCTTCATTTGCTAGCTTCTTAGACGTCGCCTTATCACCCATTACTCTAATGGCATCAACATGTGGACCGATAAAAGTGATCCCCGCTTCAGAAAGTGCATTTGCAAAATCTCTATTCTCTGAAAGGAAACCATATCCTGGGTGAACACCATCTGCTTTAATCTCTTTAGCTAAAGCAACAAGTTTTTCAACATTTAGGTATGTCTCTGCATTTGTATTACCTTCAAGGTAAACCCATTCATCACAAAACTGAAGATGTGTCCCTTGAGGCTCATTATCTGTAAAAATACCAATTGCTGTGTGACCGAGTTCACGACAAGCCTTAGCTACACGAGAAGCGATCTCTCCACGGTTTGCAATTAATACTCTTCTTTCCATATTCTTTGGCTGTCTGATCATCATAATTGAATATTCCCGTGTTTACGTTTTGGTCTATCAACTTTTTTGTCTTTAAGTACTTTTAGATATTCATAAAGACGCTTTCTTGTTTCTTCTGGAAGAATAACAGAGTCAATATAACCTCTTTCAGCTGCTACATATGGATTAGCAAAGTTATTTTCATAATTTGCAACTAGCTCTGCTTTTTTCTTTTCATATTCTTCACCTTCAAGACCTTTTAATTCATTCCTAAAGACGATATTTACTGCACCTTCTGCACCCATAACGGCAATTTCACCAGTTGGGTAAGCAAGGTTAACATCTGCTCTAATGTGCTTTGATGCCATAACATCATACGCTCCACCATAAGACTTTCTTGTAATTAGAGTAATTAATGGAACAGTCGCTTCTGCGTATGCATAAAGAAGTTTAGAACCGTGCTTAATAATCCCACCATACTCTTGAACTGTTCCTGGTAAGAAACCTGGAACATCGACAAGTGAAACGATTGGAATATCAAATGAGTCACAGAATCTAATAAAACGAGCTGCTTTACATGATGAATCTATATCAAGAACACCAGCTAAAACTTCTGGTTGGTTAGCAACAATACCAATTTTAATTCCACCAATTGATGCGAAACCAACAACGATATTTCTTGCGTAGTCTTTATGTACTTCTAAGAAGTGCCCATCATCAACAATATCAAGAATAACTTCTTTCATGTCATACGGCTTCTTAGGATTACCAGGAACTACTTCCTTAAGTTTTGTATTATCTCTATAAACTGGATCCGAAGTATACTTGTCTTCTTGTGCTCTGAAGTTTGAAGCCGGTAAGTAACTCATTAGCTCTCTTACTCTTTCAAAAGTCTCATCTTCGTCCTTACACTTGAACTGACATACACCAGACTTCTCAGAGTGAGCAGTAGCTCCACCAAGGTCTTCTTTTGTTACTTCTTCGTGAGTTACAGTCTTGATAACATCTGGACCTGTAACGAACATATATGATGACTGATCTACCATGAAGATAAAGTCAGTTACTGCAGGTGAATAAACTGCACCACCAGCTGAAGGCCCCATAATTAAAGATATTTGAGGAATAACACCTGAAGCTTTTACGTTTCTATAGAAGATTTCGGCATATCCACCAAGAGCATCAACACCCTCTTGAATACGTGCTCCACCTGAGTCCTGAATACCGATTACAGGAATTCTATTATCAAGTGCGAAGTCCATTATCTTACAGATCTTCTTTGCGTGAGCTTCACCAAGTGCACCACCCCAACAAGTAAAATCTTGAGAATAAACAGCGATCTTTTGACCATTAATTTCTGCAATACCTGTTACGACACCATCACCAAGAAACTTCTTCTTTTCCATTCCAAAGTTTACACATCGATGTGTAACAAATTTATCAAACTCGATAAATGTACCTGGATCAACTAATCTTTCGATTCTCTCTCTTGCTGTGTACTTACCTTGGTCATGTTGCTTAGCAATTCTAGCTTCACCACCACCTTGCTCGGCTTCAGCTCTCTTGTTAAGGAGAAAGGCCCTTTTTTCTTCTAATATATTTTCACTGGTTGTCGACATAAACCCTCCACCAACTTCTTTCAAAATTTCATGTTTAAATTATCAGTGCATATTACACCTTTAAAATGCAATTTGCCCAATCACGATGCGTTATTTTATGGGGGTTAAGTCTATGAAATTATAGGAATATAAATAAAAAGGCCCTCGTTGAGGGCCCAAAAGTGTCTATATTTTATTATTGTAAGTTTTTAACTATTCATTACCTGCTTTCGCACGTTTATCTAGTCCATACTTATCAACTTTCATGATTAAACTAGCACGAGACATACCAAGCTCTTTAGCAAGCTTTGATTTATTAAAGTTACATCTCTTAAGCCCTTCACGAATCATAATAATCTCAAGTTCCATAAGTGCGTCTTTAAGTTTTCCAGATGTGTTAACACCTCTAGTTTGCTCAACTGGAGCCGCTCCGTGATCTAGAACCTGTGGACTAAGGATATCAGGTGTAATTGATTTATCATCACCAGCAAGAACAACAAGCCTTTCAACCTCGTTTTCTAACTGACGAACATTTCCTGGCCATGGATAATCAAGCATCTTTTCCATACACTTCTTAGAAAAAGTCTTCATTGGCATACCTGACTCATCACACTTCTTCTTTAGAAAGTGCTCCATTAAAACAGGAATATCTTCTCTTCTCTCTCTTAGCGGAGGAAGATTTACATTTAAAACGTTAATACGATAGTAAAGGTCTTCTCTGAACTCACCTTTTGCCATCATTGTTTTAAGGTCTTTATTTGTTGCTGCAATAATTCTCACATCTGTTCTTCTCGACTTATCAGCACCTACTGGTAAGTAAGTACCTTCCTGAAGAACACGTAGAAGCTTAACTTGCATCGATAGTGATGTATCCCCAATTTCATCAAGGAATAATGTCCCACCATTTGCTAGCTCAAATAAACCAGACTTTTCTTTATGAGCACCAGTAAAAGAACCCTTCACGTGACCAAATAATTCAGAATCTAGTAGGTTCTCGTTAAATGCAGAACAGTTAACAGCTAGAAATTGAGCATCTTTACGAGGTGATGCAAAGTGAATTGCTTTAGCAACAAGTTCCTTACCAGTACCGTTTTCACCCTGTACAAGTACAGAAGATTCACTAGTAGAAATTCTTTCAAGTAGAGAGTAAATCTTTTGCATCGCTTTCGATTTACCAATCATATTATGATAACGGAACTTTTCTCCGAGTTCAGAATTCAGCATATGAATTCTTTCTTCTCTTTTAGAAATCTCGACATGGAATGTAGCTACTTCACCGGCAACTAGTTCAACTAGTTCTTTTAAATATTCAATTTCTCTTGGAAATAATCGTCTTGTTTCATTTACACATTCCTGTGCTGCTTCTGGGCTCGCTCCATGCTCAATAAGTGCGGCCACTAGCTCTTTTTCATCTTCATCACTGAAAGTACTTTTCAAGAAAGGAAAAGCAAAAACAGTTCCCTGATATTCACCTTCAATTTCAATTCTTGTCCCCATCATTTTCACACCCGGAAAATATGAATCAAAGATCATAACCGTTTCACCAGACTGACTTAATTCATCACTAAACCTTTCTACATCGGCCGTAATAAAGTCATAACCATGCGGAAGAGACATCTGTGTTTGAAAGAAAAGATTCTTAAAGTCATAATCCTTATCTTTATGTCCACTTCTTATTTTAAAATGGTTGTCTGCATAGAATACCTCTACACCAAACCACTTATTAATTATTTCTTCGAGCTTAGAAATAACATGTAGTCCATTTAGTTCAGTCCAATTGATCATTGTTAATCTCCGATGTTTATTTTTTTGGCACAAAAACGATATACCAAAGCTTAGTCTGTAAAACTTTTCGGCAGATTTTAATAAAACTTAACTACAAATGATGAAAAAATAGACAAATTCAAAGAAATATTATTAGTTTAATTTATCCCTAAGTAGTTGAGAACACGTGTGAAATATGAACTCATCTTCCAATCTTGAGGTCCCTTAAACATAATACGGTGATCGAGGTTAGAATCGAAAACAAAAGTTTCCGGAACTTTAACAACCCCTAATTTACTCATAGATATCCCAGAAACATCATGAATAACCATAGAATTACTTGGTAGGTCTTTGAATCTTTTTAGGAACTTTTTAATTTTCATGTCCTCATCTTTAACGGCCATGAAAACGACTTTTACATTCTTTTCTTCGAGCTTACGTGCAAACTCAACGAATTCAGGAAATTCAGCTTCACAAGGTGCACACCATGTTCCCCAAAAATGGACAACAAGACCATTAGAGCTTTGCGCTAAATCTTGTAACTGAACAGGACTATTATCTTCAAAATTAGTTAACTCAACACTAGGGAGTGTTTTTAATATATACGTGCGACTTTCATCAACATAGGTATCAATTTTATTTTTATGATAAATAGAATAACCAAGCGTTATGGCCACAATTATAAAGATGAATGATATTTTTGAAGAAGTACTCATAGCAAATACAATGTGAAATAAAAAAACCCATCATACCTAAATATGATGGGCCTATTTTAGTTTGAATTAATTAAAATATTAATCAACGAAAGCAATATAAGCCATCTTAGAGTTATCACCAACTCTGTTATCAGAAAGCTTCATGATTCTTGTATAACCACCATTTCTTTCTTTAAACTTTGGCCCAAGCTCTGTAAAAAGCTTGTTTACTGCATCTTTATCGTTAAGTTTTTTGAATGCAAGTCTTCTATTAGCTACTGTGTCGTTCTTAGAAAGAGTTACTAACTTTTCTACAACTGGCTTAACAGCTTTAGCTCTAGTAAGAGTTGTCTTAATCATACCGTGGTCAATAATTTCTGACGCAAGGTTTTTAATCATAGAAACTCTGTGTGATGGACTTACACCTAATTTATATTTATGTCTTTGATGTCTCATATCTCTACCTCAACTTATAACAACTTTTAGTTTTCTTCTTTCAGGTCTTGCATAATGCTATCAACTTTCATACCTAGACCAAGTCCCATTTGAGATAAAACTTCTTTAATCTCATTTAGTGACTTACGACCAAAGTTCTTAGTTCTTAGCATTTCACCTTCAGTTTTAGAAACTAGCTCATAGATATACTTAATATCTGCGTTCTGCAAGCAGTTTGCAGATCTTACAGACAGTTCAAGCTCAGAAACAGGCTTTAATAGAGCTGCATTAGCTGTATTTTGTTGTTTCTTTGGCTTAGCTTCCATTCTTGTAATTTCTTCTTCATCTTCGAAGCTTAGGAAAACTGCTAATTGATCTCTAAGGATCTTAGCAGAGTATGCAACAGCATCAGATGGCTCAACACCAGCGTTAGTCCATACTTCTAAAGTCAGCTTATCAAAGTCTGTTCTCTTACCTACACGTGAGTTAGTAACTGTATAGTTAACACGTGCAACTGGTGAGAAAAGAGAATCTAGATATACCCAACCGATTGGAAGATCAAATGATTCTTTATTATCTAGAGCAGTAACATATCCTTTTCCTCTAGCAACAAGTAGTTCCATCTTGATTGATCCACCTGTAGATAAGTTACAGATAGCGTGATCAGGATTAAGAACTTCTACGTTAGCTGATTCAGAAATATCACCAGCAGTAACAACACCCTCAACTGATTTCTCAAGAGTTAGAGTTACCTGCTCTTTATCTTTAATTCTAAAGTGTACCTCTTTAAGGTTTAGAATAATCTCAGAAACTTCTTCTTTTACGTTGTTGATTGTACCAAATTCATGTTCAACACCTTCAATTCTAATTGCAACAATAGCTGCACCTTGAAGTGATGAAAGAAGTACACGACGTAATGAGTTCCCAAGAGTTTGTCCATAACCTCTTTCAAGTGGCTTAGCAACGAACTTACCATAAGTCTTAGTTAGCTTATCGTTATCCATTTCCAAAGCTACTGGTCTTATCATTCCTGTCCAATTTTTTGCTGTAAATGTGTCCACAGACAACTCCTTAATAATATAAGTCTATAAATTATACTCTTCTTCTTTTTGGTGCACGACATCCGTTGTGTGGGATTGGTGACCTATCAGCAACAGAAGTAATCTTCAGACCTGCAGCGATGAATGCTCTTACAGCATTTTCTCTACCTGCACCTGGACCTTTAACTCTTACTTCAACGCTTGATAGTCCGTGCTCCATAGCTTTCTTGGCTGCTTCCATTGAAGCCATTTGAGCCGCGAATGGAGTCGACTTCTTAGATCCTCTAAAACCTAGCTGACCTGCAGACGCCCATGAAATTGCGTTACCATTCATATCTGTGAATGTTACGATTGTATTATTGAAAGAACACTGAATATGAGCGATACCTCTCGTGATGTTCTTTTTTACTTTTTTCTTTGAAGCTGTTTTCTTAACCATCATTAACTCCTAACAATTACTTCATTGACTTAATTGACTTCTTACCTGCGATTGCTACTGCTGGCCCCTTACGAGTACGAGCATTAGTAGAAGTTCTTTGACCTCTTACCGGTAGACCTTTTCTGTGTCTAATACCTCTGTAACAACCTAAATCTTTAAGTCTCTTAATGTTAAGACCAACTTCTCTTCTTAAGTCACCTTCTACAGTGTACTCACTTTCAAGAACAAGTCTGATTTCATTTGCTTCTTCTTCAGTAAGTTCGTTTGAACTTTTGTTTAAATCGATGTTTGTTTTTTCTAATACTTCCTTAGCAATCTTTGGTCCTACACCATAAATAGATTGCAGGGCAATTCTCATTACCTTATTTCTAGGAATATCAACACCAAGAATTCTCGCCATAGCTACACTCCTTCCTATTAATTAGCCTTGTCTTTGCTTGTGCTTAGGGTTTTTACATACAACTCTAAGTACGTTTTTTCTTTTAATAACTTTACAATCTTTACACATCGGTTTCACTGATGCTCTAACTTTCATAACTACCTCGTATGTTCTACTACACTAGCGTTTTTTACTTCTATATGTAATTCTTCCCTTCGTTAGATCATACTTGCTGATTTCAACAAGGACCTTATCTCCAGGTAAAATTTTAATAAAGTGCATTCTCATTTTTCCACTAATGTGGGCAATTACCGAATGTCCATTCGGTAGCTTGACTTTAAATTTAGTATTAGGAAGAAGCTCAGTAACTTCCCCTTCAACCTCAATAGTTTCCTGATTACTCATATACTAAAAACCTAAAGTAATTGCTTATATATGACTCATGGCCATATTGCAAGCTCAATCACTTATTTATAAATTATTTAACAACTTTTTTTATATCTTCAAAAATAGCGTCAAGGTCTTTGGTTGCGTCTACCTTAACTAGTCTTCCCTGTGACTCATAATACTCAAGTACAGGCTCAATATTGTCTGTAAAAACCTTCATTCTTGTTCTTACAGTTTCTTCATTATCATCTTTGCGATGCACAAGATCTTCACCACTTACATCACATTTTCCATCAACTTTCGGTGGCTTAGTTTTAAGATTGTAAATCTCACCACTCTTAGGAGCGACACGGCGGTTTACAATTCTCTCTACTAAAGTATCGATATTGACTTCAAAATAAACAGCTAATGACTTAACTCCACCCAATAGAGCACTATCAAGATCTTTAGCTTGTACTAAATTACGTGGATAACCGTCAAAAATATATGTCGATTTATCAACAGCACAATTTGCTTTTAATAAATCTAATACAAGTTCGTCACTAACTAACTCACCAGAGTCCATTACTTCTTTGATTTTAGTACCTAGCTCACTTCCTTTAGCAACTTCTGCACGCAGAAGATCACCTGTAGAAACATGATTGTAACCAAGTTCGTTTACAATCTTTTTAGCTTGAGTACCTTTACCTGAACCGGGTGCTCCAATAAGTATTAACTGTGGCGACATATTGACTAGAACCTTCTGTTATTTCCGTTATATTTACCTTTAGACTTATATGATGACTCATATTTGTCAGCAAACATAAACGATTGCACATTCATCATTACTCTAACTGAAACTGAAACAAGGATCAGCATAGATGTTCCACCGAAACGTGTTTGAGCTCCTGTAATTAAAGAAGGCACAATACAAACAACAATAAGGAATAAGGCCCCAAAGAATGACATACGATTTAAAAGTGTATCTAGATATTCTTTAGTTTTATCACCAGGTCTAATTCCTGGGATGAATGCATTATTCTTTTGTAGCATTTCGGAAATTTTCTTAGTTTTGAACTGAATTGGTGCATAGAAATAAGTCATGTACACAATCAAAGCTCCAAACAAGATATTAAATAGTAACTGCCCTGGGTATAAACTTTGTTGAATAGTATCAAAGTATGGCTTAAACGCACTATCAGCTGGGATAAATGTCGCAAAAGTTGCAGGTGCAGCAAGTAGAGAAGATGCTAAGATAGGAGGCATAACTCCACCAGTATCAACTCTCATCGGAAGTGTTTGATTCCCTCCGTAAACTCTGTTGTTAACAACTCTTTTAGCATATTGTACTGGAATAGCTCTAAAGGCTCTTTCAATAAACGCAACCACGAAGAATGCAACAACAATTACAGCAGCGAAAGTTAGTAGTTCTAAACCACCCATTTCACCGTTTCTAAATAATGTTATTTTCTGAATTACTTCTGTTGGTAGCTCAACTGCAATACCAGCAAAAATAATTAGTGATACACCATTTTCGAGTCCAAATTCAGTGATTCTCTCACCTAGCCATAGGAGAAACATTGTCCCTGCAGCTAGAGTAATCATTGTAACAACTCTAAATAGCATACCTGGATCAGGAATAACTCTAGCACCACCAGGTGAAACAAATGTTTCAAACACAGCGGCCATTGAGTAACCCTGTATGCAACAGAGTATTACTGTTGCATACCTAGTCCATTTTTGTATTTTCTTTTGTCCTTCTGAGTCTTCCTGCATCTCTTGGATTTGAGGAATTACCTCACCAAGAAGAGAAAAGATAATAGAAGTAGTAATATAAGGCATAATCCCCAGTGCTAAAACTGAGAATCTCTTGAAGGCACCACCACTAAAAGTGTTGATTAGATCGAAAAGACCTCCGCCTCCAGATTCTGCAAAATATGAAGAAATTGCTTGCGCATCAACCCCTGGAACAGGGATTTGCGCAACCAATCTATATACTACTAATAATAAAAAAGTAAAAAAGACTTTTTTCTTAAGCTCTTCAAGTCTTCCATGAGCATTTGACATCAGACGATCCTTTTTATTTTGTTGCTATTTTTCCACCAGCTTTCTCGATTGCTTCTTGTGCACTCTTAGAAAACTTTTCAATATTAACAAAATTTAACGATTTTGAAAGCTCTCCGTTAGCAAGAATTTTCACAGGACGTCTTTTATCCGCACCCTTAAGAATACCCTTCTCAATTAAAGCTTCTTTTGTAACGTCTCCGCCATCAAATTTCGCTTCTAGAGTAGCTAGAGAAACTTCAGCATATACTGTTTTAAATGGAGCGTTAGAAAATCCTCTCTTTGGTAGACGCATGTATAATGGCATGTTCCCACCTTCGAAACCAGTTCTTACACCACCACCGGCACGAGCTTTTTGACCTTTATGACCTTTACCAGCTTGAGTACCTTGTCCTGAACCTTGTCCACGACCAATTCTCTTGATGTTCTTATGTGCACCCTTTGGGCTTTTTAAGTTATTTAAAGTTAACATATCTACCTCTTATTCCTGGATGTCTAAAAGGTGAATTACCTTTTTGATCATTCCTCTAACAGCTGATGTATTTTCTAAAGTCTTAGATGTACCTGTTTTTCTAAGTCCTAGACCTCTAACTGTAGCTTTTTGCTTTTCGTTGCACTTAATAGTACTTTTCTTCAATGTAACTGTAATTGTTTTCGCTGTCATATCAACCTCAATTAACCTTTAATTCTTAAGCCCTTAGCTTCTTTACCACGTACTCTTGCAACTTCTTCAACTGATCTTAGTTGTGCTAGAGCATCAAATGTCGCCTTAACGATATTGTGTGGGTTATTACCTCTAAGTGACTTAGTTAGAACGTCTTTAACACCTGCAAGCTCAAGAATTGAACGACATGCACCAGCAGCCTTAACCCCTGTCCCCTCTGCGGCAGGCTTGAAAAGGATCTGACCAGCATCAAACTCACCCATAACTGTATGTGGGATTGTTCCACCATCAACAGGTACTGAAATCATACTTTTTTGAGCCGCTTGTGTTGCTTTTCTGATTGCTTCAGGAACTTCTTTTGCTTTCCCTAGACCAAAACCAACGCGACCTTTCTTATCACCAACGATCATTAGAGCACTAAAAGAAAATCTTCTACCACCCTTCATAACCTTTGCAACTCTGTTTACAGCAACAACTCTTTCCTCAAGCTCAACATCCATTCCGTTATTATTTTGACGTTTTTTAGATGGAGCTCTTTTAGAAGCTTTCTTCTTAGGTTCTGCTTTTACTGTTTTTTCAACGCTTTTATTTTCTTCAGACATCACTTACTCCTAAATTTGAATTCCATTTTCTCTAGCAGATTCAACAACAGCTTTAATTACACCGTGGTATTTAAGTCCATTTCTGTCGAAAACAGCAGTTGAAATATTCTTAGCTTTTAAGTTTTCAGCAAGTTTAGCACCTACAAGTTGAGCACCTGCAACATTACACTTTCCTTCTACTGCGTTCTTACCATAAGTTTGAACACTGAAAAGAGTCTTGTTAGCTTCATCATCAATAACTTGTACAGTGATGTGCTTGTTTGTACGGTTTACAGATAGACGTGGTCTCTCTGCATTACCAACAACTTTTTTACGAATTGCAAGTTTTCTTCTAATTCTTCTAGCTGTACTTGCTTTACCAGCTTTACCATAAGGTTTTCTAATCATTTTAGTCTCCTCACCCTAGGCCCTAACCGCGGGCCATTCTCAGGCTACATATTTATTACTTACCGCCAGATTTACCAGCTTTTCTAACAATGTGCTCTTCAGCGTATTTAACACCTTTACCTTTATATGGCTCTGGTGGTCTGAATGAACGGATTTTTGCAGCAGCAAATCCAAGAAGCTCTTTATTTGGTCCAGTAAGTTCAATCTCATTCTTAGTTACTTTTGCAGCAACTGTTTCTGGAAGAACGTACTCGATTGGGTGAGAGTAACCAAGGTTAAGTGTCATTGTGTTTCCACTTACTGACGCCTTGTAACCAACACCGTTGAACTCAAGCTTTCTTGTAAAACCATCAGTAACACCTGTTACCATGTTAGAGATGATTTGTCTTGCTGTACCCCACATTGCACGAGACTTTTTTGACTCGTCAATTGGGTTTACTTTTACTTCGTTACCTTCATGTGAAAGAGTTACTAAATTATTAAAAGTATACTCTAGTTCACCTTTAGGCCCTTTAACCGATACTGTTGTACCGTTTATTGATACCTGAGTTTTCTCAGGAACTATTACCGGGTTTTTTCCTACACGTGACATTACTCGCTCCCTACTACCAAATATTACAGATTACTTCACCACCAACTTTTGTCGCTCTCGCTTCTCTATCAGAAATAATTCCTTTAGAAGTTGATAGGATTGAAGTACCTAGACCACTGATTACTCTAGAGATATCTTTATAACCACGGTACTGTCTTAGACCTGGCTTAGATACTCTTTGAAGACCAACAATAGCGTTATCTTTTAGTAGTACTTTAATTCTTATATCTGACTGGCTTTTTGCAATAATTTTGAATGAACGAATATATCCTTCGTCCTTCATAACTTTACAAACACCAGCTTTCATTTTTGATGCTGGGAACTCAACTCTATCGTGTCCAGCATTAATTGCATTTCTAATTCTTGTTAACATATCTGAAATAGGATCAGTCATCATAATCTCGTCTCCTCTACCATCACCAGCTTGACTTAGTTACACCTGGGATCATCCCTTTAAGTGCTAACTCTCTAAATTGAATTCTTGATAATCTGAACTTTCTATAGAAAGCACGTGGACGACCAGTCAGTTCACATCTATTTCTTACTCTAATTTGAGCTGAATTTCTTGGAAGCTTTTGAAGTCTGATCATCGCTTCAAATCTCTCTTCATCAGAAAGTTTTTCGTTGATGATAGCAGCCTTAAGTTCTTTTCTTAAAGCACCATATTTTTCAGCAAGCTTAGCTCTTTTCTTGTTACTTTCAATTTTCGCTTTTCTAGCCATTACTATATCCTCTATTACTTGTTGAAAGGCATACCAAAAAGGTTTAGTAGCTCTCTACCTTCTTCGTTGTTTCCAGCAGTTGTTACGATTGAGATTCCTAGACCTCTTACTTTATCAATTTGATCGTAAGAAATTTCTGGGAAAATAATCTGCTCTTTTAAACCTAAAGTATAATTACCCTGTCCATCGAAACCTTTAGAAGAAACACCTCTAAAGTCACGAACTCTTGGAAGAGTAATATTAACAAGTCTATCAAGGAATTCGTACATTCTCTCACCACGAAGAGTAACATTTGCACCTAGAGGCATACCTTCTCTAACTTTGAAACCTGCAACAGACTTTCTAGCCTTTGCAACAACTGGCTTTTGACCAGTAATAGTTCCAAGATCCTTAACAATCGACTGAACAACTTTAGAGTTAGTAACTGCGTCTCTTGTACAACAGTTAACCACTATCTTTTCTAGCTTAGGAATCTGGTTAACATTCTTATAACCAAACTTCTCAGTCATTTTATTTTTAATTTCATCATTATAAAGTTTTCTGAATCTACTCATATCTGCCTCTACCCTTAACTCAGTTCTGATCCACAAGAAACAGCGACTCTAACTTTCTTTCCATCTTTTTCTTCAAATCTTACTCTTGTAGCCTTTTTTGTTTTTGGGCTTACAACAGCAACATTAGAGATGTGAAGAGGCGCTTCGATATCAACGATACCGCCCGCTGGGTTCTCTTGAGTTGGTTTAATTGCTTTTTTTACTAGATTAACACCACCAACATAAACAACTTTGGTCTTGAAATTAATTTTCTTAACTTCACCAGTTTTGCCTCTGTCTTTTCCTGTTAAAACTACAACATTATCATTAACTTTTAGCTTTTGCATAACTTCCTCACTGAACCTTGATTATAGAACTTCCGGGGCCAAAGAACAGATCTTAGTGAAACTTCTGTTTCTTAATTCTCTAGCTACAGGACCAAAAATACGTGTCCCTACTGGTTCATTGTTATTATTTAGAATTACAACACTGTTCTTATCAAATCTGATGTAAGAACCATCTTCTCTTCTAATTGGGTACTTAGTTCTAACGATAACTGCTTTCTTAACGTCACCCTTTTTAATTTTTCCACCTGGAAGAGCTTGCTGAACTGCTACTACAATAATGTCACCAAGATTTGCGTTCATTCTTTTTGAACCACCAAGAACCTTGATACACTTTACTTCTCTAGCTCCAGAGTTATCAGCAACTTCTAACTTAGTTTGCATCTGAATCATTTCTAACTCCTAAAATAGGCTTATTAAGCCATTACTTATTTACCTTTAACAGTTCCCACTTTTTGAGTTTTGAATAAGGTTTACTTTCAATAATTGTTACATTGTCACCTAGACTTGCTTCAAAACTTTCGTTATGAGCATGGTATTTCTTAGTTTTTGTAACGAACTTACTGTATACAGGGTGCTTAAAACGTCTAGCAACGTTAACAACTACAGTTTTATCATTCTTTACAGAAACAACTACACCATCTAGCTTTCTTTTAAACGTTTTTGTACTCATGGTTATTCACCTTTAGCTTTCTTTGCTGTTAATAATTTAGCAATATTCTTTTTTGCAATTTTTAGCTGATGAGGCTTTTCGATTCCACTTGTCGCTTTTGACATGTTCATATCGAAGATAGCTCTTCTCATTTCAGTAACTTTTGCATCAATTTCTTTACCGCTTAAACCGCTTACTTCTTTATAATCTAACTTTTGCATAACTTCCTCTAACGATTAAAGTTCCTGTTGCTCTCTAGAAATGATTCTAGTTTTAACAGGCAGCTTGTACATAGCAAGCTTAAGTGCTTGTTTACTTAGCTCAGGATCAGTATGCTTAATTTCAAACATTACTCTTCCTGGTTTTACTACTGCAACCCAAGAATCTGGAGAACCTTTACCTTTCCCCATACGAACTTCAGCTGGCTTCTTAGTTAGGACTTTATCTGGAAAGATTTTGATCCAAACGTTACCACCTCTTTTGATCTTTCTTGTCATTGCAATACGGGCAGCTTCAATCTGACGGTTAGTTATATACCCACATGACAGGGCTTGTATAGCAAATTCGCCGAACGTGATAGTATTTCCACGGTTTGCTTTCCCTTTCATTCTTCCTTTCTGCTGCTTACGCCACTTTACTTTTTTTGGACTTAACATATTTACCTCAATAAATTCAATTCATTAACGAATTTCCAACTACTTGTAAATCTCACCCTTATAAACCCAAACTTTAACACCGATAATACCGTATGTTGTTTGTGCTTCAGCAGTGTTGTAATCAATATCTGCTCTAAGAGTGTGTAGAGGAACTTTTCTCTCTGTATAACCTTCTGCTCTTGCCATCTCAGCTCCGCCTAAACGACCTGCTGTTCTAACACGAATACCTTTAACACCAGCTCTGAATGCTGACTGCATAACTTTCTTCATTGCTCTTCTGAAAGCTACACGTTTCTCAAGCTGACCTGCGATATTCTCAGCAATTAACTTTGCTTCTGCATCTGGTCTTTTAACTTCTGCAATATTGAAGATTAGAGTCCCTTTAGTAAGTTTCTTAAGGTCGTTTCTAATTTTCTCAATTCCTGCGCCTTTTTTACCAATTGCTACACCTGGCTTAGCTGTATAAACAGTAACCTTAACCTGGTTTGAAGTTCTTGATAACTCGATGTTAGCTACAGAAGCATTCTTCATGTTCTTTTCAATGTAGTTTCTAATTGCAAGATCTTCGTGAAGTGTTTCACCGTATTCTTGATCGTTAGCAAACCAATTTGAGTGCCATGACTTAATATAACCTAATCTAAAACCGTATGGATGTACTTTTTGTCCCATAATTTATCCTATGCTTCTTTTAGTTCAACTGTTATGTGACTAGTTCTTTTTCTAATTCTGAATGCGCGACCTTGAGCTCTTGGCTGGATACGCTTTAAAGTTGGACCTTCGTCCGCTTTAATGATTGAAACAACTAAGTTGTCTAAATCATATTTTTCAGAATCAGCTGCGATTGCTAATCCACTATTAATTAATTTTGTTAAAACAAGTGCAATTTCTTTCTTCTCTTGGAAACGTAAAATCTTTAACGCTTCAGAAGCTTTCTTCTTTCTAATTAGATCGCAAACCTGTCTTACTTTTCTTGGCGCGATACCAACTCTACTGTTTCTAACTGTAATGGCCATCTGACCTTCTCCTTATTCAACTGTAACTTAACTACTTTTTCTTGCCTTTCTTATCTGCACCGTGACCATAGTAAGTTCTTGTAAGTGCAAATTCACCTAACTTATGTCCGATCATATTGTCTGTAACATAAACTGGTATGAATTTCTTACCGTTGTGAACGGCAAATGTAAGTCCAATAAACTCAGGAACAATCGTTGATCTTCTAGACCATGTCTTGATCACTTTGTTACCTTTATTACCTTCTTCTTGCATTTGTAGAGCTTTTTTCATTAAGCTAATATCAACAAATGGTCCTTTTTTAAGTGAACGGGCCATATTAATCTCCTACTACTTTCTTCTCTTAACGATGAACTTATCAGTTCTCTTATTAGTTCTAGTCTTGTAACCCTTAGTTGGTGTTCCCCATGGTGAAACTGGGTGACGTCCACCTGAAGTTCTACCTTCACCACCACCGTGTGGGTGATCAACTGGGTTCATAGCAACACCACGTACAGTTGGTCTAAATCCAAGCTTTCTCTTACGTCCAGCTTTACCAATGTTACGTTTTTCGTGATCTAGGTTACCTACCTGACCAATTGTTGCCATACATACTAATTCAACTTTTCTAAGCTCACCTGATGGCATTCTAAGAAGAGCAAACTTACCCTCTTTTGCCATGATTTGTACGTAAGAGCCTGCAGAACGTGCTAATTGACCACCAGCTCCTGGGTACATTTCAACGTTGTGTACAAGAGTACCAACTGGAATGTCCTTAAGCTTCTTAGCATTTCCTACTTTAATATCTGCATCTGCAGATGCGATAACTTTATCACCTACTTTAAGTCCAAGAGGAGCTAGGATGTAGCTCTTCTCACCATCGTGGTATGCGATAAGTGCGATATTACAAGTTCTGTTTGGATCATATGAGATCGCTTGAACTGTTGCAGGGATATCCATTTTGTTTCTTTTGAAGTCGATAATTCTATATCTTCTCTTAACTCCACCACCTCTGTGTCTAACAGTGATACGTCCAGAGTTATTTCTACCTGCAAAATTTTTCTTAACTGATGTTAGACCTTTAACCGGCTTTACATCTTTTGTTAACTCATCACTATTTAGGACTTGCATCTTTCTTAGTGAAGGAGTTGTTGGTTTAAATCTTTTAATACCCATAATTTCCTCAGCTAACTAGTTAAACACCTTTAAAAAATTCAATCTTTTGACCTTCCGCTAATTGAACGAAAGCCTTCTTGAATTTACTAGTCTTTTTTACACCTTTACCAGCTCTTTTAATTTTACCTGGAGTGATGTTTGTCTTTACATTTAATACTTTCACATCATAAAGCGCTTCAACTGCATTCTTAATTTGATGCTTGTTAGCTTTAAGATCTACAACAAAACCAAATCTGTTGTAGTTATCTGTAGCTACAGAAGTCTTTTCAGTGATAAGTGGTTTCTTTAATACATTTTCTAACGTCGCCATAATTACACCAACTTATTTAATAGGGTTTCTAATGCACTCTTTTCAATAACTAGGTTTTCGAATTTAACCGCTTCGTATACAGAGAAACCTTCAACGGCCATCCCTTTACCCCACTGTAAGTTCTTCACTGCTCTAAGAGCTGGTGAGTTTTTATCAGCAGTTACTACTAAAGCCGGTAGTAAACCTTTACCATTTAAAAGATTGTACATTTCTTTAGTTTTACCAGTTGATTCAATCGTATCTACTACTGTCAACTTTCCTGCTTGGAGTTTGTCAGCAAGAATAGATTGAATAGCAACCTTTGCCATTTTCTTATTAACTTTTTGAACGTAGCTTCTTGGGCTAGGACCGTGAACAGTTCCACCGCCTACCATAAGAGACGATCTAATAGAACCTTGACGTGCTCTACCTGTACCTTTTTGTTTGAATGGCTTAATACCACCACCGCTAACATCTGAACGACCTTTAACACAAGCATTACCTTGTCTTCTTCCCGCTAGAGTAGCTTTAACAACTTGGTGTACAGCTGCCATGTTAATATCTTCAGCAGTAAGACTTACGTTTGTAGTAAGCTTTCCTGCTTCTTCTAATTTTGCATTTAATACTGTTACATCACTCATAACTATTACCTCAGTCTACTATTACTTCTTAAGTGCTTTTGCGATTCTTACAAAACCATTTTTTGAACCAGGAACTGATCCCTTAAGTAGCATGTATCCTTTATCTTGATTAACTTCAACAACCTTGATGTTTTGAATTGTTTTTGTTTCACAACCCATGTGCCCAGGCATTCTTTTGTTCTTCCAAACTTTACCAGGAGTCGCTCTGTTACCGATCGAACCACCACGTCTGTGGAATTTCGAACCGTGAGTTGCAGGTCCACCTTTAAAGTTGTGTCTCTTCATTTGACCTTGGAAACCTTTACCTTTAGATGTTCCTGTTACGTCAACATATGTAGAAGCTTCAAATGACTCAACTGAAAGATCTTTACCTAAGTTAGCAGCATCTACACCTTGAGCTGCAACTTCTGCAAATCTTACAAAGTTATTCTCAACGTTAGCTGACTTAAGGTGACCCTTAGTTGCTTTATTAAGTAGTTTTTCTCTTTTTTCGTAGTAACCAACTTGGTAAGCTTCGTACCCATCTTTATCTAGAGTCTTAACTTGAGTTACTTTATTAGGAATAAGTTTGATTACTGTTACTGGAACGTGGTTACCAGCTTCATCAAAGATTCTTGTCATACCAGCTTTAACACCATAGATAGTATTAAGAGCTAGTGAACTAGATGATTCAGTAGCAGCTGTCTCAACTGCTTGAGTTTCTTCTGTCATTTTGCCTCCACAGCATCACTCTTCTCCAAGAGATGCATGCATGGTTAATAATAAATTTTTTTTAGTTTATACTAGTACTTGATTTCAACGTCAACACCAGCTGATAGATCTAATTTCATTAGGCTATCAACAGTCTGTTGAGTTGGATCAACAATATCAATTAGTCTCTTGTGTGTTCTCATTTCAAATTGCTCACGAGATTTTTTATCTTTGTGAGGTGATCTAAGAACAGTAAATTTATTAATTTCTGTTGGTAATGGGATTGGTCCCGCTACTCTAGCGCCTGTTTCTTTAGCTGTTTGAACGATCTCATCTACAGAGCTATCAAGAAGCTTGTGATCATATGCGCGCAATTTAATTCTTAACTTAGAAGCTTTCATACACATCCTATTAATCAATTTTAAAAGTTGAATTTGACTTTTATATGTTTTTTGGGCCTATTGTCAAATTATTTTTACGCTAGGCCATATATTTTTTACGCATCAACCAATTTTTCTCATAAAAAAAGGGTGGCCCTTAAGACCACCCTCTTTATATACAATAAAATTAGTCTAGAATTTCAGATACTGTACCAGCACCAATTGTTCTACCACCTTCACGGATCGCGAACTTAAGACCTTTTTCCATCGCAATTGGAGTAATTAAATCTACTGCGAATGAAGTATTGTCTCCTGGCA